>NZ_JBXAIJ010000020.1:0-205 GCF_058796095.1 Achromobacter sp. GW823-FHT04E03 | reverse complement strand
GACTGGCTACGACCCGGCCACCGGCAAGATCACCTATAGCTACCAGCAGGACGGTACCTCGAAGAACCACACCGCCGGCGACGACTCCGTCACCGACAAGTTCACCGTCACCGTCACCGATGCGGCCAACCAGGTCAAGTCTGACGACCTGGTCGTGCTCATCACCGACACCGCGCCCGAAGCCAAGCCCGACACCGCTTCCGTT
>NZ_JBXAIJ010000019.1:0-215 GCF_058796095.1 Achromobacter sp. GW823-FHT04E03 | reverse complement strand
GGCGAGTACGGCAAGATCGTCCTCAAGGCCGACGGCACCTACACCTACGAGCTGAACAACAACGACCCGCGCGTGAACGCGCTGCTCGATGGACAGCAGCTCAAGGACACCTTCACCTACACGATCCGTGATGCCGACGGCGACGTCAGCACCACCACCATCACCGTCACCATCAACGGCCACACCGATGGCGTGCCCGGCGTGACCGTCCCCGA
>NZ_JBXAIJ010000018.1:0-227 GCF_058796095.1 Achromobacter sp. GW823-FHT04E03 | reverse complement strand
GTTGTAGCTGGAGTCAATATCATTGGCGCCGCGTAGAAGCTAACTCATAGCGCTGCATGCAGTGTTATGAGTTGGGTTTTACCCAACAGCTATATTTGTTCTTTAACAATCTGGAAGAAGCACAACGAAATGTGCTCATCGAGTAATCAGCTTGCTGATGAAGATGGGTACGGGTTGTGATTGCATTAATTTTGTTCCAAGTTCTCAAGACTGGGGTGAATAACCCT
>NZ_JBXAIJ010000017.1:0-353 GCF_058796095.1 Achromobacter sp. GW823-FHT04E03 | reverse complement strand
GAATATAGCTGTCAGGTAAAACCTAACTCATAAGGCCGTTTCAACGACACTATGAGTTAGCCTCTACATCACCAGGTGATTAGGTACTTGGTGGAGGTGAACGGGATCGAACCGATGACATCCTGCTTGCAAAGCAGGCGCTCTCCCAGCTGAGCTACACCCCCATATCCCGCATGCGCAGAATACTTGGTGGGTCTGGTTGGATTCGAACCAACGACCCCCGCCTTATCAAGACGGTGCTCTAACCGACTGAGCTACAGACCCAAAAACCTTTTCGGATCAGCAGTCAGGAAAGCTGTAGACCCAGGGAAGATTCCCTCGACCCAAGCCTGCAACTGATCCCAGCTATATCA
>NZ_JBXAIJ010000016.1:0-458 GCF_058796095.1 Achromobacter sp. GW823-FHT04E03 | reverse complement strand
AACCCCCGCAGGTTACCCTGCGGGGGTTTGTCTTTATATATAAGTGAGAGCCTTGAGTTCTCAGCCGCGGTAAAGATGGAGAGATCCAGCAAAACAGCGGTTTTGCAGTAGAAGATGCAGATTAGGCAGAAGCCAGCTGCATGAACTGCAAAAAAGATGTTATAGTTTGCGGCTTGGCTGCTACCGAAATATCAGGGTATACCCCGACATTCCGATAGCTGCTAAGGGAAGCGAAAAGCCGGGACGTTGTCCTGGCGGACCTGAAGGGGTCCAGGCGGTATAAGTTGTCAGGTCTTGATGCTGGAGATGAGTTGAAAAACTCAAACAAAAGCGACAACGATTTGACAAGCGCTAAAAACCCCTTCATAATCTCGTTTCTCTGCTGCTGATGCAGCGACGTCGCGTAAGCGGCGAAGCGCGAAGTTGGCGGCAAGATGCAGTAAGTAGTACAGAATTTA
>NZ_JBXAIJ010000015.1:0-473 GCF_058796095.1 Achromobacter sp. GW823-FHT04E03 | reverse complement strand
TCGTGCCCTTGGCCACGCCCACGACATTGGTGACGTCCGCGCCGAGGGTGTCGGCACCGGTGCCGGTGATGACGTTGCCGGAGGCGGTCAGTGCGGTGTCTTCCGTGACGGAAGCGGTGTCGGGCTTGGCTTCCGGAGCGGTGTCGGTGATGAGCACGACCAGGTCGTCAGACTTGACCTGGTTGGCCGCATCGGTGACGGTGACGGTGAACTTGTCGGTGACGGAGTCGTCGCCGGCGGTGTGGTTCTTGGCCGTCCCATCCTGCTGGTAGCTATAGGTAATCTTGCCGGTGGCCGAGTCGTAGCCAGTCAGCGTGAGCTTGCCTTCGGTGCCGTTGACGACGACCGGGGTGGTGCCCAGCGCCTGCAGGTCGGCCACAGAGAGGGTGATGTTGCCGATCTTGACGGTGGCCAGGCCTTCCGGTGCGGTGACGGTCAGTTCGCCGGTGACCGGCTGCGTGGCGTTCTCGGCG
>NZ_JBXAIJ010000014.1:0-1007 GCF_058796095.1 Achromobacter sp. GW823-FHT04E03 | reverse complement strand
GCCGGCGGCAACCTGATAGGCACGCTGGCCGGGCGCGATCCCGCGCGCAAGCCCATCGCCACCGGCTCGCATTGCGACACCGTGATGGCCGGGGGCCGTTTCGACGGCATCATCGGCGTGCTGGCCGGCATCGAAGTGGCCCACACCTTGCGCGAGCAAGGCGTGCAGCTGGAACATCCCTTCGAGGTCATCGACTTCCTGTCCGAGGAGCCCAGCGACTATGGCATTTCCTGCGTCGGCAGCCGCGCGCTCTGTGGCCAGCTGACGCCCGACATGCTGGCGGCCCGCAACCCCGAAGGCGAGACGCTCGCCGCCGGCATCGCCCGCATCGGCGGCGACCCCTCGGCGCTGGGCGCGCCGCTGCGCGGCCCTGACGGCACCGCGGCGTTCGTCGAACTGCATATCGAACAAGGCCCGGTGCTGGAAAGCCGCGGCCTGCCTATCGGCGTGGTCACCAACATCGTCGGCATCCGCCGCGTGCTGATCACGGTGGAAGGCCAGCCGGATCATGCCGGCACCACGCCCATGGACATCCGCCGCGACGCCCTGGTGGGCGCGGCCCGCATCATCGATGCCGCCCACCGCCAGGCCAGCGCCGCCAGCGGCAATCCGCATTACGTGGTCGCCACCGTGGGCCGGTTGTCCATGACGCCGAACGCCGCCAACGCGGTGCCAGGCCGGGTCGAGCTGACGCTGGAAATGCGCAGCGACAGCGATGCCGTGCTGGACGCCTTCCCGGAAACGCTGATGGCCGGCGTGGCCACCGACCTGACCGCGCTGCGCCTGTCCGCAAGCTTCACGCAGCTAAGCCGCGCGCGGCCGACGGACTGCACGCCGTTGGTGATGGACGCGGTGCAGGCCGCCGCCGACCAGCTCGGCTACGCCTCCATGCGCCTGCCCAGCGGCGCGGGCCACGACGCGGTCTACATGGCGCCCACCGGCCCCATCGGCATGATCTTCATCCCCTGCCTGAACGGCCGCAGCCACTGTCCGGAAGAGTGGATCGA
>NZ_JBXAIJ010000013.1:0-1359 GCF_058796095.1 Achromobacter sp. GW823-FHT04E03 | reverse complement strand
TTTGGGGCCTAACATGTCGCTCAAGGAGCACGTATGGCTACCAAGAAAAAGACACCCTTACGGGAACTGCCGGCGATACCGGCCGATCTGGTGGATCAATTCGTTAAGGGTCCGATGACCGCCGAGGCGGTACAGGACCTGTCGATGGCGTTCAAGAAGGCGCTGATCGAACGAGCGCTGGGCGCGGAGCTGGGTCACCATCTGGGCTATCCTGCAGGCGGTGAGCGCCCCGAAGACGCCACCAACCAGCGCAACGGCAGGAGTCGCAAGACGGTACTGACCGACGACGGACCGCTACAAGTGGAGATCCCGCGCGACCGCGACGGCAGCTTCGCACCGATCCTGATCCCCAAGCATGAGCGGCGCTTTACCGGGTTCGACGACAAGATCATCGCGATGTATGCCCGTGGCATGACGGTACGCGAGATCCAGGGGTTTCTGGCCGAGCAATACGGGACAGAAGTCTCGCCGGAATTCATCAGCTCGGTGACCGACGCGGTGATGGATGAGGTCATGACCTGGCAGACCCGCCCGTTGGAGACGATGTATCCGGTGGTGTTCTTCGACGCACTGCGGGTCAAGATCCGCGAAGACGGTGTGGTGCGCAACAAGGCGGTGTACCTGGCGCTAGCGGTGCTGCCCGACGGCACGCGCGACATCCTGGGCCTGTGGATCGAGCAGACTGAGGGCGCCAAGTTCTGGATGAAGGTGTTCAACGAGCTTAAGACCCGCGGCACGCAGGACATCCTGATCGCCGTCACCGATGGCCTGAAGGGCATGGAGCAGTCGCTGAACGCGGTGTTCCCGGCCACGACGCTGCAGACGTGCATCGTGCACCTGATCCGCTCCAGCCTGGACTACGCCAGCTGGAAGGAACGCCGGACGGTGGCTGCGGCCTTGAAGCCGATCTATACGGCGGCGACGGTCGAGGCTGCGCTGGCTGCGCTCGCGACGTTCGAACAAGGCCCTTGGGGCCAGCGCTACGCGCCGATCGCAGAGGCGTGGCGCCGTGTCTGGGATCGCGTGATCCCGTTCTTTACGTTCCCGCCGGCGATCCGCAAGGTGATTTACACCACCAATGCCATCGAGAGTATCAACGCGCAGCTGCGTCGGGCGGTGAAAACTCGGGGGCACTTCCCGAGTGACGAGGCTGCCACCAAGTTGCTGTGGCTGGTGCTCAGAAACATCACAGGGGCTTGGGGGAGCGCCACCCATGACTGGAAGGCTGCCATGAACCAGTTCGCCATCATTTACGCCGAACGCTTCACTGACCCGTATCGCTGAGATAGCATCAATAGGCCTGATCGAAACAACGATCAGGCATTTACTGCCTCAAACACAAAAATACTGACACTCCCG
>NZ_JBXAIJ010000011.1:0-3272 GCF_058796095.1 Achromobacter sp. GW823-FHT04E03 | reverse complement strand
AGACTGCTTTGAAACTTATGAACGGCACAAACGCTAATACTCAGGTCCTATAGCCTACAGCGTTATAGGATCAAGCGACTAAGTGCATATGGTGGATGCCTTGGCGATCACAGGCGATGAAGGACGTAGTAGCCTGCGAAAAGCTACGGGGAGCTGGCAAACAAGCTTTGATCCGTAGATGTCCGAATGGGGAAACCCACTCCGTAAGGAGTATCCCTGGCTGAATACATAGGCCAGTGGAAGCGAACCGGGTGAACTGAAACATCTCAGTAGCTCGAGGAAAAGAAATCAACCGAGATTCCGAAAGTAGTGGCGAGCGAAATCGGAAGAGCCTTTACGTTTTAGCACGCAAGATAGTCGAACGGAATGGAAAGTCCGGCCGTAGCAGGTGATAGCCCTGTAGGCGAAATCTTGTGTGTGGAACTAAGCGTAAGAAAAGTAGGGCGGGACACGTGAAATCCTGTTTGAAGATGGGGGGACCATCCTCCAAGGCTAAATACTCGTGATCGACCGATAGTGAACCAGTACCGTGAGGGAAAGGCGAAAAGAACCCCGGAAGGGGAGTGAAATAGATCCTGAAACCGTATGCATACAAACAGTAGGAGCCTCCTTGTGGGGTGACTGCGTACCTTTTGTATAATGGGTCAGCGACTTACATTCAGTGGCAAGGTTAACCGAATAGGGAAGCCGTAGCGAAAGCGAGTCCGAATAGGGCGATTCAGTCGCTGGGTGTAGACCCGAAACCAGATGATCTATCCATGGCCAGGTTGAAGGCACGGTAACACGTGCTGGAGGACCGAACCCACTAATGTTGAAAAATTAGGGGATGAGCTGTGGATAGGGGTGAAAGGCTAAACAAATCTGGAAATAGCTGGTTCTCTCCGAAAACTATTTAGGTAGTGCCTCAAGTATTACTGCGGGGGGTAGAGCACTGTTATAGCTAGGGGGTCATGGCGACTTACCAAACTATGGCAAACTCCGAATACCCGCAAGTACAGCTTGGGAGACAGAGCACCGGGTGCTAACGTCCGGACTCAAGAGGGAAACAACCCAGACCGCCAGCTAAGGTCCCAAATTATCGCTAAGTGGGAAACGAAGTGGGAAGGCATAGACAGTCAGGAGGTTGGCTTAGAAGCAGCCATCCTTTAAAGAAAGCGTAATAGCTCACTGATCGAGTCGTCCTGCGCGGAAGATGTAACGGGGCTAAGCGATAAACCGAAGCTGCGGGTGTGCACTTTGTGCACGCGGTAGGAGAGCGTTCTGTAAGCCTGCGAAGGTGGCTTGTAAAGGCTGCTGGAGGTATCAGAAGTGCGAATGCTGACATGAGTAGCGATAAAGGGGGTGAAAAGCCCCCTCGCCGTAAGTCCAAGGTTTCCTGCGCAACGTTCATCGGCGCAGGGTGAGTCGGCCCCTAAGGCGAGGCAGAGATGCGTAGCTGATGGGAAGCTGGTTAATATTCCAGCACCGTCGTACAGTGCGATGGGGGGACGGATCGCGGAAGATCATCAGGGTGTTGGATGTCCCTGTTGCTGCATCGAAGATGGCGCTTAGGCAAATCCGGGCGCGTAAATCAAGGGTGTGGCACGAGCGAGCATTGCTTGCGAAGTGATTGGAAGTGGTTCCAAGAAAAGCCTCTAAGCTTCAGCTGTACGAGACCGTACCGCAAACCGACACAGGTGGACGGGATGAATATTCCAAGGCGCTTGAGAGAACTCAGGAGAAGGAACTCGGCAAATTGATACCGTAACTTCGGGAGAAGGTATACCCCGGTAGTGTGAAGCGCCTGCGCGCTTAGCATGATGGGGTCGCAGAGAATCGGTGGCTGCGACTGTTTATTAAAAACACAGCACTCTGCAAAGACGAAAGTCGACGTATAGGGTGTGACGCCTGCCCGGTGCCGGAAGGTTAAGTGATGGGGTGCAAGCTCTTGATCGAAGCCCCGGTAAACGGCGGCCGTAACTATAACGGTCCTAAGGTAGCGAAATTCCTTGTCGGGTAAGTTCCGACCTGCACGAATGGCGTAACGATGGCCACACTGTCTCCTCCTGAGACTCAGCGAAGTTGAAGTGTTTGTGATGATGCAATCTACCCGCGGCTAGACGGAAAGACCCCATGAACCTTTACTGTAGCTTTGCATTGATCTGTGAACCGGCCTGTGTAGGATAGGTGGGAGGCTTTGAAGCGTGGTCGCTAGATCACGTGGAGCCATCCTTGAAATACCACCCTGGTTTGTTTGCGGTTCTAACCTTGGTCCGTTATCCGGATCGGGGACAGTGCATGGTGGGCAGTTTGACTGGGGCGGTCTCCTCCCAAAGTGTAACGGAGGAGTTCGAAGGTACGCTAGGTACGGTCGGAAATCGTGCTGATAGTGCAATGGCATAAGCGTGCTTGACTGTGAGACTGACAAGTCGAACAGGTGCGAAAGCAGGACATAGTGATCCGGTGGTTCTGAATGGAAGGGCCATCGCTCAACGGATAAAAGGTACTCTGGGGATAACAGGCTGATACCGCCCAAGAGTTCATATCGACGGCGGTGTTTGGCACCTCGATGTCGGCTCATCTCATCCTGGGGCTGTAGCCGGTCCCAAGGGTATGGCTGTTCGCCATTTAAAGAGGTACGTGAGCTGGGTTTAAAACGTCGTGAGACAGTTTGGTCCCTATCTGCCGTGGGCGTTGGATACTTGACGGAGCCTGCTCCTAGTACGAGAGGACCGGAGTGGACGTACCTCTGGTGTACCGGTTGTCATGCCAATGGCATTGCCGGGTAGCTAAGTACGGAAGAGATAACCGCTGAAGGCATCTAAGCGGGAAACTCGTCTGAAGATAAGGTATCCCGGGGACTTGATCCCCCTGAAGGGTCGTTCGAGACCAGGACGTTGATAGGTCGGGTGTGGAAGCGCAGTAATGCGTTAAGCTAACCGATACTAATTGCCCGTGAGGCTTGATCCTATAACACTGATGGTTATGACCTGGTGATATAGCGTTCCAAGTGTCGTTCAATACAAAATCTGGCTGCACCGTCGGCAGCCAGCCAACACCAATTACACCCCACCGTGCGTGATCATCGAGTCTGACTCTGATCGCCACGCGTTGTGTTTCTTCCAAGATTGGAGCAGTTGCCTAACCGCAGCCGCTCAACCAGTTACGCTTGACGACCATAGCGAGTTGGTCCCACTCCTTCCCATCCCGAACAGGACAGTGAAACGACTTTGCGCCGATGATAGTGGACGGACGTCTGTGAAAGTAGGTCATCGTCAAGCTTTTATTCCGCA
>NZ_JBXAIJ010000010.1:0-7163 GCF_058796095.1 Achromobacter sp. GW823-FHT04E03 | reverse complement strand
CAGCAACGGCGTCGGCTTCGTGGCGACTGCCGGGGCCAACGCCTCGCGCGGCCGCAGCGATGGCAAGGACACCACCTGGACCAACACCGAGCTGACCGCGGGCAATGTCCTCGCACTGCAATCGGGCGGCGACACCTCCCTGATCGGCGCGACGGGCCGCGCCGATCAGATCATCGCCGACGTCGGACGGGACCTGCGCATCGAGAGTCTGCAGGACGTCAGCACCTACGACTCCAAGCAGCAGGGCGGCGGGGTGCAGGGCAGCCTGTGCTACGGCTATTGCAAGAGCTCGGTGTCGGGCAACGTCTCGCAGACCCGGATGAAGAGCGACTACAAGTCGGTGGAGGAGCAGTCCGGGCTGATGGCGGGCGACGGCGGCTTCGTGGTGGACGTCAAGCGCAACACCACGCTGACGGGCGGCGTCATCTCCAGCAGCGACCAGGCCGTGGCGGATGGTCTGAACCTGCTGAAGACAGGCACGCTGGTGGCCGAAGACGTGAAGAACGTGGCGCGCTACAACGCCGACCGGATCTCCCTGAGCGGCGGTAGCGGCGGGGCGGGGACGCCGGTGGCGCTTGGAGCCTTCGGCGAAAACGACTCCAAAACGCTCAGCGGCATCAGTGGCGGCACGGTGGAGATCCGGGACGTCGCGGGGCAGCAGGCGCTGACCGGCAAGACGGCGACTGAGACCATCGCGTTGTTGAACCGCGATACGAGCGACACGTTGAATTCGCTTAATCCGATTTTTGATAAGGATCGGATCGAGGGGGGATTCGATATTGCGGAGGAAATGGTCAAGCAGGCGGGGCAGTTTTTCGAGAATCGGGCTGAGAAGGCGAAGACGCTTAAAAAGGCGTTGGAGAACGAACCCGAGGGTCCGCGCAGGGATGAGCTGAAAGCGCAATACGAAGACGCCAAGAAATGGGAGATTGGTAGCCAAGGTCGCCTTATAACGACCGCAATAATCGGTGCATTGAGCGGCAACGTCACCGGCGGCGCCAGTGAAATGGTGCAGGCGGCAGCGGTCAATTATCTGCAAGGTCTGACCGCGCAGCAGATCAAGCTGTATGCGGATGCGCTGGGCGAAGGCGTCGAGGCGCAAGCTGCGCGCGCCGCGTTGCACGCGGTGGCGGGATGCGCCGGAGGGGCGGCGCGTGGCGATGGTTGCGGGGCTTCCGCGTTGGGCGCCGGCGCCGCTTCGGTGGTGAACGCCTTGCTGGATGCCGCCAACGGTAAGCCTGGCTCGACCCTGTCGCCGCAGGACAAGGAGGCTCGCAACAACCTGGTGTCTTCGCTGTTGGCAGGCTTGGCTGCCGGGCTGGGATTGGACGCGAGTGCGGTCGTCAACAGCGGGAAGCTGGAAACCGAGAATAACGGGATCGCAGCACTGCTCAAGCGCGGCGGGGTGGCCGCCATCCGCGCATGCCTCGCCTCGACGGTATGCCGAGACAGCGTCATCGGAGCTACCGATGCTACGGCGATAACGGCGGCGGTGGCAGATCTGATGCGCAAGACGCCGGGTTTGTCGGAGGATCAGGCTCTGCCGATCGTTGTCATTCATCGCCTCCTTTCAGGCGACGAATCGGAGAGCATTCCAGGGAAATCAGGAGACCCCGTGCCGCCGATAGGGGTGCCGCCGAGCGGGGGGGAGTTGCCGGAAACGAAAGTGCCTGGTAAGTCGGGGGATGTGGCGGATGTTGGCGTGCCGGGGAAAGGGGTAGCGGAAGTTGATGATGGAGAACCGATAAGCACCCCAAACGAGGGTCCGATCATTGTTGATCCGATCTTCAGCAAGAATAAGGAGCTTCAACGCAGGGCGGAGGAGTTAGGGTATACGCGCCGAATTCCGCCGCAAAAAGCGCCATTCGATTCGCATGGCCAGGTGGTGTTCTGGAATGGGAAAAATTACATTACGCCCGATGTTGACGCGCATAATGTCTCGGGAGGGTGGAAGGTGTTCGATCGCAAAGGTAAGAGAGAAGGAACGTACGACAAAAATCTAAATTGGGTGAAAGAATGAGCTTTAGCATGAACTTGTTTGAGGATGTATTGGAACGTTTTGATGAATCAGTGTTGTGTGGAGAGATAGAAATAAATGGGTACAAAGAGACTTTTTTCGCTCCAGTGGGATTCTGGTTTCGAATTGATTATCTGAAGAGTTGGAAGAAATCACTGGATCAGGGGTTGCGAGATCGTAGTCATGCGGTTTTGGCGACGTCGATGCGTGATCCGGGTTCATGCAATTTTGTATTTTGTTGGGTGATCTATATCGAGGGTGAGCGGGCTTATATTCAAAATCATGCGTTATTTTTGAATGAATTGCCTGTTCCATTTATTCCGGGCGACATAAATCTACATGTTTCTGCGAGGGAGGAAATCAATGAAGATGGAAGGAAAATCTCTCAGTGGAGCGTTGATGTTTCCTCGATTTCAGAATTTTCCGAAATATTGGGACGATGGATTGCCGACAAATAACAAAATCATCTGAAGTAACGCAAGAGAGATAGAGTCTTTCGCGTCAAGAAGCTAGGCACACTCCGATTGAGTGGGTGGCCGAATTCGGGCGCCGTCAGGCTACATTTTCCATGTGCCATGTGGTGATAATTCAGGCAATAAAAGTAGGCACCAGTTGGTTGAGATTCCGAGCGTCCTTGAGGTGGAAATGCCCTTGAGGAAAGAGGGGGTAGTCCATTTCCCAAGATCTGGGGTTCTAAAGATGGCAAGTAAAGTGGTGGTGCTCGTTCTTGGAGATGAGTACGACAATGCTCTCAGGGAGGCCCTCCGTGCCGTTCTAGAAAATAGCGGTGCGGTTGAAATTGATAAATCTTGGGGAGTCGGTGGGTCTCAAGAAATCGAGCGTCTAGTCGTCGCGCTCGGTGATGCATCAATATCGATTGAAGCAGAGACCTTTGTCGGGATTACTATTTCCGGACCGAAGGGGGTTGTGGAGGATATTGCTTTGCAAGTTAAACGCAGATTGTTGGTTTGAAAATAAGATGCCAACCTAGAATTCTCCCGTTGACAGTGTAGGTTGGCTCCAATTTTTGTTCGCCGCCTTCCAAGAAATACCGTCTTTCCCGTCAGAGATAATGCCCTTTGGGAAACAGGGCGCCAGTCGCTTTGCCAAATGAAAGAATGCGAAATTGCATTTAACGAAGCTGGTCTTTAAAAAATAAAAACTAGGTGCTAGGGCGCTACCGTCGACCTCGCCGACTGTGCGGTCATGAACGCCCAGGCCCCTGACGACCGCGGGCCTGTCGGCGGTCAACTCCTACGATGAAGTGATGAAGGACCCGCAGAGCGCGGGCGGCCTGACGTTGAGCATCGACTACGGCAGCAGCAAGAGGCAGACCAAGAGTTCGAGCGGCCCTGGGCGCCGCACAGATCAAAGAACTCACCAAGGGGTTGGGAGGAGATGGCTCGGCGGCTAATGCGGCGCTTCATACCATTCTGGGTTGCGCAGGAGCCGCGGCACAAAGCGCCTCGTGCGCGGCGGGCGGCGTAGGCGCCTTGTCTAGCGTTGTGTTGAACAAGTTGCTGGACAGCGCAAGAGAGGATGCGACCAAGCAACTCTCGGCCGAGGAACGGCAGTCCCGCCTTGATTTTGTTGGCAGCATCGTGACAGGCATTACCGCGGCGATTGATCCGTCCGCGGTAGCAACCGTGCTGACGGGCGCGAACATCGAGGCAGAGAACAACTACCTCAGTGAGGCGCAGAAGGCGCAGCGGAACGAGGAAATACAGGCTTGCAAGTCCTGGACTTGCGTCGTTACGGCCGAAGCCAAATGGGTTGCCATCGATACGGGACAGGACGTCAGCTTCTATACGGGAGTGGTTGCGGGGGTTCCTGCGGGCGCGGTTGACTTAGCGCTTGGCATTCTCCAGGTCGCGGCCAGTCCGGGGGAAACCTATGCTGCGCTGAAGTCGTTGTTTGAAAGTGGCGATGTGCTGGAAAAAGTGCCTGCGGCGATCAAGCAGTCATACATCGAACGCATTACACGGATGGAGGCGGAATACCAGCGCGCGGGTGCGGGCGGCTCGTTCAACGCGGGTGTAGAAGGCGGGAAGCTGATATTTGACGTGGCTTTGCTGGTGGCTGGAGTGACAGGAGTCGCCAAGAGTGGCGCTACTCTGACCGAAAAGGTGGCGGCGCAGGTTGCGAGTAGAGGGGAAAATCTGGCGATTGGTGCAGGAGCGCGTGGCGCACTGGGCCGCATTACTGCGGGTTCTGCTGAAAAAGGAGTTTTGAATGAGGCAAATTTTGCCCAGAACAGAATTAATGCTGATCGCGTGTTTAGTCTGGATGGGCAGAAGATATACTCGGACTTGGCCGGAAAACCGATTAGAACGGTCGATGAATTGGCTGATGCACTAAAGGCGGGAACTGTTCGGCCGAATCAGCTTCCTGTTGATTATGTGGATATGAATGGTACTCGTCTTATTTTGAACACGCGGACTTCGACGGCGCTTGAGCAAGCTGGAATTCCACGTAGCGAATGGTTCGGGCGAAATCAAACGGGCGTTGAAGCCTATGGAGGAAAGACATTCAATGATTTAGCTGCAGATCAATTGAGAAAAAATAAACTGCCGCCAACAGGTGCGGAAAAACTAAAGTAGGTGCGTTCATGAAAATTGGTAAGCCAAAACTAATTTTTAATCCATATGATTGGCTGCCAGGTTATGGTGAGTCAAAAGTATCATTTCGTTCTTTCGGGCTGGATGTGGTGCTGACCGTCGAATATGATAGGGACGTACCGAACGCGGAGGGCCGTGATGCTGTGAAGAAGATGCGGCGGGAGATCACATTTAGAACCGTGCGATTTTTTATGCGAACCCCATTTCCTGGGAATCTGATTTTTGATTTTCATGGCGATCCAAGTGAATATGGGCTCGGAGAATTAACAGAGTTTTTGGATTCCGAGTTAATTGGTTCTAACACGGATGCATGTCGCGCTGTATTTTCTTGCGGGGCTTCAGAAGTTAGACACTTCAGCATTCAATTTTTGTCTGAAAATGTCGCGTTTCATGTGTTGGCGGAAGCTGTCTCTCTATCGGATGAAGAATTGGTTGCTTGATCCTCTTCTACGATGGAGCTGCTGGGTACCTCGGCCGTTAACCAGACCCCATTCTCGGCTTGAAAGAACTTGAAGCCCTGTTGATACATTCGCAGGGCAAAAATTCTCAGTACTACAGGTTGCCCATGGCGCTGCCCAACCGCGATAGCTGTTGGCTTGTCTGTCGACAGATGCACATGGTGCCGAGATCCTGCGATTAATCCTTGCTGTCGGATTGACGTTAAGAAGCGTGTGGTGGTGCCATGATAGAGAAACTCAGGAGGTTCTTTCTCTATATGCTGAATGCGTACGCTCGATGTTGAGTGACCCTGCGCCGCGCGAATACGCAGACCATCATTCGAAATGCTGAAGCGCTTCTTATCACTATTGCTGACGACTGCAAGAATCAGGGCCCTATCTAAGGAGCGCCCGTATTTGGCCGCGCTTGCTATCAAGCATTCAATATCCGCCCAACCTTCGCTATCTAGCTCCAGGTCGATAGCATGTGGCTCATGTCTGAGTACATAACTAAGAAACTTGCTGGTCTCGTTGAGTCGCTCGGTATTCATGTCGCTTGAAGAGTCGATGTGGTTTGCTAGCTGATAATTCTCGCCGGCCTGCGAGTTTGCTCCAATTTAATGTGAGCTAATGGCAGTTCTCCAGCGAGAAAAGACAGGGAAAATTGAGTTTTTTTTCAGGCACTGAAGTTTTCTCGTGAACGCACCGAAGGACACCGATGCGTCCCCTTTGAGTCACGTAGTGCTTGAAACTGCCATATGGTGACGCTTCAGTCAATGTCTGAGCTTGCTTAGCATAGATTACAGATTTGAGCTTTGCTGGAAGTGGACAGCCTCAGAATAGAGACGTCAGCAGGTGTGGGTAGTAACAACTGGCACGCAAACGAGGCCCGTGTAGTGGCATCGACAGCCGATTCGCAAGCTCCGTTCCGGTAGACACTGCTCGGCAGAATTTCCGAACCTTCCCAAGGTCACCACAACGGCACACTGGGCGGAAATTGGCCGGGCATATAAATACGCCGAAAGTTAAGGCGTACAACTGAAAGTGAAGGTGATCGAATGAAAAAGGAAATAGTGCCTAGAGCTTGGGCGAGTGTGAAACTGAATAAGGAGTTTCTTTGCATTCAAACCTATTCGGGCTATGGAAGTAGCCGGGCTGATTACAAAGGCGCCTTGTATCTAATGTCTCCTGATGCTGCTGATCAAGAGGTTGGTGAGGCTGTGCTAGATGCCCTGTCGAAAAGCCGCTTTGTTTTGCCGGAACCGAGGACGGATGTCTGGATCCATCCGGCGGCTACATTCGACAGGGATTTATATGATCTGGATTCCATGATGAAACGCTATAAAGATTGGGTTGCAGGACTGATGGACAAATACGGATATAAGACCAAGAGGGCGCTATTTAAAGATATGAAGAGCTGCAACGTGGAAGGTAAGCTCGGAATTTTGAAAATGATACCAAGTCATCACGAGAAACTGGAGGCTTGGAGCGGAGATGGATTCACCGATTCTGACAATGTCGTCATTGCAGCAGATAGTTCGCCTGATCAAGTAGGCTTTGCTCTTCGTTTGGCGCTGAGTCGCTGCACATGAATAAATCTTCAACATAGAAGCAAGAAGCCCGGCCGGTATCGCAAGTCTCCATGAATGCGCGCTCCGGATAAGACTCTTTGGTCCTGGAAAGAACCAAGGTGTCAGTCTCTGTGTCCGGGCTCTGATTTTTTTAAAAATCGGCGATGCCTTTGTCAACTTATCAGTCGCTTTTCCAAATAAAAGAATGCGAAATCGCATTCAACAAAGTTGGTCTTTAAAAAAATAAAAAACTAGGCGCCAGGGCGCCACCGTCGACCTCGCCGATCGCGAAGTCATGAAGGCCCGGGCCACAACGGGCGTGGCGGCGGTCAACACCTACGACGAAGTGATGGCGGACCCGCAGAGCGCGGGCGGCATGACGCTGACCATCGACTACGGCAGCAGCAAGAGCCAGACCATCACCAACCGCAACACGACCTCGTCCGTCGGCTCCAACATCGCGGCAGGCAACGACCTCACCGTCATCGCCAAGGGCGCAGGCGCCGATTCGGACATCACG
>NZ_JBXAIJ010000009.1:0-21805 GCF_058796095.1 Achromobacter sp. GW823-FHT04E03 | reverse complement strand
AACAAAATTTATGACACTCCCCGCGAGCCGCCACGCCGCACGCGACGACGGGCGGCCTAAGAACAAGGCCGCCCGCCAACGGAACATCAACAACCCATCAACGATCAAACAATCGTCAACGTCACATCAATATTGCCCCGCGTAGCATTCGAGTAAGGGCAAACGATATGCGCCGCAGCGACCAGCTTCTCCGCCTCAGCCCGCTCCATCCCCGGCAACGAAATCTTCAGTTCGACTTCAATCCCGAACCCCGTAGGAATAGGACCAATCCCAACAGCACCGTCGATCGTCGCATTCGACGGCATGGCGATCTTGTCGCGGCCGGCGACGAATTTCATGGCGCCCATGAAGCAGGCCGAGTAGCCCACGGCGAACAGTTGTTCCGGATTGGTGCCGGCCGCGCCCGCGCCGCCCAGTTCCTTCGGCGTGGTCAGCTTGACGTTCAGGTTGCCGTCGTCCGTGGCGCCCGTGCCTTCACGGCCGCCGGTGACGTGCGCATGGGCGCGGTACAGCACTTTTTCGATAGACATGATGCGTTTCCTTGTAGGGAAGTGGAGGTTGGACTGCCAGGCCTGGCGGGAACATCCCGCCGCGACCCTTACTATTTAAATAGTGCAATATTAAATAGCGCACTATTTATTTGATCTAACGATAGCGGGCCTGGCCCGCCGCTTCAAAGACTTGCGCTGAGCTTCTCCCGCAGCGCATGCAGCGTTTTCATCATACCTTGCGCCTCTTCCAGCGAACACTGCGCGGCGCCCGCGATCGAGTGCGGCACGGCCTCGGCTTGCGCGCGCAGTTCGCGGCCCTGGCGGGTCAGTCCGACGATCACCTGGCGCTCGTCTTCCACGGCGCGCTTGCGCGTTACCAGGCCTGCCGCTTCCAGGCGCTTCAGCAGCGGCGTCAGCGTGGCCGAATCCAGGAACAGGCGCTCGCCGATATCCGTCACCGTAATCTCGTCGCCTTCCCACAGCACCAGCATCACCAGGTACTGCGGATAGGTCAGGTCCAGACCGCGCAGCAGCTTGCGGTACACCTTGTTCATCGCCAGCGAGGTCGAGTACAGGGCGAAGCACAGCTGGCTGTCCAGCAGCAGCGGGTTGAATGCGGCCTTGGCTTTGGATCTGAATTTCATTGCGCAATATTAAATAGCGCACGATCTATCGTCAACAACTATTTTGAACAAGAGCGGCCAGCGCTAGGCCGGCTCGCCCTCGGCCGCGGCGCGGTCCGACCCGTATTGTTTCAAGCCGTCCAGGTCCAGCACCCTGACCGCGCCGTATTCCACATTCAGCAAGCCCGCCTCTTCCAGCTTGCGCAGCGCCTGGTTGGCGCGCTGGCGCGACACCCGGGCCAGATAGCCGACTTCTTCCTGGGTAATCGCCAGGCGCATGCCCATGCCGGGATACAGCAAAGGGTTGAAGAGTTCGGCCAGGCAGCGGGCCACGCGCGCATCCGGATCCAGCAAACGGTCGTACTCCGCCTTGCCGATGAACTGCGCCACGCGCTCGTTCAATTGGTGGAGCAGATAGCGGTTGAACGGGATGCTGTTATCCAGCAGCCAATCGAAGGTAGCGGCCGGCAGGCGCGCGACCACCGAATCCCGCAGAGCAACGATGTCGTACTTGCGGATCTCGCGCTTGAGCAGCGAGCCCTCGCCGATCCAGCCGCCGGCAGGCACGCCGGTCAGCGACGCCACCTTGCCTTCGGCGTTGCCCACCGAAACCTTCACCAGCCCCGCCAGCACCCCTATCCAAGCCTGGGCGAGTTCACCTTTGCGCTCTATGATCGACCCGGCAACCACCTGCTGCACGGTAAGGTCCCTCTCGACGCGCTCTTGCTGATCGCGGCTGAGCACGCGAAACCAGGCGGCGGCGAGTTGCAGGGAGTCGGATAGCTGCATCGGGAATACCCTAAAAGTTCCTTGAATGTCGCGATGGTGACAGTTGGTAGCAACCCAACCTTATACCTTAACTCCTGCCGTAAATCTAAAACCAACTGGTCAAGCGCCTCATCGCCGCCACCGCTCTCGCGGACTCCCGGCCCGATGCGCCCAAACCGGAGGAGACATCGTGGCACATACACCGCCCGCATCTGCACAGATGCCGGCGGCGCTGGATACCTTTCCGGCGCTGCTGTTCACGCATGCCAGCGTTCGCGGGTCGCGGCCCGCCATACGCGAAAAAGATCTGGGGATCTGGCAAACCCTAACGTGGTCCGACGTGGCGGAGCATGTCCGGCACGTTGCGCATGGCTTGGCTGCATTGGGCATCAAACCCGGCATGCACGTGGCCGTGATCGGTGAAAACCGTCCGCGCCTGTACATGGCCATGATGGCTGCGCAGTCGCTGGGCGCGATACCGGTGCCGCTCTACCAGGATGCCGTGGCGCAGGAAATGGTCTACGTGCTGCAGGACGCCGAGATCAGCGTGGCCATCGTCGAAGACCAGGAACAGGTCGACAAGATGCTCGAAGTCCACGAGCAATGCCCCGCGCTCAAGCATGTGGTGTACGACGATCCGCGCGGCCTGCGGCATTACACCGACCCGATGCTGCGCTCGTATGAACAGCTGGAAGAGCTGGGCCGCGAATACGCCAAGCAGCATCCCGGCTTCTTCGAGCAGGCCGTCGCCGCCGTGCAGCCGCATGACCCGGCCGCCATGTTCTATACCTCCGGCACCACGGGCAAGCCCAAGGGCGTGGTGCTCACGCACCATGCGCTGATCGACCGTGCGCGCGCCGTGTCCGATATGGAAAAACTGACCGACCAGGAAGACGTGCTGGCCTATCTGCCGCCCGCCTGGATCGGCCAGAACATGTTCTCGTACACGCAACTGCTGGTCACGGGCTTTACCGTGAACCATCCTGAATCGCCCGACACCGTGTCAATCGACATGCGCGACATCGGCCCCACCTATTACTTCGCGCCGCCGCGCGTGCTGGAAGGCCTGCTGACGCATGTGATGATCCGCATGGAAGACGCGGGGCTGATCAAGCGCAAGCTGTTCGCGGCCTGCATGAAGCTCGCCCGCCGCGTGGGCGCCAGGATCCTGGACGGCGAGCAGGTCGGCGCCTGGGACCGCCTGCGCTACGCGCTGGGCAACATGATGATCTACGGTCCGCTGCGCAATGCGCTGGGCATGAGCCGCGTGCGCGTGGCCTACACCGCGGGCGAGGCCATCGGCCCCGACCTGTTCGTGTTCTACCGCTCCATCGGCATCAACCTCAAGCAGCTCTACGGCTCCACCGAAACCTCGGTCTTCGTCTGCGTGCAGCCCGACGGCCAGGTGCGCGACGACACGGTAGGCCCGCCCGTCGAGGGCGTGGAGATCCGCGTGGCCGACAACGGCGAGATCCTGGTCAAGAGCCCCGGGCTCTTCAAGGAGTACTACCGCAACCCCGAAGCCACCGCCGAAGCGCGCAGCGCCGACGGCTGGTTCCATACGGGCGACGCGGGCTATCTGGACACCGACGGCCAGCTGAAGATCATCGACCGCGCCAAGGACGTGGGCAAGCTTGCCAATGGCGCCCTGTTCGCGCCCAAGTACATCGAGAACAAGCTCAAGTTCTTCCAGCACATCAAGGAAGCGGTCGCCTTCGGCGCCAACCGCGACGATGTGTGCGCCTTCATCAACATCGACCTGGAAGCCGTGGGCAACTGGGCCGAGCGCCGCGGCATGCCCTATGCCGGCTACACCGACCTGGCTTCCAAGGACGAGGTCTACCAGCTGATCGCCGAATGCGTGGAGCAGGTCAACGCCGACCTGGCCACCGATCCCAAGCTGTCGGCCTCGCAGATCAGCCGTTTCCTCATCCTGCACAAGGAACTGGATCCGGACGACGACGAACTGACCCGCACGCGCAAGGTGCGCCGCGCCTTCATCGCGCAGAAGTATGGCGTGCTGATTGACGCGCTCTTTGGCGGCAAGCAATCGCAGTTCATCGAGACCGAAGTGAAATTCGAAGACGGACGCACCGGCAAGATCTCGGCGGACCTGAAGATCCGCCCGGTCAAGACCTTCCCCGCCATCACCGCCAAGGCCGCGTAGAGATCATGAGCAACAACGACCGCGACCAGCGTATTGGCGACGTCATGCTGGACATGCAGAACATCTCGCTGTCCTTCGGCGGCGTGAAAGCGCTGACGGACATTTCGTTCAACGTGCGCGAACACGAGATCCGCGCCATCATCGGCCCCAACGGCGCCGGCAAGAGCTCGATGCTCAACGTCATCAACGGCGTCTACACACCGCAGCAAGGCGGCATCGAATTCCGCGGCGAGCGCTTCTCGCGCATGAATCCGCGCCGCGCCGCTGAAATGGGCATCGCGCGCACGTTCCAGAACCTGGCCCTGTTCAAGGGCATGAGCGTGCTGGACAACATCATGACCGGCCGCAACCTGCGCATGAAGTGCGGGCTGCTGGCCCAGGCCTTCCGCCTGGGGCCGGCCGAGCGCGAAGAAATCAAGCACCGCGAGTTCGTCGAAAACATTGTCGACTTCCTGGAAATCCAGGCCTACCGCAAGACGCCCGTGGGCCGCCTGCCCTACGGCCTGCAAAAGCGCGTGGACCTGGGCCGCGCGTTGGCAATGGAGCCGCGCCTGCTGCTGTTGGACGAACCCATGGCCGGCATGAACATCGAAGAGAAGCAGGACATGAGCCGCTTCATCCTGGATGTGAACGACGAGTTCGGCACCACCATCGTGCTGATCGAGCACGACATGGGCGTGGTCATGGATATTTCGGACCGCGTCGTGGTGCTGGACTATGGCAAGAAGATCGGCGACGGCAAGCCGGACGAGGTCCGTGCCAACGAAGACGTGATCCGAGCTTACCTCGGCGTATCGCACTAAGGCGGACAGACATGGGATTTTTTCTAGAGACCTTACTCGGCGGCCTGATGAGCGGCATGCTGTACGCGCTGATCGGCCTGGGCTTCGTGCTGATCTTCAAGGCATCCGGCGTCTTCAACTTCGCGCAGGGCGCAATGGTGCTGGTCGCCGCGCTGTCCATGGCCCGCTTCTCGGAGTGGCTGCCGCGCTGGTTCGGCTTTGACAACATGATCCTGGCCAATGTGCTGGCCTTCATCGTCAGCGCCATCGTGATGTTCCTGCTGGCGGTCGCCATCGAACGCTTCGTGCTGCGCCACCTGGTCAACCAGGAGGCCACCACCTTGCTGATGGCCACGCTGGGCATCAGCTACTTCCTGGACGGCCTGGGCCAGATCACCTTCGGCAGCTCGGTGTACTCCATCAACGTCGGCATGCCCAAGGATCCCCTGATGATCCTGGACTCGGTCTTCGAGGGAGGGCTGCTGATCAACCTGGAAGACCTGACGGCAGCGGTGATCGCCGCCCTGCTGGTGGCCGCGCTGGCCCTGTTCTTCCAGTACACCTCGACCGGCCGCGCCCTGCGCGCGGTGGCCGACGACCACCAGGCCGCGCAGTCCATCGGCATTCCGCTGAACCGCATCTGGGTGATCGTCTGGAGCGTGGCGGGGCTGGTGGCGCTGGTGGCCGGGATCATCTGGGGCTCGAAATTTGGCGTGCAGTTCACGCTGTCCACCGCGGCGCTGCGGGCGCTGCCGGTGGTGATCCTGGGCGGCCTGACTTCGGTGCCGGGCGCCATCCTGGGCGGCCTGATCATCGGCGTGGGCGAAAAGCTGTCCGAGGTCTATCTGGGGTCGCTGGTAGGCGGCGGTATCGAAATCTGGTTCGCCTATGTGCTGGCGCTGGTGTTCCTGCTGTTCCGTCCGCAAGGGCTGTTCGGCGAGAAGATCATCGACCGTGTCTGAGCCCACAGGCCCTCTAGGATAAAAACATGTTCTATCGCGAAAACGGCCAATTCAAGACCAGCTATCGCGCTGACCAGCAGATCTTTCCGATCCGCCAGGACCGCATCTTCATCTGGCTGCTGCTGGCGGTGGCGTTCATCGCCATCCCGGCCATGGCCAGCGACTACCTGCTGCGCGCCATCCTGATCCCGTTCCTGATCCTGGCGCTGGCCGCCGTGGGCTTGAACATCCTGGTGGGCTATTGCGGCCAGATCTCGCTGGGCACGGGCGCCTTCATGGCGGTGGGCGCCTATGCAGCCTGGAACTTCGGCGTGCGCTTTCCCGGCATGCCGCTGGTCATCCAGATCCTGCTGGGCGGCTTCTTCGCCACCATCGTGGGCGTGATCTTCGGCATACCCAGCCTGCGCATCCGCGGCCTGTACCTGGCGGTGGCGACGCTGGCCGCGCAATTCTTCGTGGACTGGGCGTTCCTGCGCATCCCCTTCTTCACCAACTACTCGTCGTCCGGCAACGTCTCGGTGCCGCCGCTGACCGCCTTCGGCCTGCCGGTGCAGAGCGCGCTGGAGAAGTACCTGTTCGTGCTGATCCTGGTCGTCATCTTCAGCCTGCTTGCCAAGAACCTGGTACGCGGCGCCATCGGCCGGCAGTGGATGGCGATCCGCGACATGGACGTGGCGGCCTCCGTCATCGGCATCCGCCCGATGTACGCCAAGCTCACGGCCTTCGCGGTCAGCTCGTTCATCGTCGGCGTGGCCGGGGCCTTGTGGGGCTACATCCACCTGGGGTCCTGGGAACCGCTGGCGTTCGACCTGACGCGTTCGTTCCAGCTGCTGTTCATGGTCATCATCGGCGGGCTGGGTTCGATCATCGGCAGCTTCTTCGGCGCGGCCTTCATCGTGCTGGTGCCGGTGGCGCTGTCCAACATCCCGCATGCGCTGGGCATCCCGCTGTCGGTGGACACGGCCGCGCACATCGAACACATGGTGTTCGGCGCGCTGATCGTGTTCTTCCTGATCGCCGAACCGCACGGGCTGGCCAGGCTGTGGAGCATCGGCAAGGAGAAGTTGCGCATCTGGCCCTTCCCGCATTAAGGATAAGACCCACCCCCGAAGCGCCTTCGGCGCTTCCCCCTCAAGGGGGCGCCGCTGGGGACCGGCAAAGCCGGATCCGCCGCGGCCCGGATGGAGTGGCCTAAGTTTTGATCACCGTCGGCAGTAGCGGCATGAGCGCTGCAACCGGCATCCTGAATACCCGGCTCAAGACCGGGCCAATCCCGGTGTCCCAGGGTTTACTGACCCAAACACCACGCAGGAGGTAAATGGAGATGAAGCGTCTTAACCTGAAGTTGGCGGCAGCTTTGATGGCCGCAGCCGGCGCCGCAGGCGCCGTGGCCACGCCGGCAATGGCGGCGGAAGAGCAGTTCGTTCCGTTGCTGGTGTATCGCACCGGGTCCTTCGCGCCCCTGGGCATTCCCTGGGCCGACGGCAAGCTGGACTATCTGAAGCTGGTCAACGAACGCGATGGCGGCGTCAACGGCGTCAAGATCACGTACGAGGAATGCGAAACCGCCTATGCCACCGACCGCGGCGTGGAATGCTACGAGCGCCTGAAGGGCAAGGGCACCGGCGCATCGGGCTTCGACACCCAGTCCACCGGCATCACCTTCGCCGTCAGCGACAAGGCCATGGTCGACAAGGTCCCGGTCGAAACGATGGGCTACGGCCTGTCGCAGTCGGTCGATGGCAGCGTGTTCGAGTGGAACTTCCCGCTGCTGGGCACCTACTGGACCGCGGCCGACGTGATGATCCAGGACATCGCCAAGAAAGAAGGCGGCATGGACAAGCTCAAGGGCAAGAAGATCGCCCTGGTCTACCACGACTCGCCGTATGGCAAGGAACCTATCCCCCTGCTGCAGAAGCGCGCGGCCAAGGAAGGCTTCGAGCTGGTGCTCTATCCCGTGACCGCCCCCGGCGTGGAACAGAAGTCCACCTGGCTGCAGATCCGCCAGGCGCGCCCCAACTACGTGCTGCTGTGGAGCGCCGGCATCATGACGCCGACCGCCATCCGCGAAGCCCAGGCCAGCGGCTATCCGCGCGACAAGATGTACGCCATCTGGTGGGCCGGCTCTGAAGGCGACGTGAAGGACCTGGGCGATGTCGCCAAGGGCTACAACGCCATCACCATCCACAACAGCGGCGCCGAGCACGACAAGGTCTACGACGACCTGAAGAAGTTCGTCTACGACAAGGGCCAGGGTTCGGACAAGACCGGCAAGACCACGCTGGGCACCATCGCCCACACCCGCGGCATGATGATCTCGATGCTGCAGGTGGAAGCGATCCGCACCGCGCAGGAAAAGTTCGGCAAGGGCAAGGCGCTGACGCCAGAGCAGGTCCGCTGGGGCTTCGAGAACCTGAACCTGACGCAGGAAAAGCTGGACAAGCTGGGCTTCGGCCAGATCATGCGTCCGGTCAAGACCTCGTGCAGCAACCACAAGGGCGACGACTGGGCCCGCATCGTGCAGTGGGACGGCGCGAAGTTCAAGGTGGTCTCCGACTGGTATCAGTCGGACAAGACCATCCTGGACCCCATGGTGAAGGAAGGCGCCGCCAAGTACGCGAAGGAAAAGAACATCACGCCCCGCACTTGCGAGAACTGATGTGAACCGGCCGCCGGTCCCGCATAAGGGGCCGGCGGCCACCAAGCCGCAGGAACAGCCATGACCGCTGCAACGACTTCCGCAGTACCCGCAGACACCCCCAAGGTGCTGCTCGACGTGAACGGCATCGAGGTGATCTACAACCACGTGATCCTGGTGCTCAAGGGCGTTTCCCTGCAAGTGCCGGAAGGCAAGATCGTGGCCTTGCTGGGCGCTAACGGCGCGGGCAAGACCACCACCTTGCGCGCCATTTCGAACCTGCTCAAGGGCGAGCGCGGCGACGTCACCAAGGGCCATATCCAGTACCGCAACCAGCGCATCGAAAAGCTGTCGCCGGCGGAATTGGTCAAGCGCGGAGTGGTGCAGGTGATGGAAGGCCGGCATTGCTTTGCCCACCTGACCATCGAGGAAAACCTGCTGACCGGCGCCTACACGCGCAGCATGAGCCGCGCCGATACCGCGGCGGCGCTGGACCGCGTCTACCAGTATTTCCCCCGCCTGAAGCAGCGCCGCGCCAGCCAGTCCGGCTACACCTCGGGCGGCGAACAGCAGATGACTGCCATCGGCCGCGCGCTGATGGCCAACCCGAACATGATCTTGCTGGACGAGCCCTCCATGGGGCTGGCGCCGCAGATCGTCGAGGAGATCTTCGAGATCGTGCGCGACCTGAACCAGCGCGAGCGCGTCAGCTTCCTCTTGGCCGAGCAGAACACCAACATTGCACTGCGCTACGCCGACTACGGCTACATCCTGGAAAACGGCCGCGTGATGATGGATGGCGCGGCGGCCGACCTGGCCCAGAACGAGGACGTGAAAGAGTTCTATCTGGGCATCTCCAGCGGCGAACGCAAGAGTTTCCGCGACAACAAGTTCTACCGCCGGCGCAAGCGCTGGCTGGCGTGATTCCTGGCATACGAGAGGGTGTGATCCCATGTCCCAGTTTTTCGATGTTCTCGAAACCAGAGCGCCCGAGCAACGCGAGCGCGAGCTGATGGCCGCCCTGCCCGGCGCGATCGCGCGGGCCATTGCGCGTGCGCCCGCCATCGCCGAGCAGCTGCGCGGCATCGACCCCGCCACCATCACGTCGCGCGCGGCGCTGGCGACCCTGCCGGTGCTGCGCAAGCACGAACTGCTGGAACGCCAGCAGCACAGCCGCGCCGACGCGGCCGCGCCTGCCGGACCGCAGAAAGCCTTCGGCGGCTTCTCCGCCATCGGTTGGGGCGAGGCGATGCGGGTGTTCGCGTCTCCCGGCCCCATCTATGAGCCGGAGAGCGCGCGCAGCGATTATTGGCGCTTTGCCCGCGCCCTGCACGCGGCCGGATTTCGCGCCGGCGAGCTGGCCTACAACTGCTTTTCCTATCACTTCACACCCGCGGGCTCCATGATGGAAACCGCGGCGCATGCCGTGGGCTGCACCGTGTTTCCCGGCGGCACCGGCCAGACGGAACAGCAGGTGCGCGCGATCCAGGATCTGGCGCCCACCGGCTATACCGGCACGCCCAGCTTCCTCAAGATCATTCTTGAAAAGGCCGACGAACTGGGTGTGAAGCTGGATTCGCTGCGCCGCGCGCTGGTGTCCGGCGAAGCATTCCCCCCATCCCTGCGCGACTGGCTGGCCGCGCGCGGCATCGACGGCTACCAGGCCTACGGCAGCGCCGACCTGGGTATGGTCGCGTTTGAAACGCCGGCGCGTGAAGGCCTGGTGCTGGGCGAGGACATCATCGTCGAGATCGTGCGCCCCGGCACCGGCGAACCCGTGCCCGACGGCGAAGTCGGCGAGGTCGTGGTCACCACCTTGAACCCGGACTATCCGCTGGTGCGCTTCGGCACCGGCGACCTGTCCGCCGTCATGCCCGGCATCTCGCCCTGCGGACGCACCAACACCCGCATCAAAGGCTGGATGGGACGCGCGGACCAGACCACCAAGGTGCGCGGCATGTTCGTGCATCCGTCGCAGGTAGCCGACGTGGCGCGCCGCCATCCCGAGATCCTGCGCGCGCGGCTGGTGATCAGCGGCAGCACGGGTTCCGACCGCATGGTGCTCAAAGTGGAATCGCGGGTGCGCAGCGAAGAGCTCGGCAAGCGCATCGCCGAATCGGTGCGCGACGTGACCAAGCTGCGCAGCGACGTGGAGTGGGTGGATGCGGATGGCCTGCCGAACGACGGCAAGGTCATCGACGATATCCGCACCTACGAGTAAACCGCGCTGCTCACGGCCTCATGCGGCCGCGAGCAGCGCCAGCACACCCTTCATCAGCATCGCCACGGCCACCAGGCCCGCGAACAGCGCGAAACTCTGCTGCAGACGGCGCGGGGGAAACCGGTCGGCCACCTTGCGCCCTCCCAGCATGCCCAACACCGCCGCCGCGGTAAAAGGCGCGGCGATGCGCCAGTCCAGATGCCCGCCCGCCGCCGCGGCCACGACGCCGCTGGCCGACACCAACGCGATCACTGCCAGCGAGGTGCCGACGATGGCCTGCATGCTGAGGTCCGTGGCGCGCCGCAGCGCGGGCACGATGACGAAGCCGCCCCCCACGCCCAGGAGGCCGGAGAGGAAACCGGCGATCAACCCCGCCCCCGTCAAGGCGCGCGCGCAGGGCGCGGTCCAGCGCAGCCGGCCAGTGCTGGCATTGAGCTGGCAGGGCGGCGTGCGCGGCGCGGCCTGCGCCGCCGCGGGCTTGTTGCCCTGGTTCCACATGCGCCAGGCCACCATGCCCAGCACGCCGGCAAAGATGATGGCCAACGGCGCATTGGGCAGACGCCGCGCCGCCCACAAGCCCAACGGCGACACCAGGATGCCGGTGGCCGCCATGAAGCCCGCTGCGCGATAGCGCACCTGCCCTTTGCGCAAGCCCAGCACCGCGCCCAACGCGGCCGACAACCCGACCGCCAGCAAGGCGATGGGCGCAGCCTGCGACACCTGCAAGTGTAGGCCGAAGACCAGCAGAGGCACCGCCATGATGGCCCCGCCCGCGCCGGTCAGCCCGAGTATCAGGCCGACGCACGCCCCCAGCGCCGCACTGACGGCCAATACCGTATCGATCATGAGACGCTCAGTTGCCCAACGGGCGGGCCAGCCATTCGCGGCCCTTGAGCATGCCGTTCCAGTAGATCCAGGGCAGCAGCGTCGCCTTGAGGAACCAGGCGCTCTTGCGCGGCACGGTAGGGTCCAGCGGGAACGTGGGCAGCAGCTTGCCGCCGTAGCCGAACTCGGCCAGCACGATGCGTCCGCGCTCCACCGTCAGCGGGCAGGAGCCATAGCCGTCGTACTTGACGGGCATGGCATGGCCTTCGCGCAGCGCCAGCAGATTTTCCGCCACCGTGACGATCTGTTTGCGCGCAGCCGCGGCGGTCTTGGCGTTGCTGGTGCAGATGCCGTCGCCCAGCCCGAACACGTTGCCATGGCGCACGTGCAACAGCGTGGACGGGTCCACTTCGCACCAGCCGGCGGCGTCCGCCAGCGGGCTGTTCTTCAGGAAGTCATGCGGCACCTGCGGCGGCACCGCGTGCAGCATGTCGAAGGATTTCTCCACGCGCGTCACCGCGCCGTCGGCGTTCTTGAGATCGAACCAGGCCTTGCGCGCCGCGCCGTCCACCGCCACCAGCGCCGAGTTGAAGGCCAGGGCGATGCCGTAGCTTTCGACATAGCGCATCAGCGGCGGAACGAACGTCGGCACGCCGAACAGCGCCGCGCCCGCCAGGTCGAACTCCACGTCGATGCGGTCCAGCACGCCGGTGCGCTTCCAGTGGTCGCAGGCCAGGTACATGGCCTTTTGCGGCGCGCCGGCGCATTTGATGGGCATGGCCGGCTGCGTGAACAGCGCCCGCCCGCCCTTCAACCCGCGCACCAGTTCCCAGGTATAGGGCGCCAGGTCATAGCGGTAGTTGGAGCTGACGCCGTTCTTGCCCAGCGTGTCGGCCAGGCCCTCGACCTTGTCCCACGCCAGGCGCAGGCCGGGGCAGACGATCAGTTGCTGGTAGCTCACCGCCCGGCCGTCGGACAGCAGCACGCGGTTGGCCTCGGGTTCGAAGCCCGCCGCTGCCGCCTGCAGCCAGGTGGCGCGCCTGGGCATGACGTCGCGGGTCGGGCGCACGGTCTTGGCGATGTCGAAAGCGCCGCCGCCCACCAGCGTCCAGGCCGGCTGGTAGTAGTGCTTGTCGCTGGGTTCGATGACGCCGATGCGCAGGTCCGGGCGGCGACGCAGCAGACTGGCGGTGACGCCTATGCCCGCCGATCCGCCGCCCACCACCACCACATCGAAATCGCGCTGCGCCTCTGCTGTCGGCATGCTTGTCTCCTCGCCGGTTTACCGGCTTTTGAATTTTTCCAGGACTGAAAATATCGCCATGCCGGCAACCATGGCGGCCACGAAGATCAGCGCTTCGGACACGCCGGCGGATGCGGCCACCAGCGCGGGCCCTGGGCAGAAGCCCGCCAGGCCCCAGCCCGCGCCGAACGCCAGGCTGCCCACGGCCAGTCGCACGTCCACGCGCGTAGCCGTGGGCCAGCGCAGCGGCTCGCCCGACAAGCTGGCACGACGCCGCCGCAAGAGCGCGAAGCCCGCCGCCGTGACCAGCACGGCGCCACCCATCACGAAGGCCAGTGACGGATCCCAGGCGCCGGCCAGGTCCAGAAAACCCAGCACCTTGGCCGGATTGGCCATGCCGGAAATGATGAGGCCCAGCCCGAACACCAGGCCCGACCCGAATGCGATCAATGCCACCATGTCAAAGTCCCCCCAGATGGCGGGTGACGTAGACCACGGCAAAACCCGCGGCCATGAACAAGGCGGTGGCGGTGAGCGACCGGCGCGATCCGCGCGACACGCCGCAGACGCCGTGGCCGCTGGTGCAGCCCGAGGCATAGCGGGTGCCGATCCCCACCAGCAGACCCGCCACGATCAGGCGCGTCGTGCCGGCTTCGACCACGATGGGCGGCAAGGCGCTGCCCAGGCGGTACAGCCAGGGCGCAGCGAACACGCCCAACAGAAAGGCCAGCCGCCACATGCCGCCGCGCTCGGGCGGCAGCAGGCCGCCCAGGATGCCGCTGATGCCCGCGATCCGCCCCGCCCCGGCCATCAGCAGCACGGCTGCGGCGCCGATGAGCAGGCCGCCCGCGCCAGCGGACCAAGGCGTGAAGGCGGACCAGTCCATGTTCATTTGAGCGACTCCAGTGACTCCATGGTCCGGCCGCAGTACAAACTGGAAAGCGTCTTCATCACCTGGCTGACCTCGAAACTGGCCATCTGGTAGTAGACGTACTTGCCCTCGCGCCGGGTCGCGACCAGGCCTTCGTCGCGCAGCACGCCCAGTTGCTGGGACAAGGTGGGCTGGCGGATGCCGGTGAGCGATTCGAGTTCGCTCACATTGCGTTCGTTCTGGACCAGCTGGCACAGCAGCAGCAGGCGGTCTTCGTTGGCCAGCGCCTTGAGGAGCGCGCAGGCCTGGGAGGCGGATTCGCGCAAGGCGGCGACCTCGCACTCGGTCAGGGCGTCATTCATTTGATGCGTATCAATCGGCTAGATGGAGTTTGATCATTATATTGACCAATATAATATCCAACAATATTATTGAAATATATATAGTGTTTCATCGTGCAGCGACTCGCTGCGATGCGAGCGTCCATGTCTCCCCAGATCCAGGCCTTTTTCGATCCCGTCACCGCCACCGTCACCTACGTCGTGCATGAGCCCGCGCCGGGCGGCGCCTGCGCCATCATCGACTCGGTGCTGGACTACGACCCCAAGTCCGGCCGCAGCAGCACCGCCAGCGCCGACCGGGTGGCGGATTACGTGCGCCAGCATGGCCTGAAGACCGAATGGCTGCTGGAAACCCATGCCCATGCCGACCATCTGTCGGCCGCGCCCTACTTGCAGCGACAGCTTGGCGGCGTCATTGCCATCGGCCAAAGCATCCAGACCGTGCAGGGCGTGTTCAAAAAGATCTTCAACCTGGAGCCGGAGTTCCAGCTGGACGGCTCGCAATTCGGCCATCTGTTCAAGGACGGCGAAACCTTCCGCATCGGCGCGCTGACGGCGCAGGCCATCCACGTGCCTGGCCACACGCCGGCTGACATGGCCTACCTGATCGGCGACGCGGCCTTCGTCGGCGACACGCTGTTCATGCCGGACGTGGGCACAGCGCGCTGTGACTTCCCGGGCGGCGACGCCCATCAGCTGTACCGTTCCATCCAGCGCCTGCTGGGCCTGCCCGCCGAGACTCGGCTGTACATGTGCCACGACTACCCGCCCGCCGGGCGCGAAGCCTCCTGGCAGACCACGGTGGCCGAACAGCGCCGCGCCAATATCCACGTGCGCGACGGCGTCGCCGAAGAGGACTTCGTCGCCATGCGCACGCGGCGTGACGCCACGCTCTCCATGCCCACCCTGATCCTGCCCGCCATCCAGGTGAACATCCGCGCCGGCCATTTCCCGCCGCCCGAGGACAACGGGGTGCGCTACCTGAAGATCCCCGTCGACGCGCTCTGACCGAGCCGCGTGCCGGGCTTGCACGCCTGGGGGTTATCCCGCAAGATCATCTGACCGCAGAAATGCCGATCAGACGGATCCCCCATGTTTGCAGAAGCCGAAGCCGACCCCAGCCTGTCCAAGGAAGAGTTCAAACCATTGGAGGCGAAGCTGCGCGTCGCGTTGCTGAACGCGCAGTACCAGCGCCTGCAGAAAGCGGACAAGACGCTGCTGGTGGTCATCGCGGGCATAGACGGCGCCGGCAAGGGCGCCACCGTCAACCTGCTGAACGAATGGATGGATCCGCGCCACATCAAGACGCTGGCCTACGGCCCGCGCGAAGGCGCCGCGCTGGAGCGTCCGCCGTTCTGGCGCTACTGGAACGACCTGCCGCCCAAGGGCAGCACCGGCATCGTGTTCGGCTCCTGGTACGCATCGCTGCTGTATGAGGCCACGCGCAAGAAGCCCGACCAGAACAGCATCGAGGCGCAGGCCGCCGCGATCCGCCACTTCGAGGCCATGCTCGCCGCCGAGGGAGTGCAGATCGTCAAGCTCTGGTTCCATTTGTCGGCCAAGGCGCAGAAAGAGCGGGCCCAGCGCCTGCTGGCCAGCCCGGAAACCTCCTGGCAGGTCAGCCCGATAGACCTGAAGGTCTACAAAAAGTACGACCGCATCCGCAACGCCGGCCAGTTGGTGCTGAACCGCACGGACTGCGGCCACGCCCCCTGGGTCGTGATCCCCAGCGCGGACGAAGACATGCGCGCCGCGCGCACCGCCGAAGCCGTGTTGGCCGCCATGCGCCAGCGCGGCGTGCCGCGCATTCCGGCCGCCTTCGTGGCGCATGCCAGGACCACGCGCGTCGTCGACCGCCTGGGCGAACTGGACTACGACGCCAAGACCGACAAGGACGACTACGAATCCGAACTGGGCCTGCTGCAAGGCCGGCTGGCGCGCGCCGCGCGTTCAAAGAAATTCCAGGAGCGTTCGCTGGTGCTGGTGTTCGAAGGCCAGGACGCGGCCGGCAAGGGCGGCGCGATCCGGCGCGTCACGCATGCGCTGGATGCGCGCCAGTTCGACATCACGCCCATATCCGCCCCCACCAGCGAAGAGCTGGCCCGGCCCTATCTGTGGCGCTTCTGGCGCCACGTGCCGCGCCATGGCCGCATCGCCATCTTCGACCGCTCCTGGTACGGCCGCGTGCTGGTCGAGCGCGTCGAAAAGCTGACCGCGCCCGCCAATTGGCGCCGCGCCTACGCCGAGATCAACGACTTCGAGGGGCAGTTGGCCGCCAGCGGCGCGCTGGTGCTGAAGTTCTGGCTGGCGGTGACGCCCGAAGTGCAGCTGGAACGCTTCAAGGAACGCGAGAACTCGCCCTTCAAGAACTTCAAGATCACGGCCGACGACTGGCGCAACCGCGACAAATGGAAGGACTACGCGGATGCCGCCAACGAGATGCTGGCGCGCACCGACCTCCCCAACGCGCCGTGGCATCTGGTGTCGGCCAACGACAAGCGCTACGCTCGATTGCAAGTGCTGCGACACATCGTCGAAGCCATGGAAGACCAACTCTGAATCCCGCCTGGAGGCCGCAAGCCATGAGTACCGCAGAAATCCGTCCCATCGTCGCCGCCGACTTCGAAGCCTGGCTGCCGCTATGGAAGGGCTACCAGGAGTTCTATCGCGTCAACATCGACGACGCCGTCACGCGCAACACCTGGGCGCGCTTCCTGGACCCCGCCGAACCCATGCACGCGGCGCTGGCGTACGAAAGCGGCCGGGCCGTCGGCATGGTGCACTGGATCTTCCACCGCTCCACCTGGACCGCGGGCGACTACTGCTATCTGCAAGACCTGTACGTGGATCCGGACGTGCGCGGCACCGGCGCCGGCCGCAAGCTGATCGAACACGTGTACGCGCAAGCCGCCGCCGCCAATTGCGCGCGCGTGTACTGGCTGACGCATGAAACCAACGCCACCGCCATCCAGCTCTACGACCGCATCGCCGACCGCTCGGGCTTCATCCAGTACCGCAAGGTGATGCCGTGAGCGCACGCGACCCCAACTGTCCGCTGTGCCAGGAAGACGGCGGCACGCTGCTGTGGCGCGGCCCGCATCTGCGCATCGTCGAGGTCGACGACGCCGACTATCCGGGCTTCACGCGGGTAATCTGGAACGGCCATCTGGCCGAGATGACCAGCCTGTCCACGCACGGCCGCGACCTGCTGATGCGCGCCGTGTACGTGGTCGAAGAAGCGCAGCAATCGGTCCTGGGACCGGACAAGATCAACCTGGCCTCGCTGGGCAACATGGTGCCGCACCTGCACTGGCACGTGATCCCGCGCTGGCGCGGCGACCGCCATTTCCCCGACCCGATCTGGGCGCCGCCGCGCATCGCCGCCGGCGCGGAATCCGCCGAATGGAAGGAACGTCAGGCGCGCGTGCAGGCGCTGCTGCCGCGTTACCGCGACCGGCTGGTCGAGGCCATGAACGCCCTGCTCTGGCACTGAACCGCCGCCCGCCTCAGGCAGCGCGCGCAGGCCCCCGCAGTTCCGCCAGCCAGCCGGCGTAAGCCTGTTCAACCAGGCCGGCTGTGCGCTCGGCGGAAAACAGGCCTTGCCCGCGGATCAGCTCGCGGCCCGCATCGCCCATGCGGCGGCGCAGCGCCGGATCGGCCAGCAGGCTTTCCAGCGCTCCCGCCAGCGCCGCAGGATCGCCGGGCGGCACCAACAGGCCGGTCACGCCCGCCTGCATGGTTTCCGGCACGCCGCCCACGTCGGTGCCGATGACCGGCACCCCCATGGCCGCGGCCTCGATGAAGACAGTGCCCAGCGCCTCGCGCAGCGTCGGCAGCGCAAACACGTCGAAGGCTGTCAGGACATTGCCGATGTCGTCGCGCCGGCCGGTGAAATGCACGCGGTGCGCCAGGCCCAATGCCTCCACCTGCGCCTGCAACTGCCCCGCCATGGGCTGGCCCTCGCCCACCAGCACCAGATGCGCCTGCGGAAACGTGGCGGCGATACGGCGAAAAGCGTCGATCAGGTCGCAATGCCCTTTGTCCGCCCTCATGACGGCCACGCAGCCGACCACCAGCGCATCCTCCGGCAGGCCAAGCTCGCGCCTGACGCAGACGCCGCCATGCACCTGAGGCAGCACCACGGGTGAATGGATGGTGGCGATGGCCTCCGGCCGCGCGCCGCCGTCCAGCAACTGGCCACGCACGTAGCGGCTGACGGCGATGACGCGATGCGCCAGCCACGTATAGGCGTAGAGGGAATTGATGGGCTTGGCCAGATGGCGCGTGCGCACGATGAGAGGCGTGCCCGCCAGGCGCGCCGCAAACGCACCCAGGACCGTATCGCGGCGGCTATGCGTATTGACTACGTCAAAGCGCCCGCGGCGCAGCAGCCGGCGCACGAACGCGACGCCGCGCACGAAGTTGAGCGGGCCATCCATGGGAATGAGGTGCACGGTGAAGCCGGCCTCGCGCAAGCGCGTGCCGAGTTCCGCCTCCGGCTGGCAGACCGCTTCCAGATGGTGGCCGCGATCGCGCATGGCTATCATTTCCTTGTAGATGCAGAACTCCTGGCCGCCGAACGAGGTGGCCGCTTCCGTGTGCAGGATGCGCAGGCGCGCTTCGGGGCCCGGCCGGCCCTGGAGGGATTCGATGGAATTCGGCATGATCAGGACTGGCCGCCTTGCGAGGCGTCCGCGTCGCTCCAGCAACGGCCCTGCGATAGCAGGTAGGCTTCCAGGTAAGCGATGTCTTCCTGCTCCAGGGCCGCCGCGCCCGCGCTGGCGCAGTCGCGCGGGCATTCGGCGGCGTGCAGCCGGCCATCGGACCAGACGCGCACGGAACCGGTGCGGGACAGATCAAAGCGCGCACCGGCCCGCGCCCAGCCCAACAGGCGTGTGCTGGGGATCAGTTGCCGGGTCTGATAGACGCCATGGGGACTCTGGGCCGCAGGCGCCGTGAGCGCTTCGCCAACATCCACCAGGCGGCTCGCGGCGCCGGGCTTGGCGGGCGTGTAGGTCAATACCGTAAGAGGGCGTAATGGCATTTGGCTAGCAAGAGTCGCCAGGCGGCGTTGCTGGCCACGGACTGGTCGGGATTCGAGGGAAAGGGTTTGGTCGCCGGACAAGCAACGCCAACAATTCGACGCTGATAAGCTGTTTTTTCGAATAATTGAAAGATGTTCGACGACGTAAAGGAATCCCGAAAGATGAATTCAGGTAAAATTCAGGAATGAAACGCGCATCTTATCAAAACGTAAGCAAGGGCGGTACTGCATGAGTTTCCAGGCCGTCCCTCCCCAAAAGCCGGTCTCGTTCCTGCAATCGTTCCTCCGTTCCGAGGCGCTGGGCGGCTATGTCCTGATGCTGGCCGCGCTGGTCGCGCTGGTGGTCGCCAACAGCCCGGCCGCACCCGTCTATTTCAGCGTGCTGGAGACCAAGCTCGGCTTCCAGGCGGGGCCTGTCGTGCTCAAGGAAACCGTACTGCACTGGATCAACGACGGCCTGATGGCGGTGTTCTTCCTGCTGGTCGGGCTTGAGATCAAGCGTGAAGTCCTGGACGGCCAACTGCGCGGCGCCGCCCGCATCGTGCTGCCCGGCATAGCCGCCCTGGGCGGCATGGCCTTGCCCGCCCTGATCTATGTGCTGATCAACTTTGGCAGCCCCGACACTCTGCGCGGGTGGGCCATTCCGGCCGCGACCGACATCGCCTTTGCGCTGGGCATCCTGGCGCTGCTGGGCAGCCGCGTGCCGACCTCGTTGAAGATCTTCCTGACGGCGCTGGCCATCCTGGACGACCTGGGCGCCATCGTCATCATCGCCTTGTTCTATACCGCCGAACTCAACGTGTTCGCGCTGAGCATGGCGGGCGCCCTGCTGGTCTGCCTGTTCTGCCTGAACCGCGCTGGCGTGCTGCGCCTGACGCCCTACCTGCTGATCGGCGCCGTGCTCTGGTACTTCGTCCTGAAGTCCGGCGTGCATGCCACGCTGGCCGGCGTGGCGCTGGCGCTGACCATTCCGCTGCGCCCGCAAAACCAGGGCCATCCCGGCGCGCACTCGCCCCTGCATGCGCTGGAACATGCGCTGCACAAGCCTGTCGCCCTACTGATCGTGCCCATCTTCGGCTTCGCCAATGCCGGCGTGTCTTTCGCCGGCATGGGCCTGGGCAGCCTGGCGGCGCCCGTGCCCCTGGGCGTGGCGCTGGGCCTGTTCCTGGGTAAGCAGCTGGGCGTGTTCGGCTTTGCCTGGTTGGCCATCAAGAGCGGCATTGCCACCCTGCCGCGCCACGCCAGCTACGCGCAGCTGTACGGCGTGTCGCTGCTTTGCGGCATCGGCTTCACCATGAGCCTGTTCATCGGCGCCCTGGCATTCAGCGATCCGGCCGCCATCGACGCCACCAAGATCGGCGTGCTGACGGGCTCGCTGGCGTCCGCCGTGGTCGGCTTCCTGGTGCTGCGCGCCTGCGGCACGCGCGCCGGCGCCGCGGAAAATCCTTGAGCGCCGGTTGAATAGGGACGGCGGGCGCTAAAGTAGCGAGGTCCGCCACCCTTCCCTGGAGCCGCCATGAAACCATCCGCCATCGCCGTGCAACGCGTCTACGAGGGCTTGGGTCCGGAAGGCAGCTACCGGGCGCTGGTGGACCGCATGTGGCCGCGCGGACTGCGCAAGGCGGACCTGCACCTGGACGAATGGGCCCGCGACATCGCGCCCACCCAGGAGCTGTGCAAATGGTTCAGCCACATCGAAGAACGCTGGGAAGAATTCCGCCAACGCTACCAGGCCGAACTGGCCGAACCTGAACAGCAGGCGCGCATGGCCGCCCTGCTGGACGCGGCGGGCGACCGTCCGCTGACCCTGCTCTACGGCGCCCGCAACACCGAACACAACCAGGCCATCGTGCTGCGCGAGGTCCTGCAGGACTATGTCCGGCATCACCGCAAGCGCAAGGCCTGACGCCCCGCATGCTTTGATACCCTAGCCCGCTTTTATCGACCGGCGCGCAACCGCGCGCCGACAGTCTGTCTTGAGGAATCCCATGTCTTTCAGCTCCGACGCCTGGGCGCGCAACGCCGCACTCTACGAAACCACGCGCGACATGCCGTTCAACCGCGAACTGGCCAGCGGCCAGCTCGACGAGAACGCATTCAAGCACTACATGATCCAGGACGCCCACTACCTGGTGGCCTTCGGACGCGCGCTGGCCATCGCTTCGGCCAAGGCCGACGACGCCGACGGCGTGGTGCAATTTGCTGACGCCGCCAAAGGCGCGGTGGTGGCCGAACGCACCCTGCACGCGGGCTTCCTGAAGCAGTTCGGCATTGATGACGCCACCTTCGAAGCCACGCCGCTCACGCCTGCCTGCCACCACTACACCAGCTACCTGATCGCCACCGCCTGGAGCGCGCCGTACCCGGTAGCGCTGGCGGCCCTGCTGCCGTGCTTCTGGATCTACGCCGAAATCGGCCGCGAGATCCATGCGCGGGCCGCCCAACCCAATCCTTACTCGGCCTGGATCGAGGCCTATGCCTGCGAGGACTTCCACGCCCTGGTGCGCCGGGTCATCACCACGGTAGACCGCGTCGCCGAAAAGGCGTCCGCCGAAACGTTGGAGCAGATGCACGCGGCGTATACGCGTGCCGCGCAGCTGGAATGGATGTTCTGGGATTCGGCGTATCGGCAGGATGGGTGGCCGGTTTGAATCGACGGTAGCGATTTCGGAGTCGCCGCCAGACGTAGGCGGCACGCTTGAGCGCCAGGCTATTGATGCCTGGCGTTTTCGTTTCAGCGGGTTTGAGGCATCCGCCATCGCCTAATTACTGCTGGAGAGTTGGATCCAGCCGATGAAGTCTTACTGCAGTGGGTAATACACCGTAAGC
>NZ_JBXAIJ010000008.1:0-110316 GCF_058796095.1 Achromobacter sp. GW823-FHT04E03 | reverse complement strand
GTCCAGGCGCGTCGCCAGGCCCGCGGCCTCGAATTCGCTGCGCAGCCAGGCGCGCGCTTCGTCGAACAGCGGCGAGAACGCGCGGCGCGTCCAGGGGACGTCGGGCAGGGTGAAACGGGAAAGGGTTTCGACGCGGGCCCAGAGGCGCTCGGCGTTCAGGGGAGGAAAAGCGTGTGGCATGAGACTTCCTGAAAATACGCCAGGAATTATGGCATGCGTGCCTGCAAGGTCTGGCTGCGTGGCGCATCCAGGAACAGCGCCACCACCGCAGCGCAGGCCAGGGTGATAGCGATCAGCGCGTGCAGCAGTTGGCGGAAGGCGTCGTCATAAGCCTGGCGCAACAGGGCCGGGGCCGCGCCGGGCTGATGGACCAGGGCTTGCGCCATGTCGCCGGCTGCGAGGTATTGCGCGGCGGCGCCTGGATCCGCGCCGAGCCGGTGGGCGATCAAGAAGGTCAGCAAGGCGTTGACGCTGGCCAGCGCGATGCCTTCACCGGCTACGCGGGTGGTGCTGAAGATGCCGGCGGCCATGCCGGCGCGCTCGGGCGGCGCGACGCTCATGGACAGGCCGTCCATCAGGCCCCAGGGCAGGCCGGTGCCTGCGCCGATCAGCAGCATGGGCCAGAGTGCGGCCTGGGGCGCGTGTTCCACCCCGATGCGGCTGAGCCAGTACAGGCCCAGGGCTGCGGCCAGCAGGCCCAGCGCGCAACTGCGGCCCGCGCTCATCCAGCGCATGGTCCAGACGGCGACCGCCGGCATGAAGAGCAGCGGCGCGGACAGGGCCGCCATCGCCAATCCTGCGCTGGCTTCGCTGCGCCCCTCGATGCCGATGAAGCGGATCGGCAGCAACACCAGCAGCACCACATAGCAATAGCAGGTGGCTACGGGCAGCATCTGCACGCCGACAAAGCGCGGATAGCGCAGCAGCGTCAGGTCCAGCATCGGCCGGCGCACGCGGCGCTCGATCGCGACGAAGGCCAGCAGGCACAGCGCCGCAGCGGCCAGCAGCCTCCAGGCAAGCGCGGACGCGCCGCGCGCGGCAGGCATTTCCAGGATGCCCCAGGTCAAGAGCGCCAGCGCGCAGGTGAAGGCCAGGCTGCCCGCCCAGTCCAGCGGACCCGCTTGCGGGTCCCGCGATTCCTGCATCCGGGGCAGGGCGACGGCCAGCGCCAGCGCCCCGACGGCGGCGCTCGACAAGAAGACCGAGCGCCAGCCCAGGCTGTCGATCAGCAGGCCGGCCAGCATCGGCCCCAGCGCCAGGCCCGCGCCGAAACTGGCGCCGAGCAGGCCGAAGGCGCGGGTGCGCGCCGGACCAGGGCAGGCGTGCGCCAGGGACGCCGAACCGCCGGCCAGGGCTGCGGCGGCGCCCGCGCCTTGCAGCGCGCGCAGGCCGTCCAGCCAGGCCACAGTGGGTGCGAACGCCAGCGCAACCGATACCAGCGCGAACAAGGCCACGCCAGCCACGAACAAACGCTTGCGGCCATAGGCGTCGGCCAGCGTGCCTGCCGCCATCAGCAGGCTGCCGAAGCTCAGCATGAAGGCGTTGGTGATCCAGCCGAGCGCCAGGGCGTGGCCGCCCAGATCGCGGCCGATGGCGGGGGTGGCGATGGCGCCGCCGGAAAAGCTCAAGGGCAGGATCAGGGCGGCCGTGCAGACGGCAAGCATGGTCCAGCCAGGGGAAACGGGAACTGAGGTAGAGGAAGGCATCGACGAATCAGGTTGGAATAGCCGGGATAGGCGTCGATGAAGGATAAAATCGCGTCAATAAAACAAAAATGCCGCGTATTTCCTATCTAAGCGGATAAATATTCCTTAATGGAGCGGAAATGGACAGCCTGAGCGGAATACATGCCTTCGTCCACGCCGCGCAGCGCGGCAGCTACGTCGCGGCCGCCGAGCATCTGGGCCTGTCGGCCTCGGCGGTGGGCAAGAGCGTGGCGCGGCTGGAGGACAGGCTGGGCGTGCGCCTGCTCAACCGCAGTACGCGGCGCATCAGCCTGACCGAAGCGGGCGCGCTCTATCTGGAGCGCTGCTTGCGCATCGTGCACGAGCTGGATGAGGCCGAAGCCGAGGTGACGCAGGGGCGCGAAGCGCCGCGCGGGCGCTTGCGGGTCAGCGTGCCGGCCATCGGCTACCGCTTGTTGCTGCCGCTGCTGCCTGAATTCACCCGCCTTTATCCGGAGATCGAACTCGACCTGGACTTCAACGACCGCATCGTCGACGTGATCGGCGAGGGGCTGGACGCAGTGATACGCAGCGGGGACTTCGCTGACTCGCGCCTCAGGGCGCGGCCGCTGGGGCCGTATCGATTCGTGGTGGCGGGCGCGCCCGCCTATCTGGCCGCGCATGGCGCGCCGCGCACGCCGGACGACCTGGACGGCCACGCCAGGCTGGCCTATCGCTATCCGGGCTCGGGCCAGGCGCAGCACTGGCAGTTCCGCGACGGGCCACTCGCGCCGCAGCCCGCGGCGTTGACCTTCAATAGTGTCGAGGCGCTGATCGGCGCGGCGCAGGCCGGGCTGGGTCTGGCCTACCTGCCGGACTTCGCGCTGCGGGCGGCTTTGGACGAAGGCAGGCTCATCACTGTGTTGGACGAGCACCTCGACGCCGGCGGCCGCTTTTCCGTGTTGTGGCCCGACAGCAGGCACCCGCTGCCCAAGCTGCGCGCCTTCGTCGATTTCCTGGCCGAGCGGCTGGGCGCCTAGCGCCTGAGGCGCCAGGAAGGTTCGCGCTTTTCCAGGAACGCGCCGACGCCTTCGCGCGCTTCGTCCGTGCTGCGCACGGCCGCGATGCGTTCCACCGTGTCGGCGATGAGGGCCGCGTCGATCTCCCGGCCGGCGAAATCGCGCACCAGCCGCTTGCTGGCCTGCACCGCGCCGGGGCCGTTGTCGCACAGGGCAAGGCACAGCGCCTCGGCGCGTTGCGCCAGGTCGGCCAGGGGGGCGACGTCGTGCACCAGGCCCAGCCGGAACGCGGTCGCGGCGTCGAAGCGCTCGGCGGTCAGGAAGTAGCGGTTGGCCGCGCGCTCGCCCATGGCGCGCAGCACATAGGGGCTGATGGTGGCGGGCAGCAGCCCCAGCCGTGTTTCCGAAAGGCAGAAGTGCGCGCTCTCCGCGGCGATGGCGATGTCGCAGGCCGACACCAGGCCCATGCCGCCGGCATAGGCGTCGCCGTTGACGCAGGCCACCACCGGCTTGGGGCAGGACCAGATCGCGTGCAGCATGCGGGCCAGCTTGGCCGCGCCGGCGCGATTTTCGGCGTCGGTCAGCGTGGCCATCTTGCGCATCCAGTTCAGGTCGCCGCCGGCGCAGAAGGCCTTGCCCGCGCCCGTCAGCAGCAGCACGCGCACGGCGGGGTCGTCCACCGCGGCCTGCACTGCGCCGGTCAGGGCGGCGATCAGCGTGTCGTCGAACGCGTTGCGCATGTCGGGGCGGTTCAGCGTCAGGCGGGCGATGGGTCCGTCGTGGGCGATGTCCAGCGGGGCGGGCGTGGTCATTCCGGGTCTCCAGTTTTCTTGATTCAGGCTCAACAAAGCGGCGGGACTAGCGGTCGATTCTAGGTTGAAATTTCTGTTCCGGCCATCGAATCGGAACAAATATTGAGTTATCCTCAAAAAAAATAATGGAGCGAGACATGAGCCAGAAAGCAGGCGGCGTCGCCGCCGGCCAACGCTACGCGTCGGTATTCCGGCCGGGGCTGTATCAGGGCAAGACCATCGTCGTGACCGGGGGCGGCAGCGGGCTGGGCCGCTGCACCGCGCACGAGCTGGCGTCGCTGGGCGCGAGCCTGGCGCTGGTAGGGCGCAAGCTCGACAAGCTGCAGGCGGCGCAGGACGAAATCTGCCGGATCTACCCCGAGGCCAGCGGCCGCATCAGCCTGCACGCCTGCGACATCCGCGACGAGGCCGGCGTGCGCGGCGCGGTTGCCGATGCGCTGGCGCGGCACGGCGCCATCGACGGCCTGTTCAATTGCGCGGGCGGCCAGTTCCCGGCGCCGCTGGACCGCATCAGCTACAACGGCTGGAACGCGGTGGTGCAGAACAATCTGCACGGCACCTTCCTGATGTCGCGCGAGGTCTACACCCAGCACATGCGCCAGCACGGCGGGGCCATCGTCAACATGCTGGCCGACATCTGGGGCGGCATGCCGGGCATGGGGCATTCGGGCGCGGCGCGCGCGGGCGTCTGGAACCTGACCGAAACCGCGGCCTGCGAATGGGCCCATGCAGGCGTGCGCGTCAACGCGGTGGCGCCGGGCTGGATCGCTTCCAGCGGCATGGACAGCTACGACGAGGACTACCGCGCCGTGCTGCGCGAATTGCGCACCAAGGTGCCGCTGCAGCGCTTCGGCACCGAGGCCGAGCTGGCGGCGGCGGTCGTGTTCCTGCTGTCGCCGGCCGCGGCCTTCATCAACGGCAGCGTCATCCGGGTGGATGGCGGCGTGCCCAATGCCCGCCATTCCTGGACCCTGGCGCCCGCCGAGCGGGGCGAAGCCTACAACGGCTTTCCTCAGTACGAGCCGCCGTCCTTGTTTTCCGACGATTGAAGCCGATGCAGGGCGTCCCGCACTTCGCCGCGGAATTGCGCCAGCGCCAGGGCGTCCTGCGCGGGCGGCTGCAGCGCCTGCCACAGGAAGCCGACCAACTGGTCGGCGGTGGCGGCCACGTTCACCCGTGCGCCGCGCAGGATGGCGTCCCACAGCACATGCTCCATCGGCCCGTAGACGGCCGAGCGCAAGAGCCGCAGCGGCATGTCGCGGCGGATGTCGCCGTCGGCCTGGCCCTGGGCCAGGATGCCCATCAGCGGCGCGGTGTAGCGGCGCTGCAGGCCCGCGTAGACCTCGCCGAAATCGTCGTTGCGCGCGCGCCCTTCGGACAGGATGAAGGCGCACAGCCCGGTGCCTTCGGCCAGCAGGTGGCGCAGGTGCGCATGCACCAGGAAATGCAGCCGGGCCCGCGCGCCGTGCACGTGGGGCAGGCTGTCCTCGACCTTGGCGATGATCTCGTCGTACCAGTCGCTGATCACCCGCACGCACAGTTCGCGCTTGCCGCCGAAATAAGTGAACACCGTGGCTTCGGACACGCCCAGGCGCTGCGCGATCTCGGTGGTGGTGGCCGCCTGGAAGCCGGCTTCGGAGAAGACCTGGCGGGCGACGCGCAGGATGTCGCGGATGCGCTGTTCGGATTTGGCGCTGGCCGGCGGTCGGCGCATCGGGACGGTGGCGGCTTTTTCCATGCGGGGGGAGTGGGCTGCGGGGGGACGGGGGCTTATTATTGAGCCAGGGTCAAGTTTGAGGCAAGACGTTACATCGCTGGCGCCGGGCGCCGGCGCGTTCGACAACAACATCAGAGACAAACCATGCTGTCCAGAGCCGATTCCTACGCGCAGCTCGCGTCCCAATTCCAATGGCAGGTGCCTGCGGCCTACAACATCGGCGTCGACGCCTGCGACAAATGGGCCGACGGCAGCGGCCGGCTGGCGCTGATCTACGAGCAGAGCGACGGCGCGCAATCGCGCTACACCTTTGATCAGATCAAGACGCTGTCCAACCGCCTGGCGCACAGCCTGGAGCGCCACGGCGTCAAGCGCGGCGACCGCGTTGCCGTCTACCTGCCGCAGGCGCCCGAAACGGCGGTGACCCATATCGCGGTCTACAAGATGGGCGCGGTGGCTGTGCCCTTGTTCACGCTGTTCGGCGTGGACGCGATCCAGTACCGCCTGGCCAACAGCGGCGCGGCCGCGCTGGTGACCGACGCCGAAGGCTGCCGCAAGCTGCGCGAGATCCGCGCCGGCCTGCCCGACCTGAAGGTGGTCTATTGCATCGACCAGGACTGCCCGGACGACGCCGTGCCTTTTCACGCTGCGCTGGCCGCGGAATCCGAGGACTACACGCCGGTGGCGACGGCGGCCGACGACCCGGCCGTCATCATCTATACGTCGGGCACCACCGGCAAGCCCAAGGGCGCGCTGCACGCGCACCGGGTGCTGCTGGGCCATCTGCCGGGCGTGGAGATGTCGCACGAATTCTTCCCTGAGAATGCCGCGCTGATGTGGACGCCGGCCGACTGGGCCTGGATCGGCGGCCTGCTGGACGTGCTGCTGCCGTCCTGGCACCACGGCGTGCCGGTGCTGGCGCGCCGCTTCGAGAAGTTCGACGGCGCCAGCGCCTTCGAGCTGATGGCGCGCCATGGCGTGACCCACACCTTCCTGCCACCCACCGCGCTGAAGATGATGCGCGGCGCCGAGCTGCCGGCCGGCGCCGGCGCGCTGGCGCTGCGCTCGGTCGCCAGCGGCGGCGAGTCGCTGGGGGCGGAACTCATAGACTGGGGCCGGCGCGTGCTGGGCGTGACCATCAACGAGTTCTACGGCCAGACCGAATGCAACATGCTGGTGTCGTCCTGCTCGTCCCTGTTCGACCCCTGCATCGGCGCCATCGGCCGCGCTGCGCCGGGCCACCGCGTCGCTATTGTGGATGAGCGGGGCGTCGAGGTGGCCGATGGACAGGAGGGCAACATCGGCGTATTGCGCCCGGATCCCGTCATGTTCCTGGGCTACTGGAACAACCCCGAGGCCACCGCCGAAAAGTTCGCGGGCGACTACCTGCTGACCGGCGACCAGGGCGTGCGCGACGCGCAGGGCTTCATCCGCTTCGTCGGCCGTAACGACGACGTCATCACCAGCGCCGGCTACCGCATCGGCCCCGGCCCCATCGAGGACTGCCTGATCGGCCACCCCGCCGTGCGCATGGCCGCGGTGGTGGGCGTGCCGGACGCCCAGCGCACCGAGATCGTGATGGCCTATGTGGTGCTGAACGAAGGTTATGCAGGGGATGACGCGTTGGTGAAGGAACTGCAGGCCCACGTGCGCAAGCGCCTGGCGGCCCACGAGTATCCGCGCGCGATCCGTTTTGTAACCAGTTTGCCGACCACCGCCACCGGCAAGATCATCCGCCGCGAGCTGCGCGACGGCAGCTACGCCTGACCGGTCTCAACCGGTGACAATGTCGTCCAAGAGGATGGGTTGACGGGCAGCCAGCCGCTGCAAGTATGATGGCGCAAATTGATACGGCCCCATGCCAATTGGGGCCGTATCACCATTAGCCTTACTAGTATGGAGATAAACCCCGATGAATAAGCCTTTGGATGGGGGATTGGCAGCCTTGAACGTGCCTGCCTATGTGAAGCACCGCGGCCTGATCGACTGGGTCGCCAGCTTTGTGGCGCTGGCCAAGCCGGACCAGGTCGTGTGGTGCGACGGTTCCCAGGAAGAATATGACCGGCTGTGCGAACAGATGGTCCAGGCGGGCACCATGCGCAGGCTGAACCCCGCCAAGCGGCCTAATTCCTTCCTGGCGTGCTCGGATCCTTCCGACGTCGCCCGCGTGGAGGACCGCACCTTCATTTGCTCCGATCGCGCCGAGGATGCCGGCCCGACCAACAACTGGGCCGAACCCGCCGCCATGCGCGAGACGCTCAACGGCCTGTTCGACGGCGCCATGCGCGGCCGCACGCTGTATGTCGTGCCGTTCTCGATGGGCCCGCTGGGTTCGGACATCGCGCACATCGGCGTGGAACTGTCCGACAGCCCCTACGTAGCCGTGAACATGCGCATCATGACGCGCATGGGAAAGCAGGTCTATGACGTGCTGGGCGCCGACGGCGACTTCGTGCCCTGTGTGCATTCGGTGGGCAAGCCGCTGGCCGCAGGCGAGGCCGACGTGGCCTGGCCGTGCAACCCGACCAAGTACATCGTCCACTTCCCCAAGACCCGCGAAATCTGGAGCTTCGGCTCGGGCTACGGCGGCAACGCGCTGCTGGGCAAGAAGTGCTTCGCGCTGCGCATCGCGTCCACCATGGGCCGCGACCAGGGCTGGCTGGCCGAACACATGCTGATCCTTGGCGTGACCTCGCCCAAGGGCCGCAAGTACCACGTGGCGGCCGCCTTCCCGTCGGCCTGCGGCAAGACCAACTTCGCCATGCTGATCCCGCCCCAGGGCATGGACGGCTGGAAGGTCACCACCATCGGCGACGACATCGCCTGGATCAAACCCGGCAAGGACGGTCGCCTGCACGCCATCAACCCGGAAGCCGGCTACTTCGGCGTGGCCCCGGGCACCAGCGAGCAGACCAACTTCAACGCCATGGCCACGCTCAAGGCCAACGTCATCTTCACCAACGTGGCGCTCACCGATGACGGCGACGTCTGGTGGGAAGGCATGACGGACGAGCCGCCGGCGCACCTGATCGACTGGCAGGGCCAGGACTGGACGCCCGCCATTGCGCGCGAAACCGGCCGCAAGGCGGCGCACCCGAACGCGCGCTTCACCGCGCCGGCTGCGCAATGCCCGTCCATCGACCCCGAATGGGAGAACCCCGAAGGCGTGGTTATCGACGCCTTCATCTTCGGTGGCCGCCGCTCCACCACCGTGCCGCTGGTCACCGAAGCCCGCAACTGGGTCGAAGGCGTCTACATGGCCGCCACCATGGGCTCGGAAACCACCGCAGCCGCTGCCGGCCAGCAGGGCGTGGTGCGCCGCGATCCCTTCGCCATGCTGCCGTTCTGCGGCTACAACATGAGCGACTACTTCAGCCACTGGCTGAAGCTGGGCAAGCAGCTGGAAGCCGCCGGCGCCACCTTGCCGCGCATCTACTGCGTCAACTGGTTCCGCAAGGGTCCGGACGGCAAGTTCGTCTGGCCGGGGTTCGGCGACAACATGCGCGTGCTGCGCTGGATGCTGGGCCGCATCGACGGCCAGTCCAAGGGCGTGGACCAGGTGTTCGGCATTTCGCCGAGCTACCAGGACATCGACTGGACGGGCCTGGAGTTCAGCCCGGACAAGTTCGAGCAGGTCATGTCGGTGGACGCCGCCGCCTGGCGCGACGAACTGGCGTTGCACCAGGAGCTCTTCGCCCAGCTCAAGCAGGGCCTGCCCGAAGACCTGCCGGCCACCAAGGCCAGCATCGAAGGCCGCCTGGCGGCCTGAGGCCGGGCGTCGTGAGGGTGTCTGGCGCTGGCGCTCGTCAGGCGTCTGACACCCCATGGGAAGCTTGCGCAGGTTGAGACGGATCCGCCCGGTTGCCAGACGGCCGGACGGAGCCGGCTTCCGGCACGGCCGCGTGCTGTTTTTTGCGGCACAATCACCCCATGAAACTCGACGCTGAAGACCTCGCCAAGATCAGTTCGCTGACCGTCGCGCACTACCAAGAGAACGCGGACTCGTTCGAGGCCGGCACGCGCGACCACGACGTCAGCCAGAACATCGCGGCGCTCCTGCGCCACATCGAAGGCGAACCTCCCTACGACATCCTGGATTTCGGCTGCGGGCCGGGCCGCGACCTGAAAACGTTCGCGGCCCTGGGCCATCGCGCGGTCGGCCTGGACGGCACGCCGCGCTTCGTCGAGATGGCGCGGCAGGCTACTGGCTGCGAGGTCTGGCAGCAGGACTTTCTGCGCCTTGCCCTGCCGCCGGCGCGCTTCGACGGCATCTTTGCCAACGCCGCCTTGTTCCACGTGCCTGGCCAGGAGCTGCCGCAAGTGCTGCGCGCCTTGCATGGCGCGCTCAAGCCGCGCGGCGTGCTGTTCAGCTCCAACCCGCGCGGCGGCAACCAGGAAGGCTGGAATCGCGGGCGCTATGGCGCCTACCATGACCTGGAAGGCTGGAGCGCGCTGCTGACGGCGGCCGGCTTCGAGGAACTTGAACACTACTACCGGCCGCAGGGCCTGCCGCGCGAGCAGCAGCCCTGGCTGGCCAGCGTCTGGCGGCGCACGGCGTAGTTCAGGCGGCCTGGATGGTCCAGGGCGCGTCCGGCAGATCGATCACTTCGCAATCCACCGTGGGGCCCGCGCGTTCCAGCACGGCGAATTCGCCGTCCGCCAGCGCCATCAACGGGTGGTGCCAGACATCCCGGCGCAGCGTGATGCCCACGCCCGCGCCCGCCATGAAGGCGCGCAGCGTGGCCAGGTCCGGCGCCTCTGCGCCCAGCGCAACCAACACCACATAAGGCGTGCCCGCCAGCGGCAGGAAGGTCTGGCTGCCCAGCCTGTGGCGTTCCAGGATGCGGGCGGCAAAGGGCAGGGCGATCGCCTGCGCGCGGAATACCGACAGCGATGGCCGGCCGCCCGCGTCCAGCAGATCGGGCTCGCCCATTTCCACGCGCAGCGAGGTACCCGCATTGATCGAGCGGCCGGCGCGGCCGGCGCTGCTGACGACCTCGCCATAGGGTGCGAACGCCGCAGCGGCCAGAGGCTGCGCTATCAGGGTGTGGGCAGCCATCAGAAATTGATCCCCAGCCATTCGCGCACCTGTTCATGCAGGTCGCCGGCAAAATCCTCGGGCGAGCCGGAGGCGGTGATTTCGCCCAGACTCAGCACGTAGATGTGATTGGACATGGCCACCACGCGCCGCACGTTGTGGTCCACCAGCAGGATGCCCATGCCGGCGTCGGCGAAGGCGCGGATCCATTGGAAGACTTCGGCCGCCACGCGCGGCGCCAGCCCGATGCTGGGTTCGTCGATCAGGCAGACCTGCGGCTGCACCATATAGGCCTTGGCGAATTCCAGCGACTTCTGCTGGCCGCCGGACAGGTTGCCGGCCTGGTCCTTGAGCTTTTCCTTCAGCACCGGAAAGCGCTCCAGCGTTTCAGTAAAGCGCGGCTCCAGCACGTCGCCGTAGCGCTTGCGCCGGCCCTCCAGCGGCAGGCGCAGGTTCTCCTCCACCGTCAGGTAGGGGAACAGGCTGGATTCCTGCGGGATGTACCAGAGGCCGTCGTCGATCATGCGGTGTGGCGGCTGGCCCGAGATATCGCGTCCGGCGCGCGTGACGCGGCCGGACTTGGGTCGCAGGAAGCCGCAGATGGCTTTCATCAGCGTGGACTTGCCCGCGCCGTTCAGGCCGATCAGGCCGCTGATGCGGCCGGCCTGCACCGTGAGCGAGACGTTGCGCAGCACGTCGATGTCGCCCATGTAGCCCGCGGTCACGCCTTCCATGGCGAGCAGCGTGTCAGGCATGGTCCTGCTCCTCTTGTCCCGGTTCGCCCAGATAGGCTTCGATCACCGCGGGTTCGCGCAGCACCTGCTGCGTGGGGCCGTCGGCCAGCACGCGGCCGGCGTTCATGCACACCGAGCGCGCGCACAGGTCCACCACCACCGGCATGTCGTGGCTGACCAGGATGAAGGTCTGGCCGCTCTGGTTGCGGCGGCGGATGAATTCCGACATGGTTTCCTTCATGACCGGGTGCACCGCGGCGAAGGGTTCGTCCAGCAGCGCGATGCGCGGCGGCGCCATGAAGCAGGCGCCGAACTCCAGCAGCTTTTTCTGCCCGCCCGACAACTGCCCCGCGTCCAGATGCATGACGTGGGTCAGCTTGAGCTCATCCAGCAGTTCCAGCGCGCGGCGGCTGGCGGCCGCCTCGTCCAGGCCCATGGCCAGCCCGCATACGATCAGGTTGTCGTAGGCGCTTACCCGGTTGAAGACGCGGGTCATCTGGAACATGCGCAGCACGCCCAGCCGCGTCAGTCGCGTGGGGTTCAGCCCCATCACGCTGCGGCCGTCCAGCAGCACCTGGCCCGCGTCCGCCGCCAGGTGGCCGGACAGCACGTTGAGCAGGGTGGTCTTGCCGGAGCCGTTGGGGCCGATCAGCCCCAGCAGTTCGCCGTCGGCGACGTCCATGCCCGCGCCGTTCACGGCCAGCAGGCCGCCGAAACGCTTTTGTATTCCGGATATCTGCAGCAGTGGCATCAGGCCCCCCTGGCGCTGGCGCGGGCGTCGCCGGAGCGGCGCAGGATAGCGCGGCGCGCCAGGCCCCACAGCCCTTCACGGAAGAAGCGCGCGAAGATGATGACCAGCAGCGCGAACACGATCATCTGGATGTTGCCCGCGTCGCGCAGCAATTCCGACGCGACGTAGACCAGCACCGCGCCCAGGAGCGGCCCGACCAGCGTGCCCATTCCGCCGATCACCACCATGGCGATCACCATGCCGGTCTGCGTCACGATGCCGAGTTCCGGGCTGACCAGCTGCGCGAAGGTGCCGTACAGGCCGCCGGCAAAGCCGCAGATGGCGCAGCTGACCAGAAAGGCCAGCGTCTTGTAGCGCACCACGTCGATGCCGCGGCTGGCCGCGCCGATCTCGTCGTCGCGGATGGCTTGCAGGAAACGTCCCGGGCGCGCCCGCAGCAGCAGGAAGATCAGCAGCGTCACCGCCGCCAGCGCGGCCAGGAACAGGTAATAGTTGCCCACGCGGCTTTCCAGCAGCGCCGGCACGTGCAGCCCCTGGTCGCCCCGCGTGAAGTCAATGGAGTTGTAGATCACCAGTCGTACGATCTCGGCGAAGGACAGCGTAGTCAGCGCCAGGTAGGGGCCCGACAGCCGCAGCACGATGCGGCCCAGCACCAGGCCGATCAGCCCCGGCACTACCGCGGACAGCGGCAGGCCCAGCCACAGCGGCACCTTCCAGTGATAGGCCAGGAGACCGGTGGTGTAGCCGCCCAGCATGGCGAAGGCGGCCGGCGCCAGCGAGAACTGGCCGGCGTAGCCCGCCAGCAGGTTCCAGCCGCAAGCCAGCATGGCGAAGTACATGCTGACGATCAGCACGCCCAGCCAGTACGGCGAGGACACGCCCAGCGGCAGCAGCGCCAGCACGGCCAGGAACGCCAGCGACAGGCGCATTTCCTGGGTCAGCTTGTTGCGCAGCAGATTGGGATGGGCCAGCGGATCCATGTTCAGACCTCCCGCGCGCGTTCGCCGAACAGGCCCTTGGGCCGGAACAGCAGGATCAGGATCAGCAAGGCCAGGCCGAAGGTGTCGCGGTAGTCATAGGACAGGTAGACCGCGCCGAAGCTCTCCAGCACGCCCAGCGCCAGCGCCGCGACGATGCTGCCGGGAATCGAGCCCATGCCGCCTATCACCACGATCACATAGGACTTGATGGCCGGAAACGCGCCCACGTCCGGCGCCGGATTGATGACCGGCGCCAGCAGCGCCCCGGCCAGCGCCGCCAGCACGCCGGAGGCCATGAAGATGATGCTGCTGGCGCGCGCGGTGTCGATGCCGGCAATAGAGGCGCCCAGCCGGTTCTGCGCTACCGCCTGCACCTGCCGGCCCCACAGCGAACGCTTGATGAAGAGCGCCAGCCCGATCAGCAGCACGATGGACAGGCCGGCAGTGATCAGCTTCTGCCCGCTCATCATGAAAGGACCGACCGCCATGCGCGTCACGTCCGACAGCGCCGGGCCGCGCATGGGGTAGGGGCCCACGACCTTGTCCACCAGGTTGATCAGCAGCAGCGACAGCCCGAAGGTGACCACCACCGCGTACTCGTCCTTCATCAGCCCCCAGGAGCCGTAGCCCGCGTACAGCGGACGCATCAGCCAGCGTTCCGTGGCCCAGCCCAGCAGCGCGCCGGCGGCGGCGGCCACGGGCAGGGCCAGCCACGGCGGCACGCCCAGGGCCAGCGAGACCAGGGTGTAGGTGTAGGCGCCTATCATGTAGAACTCGCCATGGGCGAAGTTCACGACCTTCAGGATGCCGAAGATCATGGTCAGGCCGACCGCCATCAGCGCGTAGTACAGGCCGATGATCAGGCCGTTGACGAACAGGTCCAATGCCAGCACTCGATTCTCCCTGGCGCCGGGGCGGGGCCCGGCGTGTTGCAGTCATGCTGTGGAGGCGATCCGGTACTTTTGCCGAGGGCGGCGCCCCCGCTTTGGGGGCGCATTCTCTTTATTTGGCTGGCTTGACCAGCTTTTCCACCTGCAGCGGCTGGCCCGTGGCCTGGATCAGCGTGGTCTTGCTCAGCGGCTGGTCGACTTCGGTCAACTGGTAGGTGACGTAGGGGATGTCGACCCACTGCTGGTAGGTGTAGCCCGGCTGCTGCGAGAAGCTGAACTTGCCGCGCACGCCTTCGAACTGCATGCCCTGCAGCGCCTTGATGATGGCGGCGCTGTCGGTGGACTTGGCCTCTTCGATCGCGCGGGCGATCAGGAGCACCGAGTCCGCGGCCTGGAAGATGAGGCGGTTGGGTTCGGTCTTGGCCTGCTTCTGGTAGGTGGCGGCCACGTCCATGCCTATCTGCGGCATGGGCATCTGCGGGTGGTACAGGCCGAAGGCCAGCATGTACTTGCCGGCTTCCTTCACGTTCTTCCAGAAGTCCGGATAGTCGGCGATGCCGGCGCCGTCGTAGAACCAGGTCTTGGCGCTGGGCGCCACGCCTTGTTCGTACAACTGGTTCATCAGGATGTAGGCGGCCGGCGGCAGCATGATGTTGACCACCAGGTCCGGCGGGCTTGCGCGCAACGGCAGCACGGCCGGCGTGAAGTCCTTGCCGGCGCGGTCCAGCGCCACGTACTTGTACTGGGTCTGCGGCGCGGCCTTCTTGAGGAATTCGCCCAGCAGCTTGGCCTGGCCGATGCCGTAGTCGGTGTTCTCGGCGAAGGCGACCACGCTTTTGACCTTCAGCGCCGCGATGGTGTCGGCCATGGCGCTTGAGACGCGGGTGTTGTAGTTGGCCGGATTGAAGACTTCCGGATAGCCCTTGGCGCGCACGTCGTCGGACCAGCAGTTGGTGTTGACGTAGGGCACCTTGTAGCGGTGCGCGACCTCGATTTCGGCCAGGCAGACCGAGCTCTGGTGACCGCCAGTGACGGCTACCACCTTGTCGCGCGAGATCAGTTTCTCGGCCGCCGCGCGGCCCTTTTCCGGAATGCCCTGGTTGTCTTCGTAGATGATCTTCAGCGGCCGGCCCAGCACGCCGCCCTTGTCGTTGATCATCTTGGCGATGATTTCCACGCCGTCCTTCACCTGGGTGCCTTGCACCACCGACCCGGGCGGGGACTGCGCGATGCTCACGCCGATGACGACGGGATCGGCGCCATGGGCGGCGGAGGCGAGTACGACCGCGGATACGGCTGCGGCTAAGCGGAGCAGTTTCATCGTGGTTTCCTTCTGGAAAGGAGGTGCGGCGATGCCGCCGCTCGCGCAGGCGAGGCGTCGGCGGGCGGGAACTCTGCTCGTTTGTAATCCTGTAGTACCGGTCTGACCAGTTAGGGCTTACCAGCATCGGGCCGGCCTTGGCGCCGGCCCGGCAGGGGGGCGTCAGGCCGCCAGCAGGTTTTCGATGCGGGCGGCGGTGTTCAGCACGCGCCAGTCGGCGCCGCGCGCGCCCGCGATCTGCAGCCCCAGCGGCAGGCCGTTGCGGCCGCTGCCGCAGGGCAGCGTCAGCGCCGGCATGCCGGTCAGGTTGAAGGGCATGGTGAGGCCGGTGACGGCCGTGTGCAGCGGCACTTCGCGGCCTGCGATGTCGACCGCGCCCGCACCGGAGCGCGGCGGCTCGATGCGCAGCGTGGGGGTGACCAGCACGTCCACCGACTGCATCGCCTGATCGAACATATGCGCCAGCGCGGCGCGGCCGCGCTGCGCCCGCGTGTACCAGGTGGCGGGGAAGAACTGGCCGATCTCCAGGCGCACGCGCACGTCGTCGCCCAGCGTCTCGGGCTGGTCGATCAGCCGGCGCCAGTGGATGTCGGTGGCTTCGCTGCACAGGGTGGCGAATTGCAGCGCCGCGCTGTGCTCGACGCCCGGCAGGTCCAGCGGCACCAGCGTGGCGCCGTCGGCCTGCATCCGCGCCAGGGCATGGTTGACCGCCTGCGCCACGTCCTCGGCCAGCGGGTCGTAGAAGTAATTGCGCGGCACGCCCACGCGCAGGCCGGTCAGCGCGCCGGCGCTGACGGTGCGTTCGGCCTGGCCCGACATGATGGAATAGGCCAGGGCGGCGTCGGCCACGCTGGCGGCGATGGGCCCAAGGTGGTCCAGGCTTGCGCCCAGCGCCTGCGCACCGTCGCGCGAGATGGCGTCGAAGGTGGGCTTGAAGCCGACCACGCCGCAGCAGGCGGCGGGGATGCGGATGGAGCCCGCGGTGTCGGTGCCGACGGCCAGGCGGACGATGCCGGCGGCCACCGCCGCGGCCGATCCGCCGCTGGAGCCGCCCGCGGTGTAGCCCGCCCCGCGGGGATTGCCGACCCAGCCGTAATGGGGATTTTCGCTGGTGATGCCGTAGGCCAGCTCGTGCAGGTTGGTCGTGCCCACCACCAGCGCGCCGGCTTCGCGCAGCCGCGCCACGGCCAGCGCATCGTGCAGCGCGGGCGGCGGTTTCAGGCCGCCGCTGCCGTTGGTCTGGGGAAAGCCCGCGACCTGCATCAAGTCCTTGACGGCGATCGGCACGCCCATCAGCGGCATGGCCGCGCCTTCACGCAGCCGGCGCGCGGCGGCCGCCGCAGCGCCGTCCAGCGCCGGGGTGTCGGACAGGCTGATGAAGGCATTCAGGCCGGCCTGCTGCCGGGCCGCGGCCAGCGCGGCGCGGGCGGCGTCGGCGGCGCGCGCCGGGTCCTCGCGGCATTCACGGGCAATGGCGGCGATGCCGCGCGCATGGCGCGACACCGCGACGCCGCGGCCTGCCTGCGCGGCGGGCAGCCGTTCGGCGGGCGCAGCGGGCGGTGGCGCCAGGTAGCCCAGCTCGGCTTCCGGCGCCAGCGAGTCCAGCACGGTGAGTTCGGGCAGGTTGATGCGCAGCCGGTCCAGCCAGGCCTGGCGGCGTTCGGCATAGGGGTAGTCAGCCAGTCGGGCCATGGCGTCGACGGCGCGGGCGAATCGATCGTAGAGGTCGGTCATGAGCGGCGCTATGTACGAGAAAGTGCGTGGGGCCCGCGGCCATGCCGGGGCGCATTGCAGTACGGCTTTATCCTAACCGGTCAGACCAGTTGAATGTCATAATGCCCAGGCAGTATATGGCTGTCAACGCCAAACCGGGGGCGGCCGCGCACCCCTGCCTTGAGAATTCCGCGATGAACACCGTCGAACACATAGCCCAGCAGTTGCAGGCCCGCATCCGCCAGCGCGATTGGGCCGAGGCCGGCAAGCTGCCGGGGCAGCGCCAGCTGGCCGAGGAACTGGGCGTAAGCCGCGCCTCGCTGCGCGAGGCCATCACCATGCTGGAAGGGCTGGGACTGCTGCGCAGCGAAGCCGGCCGCGGCGTGTTCATCGCCCGGCCCGGCGAAAAAGGCCTGGGCAGCGCCTACGGCCGCTGGCGTTTCCAGGGCCGCTATGCCTTGCGTGATGTCTATCTGGTGCGCAACCAGCTGGAGGAGCTGGCAGCCGGCCTGGCCGCGGGCGTCGTCACCCAGGCGGGGCTGGCCCGCCTGCGCGCCACCATCACGCACATGGAACAGGCCGCCGACGCCGGCGACCTGGTGGCCATGTCGGAAGGCGACCGCGCCTTCCACGCCTGCCTGTACGAGATCGCCGGCAGCCCGATGTTGCTGGACCTGGCCGAGAACATCGCGGAAGTGGTGGACGGCAGCCGGCAGGTCGCGTTCGCCGATCCGGCGCGCGTGCGCGAGCCCATCTACGAACACGCGGCCATCATCGACGCGCTGGCTACCGGTTCGGCCGACGCCGCGCGGCGCGCCATGCGCGCCCACATCTGCAACGTGGCCGACCGCGCGGGCCTGTCGCTGACGATCCCGGGCGCCTGAGTCTCCCTACCGCTGTCCGTCGTGCACGGACACGGCTTCCTTGGTCAGCCCGCCCAGCCGCGAATGCACCCGGCCGCCCGTACCCATGACCAGGGCGAACAGGATCTCGTTGGCGCGCGGCGCATCCTGGATGCCGATCTCGATGCTGTTGAAGTGGCTGCGCACATACGAAGCGTGGATGTAGTGCACCGGCACCATCATGCGGTAGCCGGCCACGGCCACGGCCTTGACGGCGGGCACCATGGCGCGGGGTTCGCCCAGCACGCTGCGCATGGCCCAGCCGCCGGCCTCGTGCCAGACCGCGCCGTGCTCCATTTCACCGTCCAGGCCGACGATGGCGGCCTTGCTGTAGACCTCGATCTGCTCCTTGCCGCCCAGCGTCTCGACCAGCTCGGTCGCCAGCAGCGTGCCCAGGCTGCGCAGTTCGGCCATGAAGGGCATCAGATCCGGCTCGTAGCGGCCGGCGTAGGGATTGCGGATGACGGCGCAGGACGCCGCCAGCTTGAGTGGCCTCTCGGGCGCCGGGCCGTTCTCGTGGTAGGTGGTCTCGAGGATGAGGCAGCGTTTGCGGATATCGATCAGCGACATGCGGGGAATTCCTGGTAGCAGTTGAAAGAGGACGTTCTATTGCGGCGGGATGTCGGTTTCCTTGACGATGGCCGCCCATTTGTCGATCTCGGCGCGTACGAAGCCGCCGAATTCGGCCGGGGTCTGCTGCTTGACGGTCAGGCCCTGGCGCTCATAGGTCTGCTTGAGTTCGCTGTTGGCCAGGGCCTTGCCCAGCGATTGCGACAGGCGTTCCACCACGGGCGCGGGCAGGCCGGCCGGACCCATCAAGCCGAACCACACGGTCAGATCGAAGCCGGCGGCGCCGGTTTCATTGAGCGTGGGGATGTCCGGCGCCAGCGGAAAGCGTTCGGGAGTGCTGACCCCGTAGGTCTTGACCTTGCCGGCGCGCGCCTGCTGCAGGCCGTTGGCCAGATCGGTGAACGTGAGGTCGACGGTGCCGCCGATGACGTCGGTGAGCGCCTGCGGACCGCCGCGGTAGGGCACCGGCGTAACGTTGATCTTGCCCATGGACGCCAGCTTGGCGCCGAACACCTGCGCGCTGCCCGAGCCGTAGGCATAGGTCAGCTTGCCGGGATGCCGGGCGCCATAGGCAAACAGATCGGATACCTTGCTGCCCGGCATGCGCGGCGAACCCACCAGCAGATAGGGCGTTTCGGCGACGGCGCCGATGGGCGCGAGGTCGGTGGCGGGGTTGTAGGGCAGGTCCTTGAACAGGCTCACGCCGCTGGCCGCCGTGGACACGCCCACCACCACCAGGGTGTAGCCGTCGGGCTTGGCGCGGGCCACGTCATGGGTGCCGATGATGCCGTTGGCGCCGGGCTTGTTTTCCACCACTACCGGCTGGCCAAGATCGTCGGCCATGGCTTTGCCCAGGCTGCGGGCCACCACGTCGGTGATGCTGCCTGGCGGAAAGGGTACGACCATGCGGATGGGATGGTCGGGGTAGCCCGCGGCGCCGGCGGGCGCGAGCGGGGCGCCCAGCACCAGCGCCAGCGCAAGCGCGGCGGCAGATCGTTTCATGCTTGTCTCCTGTGGATCTCGTTATCGTTGGCGTCCGGCGCTTCAGGCGGGAGCCGGGGTTTCCAGGCGCTGCAGATAGCGGTGGATCTCGGTGTTGTCCACGCCGGCCGGCATGTCTGCAAGCGCGCGCTGCCATAGCGCCGTGCACAGCGACAGCTGCGAGGCCGGAACGCCGGCCAGGGCCTGCAGCGCATCGGCGGTGCGCAGGTCCTTGGCCATCAGCGCCAGGGCAAAGCCACCGTTGTAGGTGCCGGGCACGATGAACTGGCGCAGCTTGGTTTCGGTGGCGACGTTGCGGCCGCTGGAGGCGTTGAGCACATCGGTGAACACTTCCAGGTCCAGGTCCATGCGCTGCGCGATCAAGAGCGCTTCGCTGGCCGCCAGCAGGCCGGCCGCGTAGACGTAGTTGTTCAGCGCCTTCATCGCATGGGCGGAGCCCACGGCGCCGGTGTGGATGAGGGACGCGCCCATGCGCGAGAGCAGGGGACGCACCCGCGCCAGGCCGTCGGCATCGGCGCCCACCATGATGGCCAGCGTGCCAGCGGCCGCCTTGGCCACCGCGCCCGACACCGGCGCGTCGATGAGCGTCACGCCCGCCGCGCGCAATAGCGGCGCCAGCCGCAGCGTTTCGGCCGGGTTGGACGAACCCATGTCCAGCAGCACGGAGCCTGGGCGCATCACGCTTGCCAGTCCATGCTCGCCTTCGATCACCGCGTTGGTGATGGCGCTGTCGGGCAGCATGGTGATGACCACGTCGCAGGCGGCCAGCGCCGATAGGCCGGCGGCCAGCCTGAGCGTCTGGTTCCAGGCGGGGTGCCCGGCCAGGCGCTCCAGGCGCGCGGGATCGCGGTCATACGCCAGGATGTTGTAGCGCTCCTCGCCGCGGGCGAGGTTTTCCAGCATGGGCAGACCCATCATGCCCAGGCCCACGAATCCTACTGTGAGAGTCATGCATTCCCTTTATCGAATCGTCCTGGAAAGCGCGCCAGGAGCCATCTGGGATGCTAATGAAAGCGCCATTTCAGCGCTTATGCTAAGTTGGCCAGGGGTTATAACAAACGATTATCGGGTCAGCCATGCGATTCAAACTCAGGCAGATGGAAGCGTTCCGGGCGGTGATGCTGACCGGTTCCATGAATGGCGCGGCCAAGCTGCTGTTCGTGTCGCAGCCCGCGGTCAGCCGTCTCATCGCCCATACCGAGCAAAGCCTGGGCCTGCAGCTGTTCGAGCGCGACAAGGGCAAGCTCACGCCCACCCCTGAAGCGCAGCGCCTGTTCCAGGAAGTGGGACCGCTGTTCGACGAGGCCCTGCGCATCGACGAACTGGCCCGCGACCTGGCCGAGCGGCCGGAGGGCGCGTTGACCCTGTGTTCCAGCCCCAGCCTGGCGCTGAACTTCGTGCCGCCGGTGATCGCGCAGTACATGGAGCTCTATCCCAACGTCAGGCTCAAGTTCCACACCACGCTGCTGTCCGACATGGCGCATGAGCTGTTGGGACGCAAGGCGGAACTGGCCGTGTCGGTGCTGCCGATAGACCATCCCAATCTGGTCGTGGAGCCGCTGGCCACGGGCGAGATGGTCTGCATCCTGCCGCAAGGCCATCCGCTGGCCGCAAGGCGGGCAGTCAGCCTGGCCGAGCTGGCCGGGTGCCGGCTGATCCTCTACAACCGCAACATCCCGTTCGGGCAGTTGGTGGCAGCGGCCTTCCAGCGCGCCGGCGTCAGCTGGAATCCGGCCGTGGAAATCGTGCGCGCCGAGCTGGCCTGCGCCCTGGTCCGGGTCGGCGCGGGCGTGGCCATCGTCGACGAGTTCTCGGTCGGGCAGCAGGGTTGGCCCGGCGTGGTGACGCGGCCGCTGCGCGAGTCCATCCCGCTGTCGCTGAGCCTGGTGCGTTCGCGCTTCGAGCGCCCCAGCCGCCAGGTGCAGCGCTTCGTGCGCCTGATCAAGGAGCACGCGCGGACCTCGCGCAAGACGGGCCGCGCCCGGCCAGCGGCGTAGCCGGCATCCGCAGGGAACGGACAGCCGGCGCATTTTCCGGACACGCCTGTTGGACCTGGCGCAAGCTTGCCTCGAATAAGCGCAGTTTGCGGATAGCGTCGGCCGGATCCGGCTAACGCGGGCCAGGCGCGCCACGCCAGTATTCGCCTCACTCAATCAGCCAACGGCGAGGTGATGCGATGAAGGGTCTGGACAATAAAGTGGCCATCGTGACCGGCGGCGCCACGCTGATCGGCGCGGGCGTGGTCGCCACGCTGCGCGCCTACGGCATGCGTGTGGCACTGTTCGATATCGACGCGGCCGGCGGCGAACGCGTGGCCGCGGCCGATCCGGCCGGCACGCGCTTCTGGCCGGTGGACATTGCCGACGACGCGCAACTGGAGCGCGGCGTGGCCGACGCCGCGGCGCATTTTGGCCGCATCGATTTCCTGGTCAACCTGGCCGCGACCTATCTGGACGACGGGGCCGCATCGGGCCGCGCCGATTGGCTGCGCGCGCTCGACGTGAACGTGGTCAGCGCCGTGATGGCCGCGCGCGCGGTCCATCCCCATCTGCTGGCCGCTGGCGGCGGGGCCATCGTCAATTTCACCAGCATTTCGTCGCGCGTCGCGCAGACCGGGCGCTGGCTCTATCCGGTGTCCAAGGCGGCGCTGCTGCAAGTCACTCGCAACATGGCGATGGACTATGCCGCCGACGGCATCCGCGTCAACTCCGTGTCGCCAGGCTGGACCTGGTCGCGCGTGATGGACGAGCTGACGCAGGGCGACCGCGCCAAGACCGACCGGGTGGCCGCGGACTACCACCTGCTGGGCCGCGCCGGCGATCCGGCCGAAGTGGCCGAGGTGGTCGCCTTCCTGCTCTCAGACCATGCCAGCTTCGTCACCGGCGCCGACTACGCGGTGGACGGCGGCTATTCCGCCATGGGTCCCGAACAGGCCAAGCCCGCAATTCCGCGCCTGGCCGCCTAGCCAAACAAAGGAGAACAAACATGCGTCGAATCGCGATCGTGGGTGGAGGGCAGGCCGGCCTGCCCCTGGCGTTGGGACTGCTGGAAAAAGGTTATGAGGTGACCGTCGTCACCAACCGCGAACCGGACGACATCCGCCGCGGCAAAGTGATGTCCAGCCAGTGCATGTTCGATGCTTCGCTGCAGGTCGAGCGTGACCTGGGCCTGAACCAGTGGGAGGCGGAATGCCCGACCGTCGACGGCATCGGCCTGGCGATCCCGCATCCGGAGCGGCCCGGCCACAAGCTGATCGATTGGGTGGCGCGCCTGGACCGGCCCGCGCAGGCGGTGGACCAGCGCATCAAGATGCCGGCCTGGATGGAGCTGTTCGCGGCACGCGGCGGCCGGCTGCTGATCCAGGACGGCGGCGTGGCCGAACTTGAACTGCTGGCCGCCTCGCATGACCTGGTGCTGCTGGCCGCGGGCAAGGGCGAGGTGGTCAAGCTGTTCGAGCGCGATGCGCTGCGGTCGCGCTTCGACCGGCCGCAGCGCGCGCTGGCGCTGACCTATGTGCACGGCATGCGCCCGGCGCCGGATCATTCTCGCGTCGCCTTCAACCTGATTCCGGGCGTGGGCGAGTACTTCGTGTTCCCGGCGCTGACCATCAGCGGTCCCTGCGAGATCATGGTGTTCGAGGGCGTGCCTGGCGGGCCGATGGATTGCTGGCGCGACATCAAGTCGCCGCAGGAGCATCTGGCGCAAAGCCTGCATATCCTGCACAGCTATCTGCCCTGGGAGGCCGAGCGCTGCAGCGCGGTGGAGCTGACCGACGCCAACGGCATCCTGGCCGGCAGCTTCGCGCCCACGGTGCGCAAGCCGGTGCTGACCCTGCCGTCGGGCCGGCTGGTGTTCGGCCTGGGCGATGCGGTGGTGACCAACGACCCTATCACGGGGCAGGGCTCGAACAACGCCACCAAGGCCTGCGCCGTGTACCTGGACGCCATTCTGGCGCATGGCGACGCTACGTTCACGGCCGAATGGATGCAGCGCACCTTCGAACGCTTCTGGGACTACGCAGGCGCGGTGGTGGAATGGACCAACTCCATGCTGCTGCCGCCGGCGCCGCACCTGCTCAAATTGCTGCAGGCCGCGGACCACACGCCGGCGATCGCCAGCACCATCGCCAACGGCTTCAACCATCCGCCGTCGCTGTACCCCTGGTGGGGCGACGCCACGGCCTGCGAGGCTTTCATCGCGGCGCAGCCGGCGCGGGCGGCGGCATGAAGCCCGATTGCGCAGCGGGCCTGCCCCTGGACTGGGGCTGCACCGATCTGCATCCCAAGGTCCTGCGCGGCGTGCTCGGCAGCTATCCGACCGGTGTGGCCATCGTCGCCACGCGCTGTCCGGACGGCCGCCGGGTCGGGCTCACCATCAACTCCTTCGCTTCGCTGTCGCTGGACCCGCCGCTGGTGTTGTGGAGCCTGGTGAACCATTCGCCCAACCTGGCGGCGTTCCGCGATTGCAGCCACTTCACCATCAGCGTGCTGGCCTGCGGCCAGGAAGAGTTGGCGCTGCGTTTTGCCAGTTCTTCTGTTCCGGACAAGTTCGCGGGAGCGCCCGTGCACGACGTGCCGGAAGGCGTGCCCGCCATCGAAGGGGCGGTGGCCACCCTGGTCTGCGCCAACGACCAGCAAAGCCCCGCGGGCGATCACCTGCTGCTGTTCGGCCGGGTGCTGCGCGTGGCCAGCGTGACGGCCACGCCGTTGGTGTTCCATGCAGGGCGCTTCACTGCGTTGAGCGCCGCATAGGGCTCGCACGCGATTCCTTTCAATGTCCACGGGCCCCGGCGGCCTGTTTTCCCATCGGAGCGCATCATGCCCCTGGAGTCAGAGGCGCAGGTCATCATCGTCGGCAGCGGCATGAATTCGCTGGTCTGCGCGGCCTTGCTGGCGCAGCGCGGGAAGTCCGTGCTGGTGCTGGAACGCAACGACAGGCTGGGTGGCTGCATCCGCACCGAGGAGCTGTTTCCCGGCTACCGCCACGACGTGCTGTCCTGCTGGTATCCGCTGTTTGTCGGCAGTCCCGCCTATGCGGCGCTCAAACCCGCGTTGCAGGAAGCCGGACTGGAATTCATGCAGGGCGAATACGCCACCGGGCTGGTGCTGCCCGACGGCTCGGGCCTGGCCTTGAAGCAGGATGTGGCGGACAGCGCGCGGCGGCTGGATGCCTGGGCGCCCGGCGATGGCGCAGCCTTCGGCGCCATGGCGCAGCGCCTGTTCGGCGAGGACGCGGCGCTGACCTTCGGCCTGCTGGGCCAGAATCCCTACGGCGCGGGCATGCTCAAGCTGCTATTCGGCGAATGGCGCAAGCGCGGCATGGACGGCCTGGCCGCCTTTGCCGCCGACTCGATGGAGAGCTTTCGCCGCTGGTCAGAACGCGCGTTGCAGTCTGATGCCGCGCGTGCACTGATCGCGCCCTGGGTACTGCACACCGGCCTGGGTCCGGACGACGCCTGTTCCGCGCTGATCGGCAAGCTGACCTTTGCCGCGGTCGTGGCCGGCGGCATGCCGGTGGTCAAGGGCGGCGGCAGCGGCGTGGTGGACGCGCTGGCCGCCGTCATCGAACGGCACGGCGGCCGCCTGCAGACCGGCGCCGAGGTCGAACGCATCATCACAAGCGGCCAGGGCAAGCGGCGCCGCGCGGTGGGCGTGCTGGCAGGCGGACGCGAATATCGCGCGACAGTAGCGGTGGTCTGCAATGTGACGCCCGGCCAGTTGTACGGCCAGTTGCTGCCCGACGCGCCGCCCGCCGTGCGCGAACGCGCCGCTGGCTATCGCTACGGCCGCGGCGGCATGCAGATCCATTTCGCGCTGAATGCGCCGCCGGATTGGCTGACGCCGGAATTGCGCCACGTGCCGCTGGTGCATCTGACCGAGAGCATGGAACAGGTCTGCGCTTCGGTGACCGAGGCCAACAACGGCCTGCTGTCCGCGCGCCCCACGCTGGCCATCGGCCAGCCCGTCGCGGTCGACCCGACGCGCGCGCCGCCGGGCGGCTGGATCCTGTGGGTGCAGATGCAGGAACTGCCGGCGCGGATCAAGGGCGATGCCGCGGGCGAGATCGCGGCGCCTGCCGACGGCCGCTGGAACGAGGCCGTGCGCGAGGCGATGGCCGACCGGGTGCAGGCGCGCATGGAACGGGTCATGCCGGGCCTGGCGCGGCGCATCGTCGGCCGGCGGGCGTACTCGCCGGCGGACCTGGAAGGCCTGAACCGCAACCTGGTGGGCGGCGACCCCTATTCGGGCGTGTGTTCGCCCGACCAGTTCTTCTGGCTGCGGCCCTTTGCCGGAAGCCAGGGTGCGCGCGGCCACCGCACGCCGCTGCGCAATCTCTTTCACATCGGCGCCGCCACCCACCCGGGCCCCGGCCTGGGGGGCGGTTCCGGCTATCTCGTCGCACAACAAATAGGCAGGAGGGGAACATGAACGGACACCTGAAAATCCGGCGGCTTGCTGGCGCCTTGGCATTGGCGCTGGCTGGCACGGGAGCCCAGGCCACGGAGGGCGGCGGCCTGGGCATCTATCCGGACGGACTGGAGAACTTCATGTCGGGCGCGCTGCCGCCGCCCGGCGTGCACATGCTGGTCTATGCCGGCGGGGCGCGCTACGACACGCTGCGCGGCAACGACGGCCAGCGCGTGCCGGTGCCCGGCTTCAAGGTGGACGTCAATGTGCTGGCGCCGCGCCTGATCTGGGTTACGCAGCAGCAGGTCATGGGCGGCCAGCTGGCCTTCCACGCCATCGCGCCGCTGCTGGACGTGACCGCCAAGGCTGCTGGGCAACGCAACCGCAGCACCGGCCTGGGCGACATGACGCTGGGCGTGGCGCTGGGCTATCACCCGTCCGAAAGCCTGCACTACGTGGTGGGGTTGGACATGTACGCGCCCACCGGCGAATACGACCGCAAGGACCCGTCCAGCCTGGGCAAGAACTACTGGACCGCGCAGCCGGTGTTCGCCCTGAGCCGCATCAGCCCGGACGGCTTCAACGCCGACCTGAAAGTCATGTACGACTTCAACTTCACCAATTCCGCCACCGATACGCGTTCAGGCCAGGCCCTGCACGCCGACTACGCGCTGGGCTGGGGCGTGGGCAAGGGCTGGGTGCTGGGGGTGGGCGGCTACGCCTTCCAGCAAGTCACCGACGACAGCGGCCCGAACAGCGCCGCCGGCCGCGCCCGCGCTTTCGGCTTCGGCCCCTCGGTGCGCTACATGAATGAAAAAGGCTGGCTGTTCACGGCCAAATGGCAGCAGGACTTCAAGGTCAAGAACCGGCCCGAGGGCGCGCAGCTGTATGTGAAGCTGGGGATACCGTTCTAGGTCTGGCGGCTGCACTGGAAGGCCCTGGCTGTCCGTCTCTGCGGGGCTGTCCTGCTGGTATCGTTGCGCTGTCGATGGGACGGGGCAGGGACATGAATCTGTACGAAGCGATACGCTGGGGCAACGAATCCGAGGACCCGTACACTGGCGGTCCGGATGGCGCGGATACCTGTTTCCTGGTGCGGGCGGAATCGGTCGAGGAGGCTGGACGGCTTGCGGATGCGGCATTGCGCGGCGCCCGGTGCGGGCTGGCGGACTGGACCCAGGTTCTGCACTTGCTCGGCACGGAACAGGCCACGGACAGTGAACCTCGAATCCTGCGTGGACCCTATTTGCAGCACGCCTACCGGCATGGTTGGCGTCTCTGGAACCGGGCCGAGGCGGCGGCGCCATGGGTCGAACAGCACTAGGCGACGGGCCATTCGGCGCGGTGGCTGCTTGCCTTGCCCCTGAAGTCCTTGGACGGCAAACCGAACAAGCTGAGCCTTGTCGAGGGAGTCCTCGCGCTCGCGGAGCAATGCAGGCGTTGTTGGGATGCAACTGCAGGCCCGCTCCCACGGGGAGTTTCGCGACTCGCTCACCATTCCGGCTGACGGTGGAATAGCATCCCGCGTGGAGATATCCGCGCCGGCGAGCGCTTACGGGGAAAACGATGAAAAGAACAGTTTCGGCGCTGGCGCTTTGCTTGTGCGGCGGACTTGCCGCGGCACAGAACACGAGCAGCAGCTTTGAAGTGCAGGAGCCGATGCGTAACTCCTTGGGCTTTCCAATGGGTAGCGACGGCGGCCAGGAGTGGCTGGGCGACAAGGCGGTCGCGCACATGGGTTTCATTGCAGCCTGCAGGCTGTACCCGGCAGACGGGCCGGAGGTCCAGGGGATGGTGGCCATGGCCCTGGCCCAAGCGAGCCTGGGCATGGACCTGGCCCGCGCGCCGACAGACCCGGCCGCGCTGCGCGCCAGGCTCGCCCAGCGCTTGAATTCCCAGGAAGGGCGCAAGGACGCGGCGGAAAAAATCCAGGCCATGCGCAAGCGCGTCTTGGCCGAGCAGGCGCATGCGGGCAAGCTGATAGACGCCTCCGTGGCTTTTACGGGCAAGAATGCGAACCCCTGCGAGCTCGAGCGCTACTACGCGCGTCAATTCCTGACACAGCACAAGGACGGCGCCATGAAGGCCGCTCCCAGGATCAATCAAATCGCGCGGGAGGTCATGGCGCAGGACTCCTCTGCCAAGGCCAAGCCGGCTGCGCCAGCCCGACCCTGAAGCGCCGCCGCCTCACCCGCGTCGCCGCAAACTCTGGCTGGGACTCACGCCGTAGCGTTCCTTATATCCGGCGCTGAAGCGCCCCATGTGCGCGAAGCCCCAACGCAGCGCCACGCCGGCGATGTTGCGGCTTTCGCCCGAGACCAGTTCGGCGTGCGCGCGTTCCATGCGCAGGTCGCGCAGGTAATGCATGGGGCTCACGCCCAGGAATTCCTTGAATCCCGCGTACAGGCTGCGCACGCTGACGCCGGCGATGCGCGCCAACTGTTCGGCGCTGATGGGTTCGTGCGCATGCGCCTGCAGATAGTCCTGTACGCTGCGCACGTGGCGCGGCAGCACCGCGCCGCGGCGGCCGGGCAGGGCGCCGTTGTAGTTGTGGGGCTGGGCTGACAGCAAGGTGGCGGCGACCAGCTGTTCCATCTGATGCACGATGAGCTTGTGCTCGGCCAGGTTCGCGTGCTGGGTGGAGCAGTCCAGCAGATAGCTCATCAGGCAGCGCCAAGCTGGACATTCGCGCCAGCGGAACCCCAGCTGGAAGCGCAGCGGCCGATCCAGCGCACAGCCCAGATGGCCCACCAGGGTGCGTTCCAGCAGCGAGCGGCCCACGCGCAGCATGAACTGGTCGTTGTCGTCGGCCCAGCGCATGGCCAGGTCGTCGTCCGGGCTGACGACCGACGCGACCTCGGGCGTCGAATCCACTTGCTGCGGGCCGCTGCTGATGCGGGCGCAGCCCGACAACGGCATCTGCACCAGGAAGAAGTCCTCGAGCGGACCGGGACGGATTTCGACGTTGGCACCATAGCGCAGGCGATTCAGAGAGACCTCGCCCAGCGGCTGGTGGTGCATGCGGGCGTCCAGGCGCTGCAGCGCGCCGACCACGCCCAGGTGGTGCGGACGCATCACGCGGCCGACCATGGAGCGGGCTTCGTCCAGATCGCCGGAGGCGAACAATTGCTGCGCCGGCAGGCCCAGGACCGACTCGATCCGCGGCGCGGCCGGCGGCCAAGTCGTGCTGGTGGCGGACTGCATCGTGTCGAGCATGGGGAAACTCCACTGCCGGGGCCTTGAAGGCTTTGATAGTAAAGCTGCGCCGGACAGGGCGGACTGGTGGAAAACCCGTCCAGAGGAGGCCGGACCTATCCGATTTTGGCGTCGGCTATCCGACATGCGCAGAAAACCTCTTGCAAGCGCATATTGACAACCGGTTTCCAATACTGGAAACTGGTTGTCAATTAGGCGATGCACAGGAGGCCAGAAATGAATCCAACCAAGGAAGAACGGCTCACCGGGGTGATCCTGACCTTGTTCCAGTTGAACGGCGCGTTGCTTGATTGGGGCGACGCCTTCGTCGCGCCCGAGGCGCTGACGAGCGCCCGCTGGCAGATGCTGGGCGCCCTGGCGCTGGCAGGGCAGCCTTTGAGCGCGCCGCAGGTCGCCGCCGCGATGGGCGTGACACGCCAGGGCGCGCAGAAGCAGCTGAACCTGCTGTCCGAGGCGCAACTGGTGGAGGTCCGCCCCAATCCGCAGCACAAACGCTCGCCGCTGTACCAGCTGACCGATGGGGGGCGGCGCGTCTATGGCGCCATCGACGCGCGCTGGAAGGAGCGCGCGCGCCAACTGGCCGGCGGCTTCAGCGCCGCTGAACTGGAAACGGCGGGGAGGGTGCTGGCGGGCCTGCTGGCCGCGCACGTTCCCGCGCCACCGGAGCAAGATCATGAAACATAGAATCCATGCCGCTGCCGCCCTGTTGACGCTGCTGTTTCTGGCGGCGTTTTGGATCTCGACAGTGGCGTCCGAACTGTTCCTGGCCGCATCCGCGGTGGCCCAGGTCAAGCTTGCCATCGCTTATGCGCTGTTGGGTTTCGTGCCCGTCATGATGCTGACCGCCGCCAGCGGTTTCCTGATGGGCGGCAAGGGCAGGCATCCGCTGCTGTTGGCCAAGCGTAAACGCATGCCCTTCATCGCGGCCAATGGTTTGCTGATTCTGGTTCCCGCGGCGGTGTTCCTGGCGCTGCGCGCGCAGGCGGGCTTGCTGGACGGGGTGTTCTACGGGGTGCAGGTCTTGGAGCTGGCGGCAGGCGCGGCCAACCTGGCGCTGATCGGACTGAACATCCGCGACGGCCTCAGGCTGGGCCGCTTGCGGCGGGGCGCGCAAGAACAGGGCCGGTCCTAGCGTCCCGCCCCGCTGCGCGGGACGAGAGGCCAGCCGGCCCTGTTGCCTCAGTGCATCTTGCCGTAGCGTCCGGCGTTGAAGTCCTGGATCGCTTCGACGATTTCCGCCTGCGTGTTCATCACGAAGGGGCCGTAGCCGACCACCGGCTCGTCGATGGGCTCGCCGCTCAACACCAGGAACACCGCGTCGTTGTTGGCTTCGACGGTGATGTCCTCGCCCTCCAGGGAGAACAGCGCCAGCTGCGCATCACGCGCCACGGTTTCCCCGTTGACCAGCACCGTGCCGCGCAGAACGACCAGCATGCTGTTGCGGCCTTCGGCGACGGGGAAGGTCGCCGACTTGCCGGCGGCCAGCCTCACGTCCCACACGTCCATCGGCGTGAAGGTGCGCGCCGGTCCCGCGTGACCCGCGTAGTTGCCCGCGATCACGCGCAGCTTGCCCGCACCGTCCGGCAGGTCCACCGTCGGGATGTCCGCGTCGAGGATGCCCTGGTAGCCGGCCGGCGCCATCTTGTCCTTGGCGGGCAGGTTGACCCAGAGCTGCACCATTTCCAGCTCGCCGCCCTTGCGGGTGAAGGCGTGGGAATGGAATTCCTCATGCAGGATGCCGGAGGCCGCCGTCATCCATTGCACGTCGCCGGGACCGATGACGCCGCCGTTGCCGGTGGAATCGCGGTGCTCGACTTCGCCGCTGTAGACGATGGTCACGGTTTCAAAGCCGCGGTGCGGATGCTGCCCGACGCCGCGCGGATGTTCGGCCGGCTCGAACTGCGCCGGGCCGGCGTAGTCCAGCAGCAGGAACGGGCTGGTGTTCTTGCCTTTGTCGTTGTAGGAGAACATGGAGCGCACCGGGAAGCCGTCGCCCACCCAGTGGGGACGGGGGCTGGCATGCAATCCGAGGATCTTCTTCATGGTCGTATTTCCTGTTGCGCGGCCCCAGCGGGGCCGTCCGTCATGATTAATAAGATAAGGGCGCCACCTCTTCGGCGGTAGTCCCTGGCATTGATAAGCACTGTTCCATGGATCGGACAGTGGAGGCGGAACTCGCGGCTGGCGTATCCTTTGGGCATGGAAGACGGCATGCGCACGGCCCAGGCGGGCGGCAATAACGATCAGGTCCAGGGCTTCGCCCCGGTGGCGGGGGCTGGCGCGCGCGTGCTGGTGCTGGGTTCGATGCCCGGCGTGGCATCGCTCAGGCAGGGCCGCTATTACGCCCATCCGCGCAACGCCTTCTGGCCCATCGCGGCCAGCGTCTTCGGCTTCGATCCCGGCCTGGACTATGCACAGCGCCTGCTGGCCCTGCAGGCTGCCGGCATCGCCTTGTGGGACGTGCTGCAGGCCTGTGAACGTCCCGGCAGCCTGGACGCCGATATCCGTGGCGACACCCTGGTCGCCAATGACTTCGCCACCTTCCTTGAACGCCACCCTGGCATCGTCCGGGTCTGCTTCAACGGCGCCAAGGCCGCGGCGATGTACCGCCGCCACGTGCTGCCGGGGCTGGCCGTGCCGTTGGAATACATGGACTTGCCTTCGACCAGCCCGGCGCATGCGGCGGCCTCGTTCGAGCACAAGCTGGCCGCCTGGGGCCGGGCGCTCAAGGTCGATGATTGACGGGTTGGGTTGCGGACCGGCTCCGGGTTTACGCTTATCCGTCCCCGGTTTGATCCTTATCAAGTCTCTATATAACTCCAAGTGATAAGTTAATTCCCGTAACAGAATTAACGCTTGGAGAAGCACTATGAGTACCCCCGCCAGCCCCCCGGAACCGCCACTCCCGGGTAAACGTGGCTTCCTGAAGGGCTTATTGGGGTTGGGGGCCGCGGCCACCGTTATTCCCATCCGCGCCGAGGCCACCGGCATCAACGGCCAGCCGCCGCGCCGTCCGGGCATGCCGGGCAAGCGCTACGGAATGGTGGTCGACATGCGCAAGTGCATCGGTTGCCAGTCCTGTACGGTCAGCTGCTCCATGGAGAACCTGCCTCCCATCGGGCAGTTCCGCACCACCGTCCTGCAATACGAAGTCCTGCCCGACGCCGGCGGCCCCGCCTCCATGGTGATGCTGCCGCGCCTCTGCAACCATTGCGACAACCCGCCTTGCGTGCCCGTCTGTCCGGTGCAGGCCACCTTCCAGCGCGAAGACGGCATCGTGCTGGTCGATAACGAGCGCTGCGTGGGCTGCGCCTATTGCGTGCAGGCCTGTCCCTACGACGCCCGCTTCATCAACCACGAAACGCAGACCGCCGACAAATGCACGTTCTGCGAGCACCGTCTGGAAGCCGGGCTGCTGCCGGCCTGCGTGGAAAGCTGCGTGGGCGGCGCGCGCGTCATCGGCGACATGAATGATCCCGACAGCGCCATTTCCAAGCTGCTGGTCGAGCACAAGCAGGACATCAAGGTGCTCAAGCCCGAAATGAAGACCGATCCCCACGTCTATTACATCGGCCTGCCCGATGCGTTCGTCCACCAGGTCGACGGCCAGGCCGGCGTGCGGCTGGCTGGCGGTCATTGAGCCATCGAAGGGGATGACCATGCAGATCTCTGAATTGTTGACCCCGGTCTACGACGCCGCCTGGCTGCCGTGGGCCGTGCAGTACTTCTTCCTCATCGGCATCAGCGCCACCACTGCGCTGACCGCCGCTTTCGCGGCCTTTGGCAGCGCGGGTTCGCCCGCCCGCCGGTTGCTGCCCGCGGCCGTGACGGTGCTGCTGGTCAGCGCCATCGCCGCACCCGTGTCGCTGTTGGCGGACCTGCACCAGCCGGGCCGCTTCTGGCACTTCTACGCGCATTTCACGCCCTGGTCCTGGATGTGGCTGGGCGCCTTGCTGCTGCCGGTGTTCGTGACCTTGGCGCTGCTGTTCTGCGCCGCCTGGTGGTGGGGCCGCATCGGCTGGGTGCGCGCGCTGGGCATGGCGCTGGCGGTGTCGGCGCTGTCGATCCTGGTCTATACCGGCGCCGAGGTCATGGTGCTGCGTTCGCGGCCGCTGTGGCACACGGTGTTCCTGCCGGTGAACTTTGCGCTGACCGCCTGGCTGGGCGCGCTGGGAGCCATGTTCCTGGTGGGCCGCTGGCTGCGGGGCGGCACGCAGGCCATGCCGGTGGAACTGTTGCGCAGCCTGAGCGTGACGGCGGTGGTGATGATGGCGCTGGGCGCCGGCGCCTGGGCGCTGCTGGGCCTCTTGGGCATGGACCCTTCGTTCGACGCCGCGCTGCGCCTGTTCGCCGAGTTCCCGATCTGGCGCGTCAGCCTGGCGGGCGCGGTGGCGACCGGCTTCTGCATGATCGCGCTGTTGCAGCGCCCGGCGCGCACGCTGGCCGCGCCGCTGCCTTCAGCGGCGCTGGCACTGACCATGTTGGCGGCTGCGTGGATCTTCCGCTGGGTGGTCTTCATGAGCGTGCAGGGCGTGCCGAAGTACGGCGCCGGCCTCTACCTGTACGACATGCCCTGGGGCAGCGATGGGTTGCTGGGCATGGTGGGCGTGCTGGGCCTGTGCGTGGCGCTGGTCGCCGCCGTGACCTACGCCCTGGAACTGTTCCCGGCGCGCACGCGGGGCGTGGCGGCCTGAGCGCCGCCGCCCGGGCCTGTGTGTGCGCAGGCCCTAGACGAAAGAACATGGAATGAAAGCAATGGACAAGCAACACGAAGACGACAAGCGCGACGCCCCGCCGGACGAGGCCGCCAATCAGCCGCGCGACGAGGCGCGGCGCAAGCTGATGGTGCGCGGCGGCGTGGTCGCCGGCGGCATGGCGGCGTTCGCGGCGGGCTACGGCGAGACCGTGGTCCGGGCCGTGAAGGGCCTGGCGCAAGGCACGGCGGGCGTGCCCACGGCGCATGCCGTGCGCGGCAATTCACTGACGCCGGAATTCCGCATCGATCCCTTGACCGGCGTGCTCAGCGCCCAGCCGGGCCAGACGGTCAGCCCCTCCAGCTGCCTGGGCTGCTGGACCCAGTGCGGCGTGCGCCTGCGCGTGGACACGAAGGAAAACCGCATCCTGCGCGTGGCCGGCAACCCCTACCATCCGCTGGCCACGACCCGACCGGCCGCGATGGAAGCGCCGGTGCGCGACGTCTATGCGCAACTGGGCGGCGACAACGGCCTGGAAGGACGCGCCACGTCCTGCGCGCGCGGCTCGGCCATGCTGGAGCAGATGAACAGCCCGTTCCGCGTGCTGCAGCCGCTCAAGCGCGTGGGCAAGCGCGGCGAGGGCAAGTGGCAGACCATCTCGTTCGAACAGCTGGTTCAGGAAGTCTGCGAAGGCGGCGATCTGTTTGGCGAAGGCCAGGTGGACGGCCTGCGCGCCATCTTTGACCGCGAAACGCCGCTGGATCCGCAGAATCCCGAGTATGGCGCCAAGGTCAACCAGTTCCTGTTCACCGACGCGTCCAACGAAGGCCGTACGCCGCTGATCCAGCGCTTTGCCGGGCAATCGTTCGGCACGGTGAATTTCAGCAACCACGGTTCCTATTGCGGCCAGAGCTTCCGCGTGGGCGCGGGGGCGGCGCTGGGCGATCTGAAGGGCATGCCCCACGGCAAGCCGGATTGGGACAACGCGCGCTTCGGCCTGTTCATCGGCGCGGCGCCGGCGCAGGCCGGCAACCCGTTCCAGCGCCAGGCCCGCCAGTTGGCCGAGGCCCGCGTGCGGCCGGAAGAGACTGGCTTTACGTACGTGGTCGTGTCGCCGATGCTGCCTGCCTCGTCCAGCCTGTCGGCGGGATCGGGCAATGAATGGGTGCCGGTCAATCCGGCCGGCGACCTGGGTCTGGCCATGGGCCTGATCCGCTGGATCCTGGACAACGAACGTTACGATGCCCGCGCGCTGGCGCAGCCCGGCCCTGCGGCCATGAAGGCCGCGGGCGAGGCGGCCTGGACCAACGCCACCCATCTGGTGGTGGCGGAACCTGGCCATCCCCGCCTGGGCAGTTTCCTGCGCGGCGCCGACCTGGGCTGGCCGCGTCCGGCCGATGCCGGCGAGAAGTGGGAAGACGCGTACGTCGTGCGCCTGGAAGACGGCACGCTGGCGCCGCACACCGCGGCCGCGCCCGCCACGCTGTTCGTGGACGACGCGGTCGCCGCGCCCGGCATGGATGGCGCGCCAGAAGCGCTGCGCGTGCGCAGTTCGCTGTCGCTGCTGCGCGAGGAAGCGCGCCGCAAGACGCTGGACGAATACGCGGAACTGAGCGGCGTGCCGGCCGCCAAGATCGCGTCGCTGGCCGAGCGTTTCACCAGTTACGGCAAGCGCGCCGTGGCCGATGCGCACGGTGGCACCATGAGCGGCTCGGGCTTCTATACGGCCTATGCCATCGCCATGCTGAACACGCTGGTGGGCAACCTCAACGTGGAAGGCGGCCTGGTGCTGGACGCGGGTCCGTTCCCCCCCTATGGGCAGGGGCCGCGCTACAACATCGCCGGCTTTGCCAACCGCGCCACGCCCAAGGGCGTGGGCCTGTCGCGCAACCGCTTCCCGTACGAGAAGTCCAGCGAGTTCAAGCGCAAAAAGGCTGCCGGCCAATCGGCCTATCCGGCCGCGGCGCCCTGGTATCCGGCCACCGGCGGGCTCAGCTCGGAAATGCTGGCGTCCGCGCTGGCGGGCTATCCGTACCATGCCAAGGTCTGGTTCAACCACATGAGCAACCCGATCTACGGCATCGCCGGCCTGAAGAACGTCATCATCGACAAGATGAAGGATCCGCGCCTCTTGCCGCTGTCGGTATCGATCAATCCCTTCATCAACGAGACCAACGCGCTGGCCGACTACATCGTGCCGGATACGGTGACCTACGAAAGCTGGGGCGTCTCCGCGCCCTGGGCGGACGTGGTGGCCAAGGCGTCCACCGTGCGCTGGCCGGCCGTGCAGCCGCGCGTGGCGCGTACCGCCACGGATGAGCCGGTCTGCCTGGAAACCTTCCTGATCGCCTGCGCCAAGCGGCTGGGCATGCCGGGCTTCGGCGCGGGCGCCATCTCCGACAAGGACGGCGCCAAGTACGCGCTGGACACGCCGGAGGACTTCTTCCTGCGCGGCATCGCCAACATTGCCTTCGCGGCGGGCAAGCCCGTGCCCGAGGCCAGCGACGACGACATGGCGCTCACCGGCGTGGACCGCTATGGTGCGCTATTGCAGCAGAAGCTCAAACCGGGCGAATGGCGTCAGGTGGCCATGGTGATGAGCCGCGGTGGGCGCTTCGACAAAGTGCAGGATGCCTGGGTGGAAGAGGGCGGAACGCGGCAGACGCGCATGGCCTATGCCAAGCCGCTGCAGGTCTGGAGCGAGGAGCTGGCGGGCTTTCGCCATTCCATGACGGGCGAGCGCTACAGCGGCTGTCCGACCTGGTACCCGACGCGGCTGGCCGACGGCAGCGACATGCGCGCGCAATACACGCGGCAGGACTGGCCCTTCCTGCTCAGCTCGTTCAAGTCCAACCTGATGAGCTCCATGTCCATCGGCGTGAACCGGTTGCGCCAGGTGCATCCGCACAACCCGGTATCGATCAACCGGCAGGACGGCGAACGCCTGGGCATCCGTAACGGCGATGCGGTGCGCATCGTGACGCCGGGCGGCGCGGTGACCGGGCTGGCGCTGCTGCGCGACGGCATCCAGCCGGGCGCGGTGGGGATCGAGCACGGCTACGGCCACACTGAGTTGGGCGCCCGCGCGCACGTGGTGGATGGCAAGCCCATGGCGCACGATCCGGCGCTGGCCGCGGGCGTGAACCTGAACGACCTGGGATTCGGCGACGCCACGCGCGGCGAGCACGCCAACGTCTGGATTGATTGGGTGTCCGGCGCGGCGGTGCGCCAGGGGCTGCCGGCGCGGATCGAGCGGGTCTGAGGACGCAGGCGGCCGGTATCGTGTGCCTCAGGGCACGACGGTATCGGCCACCAGCGTCAGTCCATCCGCATGGATGCCGACGCCGGATAGCGCGCCGCCCAGGTCGCCCGGCCGCGCGGCGGCCGTGCCGGACTTGCTGACGCGGATCTCCACCCGCACCTTGCTGGCGCGCGACAAGGTCGCGTCCGGCGACATGGCGCTGCTGTCGTCCAGCACGAAATCCCGCGGCAGGTCCGAGACCTGCATGCGCAGGATTGCCAGCGGCATGCGCGACCCTTCCTCGGGACGCGCAAGGATGAACACGGTGTCGGAGGGCTGGACCCGCCCGCGCAGCGCGTCGGCGATGCTGGCGCGTCCGCTGATGCGGGCGGCGGTCGCGGAGGGCGCGGGCGCTGCGCCGGCGGACGCAGGAGCCGATGCCGAGACAGGGGCGGATCCGGGGGGCGAAGCCGCGGATGCCGCGGTCGATGCGCCGGCAGTTGTACTGGCAGGCGCGGCCGCCATGGCGCGCGCCTGCGCGATGTTGGACTGGATCTGCCGCGCGGCTTCAGAGTCCGGCGGCAACTGGGCCTGCAACCGTTCCCAATGCGCCAGCGCCTCGGCGGCGTCGCCGCGGCGCAACGCCATCATGCCGGCCAGGGCCAGGGCCTTGGGCTGATCCGGTTGTGCGGCGAGGGCTTGCGCCACTGCCCCGATGGAGGCTTCGTCGGGGTTGCCCTGGTTGGCCGACAGCAGCGCGTCGGCCAGGTCGGCCAGTACCGCGGGCTGGCCGGGGACCAGGCGCAGCACCTGCTGGTAGGCCGCCACTGCATCGACATAGCGTCCCAGGGTTTCATACGAACGCGCCAGCATGTACCAGCCGTCGGCGTCATCGGGCGCGGTCCGCAGCCGCTGGGCCAGGGCATTGATGGCCAGCGTCATGTCGGTGCCGGTATCGGCCGCGTGGGGTTCGGCGGGCTGGCCCGCGCTGGCGTTGGCCGCCGCTCGCGGGTTGCCCAATTGGCCATACAGCAGCACGGCCGCCACCGGGATCAGCACAGTCAGCAGGCAGGCGGCGGTGATGCCCGCGCGCTGCCCGGCCCAGGGTGCGCTGCGCCCGCGCCGCAAGTCCAGATCCTGCAGCAGGTCGCGCTGCAGCTCTTCTTCCGCACGCATGCCCGCAGCGGCAGTGAGGCTGCCGTTGTCCATGTCGCGGCGCAACTGCTCGCGCTGCGCCAGATAGAACGCGCGCACATTGGCCTCGGATTCGGGTTGCGCGGCGGGCGCGCGCCGCAGCAAGGGCGGGATCAGGCAGAGCAGGGTCGCCAGCAGCAGGAGCACCACGATGATCCAGAGTGTGGTCATGAGCCGGTATCCAGGAAGCGCGCCGCGCGCGCGCGTTCGTCGGCGGTCAGGGGGGCGCGCGCGCCGGCGCGGCGCTTCAAGGTGCGTACCAGCACTACGAAGCCCAGCGCCAGCAGGGCGAAGGGTCCCAGCCACAGCAGCCAGGTGATGGGTTTGAAGGGCGGGTCGTAGCGCACGAAGTCGCCATAGCGGTCTTCGAAGAACTGCATGATCTGCGTGTCGCTGCGGCCTTCCGCCAATTGATCGCGGATCAGCTTGCGCATGTCCTGGGCCAATGGCGCGTTCGACTCGGCCAGGGTCTGGTTCTGGCACACCAGGCAGCGCAGTCCATGGGCCAGCTTGTCGGCGCGTTGTTCCAGGACAGGCGGCAAGGGCTGCGCGGCGCCAGCGTGGACTTGCGCGCGCGCGGCGGCGGTCAAGGCCAGCGCCAGCAGCAGGGCGCGCAGGACGGCCCGCAACAGGCTGCAAGACAGGGCAGCGGGCCGCTTCATCGCAGCGCCTCGATGGCGGGCTGGATGCGGTCGCGCCAGATCTCGGGCGTGATCAGGCCCAGCTGCTTGTAGCGGATGCGGCCGTCGCGGTCGATCACGAAGGTCTCGGGCACGCCGTACACGCCATATTCGATGCCGACGCGGCCGTCAATGTCGCTGGCGGATGCGATGTAGGGATTGCCATTGCGCGCCAGCCAGGCTTCGGCTTCTTCCGGCTTGTCCTTGTAGTTCAAGCCGTACAGCGGAATACCGTGGCGCCGGGCGGCTTCGCGCAGCACCGGCAGTTCGTCCTTGCATGGCCCGCACCAAGATGCCCACACATTCAGCAGCCAGACCTGGCCGCGCAGCGATTGCACCTCCAGCTTTTTGCCGGGATCCAGCAGCACGGGCAGGCCGATGGCGGGGGCGGGCTTGTCGATCATGGCCGAGGGAACCGCCCGCGGATCGCGCGACAGGCCCATCGCCAGGAACACGGCCATGGCCAGGAAGGCGGCCAGCGGCACCAGGTAACGCAGCATCAGGCTCCCTCCCGCGTGGGTCGCGCGGCGCCGGGCATGGCCGATTGCGGCACGCGCGCAGGTTCCTGGGCGCGGCGGTAGCGCTTGTCGCCGGCCGCCAACAGACCACCCAGCGCCATCAGGATGCAGCCTGTCCAGATCCAGGTCATGAAGGGCTTGACCTGCAGGCGCACCGTCCAGGCCTTGTCGCCCACCGGTTCGCCCAGCGCCACGAACAGGTCGCGGGTGAAGCCGCTGTCGATGTCGGCCTGGCTCAGCGCCATGTCCTGCACCGTGTAGAGGCGCTTTTCCGGATACAGCGTCAGCACCGGCTTGCCGTCCCGGGTCACCGGGAATACGGCGCGCTGCGCGCTGTAGTTCGGCCCGGCAGCCGGGGCAATGCTGGCGAAGGTGAAGGCGTAGCCGCCCGCTTCCTGGGTGGAGCCGAGCTCCATCCGCAGCTCCTGCTTGACTTCATAGCCGTTGGCCAGGGTGACCCCGGCAATGAAGATGCCTACACCCGCGTGCGCCAGCAGCATGCCGTACCAGGAACGCGGCTGGCGGCCCAGCCGACGCAGCCATTGGCCGTCGCCGTCCGTCAGCCGCTGCCAGGCGTGCGCCGCGGCGCTGGCGACCGACCAGGCGGCCAGCCACAGCCCCAGCATCACCATGGGCGACCCCAGCCGCGCCGGGCCCGGCATGGCCAGCGGCAGCAGGACCGCGGTCGCGACGCTGACTGCGAAGGCCACGCGCAGGCGGCGGCCCAGGTCGGGCAGCTCTGCCTGCTTCCAGCGCGCCACCGGACCGACGCCCATCAGGAAAATGGCCGGCGTCATCAGCGGCACGAACACGGCTTCGAAATAGGGCGGACCGATGGAGATCTTGCCCCACTCCAGCACGTCCAGCACGACCGGATACAGCGTGCCCAGCAGCACCGAGCCCGCCGCCACCGTCAGCACCACATTGTTGGACAGCAGCAGGGATTCGCGCGACAGCAGCGAGAATCCGCCGCCCAGGCCTACCGTGGGGGCGCGCCAGGCATAGAGCGCCAGCGATCCACCCACGATCACCAGCATGAATCCCAGTATGTACAGGCCGCGTCCGGGATCCACGGCGAAGGCATGGACGGAGGTCAGCACGCCCGAGCGCACCAGGAACGTCCCCAGGATGCTGAGCGAAAACGTGCAGATCGCCAGCAGCACGGTCCAGCTGCGGAAAGCGCCGCGCCTCTCGGTCACGATGAGGGAATGGATCAGCGCGGTGCCCGCCAGCCAGGGCATGAAGGAGGCATTTTCCACGGGATCCCAGAACCACCATCCGCCCCAGCCCAACACGTAATAGGCCCAGGCGCTGCCCAGGAGTATGCCTATGGTCAGGAAGGTCCAGGCCGCCAGCGTCCAGGGGCGCACCCAGCGCGCCCACATGGCGTCCAGTTCGCCCGACAGCAGCGCCGCGATGGCGAAGGCGAAGGCCACGGAGAAGCCGACGTAACCCATGTACAGCATGGGCGGATGCACGATCATTCCCGGATCCTGCAACAGCGGATTCAGGTCGCGTCCGGCCATGGCGGGCGGCATCAGGCGCTCGAAGGGGTTGGACAGGAACAGCAGGAACAGCAGAAAGCCCACGCTGATCCAGCCCATCACCGCCAGCACACGGCCGACGAAGGGCAGGGGCAGGCGGCGGCTGCACAGCGCCACGGCCAGGGTCCAGGCCGTCAGGAGGTACAGCCACAACAGCAGCGATCCTTCATGTCCGCCCCACACCGCCGCGAAGCGGTAGGCGGCGGGCAGGTCCGCATGCGAATTCGCGGCCACGTACAGCACGGAAAAATCGTTGTCCACGAACGCCCAGGCCAGGCAGCCTATGGCCACGGTGGTCAGGCCGAACTGGCCGATGGCGGCGGGCCGCGCCACCCTCAGCCCCGCCTGCCAGCCGGTGGCTGCGCCCACCAGCGGCAGCACGCCTTGCGCCAGCGCCACCAGCAGCGCCAGGATCAGGCTGAACAGGCCGATCTCGGGAATCATTGCGCCTCCGCGCGCATGGCGTTGGGCCCGGCGCCCGCGCGCTTGAGCGCATCGGCGGCCTCGGGCGGCATGTAGTTCTCGTCGTGCTTGGCCAGCACCTCGGTGGCGCGGAACACGCCGTCCGGCCCCAGCTTGCCGGCCACCACCACGCCCTTACCCTCGCGGAACAGGTCGGGCAGCAGTCCCTGGTAGGTCACCGGCACGGTGTGCGCGGTGTCCGTCACCACGAAGCGCAGCGTCAGCCCGTCGGCCTCGCGGCGCAGCGACCCTTGCTCCACCAGGCCGCCGACGCGGAAGCTGCCGCTGGCGGGCGCTTCCTTGGCCACCACCTGCGTGGGGCTGAAGAAAAACACCAGGTTGGATTGCAGGGCATTGAGCACCAGCGCGGCGGCCGCGGCCAGAAGGCCCAGGCCGCCCAGGATGGCCAGCGCGCGGCGCTTGCGCGGGCTCATCGCGCCGTCCCGTCAGCGCGGGCGGTATTCTGCGCCGCGCGCCGGGCGCGGCTACGGCGCCATAACACCAACGCTTCCAGGCCGATCAGCGCCAGCGTCACGCCGTACGCACCCAGCAGATAGGGGCTGTGGCCTTGCAGCGAGAACAGCGCTTGCCAGCTCATGCCGCCTCCCGCCGCGTCCGGTCCGCGCGGACCGCACCCGGCTCGCGCTCGGCAATGATGCCGCGCACGCGCGCCAGCGCGGCCGCTGCGCTATAGAGCCAGAACGCCGCCACCATCAGCAGCATCGCGGTCACCATGATATGGGCCATGCTGGGCGCGGTGGTGAGATTGATCGATGCGCCCTGATGCAGCGTGCTCCACCAGCGCACCGAAAAATAGATGATGGGCACGTTGATCACGCCCGCCAGCACCAGGATGGCGCCGCCGCGGTCGGCGCGCTGCGCGTCGTCGGCAGCGGCTGCCTGCAAGGCCATGAAACCCAGGTACAGGAACAGTAGTATCAGTTCGGAGGTGAGCCGCGCGTCCCATACCCACCAGGCGCCCCAGGTCGGCTTGCCCCACAGCGCGCCGGTCCACAGGGTCAGGAAGGTGAACAGCGCGCCGGTGGGAGCCAGCGCCCGCATCATCATGAACGACAGGCGGGTATTGAAGATCAGTCCCAGCGTGGCGTACAGCGCCATGACCAGGTACAGGAACATCGACATCCAGGCCGCCCCGACATGGATGAAGAGGATGCGGTAGACCTCGCCCTGCTGGCTGTCGGTGGGGGCGACGGCCAGCCCCACATACAGGCCTGCGGCCGCGAACAGCGCGGCGCCCAGCGCCAGCCACGGAATCATGCGGCCTGCCAGCGGATAGAAGGCAGCGGGCGAGGCGTAGCGCAGCCAGCCCGCGCCAGCTGCCGCGGCGGGCGGATATGCATTCAGGGCAGGGTGCTTGTGCATGGCGTCCTCAGTCCAGCGCCACGCGCAGCGCCGCCGAGGCGCTCCAGGGGCATAACAGGATGGCCAGGCACAGGCATGCGCCCAGCAATGACAATTGCGGTCCGGCGCCCATGCCGGCGTGCGAGGCCGACACCGCGCCAGCGCCGAAGATCAGCACCGGCACATACAGCGGCAGCACCAGCAGCGGCAGCAGGGCGCCGCCGCGCAGGCCCAGCGTCAGCGCCGCGCCCAACCCGCCGACCAGCGCCAGCGTCGGCGTGCCCAGCAGCAGCGACAGGACCAGGATGCCGATGGCCTGCGGCGACAGGCCGAATTGCAGGGCCAGCACCGGGCTGGCCAGGATCAGGGGCAGGCAGCTGCTGAACCAGTGCGCCGCCAGTTTGGCGCCCACCAGCAGCGGCAGCGGATGCGGCGACACCAGCAGCTGTTCCAGCGCGCCGTTGTCGTAGTCCTGGGCGAAAGGCCGGTTCAGCGTCAGCAGGATGCCGAGCAGGGCGCAGACCCACAGCACGCCCGGCCCGATGGCCAGCAGCAGCGCGGGGTCGGGACCGACCGCCAGGGGGAACAGCGTGCCGGCCACGATGAAAAACAGGGTGGCGCCCAGCGTGTCCGCGGGCCGTCTCCAGGCCAGGCGGATTTCACGCAATGCCAACTGCGACAGCGTAGCCAGCATCCGCGTAGTCATCCATGTCCAGGGTTTGAGTATGCGCGGCGGCGGTGCCAGGTTCGCGGTGCGAGGCGAGCACGGCGGCGCCGCCAGCCGCGAGGTGGGCTTCCAGCGCCAGGCGCAATTGCTCCAGGCTGGCCGTGTCCAGCCCGGCGTCGGGTTCATCCAGCAGCCACAGGGGCTTGGCGCCGAGCACGACCGCCGCCAGCGCCAGCCGCCGGCCCTGTCCCTGGGACAGGCGCAGGGCGGGCATGTCGGCGCAGGATTCCAGGCGCCATGCGCGCAAGGTGTCCGATAAACGAGTTTCTGCCTGCGGTGTGCCGGCGACGTGCAGGGCGTAACGCAGGTTCTCGGCGGCGCTCAGCTCGCCGCACAGGCCGTTGCCATGCCCCAGGTAGGCCATGCAGGCACGGTAGCCGGCGGGGTCGTGGCGTGCGTCGCCGCCGCGCCACAGCACGCTGCCGGTCAGCGGCCGCAGCAAGCCCGCGAGCATGCGCAGAAGACTGGTCTTGCCGCTGCCGTTGGCGCCGCGCACATGCAGCAGTTGGCCGCCATGCAGCTCGAAATCCACGGGCGCGGAATAGCCGCGGCGGCTGGTCAGGCCGCGCGCGCAAAGCATGGGCGGCGGCGCATCAGCGGGCCGCATGCGCCACTTCCTTGCCCGGGCCCGTGGGCTCGGGCGCCATGGAGGTCGGGCCCGGTCCCATGTTCGGCAATTTGTGGGCGATGCCCTTGTGGCAATCGATGCAGGTCTTGCTCTTGTCCGCCAGATAGGTGGAGTGCATGTTCTGCGCGCGCGGACTCTGGCGCGTGAAGTCCATGTACTCGTAATTGTGGCAGTTGCGGCATTCCAGCGAATCGTTGGCCTTGAAGCGCGCCCATTCGTGCTGGGCCAGCTCCAGGCGCTTCTCCACGAACTTTTCGCGCGTGTCGATGGTGCCGAAAATCTTGCCCCAGACTTCCTTGGACGCCTGCATCTTGCGCGCTATCTTGTCGGTCCAGTTGTGCGGCACGTGGCAGTCCGAGCACAGCGCGCGCACGCCGGAGCGGTTGGTGAAGTGGATGGTGCCTTTCAGCTCGGCGTACACGTTGTCGCGCATTTCGTGGCAGCCGGTGCAGAACTTCTCGGTGTTGGTGAGTTCCATGGCGGTGTTGAAGGCGCCCCAGAACAGGATGCCGCCGATGAAACCGCCGACCGTCAGGAAGCCCAGGCTGAAATGCACGCTGGGCCGTCGGATGATGTTCCAGTAGCGCTTGATGAGTCCGAGCATGGCTGCCTCCGGTCGCTTACTTCTTGGCGGGCGCCGGGGCGGACAGGCGCTTGAGGATCACATCGATGTCCTGATAAGTATTGGACACCAGAGGCTTGGCCTCGGTCTGCGGCACGTGGCACTGCACACAGAAGTAGCGGCGCGGCGAGACTTCCGCCAGCACGTTGCTGTCGCGGTCCATGTAGTGGGTCACGCTCAGGGGCGGGGCCTGGGTTTCCTCGGTGTTCACGCGGGCGTGACAGGCCAGGCAGCGGTTGAAGTCCTTGTCGACCTGGTAGCCGTCGATCTTGTGCGGAATGGTGGGCGGCTGCATGGAATACGTGCGCATGCGGCGGATGTCCTTGTTTTCGACCGGACTGATGAGCGGCGGGTCGGTTTCCTGCGCGACCGGGGTGGGGCCGCGCATGGGGTCTTCGACCTCCAGCGGCGGCGCCGCCCAGGCGGCCGAACCAAGGATGACGCATGTCGCGAGAGTAAGGGCGCGTAGGTTCATGGCTGTCTCCGGTTCGCCTTTCAGACCTTGACGATCTTGACCGCGCACTTCTTGAAGTCGGTCTGGAACGAGATCGGATCGGTGGCGTCCAGCGTGACCTTGTTGATCAACTGGCCAGCGTCGAACCAGGGCACGAACACCAGGCCGCGCGGCGGCTTGTCGCGCCCGCGGGTTTCCAGGCGCGTGCGCATCTTGCCGCGCCGCGACACGACCTCCACCTCGACGCCGCGCCGCAGGCCCATTTCCTGGGCGTCATCGGGGTGCATGAAACAGACCGCGTTGGGGAAGGCCCGGTACAGTTCCGGCACCCGCCGCGTCATCGAGCCCGAATGCCAGTGTTCCAGGACGCGTCCGGTGGACAGCCAGAACGGGTATTCCTTGTCCGGCGATTCCGCGGGCGGTTCGTAGGGCAGGGCGTAGATCACGGCGCGGCCGTCGGCATTGCCGTAGAACTCGAAACCGGCTCCTGGTTTGACGTAGGGGTCGCTGCCTTCGCGGTAGCGCCACAGCGTTTCCTTGCCCTTGACCACGGGCCAGCGCAGGCCGCGCACTTCATGGTAGGTATCGAACGGCGCCAGGTCGTGGCCATGGCCGCGGCCAAATTCGGCGTATTCCTCGAACAGCCCCTTTTGCGCATAGAAGCCGAAAGCCTCGGCTTCCTGGTTGGCGTAGTCCTTGTCGCGCTCGGTGTTGGGATAGCGGTTGACCTTGCCGTTGGCGAACAGCACGTCGAATAGCGTCTTGCCGCGGTATTCGGGCTTCTTGGCCAGCAGATCCGCAGGCCAGACGTCCTCGACCTTGAAGCGCTTGGAAAACTCCATCAGTTGCCACAGGTCCGAGCGCGCCTCGCCCGGCGCGTTGACCAGCTGGTGCCAGAACTGGGTGCGGCGTTCCGCGTTGCCGTAGGCGCCTTCCTTTTCGACCCACATGGCGGCCGGCAGGATCAGGTCGGCCGAAATAGTGGTGACGGTGGGGTAGGCGTCCGACACCACGATGAAGTTGTCGGGGTTGCGGTAGCCGGGCAGGCCTTCATTCATCAGGTTGGCCGCGGCCTGCATGTTGTTGTTGACCATCACCCAATAGGCGTTGATCTTGCCGTCCTTGAGCATGCGGTTCTGCAGGACCGCATGCGCACCCACCTTGCTGGGGATCGTGCCGTCGGGCAGCTGCCAGATTTCCTCGGCGTGCGCGCGGTGCTTGGGATTGGTCACCACCAGGTCGGCCGGCAGGCGGTGCGAGAAGGTGCCCACCTCGCGGGCGGTGCCACAGGCCGAGGGCTGGCCGGTCAACGAGAACGGGCTGTTGCCCGGCGTGGAGATCTTGCCGGTCAGCAGATGGATGTTGTAGACCATGTTATTGGCCCATACGCCGCGGGTGTGCTGGTTGAAACCCATGGTCCAGAAGGATGTGACGCGCACCTTCGGGTCGGCATAGAGTTCGGCCAGCTCTTCCAGCTGCTTCTTGGGCAGGCCGCTCAGCTTGGCGGTGTAGTCCAGGTCGTACTTGGCAACGAACTTGGCGAAATCGTCGAACGTAATGGGCTTGGAGCCGCCGGCGTCGCCCGCGTTCTTGGCGGCCTTCTGCAGCGGATGATCGGGCCGCAGGCCGTAGCCGATGTCGGCATTGCCTTCGCGGAAAGTCGTGTGCTTGTCCACGAAATCCCGGTTCACGCGCTTGGTCTGGATGATGTGGTTGGCGATGTAGTTCAGGATCGCCAGGTCCGTCTGCGGCGTGAAGGTCAGCGCGATGTCGGCCAGCTCGTAGGAACGGTGCTCGAAGGTGGACAGCACGACGACTTTGGTCTTGGGCGCGGACAGTCGGCGATCGGTCACGCGGGTCCACAGGATCGGGTGCATCTCCGCCATGTTGGAGCCCCACAGTACGAAGGCATCGGCGTTCTCGATGTCGTCGTAACAGCCCATGGGCTCGTCAGCGCCGAAGGTGCGCATGAAGCCCACCGCGGCCGAGGCCATGCAGTGGCGCGCGTTCGGGTCCAGGTTGTTGCTGCGAAAGCCCGCCTTCATCAGCTTGAGCGCGGCATACCCTTCCCAGACGGTCCATTGGCCCGAGCCGAACATGCCCACGGCCTCGGGACCCTTGTCCTTCAGTACGCGCTTGAACTGCTCGGCCATGACGTCGAAGGCCTGGTCCCAGGACACTGGGGCAAATTCACCGTCCTTGGCGTACTTGCCGTCCTTCATGCGCAAGAGCGGCGTGGTCAGCCGGTCGTTGCCGTACATGATCTTGGACAGGAAATAACCTTTGACGCAGTTCAGGCCCTTGTTCACCTCGGCGTTGAAATCGCCGTGCGTGGCCACGACCTGGTTGTCCTTCACGGCGACGTTCACGCCGCAGCCGGTCCCGCAGAACCTACAGGGCGCCTTGGACCACTTGAGCTTGGCGGCCTCGGATTCGGTGACGATGTTCTGCGTGTAGCCGACGATGGGTATGCCAGCCACAGTCGCGGCCGCGGCCGCGGCAGATTGCTTGATGAAGTCTCTACGAGCCATTGCCATCGTCAATCTCCTCGTTCATCGCGTCCAGCGAGTCGGCGTGCTGGTAGACCAGCGCCGAAGCCAGCACGCCATCCAGGCGCTGGATCTCTGAGATCCGGGCCATCATGTCGTCGGTGGAGGGGGCTTCCAGGGTGACCACCAGCTTTCCAGTGTCGGAAGCGCCATGGATTTCCGCTCCGGCAATTGCAAGAATCGCCTGGCGGACGTCGGGCAAGCGGCGCGGCGCGGCGTGCACCACCATGCTGGCGATGTGCAGCTCTGGCGGCGCCGCAGGCGGCGCGGAGTGGGGGAGCGCGGACATGGGAGGGGTTCCGTCGCGTCGCATCAGCTACCGGGAGGGCCGGCAATCAGCTGATAGAACCAGACGAGGAAACCGTAGCCTGCCACGATGATGACCGACAGGACGGGGGCCATGACAGCCGTCAGGAACAGGAAACTTCGTAGTTCCTGAGGCTTGGTGTAGCCATCGGACTCGTTTTGCACACAGCACCTCACTACGACAGTTGGGGCATTGCGTTTAACGTGCGGATACCGAAGCTTTTAGCAGATGGCTTTGAAGGGCGTCAATGTTGCACCACGGCGTAACAATGTGCTGGGACGGATGGGCGGTTCAAGCAGCTGGCGGGAGCAGCGCTGGAATGTCCCGCTTCAACAGGTCCAGGACCGCCCGCACGCGCTGCGGCATCGGACGCAGGGGCGGAATCAGCGCATTGAGCGGAAGCGGCGGAACGCGATAGCCGTCCAGCAGTTCGACGAGGCGTCCTTGCGCCAGTGCCTTGGCGCACGCGGGATGCTGCAGGATGCCGATGCCGCCGCCGCAGAGGATCAGATCGTACATGGGACGCCAGTGGCTGACCGTCATGGCGGTCCTGATGCGCGTCTGGACCACCGGCCCGTTTTCGCGCGAGAGCGGCACCTGGTCGTTCGCGAAAATGGCCTTCAAACGAATGAACGGATGGAAGGCCAAGTCCGCCGGCGTTTCTATGGGGCCGTGAGCCGCAAGGTAACAAGGCGCCGCGACCAGCTTGCGGGCCACCCAGCCAAGCGGGAAAGCTATATAGCCTCCGTTTTCATTGAGGCGGCCCAGCCGCAGCGAAATGTCGAGGCCCTCGGTGACCGGGTCGGCGATGGTGTCGTTCAGCATGAGATCCACGTGCAGATCGGGGTGTGCCGTGCGCACGTTCATCAGGGCCTTGGGAACCACGATCTCGCCCAGGCACTGCGGCGCGGCGAGTCTCAGGCTTCCTTGTATCTTGGCGTTACTTAACGATACGGAATTTATTGTCAATTCCGCCGCGTCCAGCAGCTGCTTGCCCTGTTCGTAGAACGTCCGGCCTTCAGCCGTGCAGCTCAGCTTGCGCGAACTGCGCACCAAGAGGCGGGCGCTTAGGAAACGCTCCAGCTTGTCGATGCGTTCGCTCACGGATGGTTGGCTCATGTCGAGATCGCGCGCCGCGCCCGAGATGGTTCCGCGTTCCACCACGCGGAGAAAAATGCGTATCGCTGCCAACAAATCCACGGAACGCTCCTCATGAAACCAATGCCCCGATTCTGAGACGGATGAGCGGTCCATTTGTTTAGTGGGTGGAACGGCGGAAATGTTGGTTTCCGCTGTTACCTACCTGCGGCCAGCCGGCATAGGAAGGCTGCGCCGATACGTCCCATAGGCCCAAGTGCAATGTGCGATTGCAATTGCGCGCCGTAGTCTTGGCCTCAATGCATCACCCGATGCAGTCGCTGCGGGACTCCTCCGCCGGCAAGCGAGGCGTCCCGCGTTGGTCCTGGCGCATTTCCTTTTCCATCTCCATCAATAGATCGACCGCTTGCGTGGCGCAGTTGGCGAGAGCCCGGCCGCTTGCATAGCGGGTGGCGTTAGTCGCCGCAGCGTGTTCCGGGTGCCGTTTGAGTCACACGTAATGGCTGCGTAGACGAGAACTTCCCTAGAGTTTTTGAACTGGAGCATCCATTCATGAACAAGATACTCAGGAACGTTTGGATCGATGCGGACGAAGACGCGGCGGGAGGCCGGCAGTCCATTCGGAAGCGCCTGAAGCTGAACATGCGGCTGGATATCGCAGCGGGGCTTGCGATACTTGCCGGTCTGGCGGGTACGGGTCCGCAGGTTCATGCATCAACGTACAACCCGAATGGTTGCGCCTCTCCCAAGGCGACGGGACCCGACGGCGTAGCCTATCCTGCGGGCAAGACTCCGAGCGATGGATCCGGCCTGTGGTCCAACGTTATCGGATGCGATGCCGATGGCGGCGGCTACACCGGCGTGCAGGTCCTGGGCTTTCAAGCGACGGCGACGGGCAATGCCGCGACCGCCCTGGGGTTTGCGGCTACGGCGGCAATTCGGAGCACCGCTGTAGGCATGCAGGCCGGAGCCCTTGCCCTGGGTTCGACCGCTCTTGGTCAATGGGCGCGTGCCACGGCCGTCGGCAGCGTCGCGATCGGCGGCAATAATTCCTCCAATTCGGCGGCGGCGGGTGCGCAGGCATCGGGGCTCAACGCCGTTGCGGTCGCAGGAGAATCGCGTGCCATGGGGGCGGATTCCGTTGCGATAGGCACGCGTGCGCAGGCACGGCGCGATGGCGATGTGGCCCTGGGCATCGGCAGCGTGGCTGATGGCGCAACAGGAAACTTCTCCGCGGTGGCTATCGGTCGCGGCAGCTCGGCGATCGGTGAAAACTCGGTGGCGTTGGGCAATGCCAATCGGGCCTCGGGACCAGGCGCCGTCGCGCTGGGCAATAGCTCGGCGGCTGCGGGCGCCGCGGCGTTGGCCGTAGGCAACGATGCCAACGCGCTGGCGGCGCGGAGCATGGCGTTGGGTTTCGATTCGGTCGCAACCAACTCGGACGACGTCGCGCTGGGGGCGGGCTCCGCGACTGCTGCCGCCGTCGGCACGTCTGGCGCCGCGATCGCGGGGCGGTCCTATTCGTTCGCCGGGTCGGCGCCCGCCAGCACGGTCAGCGTGGGCAGCACGGGTGCGGAGCGCTCCATCACGAACGTTGCGGCGGGGCGGCTTGGCGCCCTTAGCACGGATGCCGTCAACGGTTCGCAGCTCAATGCGACGAATCAGGCGGTGAATGCCCTGGGCGACCGGGCGGTGACGTATGACGGCAACGAAGGTGATCCCAGGAGCCTGGTCACGCTGGCGGGATCGGCATCCACGGACGGCGGCATGACGGGCGGCACCAGGCTCACCAACCTGGCGCGCGGGGCCGTGTCGGCCACCAGCACCGATGCGGTGAACGGTGCGCAACTGCACGAGACGAACCAGGAGGTGCAGCGCGTGGGCGACAGGGTGACGACCATGGGCGATACGGTGACCAGCATGGGCAACACCGTCACGACCCTGGGCGACACCGTGACGAATCTCGGCGATACGGTCACGACCATCGGCGGTACGGTCACGACCTTGGGCGATACGCTCACCAACCTCGGCGGCTCGCTGGCGAATCTCACCGGGGACACGAACGCGACATACACCGACGCCAACGGCCTGGGCATCCGCTATGCGCGGACCAACGAGCGCGGGTTGACGCCCAGCGACGCCTATGCGGAGAACCCCGGCAGCACGGCGCTGGGCTACAACGCGCGAGCCACGGCCGACAACGCGCTGGCGCTGGGCCGCGAGGCCCAGGCAAGCCACGCCGGTAGCGTGGCGCTGGGCGCGAATGCGGTCGCCAATGGCGCAACGCTGAGCGCGGCGGCGTACCGCTCAGGTACGGCGGCGGTGGCGGGCGCTGCCCCGGTGGGCGAAGTGAGCATAGGTTCGGCCGGTGCGGAGCGCCGTCTCAGCCATCTGGCTGCGGGCGCGTCCGACACGGATGCGGTGAACGTAAGCCAGCTCAAGTCCGTGGCCGAGAACGTGGGCAGCCTGGGCGACCGGGCGGTGACCTATGACGGCAACGCGGGCGATCCCAGGAGCCTGATCACGCTGGCGGGATCGGCATCCACGGACGGCGGCATGACGGGCGGCACCAGGCTCACCAACCTGGCGCGCGGGGCCGTGTCGGCCACCAGCACCGATGCGGTGAACGGTGCGCAACTGCACGAGACGAACCAGGACGTGCAGCGCGTGGGCGACAGGGTCACGACCATGGGCGACACGGTGACCAGCATGGGCAACACCGTCACGACCCTGGGCGACACCGTGACGAATCTCGGCGATACGGTCACGACCATCGGCGGTACGGTCACGACCTTGGGCGATACGCTCACCAACCTCGGCGGCTCGCTGGCGAATCTCACCGGGGACACGAACGCGACATACACCGACGCCAACGGCCTGGGCATCCGCTATGCGCGGACCAACGAGCGCGGGTTGACGCCCAGCGACGCCTATGCGGAGAACCCCGGCAGCACGGCGCTGGGCTACAACGCGCGAGCCACGGCCGACAACGCGCTGGCGCTGGGCCGCGAGGCCCAGGCAAGCCACGCCGGTAGCGTGGCGCTGGGCGCGAATGCGGTCGCCAATGGCGCAACGCTGGGCGCGGCGGCGTACCGCTCAGGTACGGCGGCGGTGGCGGGCGCTGCCCCGGTGGGCGAAGTGAGCATAGGTTCGGCCGGTGCGGAGCGCCGTCTCAGCCATCTGGCTGCGGGCGCGTCCGACACGGATGCGGTGAACGTAAGCCAGCTCAAGTCCGTGGCCGAGAACGTGGGCAGCCTGGGCGACCGGGCGGTGACCTATGACGGCAACGCGGGCGATCCCAAGAGCCTGATCACGCTGGCGGGATCGGCATCGACGGACGGCGGCATGACGGGCGGCACTAGGCTGACCAACCTGGCGCGCGGGGCCGTGACGGCCACCAGCACCGATGCGGTGAACGGTGCGCAACTGCACGAGACGAACCAGGACGTACAGCGCGTGGGCGACAGGCTGACGGGCATGGGCGATACCTTGACGGGCATGGGCGATACCCTGACGACCATGGGCGACACGTACACACACCTGACGGGGAACCCTAGCCTGATCAGCAAGGCCGACAATGGGCTGGGCTTGCGTTATGCGCGGACCAACGAGTTGGGACTGGCGGAAGATGATGCCTACGCGCAGGGCGTGGGCAGCACGGCGCTGGGCTACAACGCGCGGACGTCGGCCGGCGACGCGCTGGCGTTGGGACGCGATGCCCAGGCGAGCCAGGAAGGGAGCGTGGCGCTGGGTTCAGGCTCCGTGTCCGCCCGGGCGCTGACGCCGACCACGGGCAGCCTTGCGGTCGGCAGCGGTGGCGCCCTGGTGCCGTTCAACACGGCGGATCTCACCTTGCTGGGAGCGGTATCCGTGGGTCGCGATGGCGCGTACCGCCAGATTACCAACGTGGCGGACGGGACCGAGGAGCATGATGCGGTGACTTTGCGCCAACTGACCGGCGCGATCGGCTCCTTGACGACCACTGGGACCCAGTACTTCCATGTCAACTCGACGACTTCCGATTCGCTGGCGGTAGGGCTTGAGTCGATCGCGGTCGGCCCGCAGGCCGTGGTCAATGGGGACCGCGGCCTGGGGATCGGGGATCGGGCGGTAGTGGACCAGGGGGCGCCCGGCGGCATCGCCCTGGGACAGCAGGCGCGTACCACGTCAGCGGATAGCATTGCGGCGGGAACGCAGGCCCTGGCTGATGCCGTCCAGGGGGTGGCCCTGGGCGCGGGCAGCCAGGTTGTCGCGGGCGGTGGCGTAGCGCTGGGTGCGAGATCGGTTGCCAAGACGGTGGCCGGGGCAGCAGGGTATGTGCCCCTGGGCGCCAATGGCGCGTCCGTGAACGCCACGCGCAGCACCTTGGCCGCGTTGTCTGTGGGTGACGCCGATGCCGGCATGTATCGGCAGATCAACGGTGTGGCCGCGGGTACTGTGGATTCCGACGCCGTGAACGTCAGCCAGTTGAAGGCGCTGGCCTCGAATGTGAGCGGGCTCGACGCGGGAGGGGTGAAATACGACCTCAATGCGGAGGGCACCAGCAACTACGGCATGGTGACCTTTAATCCCGGCGGGGCGGCCACCGTGCTGAGGAACGTGGCGCGGGGCACGCTGTCGGCGGACAGCACGGATGCGGTCAATGGTTCGCAGTTGTTCGAGACCAACCAGTACGTGAAGGCTATAGGCGATACGGTCGACAACTTCACCAAGGGCGGCGCCGGAATCAAGTACTTCCATGCCAACGGCGGGGCGTCGGCGGCGCTGCCGGATTCACAGGCCAATGGTCCAGGCAGTATCGCGGTCGGACCGGGCGCGGCCGCCAATGGGGTGAACTCGGTGGCCTTGGGCAACGGCGCGGTCGCAGGGAAGGATGGCGATGTGGCGTTGGGCGGAGGCGCCGTGGCGGACCGGGGAGCGCAGAGCTATGCCGGCAAGTATTCGGAGGCGCAAAACAAGTCGGCCGGCACGGTGTCTGTGGGCTCGTCGGGCGCGGAACGCACGCTCAGCAATCTGGCCGACGGCCGCGAGGCCACGGACGCCGTGAATCTGCGGCAGCTGGACGGCGCGCTCAAGCAGGCCAACGACTATTCCGACAAACGCTTGCAGGACGTGGCAGGCAATGTGCTCCAGGTCGGCGACCAACTCACCGCGCTGGACGAACGCATGACCGGCATCGAAGGCGATGTGACGAACATCGGCAATGGCGCCGCGGGCATGTTCCAGACCAGCCAGGAAGTAAAGGCGGCCAAGCCGCCCAAGGCCAGCGGCGGCAACTCGGCGGCGGGCGGCGCGGGCGCCGTGGCCTCGGGTAAGAACAGCACCGCGATCGGCAATGGCGCGCAGGCGTCCGGCGCGGGAGCCACGGCGTTGGGCAACGGTAGCAAGGCGTCGGGCAGTAATGCCGTGGCGCTGGGCGCCGGGTCTGTCGCCGACCGCGACGACACGGTTTCGGTCGGCGCGGCCGGAGCCGAACGCCAGATCACGCACGTGGCCCGCGGCGCTGCGGGAACCGACGCGGCGAACGTGAGCCAGTTGCGAGAAGTAGAAAGCGGCCTGAGCCACCAGGTGGCGGGCTTGCGCAAGAACGTGCAAGGGCTGGACAACCGGTTGAGCGCCGGCGTGGCTTCCGCCATGGCGATGTCGGCGCTGCCGCAGGCCTATCTGCCCGGCAGGAGCATGTTCAGCATGGGCGGCGGTACGTGGCGCGGGGAAAGCGGCTTCGCCATGGGGCTGTCCACGGTGTCCGACAGCGGAAGATGGGTGGTGAAGGGCCTGGCCAGCAGCAGTTCGCGCGGCGACTACGGCGCTAGCGTGGGAGTGGGATATCAATGGTGAGTACATGTGGCACGAACGCAGGCTCGCGGCCCGCAGCTGCGGCCTCAATGATCCATGAGAGGTATACAGCCATGACACGTCGCATCATTCTTCCGGCTTTGATTGCATCGAGCGCATTGCTGGCGGCTTGCCAGCCCATGGTGGCTCAGAAGGGCGCGAATGCCGCGCCCCGCGCCGCCCAGCCTGCGCCGCAAGACACCGCGGCGCGGGCGCGGACGGCCATCCCGGCGGTCGAGTTCCGCCTGGCGCAGGACCAGCCGGGCGCCGATCTGCGCGAGCTGCGCATGTCCGACAAGACCTACTACTTCCTGCTGGCGCCCGCGCTTACCCGGGCGGACCTGAATACCGCCACGCCCATGAAGACCCGGGAGGGGCAGCCTTTTGTCAGCTTGCGATTCACGCCGCCAGGCGCGCGCAAGCTGGCGCAGATCGGCCGCCAGTACCCCGGGAAGTGGCTGGTGTTCACGATAGACGGCAGGCTGGTGGGCGTGCCGCGCATCGCAGGCCCCATGGAGGAGGGCATCCTGAACCTGACGATGAACTCGGAGGAGCAGGCAATCAGCGTTGCGCAAGCGATAGAAGGGGCGGCGCAGTAGCGCCGCCCAGGCGGAGTCAGCCGATCGCCCCGTAGATGCGGCGCGCGTCGGCGGCCGTGGCCAGCGGGCGGCCCAATGCCTGCGCGCCTTGCGCGGCCTGCAATACCAGCGCCGAGTTGCCCGGCGCGGTGCTGCCGTCGCGCAGCTTCAGGTTGTTCTCGAAACCCACGCGCATGTGCCCGCCGAACGCTGCGGCCGTGGTGACGCAGGCGTTTTCCTCGGGGCCGAAGGCGCATACCGCCCACGGCAGGGACTGGTCGTACGCGGCCAGGAAGGGCAGCAGGTCATAGGCCGAAGAGGTCTGGCCCGCGCTGTAGCGGCCCAGCACGAACAGCACCGACCACGCTCCTGGCGGCACCAGGCCGCGCGCGCGCAGGGACAGCCAGCGGCGCACGTCGCCTTCGTCGTACAGGATGATCTGGGTCATGATGCGGCGCTCGGCGATCCAGGCGAGGAAAGCCGCCAGCTCGCTTTCCGGGATCTCCGGTACGGCGATCTCGCGCAGCCCGATGGACACGGCCTCGGGTTGCAGCTCGCGCACCAGGGCGATCTGTTCCGCCGCCTTGTAGACGCCGGCGGCTTCGCTGGTCACCTGCACCAGCAGTTCGTCGCCCACGGCGCCGCGCACCGCGGCCAGGGCGTCACGGTAGGCCTGGGCGTCCAGCAGGTGGCTGCCGTCAGGCTTGCGCACGTGCATGTGCATCATGGCGGCGCCGGCGTCCAGGCAGGCGCGCGCTTCGTGCGCCAGAGCCTCGGCGGTAAGCGGCACGGCCGGATGGTCGGCGGCCTTTTTGTAGGCGCCATTGGGCGCCACGGTAATGATGACGGGCGAGTCGGCCAGCGCGGCGCGGGGCAGGGGGGTGTTGCTCACGGCTTGATCTCCGGCAGTTCGGGTGCAATCAGGTCCAGGCCGGCGCGTAACAGGCGGTCGTAGCGCGCGCGCTCGGCAGCAATGGTTTCGGGCGTCCAGGTGTAGAAACCTTCGCCCGTCTTCATGCCGTGGCGTCCGTCCTGGGCGCGTTCGGTCAGGCAGCGCGCCGGCTCGCTGGCGTTGCAGAAGGTGGGGTACATGGTGGCGCCGGCGGCGGCATGCACATCGATGCCGGCATGGTCGCGCTGCATCACCGGGCCGGCCGCCAGGAAGCGGAAGCCGAAGCCGAAACGCACTGCCGCGTCCACGTCTTCCGGCGAGGCGATGCCGCGGTCGATCAGGTCGAAGGCTTCGCGCGACAGCGCGTGCTGCAGGCGGTTGGCCAGAAAGCCAGGCAGGTCCTGGCGCACCTTCACCGGCACGCTGCCGCAGCGCCGCATGAATGCGATCAGCGTGTCGGCGCAGGCGTTGTCGCTGGCTTCGCCCAGCACCACTTCCACCAGCGGCACCAGATGCGCGGGCATGAAGAAGTGCAGGCCCAGCATGCGGCCGCGGGTAGCCAGGCCCTGGCTGATGGCGCTGATCGGGAAGCTGGAGCTGTTGCTGGCCAGGATGGCATCGGGCCGGGCGCGTTGCGCCAGGTCCGCAAACAGCGCCTGCTTGATGTCCAGGCGTTCGGGTATGCACTCGATGACCAGGTCCACGCCGGACCAGTCCACCTCGTCCAGGCTGGCGGCGGTGGACAGCAGGGCGGCGTTCGCTTCCCGGCCTATGGTCTTGAGGTTTTCCGCGACACGGGCGGGCACGCCCGCCGCGCGCTCGGCATTCGATTCGATCACCGTGGTCCGGCAGGCCGCGCGGGTCAATACCACGGCCACGTCGGCGCCCATGGTGCCGCCGCCCACCACCACCGCATGCGCCGCGCCCGGATTGGGCAGTGCTATCGCGTCCGTCTGCATGGTTTGCTCCTTCATCTGAAACTACGCTGCGGGCGAGTGTAGAGAACCTGTTTTGATTGATGAATCAGATTTTTTGGATAGAATGATCTTATATTTAGATCAATAGAGGGGCCGCGCCAGGCATGCAGATCAATCTTTCGATGCGCGATATCGATACCACGCTGGTGCTGGGCCGCACGCTCAACTTCCGCCAGGCCGCCGCGCAGTTGCACCTGTCGCAATCGGCTCTGTCCACGCAGATCCAGCGCATCGAAGAGGCGCTGGGTGTGCGCCTGTTCGACCGCACCACGCGCACCGTCCGCCTCACCGCCGCCGGCGAGGTCTTCATGCAGCAGGCTGCCGCGCTGCAAGTGGCCTTCCGCGACGCCATTGCCGCGGTCAGCGGCATCGTCAACGCGGAACAGGGGCAGGTGTCGGTGGCGGCCTTGCCCTCGATTGCGGCCCGCCTGCTGCCGCGGGTGCTCATGACCTATCGCCAGGCCCATCCGCTGGTCGCCCTGAAAGTACGCGATACCTTGTCCGGGCCGGCTTTCGACCTGGTGCGCGCGGGCGAAGTCGACTTCGCCCTGACCGCGGCGGACCCGCAGCATGCGGATCTGCACTACGTGCCGCTGATGTCCGACAGTTTCCTGCTGTTGATCCCCGAAGCCCATCCACTGGCGCGCGCCCGCGGTCCGCTGCGTTGGGCCGATACGGCGGATGCGGCGCACGTGTCCATGGTGCAGCCCAGCAGCGTGCGGCAGTACACGGAATGGGCTTTCCTGCAGAACCGGATACGCTTTACGCCGGCCTTCGAGGCCGAGCATCTGACCACCATCGTCGCCATGGTCGAATGCGGATTCGGCGTTGCCGCGCTGCCCGAAATCGCCGCCGCGGCGGTAGCGCAAAATGGCATCGTCCAGCGTCCGCTGATCGGACCGGTGGCCGAGCGTTCGATCGGGCTGGTCACGGCCCGCAACCGCAGCCTGTCGCCCGCCGCGGCGGCGTTGGTGCAGACCTTGAAGGAGTATCTGGCGCAGCAGGCGCGCCAGGCCGGGCCGGTGGTATTATCCTCAGTACACTAACTAAACTGGAGCTGCCTCAACGTGCCGGATGTACAGAAAAAGACGACGTCCCAGAAGCGCGTCGCAACTCATAAGACAGACACCAAGATCTTCGATCCGGCCAAGCAGGTGCTTTGGTCGCGTCCGGGATATCTGGTGCGGCGCCTGAACCAGATCCACTACGCCATGTTCTACGAGGAGTGCAAGACGCAGAACGTGACGCCGGTGCAGTATGGCGTGCTGACCGCGCTGTCGCTCAGTCCCTGGCTGGACCAGACCGCCATCGGCATGGAGTTGGGGCTGGATCGCACCACCACCGCAGACGTGGTCAAGCGCCTGCAGGAGCGCGGCTTGGTGGAACGGCGCATCAATCCCAACGACAAGCGCTCGCGCCAGGCCGTCATCACCCAGGAAGGCCTGCGCATCATGGGCATCCTGCAGGAAGGCATGGCGCGCGCCCAGCAGCGCCTGCTGGAGCCGCTGTCCACGCGCAATCAGGAAATCTTCATGAAGCTGCTTTCCACCCTGGTGGAAGCCAATAACCAGTACAGCCGCACCACGCTCAAACCCATGTAGGGCCGAGGCCGGCTGCCTGGCTCAGCCTTGCAGCGCGCTGGTCTGCGGCGCGCTGCGGGCGGCTTCGCCGTCGCCCAGCGTGTTGCGCACCCAGATCAGTTCGGCCGCGATCGCCACGGCGATCTCGGCCGGCGTCTTGCTGGCGATGCGCAGGCCCACCGGGCCGTGCAGGCGGGCGATCTGGCTGTCGTCCAGGTCGAACAGCCGCAGCCGCTCGCGGCGCTTCTGCTGGTTGGCGCGCGAACCCAGCGCGCCCACATAGAAGGCCCGCGATTTCAATGCTTCCAGCAAAGCCATGTCGTCGAGCTTGGGATCGTGGGTGACCGCCACGATGGCGGTCCGCTCGTCGGTGCCGATTTCCAGCACGGCGTCGTCGGGCATGCTGGTGAGCAAGGTAGCCTGGGACTGGTTCCAGTCGCCGTAGAACTCCTCGCGGGGGTCGCAGACCGTGACGTGGAAATCCAGCGTGGCGGCGATGTTGGCCAGCACCTGGGCGGTCTGGTTGGCGCCGATGATGAGCAGCCGCCAGCGCGGACCGTACACGCTGCGGAAGATGCGGCCGTCGAAGTCCGGGCCGTCGGCCGGACCGGCGGGAGACACCGAGCTGCTGCCGTCCTGCAGGTCCACCGTGCGTTGGATCAGGCCATGGCCGCGTATGGCTTGCAGCACCAGGTCCAGCCATTGCGTGTCGCGCAGCGGTTCGCTGATCAGGCGCAACGTGCCGCCGCAAGGCAGGCCGAAGCGCGCGGCCTCGTCGCGGGTGACGCCGTAGGTCAGGCGCGCCGGGGCATCCTCGAGCGTGCCTTCGCGGGCGCGCAGCATCAGGTCGTCTTCGATGCAGCCGCCGGAAACCGACCCGACCATGCGGCCGTCCTCGCGCAGCGCCAGCATGGCCCCGGCCTGGCGCGGGGCCGATCCCCAGGTCTGCACCACGGTCACCAGGTGCACGCGGCTGCCCGCGGCTACCCAGTCCCGCGCATGTTGCAATACGTCCAGATCCAGAGCGTTCATCGGCTTCTCACAGTGAAAGGCCGCGGCGCTGCCACGGCTTATATTCACTATACTGATCATCATGGCGACTGTCTCTAGTGTCTATCCCTACCCGATCCCCGCGCGCGTCGGCATCCTGTTGGCTGCGGGGCGGGGCTCGCGCTACGCCGCGCAGCGGCCCGGCGCCGACAAGCTGCTGGCGCCGCTGCCGCAGGGCGCGCGCGTGGCGGCGGCCAGCGCGCGCACGCTGCGCGCGGCGGTGGACATGGTCGTCGCCGTGGTGCGGCCCGGCAGCGCCGCGTTGGCCGGATTGCTGCGGGCCGAAGACTGCGTGGTGTTGGAGACCGACCGGGCAGAGGAGGGCATGGGCGCCAGTCTGGCCGCGGCGGCGCAGTATTTGCAGGGCCTGCCCGGCACGCCTGCCACGGTGCTGGTCGCGCTGGCCGACATGCCCTGGATCCAGCGCGCCAGCCTGGCGAGCGTGCTGGAGGCGCTGCGCGATGCGCCCATGGCCGCGCCCTCGTACCAGGGGCAGCGCGGCCACCCGGTGGGATTCCGCGGAGACCTGCTGGCGCAACTTGCCGCGCTGAGCGGGGACGAAGGCGCGCGGCGGCTGCTCAAAGGGCCCGGCCTGCAATTGGTCCCCGTCGATGATCCCGGGGTGTTGCGCGATGTCGACACGCCTGCCGACCTGGACGAAGACGGCTGAACGCCGCCTGCAGGCAAGGCCGCCGCGGCGGCCTCTTTTTTGCGCTTCGGGATTTCCCTAATTTGTCAGTACGCTGACTATAAAGTCAGTATACTGACGTAAATTCGGAAGCCCTCGCAGGGCTTTTCCCAATGGGAAAGCGGCTGCGCACGATTCCGGTTGTTCCGATGTAATAGTCAGTGCACTGATAAACAATGCTGACGCGCCGTGGCAGGACAGGGTCCGCGCCATCAAACTGGGAGTAGGGGAATGAGCAAAGTACGCAAGATCGCGTTTGAGGAGCACTACACCGCGGTCGGATTCAAGGACTATTCGAAGAGCTTCGCGCAGCACATCGATCCCGCCGTGCTGGCCGACCTGGCCGCGCGCCTGGTGGATTTCGACGAAGTCCGGCTGGGCGAAATGGACCGCGGGGGCATCGACTATGTCATCCTGTCGCAGACCGGGCCGGGCGTGCAGGCCGAAGCCGACGCTGCCGTCGCGCTGCGCCGCGCCAAGGAGAACAACGATTTCCTGGTCGAGCAGGTGGCCCGCCACCCGACGCGCTACGGCGCCTTCGCCACCGTGCCCATGCACGATCCTCTGGTCGCCGCCGCAGAACTGGAGCGCTGCGTCAAACAGCTGGGCTTCAAGGGCGCGCTGATCAACGGCCACACCAATGGCGTGTACTACGACGGCCGCGCCTATGACCCGTTCTGGGAAAAGGTGCAGGAGCTGGACGTGCCCGTCTACCTGCACCCGTCCGATCCCTACGTCATTCCGCAGGCCTACTCGGGCCACCCCGAGCTGGTGGGGGCATGCTGGGGCTGGGGCGTCGAAACCGCCACCCATGCGCTGCGTTTGCTGTTCGGCGGCGTGTTCGACCGGTTCCCCGCCGTCAAGCTGATCCTGGGCCACATGGGCGAAGGCCTGCCGTTCCTGCGCTGGCGCTTCGACAGCCGCTTCGCGGTCTATTCGCACGGCATCAAGCTGGCGCGCGCGCCTTCCGAATACCTGGGCAGCAACATCCTCATCACCACGTCCGGGGTCTGTTCGCCTCCCACGCTGATGGCCGCCATCGCCGAAATGGGCCGCGAGGCGGTGATGTTCTCGGTCGACTATCCCTACGAATCGACCGCGCTGGCCGTGGAATTCATCGAGCAGACGCCGATGGACGACGCGACCCGCGAACTGATCTGCAACGGCAACGCGCGACGCCTGTTCAAACTCTGAGTCCAGCCCGGGAGACCGACATGAGCAACTTCCTGTACGGCGGCAACGTCCATGCCAACGGCATCCGCCAGCATTACCTGCGCTACGGCGGCGAACGTGGGGCGGGGCGCGATCCGGTCATCATCGTGCCGGGCATCACCAGCCCGGCGGTCACCTGGGGCTTCGTCGGCGAGCGCTTCGGCGCGGCCTTCGACACCTATGTGCTGGACGTGCGCGGTCGCGGCCTGTCCGCAGCCGGCGCGACGCTGGACTACAGCCTGGACGCGCAAGCCGCCGACGTGCTGGCCTTCGCAGAGGCGCTGGGCCTGGCGCGCTACAGCGTGGTCGGCCATTCGATGGGCGGACGCATCGGCGTGCGCGCCGGGCGCGGCAAGCCGGCAGGACTGAGCCGCCTGGTCCTGGTGGACCCGCCGGTGTCCGGTCCCGGCCGCCGGCCGTATCCCGCCAAACTGCCCTGGTACGTCGATTCCATGGCGCAGGCGCGGCACGGCATGGACGCCGAGGCCATGCGCGCGTTCTGCCCGACCTGGACCGAGGAGCAGCGCCAGCTGCGCGCCGAATGGCTGCACACCTGCGACGAGCGCGCCATCATCCAGAGCTTCGAGGCCTTCCAGAGCGACGACATCCATGCCGACCTGCCGCGCCTGGACGTGCCGGTGCTGCTGATCACGGCGGAGCTGGGCGACGTGGTGCTGGACGCCGACGTGGCCGAGATCCAACGGCTGGCGCCCGGCACGCAACACCACCGCGTGCCCGCCGCCGGCCACATGATTCCGTGGGACAACGAGGAAGGCTTCTATGCCGCCTTTGGCGATTTCCTGGGCGCGCCGCTGGCGCGCGGCTGAAGCGCGCGACCGTCAAGCAAGGAGGGCATCATGCCTATAAGCGACTATGAAATGGTGAAGGCCTGGCAGCAGGTGCTGACCCTGTCCAAGCTGCAAGCGGGGCAGACCGTCACGGTGCTGACCAGCGCGGCCACCCATCCGCAAACCCTGGCGACGGCGCTGATCGCGACGCAGGCCATGGGCGCCATCGTGAACCGCCTGGACCTGCCGCCCGTCAATGGCGAGCGGGCGCTGAGCCGGGACTCGCTGGCCTACCTGGGCACCACGCCGCTGACCGGCAACAAGGCCGCCATTGCGGCCTTGAAGGAAAGCGACCTGGTACTGGACCTGATGACGCTGCTGTTCTCTCCGGAACAGCACGAGATCCTGGCGACTGGCACCAAGATCCTGCTGGCGGTGGAGCCGCCGGAAGTGCTGGCGCGGCTGGTGCCGACCGAGGCCGACCGTGCGCGGGTCAAGGCGGCCGCCGCGCGCATCGGCGCGGCGCGCGAGATGAGCGTGGTATCCGAGGCGGGTACGGACCTGCGCTGCCCGCTGGGCGAGTTCCCGGCCATCAGCGAATACGGCTTCGTCGACGAACCCGGGCGCTGGGACCATTGGCCCAGCGGCTTCGTGCTGACCTGGCCGAACGAAGGCGGCGCCAACGGCAAGATCGTGATCGACGTCGGCGACATCCTGCTGCCGCAGAAGCTCTACGTGCGCTCGGCCATCGAGCTGACGGTCGAGAACGGCTACGCCACGCGCATCGACGGCGGCGTGGACGCGGAACTGCTGCGCGAGTACGTGGCCTCGTTCAAGGACCCGGAAGCCTACGCGATTTCGCACATAGGCTGGGGCCTGCAACCGCGCGCGCACTGGACCACGCTGGGGCTGTACGACCGCGAGGCCACCATAGGCATGGACGCGCGCGCCTACGAGGGCAATTTCCTGTTCTCGCTGGGTCCCAACAACGAGGCCGGCGGCAACCGGACCACCACCTGCCACATCGACATCCCCCTGCGCGCCTGCACGGTGCGGCTGGACGGGGAGGACGTGGTGCGCCAGGGCAAGGTGCTGGACGGTGCCGGCCTCCAGGCTTAGCACGCAATCACCGTACTAGGAGTTCCCTACATGAATGACGATATCTCGGCCTACGCGCGCCAGGGTTTCGGCACGGCGATGGCGCCCAAGGCGCCCTATGGCCTGCTGATCGTGGACCTGGTCAACGGCTTTGCCGATCCGGCTGTGTTCGGCGGCGGCAACATCCCCCAGGCCATCGAGCAGACCGTAGGCCTGCTGGCGCATGCGCGCAAGCAGGGCTGGCCGGTGGCGCACAGCCGCATCGTGTTCGCCGACGACGACGCGGACCACAACATCTTCACCTTGAAGGTGCCGGGCATGCTGACCCTGAAGGAAGCGGACCACAACAGCGCCATCGTGCCGCAGCTTGCGCCCGCGGCCGGCGAACTGGTGGTGCGCAAGACGGTGCCTTCGGCGTTCTTCGGCACCAGCCTGGCGGCCTGGCTGTCGCAACGCGGCGTGCAGACGCTGCTGGTGGCGGGCGCGGTCACCAGCGGCTGCGTGCGGGCCAGCGTGGTGGACGCCATGCAGTACGGCTTCCGGCCGCTGGTGGTGTCGGATTGCGTGGGCGACCGCGCCATCGGCCCGCATGACGCCAACCTCTTCGACATGCAGCAGAAGTACGCCACCGTGTTGACGCGGGACGAAGCCATGCGCGCTACGCAGGCCTGAGCTGGCGCCGCAGACCGGCACAAAAAAAGGGTTGCGCCACGGGGCGCAACCCTTTTTTTACATTGCCCTTCCGCGTTCTAGACGGGATAGACCAGGTCGTTGGCCAGGATGGTGGTGTCATACACCACCTGCCGTTCCTTCAGCTTGAGCACGCCGTCCTGCCGCGTGTAGCGGTCGTAGTAGGTGCCGGCCAGGTGCAGGGTGGTGGGACCTTCCACCAGCGTCTGCATCAGCATGAATGCCGCCTGGGACTCGATTTCGCCATCCGCGGATTCGCTGATGACGCGGGTGTTGCTGACCAGATGCAGCATGTAGCGCGGGGCGAACATCTGGGTGCGAGAAATGGCCACGGCGCGGTCATGCATCATGGCGCGGCCTTCGGAGTACACCAGGCCGACGGGCAGGCCCAGTTCGGCGTTCTCGCGCGCGGTGACGCGGTACAGGCCGTCCTCGGTGAAGAAGTCTGGCCAGGCCTCGACCTGGCCCGCGTCCAGGGCGGCGCAGTAGTCGGCGTGGAATTCCTCGATCTCCAGTCGCAGCGCGATGGCGCGCGCGGGATCGATCTTGCGGGGGGAGTATTCGAATCGGGTTCTCATGTTTCCTGGTTCCTGCCTCAGAAGCCCATCACGCTGCGGTAATAGCTGTACATGGAGCGGATCGCGGCTTCCGAGATCAGCGTGTTGGAGGTGCCTTGCTTGCCGGACTCCAGCTTCAGCACGTTGACGTCGGTGCTGGCGCGGCGCACGCCTTCCTGCACGAACTTCATGGCTTCGTTGTCTTCCAGGCCGAGGAAGCCGGCCGGCCCCATCAGGTTGCCCTGGCGCAGACGATGGCGCTCCATCTCGGGCGTGTCGTCCTCGTAGCCGAACATGGTCCATTGCATGATCATGCTGTCGGGCCCGTTGGGCACGATCTGGCGCACGCCCAGCGTGTTCATTTCACGTTGCACGATCAGGTTGGGCCAGACGGTCTGCATGGTGACCGACCAGGGCGAGTCGAATTCCTTGACGAACTCCAGGAAGCGGTCGTCCTGCAGGTGCAGGCCGTCGTGGAAGGAGCGCATTTCCTTCTTGTTCTCTTCGCTGACGTTGGCGTACTTGTCCTCGCTCTTGGCCGAGGCCATGGTGCCATGGCGGCCATGCACCGGATCGACCAGCATGGCGGACTTGTTGCCCGCCACCAGCAGCCCGAACACCACCAGGAACGAATGCAGCAGGGTTGCGTGGTACGGATCCTTCAGGTTCTCGTGATACATCTTCCAGTTGCACGGCAGCTCGTTGCGGTAGTAACCGTGGATCTTGAGCTTCTTGCCCGGGAAGACGGTGTCGAAATCGGCCAGGATTTCGGGTGTCAGGTATTCCTCGATGGGTTCGACCTCATCGCTGTAGGACGCGAAGATGACGCCGTTGCGCGTGGTGACGCGCAGCTTGCGCAGGCCGTGGTCTTCGTTCTTGAAGTCCTTGGGCATGCCGCCCTCGCGGTTCACGCCGCGCTTGAAGGGGATGCCCTGCAGATTGCCCTTCAGGTCGTAGGACCACTGGTGGTAGGGGCAGACGAATTCCTTGGCGTTGCCCTGGCTGTGGCGGCAGAACTCCGCGCCGCGGTGGGCGCAGCGGTTCTCGAACACATTGACCGAGCCGTCTTCGGCGCGCGACACCACCACCGGGGTCGGCCCCACATAAGACCGCTTGTAGTCGCCCGGGTTCGGCAGCTCGGCTTCCAGGGCCACGTAGTTCCAGGTCTTGCCGTGGAAGATCTTTTCCACTTCCTGGTCGTAGACGGCGCGGCTGGTGTAGACCCAGTCGGGGATGTAGTGCAGCGCGTCTTCCGGCCAGACACAGTCGGCCAGGGCGGTGTCCTTGGACGCCATCGTAAGGCCGATGACGGTTTGCGATTGATACATGAAAAGCTCCTGTCGATGCGGGGGCGGTAATGGTGGGGTCAGGACGCGGCGGCGTTTTGCTGGCAGGCTTTCACCAGCGGCTTGAGCGCCACGGTCTCGTCGGCATAGCGCTCGGGATCGATGGCGATGCCTTGTTCGAACAGCACGCGCAGCTGGCGCAGATCGCCGCCGGCGTTGATGGCGATGGCGTGCACCGGCACGCCGTCGCGGTGGCCCAGCCAGATGAACTTGGGCGCCTCGGCCTGCGCCTGGGGCACGCCGCGGCAGGCATAGACCAGGTCCGGCTGGGGCAGGCCCAGCATCTGCACGTTGCAGCCGTATTGGTCCGTCCAGAACCACGGATAGGGCTCGGCCGGCGCGGGCTGGCCCAGCATGCCGGCCGCGGCCGCGCGCGCCTGTTCGTTGGCGTTCTGCCAGGACTCCAGCCGCAGCGCCATGTTCAGGTGACGCCGGTGCTGGCTGGCGCAATCGCCCGCTGCATATAAATATGGGTCGCTGCTGCGGCAGGCGGCGTCCACCGCGATGCCGCCATTGGCGGGATCCAGCGCCAGGCCGGCTTGCGCGGCCAACGATACGTCGGGCACCAGGCCGATGGCCACCACCACGACGTCGGCCTCGATGGAGGGCGCGTCCTGCAGTTCTATCGTGAAGCGCGCCTGATGCCGGGCAGCGGCATCCGCATGGGGCTGCCAGTCGGTGCGCGCGATGCGCGCGTCCAGGCGCAGGTCCACGCCGGCGTGGCGGGCGCGTTCGGCCAGCCAATCCGACAGGGCCGCGGGCAGCACGCGTTCCAGCAGGCGGGGCGCGCTTTCCAGCACGGTGACCGCGGCCCCCAGGGCGCGCGCGGTGGACGCCACCTCCAGGCCCAGGAAGCCGCCGCCGATGACGGCCACGCGCGCCTGCGGCGTGAGACCGGCGCGTAGCGCCACGGCGTCGTCCAGCGTCCGGATGTAATGCACGCCCGGCGTGCCGCGGGGCAGGCTGGGCAGTTCGCGCGCGCGCCCGCCGGTGGCAAGCAGACAGCGGCTATAGGGGAGGCTGCGGCCGTCGGCCAGTTCGACCAGACGGTTGGCAGCGTCGATCTGCAAGGCCTCCATGCCGGTCAGCAGCGTGACCCCTTGCTGTTCATAGAAGTCCTGTGGATGCACCGCCGTCTGGCCGTGCGCGCCGGGGCTTTGCAGCACGTCCTTGGACAGGGGCGGGCGCTCGTAGGGCGCGTGCGTTTCCTGGCCGATCAGCGTGATGGGGCCTGCGTGGCCCAGGCCGCGCAGCGTGGCCGCCGCCATCGCGCCGGTCTGGCCGGCGCCGATGATGAGGATCGGGTCTGCGTCAGCCATGGTCAGCCTTGCAGGTTGGCATAGATGTCCTGGCCTTCGACCTTGACCGGATAGATGCGGATGCCGGTGGTCGCTGGCGCGCACATGGCCTGGCCGGTGCGGATGTCGAATTTGGCCTGGTGCAGCGGGCATTCGATGCAGCCGTCTTCCAGATAGCCGTCGGACAGCAGCGCGTAGGCGTGGGTACAGACATTGTCGGAGGCGTGGAATTCGCCTTCGACGCGATACAGCGCAAGCTGTTTTTCGCCGGCGACGACGGGGATCACCTCGTCGTCTTCGGTCAGTTGGTCGGTAGAAGCAATGCGGATCCAGTTCATATCAACTCGCTCGTCAGTATGCTGAGTAATTGTCGTCAGTGTACTGCCTAAAAAAACAAGTCAGGAGCTAGGGATTTCCCCGACAAGCGGCGGGTCGAAGGGCGGCGGCGGGGGCCTATTATGCACGGCGTTCGCGGCGCGCAATCGCCGCCGCCCGCTATATGTAAGGAGTACCCGCAAATAGCCCTCGGGCCCTTGAAAAAAATCCGCCGGAATGAGTGCAAACCCAGGCGTTTCGCGGGTGTCGGCAGTGGGGATTTACCTTGTTGACACTCAAAATTACTGTCAGTATGCTGATCAACAATTCAGTGTGCTAACGTTTTTTTCGGATGTACGCGAGTGGCGTTGGCATGAGTTGAGGCGGGTCCAAGGGGACTCAATCGAACTAGATCGGGAGCAATGAATGCAACGACGCCGTTTCCTCGCACAAGCCGCCGGCGCGGCCGGCGCGGGCCTCGCCACCGTGGGCATGCCCGCCGTCGCGCAATCCGCGCCATCGGTGCGCTGGCGCATGTCCACCAGCTGGCCCAAAAGCCTGGACACCATCTACGGCTCGGCCGAAGAACTCTGCAAACGCGTGGCGCAGCTGACCGACGGCAAGTTCGAGATCCGCGCCTTTCCTGGCGGCGAACTGGTGCCCGCGGCGCAGAACATGGACGCGGTCAGCAATGGCACGGTGGAATGCAACCACGTGCTGAGCACGGCCTACATTGGCAAGAACACGGCGCTGACGTTCGACACCGGCCTGTCCTTCGGGCTGAGCGCGCGCCAGCACAACGCGTGGATCGCCTACGGCGGCGGCTTGAAAATGCTGCGCGCGCTCTATAAGAAGTACAACATCGTCAATCACGTCTGTGGCAACGTGGGCGTGCAGATGGGCGGCTGGTACCGCAAGGAAATCAAGTCGGTCGCCGACCTGAAGGGCCTGAACATGCGTATCGGCGGCATCGGCGGCATGGTGCTGTCCAAGCTGGGCGCGGTGCCGCAGCAGATCCCGCCGGGCGACATCTATCCCGCGCTGGAAAAGGGCACCATCGACGCGGCCGAATGGATCGGCCCCTACGACGACGAGAAGCTGGGCTTCAACAAGGTGGCGCCGTACTACTACTCGCCGGGCTGGTTCGAAGGCAGCGCCTCGATTACCAGCATGGTGCACGACAAGGCATGGGAAGCCCTGCCGCCGGCCTACCAGGCAGCGTTCGAGGCGGCGGCCGGCGAGCAGACCATGCGCATGCTGGCCAACTACGATGCGCGCAATCCGCTGGCGCTGCGCAAGCTGATCGCCGGCGGCGCCAAGGTCAGTTTCTTTCCCAAGGAAGTGATGGACGCGGCGTACAACGCCTCGCAGGAACTGTGGGCCGAACTCTCGGCCAAGAACCCGGACTTCGCCGCCATCTTCCCCGATTGGAAGAAATTCCAGGCCGAGCAGGCGGCTTGGTTCCGTGTGGCTGAAAGCCCGCTGGACAACTACACCTTCGCCGCCGTGGCGAAGGCCCAGGCCAAGTAACCAGTGTCCTGCCCCGCAGATACGCCCGCACGAAATCCCCCCATGAACGTCAGGGCGTCGTTGCAAATCCTCGCGATACCTTCGGGTATCGCTGCGGTTTGCGCCTAGCCCGATGCTCGTGGAGGAATTTCGCCAGGCGGGCGCATCTACGGGACAGGACACTAACAGGAGATAAAGGGTAGTCATGACGACAGCAAACGCCGATACGCACGGCCGGCCAGGCAAGCCGCAGGGAGTGGGCGCGCGGGTGCCGCGCAAGGAGGACGCGCGCCATCTGCACGGCAAGGGCAATTTCGTGGCCGACATGGCCATGCCCGGTCTCTGCGAGGTGGCCTTCCTGCGCAGTCCGCTGGCGCATGCGCGCATCGCTTCGGTGCGCGTGGCCGAGCAGATCGCGGACAAGGCGTTTGTGCGCCAGGCCATGGCCGATGCGCGCGACATCGTGGCGGATTCCACCTTGCCCAGCTACCAGGTGTCGGCCCAGCCGCCGCTGGCCTCGGGCAAGGTGCGCTTCGTGGGCGAGCCCGTGGCCATGGTGTTCGCGCCGACCCGCGCCGAAGCCGAGGACTACGCCGAGATGATCGAGGTCGACTACGACGACCTGCCGGTGTATGCGGACGTCGTCAGCGCCCAGGCGGCCCAGGGCGATTTCGTGCACGAGCAGTGGCGCGACAACGTCTTCGTCACCCTCAATGTCGACAAGCAGTTCGATGAGCTGGCAGCGCAGGCGGACGTGGTCGTGCGCCGCAAGATCGACCTGTCGCGGCAATGCATGGTGCCGATGGAAGGCAAGGCGGTGCTGGCCTACTGGGACCACCAGGCCGACCAGCTGGTGGTGGTCAGCGCGACCCAGGTGCCCCATATGATCCGCAGCGTGCTGGCCCAGTGCCTGGACCTGGAGCAGGGCCGGGTGCGGGTGGTGTCGCCGGACGTGGGCGGCGCCTTCGGCTACAAGTGCGTGCTGCAGCAGGAAGAGCTGTGCGTAGCCTGGCTGGCCAAGACCTTCAAGAAGCCGTTCCGCTTCATCGAAGACCGCCGCGAACACCTGACCGCGGGCGCCAATTCGCGCGAGCACCATTATGAAATGGTGGCCTACGCGGATCGCCGCGGCAAGCTGCTGGCGTTGGACGCCAAGATCACCATCGACGGCGGGGCCTATTCGGTCTGGCCGTTCACCATCGGCCTGGAACCGGGCCAGGCCATCGGCAACCTGCCGGGACCGTATGCATTCAAGGGCTATCGCTGCGTGACGCGGGCGGTGGCCACCAACAAGCCGGGCTTCGTGCCGTATCGCGGCGTGGCGCGCACGGGCGTGTGCTTCGCCATGGAATTGACGATGGACGCGATCGCCCGCGAGGTCGGACGCGAGCCTTGGGAAATCCGCCAGGAAAACCTGGTGCAGGGCGAGCAGATGCCCTACGTCAACGTCACCGGCAAGCACCTGGACAGCGGCGATTATCCCGCCAGCCTGCAACAGGCCATGGACATGATAGGGGTGGACGCGATCCGCGAACGCCAGCGCCAGGGCGAGGCCGACGGCCGCCTCATTGGCGTGGGGCTGGCGACGTACACCGAACAGGCCGCGCACGGCACCTCGGTGTTCGCGGCCTGGGGCACGCCCGTGATACCGGGCTTTGACCAAGCCACCGCGCGGGTCACGCCGGACGGCGGGCTGGAACTGCGGGTCGGCGTGCATTCGCACGGGCAGGGCATGGAGACCACCTTCGCCCAGATCGCCAATGAAATCCTGGGCGTGGACGTGGCCAGCATCAAGCTGCTGCATGGCGACACCGGTCAGACGCCGTTCTCCACCGGCACCTACGCCTCGCGTTCGCTGGTGATGTCCGGCGGCGCCGTGTCGCAGGCCTGCAAACGCCTGCTGCCGCGGCTCACGCATATCGGCGCGCATCTGCTGCAGGCCGATCCCGCCAGTGTGACCTGGAACGGCGACCGGCTGGAAGCCGGCGGCAAGTCGGTGTCGGTCAAGGACGTGGCCGACGCCTGGTACTTGCGGCCGCAATTGTTGCCGCCCGACGTGGACGCCGCTGGCCTGGAAGTCACCGTGGGCTACAAGCCCAAGGTCGACACCGGCTGTTTCACCTATGCGACCCATGCGGCGGTGGTGGCGGTGGACCCGGGCACGGGCGGCGTGGAAATTCTGGATTATGTGGTGGTGGAGGACTGCGGGACCATGATCAATCCCATGGTGGTCGAAGGCCAGACCATAGGCGGCGTGGCCCAGGGCATAGGCACCGCGTTCTACGAGGAAACACCTTACGACGACAACGGCCAGCCGCTGGCCTCGACCCTGGCGGACTACATGCTGCCAGGCGCCACCGAGGTTCCGAACATGCGCCTGCACCACTTCGAGACGCCGTCGCCGCATACGGAGTTCGGCGCCAAGGGCATGGGCGAGGGCGGCGCCATCGCGCCGCCGGCGGTGCTGTTCAACGCGGTCAACGACGCGCTGCGGCCATTGGGCGCAGTCGAACTGCTGCGCACGCCGCTGTCTCCAACCCGGGTGTTGGCCGCCATCGCTCAGGGCAGCCGCAAGACCGCAACCGTCGCCACGGAGGTGACGGCATGAAGGCCGCTGCATTCGAATACTCCCGCCCGGACACCCTGCAGGACGCTTTGCGGGCGCTGCGCGGGCACGAGGGCCGCGCCAAGCTCATGGCTGGCGGCCAATCGCTGGGCCCCATGTTGAATCTGCGCCTGGCGCGTCCGCCCGTCGTCATCGACATTTCCGGCCTGTCCGAACTGCGCACGGTGTCGCGCCAGAATGGCAAGCTGCGCGTCGGCGCGGCCGTGACCCATGCCGAGATCGAGGACGGCGTGCACGAACTGCTGCGCGGCACGCCCATGCAGCAGGTGGCGCCGGGCATCGCCTATCGCGCCATCCGCAACCGCGGCACGCTGGGCGGCAGCCTGGCGCATGCCGATCCGGCGGCCGACTGGGTGCTGACCGTGGTCGGCCTGGGCGCGACGCTGGAGATCGCGGGGCCGGACGGCGTGCGCATGCTGCCGGCGGAAGACTACATGCAGGGCGCCTATACCACCGGGCTGCGCGAAGACGAGCTGATCGCCGCCGTGCACATCCCGGAAGCCGGGCCGCAGGCGCGCTGGGGCTACTACAAGTTCTGCCGCAAGACCGGCGAGTTCGCCGAGGCCAGCTGCGCCGCGTGGTTCGATCCGTCCTCGAAGACGGCGCGCATCGCGGTGGGGGCCCTGGACGGCGCGCCCAGATTGCTGCCCCAACTGGCCGCGCGCATCGCGCAGCAGGGGCTGGCGGGCCTGGATGAAGCGCTGCTGGCCAGCGAGCTGGCCGGCGTCATGCAGGACAAGGATGAACACCATCGCAAGCTGCACGGGACCGCGGTGACGCGCTGCCTGGCGCAGGCCTTGGGTTGACAGGAATGAGCATGGTTCAGGTGACATTGGAAGTAAACGGCAAGCGCGTATCGCACGAGGCGCCCGCGCGCATGCATCTGGGGGATTTCCTGCGGGATCAGGCGCGCCTGACCGGCACCCATCTTGGCTGCGAGCACGGCGTCTGCGGCGCCTGCACGGTGCTGGTGGATGGCGCGCCGGTGCGCTCCTGTATCTCGTTCGCGGTGGCCTGCGAAGGCCGGCAGGTGACCACCATAGAGGGCTATGACGCCGATCCGGTGATGCAGCGGCTGCGCGCCGCCTTTACCAAACACCACGCCCTGCAATGCGGCTATTGCACCCCGGGCATGTTGGCGACCTCGCGCGATATCGTGCTGCGCCTGCCGGATGCGGACGAAGGCCGGGTGCGTGTGGAGCTGTCCGGCAATCTGTGCCGCTGCACCGGCTACATGGGTATCGTCGCCGCGGTCATGTCGGTGCTGGCCGAACTTCGGGAACAGCCCGACCCTGCGGTGGAGGCGCTGCGCGCCGCCCAGGCGCAGGGGCGCGGCGCCGCGCCTGCGGCGGAAAAGCCAGTGGCATTCGCGGGATTCACGCCGGCGGCGGCCAGCCAGCCTGCCGCAAGCGCGGCTGCTGCTGCGGCCGCTCCGGCCTCCGCCCCGACCGGCAAGAAAGAAGGCAAGAAGGAAGGCCGGGGCAGCCAGATCGACGGCGGCTTCACGGTGCCTTTCCCGGCTGCGGAGGTCTGGGCATTCATGGTGGATCTGCCGGCCCTGGCCAGCTGCCTGCCGGGCGCCTCGATCGAGGAGCACGAGGGCGACCGGGTCAAGGGCAAGATCGCGATCAAGTTCGGCCCCATGTCCGCCGCCTTCAATGGCGCGGCCCGCCTGGAACGCGACGACGCGGCCATGCAGGCGGTGTTTCGCGGCGCGGGGCAGGACTCGCTCAGCCAGTCGCGCGCCAACGGCGACATCACGTATCGCCTGGAGGCGCTGTCGGCCAACGAGACGCAGGTCCACGTGAACCTGCTGTATTCGCTGCAGGGGCCGCTGGCGCAGTTTTCGCGTTCGGGCCTGGTGCAGGACTTCGTGCGCCGCATGATCGCGGACTTCGGCAACAACGTCACGGCCAGACTGCGCCGACCCGCTGCCGCGGGTGAGGCGCCGGTCCAGGCCAGCTTCAATCCCACAGCCATGTTCTTCAGCGTGCTGTGGGCGCGCATCAAGCGGTGGTTCGGCCGCGGCGGCTGAACACGCGGGGTACCAGCGGCCGCGGGGCGCGGCCGCGCTGTGTCGGCACATAACGGGGAAAATCATGCTCGCGGTATTCGCAAGAAACTGGCGCAACGCGTTGTTGGGCCTGGCTGCTGTCGCGCTCAGCGCGCCCGCCTGGTCCCAGGCTTTGGAGCCTTTGAAGGTGCGGCTGGATTGGACGCCCTGGGGCGTGCACGGCGCATTCCATCTGGCGCAGCAGAAGGGCTGGTACAAGCAGGCCGGCCTGGACGTGACGCTGGAGGACGGCAATGGATCCGTGACGACGGTGCAGATCGTTGGCGCCGGCGACAGCTTCGATCTGGGGCATGCCGCCCTGGCCTCGGCCATGATCGCCCGCGAGAAAGGCATGCCGGTCAAGGCCGTGGCTGTGTTCGCCAGGCAGAGCGACATCGGGCTGCTGGTGCCGTCCGATGCCGGCATCACCGGCCCGGCGCAGCTCAAGGGCAAGAAGGTGGCCTATACGGCGGGCTCCTTGGAAGCGCCGTTCATCGATGCCTTCCTGGCCGCGGGCAAGCTCAAGAAGAGCGACCTGGAACTGATCAACGTGGACGCCGCCAGCAAGGCGTCGACCTATGCCGTGGGGCGGGCCGACGCGGCATTCTCCACCATTCCGTTCTTCCTGCCCGTGGTGTCGCAGAATCGCCCGTCCAGCGCGGTGCGCTTCGCCGATTTCGGCCTGAACATGCCCAGTTTCGGCCTGTTCGCCAATGAGTCCAAGCTGGCGCAGCGGCGCGACGCCATCGCGCGCTTTGCGAGCGTCAGCGCGCGGGCCTGGGAGTACATCTACGCCGGTCACCAGGACGAGGCGGTCGCCGCCATCCTGGCGCAGCGGCCGCAGGCCCGGTTGGACAAGAAGGTGCTGCGCGGGCAGATCGACGCCTTGCAGCCGTATTTCGGCCAGCCGGCGGCGGGCGCGCGGCTGGGCGCCATCGTGCCGCAGGACTGGACGCAGGCCGTCGCCACCTTGTCGACGGTCGGGCTGATCAGCGCCGGCGCGCAGCCCGCCACGTTCTATGCGCCCGACCTGGTGCATCCGGAACGCTACGACAGCCTGGTGCAACCATGACGCAGTGGGCCGTGTCCGCAACGGACGTGCGCAAGCGCTACCCCGGCGCGGCGGGGGTGGAAGCGCTGGCGTCGGTGTCGGTCGATGTGCCGCGCGGCCGCTTCGTCAGCATCCTGGGACCCAGCGGCTGCGGCAAGAGCACCTTTCTGCGTTGCGTGGCCGGGCTGGAGACCGTTTCCAGCGGCGAGCTGCGGGTGGAGGGCGTGCCCGTGCAGGGACCGCCGGACGGCATGGGCATGGTGTTCCAGCGCGACGCGCTGCTGGAGTGGCGCAACGTGCGCCGCAACATCCTGCTGCCGGTGGAGTTTGCGCACAAGCCGGTGGCCGCCTATGCCGACAAGGTGCGCGCGCTGCTGGCCCTGACCGGGCTGGAAAAGTTTGCCGAAAGCTATCCGCGCGAACTGTCCGGCGGCATGCGGCAGCGCGCCGCCATCTGCCGGGCGCTGGTGGACGATCCGAAGCTGCTGCTCATGGACGAACCGTTCGGCGCGCTGGACGCGCTGACGCGCGACCAGATGAACGTCGAGCTGCAGCGGATCTGGATGGAAACGCGCAACACGGTGTTGTTCGTGACGCACGGCATCGCCGAGGCGGTATTCCTGGGCGACGTGGTGATGGTGTTCTCGCCGCGCCCGGGCCGGATCCTCGAAACCATAGAAATCGACCTGCCGCGGCCCCGGCCGCTGGCGTTGCGCGAGACGCCGCAATTCGGCGAATACGTGCGGCACATCCGCGGCATGTTCCAGAGCATGGGCCTGATAGATGAGGGCGCGCGCGCCGCGTCCGGACTGGAGTCCGTCCAATGAGCGCGCTCTTGAAAGGGGCGGGCCGGCGCATGGCCGGGCTGGTGTCGGTGCTGGTCTTCCTGCTGCTGTGGGAAGCCGCCGCGCGGATTTTCCATGTGCGCGCCATCATGCTGCCGCTGCCCGGCCAGGTGGCGCTGGAGCTGGCCGCGGAATGGAGCTGGTATGCCGGCCACGCCGCCTACACGCTGATGACCACGCTGGCGGGCTTTGCGCTGGCAGTGGTGGCCGGGGTGGCGATTGCCGTCATGCTGGTGGGGTCGCGCTGGTTCGAACGCTTCATCTATCCCCTGATCGTGGCGCTGAACAGCGTGCCCAAGGTCGCCATCGCGCCGCTGTTCGTGATCTGGATGGGCACGGGCGCGGAACCCAAGATCGCCATCGCCTTCCTGATCGCCGTGTTCGCGATGATCGTGGACACCGTCCATGGCCTGCGCTCGGTGCCGCAGGACGTGCTGGACCTGGGGCGCGTGCTGAAGGGTTCGCGGCGCGATTTCTTCTTCAAGGTGCGGCTGCCCAGCGCGTTGCCTTCGATCCTGGCGGGCATGAAGGTCTCGATTTCGCTGGCGCTGGTGGGCGCCATCGTGGGCGAGTTCGTGTCCTCGCAGCGCGGTTTGGGCTACGTGATCATGAGTGCCCAGGGCACCTTCGACACGGTGCGGGTGTTCGCCGCGATCTTCGTGCTGGCCCTGATGGGCATGCTGCTGTTTGCCTTGCTGGTGTGGCTGGAACGGCGCCTGACGCCCTGGCTGCGGCACCACCGCGAAGACGATTGATGGGTTCAAGCCCGGGGCACCACGGGCTGAATGTGGGGCAGGTGCGTGATTAGAAACGATTCTGGGGAAAACAGATGCAAGCACTACTCGCCTTGTCGCGTGGCATAGACGCGATCAATCTACGCATGGGCCGGGCCGTGTCCTGGGTCACGCTGCTGGTTGTGCTGGTCAGCGCCGGCAACGCCATCATGCGCAAGATATTCCACGACAGCTCCAACGCCTGGCTGGAGCTGCAGTGGTACATGTTCGGCGCCATGTTCCTGCTGACCGCAGGCTACACCCTGCTGAAGAACGACCACGTCAGGGTGGACATCATTGCGTCGCGGCTGTCGCGCCGCGCGCAGATCGGGATCGAGATCTTCGGCGTGCTGTTCTTCCTGATGCCGGCCTGCCTGCTGATCATGTACCTGTCCTGGCCGGTGTTCATGGATTCGTACCTCAGCAACGAATATTCCTCCAATTCGGGCGGACTGATCCGCTGGCCGGTGAAGCTGCTGATTCCGGTGGGCTTCGCGCTGCTGGTGCTGGCCGGGCTGTCGCACCTGATCAAGTGCGTGGGCTTCCTGATGGGACGTTGCCGCGATCCGCGCGAACGCGAGGGAGCCAAGAGCGCGGAAGAAGAACTGGCCGAGGAAATCGCCCGCGAAGCGCAAGCGCGCGAGGCGGCCGCGCAGAACGAACTGAACAACAAGGGTCGCTGATCATGGAGTTTCTCATTGCCAATCTGGCGCCGATCATGTTCGCGACGCTGATCATCTTTCTACTGTTGGGCTTTCCGGTGGCGTTCGCGCTGGCGGCCAACGGCATCCTGTTCGGCCTGGTCGGCATGGAGCTGGGCCTGCTCAACTCCTCGCTGTTCCAGGCGCTGCCGCAGCGGGTGTTCGGCATCATTTCCAACGACACGCTGCTGGCGGTGCCGTTCTTCACGCTGATGGGCCTGGTACTGGAGCGATCCGGCATGGCCGAGGACCTGTTGGAGACCATAGGCCAGCTGTTCGGCTCGATCCGCGGCGGCCTGGCCATCGCGGTGGTGTTCGTGGGCGCGATGCTGGCCGCGACCACGGGCGTGGTGTCGGCGTCGGTCATTTCCATGGGCTTGATATCGCTGCCGATCATGTTGCGCAACGGCTATGACCGCAAGCTGGCCAGCGGCGTGATCGCCGCGTCCGGCACCTTGTCGCAGATCATTCCGCCTTCGCTCGTGCTCATCATCCTGGCGGACCAGCTTGGACGTTCCATCGGCGACATCTACCGCGCCGCCATGGTGCCGGGCTTCATCCTGGCCGGCCTGTACATCGTCTATGTCGTCATCATGAGCCTGCTGAAGCCGGATTCGGCGCCCGCGCTGCCGGAAGAGGCTCGCCGCTTCCAGGAGCCGAACGGCGGACGCGGCGGACGTTCGCTGCTGGTGCTGATGACGATTTCCGCCGTGTCGGCATACTTTCTGGGCCGCTGGGTCGAGAACCACACCGCGCCGATGGATGAGCGCATCGTGGTGGCGCTGCTATTCTGGGGCGCAACCGCCTTCGTCATCGCGCTGGTCAACAAGGCGCTGGGCCTGGGCCTGCTGTCGGCCCTGGCCGAGCGCGTGACCTTCGTGATGATCCCGCCGCTGGCGCTGATCTTCCTGGTGCTGGGCACCATCTTCATCGGCGTGGCCACGCCGACCGAAGGCGGCGCCATGGGCGCGGTGGGCGCCATCCTGATGGCGGTGGCGCGCCGCCGCCTGTCGCTGGACCTGCTCAAGCAGGCCATGGACACGACTACCAAGCTGTCTTGCTTCGTCGTGTTCATCCTGGTGGGTTCCACCGTGTTCGGCCTGACCTTCCGCGCCGTCAACGGCGACCTGTGGGTCGAGCATCTGCTGACCGGCCTGCCGGGCGGACAGTGGGGCTTCCTGATCGTGGTCAGCATCCTGACCTTCGTGCTGGCATTCTTCCTGGACTTCTTCGAACTGGCGTTCATCATCGTGCCGCTGCTGGGGCCGGTGGCCGACAAGCTGGGCATCGACCTGATCTGGTTCGGCGTGATCCTGGCCGTCAACATGCAGACCTCGTTCATGCATCCGCCGTTCGGATTCGCGCTGTTCTACCTGCGGTCGGTGGCGCCACGGGACCGCTACAAGGACCGGGTCACGGGCAAGATGATCGAGCCGGTCACGACGGGGCAGATCTACTGGGGCTCGGTGCCGTTCATCGTGATCCAGCTGCTGATGGTGGCCGCGGTGATGGCCTTCCCGGGCATGGTGATGCACTACAAGGGGACGGCTGCGGTGGTCGACCCGAGTTCGGTCTCGCTGGAGGTCGGGGGCAGCGGCTACGGGGGCAGCGCCTACGGCGCGGACGCCAATCCGTTCAAGTAAGGTGGCAGGGGCGTCCAGGGGACGCCCCTTGATCTTTAGGGCTTGACTGCGTATGTGGCCAGGAACGTCGGCAGGAAGCGGTCGATCAGGAAGCGCGGCTGGGGCTGTTCATCTTCATAAAACCCCTTCAGCAGGAACCCGGCTTCCAGCTGGCCGCCGATCTGTTCGTCCAGGCTGTGCCCGAACACCAGCGCGTCGCCCCGGCCCTGCTTTTCCGCCAGTTCCGATGCGCTCAGGTCTCGCAGGTCCGAGTAGGGCAGCCGGAAGCGCGGCCGGATCAGGCCCTGCTCGGCCAGTTCCGGCGCGCGGTCGCCGACGAACACGACGGGGTTGTAGAAGCTGCTGAGCAGCCTGCCGCCATGCTTCAGCACCCTGAAGCACTCCCGCCAAACAGGCCGCACGTCGGGCACGTACAGGTTGGAGATCGGATGCACGATGCAGTCGAAGGACGCGTCGGCGAATGCCGAGAGATCCCGCATGTCTCCCTGCACGGTTGCGAGCGCCAGGCTGTCGCGGCGCGCGACCATGTCGTCCTGGGCCAGTTGCAGCGGCGAAGCGTCGAACACGGTCACGTCCGCGCCGGCCGCGGCCAGCACGGGCGCCTGTTGGCCGCCGGCGGAGGCCAGGCACAGGATGCGCGGAACCGGATACATCGCCGGCAGCCATTCCGCGGGCAGGGCGCGCGGCGTGACGTGCACCTGCCAGTCTCCGCGGCGCGCGGCGTCGATCGTTTCGGGGCCGACCGGTTGCGACCAGGCGCATTGCTGCGCGGCCTGGAGGTCCCAGGCGGCGCGGTTGTGTTCATAGATATCGATGGTGTCAGTCGCAGGCATTGCGTTTTCCTTCTGTCAAAAGGGGAAAACTGCCGATGGACACGCGATCCGCGAGCCTGTGCCTGAAGGGAGCAGGACGCGGCGCGCCGATAGGGGCCAGGTCCTGCAAGACATCAGAATCGAACAAGCAATGCGGCTCGCGCGCCAGGCAGCGAGGGGGGCAAGATGCGTGGGCATCCCGGCATTTACTTGTTCACTCTGAGTGCTCCGGTGGAAGGGGAGAAGGTTGCAAGCTTAGCCGGGACGGCGCGGCGGGACAAACGGCCGCCCGCCGCCGGTTCATCGGGCGGCCGTCGCGCAGCTATGCGCCGCGCGGCGCCGTGATCACATGCGCCTGGATCTTTCCTGCGATGGGCCCAGCGCCGTAGCGCGCACGCAGCGCATCGGTCGCGGCATGGACCGCCTGCCCCAGCATGTCCGCGCCGCGGGCCTCGATCTCGTTGCGCAGCGGCGTGCCCTGGCAATAGGCGATTGCAGCCGTCTGCGGCGTGTCGGCGCGGCTTTCGAATGCAATGGTTTCCAGCGTCTGGCGGCCGGTGAATCCGGCGCGGGCCAGGTCGGCTCTGATGACGGCCGCGTCGTAATAACCATGCGGAATCCGGCTCATGAACCTGGGAGGATCACCGGGGAACAGCCGCGCCAGGGCCTGTTCCACCGTATCGGCAAACGCGTTGTCCTCGATGCGGTCCCAGACGTTGAACAGGAAGGCGCCGCCCGGCCGCAAGACCCGGCGCGCTTCGGCGTAGGCCGCAGCCTTGTCCGGCAGGAACATGTAGCCGAACTGGCACACCACGGCATCGAAGGCCTGGTCCTCAAAAGGCAGTTGCAGGGCGTCGGCCTGGCGCCAGGTGATGGCGCGGCTTGCGCCCAGCGTCTGGGCTTGTTCCAGCATGGCCGGGTTCAGATCGGTGGCGACGATGGCCGCGCCGGCGGACAACTGCTCCGCGAGTTGGCGCGTCACTACGCCTGTGCCTGCGGCGATCTCCAGCACTGCCGCAGGATGCAGCGCCGCCGTTCGCGCGGCGATGTCTGCGGCATAGGGCTGGAAGACGAGAGGAACCATGTACCGCTGGTAGAACTGCGGGATGGATCCGGAGAAAACACGATCACTAGGAGCAGTGTTCATGATGTTCGACTCCAAAGCGGCCGCGCGGGGCGGTCTTCAGATTCAACGCAGCCGCGTCCTGCGGCTGGGAACACCATTTTAGGCGCGGCGCGGTCGCCTGGCGACCGGCGCCGGGTGTGGGCTCATGCCCCCAGCCGCGCCTGTTCCGCCGCCAGATAAGCGTCCCGCGACGGCAGCAGGTGCTCCCGGCACAGCGCCATCAACCCCTCCCGGTCGCCATCCCGCAGTGCGTGGATCATGGCCCAGTGTTCCTGGCGGGCGCGTTCGCGGTAGCCGGCGGCGGCCAGCGAACCGAAGCGGATGGGGTGGGTGCGGCGGGCGTATTCCTCGATGGCCTGGCCCAGCACCGCGTTGTCCAGCAAACCGAAGAACTCGCGATGAAAGCGCTGGTTGCTGCGGAACACGCGGCGCGCGTCGCCATCGGCTACCGCCGCATCGTGTTCGCGCTGCACGGCCACCAGCGCCGCCAGCCGCGCCTGCGGCACGGGCAGCGGGATCTGGCTGGCGGCATGCACTTCCAGCACCTGGCGCAGCGCGTACAGCTCCATGACTTCGCGCACCGCGTAGGCGCGCACGACCGCGCCGATGTTGCGCTTTTTTTCCACCACGCCCAGCGCCTCCAGGTCGGCCAGGACCTGGCGCACCACGTGGCGCTTGAGCGCGAAGCGCGCCATGAGTTCGTCTTCGGTCAGGCGCTGGCGCGGGTGCAGCCGGCCGAAGACGATGTCTTCTTCCAGGATGGCGACCGCGGCCTGCGCGGCGTCCGGGGCCAGTACCTGCGCGGAGTCGGGGGCGAGGGCGTCCATGGATTTGCCGCCTACTTCTTCGGCACGGTGTCGCGCGTGACACCGGCGCGCAGGAAGTCGAAGTCCACGCCCTGGTCGGCCTGGGTCACGGTCTGCAGGAACAGCTTGCGGTAGCCGCGTTCGGCGACGGGGCGGACGATGGGCTGGGCCGCGGCGCGGCGCGCCAGTTCGGCGTCGTCCACCAGCAGCGCGATCTCGCGGTTGGCTACCGACAGGCGGATGCGGTCGCCGTTTTGCACGTAGGCCAGCGGGCCGCCGATGGCGGCTTCGGGCGTGACGTGCAGCACGATGGTGCCGGCGGCGGTGCCGCTCATGCGGCCGTCGGAGATGCGCACCATGTCCTTCACGCCGGCGCGCGCCAGTTTCTTGGGGATGGGCATGTAGCCGGCTTCGGGCATGCCGGGCGCGCCGGTCGGGCCGATGCGCTTGAGCACCAGGATGTCTTCGGCGGTGACGTCCAGCGTCTCGTCGTCGATGCGCCGCGCCATGTCTTCGGCGTCCTCGAACACGACCGCGCGGCCCTCGTGCTCCATCAGCTTGGGGTTGGCGGCGGATTGCTTGATGATGGCGCCGCCGGGGGCCAGGTTGCCGCGCAGCACGGCCAGCCCACCCACGGGGTAGATGGGCGAGGCCGCCGTGCGGATCACGTCCTGCGCGAAGGCGGGCGGGGCGTCGTCGAGTTCCTCGCCCAGCGTGCGGCCCGACACGGTCAGCGCGTCCAGGTGCAGGTAGGGGCGCAGCTCGCGCAGCAGCGCCGGCATGCCGCCGGCGTGGTGGAAGTCTTCCATGTAGTGCTGACCGGAGGGCTTCAGGTCGACCAGCACGGGCGTTTCGCGGCTGATGCGGTCCAGTCCGGCCAGGTCGATGTCTATGCCCAGGCGGCCGGCGATCGCCGTCAGGTGCACGATGCCGTTGGTGGAGCCGCCGATGGCCAGCAGCACGCGCAGGGCATTCTCGATGGACTTGCCGGTGAGGATGCGCTCAGGCGTCAGGCGCGAGGCGGCCATGGCCACGGCGGTGGCGCCGGTCTTCTCGGCGACGCGCACGCGGTCGGCGGTGACGGCCGGGGCCGACGCGCCGCCGGCCACCATCATGCCCAGGGCTTCGGTGATGCAGGCCATGGTGCTGGCCGTGCCCATCACGGAACAGGTGCCCACGCTGGCGACCAGCTGGTTGTTCACGTCCGCGATCTCGGCCGCGTCGATCTCTTCGGCGCGGTAGCGGCCCCAGTAGCGGCGGCAGTCGGTGCAGGCGCCCACGCGTTCGCCGCGGTGCGAGCCGGTCAGCATGGATCCCGTGACCAGCTGGATGGCGGGCACGCCGGCGGACGCCGCGCCCATCAGCTGGGCCGGCACGGTCTTGTCGCAGCCGCCGATCAGCACCACCGCGTCCATGGGCTGGGCGCGGATCATTTCCTCGGTGTCCATGGACATGAGGTTGCGCAGGTACATGCTGGTGGGCTGGGAGAAGCTCTCGTGCACCGAAATGGTGGGAAAGTCCATGGGCAGGCCGCCGGCCAGCATGACGCCGCGCTTGACCGCTTCGATCAGTTGCGGCGCGTTGCCGTGGCAGGGATTATAGCTGCTGCCCGTATTGACGATGCCGATGATGGGGCGCGACAAGGCGTCGTCGGTCAAACCCGCGCCCTTGATGAAGGCCTTGCGCAGGAACAGCGAAAAGCCGGTGTCGCCATAGTTGGTGAGCCCGCGGGCCACGCCGTGCGCGCTGGCGCCGTCACTGCTGAAAGGGCCGGGCGCAGCTGCGTTGTTCTTGGTTTCGTCCTTCATTTTGATCTCGATAATATTATTGATAATCCGACGACGGCATCATAGCCAGCCTTTGAAAACGGCTGCAAGCGATTTGTCGGCGTCTTTCAATTGATCTTTCATATGGATCAGTCGATAGAAAAATTCTGATTCTTCAATCAAGTTGTCGAACCTACACTGGCGCGGTTGACGAGCCGGGCGTCCGTTTCATTCCTATACCCATCCCGGCAGGAGACCTACATGTCAGACCTGCGTCTGCGGCCGCGCCGCGCCGTGTTGTTTTCCCTGCTGGCCTTGTGCGCCGGCGTGTCCGCTCCCGCCCTGGCCGCCGACGCCTACCCCGACAAGCCCATCCGCATGATCGTGCCGTACCCGCCCGGAGGCGCGACCGACGTCATCGGCCGCGTGCTGGCGCAGGAGCTGACCGGCGCGCTGGGCCAGTCGGTGATCGTGGAGAACCGGGCGGGCGCCGCCGGCAACATCGGCGCCGACCAGGTCGCCAAGGCGCAGCCCGATGGCTACACGCTGCTGATGGGCGCGCTGACCAGCCATTCCATCAACGCCGCCTTGTACCGCGGCCGCGTCACCTATGACGTGGAGAAGAGCTTCGCGCCGGTGTCCATCGTGGGCACGGTGCCGCTGGTGTTCGTGGTGAATCCGTCGGTGCAGGCGAAAACGCTGGCCGAGTTCATCGCGCTGGCCAAGTCCAAGCCCGGGTACATCACCATGGGTTCGGCCGGCAACGGCTCGCCGCAGCATCTGGCCGCCGAAATGTTCAAGCGCACCGCCGGCGTGGACGTACTGCACGTACCCTACAAGGGCAGCGGCCCGGCGATGACCGACCTGATGGGCGGGCAGGTGCTCAGCATGATCGAGACCGTGCCCGCGGCACAGGGCAACATCAAGGCCGGCAAGCTGCGCGCGCTGGCGGTGACGTCGGCGCAACGCGTGGACGCGCTGCCGGACGTGCCGACCGCGGCCGAAGCCGGCCTGAAGGATTTCGAGGTCAGTTCGATGTTCGGCATCGTGGCGCCCGCCAATACTCCGGCGCCCGTGATCCAGCGCTTGAATGGCGAACTGAAGAAGATCCTGGCCAAGCCTGAGGTCCAGGCCTCGCTGCTGAACCAGGGCGCCATCGCCACCTGGACCACGCCGGCCGACGCCGGCGCCCGCGTGTCGGCCGAACTGGCGCGTTGGACCAAAGTCATCGACGACGCGGGCGTGAAGGGGGATTAATACCCCTAAAGTTGTGGCTATACGTCACCCGCCGGAAGTTCCGCCTGGAACCTCCGGCGATTTTGTTTGCGCGCGCGCTCGTGAAAGACGCAACAAGGCTTGCGCGCAAACTGGGGAATACGCACTGAAAAAAGGGTGGATGCAAACTTTTGCGCTATGAACCGCCAAAGGGGACGCAATAAACCGCAATAAAACCCTCGCGAGATTGTATACAGTGGTTGACCCCGAATAGACTAGGCCGTAATGTAGTTTGCGGGCCTTCCCGGGACGGCAGAAGGGGGATAACAATGACAGACGACCAGGACGAAAAGTCGATTCTGTACACGCATTTCGGAACGCACAGTCCGTATTGGCGTCTGTCCGCCGATAGCGACGCGTTCGAACTTGCAGCAGTCAAGGGCGCAGCCAATATCGCAATGGCATTGCGCCCGGAACAAGCCGAGACGATACGCAGCCTGACGGGCATCACTTCCAGCGTGCGCATCGACATCTCGTTGTACGGCGACATGCTCCGGCTCCATCTGGTGGGCCGCAAGATCAATCCCAACGAATGGGCCGGCACCGCGTCCGCCCATTCCGATACCGAATCCGTGGCCAAGGATCTGGTCGAAGGCCTGTCCTTCGCCGAGACCGTCGTGTCCGAGGCCAACTCGGTCATCGTCATCGTGGACCAGAACGGCCGGGTGCAACGCTTCAACAAGCTCAGCGAGGAATACACCGGCAAGCGCGAGCAGGACATCATCGGCCGCAGCGTGTTCGAGATGTTCATGACGCGCGAAGAGGCAATCGCCTCGCGCCGCAATATCGCCGAGTTCTACAAGCGCGGGCAATCCTACGAGGCCGAGCGCCTCATCAATACGGTCAAGGGACCGCGCCTCTTCCTGTTCCGCAACAAGTTCGTCACCAGCGGCAGCGGCGAAAAGCGCGTCTACCTGATCTGCTCGGGCACCGACATCACCGAGGAACGCCAGGCGCAGGAGCGCCTGCGGGTGCTGGCCAACACCGACATGCTGACCAACCTGCCCAACCGCCACGCGATCACCACGCGGCTGAAGGCGGCGCTGGCGGCGGGCCAGGATGGGCGCGGCGGCGTGCTGTTCCTGGACCTGGACAATTTCAAGCGCATCAACGACCACTACGGCCACGGCTTCGGCGATCGGCTGTTGAAGTCGGTCGCGGTCGCGATTTCCTCCTGCCTCTCCGAAGGCCAGACCCTGGCGCGGTTGGGCGGCGACGAATTCATCGTGCTGCACGAGGCCGCGCAGACCTGGGAACTGGAGGCGACCGCCCAGCGCATCATCGAACGGCTGCGCGAGCCTTTCCGCCAGGGGCTGATCGAGGTCTACACCAGTTGCTCTATCGGCATCGCCATGTATCCCGACCACGGCGCCGACCTGGACAGCGTGGTGCGCAGCGCCGACATCGCCATGTATGTGGCGAAGGAAGCGGGACGCCATACCTACCGCGTATTCCAACCCGAGATGGACCGCCGCAACGCGGACTACGTCTGGCTGGACACCAATCTGCGCAAGGCGCTGGCCGAAGACCATCTGATGCTGTACTACCAGCCCAAGCTGGCCGGCCGCAACGGCGAGGTCGATGGGGTCGAAGCCCTGGTGCGCTGGCGCTCGCCGGAGCGCGGCATGGTCGGCCCCAGCGTCTTCATTCCCTATGCCGAGGAATCCGGCCTGATCTCGCCGCTGGGCGTGTGGGTCATGCGTGAAGCGGCCAGGCAGGCCGCGGCCTGGAAGCGCGACGGCCTGAACATCCGCATCGCCATCAACGTGTCGGCGCGGCAGTTGAACGACAAGGGCGTGGTCAGCGACTTCATGCGCGCCATCGGCGACGCCAGTCTGGATCCCTGCCTGCTGGACATCGAACTGACCGAAAGCTGCCTGATCGACGACGAAGGCGCCGCCATCGAACTGATCAAGCAGTTCCGGCAACTGGGCGCGCGCGTTCATCTGGACGACTTCGGCACGGGCTATTCCTCGCTGTCGCAGCTTGCCCGCATTCCGCTGGACGCGATCAAGCTGGACGCGAGCTTCGTGCGCGGCGTCAACGAGAACCCGGTGTCGCAGGCGCTGGCGCGCGCCATCGTCGCGGTGGCGCGCACGCTGGAGTTGAAGGTGATCGCCGAGGGCGTGGAAACGACCGAAGAGGCCGTGTTCGTCGACACCCTGGGCGTGGACGCCAAACAGGGCTACCTGTACGCCAAGCCCATGCCGGCGGCGGAGTTCACCGCCTGGCTGGCTCAGCGCCGCCGGCTGCATCTCATTGCCTGACGCAGCCGGCAGCGCCTTGCCGCATCAATGCATGGTGGCTTCCAGCGCGGACTCCGCGCTGGAAGAACTGCGGCGGTTCTGCGCCATCACCAGGCGTTCCATGTAGGCGCGGTCCTTCGGGTCGATCGAGAACGCGGCCTCGACCCAATCTTCGGTAATGTCCATCAGCTCCGAGCGCGACAAGCTCAGCACGCGCTGGCGCGCGCGCAGCATGGCGCGCATGCCGTTGAGCTTGGGCCGCATCACGTCGATGAAGGTGCGGGTGGCTTTGTAGGCGTCGCCCGGCTCGAACAGCACGTCGACCAGGCCGCGGCCATGGAACCATTCGGCAGTGTGGGATTCGCCCGTGCCTATCAGTTCCTCGGCCAGCTTCATGCCCGAGCGCCGCGCCACCAGCGAGTAGCCGCCCATGCCAGGGAAGAGGTTGAACGCCATTTCAGGAAAGCCCATGCGGGCGGTGTTCTGCGCCAGCACGAAGTGGTGCGCCAACGCGGCCTCGAAGCCGCCGCCCAGGGCGGTGCCTTCGATCATCGCCAGCGAGATCGCGCCGGTGTCGAAGCCGCGGGTGGCGGCATGCACGCAATCCACGCAAGCCCGGGCGTACGCCCGCAGCGCTTCGCGCTTGCCGGTGCGTATGGCTTCCGCGAAGAAATTCAGATCGCCGCCCACGTTGTAGATCTGAGGAACGAGCGAGCCGGTGACCCAGAAATCGATGGGCAGGCCGGAGTCCTTGGCGGCGCGCGCCAAAGTCATGATCTCGTCGATCAGTTCATGGTTGAAGCACGGACGCGGTTGAGCGCGCAGCATCATCCACATGACCCGACGTCCCTCCTCGTAGAACGCCGAGAGCTGCTTCAGGTTGCCTGCGGCGGTGAAGGGGTGGCAATCCGGATGAATGAGTTGATTCATTTACTTTCGTCCAATTGATCAAGGTGAGTCGGAGTACTACGGGATCAGCCTAATACAGACCTTCCGGCTCTCGTCTCATGCAAACCTCGTCCAGCTGGCCAGACTTGTCCGTAAGTCAAAGGCCCGAGTGATCAACGGAGAAACGCGATGAGCGGACGCAACCGCTCAACCCATCAGGCGATGGGGGCATGGGTAAAACGGATGAGGGATACACGCAAATTCGCGGCTATCGGGGCGATGCGCCGCGCGCGCGCCAAAGGCTGCGCGCTCATGCGTAGGGATGAGGGATGGCGCGGCCGAGCGGCCGCGCGCGGACTTGCGTTTTGCGGTTCTGGGATGGGCCGGGTCAGGCGACGCCGCCGTTGGCGCGCAGGATCTGGCCGTTGACCCAGCCTGCCTCGGGGCCTGCCAGGAACGACACCACGTTGGCAATGTCATCGGGCTGGCCCAGGCGTTCGAGGGGCGGCATCTTGGCGTAGTGCTCGATCAGCTCGGGACTCTTGCCGTTCAGGAAGAGGTCGGTGGCGACGGGGCCGGGCGCCACCGCGTTGACCGTGATACGGCGGCCGCGCAATTCCTTGGCGAACACCTGTGTCAGGCTTTCCACCGCTGCCTTGCTGGCGATGTAGACGGAGTAGTTCGGCAGGTTGAGCGCGATGGTGGTGCTGGACACGTTGACGATGCTGCCGCCGTCGGCCAAGCGCGTGGCAGCTTCGCGCAGCGTGTTGAAGGTGCCGCGGGTGTTGATGCCGAAGGTCTGCTCGTAGAGCTCGTCGCTGGTCTCGGCCAGCGGCACCATCTTGAGGATGCCGGCGCTGTTGACCAGGACGTCGATGCGGCCCAGTCCCGCTTCCACCTGGTCGAACATGGCGCGCACCTGGTCCGCCCGGGACACGTCGGCGCGCACTGCCAGGGCGCGGCCGCCAGCGGCGCGGATTTCGTCGGCAAGCGCCTCGGCCTCGGCGGCGCTGGAGGCGTAGTTGATGGCGACGGCGTGGCCGTCGCGCGCCAGGCGGCGGACGATGGCGGCGCCTATGCCGCGCGATCCGCCGGTGACGAGCGCGATGCGTTGCGTGGCCTGGGTGTTCATGTCGTATCTCCGGTTGGATGGGGGTGAGGCGTATCTTGAACTATTCCAGAAAAAAGATAATTACTCTATATTCGCTAACATAATTTCATCTGCATTAATAATGGGCAAGTGACAATGGACCGGTTCCAGGAAATGCAGGTGTTCGTGCGCATCGCCGAAAGGCGTAGCTTTTCCAAGGCGGCAGAGGACCTGCAGATTCCGCGGCCCACGGTCACCAATCTGGTCAAGCGGATGGAAGCGCGCCTGGGGGCGCGGCTGCTTGAACGCACCACGCGCCAGGTACGGCTGACCCATGATGGCGAGGCCCACTACCAGCGCTGCGTGCGGCTCTTGGCGGATCTGGAGGAGGCCGACGGCGCCTTCCTGGACACCTCGCCCAAGGGCCTGTTGCGCGTCAATGCGCAGGGCACGCTGGCCAGGTTCTTCGTCATGCCCGGCCTGCCGGCCTTTCTGGAACGCTATCCCGACATCGTGCTGCAACTGGGCGAGGACGACCGACTGGTGGACCTGGTGCGCGAAGGCGTGGACTGCGTGCTGCGCACCGGCACGCTGCAGGATTCCTCGCTGGTGGGACGCCAGATCGCGCTGATGCCGCAAGTCACGGTGGCCAGCCCCGCCTATCTGGCGCGCCACGGCGAGCCGCGGCGGCTGGAAGATCTGGAAGGCCATCGGGCGGTGGACTACCTGTCCAGCGCCACTGGGCGCAGCCTGCCGCTCGATTTCATGGTCGACGGCAAGAACGTGCAGGTACGCCCCAGGGCCGTGGTCAGCGTGACTGGCGCGGAGCTCTACACCGGCGCGGCGCTGGCCGGCCTGGGATTGGTGCAGGTGCCGCGCTACCGCGTCGAGCGCGAGCTGGCGGCGGGCGAGTTGAAGATCGTGCTGCCCGGCGCGCCGCCCGCGCCCATGCCTGTGTCGGTGCTGTATCCGCAGAACCGCCAGGTGTCGGCGCGGGTGCGCGTCTTCACGCAATGGCTGGCGGAGGTCATCGCAGCCGGCCTGGCTCAGACGATGCCGGTCAGGTAGTACACCGCGATCGCCAGGAAGACCGAAGTGGTCGATATCAGCGTGATGGCGAAGATGTCGCCGTAGGACTGCCGGTGCGTCAGGCCCGTGACCGCCAGCAACGTGATCACCGCGCCGTTGTGCGGCAGCGTGTCCATGCCGCCGCTGGCCATGGCGGCGATCCGGTGCAGCACTTCCATCGGGATGCCCGCCGCGTGGGCGCTGTCGATGAAGGTCTGCGCCATGGCCGCCAACGCGATGCTCATGCCGCCCGAGGCGGAACCCGTGATGCCGGCCAGCGAGGTCACGGCCACCGCCTCGCCCACCAACGGGTCGGGGATGGCCTTGAGCGCGTCGGCCACCAGCAGGAAGCCGGGCAGGGCGGCGATGACGCCGCCAAAGCCGTATTCCGCTGCGGTGTTCATCGAGGCCAGCAACGCGCCCGACACCGCGCTCTTGCTGCCTTCGGCGAAATGCGCCTTGATGCCGCGGAACGAGAACAGCAGGATGGTGACGATGCCCGCGATCAGCGCGCCCATCACCGCCCACAGCGCCACCTGGTCCTCGGCGTTGACGGGCATGGGCTTGGGCAGGCCCGGCAGCGCGACTTCGGAGCCTGCCGGATACCAGCCCGGTATCCAGCGCGTCAGCAGGTAGTTGGCGACGCCCACCACCACCAGCGGCAGCAGCGCGATCAGCGGATGGTGCTCGCGTTCATTGGGCGGCGTGACCGGTTCGTTGCGCAGGTCGGTGCCGTAGGTCTCGCCCGCGGCTGCCGCGCGCTTGCGCCGCCACTCCAGGTAGGCGATGCCGGCGGTCAGCGTGAAGCAGGCGCCGATCAGGCCCAGCCACGGCGCGGCCCAGGTGGTGGTTTCGAAGAAAGTGGTGGGGATGATGTTCTGGATCTGCGGCGTGCCGGGCAGCGCGGTCATGGTGAACGTGAACGCGCCCAGCGCGATCGCGCCCGGCATCAGCCGTTTCGGGATGCCGCCCTGGCGGAACATCTCGGCCGCGAACGGATACACCGCGAACACCACCACGAATAGCGAGACGCCGCCGTAGGTCAGCACCGCGCAGACCAGCACGATGGCCATGATGGCGCGTTCGGCGCCGATCAGGCGCAGCACTGCCTGCACGATGGCGCGCGAAAAGCCCGACAGCTCGATCAGCTTGCCGAACACGGCGCCCAGCAAAAACACGGGGAAGTAGAGCTTGGCGAAGCCCGCCATGCGCTCCATGAAGATGCCCGAGAACACGGGCGCCAGCGCCGACGGGTCGGTCAGCAGCACCGCGCCCATGGCCGCGATGGGCGCGCACAGGATCACGCTATAGCCTCGATACGCCGCCAGCATCAGGAACGCCAGCGCCGCCACCACGATGAACAATCCGGTCATTCGGTACTCCGGGAATGAAGAGATAAGGGGTGTGGGGCTACACCTTACCGCATCGAGCCGGATGCCTTGTTTACAGCGGTGGCGATTCAGCGTTCCAGCAGCGCGTGCGCCTGGCGGGCGATGTCCAGGTCGATCGCGGCGTCTTCGCCGCCGCCCATGAACCAGGCGGCGGAGAGTCCGCACCAGGCCAGGATCCATTGCAGCAGCCTGCGGCGCTCCAGGCCCGACTGAGCAACGATGAGCTCCAGCCGCCGCTCGAAGCGCCCAGGCGCGATGGCGACGGGCGGAACGGGATCCGCCAGGTCCGGGTTGCAGAAGATGTTGGCGTAGTCGAAGGCGCGCTCGCCATGCAGGCGCTTGGGGTCGATAACCAGCCAGCCGCGTTCGCCGAAGTCCAGGATGTTGTCGTGGTGTACGTCGCCGTGCAGCACCGTCAGGTCGCGCGGACTGTCGAGCAGGGCGCGGGCGTGGCGCGCGCTGTGCGCCAGGATGCCGCCTTGCGCCTGCGCCATGGGCCACAGTTCCTCGAACCATTCTTCCAGCGGACGCAGCGCGGGCAGCGGCTGGGCACGTGGGGCATGCAGGTCCCGCAGCACGCTGCAGATGATGCGGGTGGCCTCGTCGTCGCGCCCGTTGCGGGCGTAGTCCGCCAGCGAGCGCGTGCCGGTGGCCCGCTCCAGCAGGATGGCTGCGTCGTCGTGAGCCAGCACGCGCGCCGCGCCCTGGCCGTCCCACCAGCGCATCAGCACGCCGCCTTGCTTTTCGTCTTCCTCGTGCGAGACCTTGAGCATGGCGGGCAGGCCGCGATGGCGCACGGGCAGCAACTGGGCGGCGTGCGTGATGACGGGAGCGCCGTCGGGAGTGAGTTGCCAGCGGGAAAGGTAGGTTTCGAACATGGGGCGCCGGGAGTGCCTGGATGGACCCCTATAGTAGAGCTGGGCGCGGCGCGGCCTGCGTCGCGCCTTGCCGCGGCAGCAGTGCCGTGATCGCCGCCGCCAAAGCGTTGCCCGCCGCACTGGCGACGATGGGCAGCAGATAGGAGCCGCTGAGGTCGTACGCATGGCCCGCCGCCACCGGACCGATCAGCGTTCCGAACGCCACGCTGGTGTAGAGCGCGCCGATGATGCCGCTGACGTGGCGGCCGCCGAAGTAATCCATGACCACCGCCGGCATCAGCGCCACCCAGCCGCCGTAGAACGCGCCGAACACCAGGGCGAACAAAGCCAGCGTCCAGAACTGGCCGCAAGCGCCCCATAGCGCCAGCGACGCCGCCATGCCGCCATACATCGTGGCGAGCGAGGCGCGCCGGCCCAGGCGGTCGGCCAGCGTGCCCAGCAGGAATCGGCCGGCCGTGCTGCCCACGCCGACCAAGCCCAGCAGCAGCACGGCCAGCCCCGGCGCGATCCCATGATCCAAGGCGTACGGGATGAGATGCACGAAAGGCACGAAGACGCCGAAGGCGCCGGCCATGGCTGCCAGGTACAGCAGCAGGAAGACCCTGCTGCGGATGGCGGTGAGCACCGGCACGCCGGCGGGCGGGGAGGCCGGCGCTGCGCGGACTGTGGAGGCTGCGTCGCCGTCGGGTTGCAGTCCGCGGTCTTGCGGCGAATTTTCAACCCAGCGCGCCGCGGCGCAGCCCAGGACAGCCACCGCCGCGGCCAGCGCCAGATACGCGGCGCGCCAGCCCCACAGTTCGATCAGCGCCGACGCCAGCGGCGGCACCAGCAACGTGCCCACGCCGATGCCGCTGACGGCCAGCCCCGAGGCCAGCCCGCGGCGGCGCAGGAACCAACGCTGCACCGCGCCCACCACCGGTACATAGGCGCAGCCCACGCCCAACCCGACGCCCAGGCCGTAGGCCAGGTAGATCTGCATCATGCTCTGCGCGGCGCTGGCAAGCGCCAGGCCCAGCGCCACCAGCAGCATGCCTATCCAGGCCATGCGACGCGAGCCGTAGCGGTCCGCCAGCGGACCGCTGACCACGCCGAAACCGAAGTAGAGAAAGCCCGCCAGCGAGAACACCAGCGACACCGCGCCGCGCGTGGCGGAGAAGTCGCGTTGCAAGGCGTCGACGAAGGCGCTGAAGGAATAGGCGCTGCCAAAGCCGAGCAAGGTGATGGCGAAGGCCGCGGCCACCACCCGCCAGCCGTGGAAGATCCGGCTGGCGCCGTGCCGCGCATGCATGTTCATCTTCGGCCTCACAGTGCCGGCCGGCGCAGATGCCAGCTTGTCGCCGCCTGGAAAGCGGCGCCCAAGCGGAACAGCACGGGCTCGCCCAGATGGGCCGCCACCAGTTGCAGGCCCATGGGCATGCCGGCTTCGCACTGCCCGGCGGGCAGCGTCAGGCAGGGATGCCCGGTCATGTCGAACACGCAGGTATAGCGTTGCAGCGCTTCGACCAGCCCGGGCTGTAGTCCCAGGACGCTGATGGCTTCGAGCGTGAGCGGCGCCATGGGCTGCACTGGCGTCAGCAGCGCATCGACGCGGCCGAACAAGGCGTCGACCTTGCCTCGCATGGCCATGCGACGCAACAGGATGCGCTGGTAGTCGAGACCGGATAGCGAGCGTCCCGCTTCGATCACGCCGGCCAGCACCGGTCCGTACTCCGCCTTGCGGGATGGATAGGTGCTGGCGTGCGCCACCGCCGCTTCGACCGCGCAGAGCGGGGCCCAGTCGCGCACGGCCTGCGCCGCGTCTTCGATGGGGAACTGCAGCGGCACCAGGGTTGCGCCCAGCTGTTCGAAGGCCTGCATTGCCGATTCCATCATGCGTTGGGTCTGCGCATCGACGTTGCGGTGGTTCCAGTTCATATCCACGCCGATCCGCAGGCCGGCAGCGGGAACGGCGGCCTCCAAGGCGTAGCGCGGCACGGGCGCTTGCAACGCGGTCGGATCCTTCGCGTCGGGTCCGGCAATCGCTTCCAGCAGCGCCGCGGCGTCGGCCGCGCTGCGCGCGATGACGCCGGCGTGATCCAGCGAGGCCGCCAGTTCGAACATGCCGTGGCGGCTGACACGGCCCCAGGTCGGCTTGATGCCGGTCAGCCCCGCGGCCGCGCAAGGCCAGCGGATGGAACCGCCGGTGTCCGAGGCGGTCGCGCCGAAGCACAAGCCCGCGGCCGTCGCCGCCGCTGATCCGCTGGATGAGATGCCGATCCAGTAATCCGCGTGCCAGGGGTTGCGCGGCGGCGCGACGTCGGGGTGATGGTCGGAGTACGCGCCTTCGGTCATTTGCAGCTGCCCCAGCAGCACGGCGCCCGCGTCGCGCAGGCGGCTGGCTAACGTGGCGTCATGGTCGGCGGGCACGCCCCGGTGGATCGCGGCGCCGGCAGCCGTCGGCACGCCCTTGCGCCGGAACAGGTCCTTCAGCGCGAGGGGGACGCCATGCAGGGGGCCGCGGTAGCGCCCCTGGCGTATTTCGATTTCGGCGGCCTGGGCTTCCTGCAGCGCAGAGGCCGCGGTCACATGGGCGTAGCTGCGCAGCTCGCCGTCCAGCGCTTCGATGCGCCGTAGTTGCGCGCGCGTGATCTCCACGGGCGAGACCTCGCCCGACTGGATCAGGGCGGCAAGAGCCAGCAGATCGAGTTGGTGCAGGTCGGCGGCCTTGATGTCTTCCGTATAGTTCATCTATTCTTTATCCATCTTCTATTCGTCACAGACCCGATCAAGTTAATGTCTGCTGGACCAGCGTACAAACCATGATTTCTATTCTGTTTGAGTTAGAAAAACTAAATCATTGAACTCTTCGGAAATGACCGCTCCACGACTGCCTCCGCTCAACGCGTTGCGCGCCTTTGAAGCCGCGGCCCGCCATCTGTCGGTCAAGGACGCGGCGCAGGAGCTATGCGTGACGCCCGGCGCGGTCAGCCAGATGATCAAGTCGCTGGAGCAGCATCTGGGCGTGGCGCTGTTTCTGCGCGTGAACCGCGGCATTCAGTTGACGGATGCCGGCCACGGTTACCTGCCGCCGGTGCGCAACGCCTTCCGCCAGATCCTGGCCGCGTCCGCCCGTGTCGCCCAGCCGCCCGAGAGCCGCGTGCTCACCCTCAGCACCACCGCGTTCTTCGCGTCGGCCTGGCTGATTCCCCGACTGCATGACTTCCATGCCCGCCATCCTGAGATCGACCTGCAGCTCGTCACCAGCAACGCGCTGGCGGCCTTCGGCCGGGACGGCGCGGACATCGCGATCCGCCACGGACTGGGCCGCTATGCGGGACTGCAAAGCGAACACCTGCTGACCGTGGAAGTCGTGCCGGTGGCATCGGCCGGCTTGGTGGCGAAGCTGGGGATGCCGGCTGGCGCGCGGGAACTGCTGCGCTGGCCGCGCGTGCATGACGAAGCGCGCAACGGCTGGCAGCTGTGGTTCGCGGCGCAGGGCGTGGAGGACGCGGGCATGCCGCGTGGGCCCGCGTTCGATGATGGCAGCCTGCTGCTGCAGGCCGTGGCCGCTGGCCAGGGCGCAGGACTGCTGCCCGTGGCGATGGTGCAGGATGACGTGGCTGCTGGACGCCTGGTCCGGCTGGCCGGCGACGCCTGGCTGGAGGAGTTTGGCTACTACCTCGTGTGGCCGGGCAGGGGCGCCATGCCGGAAAAGGCGCGGGTGTTTCGCGATTGGCTGCTGGAAAGCGGCCTGGGGGAGCCAGCCTGAAACGCTACGGCGCGGCCGATGATAGCGCCGCCGCCTTGCGCGCCAGTTCGGCCACGCCGAAGCTGGTCGCGAGCGAATGATTGTCCAATGCTTCCAGCGGCACCCAGCGGGCGTCGGCGGCATCGTCGCCCGCCACCGGCTCGCCGGATTGCCAGCGGCACAGCACCGCGATCAGGATGAAGTGGCGGCGCAGCGCGCCCGCGTCGTCGCGGTCGTAGACGTCCACCGCGTCGAACACGTGCAGCGGTTGCGCCCGCACGCCGGTTTCTTCCAGCAGTTCACGCGCGGCGGCGGCAAGCACGCCTTCGCCCGCGTCGATCTTGCCGCCGGGAAAGGCCCAGCGGCCCTGGTCAGGCGGGTTGGCGCGTTGCACCAGCAGCACGCGGCCGTCGCGCACGACTGCTGCGATGGTGGCGGCGATGGGACGCTGGGGCGGGGACGCGGTCATGCGAGGTTCCTTTTCGTGGCAGAGGCCTGGGTATGCCAGGGTACGCCAACCCGGCCTTAGCGCAAATCCCCGTAGTGCCGGACCGGTCGCTGGTGCACACTGTCAACCGCGCCAGCATGAGCGCATCGAAAAGGGGGCGGGAGGGCAGCATGGATACACCGGACCGGCAGTTGCGCTATTTCTTGCGCATCGCGGAACTCAAATCGCTATCGCGTGCTGCGGAGGACCTGGACCAGACCCAGTCCGGGCTGAGCCGGCAACTGGCGGCGCTGGAGGCCCACGTGGGCAAGCCGCTGTTCGTGCGCACTGGCCGCGGCGTGGAATTGACCGAAGCCGGCGCGCGGCTGCTCGACGGCATCCAGCCCGCCTATCGGAACATCGACCGGGTACTGGAGGCCGTGCGCCAGCGCGAAGGCGTGACGCAGGGAACGGTCCGGCTCGCCACCGTGCACACGCTCAGCTACTACTTCATGGCCGAGGTGGTGGCCAGTTTCGTCAGCAGCCATGAACACGTGAACCTGTCGGTGATGGGCCGCAGTTCGCCCGAAGTGGTGGCGCTGGTCGAAAGCGGCAAGGCGGACGTGGGTTTCGTCTATGACGCGGCGGTCGCCTCGGACAACCTGGCGTCGGCCACGCTGTTTGACGACGACATGTGCCTGATCGTGCGCGGCGAGGTGCAACTGCCGGACGACGTCGACCTGTCCGGCATGGACCTGCGGCTGGTGGGCTTTCCGCCGCATTACGCGCTGCGCAAGATGATCCACAGCGCGGGGCTGGAGCCGGAGTTCGTGGCCGAGGCCGAAACCATAGACGCCATGCTCAAGCTGGTGTCCTCGGGCGTGGGCGCCTGCATCCTGCCGTCCCGCATCCCCGACAAGCTGCTGACCGAGTACGGCCTGCGGAAGGTCCGGGTCCATAGCCCCATCTTGCGGCGGCGCGTGGTCGCCATCACGCTGGCCAACCGCCAGCCCCTGCCGCTGGTGAGCGAGCTGCTGGCCGTCGCCCACCGCATCGCGGCGCAATAGCCGGCCTGGCGGGTCGAATAGCAGCTATGACCGTGGCTGCATGGCTGTATTGCGCATGGCTTTCCATACTGTGCATACCTCGCGCGGCGTCCGGTGGCGCCGATGGCGCGGGCATTACACAGGGGAAGACATGAGCACCGCATTACGAGAGAAATCCTATTTCGACACCCGCGCCACGCAGGAAATGGCGCACCATCTGCGCGCCGTGCCGCGCAGCATCCAGGAAACCATGGCCTATGCCTGTCGCATCCTGGCCATGACCGAGCAGGAAGCCGGGCTCGCCGGCCAGATCAGCGTGCGTTCGCAGCGTCCGGGGGCCTACTGGACCCTGCGCTTCGGGCTAGGCTTTGACGAAGCCACGCCGGCCGACTTCATCGAAGTAGACCGCGACCTGCACACGCTGACGGGCGAGGGCATGGCCAACCCGGCCACCCGCTTTCACCTGTGGGTATACGAAGCGCGGCCCGACGTGCAATCCATCATCCACACGCATTCGCCGTGGGCCTCGGCGCTGGCCGCGGCGCGCCAGCCGCTGGTGATCTCGCAGATGGACATGACGCCCTTGCACGACGACTGCGCCTTCCTGGGGGAATGGCCAGGCGTGCCGATCGCTGACCAGGAAGGGGTGATCATCTCCGGCGCGCTGGGCAAGAAGCGCGCCATCATCCTGGCGCATCACGGCTACCTGACGGCCGGCGTGTCTTGCGAAGAGGCGACCTACCTGTCGGTCTACCTGGAACGCGCGGCGCGCATGCAGATCCGCGCGCAGGCCTTCGGCCCGCTGACGCCGGTGGACGATGCGCTGGCGCGCGAAGCGCACGACTATCTGCTCAAGCCCTCGATCGTCAATGCGACGTTCAATTACTGGGCCCGGCAGACGCATGGCATTGCGCCCTTGCCGCTGCCCGCCGCCTGATACCGCGCAGCCCCATTCCTCCAGAACTTTTTTCGGGGAGTCATGATGATGACGACCAAGCCTGCGGCTGCGCGCTCGCGCCGCGATTACGTGACGGCCGGACTGGCCAGCATGATGGGCACCACCATCGAGTGGTACGACTTTTTCCTTTACGGCACCGCTGCCGCGCTGATTTTCAACAAGATCTTCTTTCCTTCCTTCGATCCGCTGACGGGCACGCTGGCGGCGTTCGCCACCTATTCCGTGGGCTTTTTCGCGCGGCCGCTGGGCGGCGTGATCTTCGGCCACTACGGCGACAAGATCGGCCGTAAATCCATGCTGCTGATCACCCTGTTGCTGATGGGCGTGCCCACCATCCTGATCGGACTGATCCCTTCCTATGAACAGATCGGCTACTGGGCCGCGGTGCTGCTGGTGCTGATGCGCTTCCTGCAAGGCATCGCGGTCGGCGGCGAATGGGGCGGGGCAGTGCTGATGGCGGTGGAGCATGCGCCGGATGGCAAGAAGGGCTTTTTCGGCAGCCTGCCGCAAGCCGGCGTGGCGCCGGGCCTGATCCTGTCGTCGCTGGCGATGGGGGCGGTCGCGACCTTGCCCGAGGCCGACATGCTGGCCTGGGGCTGGCGCCTGCCTTTCCTGGCCAGCGTGGTTCTGCTGCTGGTGGGCTGGTTCATCCGGGTCAAGGTGGCCGAGTCGCCAGACTTCGAGCAGATGAAAGAGAAGGGCGCCAAGGTCGAAGTGCCGGTGGCGGAAGTCCTGAAGCACCATCGCCGCGCGCTGCTGGTGGTGGTGGGCGCAAGGCTGGCGGAAGTGACCTGGTTCTATACCGTGGTGACGTTCTCGCTGGCCTACGCCACGGGCACGCTGGGCATTGCGCGTTCCGTGATGCTGGACGCCACGATCTGGGGCGCGGCCGTGGCGCTGTTCACCATGCCGCTGTTCGGCATGCTGGGCGACAAGATCGGGCACAAGTGGGTGTTCATGGCCGGCACCCTGGGCATCCTGGCGTGCGCGCCGGTGTTCTTCCATCTGCTGGGCACGCGGGACACGGGCTGGATCATCCTGGCGGTTTGCCTGGCGGTCGGCCTGGTCTACGCTTGCCTCTATGGGCCGGAAGGCACCTTGTTCTCCAGCCAGTTCCCGGCCGAGGTGCGCTACACGGGCATATCGCTGGCGGTACAGGTGTCCGGCGCCATCGGCGGCGGCCTGGCGCCCATCGTGGCGACCTGGCTGCTGGCCAAGGGCGGGGGCGATCCCCAGTACGTGGTGTGGTACCTGAGCATCCTGGGTGTGATCGCCCTGTTCAGCGCCTGGCTGATGCGCAGCGAGGCGCCTGCGGTTGCGGCCTTGCGGGTGCCGGCCCGCGCCAACCTGAGGACGCCATGATTGTGGACGCCATGAAGACCATCGACTATTACTTCTGGATGAACTCCGACTGGGCCTACCTCGGCGCCGACAGGCTGGAGGCGCTGGCGGCGCGCCAGCAGGCGGTGATCCGCTACCTGCCGGTGGACCTGCCCGAGGTCTACGCCCGCACCGGCGGCATCCTGCTGGGCCTGCGCGCACCTGAGCGCCAGGCTTACCGCGTGACGGAGCTGGCGCGCTGGTGCCGCAAGCTGGACATCCGCGTCAATCCGCAACCGGCCTATATGTGCCCGGATGCCAGCCTGGCTTCGCGCATCGTCATCGCGGCGGACCATGCCGGCCTGCCGGTGGCGGCGCTGTACAAGGCGATCCTGAAAGCGGAGTGGTGCGACGAGCAGGACATCTCCGACGAGGCCACCCTGCGCGCCATCCTGGCGCAGCAGGGGCTGGATGCTCCGGCGCTGCTGGCCGCGGCGGCCGAGCCCGGCATCGAGGCCGTCTACCGCCGCAACACCAACGATGCGGTCGCGGCTGGGGTGTTCGGATCGCCGTCGTATGTGTACCGGGGCGAGGTGTTCTGGGGGCAGGACCGGCTGGAGATGCTGGAGGAGGCGGTGGCGGCGTAGGCTGGGAGGCGTCAGCGCGCCGTAGAGGCCGCTGCCGGCTGCTGCTGCCTGGCGTGAGCCAGGAAATTGGCCGCAACGACGATGTCTTCGTCGTTGCGGCGGTCTTCCTTCATGTAGGGGACGCGCTCGCGGAAGTCATGCCGCAACGCGCCAGTGCCTGTCCCGACGGCGAAATCGGGATGCTTGGCGACGCGCAAGTCCACCGCCTGGGCGGCGTGCATCAGTTCCACCGCGAGCAGGGTGGTCAGCCGGTCGATCTGAGCGGCCACTCTGCGGCCCGTGGCGGGGGCATTGGTCCCCACGTCTTCGATATTGCCGGCCTGGGGCTGCACATCGGTGGCGATCGGCAGCGCCAGTACCCGTATCTCGGCGGCAAGCGACGAGACGGTTTTCTGGATCGGGCCATATCCGATCGAGCCATTGCCCGGGCTGAGAAACCGCGGCAGCCCGGTGAACGCCGTATCGGTCAACCGAAGCGTGCGCTGCGCCGACAACTGGGCCACCTGTGACAAGGCCACGCCCATGCTCTGCAAGGGCAGCGCCCAGGCGCTGGGATCGAATCCGGCGTTGGGAATCACGGCGCCCTGGACTGGACCCTGCGTGACGTAGAACTGCAATTCATAAGGCTGGGCATCGCTTGCGGGCCGGGCATCCAGCGCCACGGTAGGGTTGTCGTCGGAACTATTGATCTGCAGCAGCAGTTGTCGCTGCAGCAGCTCCAGCATGTCCCGGGCGGCCCCATGGGCCTGGCTCACCGTGCGAAAGCTCAACGGATCCTGCAGCGCGCGTTTCGGGTCCTGCCGCCACAGCGAGCTGCCACGCAACAGCGTGAGGATATGTTGGGCCGTGCTTACCTGCCCGTCATACGGGCGTTGGGCCTGGGACGCGGACAACAGCGGAGCGAGGTTGCCGTCCAGCCCTTCAAGCGACAGCGCGGCGACCGCATCGGCCTGGGAAAGCAGCCTGGCGGCGTCCAACGCCGCCAGCGACGCGACGGCGGCGCCATAGGCATTGGAACTGACGATGGCCAGCGCGTCTTTGCCGAAGGGTTGTATCGGCGTCAGCCCCGCCTGACGCAATGCCTGCGACGCGGGCAGGCGCTGACCGCCGTAGTAGGCCTGGCCTTCGCCCATCATCGCCAGTCCGATCTGCGGAAGAATCGTAATGTCGGCCTGCCCGACCGAGCCCTCGCCGAACATGACGGGGGTCACCCCGCGATTGAGGAATTCGGCGTACTGGCGCAGCACGGCAGGCTGCAATCCGGCGCCGCCGAACAGGGCCGTGTTCAGCCGGATGAGCATCGCGGCCCGCGTGACTTCCTGGGGCGCCTCGCTGCCGTAGGCGGCGCTGTGCGAGCGCAGCAGGTTGCGGTTGAACTGCTCCGACAGCTTGCGGACCTCGGGCGAAATCGCGCCGCCCTGGAATATGGTCTGGTCCTTGTTCAGACCCACGCCCCGGTTCAATCCGTACACCGGGCGGTCCAGTCGCGCATACGCCAGCAGCAGCTCATAGGAGCGTTCCGCCCGCTGCATTGCGTCGTCGGCCACCGTCACGCGGCAGCCTTGCCTGGCCACGGATTCGATCTGCGCCAGGGTCAGCGAGCGGCCGCCCAGCTCGACTGGCGCGCAGGCGGCTGCGGTGGCGGCCAATGGCCAGAGCAAGGCGCCGAGCAGGGCGGCGCCCAGTGAACGGCGGATGAGTGCGCCATGGAGGCGGGTAGGGGAGAACGGTGAGTTCAGCGTGGGCATTGCGACTCCTGGCATGACGGAAGTTACGGATGCTGTGGATGCGGCGCGCCCCGCGGACCGACTGGCGGTCCGCGGAGGAAAGCGTGCAAATTGGGGGGGGGCGGGCGTTAGGGACCGAGGGGCAGGCGCAGCAGGTCCTGTCCCAGCACTACCGGTCCCTGGAAGGTCTGCCGTGCCTGGAGCCAATGCTCCGCCGGGGCGTCGCCCGGGACCAGGTGGGACAGCACCAGCGTCTTGACGCCAGCGCGGGTGGCAACTTCGCCGACCTGTTGCGGCGTGGTGTGGGCTTCCAGCAGTTGGCGGGCCAACGCTTGCTGGCGGGCATCCCAGGGCTTGGCGCCGACGATGTGGTCGACCCAGGCCGGATCGATCGCCTCGTGCACCAGGAAGTCCGCGCCGCGGGCCAGCTTGATCAGGTTTTCGCTGACCGCGGTATCGCCGGAGAACACCACGGAACCCGCCTTGGTGTCGAAACGGTAGGCGAAATTGGGATACACCAGCCCGTGCGGAACCAGGATGGCGCTGACCTTGACGCGCTCGTCCTGCCAGACTGGGAACGGGTCCATCGGCGGGGCCGGGTCGGTGTTGGGGTCCTTGACCACGCCGTCCGGAACCTCGATGTCGTGCGCCTGGAAGAACTGCCGGATGTCCGGCACGCCTTCGCTGCGCACCCGGATGTTCAGATCGGCCGACATGCCGGCAATGACCGATTCGACCAGGTCGCGAGTCCCCGCGGAAGGATTCTCCGAGTGGATCACGGGGGCGTCCTTCATGCCGGGCGCGAGCGGCGGCAGCGCGCCGCGCCGGCCAGGCCCGTAAATCTGCATCGATGCCTTGGCGCGGCGGCGGGCGCTGGGGTCGTACATGAGCAGGTTGGCCAGATCGATGATGTGGTCGGTATGCAGATGCGTCAGGAAGACGGCCTGCTCCGAGCCGGGCTTGACGCCCGCGCGGCGCAACTGGCGATAGGCGCCCGAGCCCAGGTCGACGACGTAGGCCTTGCCATCCACCAGTACGGCCGAGGATATTCCGTGCGGCGAGTCATCCCCGTACCAGGTCGGGCCGCCGGCGACCCCCAGGAGCACCAGCTCGGCCGAGCCGGGCGGTTCAGCCGCGAGCGGCGCCGAACAAAAGCCGGCCAAGGTCAGGGCGGCGGCTGCGATCCATGTCTTGCGCGCGTCAAACATGGCGGCCCTGCGGAAGAAGGGTCAGCGCCACCAGTGCGACCACGCAGGCGCCCATCACGTAGAGCGCGGGCGCAAACGCCACGCCCGTGGTGTAGGTGATCCAGGTAAGAATGGCGGGCGCGAATCCGCCCAGCACCGTGACCGCCGTGTTGTACGACAGGGACATGCCCGAAGACCGGACTGCCGTGGGAAACACTTCCGACAAGGCCGCGGGGGCCACGCCCACGTACATCGCCACCATCAGGCAGAACAGCGATTGCACCACGATGAGTGCGCCCAGGGTGTGTGTCGCCTTCAGCCACATCATCAGCGGGTAGACGGCGATCAGCAGGATCAGCGCCGCTGCGCGCAGAACGGTGCGGCGCCCGTAGCGGTCCGACAGCGTGCCGGAAAATACGCAACCGCCGATCAGAAACAGATTGCCCACGAGCGCCGCCGTGAAGGCCTGTGAACTGGAGAAGCCCAGCGATTTCTGCACATAAATGGGCATGAAGATGATCAGCGCGTAGGGGCCGACCGCCCACAGCACCGACATGCACAGGCCGGTCAGAAGCTCCTTGGGGTAGTTGCGCAGGACCGCCAGCAGCGGCGCCTTGACGTGGTCGCCCTGGCGCTCCTGGCGCGCCTGTTCCTCGCGGAAATGCGGCGTTTCGTCCAGCGCCCGGCGCATCCACAGACCCACCGGCGCGATCGCCAGCCCGATGATGAACGGCACGCGCCAGCCCCATTCGCCCACCTGTTGTTCGGTCAGCAGCGTGGTGACCAAGGTCGCCACCAGCGCGCCCAGCAGGTTGGAGATGCCCATGCTGGCCTGCAGCCACGAGGCATACTGGCCGCGTTTGCCCTCTGGCGCATGTTCCACCAGGAAGGCGGTGGCGCCGCCGACCTCGCCGCCGGCAGAGAAACCTTGCAGCACGCGGCCGCAGACGATCAGCAGCGGGGCTCCCACGCCGATCGCGGCATACGGCGGAGCTGCCGCGATCAGCAGCGTGCCCACGGCCATCAGCATGATGGTCAGGGTCAATGCCGCCTTGCGGCCGGCGCGGTCGCCATAGGAACCCAGCACCAACGCGCCCAGGGGACGCACCACGAAGCCCAGGCCGAAGGCCAGGAACGAGGCCATCAGTTGCACGGTGGGATCGGAGTTGTGGAAAAAGTTCTGTCCGATGTAGACAGCGAAGAGGGCATAGACGGTGAAGTCATACCATTCGAGGGCATTGCCGGCCGACGCGGCAATCACTGCCTTGCGGCCGCTGCGCTCCTGCGCCGTGGCCTGATGCGCCGGACGGCCGGGTGGAGCTCCGGCTCCCGGATTGATCGTGATGTCTTTCATTGCTTTCCCCTGGAATCATGCGTGCTTGGAGCACGCTCTGAATAAACTGAAAATGAACCGCCGCCCCTTGGCCCTGCGGCGGCACGCGCACGCCTTCAAGCATCGTGCCGCCCACGGTCGCTAGTCGCTCTGTCCAGGGCTGTTGTGGCTGTATCGGATGGTGTCGATTCGTGCGATGTTTTTCTTGCGCACTTCGTCCAGCGCGTCTTCGTAGCCCGCATCCGCATAGCGCAGTACGCCGCTGGCCGTGTCGTTGGTCATCGACAGGCGCAGGCGCTGGTCGGCGGCCTCGGTGCCGTCCGCCACCACGGTTACGCCGGCGCTGGTCATGTAGCCGCTGTATCCGCCGCCGCCCGAATGGATCGCCACCAGGTCGGCGCTGGACGAGCAATTGATCATGGCATTGAGCAACGGCCAGTCGGCGATGGCGTCGGAGCCGTCGCGCATGTTTTCCGTCATGATGTTCGGATGGGCCATGGCGCCGGCGTCCAGGTGGTCGCGTGTGAAGGCCACGGGCCCGCTCAGCACGCCTTCGCGCACCATCCGGTTCACTTCCAGCGCCAGCTCGGTACGCTCGCCGTGGCCGAGCCAGGCGATGCGCGCGGGCAGGCCCTCGAACGGCACTTCCTTGCGCGCCAGCCGGATCCAGTTGGACACGATGAAGTTGTCCGGGAAACGTTGCAGCAGGAAGTCGTCGATCTTGCGGATGTCGTCCGCGTCGTTCGATAGCGCGATCCAGCGGAACGGACCGATGGCGCGCGCGAACAGGGGCCGCAGGAACGCCTCGGTGAAAACCGGGATTTCGAACGCGCGCTCGACGCCGCCCTGTTTCGCATGGGTGCGGATCAGGTTGCCGTTGTCGAAGACGATCGAACCGCGGTCCTTGAATCCCAGCATCGCGGTGACGTGGCGGACGATGGAGGCGCGGCTGGCGTCCATTAGCCCAGGCACGTCGTTGCGGCGCATGTCGGCCACCTGTGCCAGCGTATGCCCGGCGGGAATGTAGCCGTAGACCAGGTCGTGCGCCGAGGTCTGGTCGGTGACGATATCGGGCACGATGCCGCGGGCCAGGATTTCGGGGTAGACGTCCGCGGCATTGCCCAACAGGCCGACCGAAACGGGTTCGCGGCGGGCCTGTGCCGCCTGGATCAGCTCCAGGGCTTCGTCCAGGGTGTCGGCGCGCCGTTCAAGAAAGCCTGCCTTGATGCGTTTTTCGATGCGCTCGGGGTTGATCTCCACCGTGAGGATGGCGGCATTCGCCATGCGGCCGGCCAGCGGCTGCGCGCCGCCCATGCCGCCCATGCCCGCCGTCAGGATGAAGCGTCCCCGCAGATCGTTGTCGAAGTGGCGTTCAGCGATGCGCGAGAAGATCTCATAGGTGCCCTGGATCACGCCTTGCGAGCCGATGTACTGCCAGTCGCCCGCCGTCAGTCCGCCCCAGCAGATCAGGTTGTCGCGTTCCATCTGGTAGAAGTTCTCGGCATGCGCCCACTGGCCGACCATGTTGCAGTTCGCCATGATCACGATCGGCGCTTGCGGATGCGTGCGCAGCACGCCTATGGGTTTGCCCGACTGGACGATGAGGGTCTGGTCCTCCTCCAGTTCCATCAGGGCCTGCACCATGGCGTCATGCGCGGGCCAGTCGCGCGCGGCCCGGCCCAGCGCGGCGTAGACCACCAGGTTGGCCGGGTCTTCGCCCACCGCCAGCACGTTTTCCAGCAGGCGCAGCAGCGCTTCCTGGCGCCAGCCTTTGCAGCGCAGGGTGCTGCCGCCGGGGATGTTGAATTCTCGTTTCACGCCGTTTACCTCAGGATGCCAATGCGTAGTCGGTGAAGTTCATGCCCAGCGCCTTTTCCACGATGGGATAGACGGAAGGATCCGTCACACTGGAAGACAGGGGGATGTGTTGCTTTTGCACGTGCAGCACGCTGACTTGCAGGCCCTCGCGCAGCTTGCCCGCGCTGACGGGGTTGCCGTCGCTGTCCAGCGTGGTGATCACATCCGGATAGCAGGCCACCCGTTCTCCCTGGCCGTCGGTCACCGCCATGTGTTCGTTCATCACATGGATGATGCGCTTGGAGGCGCCTTCGCCGATTTCGACGGTGCCGATGTCGAAGGCTTCGTCGGTGTAGCGCAGCGTATTGCGCACCACCTTGCCGGAAGCGATGATCTCGCCCTGCGTGGCTTTGCAGATCGCGTCGATGACCGCGCTGCCCCCGCGCGCTTGTGCGGCGATGATGGCCTCGCCCAGCGCCAGGGCCTTGCTGATGCCGCCCAGCGCTGCATGGCGGCGCACATAGGAAGCGCGTATGGGGTTGCGGCAGCTGGCGATGAAGCCGCCCGCCATGTCGGCCGCCTTGCGCAGCACCGGCGATACCTTGCCGGTGGCGCCATGGACGGTCAGCTCCATATAGGAATTGCTGGCGCGGTTGCCACCCACCGCGCACTGGATCATCGGTTCCGGGCTGCCCGCCAATCCCAGCGAACCCATGTCGCCGGTGGGGTGGGCGCGGATGTCGCCGACGGCGTCGACGACCTTGGTTCCCAGCACGGCCGAAGGCAGCCAGCCGTTCAGCGTGCTGGACATGCCGTTCTGGCCGATGATCAGCCCGTAGATCCGCTCTCCGAGCGCGTCCTGCAGCCGTTGCGCGGCCTTGACGTAGTCGATGCCCAGCATTTGCCAGTCGGTGAGCCCGCCCGGCGCGCCAATCGCGGCCGCCGTGGCGATCCAGGCGTCGTCCGGCACCTCATCCATGGTTACCAGTTCAGGGCGGCCTATGGTGACGGCAAGCGAGCCCAGCTCACGCCCATGCTCGGCCCAGCCGCCTCCGCCGCAGGCGAATACCGACCCGCCCCGAACCGCAGCCTCGACATCTTGCATCGTCAAAATTCTTCCCATGACGCCTTTCCTCCCGGTTGCTCATTTCAATGATTCCCGCAACGGTTGCGGGATGGACGGGGGGATCATAGGAAGCAGCCTTGATAATGTCGTATTACCTTTTATGCTTTGTACATAACATGATGTTAATTGCTGGACGCGCTCATAGCGGAGCGGTTGGGCAGCGGGAAAAGGGCCTGAGGGATATCCCCTAGTCTCGTGATCGAGGCGCCGGGCTGATTCAGCCGCGCTGGTCGAGCTTGTGGAGCACGTCGATGAAGGCTAGCGCCAGCCGGGACAGGGGCTGGAGCGCGAGATGAAACACATTGACCGGCGCGTTCACGGTGCCGATGATCGGCAGGGTCACCACTTCCGACCAGATCGGCCCGGCTACCGTAATCTCGTCCACCAGCGCCACGCCTGCGCCAGCTTGGACCAGGGCGCAGGCGACGTGCGCCTGCTGGACCTCGATGCGCGGTTCGGGTTGTGCATGTTCGCCGCCGAACAGCTTGTTGATCAACATGCCGAAGGGAATGTCCGCGCTGTAACCGATCAGCGGCTCTTCGGCCAGATCGTGCACCGTCACGCGGCCGCGCGCCGCCAGCGGATGCCCTTTTGGCAGCACCGCCACGATCTGGTTTTCATACAGCGGCTGCCACGCCAGGCTGGGGTGTTCCACCGGCATGTAGGCCACGCCCAGTTCCACCTGTTGCGTCAACAGCGATTGCTGCATCACCGTGGGGATCAAGGTTTGCAGGACAATGCGCACTTCCGGGAATTGCCGTCGGAACTGCGCGATGGCGCGGGGCAGCAAGGACTGGCCCAGGCTGGGGCTGCAGGACAGGCGCAGTTGCCCCTCGCGGTTTTCGGCGAGATTGTCGGCGACCTCGTTCACGCGCTGCACGTTCTGGTACAGCGCCGTGACCTCCACGAACAGCCGGTGGGCCTCAGGGGTGGGGTACAGCCGGCCCTTGATGCGCTGGAACAGCATCAAGCCCAGGCGCTGCTCCGTATAGGCGATCAGCCGGCTGACCGCGGGCTGCGAAACAAACAGCAGCTTGGATGCGCCGCTGATGGAGCCGCTGAGCATGATGGCCCGGAAGACTTCGATCTGCCGCAGATTCAATTTCATATGCTTAACCTGATGTTAATTCTCACGCACATATAAGCATAAGACGTTTTGGATGGCCGCTCCTACACTGCCTGCACTCAACACAGGATGGAAGCGGTCATGAGCGATTTCGATTTGGTGGTGCGCGGCAACATCGTCGACCCGGATGGCGTGGTGATGGACGGCTGGCTGGCGGTCAGGGACGGCAAGGTCGCGGCGCGCGGCGCTGGCGAGGCCCCCGCGGGCCGCGACAGCGTGGATGCGCGGGGCCAGTGGATCGTGCCCGGCGTGGTCGACGGCCAGGTGCATTCGGGCAGCCAGCTGAACCAGGAAGGACTGGGCTGGGCATCGCGCGCGGCTGCCGCCGGCGGGGTGACGGTCATGGTCGACATGCCCTACGACGATCCGGAACCCGTGGCTTCGCGTCCGCAGCTCGACGCCAAGATCGCCGAGGTGGAGCGCGATTGCCATGTGGACGTGGCGCTGTTCGGCACCCTGAACACCCAGCACGGCCTGGCGGCCGCGGCGGGGCTCATCGAAGGCGGCGTATGCGCCTTCAAGTTTTCGACCTTCGAAGCGACCCCGGGCCGATTTCCCCGCATCGAGGAAGACGATCTGTACGCAGCCTTCCGCCTGATCGCTCCATCCGGACTGGTTTGCGGCGTGCACAACCAGATGCAGGAACTGACCCGCAAGAACATCGCGCGGCTGGTCGAGGCCGACGACACCGGCTGGGACGCGTTCATGCGCGCGCATACGCCGCTGATCGAGAACCTGGCGACGGCGCTGATCTATGAGATCGGCGCCGAAACCGGCGCGCGCGCCCATGCGGTACACGTGTCGACTTCCCGCGGTTTCGAGATCTGCAATATGTACCGCCGCAACGGCCATCGCGCCAGCATCGAAACCTGCGTGCAGTATCTGATGCTGAACCACGAAGAGCACACCCGCCGCTTCGGCGCGAAGACCAAGCACTATCCGCCGATCCGTCCCAAGGCCGAGGTCGACCTGCTCTGGACCCATATCGCCAAGGACGAATGCACCTTCGTGTCGTCGGACCATGTCAGCTGGGGCCTGGAGCGCAAGCAGAATCCGAACGTATTCAAGAACTCGTCCGGCGGCCCGGGCCTGGAAACGCTGTTGCCCGCTTTCTGGACCGGCTGCGAAGAGCATGGCATCGCGCCGTCCATGGTGGTGCGCCAACTGAGCCGCAACCCCGCGCAGCACTTCCTGCTGGATGACCGCAAGGGCTCGTTGGAGGTGGGCAAGGACGCCGACATCGTCATCCTCAAGCCGGAACGCTATGCCTTCGATCCGTCTACCAGCCTGTCGGCGGTGCAATGGAGTTCGTTCGAAGGCCGCGAGTTCACCGTGCGCGTCGCGGGCACCTGGTGCCGCGGCCAGCAGGTCTACGATGGCAAGGGCATCGTCAATCAGAAGGGCGACGGCCGCTTCCTGCGTCCGCGCCAGGCCTGAGGGAAACGGCAATGTCTGTGCAGTTTCCTCCCCTGAACGCCGAGCGCCTCTGGGCCCGCGTCGAAACCCTTTCCCGTTTCACCCTGCCCGACGTCCCCTGGACGCGCCGCGCGTTCTCGCCGTTGTTCGACGAGGCCCGCGCCTGGCTGCGCAGCGAATTCGAGGCCGCGGGCCTGGCGACCCGCCTGGAT
>NZ_JBXAIJ010000007.1:0-150622 GCF_058796095.1 Achromobacter sp. GW823-FHT04E03 | reverse complement strand
CGCGATACCACCAGCCGCAGTCCCAATGAAAAACCCCTCGCAGGAATATCCTGCGAGGGGTTTTGTTTTACTGCCGGCAATCTGGGCGCTGAACGGCCTACTGCTGCGTGTATTGCTGGCGGTCTATGCCGTGGCGCTGCAGCTTGTCATAGAAGGTCTTGCGCGGAATGCCCAGGAACTCCAGGGTGGCCTTGATGTCGCCTTGGTGCGCCTGGAGTGCCTCGCGGATGAGCTGTGCTTCGAAGCGCTCCATCCGTTCCGGCAGGCTTGACGCGGCGTCTTGGGCCACGGCGGTTGGCTGGGCAGGGATATTCAGCACGCCAAGCACGACCCGCTCGGCGAAATGCGCAAGTTCACGCACGTTGCCGGGCCAGTCGTGCGTCATGAGATGTTGTTTGATGGACGCCGGCATTTCCGGGATGTCGCGCTGGAAGCGGCGCGATGCGTGCCCGAGGTAGTGGGCGAACAGCAGCGGAATGTCTTCGCGGCGTTCGCGCAGCGGCGGAATCCGGATGGTGACCACATTGAGGCGGTAGAACAGGTCTTCGCGAAACTTGGCGCGTATGGCTGGACTGCCCAGGTCTTCCTTGGTGGCGGCGACCACGCGCAGGTCCAGATTGCGCACTTCGTTGCTGCCCAGAGGAGTGATCTGGCGAGATTCGAGCACGCGCAGCAGCTTGACCTGCACCGCCAGCGGCATGCTCTCGATCTCGTCCAGGAATAGCGTACCGCCGCTGGCATGCTCGATCCGGCCGATACGCTTCTTTTGGGCGCCGGTGAAGGCGCCGGGCTCGTGGCCGAAGAGCTCGCTTTCGATGACGCTTTCAGGCAGGGCGCCGCAGTTGATCGCGACCAGCGCGCGGTGCCTGCGGCGGCTCAGGCGATGCAAGGCGGTGGCAACGACTTCCTTGCCGGTTCCGGTCTCGCCTTCGACCAGTACATCCACGTCGGCATCCGCGATATGCCGCAGCGTTTGCTTGATGCGCTGCATGGCCGGCGTCGTGCCGATGAAAGGCACCTCGTCGGCCTGGACGGCGAATGCGGCTTCGCGCAGCCGGCGGTTTTCCAGCACGAGATGGCGCTTTTCCGCAGCGTGCATGATAGCGGTGATCAGCCTGTCGGCGGCATAGGGTTTGGCCAGGAAGTCATAGGCGCCGTCGCGCATGCATTGCACGGCCGTGGCGATGTCGCCATGGCCGGTGATCAGAATGACGGGGATGTCGGGGTCTATGTCCCGTAAGCGCTGGAAGAGTTGCAGGCCGTCCATGTCGGGCATGCGTATATCGCTGACGACCACGCCGTCGAAATCGCGCGTTAGTGTGGGCAGGGCAGAGCGTGCGCTGGCATGCGCGTCCACGGCGATGCCGTGCAGCTTCAGCGTCTGCGTATTGGCGCGCAGCAGTTCGTCGTCGTCGTCGATGAATACCGCGCGCGGCAAAAATGGCTGGCGCTGGCTGTCGTCAATGGATGCCGGCGCGGCTGGCGGAAATTCAGGAGCGCGGTTCATGGTGTAGCTCGGTAGCGTTTTGCTGGCCAGACGCCTTGCGCAACGTCAGGATGAACATGGCTCCGCATCCCGGGGCATGCGGAGCGGGAAAGACGGGATCGGCCGGGCCGGCGGCGATCAGGTCGCCACCAAATTCGGTGACGATGTCGCGGCAGATGACCAGCCCCAGTCCGAGTCCTTCGGCCTTGGTCGTATAGAAGGGAGTAAACAGGTGCGCCCGCGCCTCGGCCGACAGGCCGGGACCGTTGTCGCTGACGTAGACCTGCACGGTCGCGCCCAGGTCCTGCAGCGCCACGACGATGCGGCCGTCGGGCCGGCCTTCCAGCGCTTCCATCGCGTTTTGCAGCAGATTCACCAGCACCTGTTCCAGCCGTATGCGATTGGCCAGCACCCGGTAATTCTGACCCGCGGGCGGACGTTGCAGGACGATGCCCTGGCGCCGCGCGCGCGGCGCAACCAGCAACAGCGCGCCCTCCAGACAATCCTTCAGGTTCGCGGGACCGATGGACGTGTCGGCCTTGCGCGAAAAGGCGCGCAATTCTCCGGTGATGTGGCCGATCCGCTCCGTCAACGCGGCGATGGTACCCAGGTTTTCCTGCGCCGAGCCTTCATCTTGCCTGCGCAGGAACTCGGCGGCGTTGTCCGCATAGGCGCGTATGGCCGCGACAGGCTGGTTGATCTCGTGCGCCACGCCGGCTGCCACCTGTCCCAGCAGGGCGAGCTTGCTGGCCTGGACCAGTTCTTCTTGCATGGTGTGCAAACGGGCGGCGGTGCGTTGGCGCTCGTCCATCTCATCGACCAGTTGTTCGTTGACTTGCAGCAGCTGAGCCGTGCGTTCATCGACCAGGGAGGCCAGCTGTTCGTGGATGGCGGCCTGCTGCTCGGCGCGCTCACGGTTGCGGTGGCGGCGAAAGAGAACGATGCCGACCAAGGCGGCTAGCGCGCACTGCGCAAGCAGCGCGCCCAGCTGGGCGTTGGCGGTAGCCTGGTTGATGGCCGTCTGCACGGGCGACAACAGATGCAGTGTCCAACCTGGGGACTCGACAATGGGTAACGTCGTGTGCACCAGCGGCGCGCCTGCGGGGATCTGTGGCAGGGTTACGTCGGCGCGCACCAGCTGGCCGTGGCTGATGGCTTGTAGCTGCGGCCGCAAGGGTAGCGGGAAAAAGGGCGCGTCGCCGAATTGCAGGCTGCTGCGCAAGGCCCGGGCCAAGTCTGGGGTGAGCGGAGCCAGCACATCGAAACGCCAGTCGGAGATACTGCCCAATAGCACTACGCCATGCTCGTCCGTGACGAAAATGGGCGAAACCGATTGGCGCCAGTCGGCCTCCAGGTCCCGGAAATCCACTTTCAGCACGACTACGCCCAGCATGGCGCCGTTGACGTCATCCACGCGTCGCGACAAGTACAGCCCGGCTTCGTGGCTGATCGTGCCCAAAGCGAAGTGTTCGGCCGAGCCATGGGCTACCGACCCCTGGAAATAGGGCCGAAACTGGTAGTCCACGCCGACAAACGTGGCGGGTTCACGCCAGTTGCTGGCAGCGATCGCAAGGCCCTTCTTGTCCAGCACATAGATGGCGGATGCGCCGACGCCGCGGCTCAACGTATCGAGCTTGTCGTCCAGGGATTCGATCTGCATGTGCGAGCCTCCCTGCAGCGCCGCGCGCACGTCGACATCGCGCGTCAGGACAAAGGGCAGCGCCCTGAATTTGTCCAGGTTGTTGCGCAGCAATGCCGCGTTGAGCTGGGCTGCCACACGTGCCTGCTCCCCGGCATTCTTCAGCGCGCCGTCGCGCGCCCAGAGCGTGGCGGCGTGCAGTACGCCATAGACGACCGCGACACCCAGCAGGATGGCGATGGCCTTCCAGGGCCAAGGCCAGACAGGCGTGTTCCGTGGGCGCCGCGGCTTTCTGGCCTGGTCCACGCCGGGTCGGGCATCGCGGGGAGAGGAGTGGGTCGACATGGGGTGTGCGGTTTTTCGCACATTCTATATCTTTTTTGTGTGAAATTCCGCCAATAAAGGTCGGGCCAGTGCGCTGAGAGAAGAAAAATTCCTTTTTTGATCAAGGGCTTGGAGCGCAAGAGGAAGGTCTGCCGATGTTGGCACGCCTCTTGCATTAGTAAAGCCAAGCCCGGCGGCGTTGCCTGCGGGGTGAAATCGGCTTGCGGCGATACGCGCTTGCCAGAAAACAGATAACGCCCCAACGCCCGCGCTGAACCGCCCGGAGCAAGGGGCCTTGGTGGGGACAATCCCAATGATCGACGTGGATCAAGTCGCGCCCGCGCGCAAGCTCAAGTTCTATCAAATCCTCTATGTGCAGGTGATTTTCGCCATCGTGGTGGGCGTGCTGCTGGGCGCGTTCAAGCCCGAGCTCGGCCAGCAGATGCAACCGCTGGGCGACGCCTTCATCAAGCTGGTGAAGATGATCATCGCGCCGGTGATCTTCCTGACCGTGGCCACCGGCATCGCTGCGATGAGCGACCTGAAGAAGGTCGGCCGCGTGGCGGGCAAGGCCATGCTGTACTTCCTGGTGTTCTCCACGCTTGCGTTGATCGTAGGCATGATCGTCAGCCATATCGTCCAGCCGGGCGCTGGCATGCACATCGACCCCAAGACGCTGGACGAGAAGGCGGTCTCGGGCTACGTGGCCAAGGCGCATGACTCGACCATCACGGGCTTCCTGATGAACGTGATCCCGACCACGATCTTCAGTCCGTTCGTGGGCGGCGACATTCTCCAGGTGCTGTTCGTGGCGGTGTTGTTCGGCATTTCGCTGGCCATGGTGGGCGAACGCGGCCAGCCGATACTGAACTTCATGACTGCCCTGGCACAGCCCGTCTTCAAGCTGGTCGCCATCCTGATGAAGGCCGCGCCCATCGGCGCGTTTGGCGCGATGGCCTTCACCATCGGCAAGTACGGCATCAAGTCCGTCATCAACCTGGCGATGCTGGTGGGTACGTTTTACGCAACCTCGGTGCTGTTCGTGGTCGTGGTGCTGGGCCTGGTGGCGCGCTACAACGGCTTTTCGATCCTGAAGCTGGTGCGCTACATCCGCGAAGAGCTGCTGCTGGTGCTGGGCACCAGTTCGTCCGAAGCCGCGTTGCCCACGCTGATGCAGAAGATGGAACGCGCCGGCTGCTCGAAGTCGGTGGTCGGGTTGGTCGTACCCACCGGCTACTCGTTCAACCTGGACGGCACCAACATCTACATGACGATGGCGGCGCTGTTCATCGCGCAGGCTTGCGATATTCCGCTGTCGCTGGGCGACCAGATCCTGCTGCTGCTGGTGGCGATGCTGAGCTCCAAGGGCGCGGCGGGCGTGACCGGGGCAGGCTTCATCACCCTGGCCGCAACCCTGTCGGTGGTGCCTTCCGTTCCGGTCGCCGGCATGGCGCTGATCCTGGGCGTGGACCGCTTCATGTCGGAATGCCGCGCGCTGACCAACCTGGTCGGCAACGCGACTGCCGCCGTGGTGGTGGCGCGCTGGGAAGGGGAGCTGGATAAGGAGCAGCTGCATGCCGCGCTCGAGGGCGAGCTTCAGCCCGCGCCCGTGCCTGCCGCGGCTCCGGTTCAGGAAGCGCCGAGGGCTGGCGGCGTACCGATGGGCCAGCCGCTGCAGCATGGCTGAAACAGCGTAGATCCGCGGCTGCCTGCAGGCGGCCGCAACTATTGATGCAGCTGTAAACCGCGGCAAGAAGGACTGCCCGCCGGAAAAAAAATCCCCCGGACCTCGACGGTCTCGGGGGATTTTTTTCGACCGGAGGCCGCGGTTTTCAGGGCACCTGTATCCCTGCCGCGCGCAACAGGTTTGCGGTTTCGAACAAGGGCAGGCCCATCACGCCGGTATAGCTGCCGGCGATATGCGAAACGAACGTGCCCGCCAGGCCCTGGATGCCATAGGCGCCGGCCTTGCCGTAGGGCTCGCCGCTGTCGCAGTAGCGGCCGAGTTCCTCATCCGTCAGCGCGCGCATGCGGACCTCGGTGATGGACACGGCCTCCAGCAACTGGTTCCCAGTCCAGACGGCGACGGCGGTGTGCACTTCGTGGGCGGAGCCGGACAGCGCGCGCAGAATGCGCATGGCGTCGTCGCGGTCGGCCGGTTTGCCCAGTACTGCGCCCGCCAGGATGACCGTGGTGTCGGCGGCCAGCAGCGGCAGTTGCGGCAGGTCCTGGCTGAGCATCCAGTCGCGTCCGCGCAGGGCCTTGTCGCGCGCAGTGCGCTGGACATAGTCGGCGGCGCTTTCGCCGGGATGTTGGGGTTCGTCCTCGCCCGGCGGGGCGGGTACGAGCAGGACTTCGTGGGCCAGGCCGACCTGGGTCAGCAGCTCGCGCCGCCGGGGACTGGCGGAGGCAAGGTAGAGGCGCGCGGAGGTTGCGGTGTCGGTCATGCGTCAGCAGGATGGGCGCCGGCCCGGCCAGCGGTCAGGCGCGGTGGTAGGGATGATTGGTCATGATGGCCCAGGCCCGGTAGAGCTGTTCGGCCAGCACCACGCGCACCATGGGGTGCGGCAGCGTCAGCGAGGACAGGCGCAATTGGCCGGAACAGGATGCCTTCAGGTCGGCATCCAGCCCGTCCGGGCCGCCGACGAGAAAAGCAACATCCTGACCGCCGGCGCGCCATTGTTCCAGCTTCTGCGACAACGCCATGGTGGTGAGGTCGCGTCCGCGTTCGTCCAGCGCCAGGCGCAAGACGCTGGCGGGCAGGGCGGCTTCGATCCGCTTGGCTTCCGCCGCCATCATCTGGGCGGGCGTCTTGCCGGTGGTGCGGGGTTCAGGCTTGATTTCGCGCAGTTCCAGCGCGCAGTCGGCCGGCAGGCGCTTGGCGTAGTCGTCCCAGGCGGTTTGCACCCAGTCCGGCATGCGCGTGCCCACGGCCACGACGATCAGCTTCACGGCGCGCTCAGTACTCGGCGTCGTGCGCGCCGTCGTTGGCGACCGGCGCGGGGCGGGTGGACTCGGGCAGGAGTTTCACGCGCACCGGCTTGCCGCCCCAGATCTCTTCCAGGTTGTAGTACTGGCGGATGGCGGGCTGCATGATGTGCACGACCACGTCGCCCAGGTCGACCACGACCCATTCGCCCGTGTCTTCGCCTTCGATGGTGATGCCGGAGAGATCGAGCGCACGGCCGCGATCCGCCACGCTGGAAGCGAGGGCGCGGGTCTGGCGGTTGGAGGTGGCGCTTGCAATCACGACGCGATCGAACAGGCTGGTCAGATGCGTGGTGTTGTAGACCTTGATGTCTTGCGCCTTGACGTCTTCGAGGGCGTCGATGACGGCGCGTTGGAGTTTTTGTATATCCATAGTCAGTAAATATAACCCGCGGGCGGACAGCGGATGCTGGCCCCGTGGCGCTTTCAGCGCACCGCGGGTGTAGGTTTATCGGTAAAGATGGTGCGCCGCAATATACGCGGCCACCGGAGCGGCAAGCAGGCCTTCGGTGGATTCGCCTTGCGCCAGGCGCTGGCGGATCTGCGAGGCCGAAACCGGCATGGGAGCAAAAGGCAGTTCCTGCAGTTCGCGTCCCTGGCCGCGCAGGTGTTCGGCCAGCGCCGGCGGGGCGCTGAGCGCCGTGCCCGGGCGGGTGGCCACGGCCAGGTCCACCAGGCTGGCGATGTCCTGCCAGTCGCGCCAGGTGCAGAAATTCGCCAACTGGTCGGTGCCCAGCAGCCAGACGTAGCGCGCGTCCTGGGGCAGGGCGCGCAGCGTGTCGATGGTGTAGGTCGCGCCGCCGCGGTCGATTTCGATGGGATTGACCACCAGGCCCGCATGGCCGGCGATGGCCAGTTGCAGCATGTCGCGGCGTTGTTCGGCCGTGGCGTGCAACGCTGCGCGTTGCCAGGGATTGGCCGCGGGGATGAGCTGCACCTCGGCCAGGCCCAACGTCTGCAAGGCATTCTGCGCCAGGGCGATGTGCGCGACGTGGACGGGGTCGAAACTGCCGCCCAGCAGGCCGATGCGCTTCAAACCCAGTCCCGCGGTTTGAGGTAGGCGGCCAATTCGGCCTCGGGCGTGGCTGCCTCGGGCTGCCAGTCGTAGCGCCACTGCGCCAGCGGCGGCATGGACAGCAGGATCGACTCGGTACGTCCGCCGGACTGCAGGCCGAACAGCGTGCCGCGGTCGAAGACCAGGTTGAATTCCACATAGCGGCCGCGGCGGTAGGCCTGGAAATCGCGCTCGCGCTCGCCGTAGGCCTGGTCGCGGCGGCGTTCCACGATCGGCATGTAGGCCGGCAGGAAGGCGTCGCCCACCGATCGGGTCAGCGCGAACGAGGCGTCAAAGCCGGGAGCGTTCAGGTCGTCATAGAAGATGCCGCCCACGCCGCGCGTTTCATTGCGGTGTTTTAGGAAGAAGTACTCGTCGCACCAGCGCTTGTAGCGCGGGTAGTAGTCGGCGCCATGGCCGGCCAGGGCATCGCGGCAGGTGGCGTGGAAATGGCGGGCGTCTTCCTCGTAGGGATAGTAGGGCGTCAGGTCGATGCCGCCGCCGAACCAGAAGACGTCGGCCTCGTCGTGGCCGGGCCGGGCTGCCGCCAGGAACATGCGCACGTTCATGTGCGTGGTGGGCACGTAGGGATTGCGCGGGTGCAGCACCATGGACACGCCCATGGCTTCCCAGGACCGGCCGGCCAGTTCCGGGCGGTGCGCGCTGGCCGAGGGCGGCAGCTTGCTGCCCTGGACATGGCTGAACAGCACGCCGGCCCGTTCGAACAGCGAGCCGCCTTCCAGCAGGCGCGACAGCCCGCCGCCGCCCTCGGGGCGGACCCATTCGTCGGTACGGAAGGCCGCGCCCTCGGCGGCTTCCAGGGCGCCGACGATGCGGGCCTGCAAGCCGGTGAGGTAGTCCCGGACGGAAGAGACGGGCAAGGCGTTCATCGACGGTTCCGGCTAGGCGTTGGGCTTGGACTTCTGCTGCGAAGGCTTGAGCGCGCGCCAGCCGATGTCGCTGCGATACTGGCGGCCGTCGAAGTGGATGCCGTCGATCGCTTCGTAGACGCGGTCGCGGGCCATCTTGACGGAGTCGCCCAGCGCCGTGACGCACAGCACGCGGCCGCCGGTGGTCTTGACTTCGTCGCCGTCGAGCTTGGTGGCGGCGTGGAACACCATGCAGTCCTCGGCGTCGGCGGGCAGGCCGCGGATGACGTCGCCGGTGCGCGGCGTGTTGGGGTAGTTGTGCGCGGCCAGCACGGCGCCCAGGGCGGTGCGGCGGTCCCAGGTGATGTCGGCCTGGTCGAGCGTGCCGTCGACGGCATGCTCCAGGGCGTCCAGCAGGTCGCTCTTGACGCGCATCATGATGGGCTGGGTTTCAGGATCGCCCATGCGGCAGTTGAATTCCAGGGTCTTGATCTCGCGGTCGGGGTCGTCGCCCGGGGCGATCATCAGGCCGGCGTACAGGAAGCCCGTGTACGGGATGCCATCGCGCGTCATGCCCTGCACGGTCGGCAGGATGATTTCGCGCATGATGCGGTGGTGCAGTTCCGGGGTGACGATGGGCGCGGGCGAATACGCGCCCATGCCGCCGGTATTGGGACCCTGGTCGCCGTCCTGCAGGCGCTTGTGGTCCTGGCTGGTGGCCAGGGCCAGCACATTGCGGCCGTCGCACATGACGATGAAGCTGGCTTCTTCGCCCACCAGGCATTCCTCGATGACGACGCGCGCGCCGGCGGCGCCCATGGAGCCGTCGCCCAGCATGGCGTCCACGGCGGCATGCGCCTCTTCCAGCGTGGCGGCGACCACCACGCCCTTGCCGGCGGCAAGGCCGTCGGCCTTGATCACGATGGGAGCGCCTTCCTGGTCGATGTAGGCGTGCGCCTTGGCCGGATCGGTGAAGGTTTCGTAGCGGGCGGTCGGGATGTTGTGCCGGACCATGAAGGCCTTGGCGTAGTCCTTCGAGCTTTCCAGCTGCGCTGCGGCCTTGGTGGGGCCGAAGATCTTCAGGCCGCGGGCGCGGAACACGTCGACGACGCCAGCGGCCAGGGGGGCTTCAGGGCCGACGACGGTCAGGGCGACGCCTTCGCGTTGCACGAAATCGGCCAATTCCTCGGCATTGGTGAACGGGACGTTCTCGATCTGTTCGGCGCGTTGCGTGCCGCCGTTGCCGGGAGCGACGTATACCTTGTGGACGCGCGGGGAGCGGGCCAGCCGCCAGGCGAGGGCGTGTTCTCGGCCGCCAGAGCCAATTACCAGGAGTTTCATGTTGCGAGGTTCTTTAGGTTGCCAGTCGAGCGCCGCAAGGCGCCAGCCCGTGGAGTAGGCCAGGATCCAGGCGGACCCGGATCCGGTGACAGCGTGGCGCCGGGCAGGCAAGGCCCGCCCGGCGCCGGGGTAATGGAGTTACTGCGCTTCGTCGAAAACGACGTTCGTATAGACTTCCTGCACGTCGTCCAGGCCTTCCAGGGCGTCGAGCAGTTTCTGCATCTTGATGGCGTCTTCCCCGGCGAGTTCGGTCTCGTTCAGGGCTTTCATGACGATGCCGTCCACTTCGGCCTTCAGGCCGGCGGCGTCGAAGGCGCCGCGCACGGCGGCGTAGTCAGCCGGGGCGCAGACCACTTCGATCACGCCTTCCTCGTCGGTCGTCACGTCTTCCGCGCCGGCTTCGAGGGCGGTTTCCATGACCTTGTCTTCCGAGGTTCCGGGGGCGAAGACGAATTGGCCGCAATGCTTGAACATGAAGGCGACCGAGCCTTCCTGGCCCAGGTTGCCGCCGTTCTTGGCGAAGGCGTGGCGCACTTCGGCGACGGTGCGGGTGCGGTTGTCTGTCATGCAGTCGACGATGACGGCTGCGCCGCCGATGCCGTAGCCTTCGTAGCGGACTTCTTCGTAGGCCTCGCCGTCGGCGCCGCCCGCGCCGCGCTGGATGGCGCGCTGGATGTTGTCCTTGGGCATGTTGGCGTCGGTGGCCTTGTCCCAGGCCATGCGCAGGCGCGGGTTGCTGTCCGGGTCAGGGCCGCCGGCACGCGCCGCCACGGTGATTTCACGAATGATCTTGGTCCAGAGCTTTCCGCGCTTGGCGTCTTGGCGCCCTTTGCGGTGCTGAATATTGGCCCATTTGCTGTGTCCGGCCATGGCTTCCCAGGGTAATTTGTCTGCAAAAATGGCATTTTACCGTGCCAGCGCCCGGCGCGCCCGGGGGCGGACCGCATGTGTCCATATTGCCACGCGCACAAGCGGCGCGGCAGGCTCTACACTTGGGCATCCATCTGATTCCCTGGTCCGGAGAGCTGCACATGCCCAACCCCATCGTCATCGCCAAGAATGCACAGACCGAATTGGCGCTGCTACCCGCCCTGGCAAACCGCCACGGCTGCATCACGGGGGCCACGGGCACCGGCAAGACCGTCACCTTGCAGGTTTTGGCCGAATCCTTCTCCCGTATCGGCACGCCGGTGTTCATGGCCGACGTCAAGGGCGACCTGACCGGCATTTCCCAGGCCGGCGCCGCGACTCCCAAGCTGCTGGAACGCCTGAAGAACCTGGGCCTGAACGAACCGGCCTGGGCGGCCAGCCCCGTCACCCTGTGGGACGTGTTCGGCGAGCAGGGGCTGCCGGTGCGCGCCACGGTATCGGACATGGGGCCGCTGCTGCTGTCCCGCATCCTGGAATTGAACGACACGCAGGAAGGCGTGCTGACGCTGGTCTTCAAGGTCGCCGACGACGAAGGCCAGTTGCTGCTGGACCTGAAGGACCTGCGCGCCATGCTGCAGAACGTCGCCGACCGCGCTTCGGAGCTGAAGACACGTTACGGGAATGTGTCTTCCGCCAGCATCGGTGCCATTCAGCGCGGCTTGCTGGCGCTGGAATCGCAGGGTGCGGAGAAATTCTTCGGCGAACCCATGCTCGACGTGGCCGACCTGATGCGCACGGATGCGCAGGGTCGCGGCATGGTCAACGTGCTGGCCGCGGACAAGCTGATGCAGGCGCCGCGCCTGTATGCAATTTTCCTGTTGTGGCTGCTGGCGGACCTGTACGAGAAGCTGCCCGAAGTCGGCGACATGGACCAGCCCAAGCTGGTGTTTTTCTTCGATGAGGCCCACCTGCTGTTCAACGATGCGCCCGCCGCTCTGCTGAACAAGATCGAGCAGGTGGTGCGCCTGGTCCGCTCCAAGGGCGTGGGCGTCTATTTCGTGACACAGAACCCGCTGGACATCCCCGACACCGTACTGGGCCAATTGGGCAACCGCGTCCAGCACGCCTTGCGGGCATTCACGCCGCGCGACCAGAAGGCCGTGAAGACGGCGGCCCAGACGATGCGTCCCAATCCGGGGCTGGACATCGAGGCCGCCATCACCGAGCTGGGCGTGGGCGAGGCGCTGGTTTCCTTGCTGGATCCCAAGGGGCGGCCAATGCCGACCGAACGCGCCTACATCGTGCCGCCGGGCAGCCGGATCGGCCCGGCGACCGACGCGGAGCGGCAGGCGTTGCGCCAGGGCAGTCCGCTGGCGTCGAAGTATGAGAAATCCATAGACCGCGAGTCCGCCTATGAAGTGCTGGCCGGGCGTGCGGCCAAGCCGGCGGACCAGGCCGGCGCGGCCGGGAACGGTTCCGCGCAGCCCGCAGGCAAGGGCGCTGCCGAGGAATCGGGTGGCGGCCTCATGGACAGCCTGAACGAGGTCTTGTTCGGGTCGACGGGGCCGCGCGGCGGCAAGCGCGACGGCGTGGTGCAGACCATGGCCAAGAGCACGGTCCGGTCGATCGCGCGTGAACTGACCCGGGGCATTTTGGGCTCCTTGCTGGGCTCGAAAGGCCGGCGTTGAAATCCTGATCCTGCGTGCCTGCCAGCAGTGGCTGGCGCGTCCGATTCGGGGCCGTATCGAGTAACATTTCCGTGCAATGATATGGAGGCTGCGCGTGGCCGCTCAGACCCGCGGCGCGCATAGTGCATCCAAGGAAAACAAAGGAAGACGTGGTGGCAAAGAAACACAAGATTGCGGTGATTCCTGGAGACGGCATCGGCAAGGAAGTCGTGCCTGAGGGCTTGAAGGTGCTGGACGCGGTCGCAACGCGATTCGGCATCGATTTTCAGTGGGACCATTTCGACTGGAGCTGCGACTACTACGCCAAGCACGGCAAGATGATGCCGGACGACTGGCAGGCGCAGATCGGCCAGCACGAAGCGATTTTCTTCGGCTCCATCGGCTGGCCCGCCACGGTGCCTGACCACGAAGCGCTGTGGGGCTCGCTGTTCAAGTTCCGCCGCGAGTTCGACCAGTACATCAACCTGCGCCCGGTGCGCCTGATGCCTGGCGTGCCCTCTCCGCTGAAGGACCGCCAGCCCGGCGAGATCGATTTCTTCATCGTGCGCGAGAACACCGAAGGCGAATACTCCAACAGCGGCGGCCGCCTGTTCGCGGGCACCGAACGCGAAGTGGTCATCCAGGAAAGCGTCTTCACGCGCATCGGCGCCGACCGCGTCCTCAAGTTCGCCTTCGAACTGGCGCAGAAGCGCGGCAAGCACCTGACCGCCGCCACCAAGTCCAATGGCATTTCCATTTCGATGCCCTGGTGGGACGAGCGCGTGGCCGAGATGGGCGAGAAGTACCCGGACGTGCGCTGGGACAAGTACCACATCGACATCCTGTGCGCGCATTTCGTGCAGCATCCCGACTGGTTCGACGTGGTGGTGGCTTCCAATTTGTTCGGCGACATCCTGTCCGACCTGGGACCGGCCTGCACGGGCACCATCGGCATCGCGCCTTCGGCCAACCTGAACCCGGAACGCAAGTTCCCGTCCCTGTTCGAACCGGTGCATGGTTCGGCGCCGGACATCTACGGCAAGGGCATCGCCAACCCGATCGGCCAGATCTGGAGCGGCGCGCTGATGCTGGACTTCCTTGGCTATCCGGACGCTTCGGCTGCGGTGGTCAAGGCCATCGAAACCGTCCTGGCGGAAGGTCCGCGTACCCGGGACATGAAGGGCACTGCCTCCACCGCCGACGTCGGCAGCGCGATTGCCGCGCTGATCGCGGCGGGCTGAGGCAAGTCGCCGGCAAGGCCCCCAGGCCAGTCAATGGACGATTCCGTCTTTTCCTCCGCCGCTGCCCAGGTGGGCAGCGGACGGGCCGACCGTTTCGTGCGCAAGCTGTTTCGCGTGCTACGGTCGCGCACGCAGAGGCACAATCAACACTTGTGGCCTTTCGTCCGGATCTGGCGGGGCAGGTCGGGCGCCATCAGCGGTTTTCGAGCTTTTGGCAGGTCGCAGCCGGTCACGCCGCTGGCCGAGGGATACGATTCCGCCGACAAGGAAGTTCATCTGATCCTGAGCGGCCCGTCGGTCACGCAGATTCCATATGATCGGCTGGATATCCGGGCGGCGATGGGCGTGAACGGCGCCATCATGCTGGCGCGCAAGTTCGACCTGCCGTTCAAGTATTACTGCATCATCGACCAGAACTTCGTCCGCGAGCGTATCGACCTGGTGCGCGAAATCGTGTCGCGCGACCTGACCCTGTACGTCTTGCCCGAGGTCTTGCGCTACATCATGCAGGGCTTGCCGCAGGAGTCGATCCGCTGCCGCATCTGCATCATCGAACTGATCTCCGAGCGCGCCTACCAGCGCATTTCCGCGCCGTCCGTGCTGCAGCGCATGGCGGCGGCCTCGCCCGACGTGCAGTTGCTGGACGCGAAACGGGGCATGGGGTTCAGCTTCAATGTGGAGCTGGGCGTATTCGACGCCGACACCGTGGCTTATGCGGCATTACAGGTGCTGGTATCCAGCGGCGCGCGCAAGGTCTACGCGCACGGGCTGGATCTGACGCTGCAGAACGGCTTGCGCTTCTATGATGAAGGGCAGACGCCCCAGTCCAGCAGGCTGGCGCGCAAGTTCGCGCAACTGATCGAGCCCTCATTCCGCTTCGCCGCCGCGCAATGGCGCGCTCGTGGCATCTCGGTGTTCAACCTGTCGCCCACCAGCGCCTTGCCGGCCGACGTCATCGAGCGCGCCGACTGGCAGGTCTTGCTGAAGGAATAGCGTTCTTGTGCCGCCAAGCCCCGGACGCAGATCGGTCCGGGGCCTGGCGCTGTGCCTCAGTGGGCGCCGGCCGCCGCTTCGGCCGCGCCGCCGCCGCCCGCCTTGGCCGACCGGGGACGAGCGAACCAGACCAGGCCGGTGAGTGCCAGGAAGATGATCGCGGAGGCGTAGAACACGTCTACCGCGGACATCGTGAAGGCTTGCGCATTGATCAGTCCATCCACCATCGTCAGCGCTTGCTGATGCGTCACGCCCAGCCCGTTCTGCAGCGTCGCCATGGTCTGGTCGAACGCCTGCTGGCCGGGCTTGGCGACTTCGGTGAGCTGCGCGTGATGCATGGTCGCGCGGTTTTCCCACAGGGTGGTGGCGATGGACGTGCCGAACGCGCCCGCGGTCAGGCGCAGGAAGTTCGACAGACCCGAGGCCGCGGGAATGCGCCACGGCTCGATGCTGGACAGCGTGATCGACGTAAGCGGCACGAAGAACGTCGCCATGGCCGCGCCCTGGATGATGGTCGGCACCATCAGCGTGCGGACATCGGTCTGGGTGTTGAAGCCGGAACGCATGAAGCACACCAGCGCGAAGATCAGGAACGCCACCGTCGCGATCTGCCGCGGATCGCGCGTGGCCAGCATCTTGCCGACGATGGGCGTCAGCAGGATCGCCAGCAGGCCCACCGGCGCGGTCACCAGCCCCGCGTAGGTCGCGGTGTAGCCCATGTTGCTTTGCAGCCATAGCGGCAGCAGCACCACGTTGCCGAAGAAGACGCCGTAGGCCACCGCCAGCGTCAGCGCGCCGACCGTGAAATTGCGGATCTTGAACAGGCGCAGATCCACCACGGGGTGGGCGTCGGTCAGCTCCCAGATCAGGAAGAAGACGAAGGCGACGAACGCGGTGGCGGCCAGCGCGATGATGGTGCCGCTGGCGAACCAGTCCAGCTCCTTGCCCTTGTCCAGCATGATCTGGAGCGCGCCTACCCACACCACCAGCAGCGCCAGCCCGACCTTGTCGATCGGCAGCTTGCGCGTGACCGATTCGCGGTCGCCATAGATGCGCCAGCTGATCCAGGCGGCCAGCAGGCCCACCGGCACGTTGATGTAGAAGATCCACGGCCAGGTGTAGTTGTCGGAGATCCAGCCTCCCAGCAAGGGCCCGGCGACGGGCGCCACCAGCGTGGTCATGGACCAGACCGCCAGCGCCATGCCCGCCTTGGACTTGGGGAAACTCGCCAGCATCAGCGCTTGCGACAGCGGAATCATGGGCCCGGCGACCGCGCCTTGCAGCACGCGGAACGCGATCAGCGCTTCCAGCGAGGGCGCAAAGCCGCACAGCCATGACGCCAGCACGAACAGCAGGGTGGAGATCAGGAACAGCCGCACCTGTCCAAAGCGCTGCGTGAGCCAGCCCGTGAGCGGCACTGTGATCGCGTTGGCCACGGCGAACGACGTGATGACCCAGGTGCCCTGGCTGGTGCTGACGCCCAGATCGCCCGAGATGGTCGGGATGGACACGTTCGCGATGGACGTGTCCAGCACGTTCATGAACACCGCCGTGGACAGCGCGATGGACCCGATGATGCGGGTCGCGCCTTCCAGCGGCGGGTGGCCGCCGGGCGGGGGCGCCGGCGCGGCGGCGGGCTGCTTGGCTGCGCTCATGATGCGAGGTTGGCCTCGATGATCTTGCTGATCATGGCGTCGACTTCGTCATGGGCCGGCTCGAAGGCGCGCGTCGACCAGGCCGGCTCCTTGCGTTCGGCCTGCGTCAGCGGTTCGCCTTCCTGCTTGCCCACGTCCACTTCCACGTCCATCGACAGGCCCACGCGCAGCGGGTGCTTCTTCAGGTCCTCGGGGTCCAGCGCGATGCGCACCGGCACGCGTTGCACCACCTTGATCCAGTTGCCGGTGGCGTTCTGCGCGGGCAGCAGGGCGAAGGCGCTGCCGGTGCCGGCGTCCAGGCCGGCGATGGTGCCGTGGTAGGTGACCGAGCTGCCGTACAGGTCGGCCACCATCTTGGCCGGCTGGCCGATGCGCATCTTGCGCAGCTGGCCTTCCTTGAAATTGGCCTCGATCCACACCTGGTCCAGCGGCACCACCGTCATCAGGGCCGAACCGGGCGCGACGCGCTGGCCGACCTGCACGCTGCGCCGGGCCACCACGCCACCCACCGGAGCGGGCAGCACGGTGCGCGATTGCGCCAGCCAGGCGTTGCGCAGGCCGGCTGCGGCCTGCTGCACGTCGGGGTGGTCGGCGACCGTGGTGCCCTGGGTCAACGCCTGGTTGGTGGCCAGCTTGGCGCGGGAGGCTGCCAGCGCGGCGCGGGCTTGCGCCAGGCCTGACTGGGCGGACTTCAGCGCGGCTTCGGCGTGCAGGATCTCTTCGCCGCTGACGCCGCCGGACTTGGCCAGTTGCTGGCGGCGGTTGACGTCGCTTTGCGCGCGGGTCAGTTCGGCCTGGGCGCGCAGGATGTCGGCGTTGCGCAGGTCGACGTCGGCGGCCAGGGCGTCGTTCTGGACGTAGATGGTGCGCACCTGGCGCACCGTTTGCGCAAGTTTGGCCTGGGCCTGCTGCAAGGCCACGTCGGTGTCGGCCGGGTCCAGGCGCACCAGCGGCTGGCCGGCGGCCACGGTTTCCGTGTCGTCGGCCTCGATGGCCACGACCGTGCCGGGCACTTGCGGCGTGATCTGCACCAGGTTGCCATGCACGTAGGCGTCGTCGGTGCTCTCGAAATGAGCGCCGAAGAGCGCCCACCAGATGCCGTAAGCGATCGCGATGAGGATGAAGGCGCCGGTTGCCAGCAGCAGCAGGCGTTTGCGGGCGGGATTGGCGGCGGGAGTGGCTGCGGTCATGACGTCTGAGTCCGGGGAGCGTTCAATGGGTGGAGTTCGTGGCGGGGGCCGGCTCGGCCGCGGGGGCGTAGCCGCCGCCCAGCGCATTGGCGAGATTGGCGTCCAGCTGATAGGCGCGGATGCGCAGATCGGTGTCCAGTCGCGCCTGTGTCAGCACGCCGGTCTGCGCAATGAGCACGGAGATGTAGTTGCCCATGCCGGCCTTGTAGCGCTTGACCGCCAGGTCATAGGCGGCGTCGATGGCTTCGCGGGCCTGGCGCTGCTGGGCCTTTTCCTGGTCCAGCAGGCGCAAGCCGTCGAGCGCATCGGCCACCTGGTGCACGGCGTCCAGCACGGTCTGGTTGTAGTCCGACACCGCGAGGTCGGCGTCGGCGCGCCGGCCCGCCAGGTTGGCGTTCAATTCGCCGCCGTGGAAGATCGGCAGCGTGACCGCCGGGCCGAAGCCGGCCATGCGGGCATCCGCGCCCAGCAGATTGCCGGTGCCCATGGCCTGGAAGCCGACGAACGCCGCCAGGTTCACATTGGGGTAGAACTCGGCCTTGGCGCTGTCTATGGCGTGGCGGGCGGCTTCGGCGCGCCATTTCGCGGCGGTGACGTCGGGGCGATGGCCCAGCAGGTCCAGCGGCACGTTGGCGGGCACGCCGCCGGCGGGAGCGGTCAGCGCCACCGGCTGCAAGGATTGCCCGCGTTGCGGACCGGCCCCGGCCAGCGCGGCGACCTGATTGCGCAGCTGCGCCAACGTGGTGTCGGTCTGGGTCAGTTCCACCTTGCCGGCGGCCAGCGACGATTCCGCCTGTTTGACTTCCACCTGGGTGTCCAGCCCGGCCGTGTAGCGGCCTTGGGTCAGTGACAGCACCTCGGCGCGTTGGGCCAGCACGCGGTTGAGCACGTCACGCTGGGCAAAGGCGTTCTGCAGATTCAGGTAGGCGCGGACCAGGGCGCCGGCCAGCAGATTGCGCGCCGCCTGCGCATCGGCCGCGGCGGCGGCTTGCTGCGATACGGCCGCTTGCAGGCGCGACCGGTTCTTGCCCCAGAAGTCCAGCTCATAGCTGAAGTCCAGCGCCAGCCGGTTGTCGCTGACGACCGAGCCGCCCATGGGAGCGGGGTAGATGTAGTCCTTGGACAGGTGTTCGCGGGTCAGCGTGTAGTTGGCGTCCACCCGGGGCAGCAGCGGGGCGCGTGCGATGCCGACGGCGGCATTGGCCTTGGCCAGGCGCGCTTGCGCCGCGCTCATCGAGGGGTTGTTGGCCAAGCCCTCGTCCAGCAAGGCATTGAGCTGCGGATCGCCGTAGCGCTGCCACCATTGGGTTTCGGGCCAGACGGTGTCCTGGCTGGTGAGCCCCAGCTTGGCGCCGTCCAGCGCGGCCACCGGTTCGGAGCCGGATTCCATCAATGCGCAACCGCTCAGGGCCAGCACCAATACGGTAGTGAGAAGGCGTTTCATCCTGACTGTTTGCTGAAAGTAATTGATTGATCTGTATTTGCCTAGGCAATCATTATGCCAAATAAAACCCCGAAAGCCGGGGTTCGCTGGCGGACCTTAGCGGTTTGGGGGGGCTGACGAGGCGGAGCCGTTGGCGATCATCCGGCGCAGCAGGTGCTTGAGCTGCGCGACTTCGTCGCTGGAAAACCCGCGCAGGTGGTAATTCAGTACCCGCGCGATATTGGGCGGGATCGCGCGCGCCTTGGCCTCGCCGATCTCGGTGAGTTCGATCTTGACGACCCGGCGGTCTGTCTGGCACCGGTTGCGGCGCAGCAGTCCCTTGGCTTCCAGCCGGTCCAACGCGCGGGTCATGGCGCCCGTGTCCATGCCTGTAAGCCTGGCGAGTTCAGCGGGCGTATCGGCGCGGCCCTGGAACACCAGCAGCACCGGACGCCATTGCATCGCGGTGAGTTCCAGCGGGGCCATTTCCTGGTCCAGCATCCGGTTCAGGGAATTGGAAACCAGTTTGATCAGGAAGCCGGCGTTTTCATCCATTACGCAGCTGGCGTCTGCGCGGTAATGGACGGGGCCGTCGGACGGAGAAGGGGGAGGCGCAGCAGTCATATGCGCCGAATTTTACTGCCTAGTCAGTTATTGTCAAGGCTGCGTTTTCGCCGCGATGTCCGGCTGTGCGGCGGGCGCCTGCTTGCGCAGGCCCGACCAGACGATGGCGGCCACGATCAGGGCGGCGCCCGCCATCATGCGCGGCGTGGGCTCCTGGCTGAACAGCGCCCACGCGAAGGCGATGGCGTAGACCGGCTCCAGCGCGATGACCAATCCGGCGCTGCGCGCGTTCAGCCGCGTCAGGCTGGACACGAACAGATAGTGCGACAAGCCGGTGCAGAAAATGCCCAGCAGCGCCAGCCAGAACCAGTCCAGCGCAGGCAGCGCAGGCAACTGGGATACGGCGAAGGGCAGCATTACCAACGCCACGATCAGGTTCTGCCAGCAGGCCACCTGCATCGGGTCCATGCCCGAGGCCGAACGGCGGTTGCTCAGCGCCAGCAGCGCGAAGCTCAGGCCCGACAACAGGCCCCAGGCCAGGCCGATGGTGCCCTGGTCGGCCAGGTCGAACGCGGGCGTGACCAGCACCAGGCCTGCAGTCACCAGGCCCAGCAGCAGCCATTCGGTCGGACGGATGCGTTCCCGGAAGAGCAGGCCCTCGAACAAGGTGATGAAAGCGGGGAAGCTGGCGAAACCCAGCGTGGCGATGGCGATGCCGCCGACTTTCACGGCGATGAAGAAAGTGACCCAGTGGCCCGCCAGCAGGGCGCCGGACACCACCAGCACGAACAGCTGCGCCGGCGTCAGGGCGCCCAGGAGCGGCTTGCGGCGCATGCGGGCGAACAGCCCCAGCGCGAGCACCGCGAAGACGGCCCGGCCCAGCGTGATCACGGCGGCGCTGGCCTGGATCAATTCGCCGAACACGCCGGTCAGGCCGAAAAGCACTGCGGCAACGTGGATGTAGGTGAGGGCGCGGTGTCGGGTCATGCGTGAGGCAGGCGTATGGCGAAGAAAGCGTGGGTAAAGGCGTGCGGTGTTTTTGCACTGAACATAAAATCATCGCATGAATCGCCTTGCCAAGCTTTCGCCGTCCTTCCGCCTTTCCAACCGCACCGCCGGCTTTTTCCTGGCGACCCTGGGCGCAGTCCTGTTCTCGGCCAAGGCCATCGTGGTGAAGTTCACTTACCGCTACGGCATCGACGCGGTCACCCTCATTGCCTTCCGCATGCTGTTCGCCATGCCGTTCTTCGCTGCGGTGGCCTGGCATCAGTCGCGCCGCGCGGCGCGCGGCGAAATCCCCGTGATGACCTGGAAGGAGCGCGCGCAGGTCTGCGTGCTGGGCCTGCTGGGCTATTACCTGTCCAGCTTCCTGGACTTTCTGGGGCTGCGCTACATCACCGCCAGCCTGGAGCGCCTGATCCTGTTCCTGTCGCCTTCGCTGGTGGTGTTGCTGTCGGCGTTCTGGTTCAAGCGCGCGGTCGAGCGCCGCCAGTGGATGGCCATGGCGCTGTCCTATGCCGGGGTGGTGCTGGTGTTCGCCCACGACCTGTCCTTCGGCGGCGGCGAGGTGCTGTTAGGGTCTTTGTTCGTTTTCGGGTCGGCCGCAAGCTATTCTGTGTACCTGATCTGTTCGGGGGAACTGGTCAAGCGCTTGGGGGCGACGCGCCTGGTGGCGTATGCCATGCTGGTGTCTTGCGTGGCCTGCATCATCCAGTTCTTTGCCGTGCATCCCCCGTCCATGCTGATCCAGCCTGCCGGGGTCTACGGGTATTCGGTGATCCACGCCACGCTGAATACCGTGGTGCCGGTGTTCATGCTGATGTGGGCGGTGGCGCTGATCGGCGCGCCCACCGCGTCGCTGCTGGGCATGATCGGGCCGGTGTCGGTGCTGTTTCTGGCGTCGTGGTTTCTGCAAGAGCCCATCACTGTGTGGCAGATGGCGGGGACCGCGTTGGTGCTGGCAGGGGTATTCGTGCTGATGGGGGGCGGGGCCGGCAGGCTGGCGTCCGCCAGGCAGGACGGGGCCCGGCCATCGCGTTGAATCTGGTTTTTCTCGTTCAGGGGCCGCAGACAGGCTCTCGTTAGCATTTTTTCCAATGAAAGGAGGCCAGCATGGCCAGCAATCTCGTCAAGGCAATTCGTATCGAGCAGCACGGTGGTCCTGAAGTCCTGAAGCTGGTCGAGGTGGAAGTGCCTCCGCCCGCCGCCAATGAAGTCACGATCGAGCAGCACGCCGCCGGCCTGAACTTCATCGATATCTATTACCGCACGGGCTTGTATCCCCACGCGTTGCCGCACGGCCTGGGCTTCGAGGGCGCGGGTGTCGTGACCGCGGTCGGCGCCGACGTCACGCATTTGAAAAAGGGCGACCGCGTCGCCTACGGCCAGAGCCCCATCGGCGCCTACGCCAAGGCGCGCAACGTTCCGGCCGCGCAGGTCGTCAAGGTGCCCAAGGGCATCGGCTTTGACGAAGCGGCGGCTTTGATGCTCAAGGGCCTGACGGTGCAATACCTGTTCCGCCAGACCTACCGTCTGCAAGGCGGCGAGACCATCCTGTTCCACGCGGCCGCAGGCGGCGTGGGCCTGATCGCGTGCCAATGGGCCAAGGCCCTGGGCGTGAAGCTGATCGGCACCGTCTCCAGCCCCGAGAAGGCCGAACTGGCCCGCGCCAATGGCGCCTGGGAAACCATCGACTACTCGCGCGAGAACGTGGCCGAGCGCGTGCTCGAGCTGACCGGCGGCAAGAAGGTGCCGGTGGTGTATGACGGCGTGGGCAAGGACACCTGGGAAACCTCGCTGGACTGCATCGAGCCGCGCGGCCTGATGGTGAGCTTCGGCAACGCGTCCGGCCCCGTGTCTGGCGTCAACCTGGCGACGCTGAACCAGAAGGGCTGCCTGTACGTGACGCGCCCGTCGCTGGGCCTGCACGTGAACACGCTGGCCAAGCTGCAAGCCGCCTCCGAGGAGCTGTTCGACCTGGTCCTGAAGAAGAAGATCAAGGTCCGCATCGACCAGCGCTACACGCTGGAGCAGGCCGGCGAGGCCCAGACCGCGCTGGCCGCGCGCAAGACCACCGGCGCCACGGTGCTGATGCTGGACTGATCCGACGTCCGCGATGCGCGGGCCCCACAAGGGCGCCGCGCCAGGCCCGGCACCGCGCTGCGCGTTGCCGGGTTTTTTTTGCCGTGCGCAGAATGACAAAACGCCATGCACGGTCCGACAAGCCTTCCGGGAAGGCCGTTGCTATCCTGGCTTCAACCATTTCGTTGGAGCTTCGAATGTCTTCAGCAAGCGCAAGCGCCGCCGGCCACGCCGGTTCTGACCGCCCGGAACTGGCCGCCATCCGGGAAGCCATGCTCATCGATGGCAAGCCGGTGCGCGAAGGACAAGGCGCGCCCATCGCCGTCCATGATCCGGCCACGGGCGACGTCATCGCCCATCAGCCCGACGCCGGGCCGCAGCAGGTGGACCTGGCGGTGCAGGCCGCCAGGCGCGCCTTCGGATCCGGTCCCTGGCGTGACATGCTGCCTGCCGGGCGCGAACGCCTGTTGCTGAAATTGGCCGACCTGATCGAGCAGCACGGCACCGAACTGGCCCGTCTGGAAACCCTGAACAACGGCAAGCTGCTGGGCGTGGCGCAGGGCCTGGAAGTCGGGTCGGGCGCGCAGTGGCTGCGCTACATGGCGGGGTGGGCGACCAAGATCACGGGCGACACCCTGTCGCTGTCCATACCGTTTCCGCCGGGCGTGCGGTACAGCGCCTATACCTTGCCGCAGGCGGTGGGCGTGGTGGCCGCGATCATTCCGTGGAATTTTCCGCTGTTGATGGCGATCTGGAAGATCGCGCCCGCCTTGGCGGCGGGCTGCACCGTGGTGCTCAAGCCTGCCGAGGAAACGCCGTTGACGGCGCTGCGCCTGGCCGAGCTGGTGCTGGAGGCGGGCTTTCCGCCCGGCGTCGTCAACGTCGTGACCGGCCGGGGCGAGACCGCTGGCGCCGCGCTGGTTGCGCATCCCGGCGTGGACAAGATCGCGTTCACGGGGTCGACCGAAGTCGGCAAGCTCATCGGGCGCGCCGCGATGGACGACATGAAGCGGGTTTCGCTGGAGCTGGGCGGCAAGTCCCCCGTGATCGTGCTGGACGACTGCGACGTCGACCGCGCGGTGCAGGGCGCCGCGGCCGCCATTTTCTTCAACCAGGGCCAGGTTTGCACGGCGGGTTCGCGCCTGTATGTGCAAAAAGGCCTGTATCCCAAGGTCGTCCAGGGACTGGCGGACCTGGCCGCCGGCATGAAGCTGGGGTCCGGATTCGACCCCGCCACCCAGGTCGGCCCGCTGGTGTCGGCCCGCCACCAGAAGCGCGTCATGGACTACATCGGCCTTGGACGCAGCGAAGGCGGACGGGTGCTGGCGGGAGGAGGCAGCGGCAGCGGCTCGGGCTACTTCGTGCAGCCCACCGTTTTCGCGGACGTGCCGCCGGGGGCGCGTATCGTTCGCGAGGAGATCTTCGGACCTGTCGTGGTGGCGCAGCCCTTCGATACGCTGGACGATGCGGTGCGGCTGGCCAACGACAGCGCCTACGGCCTGGGCGCCAGCCTCTGGAGCAACGATCTCTCCCGCGTGCAAGGCCTGATCCCGCGCATCGATGCCGGCACCGTCTGGGTGAACACGCACAACATGCTGGATCCCAACATGCCTTTCGGCGGATTCAAACAGTCCGGCATCGGCCGCGAACACGGCCGCGCCGTGCTGGAGATGTACCTGGAGCGGAAGTCCGTTTGCATCGCTTACTAGAACGATGAGCGCGCGGCCCAAGCCGGGAAATACCGGTGGCCGCGCTTTCATGACACCAAGGGGAAGACATGGCAGGCAGGACAGGTAGCCGGGGCCGCCGACGGGCCACGCTGTTGCTCGCGTGCGCGGCAGCATCGCAGGCGGCATGGGCAGGAGACCCCAGCGCGCGGGATTGGATACCCGCGCCGGTGGGCACCAATATCATCGCCGGGTATCTGGCGGGATTGCGATCCTCGGGCTTGTATGCCGAGGGGCAGCGGGTGGACGGCGCGTCCGTCGACGTGAATGCGCTGGTGTACCGCCAGATGCACTATCGCGACTTCTACGGCAAGACGATGCAGCTCGAATTCATCGTGCCGATGTACCGGACCTCGCTGGACCTGCCGGGCGCGCCCGGCGACCACCAGACCGGCATCGGCGACGTGACGCTCGGGTCGGCCATCTGGCTGTACAACAACGAGCAGACCAAGACCTGGTTCGCCTGGGAGCCCTTTGTGGTGGCGCCGGTGGGCCGTTATGACGGTTCGCGTCCCGACGTGTCTCCGGGCAAGAACCGCTGGTCCACCATCCAGGATTTCGCGTTCGTGCAGGGCTTCGGCGAATCCACCTATCTCGAAGCCATCGCCGAGGTGGAGATCTACGGCCGCAATACGGACTGGTATGGGCAGACGCTGAAGAAGGATCCCTCGTTCCGTTTCTTCGCGCTGGCTTCGACCAACCTGACGCCCGATACCTACACCGGCATCCGTTACCGCTACGAGACTGGCGGCAAGGAAACCTCGTCCGGCGAGACCGTCGCCACGCGGGCGCGCAATCACCAGCTGGCCGTCGAACTGACGCATCAGATCAACGACGCCAACCAGATTCAGATGCAGTACATCCACGACCTGAAGGTCGAGAACGGACCGCGGATGCGTGGCGTGCAGTTGCGCTACGTCTATGCGTTCTAGGAGAACCGGACCATGAGACCAGGAGAATATCGATGAACGCGCCTAGCGCCAGAACATGCGCATCGCGGGCCGGACGGTGGGCGCTATGCGCCGTCCTGGCGGCGTCGGCGGGGCTAGCCCGGGCGGATCTGCCCGTGGAAGAGCTCAAGGGCGGCACCCGCCTGCCGCCGGCCACGCCGCACCGGCTGTACGTGATGGATGCCGTCTTCAATCACCTGGTCGACAGCCGGGTCAACATCTATGACGGCGACTCCTTGAAGTTCCTGGGCATGGTGCCCGCGTCGTTCAACGGCCACATGACCGTGTCCGCGGACGGCAAGGACATCTACGTCATGACGACCTACTACGAGCGCTTGAACCGCGGCAAGCGCACCGACGTGGTGGAGGCCTGGGACGCCGAAACGCTCACGCCCAGGTACGAGGTGCCGATCCCGCAGAAACGCGCCCAGGCGCTGAATTACCGCAACTATCTGCAGCAGAGCACGGACGGGGAACTGCTGTTCGTGCAGAACGCCACGCCCGCGTCCTCGGTCACGGTGGTGAACCTGAAGACGCGCCAGTTCGCGGACGAGGTCACCGCGGCGGCAGGGTGCTGGAGCATCATCGTGCTGCCGTCGCGCCCGCGCAGCTTCGCCAGCATCTGCGGCGACGGCGCGCTGCTTACCGTGGACCTGGACCAGGCCGGCAAGCCGGCGGGGCAGCAGCGCAGCCAGCCCATGTTCGATCCCGAGAAGGATCCCATCTTCACGCACACCGAGAACCTGGGCGACACCTACTACTTCGTGTCCTACAACGGCAATGTCTACAGCGCCGACTTCAGCGGCAAGGACGCGGCTTTCGGCAAGCCCTGGTCCCTGCTGGACGCTTCGGGCAAGGACCAGGGCTGGCGCCCTGGCGGCTACAACCTGCTGGCCATCAACAAGGCCGCCAAGCGGCTGTATGTGGGCATGCATCCCAACGGCGCCGAGGGCTCGCACAAGACGCCGGCCGCCGAGATCTGGGTCTACGACCTGGCCACGCACAAGCGGGTGGCGCGGGTGCCGGGCCAGAATGCCTTGTCGATGTCGGTCTCGCAGGACGACCAGCCGCGCCTGTACACGATCGACGGCGGCAACGTGAACGTCTACGACGCCGCGCCGGCCGCGCCGGTCCTCAAGGGCACGATCCAGGCTGCCGGCGAAACCGCGCTGCAGGTCGAACCGCAACCGCGAGGTGCGCGATGAACGATCCCGTGCTGCTGTATGCCGCGAGCGCGGCGCTGGCCTGCGTGCTGCTCCTGGGGGCGCTGGAAAAGTTGAGGGACATGGCGGGCTTCGCCGCCATCGTGTCGGCCTACCGCATCCTGCCGGCGGGGTGGAGCGGCGCGTTCGCGTGGCTTTTCGTGCTGAGCGAAGCGCTGTCCGGCGCCTTGCTGCTGGCGCCGGCACGACAGGCGGCGGGCGCGCAACTGGCGCTGCTGGTGTTGGCGGCGGCGACGCTGGCGCTGGCCTTCAATCTGCTGCGCGGGCATCGCGACATCGATTGCGGCTGCGGCGGCCCCGCCGCCGGCGGGCCGGGGCGCGGCGCGCAACGTGGCGGGCTGTCGTGGTGGCTGGTGCTGCGCAACGCGGCGCTGGCGCTGTGGGCTGCGCCCGCGCTGATCTCCGCGGCGGGCCAATCGCGCGGTCTGCAGTGGGCCGACTCCGCCGCCGTCTTCGGCCTGGCGATGGCTGCGGTGGGCCTGTACTTCACCGCCAATCACCTGTTGGCCTCCCATCTCAAATTGCGCAATCTCTGAAGGAAACTCACATGGATGCCTTGATCATTTCCAATTTTCTGTTGTGGGGCGTGGTGCTCTGCCTGGTGCTGGTCATCCTGGCGCTGTCGCGGCAGATCGGCGTGCTGTACGAGCGCGTGGCGCCGATGGGGGCGCTGACGATGGACAAGGGCCCTGGCGTGGGCGAGCCCGCTCCGCGCTTCGAACTGCCGGATCTGCTGGGTCGCCGTATCGTCATCGGCGAACGCGGCCAGCACAGCCAGCTGCTGTTCTTTCTTTCCCCGACCTGCCCGGTTTGCAAGAAGCTGCTGCCTATCCTCAAGTCGGTGGCCAGCACGGAAAGCGCCTGGCTGCGCATCGTGCTGGCCAGCGATGGCGAAATGCCCGAGCACCTGGCGTTCTACAAGCAGGCGGGCCTGGAGCGTTTTCCGTACTTGCTGTCGACCGAACTGGGCATGAAGTTCCAGATCAGCAAGCTGCCCTATGCCGTGCTGATCGATGAAGCCGGAACCTTGCGCGCCAAGGGCCTGATCAACTCGCGCGAACAGCTCGAAAGCCTGTTCACCGCGAAGGAGCTGGGCGTGGCTTCGGTGCAGGAATTCCTGGCCGCCGGCGCGTTGGAAGAAACCCGGATTTCCCGCAAGGAGAGCGGCAATGCAATGGCTGGATAAACTCGCGGAGCGCGCCGCGCGCTCGGTTGCGCACACTACTTCCCGGCGCAGCGTGCTCAACCGCATCGGCCGGGCGCTGGTTGGAACGGCATTCCTCATGCCGGTGCTGCCGGTGGCGCGGTCAGCGCCCGCTGATCCCAAGAAACCGCAGATGGACGACACGGCGTGCGACTACTGGCGCTATTGCGCGGTGGACGGCTTTCTGTGTTCATGCTGCGGCGGCAGCATGACGTCCTGCCCGCCTGGCACCTCGCCTTCGGCCGTGTCGTGGGTTGGCACCTGCCACAATCCGCTGGACGGCAAGGACTACCTGATCAGCTACAACGATTGCTGCGGCAAGGCTGCTTGCGGCAAATGCATGTGCGCATCCGCCGAGCGCGAGCGGCCCGGCTATCAGATGTTCCTGCACAACGACGTGAACTGGTGCATGTCCAACGAGTCCTCCATCTTCCACTGCACGACCTCGGTGATCGTGGGCCTGGCCAAGCCGAAGCCGAAATCATGAGGCCAGAAGGGCGACCGCCATGGCGCGGGTTGTGCGCCGCCGTCCTGCTCTGCGTGGGCCGGACGGCCGCCGCGGAGCAGGCGGCCGCTGACGCCGCCGACGCCGACAGGCTGCGTCTGGCCGTCCGCGCCGACTACGTGCTGCAATGCGCGGGCTGCCATCGCGTGGACGGCCGTGGCAGCGGCCGCCACGGCATTCCTGATTTCCGCAATTCGGTGGGCGCGTTCGTGCATCTGCCGCAGGGCCGCGAGTATCTGGTCCGCGTGCCGGGCGCCGCCCAATCGCAGCTCAGCAATGCCGAACTCGCGGCCGTGCTGAACTGGGTGGTGCGGGAATTCAGCCCGGCGCAGTTGCCGGCGGATTTCCGGCCGTACACGGAACAGGAAGTCGCGCAGGTCCGCCCGCGCCGCTACGAGGACGTGGTGCCGGTGCGTCATGGCCTGGCTCAGGCGCTGGCGCGGCTCGGCTTCCAGTTGGCCGACTATTCTTATGGCAGCGACAGAAAACCGTAGAGGAACAGGCACTTAGGGGTTGTCACCGATACTCCCTGCCGCCGACCGATGCTAGAAAGAGGCAGCATTCCATTCAACGCTGTAGCTGTGTCGCCAGGCAGGCCGTTCCAGGCAAACAGGCACGCCGTTTCGAGACGCCGGAGTCGCCATGTCCCCATCCCTTCTGCGCAGCGAGCCCAGGCACTTCCTGGACTGCGCAAGCTGGCAGGAAAATGTCAGCGATACCTTCGTTCCCCTGGAAGTGTCCGCGGTGTTTCCGGCCCGTTTCCGCAATAGCGTGGCGGTGGATTCGCTGGGCTGGATGCAGGTCTGCGAGTTGCGCAGCAGCGCCCAGCGCGTGCGCCGCAGCAAGCTGCTGGCCAACCGTTCCGAGTCGTCCGGCTACAAGGTGACGCTGCAGCTCGCTGGCCGCAGCGAGATCCGCCAGTCGGGGCGCAGCGCCTTGCTGGTACCGGGCGAATGGAGCATCTACGACACCACCCGGCCGTACGAAGTCGACGTCGACGATGGCGCGCACTTCCTGGTCATGCAGGTGCCCGGCAAGCATTTCGAGGCCTGGCAGTCTTTCATGCAGAATGCCGTGGCGCGCAGCTTCAGCGCGCGCCAGGGTTGCGGGCGCATGGCGATGGACCTGCTGCGCGTGGCGCTGACCGAGCACGCGCATCTGTCCGAAAGCGCCTCGCGCGATGCCGCCAATGCGGTGCTGCAGATGATGGGACTGGATATCAGCGAGCGGGCAGGCGGGCAGGCCGAACATGACCAGGCCGAACTGCGGCAGGCGCAATTGCGCCGGGTGCAGCAGCACATGCTTGAAAACCTGCATGATCCGGCGCTGTCGCCAGCGGCCGCTGCAGCGGCCTTCCGGATGTCGCGCCGCTATTTGTACAACCTGTTCGCGCAGGCTTCCACGACCCCGGCCGATTTCATCCTCAGCGCGCGGCTGGAGCGTTGCTGCGATACGCTGTGCGACCCCGCTCAGGCGGCGCGGCCGATAGGCGACATCGCCTACAGATTCGGGTTCTCAGATGCGGCGCGTTTCAGCCATGCGTTTCGCAAGCGTTTCGGCGTGTCGCCGTCGGAATACCGGCGCCATGGACGCCCGTCCTGATCAGAGCTGTTCCTCGTTGATCAGGTCTTCCTTGCCGTAGAACTTCACGCCGATGTGGATGCGTTCGCGGCCCTGCGAGCGGCGATGGCGGTTGGTGTCGCGCAGCGAATAGACGCAGCCGCAATATTCCTGCTGGTAGAAGTTTTCGCGCTTGCTGATTTCGATCATGCGGGCCGAGCCGCCGCCCTTGCGCCAGTTGTAGGTCCAGTAGATCAGATCGTCGTAGCGCGCCGCGGCGCGTTCGCCACAGCCGTTGATCTGGTTCATGTCCTTCCAGCGCGAAATGCCCAGCGAGCTGGTGATGGTGTCAAAGCCATGCTCGTGCGCGTAGAGCGCCGTGCGTTCGAAGCGCATGTCGAAGCAGGCCGTGCAGCGCTCGCCGCGTTCGGGAGCGTTTTCCATGCCCTTGACGCGGTCGAACCAGTTGTCCATGTCGTAGTCGGCGTCGATGAATTCGATGCCGTGCTGCTCGGCGAAGCGGATGTTCTCCTGCTTGCGGATTTCGTACTCTTTGACCGGGTGGATGTTCGGGTTGTAGAAGTAGATGGCGTAATCGATGCCTGAGGCGGTCATCGCTTCCATGACTTCGCCGGAACAGGGCGCGCAGCACGAGTGCATCAGCACCTTGCGGCGGCCGGCGGGCAGGTCGAGTTTGGGGCGCACGAGTTCGGACATGGCTTGCAGGAAACAAATAAGGCGGAAAACTCCTTATTTTACGCTGAGTTGCCGCTGAAGGGTGCGCCCCCGTCTCCCAATACGCTCAGCCCAGCACGGCATCCCAGAGCTCGCGCACGGCGGCGCGCTCTTCCTGCAGCTGGTCCTGCGGGACGCGCGCCTTTTCCACCCCCTGCAGGCGCATCTGGTGCTGGACGCGGCGCAGGGTGCGGTAGGCGTCGCCGGCGCGCGCGGCCAGTTCGGGAGCAATCAGGCCCGCCTCGCCGGACAGGCGCAGCAAGGCGATATTGCCCAGGTTGCGCACCAGCACCGGATGCGTGCCCGAATGGCACAGCACCAGGTATTGCGTGACGAACTCCACGTCGACCATGCCGCCGCGGTCGTGCTTCAGATCGAACAGCGGGCTGCTGTTGGGGTGGCCAGCATTGATCTTTTCGCGCATCGCCAGCACTTCCTCGCGCAGTTTGGCGGCGTCGCGTGGCAGTACCAGGATGTCTGCGCGGATCTGCTCGAAACGCGCGCCGACGCTGGCGTCGCCCGAGGCGTAGCGGGCGCGGGTCAGCGCCTGGTGTTCCCAGGCCCAGGCGTGCTTGTGCTGGTATTGCTCGAATGCTTCCACGGATACCGCCAGCAGGCCGGCGTCGCCGTCCGGCCGCAGGCGCAGGTCGACTTCGTACAGTCGGCCCGAAGAGGTCATGGTCGAGAGCCACGACGTCATGCGCCGGCCCAGCTTTGCGTAGACCTCGGCGGCGTCGTCGCGCGGGTCGTCGAACAGGAACACCAGATCCAGGTCCGAGGCATAGCCCAGTTCCTTGCCGCCCAGCTTGCCGTACGCGATGACGGCGAAGCGCGGTTCGGCGCCCTCGGCCTTGTTGACCAGCGGCCAGGTGCGGCGGATGGTTTCGGTCAGCAACAGGTCGGCCAGCGCGGACAGCTGGTCGGCCAGCTTCTCCACGGTGAGTTCGCCTTCCAGATCCTGCGCCAGTAATTGGAAGCTGGCCTGGCGCTGCATGTCGCGCATCAGGTTCATCTGGCGCTCGATGTCCGGATCGCCGTCGGGCAGCCGGCAGGCGTCCAGGTCGGCGGTCAGCTGGCGCGCGATCTGGGCGAAGTCCAGCGGCTCGAACAGGGTGCGCCAATCGATCAGGCTGTCCAGCAGCAGAGGGTGCTGGGTCAGGTATTGCGCGGCCCAGGGGCTGGCGGCGACCATGCGCGCCACGCGCGCCAGGGTGTCGGGGTATTCGGCCAGCAGGGCCAGGTAGGCGCTGCGCTGGGCGATTTTCTCGATCAGGTCGAACAGCCGCACCGTGGCTTGCAGCGGGGCTGGGGTTTGCAGGGCCGCTCGCAGGGCGGCCGGCAGCAGCGCGTCCATGCGCTTGCGGCTGCTCTCGGGCAGACTGCGCACCCGGTGGCTGCCCAGCAGGGTCTCGGTACGGCGCAACAGGTCCTGCGCGTCGTCGCCGAAGGCCTGGCTGATTTGTTCGGCGAGCTCGCAGCTGCTGTCTGGTTCGTCCGGGCCGGACCCAGGGTCGGTGGCGCCGGGCGCGGGCGCCGGCACTTCGGCGTCGCCCATGCCCACCAGCCGGAACACGTTGCGGAAGGTCTGCGAGACGAATTGGCGGTGCGCGGCCAGCGTGCTTTCGAAGTCAGCGGGGCTCATGCCCAGCGCTGCGGCCAGGCCGGCGCGTTGTTCGGGGTCGCCCGGCAGCAAATGGGTCTGGGCGTCCTCGCGGTATTGCAGGGCATGCTCGGTGCGGCGCAGGTAGCGGTACGCCTCTTCGAGCCGGCGCGCGTCTTCCTCGGGCACCAGGCCGGCGGCGCTCTCCGCGTGCAGCGCTTCCAGCAGGCCGCGTTTTTGCAACGCGGGCATGCGGCCGCCGCGGATCAACTGGGCAAGCTGCACCACGAATTCGATTTCGCGGATGCCGCCATCGCCCAGCTTGATGTTGTTGGCGCTGTCGATGCCGTTGCGCGCGCTGGCGCGCCGCTGCCAATCCTGGCGGATGCGTTCGCGCAGGGCGCGCAGGGCCGAGAGCGCATCGAAGTCGAAATACTTGCGATAGACGAACGGCACGCGCAGGCTTTCCAGCTGGCGCGCCTGGGCGGCGCTGTCGCTGCCTTCGAAGGCCTGGGCCGGGATCAGCCGGGCCTTGAGCCAGGCGTAGCGTTCCCATTCGCGGCCCTGGCCGATCAGGTAGTGCTCCAGCGCGTCCAGGCTCCAGGCCAGGGGACCAGCGTCGCCGTCGGGGCGCAGGCGCAGGTCGGTGCGGAACACCTGGCCGTTGGCGTCGACTTCGGACAGCACCGGCATCATGCGCCGCGTCAGGCGGCCGTAGAACTCGTGATGGCTGATGCGGCGCGGACCGTCGGTTTCGCCCTCTTCGCCGTACAGCATGATCAGGTCGATGTCGGACGAGACATTCAATTCGCAGCCGCCCAGCTTGCCCATGCCCACTATCAGCATTTCCTGCGGCTGGCCGGTGGCCGGATCGCGCGGCACGCCATGCACGGCGGCGAGGTCCGCCGCCACGCTGCGATAGGCCGCGGCCACCGCGGTGTCGGCCAGCGCGGTCATGGCGCCCACGACTTCTTCCAGATCGGCCTGGCCGGTCAGGTCGCGCACGATGAGTGTGTTGAAGACCCGTTCGCGCAGCTTGCGCAGCACCATGCGGCAGACCTCCACGGGTAGCGTCTCGCCTGCCTGCGGTCCGGCCAGCTCCGCCTGCCAGCGCGCGATCTGCGCGGGCGTGACGGGTTCGCGCACGGCATCGTTCAGCCAGGCGGCCAGATCCGGGTGGGCATCCAGGCGGCGGCGCAGATGGCCGGACCAGGCGAGGGCGGGGGCAAGCGTAGAGGGCGTGGACATGGCGAAAGGGGCGGCGCGATGGGCGCGTTTCAGGTATAAGTGGGGACGATACTGCAAGACCTCTTCTCCTGCCCACCGATCCGTGTCTGTTTCAAAAAAAGTGCTCTGTTGGGTGTTCTGGGCCGTGCTGACCGTCTATTGCGTCGTGGCCCTCGGACTGCTGGGCGTGCGCTATTGGGTTCTGCCCCGCGCGGACCAATGGCGTCCCCAGATCGAAGCCTACGCCAGCAAGGCGCTGGGCTCCCGAGTGACCATCGGCTCCATCCAGGCGAACTGGCAAGGCCTGAACCCCAAACTCGATCTCACCTCCGTCCAAGTCTACGACGATGAGGTGGACCCGGTGTTGTCCTTGCCTTCCGTTTCGGCGGTGCTGGCCTGGCGCAGCATTCTGGTCCTGTCGCCCAAGCTGCTGCGGTTGCAGCTCGACCGGCCCGAACTCCTGTTGCGACGCGATCCCGAAAATCATCTATGGGTCGCGGGCCAGGACATCGATCTCAATGACGACGACCAGCGTTCAGACCTGGACCATCCAGCGCTGCGCTGGCTGGGCGCGCAGCGCGAGCTGCGCATCCGCGGCGCGACCATACGCTGGCAGGACGAGTTGCGCGGCGCGCCGGAGCTCACCCTGACGGGCGTCGACTTCCTGGCGCGCAACGGCAGTTTGTCGCATCGTTTCGTGCTCAAGGCCGCGGCGGGCGAGGCGCTGGCGCGCAACGTCGAGCTGCGCGGCGAATTCAATCGCAGCCTGTTTTCGGTGAACGCGGCGAATCCCGGCAATTGGGGCGGCCAGCTATATGTACAGCTGGACGACGCTGACCCCTTGGCCTGGCAGCCTTGGTTCGAGGTCCCGGCGGTGGCGGGCCGCCTGAGCGGGCGGGCATGGCTGCAGCTGGAACGCGGCAAGTTCACCGATCTGACCGCGGACGCTGCCGTGCGCGGCCTGCAATGGACCGAGACCGCGCAAGGGACCGCAGCTCCAGGCTTCAGGGCCGGGTACGTCCAGGCCCGCATCCAGGGCTTGCCGGGCGACTTCATGCAGCTGGACAGCGTGCCGCTGGCGCGCAGCCCTGGCGCCCCGGCGGTGTCGGTCAGCGCCAAGGCGGAACAGCTCACTCTGTCCTTGCCGGGCGTCTTCGAGCAACCCACGTTGGCTGTGCGCGACGTGGCGCTGGATGCCGCCGTCAAAGGGCCGGATGCGAAGCACTGGTTCGTGGACGTAGGCCAACTGCAACTGGTCAACGACGATCTCGACGTGCGCGTGCAAGGGCAGTGGCGGCCAGAAGGCAGGACCGCGGCGGGCAGCGTCGACATGCACGGCGTGATGGCGCGCGGCTCCATGTCCGCCATCCATCGCTACCTGCCGCTGGAGGTCAACGCCGATGCGCGCGAATGGCTGGCCATCGGCTTGCCCGCGGGCGAAATGCAATCGGCCTCCATCACGCTCAAGGGCGATCTCGACGAGTTTCCTTTTGGCGCGCCTGGGGCTCAGGGCGATTTCGTGATCGCCGGCGCATTCAGCGGCGCCAAGGTCGACTACGCGCCGGCGCGCGAGCGCCGCAAGGGCTGGCCGATGCTGGAGAACCTGTCCGGCAATTTCCGCATCGACAAGGTCAGCCTGGCGCTGGACAGTCCGGGCGGCGCGGTCGCGCATACCGGATCGGGACATACCGTGACGCTGGGGGCGGTTTCCGCAACCATTCCCAACATGGAAGAGAACTCCGAACTGCTGCTGACCGGCGAGACGTCCGGCGCCGTGCCGGCCTATCTGGCGCTGGCAGCCAACTCGCCCTTGGGCGAGTTGCTGGATGGCGCGCTGGACGAGGCGCGCGGCACCGGCGACTGGCGGGTGGGGCTCAAGCTCAAGGTGCCTCTGTTGAACACCGACGACACCCAGGTCCAGGGGAACATCCTGTTCGCGGGCAACTCCTTCACCTTCATGCCGGAGATGCCGCTGCTCAGCCAGATGCACGGCGACCTGGAGTTTTCGGAGAAGGGCGTCGAGGCCAAGGACTTGCGGGCCCTGTTCCTGGGCGGCCCGGCGCGGATTTACGGGCGCCTGGCGCAGAGCACGGACGCCTTGCGCTTCGAGGGTACGCTGGCCGGGCCGGCGCTGACTCAATTAAGCAACACGCCGTCCATGTCGCGCTTTTCGGGCAAGGCGGCCTACAAGGGCAAGGTGGGCTATCAGCGCGGCGGTGCGGTGGACATTTCCGTCGAGTCCGATCTGGTGGGCATGGCGATCGACATGCCCGCTCCGGTCGGCAAGGCCGCCCAGGCTTCGCAGTTGCTGAAGGTGCAATGGTCGCCCGCGCAGGACCGCGGAGCGCAGAACCGGCGCTGGCTCACCGCAAGCCTGGGAGATGCCGTCAACGCGCTGTTCGAACGGGCGCCATCCGAAGGGTCGCCGTCCTACTTCGCGCGCGGCGCGCTGGGCATCAACCGTCCGGCAAGCCTGCCGGAACGCGGATTCAGCCTGAACGCGAGCCTGCCTGAACTGGACCTGGATGCCTGGGAAAGCGTGTCCGACGGCTTCAGCGCGCCTGCTGGCAAGGGCCGTGCCGCGCCCAAGCCCATGCTGCCCGCGGCCGAACGCATCAGCCTGGCGGCCGGCGTCTTGCGGACTGGCGGCTTTACCCTGAACGACCTGACGCTGTACGCGACCCGGCCGGGACCCGCCCAATGGCGCGTGGATCTGCAATCCAAGCAGGCCACGGGTTCGCTCGAATGGCGCGAGGCCTCGGGCGCCATCGCCGGCCAGATCACCGCGCGCCTGAAGCATCTGTCGCTGGGCGGCGAGGGCGACACCAACAAGGCCGACGAGGCGCTGTCCTCCGGCAACGACCTGTCAGACATCCCGGCGATCGACCTGCAAGCCAAGGAATTCCTGCTGTACGGCAAGAACGTGGGCGAACTCCAGGTGCAGGGCACGAACCTGCAGCGCGGCCGCCAATGGCGCCTGGACAAGCTGTCCATCGTCAACGACGCGGCCTCGCTCAACGCCACCGGCAACTGGAACCTGGAAGGCCAGAGCCGCGGCCTGACCGTGGACGCTTCGGTCAAGTTCGAAGACGTGGGCAAGTTCCTGGACCGCATCGGCTTCGAAAAGGTGGTGTCGGGTGGCAAGGGCACGATGCAGGGCAAGGCCACCTGGCGCAATCTGCCCTGGACCCACAAGATCGAAGACCTGACGGGCGAGGTCGACGTCAGCCTGGACAAGGGCCGCTTCATGCACGTCAACTCCCGCACCGCGCGGCTGCTGGAGCTGCTGTCCCTGCAATCGCTGCAGCGGCTGGCGCGGCTGGACGTAAATCCCACCAATCTGCTGCGCGACGGCTTCCCCTTCGACACCATCCGCGGCAAGGTCAAGCTGGCCGACGGCACGGCTTCGACCGAAGGCTACAAGATCAACGGGCCGGTGGCGACCATCGTGCTGGCCGGCGGGGTCAACATCATCCGCGAACGCTGGGACATGAAGGCCGTGGTGATTCCGAACCTGGACGCCAGCGGGGCGGCCATGGTGACGGCGCTGGCGGTCAATCCGCTGATCGGCCTGGGAGCCTTCGTGACGCAGTGGCTGCTGAAGCAGCCGCTGGCGCGGGCCATGACCATGGAATACGCCGTCACCGGCAGCTGGGACGATCCCAAGATCGAGCCGATAGACGCGTCCGGCAAGCCGGCCGGCAACAAGCAGACCCCGCGTCCGGCGCCGCAGCCTGGCACGCTGGAGGAGTTCATGGGAGGGCAGTGAGCCGCCTGTCCGGCCCATGAAAAACGCCCTGGGCGCAAGCGCGCTCCAGGGCGTTTTTCATGGCCGGGTCCAAGGCGCGGGCGCCGCGGACCGCAGGCTCTGACCAGGCTTACTTCTTCTTCATCATGTCGAAGAATTCGGCGTTGGTCTTGGTGGCGCGCATCTTGTCCAGGATGAATTCCATCGACTGGACTTCGTCCATGTCGTGGATGAACTTGCGCAGCACCCAGACCTTCTGCAGCAGGTCGGGGGCGATCAGCAGCTCTTCGCGGCGGGTGCCGGACTTGTTCAGGTTGATCGACGGGTAGACGCGCTTTTCGGCCAGGCGGCGCTCGAGGTGGACTTCGGAGTTGCCGGTGCCCTTGAATTCTTCATAGATGACTTCATCCATGCGGCTGCCGGTTTCGATCAGCGCCGTGCCCAGGATGGTCAGCGAACCACCTTCTTCCAGGTTGCGGGCCGCGCCGAAGAAGCGCTTGGGGCGTTGCAGCGCGTTGGCGTCCACGCCGCCGGTCAGCACCTTGCCGGAGGCCGGCACCACGGTGTTGTAGGCGCGGGCCAGACGGGTGATCGAGTCCAGCAGGATCACCACGTCCTTCTTCATTTCGACCAGGCGCTTGGCCTTCTCGATGACCATTTCCGCGACCTGCACGTGGCGGGTGGCGGGTTCGTCAAAGGTCGAGGCGACCACTTCGCCGCGCACGGTGCGCTGCATTTCGGTCACTTCCTCGGGGCGTTCATCCACCAGCAGGACGATCATGACCGCGTCGGGGTAGTTGGTGGTGATGGCGTGCGCGATGTGCTGCATCATCACCGTCTTGCCGGACTTGGGGCTGGCGACGATCAGGCCGCGCTGGCCCATGCCGATGGGGGCGAAGACGTCAAGAATGCGGCCCGTGAGGTTTTCCTCGCTCTTGATGTCGCGTTCCAGGCGGATGTTGCGGTTCGGGTGCAGCGGCGTCAGGTTTTCGAACATGATGCGATGCTTGATCGCTTCCGGCGCCACGCCGTTGACCTTGTCCACCTTCACCAGGGCGAAATAGCGCTCGCCGTCCTTGGGCGTGCGCACTTCACCTTCGATCGAGTCGCCGGTGTGCAGGTTGAAGCGGCGGATCTGCGAGGGCGAGATGTAGATGTCGTCCGTGCTGGCCAGATACGAGGTCTCGGGCGAGCGCAGGAAGCCGAAGCCGTCGGGCAGGACTTCCAGGACGCCGTCGCCGAAGATCTGCTCGCCTTGCTTGGCGCGCCGTTTCATGATGGCGAACATCAGCTCCTGCTTGCGCAGGCGGTTGGCGTTCTCGATTTCCAGGCCGGCGGCCATTTCCAGCAGCTGCGAGACGTGCAGCGCCTTCAGTTCGTTGAGGTGCATCGCGGTGGATTTTTGGGGGAAAGTGAAGGAGAGTTCTGGCGGCGCGCCACGGACGGGCACACGCGGTATTGAATGAGCGCCGCCCCGAGGGCGGCGCCTTCGTTCACGGCACGCGGCTTACAGCGCGCCGTCCAGGAATGCGGTCAGTTGCGACTTCGACAGCGCGCCAACTTTGGTGGCGGCAGCTTGGCCGTCTTTAAAGAGCATAAGGGTGGGAATGCCGCGGATGCCGTACTTGGTGGCGGTACCCTGGTTTTCATCGACGTTCAGCTTGGCGATCGTCAGGCGGCCAGCGTACTCCGTGGCGACTTCTTCCAGGATCGGGGCAATCATCTTGCAGGGGCCGCACCAGGCAGCCCAGTAGTCCACCAGCACCGGCTGGCCGGATTTCAACACATCGGCATCGAAGCTGGCGTCACTGACGTTCTTGATTTGGTCGCTCATGATGGTGATTCTCGGTTCGGCAGCAAAAGGCGCGTAAAAAGGGACGCGCCCCGCCGTTGTTCTTGTTTGTGGATGGACTCAAGCATACCACTGTCAATATCAACAGGCATACCACTGTTAATAACAACAGGAGTTGCTGGATTTGTGTAGGATGTTGCGGCGCAGTTGTCGCGATCCGGGCGGTACCGACCCGATGCGCTGGCTGTGACTGTCATCATCCTACCGAATTCGGAGCTGGTCAGGTCGTGCTCATCCCACTGGGAGCCGCGCAGAATCTGGACTTATCCGTAAAATGTCGGTTTTTTTCCACAGATGTTGGGGATAACTTGGCCACTCCACGTTACACCGAGGCGTCCATTCGCGTCCTGAAGGGACTGGAGCCCGTGCGCCAGCGCCCGGGCATGTACACCCGAACCGAAAACCCCCTGCACGTCGTGCAGGAGGTCATTGATAACGCCGCAGACGAGGCATTGGCCGGATACGGCAAGCAGATCCAGGTCACGCTGCACGTCGACGGCAGCGTTTCCGTCGAGGACGACGGGCGCGGCATTCCCGTTGGCCTGCACCCTGAAGAGAACGCTCCCGTGGTGGAGCTGGTGTTCACGCGCCTGCACGCAGGCGGCAAGTTCGACAAGGCGGGCGGCGGCGCCTACGCCTTTTCCGGCGGCTTGCACGGCGTGGGCGTGTCCGTCACCAACGCCCTGGCCACGCGCCTGGAAGTGGTGGTGTGGCGCGATGGCGCCGTCAACCGCCTGGTCTTCAAGGGCGGCGACGTGGCCGAGCCCCTGGCGCCCTACGACCAGGGTGGCCGCAAGAAGTCCGGCACCCGCGTGCGCGTCTGGCCGGACGCCAAGTATTTCGACAGCCCCAACATTCCGCTGGGCGAGCTGACGCACCTCCTGCGCAGCAAGGCCGTGCTGCTGCCGGGCGTCAAGGTTTCCCTGGTCAACGAGAAAACCGGCGACACCAAGACCTGGCAGTACCAGGACGGCCTGCGCGGCTATCTGTCCGAGGCGCTGGCCGGGGCGGAGCTGATGGTGCCGTTCTTCGAAGGCGAACAGTACGCCGGGGCCGACCATGAGAACTTCGCCGAAGGCGAGGGCGCCCAGTGGGTGGTGGCCTGGACCGAGGACGGCAACGCCGTGCGCGAGTCGTACGTGAACCTGATTCCGACGCCTGCCGGCGGCACCCATGAATCGGGCCTGCGCGAAGGCCTGTTCGGCGCGGTCAAGGGTTTCGCCGAGCTGCACAGCCTGCTGCCCAAGGGCGTCAAGCTGCTGCCGGAAGACGTGTTCGCCCGCGCCAGCTTCGTCTTGTCGGCCAAGGTGCTGGATCCGCAGTTCCAGGGCCAGATCAAGGAACGCCTGAACAGCCGCGACGCGGTGCGCCTGGTCGGCGGCTTCTCCAAGAGCGCGCTGGACCTGTGGCTGCACAGTAACGTCGAATACGGCAAGAAGCTGGCCGAACTGGCCATCCGCCAGGCCCAGGCGCGCCAGCGCTCGGCCCAGAAGGTCGAAAAGCGCAAGAGCTCGGGCGTGGCCGTGCTGCCGGGCAAGCTGACCGATTGCGAATCCAGCGACGCGACCCGCACCGAAGTCTTCCTGGTCGAGGGCGACTCCGCGGGCGGTTCGGCCAAGATGGGCCGCGACAAGGAATTCCAGGCCATCCTGCCGCTGCGCGGCAAAGTGCTCAATTCCTGGGAAGTGGATCGCGACCGGCTCTTCGCCAACAACGAAATCCATGACATTTCCGTCGCCATCGGCGTGGACCCGCACGGTCCCGGCGATACCCCGGACCTGTCGGGCCTGCGCTACGGCCGCATCTGCATCCTGTCCGACGCCGACGTCGACGGTTCGCACATCCAGGTGCTGTTGCTGACGCTGTTCTATAAGCACTTCCCCAAGCTGGTCGAAGCCGGCAACGTGTTCGTGGCCAAGCCGCCGCTGTTCCGGCTGGACGTGCCGGCGCAGGGCAAGCGTCCGGCGCGCAAGATCTACTGCCTGGATGAAGGCGAACTCGAGGCCGCGCAGGACAAGCTGCGCAAGGAAGGCGTGCGTGAAGGCGCCTGGGCCGTCAGCCGCTTCAAGGGCCTGGGCGAAATGAATCCCGAGCAACTGTGGGAAACCACCATGAATCCGGACACGCGCCGCCTCCTGCCCGTGGGCTATGGCGACCAGACGCCCGAAGACACCACCCGCATGTTCGACATGCTGATGGGCAAGGGCGAGTCCTCGCAGCGCCGCGCCTGGATCGAAGAGAAGGGCAATCTGGCGGAGCTGGACATCTGATGGCCGGGTCCGCGCCCGGCTCGGCCCGCATGGACGTCCAGATGACTGCCGACGACTACGCCGACTTCGCCGCTTACGTGTACAAGCGGCCGGAGCTGCGCCGCCGCCGCTACCGCTCCCATCTGCGTTTCGCGGTCCTGATGATCGTGGCCCTGCTGGCCTACCTGATCTGGCAGACCTGGGACGGCAATACGCCGAACTGGGGGCGGATCCTGCCCGTGTATTTCCAGGGCTTGGCGGTGGGCCTGGGCATTCTTGCGCTCCTGGCGCTGGCTTACGAGTACGTCCTGCCCTCGCTGGTCAGGATGAACACGCGCCGCATGCTGAAGCGTCAGCCCGACGAGCTGTTCCTGGGACGGCATCAGCTGGACTTCGGCCCCGACGGCATCACGGATACCACTGCCACCGCCTCCGGACGCATGGACTGGTCCGATGTGCGGCGGGTCGAGGAAACCCCGCAGCATCTCTATGTCATTCTCGGCACTTTGCAAGGCGTGATCATCCCCAAGCGCGGGCAGGACGCCGCCACGTTGGATGCGGTGCGGACCCAGTTGCGCGCGCATGTCGCCGATACGCAGCTGATGTCGTCCGCGCAGGCGCTTTGACGCCGTTTCGATGAAATTGTCTACCTGAATACATCATGACCGACAGCAATCAACCCGGCTTGTTCGATTCCAATCCGCCCGGCGGCGATGGCGGTGGCGATGGCGACGCCGCCATCACCCTGGCGCGCTACGCCGAGCAAGCCTATCTGGACTACGCGGTGTCCGTGGTGCGCGGCCGCGCCCTGCCGGACGTGGGCGACGGGCAGAAGCCCGTGCAGCGGCGCATTCTCTTCGCCATGCAGGCGATGGGGCTGGCCGCTGGCGCCAAGCCCGTCAAGTCCGCGCGCGTCGTGGGCGACGTGCTGGGCAAGTATCACCCGCACGGCGACCAGGCCGCCTATGACGCCATGGTGCGCATGGCGCAGGATTTCTCGCTGCGCTATCCGCTGATCGACGGCCAGGGCAACTTCGGTTCGCGCGACGGCGACAACGCCGCCGCCATGCGCTACACGGAAGCCCGCCTTACCCCCATCGCCAAGCTGCTGCTGGACGAGCTGGACGAAGGCACCGTGGACTTCGTGCCCAACTACGACGGCAGCCAGCAAGAGCCGCAGATGTTGCCGGCGCGCCTGCCCGTGATGCTGCTCAACGGCGCCTCGGGCATCGCGGTCGGCATGGCGACCGAGATCCCGCCGCACAACCTGCGCGAAGTGGCGCAGGCCTGCGTGGCGCTGCTGAAGCATCCGCAGATGCCGGACGCCGAGCTGCACGCCCTGATCCCGGGGCCGGATTTCGCGGGCGGCGGGCAGATCATCACGCCGGCCGAGGACATCGCCCAGATCTACGCGGGCGGCCGCGGTTCGCTCAAGGTGCGAGCGCGCTGGCAGTTCGAGGAAATGGCGCGCGGCCAATGGCAACTGGTGGTCACCGAGCTGCCGCCGGGCACCTCGGGCCAGAAGGTGCTGGAAGAGATCGAGGAAATCACCAACCCCAAGGTCAAGACCGGCAAGAAGAGCCTGACGCCCGAGCAGACGCAGGCCAAGGCCGTGATGCTGAACCTGCTGGACGCCGTGCGCGACGAGTCGGGCAAGGACGCCGCCGTGCGCCTGGTCTTCGAACCCAAGACCTCGCGCGTGGACCGCGACGAATTCGTCAACACGCTGCTGGCGCAGACCAGCATGGAAAGCAGCTCGTCCATCAACCTGGTGTGCATCGGCACTGACGGCCGGCCGCGCCAGAAGGGGCTGCGCGACATCCTGGTCGAGTGGCTGGCGTTCCGCACCAACACCGTGGTGCGCCGCACGCGCTTCCGCCTGGACAAGGTCATCGACCGCATCCACGTGCTGGAAGGCCGCATGGTCGTCTACCTGAACGTGGACGAAGTCATCCAGACGATCCGCGAATCCGACGAGCCGCGCGCCGCGCTGATGGAACGCTTCAAGCTGTCCGAACGCCAGGCCGAGGACATCCTGGAAATGCGCCTGCGCCAGTTGGCCCGCCTGGAAGGCTTCAAGATCGAGCAGGAACTGGCCGACAAGCGTGACGAACAGGTGCGCCTGCAGGAACTGCTGGACAATCCCGCTTCGCTCAAGCGCCTGCTGGTCAAGGAAATCGAGGCCGACGCCAAGCAATACGGCGACGACCGCCGCACGTTGATCGAGACCGCCGAACGCGCCGTGCTCGAAACCAAGGTGCTGGACGAGCCCGTCACCGTGATCGTGTCGCAGAAGGGTTGGCTGCGCGCCCGCCAGGGCCACGGCCACGATGCGTCGCAATTCGGCTTCAAGCAGGGCGACGATCTGTACGGCGCCTTCGAGTGCCGCACCACCGACACGCTGATCGCCATGGGCGACAACGGCCGCGTCTATTCGGTGCCGGTCGCCGGGCTGCCTTCGGCCCGCGGCGACGGCCAGCCGGTCACCACCATGATCGACCTGGGCAGCGGCACGCGTATCGTCCACACGATCGCGGCCGCGCCCGACAGCCGCTGGCTGCTGGCTACGCGCGGCGGCTACGGCTTTGCCGCCAAGCTGTCCGACATGGTCAGCCGCCAGCGCGCCGGCAAGCAGTTCATCACCCTGGAAGAGGGCGACGAACTGCTGCGTCCGGTGCCGCTGTTCGACGGCGCCAAGCAATTGGCGTTGCTGTCGCACAAGGGCAAGTTCCTGGTGTTCGGCCTGGACGAGGTCAAGACGCTGTCCGGCGGCGGCCGCGGCACCATCCTGATGGGGCTGGACGGGACCGACAAGCTGGACCAGACCGTGCCCATCGGCGCGGGCGGCCTGCGCGCGGCCGGCATCTACCGCAACAAGCACACCGAGGACATCCTGGCGGGCGACGCGCTGGCGCCGTACATCGGCAAGCGCGCCCGCAAGGGGCGGGCGCTGGATGTGCGGCCCAAGCAGCCGGTGGTGCTGTCGCCGGTGCTGGGCTAGGTTCCGGGCGGGCAGACAAGAGAATGGCGGGCTGCGGCCCGCCATTTTTTTCGTCTGTTGACCGGCTGCGCGATCCCGGTATTTAATAGATAGATCATTCAGTCTATTAATAGCATGCGCAAGATCGACCCCATCAAGCAGCAGGAACGGCGCACCCAGATATTGGCCGCCGCAGCGGATTGCTTTGCAGAGCAGGGCTTCCATTCGACCTCGACGGCGCAGATCTGCGCCCGCGCCGGCATGAGCCCCGGCAACCTGTTCCACTACTACGGCAGCAAGGCGGAAATCATCGAAGCGATGATTGCGTCGGATACCGAGTCCGCGCGCGAACGCATGCGGCAAGCGTGCGCCGCGCCCGACGCGAGGCGGGCGTTGGCGGATTGGGTCGCCGCGCAGTTGGCGCAGCATCAAGACCCGGCCTACGTCAGGCTGGGCATGGAGATCCTGGCCGAAGCCGTGCGCAACCCGCGCGTGCACGCGCTGGTGCTGGAGAACGAGGCGGCGCGCAAGGCCGGGTTGATGGCCTTGCTGGAAACGGTGTGGGCACAACGCACGCCGCCGCAGGCGGCAGCCGAGATGGCCGATACGCTGTTGTTGCTGCTGGACGGCGTCTACAGCCGGTCGGTGGTCGACCCCGCCTTTGGCGCGGCGGCCGGCAGCCGTCTCCTGGAACAGGCCTTGTCGCGGTGCCTGCCTGGCGACGCGCAACAAGGCGCAGCCGCAGGGGGGCAGGCATGAGCGCGGCGGCAACCCATGCGCGGCTTGAGCAGGTCGATGCGCTGCGCGGCTTCGCGCTCTTCGGCATCCTGGTGGTCAACATCGGCGTGTTCTCGTCGCCGTTCTATGGCGCCGGCGTGGCCGACCCGGCGTACTCGCAGCCCTTGGACCTGGCCGTGCGCTGGCTGATCGCGTGGCTGTTCGAGACCAAGTTCTACCTGCTGTTCTCTTTCCTGTTCGGGTACAGCTTCACCTTGCAGATGACCGCTGCCGAACGCAGCCAGGCGGCTTTTGCGCCGCGCTTCCTGCGCCGCTTGGCGGGCCTGGCTTTGCTGGGGCTGGCGCACGCGGTGCTGTTCTACCAGGGCGACATACTGCTGACCTACGCATTGCTGGGCCTGGCGCTGCTGCTGTGCCGGCGGATGGAGCCGCGGCGGGCGCTGCGCATTTCGCTGTGGCTCATCGTGCTGACGGCCTCGTTGTGGGCCATTCTGGGCGCATTGAGCTATCTGGACCCGGTGTCGCCCGGGTACGAGGCGCAGTACCACGCGGACGCCCTGGCGGCGATCGACGCCTACCGGGGCAGCATAGGCACGACCATCGCGCAGCACTGGAAAGAGCTGACCGGGGGCGTGTGGTTGACGGTGCTGTTCGTGCAAGGGCCGTTCGCGTTCGCAATGTTCCTGGCGGGCTACGCGCTGGGCCGCCGTAACGCGCTGGCCGATCCCTGGCGTCAGCCTCGTGTGCTGTGGTTGCTGTGCGCGCTGGGCCTGGCGCCAGGCCTGGCCGGTTCTGCGGCCTACGCCTTCAGCACGCTGCCGTCAGCGGGGGCAGCCTGGGAACTGCCGGGTCTGGCGGTGGACCTGCTGACCGCGCCGTTGCTCAGCATGTCGTACGCGGCGGCCTTGCTGCTGGCCATGCGCACGCAGCCGGGGGCGCGGCTGGCGGGCTGGCTCGCGCCCGCCGGGCGGATGGCATTGAGCAACTACCTGATGCAATCCGTGGTCTGCGCCTTTCTTTTCACCGCTTGGGGCCTGCGCCTGTTCGGCTCGGTCTCGCCGCTGGCGACGTTCTGCATTGCCGTCGCGATATTCGCGGCGCAGTTGCCGCTGTCCGCCTGGTGGCTGCGGCGCCACGCCTACGGCCCGGTCGAGTGGTTCCTGCGCGCGCTCACCATCGGCGCCTGGCCGGCCTGGCGGCGCGCGCGGGCTGACTGATCAGACCGGCTTGGCGCGCAGCCGGCCGACGGGGGCGCCGCCGTCGCGCCGGCCCTGGCGCGCCCACATGCCTGCCAGCAGCAGCAACGCCGGCACATATACCCAGAAGTCGGACCAGCGCTGCGGGTTGGGCGCCTTCACTTCCAGCACGTCCCAGCCTTGTTCCCAGCCGGCGCGCTGGGCGCGGCTGCCGAAACGCACGCCGCCGATCTGCGTCTGCTCGCCCAGGCTCATCAGTGTCAGTCCGGCCTCGGCCAGGCGCTTGCGGCCCGCGTCCTGCCCGCCCGGGTTGTCCGTCAATTCGGGCAGGGCAACGGCCACCGTCTTGGTCAGTTCGTCGCCTTCCAGGTTGATGCCGCGCAGCACCACCGTCAGCCTTCCATTGTCGGGCAGCGCGCCCGCGATGGCCTGCATCTCGGAGGCCGGACGGCTTTCATGGCGCGGCGCGAAATGGTCCATGAACCAGTCCGGACGGAACAGCATGAACGTGACCAGCAGCAGCACGCCGACTTCGGCCAGCGTGCAGCGCACGCGGAACCAGCGCATGGTGGCGGCGGCGAAGGTCAGCGAGGCGATCGTGGCGCCCGTCACGACCAGCGCCAGTTCCCAACCGTAGGTGACGTCGATCAGCAGCAGCATGGGGTTGAACACGAACATGAACGGCAGGATGGCCGTGCGCGCCGCGTAGGTCACGCCCTGGATGCCGGTCTTGATCGGGTCCTCGCCCGAGATGGCGGCGGCCGCGAAGGTCGCCAGGCCGACGGGTGGGGTGATGTCGGCCATGATGCCGTAGTAGAAGACGAACATGTGCACCGCGATCAGCGGAATCACCAGGCCGCTCTGCGCGCCCAGCTCCACCACCACGGGCGCCATCAGCGTCGCCATCAGGATGTAGTTGGCCGTGGTCGGCATGCCCAGGCCCAGGATCAGGCACACCACCGCCGTGAAGATCAGCATCAGCAGCACGTTGCCCATGGACACCAGTTCGACGAAGGCCGTCATGCGCAGGCCCAGGCCGGTCAGGGTGATGGCGCCCACGATCAGCCCGGCGGTGCCGCAGGCGATGGCGATGCCTATCATGTTGCGGGCGCCGTCCTCCAGGCCGCCGATGGCGTCGCGCCAGCCGTGGCGCCAGGCCGCGGACACCGGCTGCTTGCGGAACCAGGCGATCAGCGGACGCTGCGTCACCATCTGGAACAGCATCGCCATCGCCGCCCAGAACGCCGACAGTCCGGCCGACAGCTCTTCCACGCTCAGGCACCAGACCAGGATGCCGATGGGAATCAGAAAGTAGAGCCCGGCGCGCACCGTGGGCCAGGGTTGCGGGCGCACGGGGTGGTTGATGTCGATGTCCTGCGGCAAGTCGGGGTGGCGCGCCGCCACGCGCAGCAGCCACAGATAGAGCACGGCCAGGATGGCCAGCAACACCCAGATGGCCGCGGCGCCTGCCACGGCCTGCACGCCCGTGCCTATCCAGTAGACCGCGCCCATCACCAGCAAGGTGCCGCTGATGCCCATGCCCCATCCGGCCAGCTTCTGCAGCGGCGTGCGCGCGGGGCCCGAGGCCATCATGGGCTGGATGCCCAGTTTCAGGGCTTCCAGGTGGACGATGTAGAACAGCGCGATGTAGGAGATCGCGGCCGGCAGGATCGCGTGGCGGATGATGTCGGTGTATGGAATGCCGACATACTCGATCATCAAAAAGGCGGCTGCGCCCATCACGGGCGGCATGATCTGGCCGTTGACGGACGAGGCGGTCTCGATGGCCCCGGCGCGCACGCCGCCGTATCCGGCCTTCTTCATCAGCGGAATCGTGAAGATGCCGCCCGTCACCACATTGGCCACCGACGACGCCGACACCAGGCCGTTGACGGCGGAGGACACCACCGCCACCTTGGCCGGCCCGCCGCGCAGGTGCCCCAGCAGCGCGAACGACACCTGCATCATGTAGTTGCCCGCGCCGCACTTGTCCAGCATCGAGCCCAGCAGCACGAAGATGAAGATGTACGACACCGATACGCCCAGCGCCACGCCATAGACGCCTTCCGTTGTCAGCCACATGTGCGACATCAGGCGTTCCAGCGACGCGCCGCGGTGCGCCAGCACGTCGGGCAACCAGGGACCGGCCAGCGCGTAGGCCACGAACACCAGGCCCAGCACGGTCATGGGCAGGCCGAGCGCGCGGCGCGTCACCTCCAGCAGCAGCGCCAGGCCAATCGCGGCAGTGGCCACGTCCATGGTGGTCGGCTGGCCGGGACGGCCCGCCAGCTCGTTGTAGAAGACGTACAGATAGCTGCCGCAGAAGCCCGCCATCAGCGCCAGCGCCCAGTCGTACCAGGGCATGCGGTCGCGCGCAGAGCGCTTGCTGGCGGGGTAGGCCAGATAGCCCAGGAACATGGCGATGCCCAGGTGCAGGGCGCGCGCCTCGGTGTCGTTGAAGATGCCCCAATTCAGGGAGAACGGCAGCGGCGACGCGTACCAGAGCTGGAAGAGGGACCAGATCAGCGCGCCCGCCGCCAAGGTGGCGCCCGCCAGGCCGCGCACATTGCGGCCTCCGCGGTCGGCGTCGGCGACCAGCTGTTCCAGGTCCGGGGCCGGCGTATGCGGCTCTTTATTCATGAAATTCCCCTACGTGTCATGGCGCGCGCCGGCGGCGCGGCGCGCGTTGAGCCCCCGCGCTTGCTGTGCGCAGGGGACGGCAGCCTGCGTGGCGGGGTTGGACCCGGCCACACACGCGTGCCGTTTCAGCGGCCCTTGGGCCTGGGCCTCAGAGCAGGCCCTTTTCCTTGAAGTACTTCTCGGCGCCCGGATGCAGCGGCGCCGACAGTCCGTTCTTCACCATGTCCGCCGCCTTCAGGTTGGCAAACGCGGGGTGCAGCTTCTTGAAGTCGTCGAAGTTGTCGAACACCGCCTTGACCACGGTGTAGACCGTCGCCTCGGGCACGTCGGCGGAAGTGACGAAGGTAGCGGTCACGCCGTAAGTCTTGGTTTCCGTCGGGTTGTTCGGATACAGCCCGGCCGGAATCGAGGCGTGGGCGTAGTACGGGTACTTCTCGACCAGCTTGTCCACGGCGGGACCGGTCAGCGACACGAGCTTGGCGCCGCAGCTGGTGGTGGGGTCCTGGATGTTGGCCGAGGGGTGGCCCACGCCATAGAAGAAGCCGTCGATCTTGCCGTCGCACAGCGCGGAACCGTGCTCGTCGGGACGCAGTTCGGACGCCAGCGAGAAGTCCTTCAGCGTCCAGCCCATGGTGCTCAGCAACTCCTCCATCGAGGCGCGCGTGCCCGAGCCGGGGTTGCCGACGTTGAAGCGCTTGCCCTTGAGGTCTTCGAAGCTCTTGATGTTCGCTTCCTTGCGCGTCACGACGGTGAAGGGCTCGGGGTGGATGGAGAACACCGAGCGCAGCTTGGTGTACGGTCCGGCCTGCTTGAACTGGCCTTCGCCCTTGTAGGCGTTGAAGCCGACGTCGGATTGCACCACGCCCAGGTCCAGCTCACCGGCCTTGATGGTGTTGGCGTTGAAGACCGAGCCGCCGGTCGATTCGACCGAGCAACGGATGCCGTGACTGGAACGATCCTTGTTGACCAGACGGCAGATGGCGCCGCCGGCGGCATAGTAGACGCCGGTGACGCCGCCCGTGCCGATACTGACGAACTTCTGTTGGGCGGCGGCGGGCGCCGGCGCCGTGGACAGCAATGCCGTGGCAAGGCCCGCGGCTGCGAGCGTCCAGGCGTTGCGATGGCCCAAGGGGTGTTTGACGGACGTGGTCATGCAAACTCCTTTTGGGGTTTTTCCCCGTGATATTGCCGGTCTTGGCCGGCGGTTGGTGCGCCCCGCGAGCCGCGGAGCACCCTGTGCGTATCATCACGAGCCCGCGCCAGGCGGGCGGCACGGCGCAATCGCTTGCGCCGCGCTTGCAGCAGGCGGCTAGGCGCGCGCCTGCGCGATGGCGGCGTCGATGGCGCCGCTCAGACGTTCGGTCAACTGGTCCAGTTCATCGTCGGAGATGATGAAGGGCGGGGCGAGCAGCACGTGGTCGCCGTGGCGGCCGTCGATGGTGCCGCCCATCGGGTAGACCATCAAACCGAGCGCCATGGCTTCGCGCTTGATGCGCGCGTGCAGCGACAGCGCGGGGTCGAAGGTCTGCTTGCTGGCGCGGTCCTGCACCAGCTCGATGCCCATGAAGAGGCCGCGGCCGCGGATGTCGCCGACGTGCGGATGCGCGCCCAGCGCGCTCTCCAGCCGCTGGCGCAAGCCTGCGCCCTGCGCTTGCACGCGCGCCAGCAGGCCGTCGCGCCGGATCACCTCCTGCACGGCGAGCGACGCGGCGCAGGCGATCGCATGGCCCAGATAGGTGTGGCCATGCTGGAAGAAGCCGCTGCCTTGCTGCATGGCATCCACGATGCGCTGCTGCACCATCACCGCGCCGATCGGCTGATAGCCGCCGCCCAGGCCCTTGGCGATGGTGATCAGGTCAGGCGTGACGCCTTCCTGTTCCACTGCGTACAGCGTGCCGGTGCGGCCCATGCCGCACATGACCTCGTCGGCGATCAGCAGCACGCCGTGACGGTCGCAGACTTCGCGGACGCGGCGGAAATAACCCGGCACAGCCGTGACGGCGCCGGCGGTGGCGCCGACCACGGGTTCGGCCACGAAAGCCATCACCGTATCCGGACCCAGGCGCTCGAAGGTCTGTTCCAGTTCCTGCGCCAGGCGCTCGCCGTATTGCTCGGGGCTTTCGCCCTCGCGCTGGTCGCGGTAGGCGTAGCAGGGCGACACGTGCTCGACCTCGATCAACAGCGGCGCGAACTGCGCGCGGCGCCAGGCATTGCCGCCCACCGCCAGCGCGCCCAGCGTGTTGCCGTGATAGCTCTGGCGCCGCGCGACGATGTGGCGGCGTTCCGGCTGGCCGATTTCCACGAAGTACTGCCGCGCCATTTTCAGCGCGGCTTCGACCGCTTCCGAGCCGCCCGAGACGAAGTAGGCATGGGAAATGCCCGGCGGCGCATCGGCCACCAGGCGCTCGGCCAATTGCTCCGCGACCTCGGTCGTGAAAAAGCTGGTGTGGGCATAGGCCAGCGCGTCGATCTGCGCATGCATGGCGGCCTGGATATCGGGGTGGTTGTGTCCCAGGCAGGAGACCGCCGCGCCGCCCGAACCGTCGAGGTAGGAGCGGCCGGCGCTGTCGTAGACCCACACGCCCTGGCCGCGGACCGCGACGGGAGGCGTCTGGCGCAATGAACGATGCATGACATGGGTGTGGCTCATGGGGCAATTCCGCGATGCAGGAGGTTGAAGGCGAATCCGGACGGGATGTCAGGCGGGGCGGCGCGGCGGCGCGCTCCAGTAAACGTTGTCGTTGAGCAGGCGCTGTTCCACTTCGGTCAGCCGGTTCAGCACCTCCTCGCCGCCGCGCGCGGTCAGCCGGGCGATCAGGTGCTCCGCCAGGCCCAGCAGGCCGGCGGTGGTGTGGAAGAACGACCCGGGCCCCTGGCGCGCCGGGCGGGCCCGCACGCCTTCGCGGTCAGGAGGCGCGAAGCGCAGGGTGTGGCGGGCGTCGACCGCCAGCGGCGACAAGGGGTCATCGGTCAGCGCGATCAGCGCCACGCCGCGCTGCGCGGCCTGGCGGGCCAGTTGCACGGTGGCGGTGGGATAGGGCGCCTGCGAGATCACGATCAGCGCGTCGCCGGGTCCCAGGTTGTCGGCTTGCTCGGCGGGCGCGCCGCCCAGGCCGTCTATGAGCACGCTGTTGCGCCGCACCAGCTGGTAGGCGTAGCGCATCTGGAAGGCAATGCCGAAGGCTGAGCGCGTGCCCAGGAAGCCGACCTGCCTGGCTTCCAGCAGGGTCTGCACCGCGGCGTCGAAGGCGGAGGGCGGGTTCAGCGCGCAGACGGAGCTCATGGCCCGAACCTGATAGTCGGTGAGCACGTCGTGCCCGGGCGCCGCGGGTTCGCCCGCCGCGGCCTGCAGCGCGGCAGCGCGCTCGCGCAGTCCCGGCGCGGCCTGCCCTGCCAGGGCCTGCTGGAAGGGCTGACGGAAATCCTCGTAGCTGGAAAAGCCGACGGCCCGCGCCAGCCGCAGCATGGTTGCCGGCGCCACGCCCAGGGTCTGGGCCTGGCGCCGCATGGACCACAGGCCGACCTCGGCGGGGTGCGCCACGACCCAATGCGCCGCCCGCTGCAGTTCCGGCGGCAGTTGTTCCAGTTTTTCCTGGAGGGTCAGGAGGAGGTCGGACGGCAAGGACATGTACGGCGGGAAGAGGCTGTAAAAAAACAGATGATAAATCTTGAATCAATAAAAAAACATATGTTTTTATAAGGGGTTCCACCTAGAGCGCCTGACGGTTCAGGCAAGCTCGCTCGCAGGTAAGTCCTTGAAATTCGCTGCCAATTCCCGCAAATCGGCGCTCATTTACTTACATCACGCAACGGGATTTTTGTTTGACGGGAATGAATCGTGCGCATATCATTTGTGTAGAAATGAATTTGACTGAACACGTTTTCCCATGACTGACACCGCGAAATCCGACCCTGCACAGCAATACGATTTGCGCATCTTGCGGGCCCTGCGCCGCATCACGCGTTCCATCGCCTTGCATTCGCGCCAGTTGTCCGCCGTCAGCCACATTACGGCGCCGCAACTGATGTGCCTGCGCACCGTGATCGCCAACGGTCCGATGACGGCCACCGCGATCAGCCGCGAAATGCACGTCAGTCCCAGCACCGTGGTCGGGATCCTGGATCGCCTGGAAGACAAGGGCTTGATCCGCCGCGAACGCGGCCGCGAAGACCGTCGCATCGTATTCGTCACGGCCACGGACGCGGGCCGCGAACTGGCGCAAGGCGCGCCGTCGCCGCTGCAAAAGCATCTGGCCGACGCGCTCAATGCCTTGCCCGAACTGGAACAGGCCACCATCACGCTGTCCCTGGAGCGCATCGTGGCGCTCATGGAGCAGGACGGCCAGGCCGCCGTCGACACGCATGGCGACGTGTCTTCGCCCATCCTTGAAGTGCCCACGGGCGGGGCACCCCCTGAATCGGGAATCGTTGCATGAAGAAAACCGAACTGGATACCCCAACCCTCTCAAGTGCCGTGGCGCCGGCGGTCAGCGCGCAGACCCATACCATGCGTCTGCCCGACCGCAAAGACGGCGCCGCCATCCACCGCCTCATTTCCGAGTGCCCGCCGCTCGACCTGAATTCCCTCTACGCGTACCTGCTCCTCGCTGAGCATTTCCGCGACACCTGCGTCCTGGCCGAAAGCGCCGGCGGACGCATCGACGGTTTTATCTCCGCATACGTGATCCCGGACCGGCCCGACACCTTGTTTGTCTGGCAGGTCGCGGTGCACACCCGCGCACGCGGCCATCGACTGGGCCGCGCCATGCTCCGCGAGCTCTTGCGCCGCAAGGGTCTCGAGCATGTCCGCTATCTCGAAACCACGGTGGGGCCTGACAACCAGGCATCGCGCCGCAGCTTTGCCGGCCTGGCCAGCGAACTCGGCGCCCACGTCTCCGAGCAGCCGTTCTTCGACCGGCAGCTTTTCGGCGGCGCGGACCATGACGACGAGATGTTGTTGAGGATAGGTCCGTTCGCCTTGCCAGCCCCCTAGGGGCGGCGCAAGCCCAGCGGTCTTATCGAATTACCGGGATGGTTGGCCGATCCGGATGCGCAAGCGCACCCGGAAGGGTTCTGGCCGTCCGTCCACTCATGAGATGAAAAGGGAGGATTAATCATGGACTTGAAGATCTTTGACCGGATGGAGTCGGAGGTACGGGGCTACATCCGGTCGTTCCCCGTGATATTCAGCCAAGCCAGGGGCTCGACCCTGATCGATGAGGACGGCACCGAATACATCGATTTCTTCAGCGGCGCCGGCACGCTGAACTATGGCCACAACAATCCTGTTCTCAAGGAAAAGCTGCTGGAGTACGTCCAGTCGGACGGCGTAGTGCATGGCCTGGACATGGCCACCAGCGCGAAGAAGCGTTTCCTGGAGACGGTGGACCGCGTGCTGCTCAAGCCGCGGAACTGGCAATACACCTTGCAGTTCACCGGTCCCACCGGCACCAACGCGGTTGAAGCCGCGCTGAAGATCGCGCGCCAGGTCAAGGGACGTCCCAACGTCATCTCTTTCACCCATGGTTTCCATGGCGTGAGCGGCGGCTCGTTGGCGGTGACGGCCAATATGAAGTTCCGCGACGCGTCCGGCTATGCGCTGGGCAACACCACCTTCATGCCCTACGACGGATACTTCGGTCCGGACGTGGACACCATGGCCTATCTTGAACGCATGCTGGAAGATCCCAGCAGCGGCATGGACAAGCCGGCGGCCGTCATCGTGGAAACGGTGCAGGGCGAAGGCGGCGTCAACGTGGCGACGCTGCGCTGGCTGAAGGAACTGGAAAAGCTGTGCAAGCGCCACGACATGCTGCTGATCGTGGACGACATCCAGGTTGGCTGCGGGCGCACCGGCACGTTCTTCAGTTTCGAGTCCGCGGGTATCCGCCCCGACATCATTACCCTGTCGAAATCGCTGTCGGGCTTCGGCCTGCCGATGTCGCTGGTGCTGATGAAGCCCGAGCTGGACATCTGGAAACCCGGCGCCCACAGCGGCACCTTCCGCGGCAACAACCTGGCCTTCGTCACGGCCGCGCAGGCGCTGGAAACCTATTGGGCCAACACCGCCTTCGCCACCGAAATCCAGCGCAAGGAGCGCCAGGTGCGCGACTGGCTGGAGAACCTGGTTCACAGCTATCCCAACGCCGGCCTGTCGGTGCGCGGCCGCGGCCTGATCCAGGGCCTGGTGTGCAACGCCACGCCCGCGCTGGCCAACCGCATCGCGCAGAACGCCTTCAAGAAAGGCGTCGTGATCGAGACCTCGGGCGCGCACGATGAAGTGCTCAAGCTGCTGCCCGCGCTGACCATCGAGGAAGAGCTGCTCGGCAAGGGCCTGGACGTGATCGAAGCCAGTGTCGCGGAAGCGCTCGCCGAAGAAGGGCAGTCCGCCCGCATCCTGAAATTTGGAGGAAAACGTCAATGATCGTACGCAATGTCAAAGATGTGATCGGCACCGCCGACGAAGTCCGCACCAACACCTGGGTCAGCCGCCGCGTGCTGCTCAAGAAGGACGGCATGGGTTTCTCCTTTCACGAGACCACCATCTTTCCGGGCGGCCGCACCCACATCCACTACAAGAACCATCTTGAAGCGGTGTGGTGCATCGAAGGCGACGGTTCCATCGAGACCATCGCCGACGGCAAGAAGTACGAACTGGGACCCGGCGTGGTCTACGCCCTGAACGAACACGACGAGCACTGGCTGTGCGGCGGCAAGGAGCCGCTGCGCGTCATCTGCGTCTTCAACCCGCCGCTGACCGGCCAGGAAGTGCATGACAAAGAAGGCGTCTACGCCTTGCCTGAAGCCGAAGCCCAAGCGGCCTGAAACACAAGGAGGTTCGCATGATCTCACCTGCACAGGATCCGTACGCCTCCCGTACGGATCGAAGTTCCGCCATCATCGCCCGCCAGGACCCGGTGGTCTATGAAAACGGCCAGTACGCCAGCGCATTGAACGCCGGCCAGGTCGAGCAATACGAGCGCGACGGCTTCATCCTGCTGGAGAACCTGTTTTCCGAAGATGAAATCCGCGCGCTGTCCACCGAGGTCGAGCGCATGACGCGCGATCCCTCGATCGTGCGCCGCGAAGAGTCCATCACCGAGCCCGGCAGCAATGCGGTGCGCTCGATCTTCATGGTGCACGTGCTCAATCCCATTCTGTCGCGCCTGGTGCGCGATCCGCGCCTGGTCAATGTGGCGCGGCAGATCCTGGGGTCCGAGGTGTACATCCACCAGTCGCGCGCCAACATGAAGCCCGGTTTCAAGGGCAAGGAGTTCTACTGGCACTCCGACTTCGAAACCTGGCACGTCGAGGACGGCATGCCGGCGATGCGCGCGCTGAGCTGCTCGGTGCTGCTGACCGACAACAACGAGTGCAACGGCCCCTTGATGCTGGTGCCCGGATCGCATCGCCAGTTCATCTCGTGCGTGGGCGAGACGCCGAATGAACACTACAAGCAGTCGCTGAAGAAGCAGGAATACGGCGTGCCGGATCCGGTCAGCCTGCAGCTGCTGGTGGAGCAGGGCGGTATCCGCTCCATGACGGCCAAGGCCGGCTCGGTGGTGTTCTTCGACTGCAACACGATGCACGGCTCCAACAGCAACATCTCGCCGTGGCCGCGCGCCAACGTGTTCATGGTCTACAACAGCATGGAAAACACGCTGAACCCGCCCAAGTACGGCCTGACTCCGCGTCCCGAGCACATCGCGACGCGCAAGGGATTCAAGGCGGTCACCCCGCTGGATACCTTGAAGCTGGTGGGGGGCTGAGCCTCCTGTGAAAATGCCCAGGCGCTGCCTGGGCATTTTTTCTTCCGGGCGTCTGCTATTCTCTGCGCACTTCGCCCCATCGAGACTCCGCACGCCATGTCCGCCCGCATCCTCAGCCTGCACATCTACCCGGTCAAATCCTGCGCGGGCATTGCCCTGGACGAATCGCCCATCGACCGCGCTGGGCTGGCCCACGACCGCCGCTGGATGCTGATCGGCGCCGATGGCCAGTTCATGACGCAGCGCCAATGGCCTGCGATGGCCCTGATCCGCACGGCGCTCACGGCCGACACGCTGCGCCTGTCAGCGCCGGGCATGTCCGATCTGGACGTTGCCCTGGACGGATCGGGACTGGAACAAGAGGCGCAGTCCGTGGCCGTGTGGAGCGATACCACGTCCGGCCGGCGCGAAAGCGCGGCGGCCGGGCAGTGGTTTTCCGACTTCCTGAAGACGCCGTGCCGGCTGTACAAGGTGGACGCGGCCGCGCAACGCAACGCCAAGCCGGACTGGGTGTCGCGCTGGGTGGACGCGCATCCAGACCTGGCCGAACCGTTCGCGGGCCAGCACTGCTTTGGCTTTGCTGACGGCTTCCCGCTGCTGGTGGCCAACCAGGCCTCGCTGGACGACCTGAACGCCCGCCTGCAGGCCAAGGGCGTGGCGCCGGTGCCGATGGACCGCTTCCGACCCAATATCGTGGTCCAGGGCGAATGGGAAGCCTTCGAGGAAGACCACACCGCCCTGATCGAAGCCGCGGGCGTGAAGATGGCTTTCGTCAAGCCTTGCACCCGTTGCTCGATTCCCGACATCGACCAGAACACCGCCCAGCAGTATGAAGAGCCTGGCCGCACACTGGCCGGCTACCGCAATCTGGAAATCGGCGTGGTGTTCGGCCAGAACGCCATCCTGGACGCGCCCGAGGGCGCGCGCCTGAAGGTCGGCGACGAGGTCGGGATCGAACTGGATTTCTGAATCCGGGGCCTCGCCGCCGGGGCCTTAGGCCGAGGACAGCTTCAGGCCTACCAGGCCGAGCACGATGAGGGCGACGCTGGCGATGCGCATCCAGCTGGTGGATTCGCCGAACAGCACGATGCCGGCCACGAAGGCGCCGATCGTGCCGATGCCTACCCACACCGCATAGGCCGTGCCCAGGGGCAGGGATTTCATGGCGACCGCCAGCAGCCAGACGCTGATGGCCATGCCTCCCGCGGTGATGGCCGAAGGCCAGAAACGGGTGAATCCGTGGGTGTATTTCAGGCCTACGGCCCAGACGATTTCAAACAGGCCTGCGAGTACCAGGATGATCCAGGTCATTACGACTCCTACCTTGTGCTGCCGGCGTGCCGCCGGCGCGAGGGGCCGTCCCCAGAATCAAACGCGCCAGCCTAGTCGCCGCGCGCGGCAGCGGGCCGTCCCGCTGCGGCAAAAATTATAGAATACCGGGTTCATACGGCAAAACCGGGTGCCGGGCATCACTCTTGCAACACTTCGCGTTCCGGGCCGCGAAACCAGGATATTTATCATGCAACGCATCATGCTGCGGGCAAAACTGCACCGCGTCACGGTCACCGAAGCCGACCTCCACTACGAGGGGTCTTGCGGCATCGACGAAGACTTGCTGGACGCTGCCGGCATGCGCGAGTTCGAACGCATCGAGCTCTACAACGTCACCAACGGTGAACGTTTCGACACCTACATCATCAAGGCGGCCCGCGGCAGCGGCGCCATCTCCTTGAACGGCGCCGCCGCGCGCCGCGCCCAGGTCGGCGACCTGATGATCATCTGCACCTACGGCCCGATGTCCGAGGCCGACTCGGCCACGCACAAGCCGCTGGTGGTGCTGGTGGACGACGCCAACCGCGTCAAGGAAATCCGCAAGTTCCCGGCCTGAGGCCGGGCCGGGCGGAGCGCCTCGCGCACGAGGCGCTCCGCTAACACCCTGAACCGTTTCATCATGAGCTTCCAGGTCATCATCCAACCCAGCCAGCATCAATTCCCGGTCGAACCCGGCCAGACCGTGCTCGATGGCGCGCTGGCCGCTGGCATCGTCCTGCCGTACAGCTGTCGCAACGGCGCCTGCTCCACCTGCAAGGGCCGCGTGGTGTCCGGGGAGTTCGACGCGGGGCAGTATCCCGCGCAGATTCTTTCGCCCGAGGAACTGGCCGGCGGCTACACGTTGTTCTGCCAGGCCCGGCCTGAATCCGACATGGTGGTCGAATCCACCGAAGTCCGCCTGGCCAGCGATATCCAGATCCGCAAGCTGCCTTCGCGCGTGCAGGCGCTGGAACGCGTGGCCCCGGACGTCACCGTGATCAAGCTGCAGTTGCCCGCCTCCGAGCAGTTCCGCTACTACGCCGGCCAGTACATCGAAGTCATCCTGAAGGACGGCCGCCGGCGCAGCTATTCGATGGCCGGCGCGCCCCACACTGGCAGCCCGCTTGAACTGCACATCCGGCATATGCCCGGCGGCGTGTTCACCGACCATGTGTTCGGCGCCGGCGACACGCAGATGAAAGAGCGTGAGATCCTGCGCCTGGAAGGGCCGTTCGGTTCCTTCTTCCTGCGTGAAGACAGCGACAAGCCAGTCGTGCTCCTGGCCAGCGGCACGGGCTTTGCCCCGGTCAAGGCCATTGTCGAGCACATGATCCACAACAACATCAAGCGCCCCGTGGCGCTGTATTGGGGCGGACGCCGTCCGCGCGACCTCTACATGGACGCGCTGGCCCAATCGTGGACCGGCATGCTGCCCGATTTCCGCTACGTGCCGGTAGTCTCCAATGCCGTACAGGAAGACGGCTGGACCGGGCGCACCGGCTTTGTCCACGAAGCCGTCATGCAGGACATCGCCGACCTCTCGGGCCATCAGGTCTATGCCTGCGGCACGCCCCTGATGGTGGACGCCGCAAGGCGCGAATTCAGCGCCCAGAATGGCTTGCCGCCCGAAGAGTTCTACGCCGACGCCTTCACGTCCGAAGCGGACCTGGCCAAGGCTGCAACCCAGTCTTGAGTAACAGGGCATGAGCGAATCGGGGTGGAACGAGCGGGCCTGGAAAGGTTTGTGACTTCCGCCCCTTTTTATTCCATAGGCGCGGGCAAAGCGCCGGGGTAAACTGCCGGGCAGCAGCTTGCCATGGGGCGCGGACATCGGGTCGGCGGACCGAGCTGGCACGCAAGGAGCAATGCGGGCATGAAAGTAGCGGTATTGGGTGGCGGCATCATCGGAATCTCCAGCGCCTGGTGGCTGAACCAGGCCGGCCATGACGTCGTCGTCATAGATCGCTGCACCGGTCCCGCCCAGGAAACCAGTCTGGCCAATGGCGCGCAGATCTCGGTCTCCTACGCCGAACCCTGGGCCAATCCCCAAGCCCCGCTCAAGCTGCTCAAATGGATGTTCCAGGACGACGCCCCGCTGCTGTTCCGTCCGCAACTGGACTGGCGGCAATGGATGTGGGGGCTGGCGTTCCTGCGCGAGTGCCTGCCCAGCCGCCTGGCTCCCAATATCCGCGCCATGGTCCGCATGGCGGAATACAGCCGCGCGACCCTGCGCAGCATGCGCGCTGAACTGGGCATCCAATACGATCACCTGGAACGCGGCATCCTCAATTTCTACCGCGATCCGCACGAATTCGAAAACTCGCAGCGCGCCGCGGGCCTGATGCGCGACTTCGGCGTGGAACGCCGTGTGGTATCGACCGACGAGGTCATCGCCATCGAGCCCGCGCTGGCGCCGCACCGCCAGACCATCGTCGGCGGCGATTACACGCCCGAGGACGAGAGCGGCGACGTGCACCTGTTCACCGTGGCCCTGGCCGAGCGTTGCGCCCGGGCCGGCGTCGAATTCCGCTACAGCACGCGCGCCACGCGCCTGCTGACCACCGGCGGCACGGTGCAAAGCGTCGAGATCATCGAACCCGATGGCCGTTACGGCGCCTTGTCGGCCGACGCCTACGTCGTGGCGATGGGCAGTTTCAGCCCCTACCTGCTGCGGCCGCTGGGCGTGCCCTGCAACGTCTATCCGGCCAAGGGCTATTCCGCGACTTTCCCGGTGATCAAGCCGGACGCCACGCCCACGGTCAGCCTGACGGACAGCAGCCACAAGGTGGTTTTCTCGCGCCTGGGCGACCGCCTGCGCATGGCCGGAACCGCCGAGCTGTCGGGCTATTCCCGCAGCCTGAACACCGGACGTTGCGAAGCCATGACCCGCTTGGCGCGCGAACTTTTTCCCGACGCGCTCGATTTCGAGCGCGTCAGTTATTGGTCGGGCTTGCGCCCGTCCACTCCCTCGAACGTGCCCATCATCGGCCGCAGCCGTATCCCCAACCTGTACGTCAACACAGGACACGGTACGCTCGGGTGGACGATGGGCGTTGGCTCGGGCCGGGCATTGGCCGATCTGCTCAGCGGAAGGCGGCCGGAACCGGAATTTCCTTTTCTTGGTCTGTGAACCTATGAAGAATCTGCAATTGGCGGGCGTTGCCCGCGCGATGTTCGCCAGCCGGCGCGCATGGTTGTTCGGCGCCGCCATGGCGATGGCCGGTGCGGCGAATGCCGCCGCGGTCGAGATCCAGGTCTGGCACACGCTGACCGACGCAAACAAGGCCGAGTTCGAAAAGCTCGCCAAGCAATACAACAAGGAGCAGGACGAGGTCCGCGTGACGCTGCGCGGCTTCGCCTCGCCCAGCGCGCTGGAACAGGAAGCCGTCACGGCGGTCAAGGCCAAGAAGGGCCCGAACCTGCTGCAGTTGACCGACAACCATTCGCCTGAAGTCGTCGCCCAGCACAAGGCCGTGCTGCCGCTGTACGAACTGCTGGCCAAGTACCCGATCAAGGACCTGAACTGGTTCGTGCCGGCCACCAGCAGCTTCACGCGCGACAGCAAGGGCCGCCTGCTGGCCTTCCCCTGGATGGCCGAAGTGCCGGTGATGTTCTACAACACCGCCGCCTACAAGAAGGCCGGCCTGGATCCCAACAAGCCCGCGCGCACGTGGACCGCTCTGCAAGGCGAGCTGCTGAAGCTGCGCGACGTGGCGGATATCGACTGCCCCTACGCCTCCAGCGACCAGGTCACGGTCCACCTGGAGAACCTGGCGCCGATCAACAACCAGCAGTTCACCAGCAACAACAACGGGCTGGACGCGGTCACCAAGAAGTCGGCCGCGCCGGCCATGCAGTTCGACACGCTGTACATGCGCCACATCTCGCTGATGGTCAGCTGGAAGCGTTCGCTGCTGTTCATGGCGCATTCGGGCGACAACGCCAGCGACAAGCTGTTCGCCAAGGGTGAATGCGCCGTGCTGACCGCCAACACCGGCGCGTTCGGCCAGTTCCTCAACACCAAGTCGCTGTCCTTCGGCGTGGCGCCGCTGCCTTACTACGAGCAGGCCACCAAGGACGGTGGCAAGCCCTTCGTGAGCGGTTCGGCGCTGTGGGCGCTGGAAGGCCATCCCCAAGCCGAGGAAAAGGCCACCGCCCAGTTCCTGGCCTGGCTGTCCAAGCCCGTCATCGCCGCGGAATGGCACCAGCGCACCGGCTACCTGCCCTTGACCGAGGCCGCTTTCCGCGCCTCGGACGTGTCGTTCTATAACCGCATTCCGGGCGTCCAGGCGCTGATTGCCTCCATGCGCACCAACCCCACGGCAAACAGCCGCGGTTTCCGCATGGCCAACTACACGCGCATCGAGCCCGTGCTGAACCAGCAACTGAACGATGCCTTCGAAGGCAAGGTGCCGCCGGTGGCGGCGCTGAACAACGCCGCCACCCAGGCACGCAGCATCGCGGCGCAACGCTGATCCAGGCAGGCGCCGCCGAATCCTGATGCAAACCCGGTCCCTGGACCGGGTTTTTTTTCGTCCGTCCGCCGCGCGACCAAACCATCCATGCGTACATGCCAGTCTGGTGACGCTGGGGCCGCTCGTCCACCATGCCTCTCATGCGTATCGATTCCGGTGCGCCTTTTGCTCGCGGTGAGGCATGGTTCGTTTCTTCTTTCTGGCGGCGGGGCTGTCCTGCCTGGGGGCCTGCACAGGGGCCGGCAAGAGTCCGGCCGCAACGTCATGGGAAGCCTCGCGGCAGGCGGCCCAAGGCTTCCGCTTCGACTGGCAATTGTCCGGCGATCCCTCGGTTGCGCCCATGCAGGTGTTCGACGACGGCAAGGAAACCTGGCTGCAATTCGCGCCGGGCCAGCCGCTCCCGGCGATTTTCGGCGTAGGCAGCGACGGCGAGCGCGCCTTGCCCTACTTGCGGCGCGACCCCTATGTCGTGCTGGCGGGAGGGTGGAGCGGGCTGCTGTTTCGCGGCGGGCGTCTGAGCGCCCGCGCGCAGCGACTGCAACCGGTCGCCGACGCCCGGGCGGGGAGCAGGCCGCAGGATGAGCCTGCGCCGCTGGCGCCAGCCGTCGTGGCTGAGCGCATCGGTCCGGCGCGGCCCACCGAACCGGCGCTGCCCGCCATCGGCGCGCTGCAAGCCGCCGGGCCGTTGGCGGGCGCGGCTCCCGCCGCGGGCGTTGCGTCGGCCCCGGCCGCCGGCGTCGCATCGGCGCCGGTCTCAGCGCCGCAGCCCGTCTACCGCGCGGCGCCGCCGGACGCCACGCTGCGTGCCGTGCTGGCGCGCTGGTCGGATCTGGCGGGCTGGACCTTCCAGCCGCAGCACTGGGCCGTGGACGTGGACATTCCCTTGTCGGCAACGGCCGAATTCTCCGGCGACTTCAAGTCGGCCGTGCGCGAACTGCTGGGCGCCACGGAACTCGCCGAAAGGCCCCTGCAGCCATGCTTCTACGGCAACCGGGTCCTGCGCGTGGTGCCATTGGCACAGTCCTGCACGCGCATGGCTGCGCCAGGAGGGGCCGCGACATGATGCGCAAACTGTTCTTGAGTGCGGCGGCCTGCGGAGTATTGGGCGGCTGCGCGGTGTCGCAGCAGGTTGCGGACCAGCGCCGCGCGGCGAACGCGCGTCAAGCCCAGGTGGCCGCCAGCCATCAGGCCTTCACCGAAGGATTGTCGGATCGCGCCAAGCGCGTCGCGGCCCAGGATGTCGCCATGCCTTGGCTTGCCGGCAAACCGCAGCCGCTGGCGCGAGAAGTGGCGCTGCCACCCGCATTGCGCGAGAACCTGCGGACAACCTTGATACTGGCCGACGACGCCGATCTGCCGATGCTGGCCCAGCGCCTGAGCGCCGCCACCGGCATTGCAGTGCGAGTGCGCCCCGACGCCTTGCTGCCGCTGGAGTTGTTCCTGCCCCGGCTGGCCGTCAATGGCGCATTGTCCGTGCCGGCCCCCGCCAGCCTGGAGATCCGCGCGGGCGCGCAGCCGCTGGCCGACTTGCTCGACACGCTGGCCGCGCGCTTCTCGGTGCATTGGCGCTACGAGCACAACGCGCTCGAGTTCTACCGCACCGAGACTCGTGTGTTTGATTTGCGCGCGCTGTCGCTGAGCAGCAAAGTGGACGTGCGCCTGGGCCGCGAAGGCAGCCCCGAGGGCGAAGGCTTCGAGAGCACGTCCAATACCTCCCTATCGGCGGGACAGCATGACGCGATGGCCGTCCTGCGCGCCAACATCGTGCCGTTCCTCACACGTTCCGGCGTGGTCGCCGAAGCGGTCGAGGGCTCCACTTCGATTGTCGTCACGGATACGCCCGAAGCGCTCGAGCGCGTCGCCCGCTACCTCGAGCGCGAGAACAAGGCGCTGACCCGTCGGGTGCGGCTGGTGTTCGAGGAAATCACGGTCGTTGCCAACGACGCCGTTTCGGGCGGCATCGACTGGAACATCGTCTACGCCGCGGCGGGAGCGGCGGCGCGGTTGGCGGTGCCTGGCGCCGGATCGGGCGGGGGCAGCCTGGAGGCTTCTGCGGCCCGGGGGCCATACCAAGGCTCTCAGGCCATCATCTCCGCGCTCAGCACCATGGGCGCGGTCGTGCGGCACAACAAGGTGCCCATCCTGACCCTGAATCGTCGTCCAGTTACGCATGCGGTAAGAACGACATTCAGCTACATCGACCGGGTGCAGAGCACTGCGGTCCCAGGCACCACGGCGGGGGGCGCCAACGGTACGCTGCCCGCGGTATCCATCAGCCAAAAGGAAGAAACAGTAGGTTCGTTCCTGACGCTGTTGCCGGACATCCAGGAGGACGGCCAGATCCTGTTGTCGCTGGCCTACGACAACGCGGTTGCCCAGCCCTTGAAGACCATCACGTTCGGCGAGCGCGGCAACCAGGTGCAGGTCCAGCAGGTCACGATCGACGGCAACGGCACGGTGCAGCAGGTCGAGCTGCGCCCCGGCCAGCCCATCATCGTTTCCGGTTTCGACCGCGGCCAGGAACAGCATGACCGCCAACGGCTTGCGCCGAGTCTGCCGCTTATTACTGGCGGCCTGGACAGCGCCGCCTCGGAACGCACGACAACCCTGGTACTGGTAACCGCCCAGGTCGAGGAAGGGTACTAGGCATGGAACGCGTCCCTCCCACCTTGTTGCTTGAGGTTCCAGATACTGGCCGCAGCCTGGCGTTCGGCCTGCGCTGGTTCGCCCTGATCGGCTCCAACATTCCCGCGCTGGCCCGTTCGCGCGGGCGCCGCCTGCGGGCCAGCCACTATCTCGTGGGCGGGGCGCCGGCCATGGTGGCCGGCTATGGCCGCGTGCGCTCATCGTGGCGCAGCGGTCCGCGGGCGGGGCGGCGCAGGCAGGGGCACATCCAGGCTGCCGCGCAGTTGTACGCCTTGTTGTATCCGGACGGAGGCCATAGCCTGATCAGCCTGCCGGGCGGCGGGCATTGGCTGGTGGCGGCGCAGCGCGGCACCGTGCTGTCGCAGGCGGACAGGGTATACGCCACGCTGGACGAAGCCTTGCGTGAACAGGCGTTGTTGTGCGCCCGGCGCCCCGCGTTGCAGGCGCGGGACGCCGAGGAGGCCTGGGCCTTGCTGATGCAGGCGGCGGACCCGGCCGCGCAGTTGGTCGTCTTGTCCTCGCGCTGGGCCGAGCTGCCGCTCGCGTTCCGCTTGTTCCTGGCCTGCGTCGCGCTTGCCGCTGTCGCTCCGCCCATATGGGACGGTCTGCCCGCGCTGAGGCCGGACCGCGCATCGCCCGATTCGGCCGCTGCGCAGGACCTCCCGCCGCAGCGGGATCCGCATCTGACCCTGCTGCAAAACACTGTGGCCCACGCTCCCGCCGAAGTTGCACGCTTGCTGGACGGCGTCGGCAGGCTGCCCATACAGGTGCGCGGTTGGGCGCTGAGCCGCGCGCGCTGCCTTGCCGGGGAGCAGGCTTGGAACTGCTCCGCGGTCTATATCAGGGCGCACCCGCAGGCGGCCAACGATGTGCTGCACGCGCTGCGGCCCGCAGGCTGGCAGGTGACATTCCAGCCGCTGGAAGAAGCCACGCTGTCATGGCGCATGGCGTCCTCGCCGGTGATGCTTGCGGACCTGGCGCTGCCCTCATCGCTGCAGGTCGATACCGGGCTGATCGCTGCGCTGCAACGCATGCGGGCGGCGTTTACGTCGGTGATCCTCGCGGCCGCGTTGCCGCTGCCGTTGCCAGTGCAGTCTCAACCCGTCGCGGGCCAAATCGACGCCCCGATGCCGTTGCAACCTGCCATTCGCAGCCGCGCCATCACCTTGCGGGGACCGCTGCGTTCCTTCGCGCTTCTGGACGGTGCCGTCGCGGCGGCCAGATGGTCCCGCCTGTCGCTGGACATCCAGGCGCAACCCCGGCCCACATTGGTTTCCAGCACGCTGGTAGCCGAACTACAGGGAGAACTTTATGAACAGGAATAGGGGCGCCGCCACGCGCCCGAATCCCGCGGCAGGATTCATCGGGCGTCTGCTCTTGTCGGCCGCTTTGGTTCCGGCCGCTCATGGCCAACCGTCACCGCAAAGCGCCGACGAACCGCGGCCCTGGCCAGAGACGGAAACCGTGCGCGCCTTGCTACGCGCGGATGCTGCGGCCGCCCTGGCGGACTGCCGCGTCCCCGGTCTGTGCCGTCCCGGACCCGAGTCCGTGGCGCAGGCGACGCCGCCGGCCAGGGCATCGGACGATATCCGGGTGATGGCGATCTTCGGCCTCGCGCGCCGCTTGAGCGCCGATATCGCCGTCAATGGCGCCGTGCTCCGCTACCAGGCGGGCAGGGGCGAACCCGTCGCGGGAGCTGTCGATGGCCGCGCCTATCAGCTGCTAGCCATCGACGACAGTTGCGTAAGGCTGCGCCGCGGCGATACCGAACGCACCGCCTGCGTCGATGCGGGCAGGGGGCGGCCATGACTGTGCATGCCTTGCCGTCCGTCGCGGCGCATCGCGCGGTGGCGCTTTCCTCGGCGGCGGCTTGGGAGCCGCCTCAGCTTCAAACAGCCGACGACATCGCCCGTCTGCAGCCCGCGTTCGCGCGTGCGCTGGGGCGCGATTTCGATCTTGCGGCGCTCGCGGGCAGGCTGTGCCCCGTGTTGCTCGAAAGCGGCGAGGTCGCCGTGTTCGCGGTCAAGGACTACACGGAGGGCGACCAGATCGAAGAGGTCGAGCGCATGGTGCGGGCGCGCGGCTACCGGCTGGCGCAAGTGCCGCGCTATCAGTTGCCCGCGCCGCTGCTGCTGATGATCGCGCGCGGCCAGCTGGCGGAGCCAGCGTGCGCCGGGCGCGGCAAGGAGCGGCAGGAAGAGCGCGCCTCGGCCCTCGCCGCAATGTTCCTGGATATCGTGCGCTGGGGCGTTGCGCAAGGAGCGAGCGACGTGCACATCAACGTCAACCGTCGGCGCGCTGCCTGCGAGATCCGCTACACCATCGGTGGGGAATACGTCAGTACGGAACGCTTTGCGGGCCTGTCCAATGCGACGCTGCTGGAGGTCCTGGCGGTGGCCTGGATGGATGTCAGGGGAGGCAACGGCGCGGTGTTCGACCCGGCGCTGGAGCAGCAAGGGCGCATCGGGCTGGACATCGATGGCGTGCCTATCGTGCTGCGCTGGGCCTCGTTGGCCGCCGATGCCGGCCCCTCGGTCTGCTTGCGCATCTTGCGGCTGGACGCGACCGCCAACGCCGATCTCCTCGCGTTGGGCTATCTGCCCACGCAGGTCGAAACGCTGGCGCGGGCGCGCGAACGCGAGGGCGGGGCCATCGTGCTGGCGGGCGTGGTTGGCTCCGGCAAGTCAACCACCATCGCGACGCTGATGCGGGGCATCGCGCCCACGCGCAAGGCCATCACGCTGGAAGATCCGGTCGAATACGTCATCGACAACGCCTTGCAGAATACCCTGGGAGGCGCTCTGGCCGAATCCGCCTGGCCCGCGTTCGACGCCAAGCTCAAGACCATCAAGCGCTCGGCGATGAACGATCTGCTGATCGGCGAGATCCGGGACGCCGATACCGGCCGTGCGTTCATGGATCTGGCCGGCTCGGGCGTCAGCCTGTACACCACCACCCACGCCGCGGGCGCCGTGCTGATACCCGAACGCCTGGCGTCGGATTCGATCGGCGTGTCGCGCGATTTTCTGGCTACGCCAGGCATCCTCAAGTTGCTGGTCTACCAGACCTTGCTGCCGCGCTTGTGCAGCCATTGCTCGCTGCCCGTGGACAGTCTGTGGTCCAGATCCGCCGGGAGCAATAAACGTCCCGAATGGCAGGCATGGTTGAAACGGTTGCAGCATGAGTTCCTGCTGGATCCTGGCGCGCTCCGGGTCAGGAATGCCGCAGGTTGCAGCGCTTGCAGGCGCCCGCAATTGCCTGAGTTGAACGGCATCGCAGGCCGTAGCGTGGCGGCGGAAATGCTCGAGCCCGAGCGCGTCGACGGCTTTCTTGAGCGGGTGCGTACGCGCGATAACGTGGGGCTCAAGCGTCAGGCCGAGGCCGCCGGGCCCACCGCCTGGCGCAGCGAGGCCGCGCGCGGCGCGCTAGCGCGGGACTGCGCCCTGTACAAGGTCAGCCGTGGCGAGGTCGATCCCCGCGTGCTGCTGCGCCGCTTCGACTTTCCAGCAGTCTTGCCTGCGCAGAGCGCTGGACCCGGCGGGGGCGGCCATGGCTGAGCCGCTGTTGGCGCGACCCTTCCTCGGCCTGCCTTCGGGTCGCACGCTGTCGCTGCGCCTGGACGCGCTGCGCTTTCGTGCGGGGCGAGCGGACTACTACGAGTATCTGGCCGACCTGGTCGAAGGAACGCAGGGCCGTAAGAATTTGCGCGACGTCTTCGAGGACGATGCGCGCCGTCATGGCGAGGATACCGTGCGCGGCCGGCTGTCGAGGCATTGGGCGGGCATGTATCTGGAGGCCGGCGGCGATCTGGGCGTGGCCTGGACGGACACGCTGCCGTCCAGCGAATGCGTGCTGCTCAGCTGCGTGCAGGAAGAAGGCGGCGATCTGTCCGCCGCGTTGCGGGACGTGGCAAGGGCTGTACGGCTGGCGTCGGATGCGTGGCTGGCGCTGGTCTCGGCCGCGGCGGCGGGCCTTGCGGCGGCAGCCGTCGCATTCGCCTTGCTGTGCGCCATTCCTTTTTTCAGCGTGCCGCGCTTGCAGCAGGTGTTCCAGGCCGTGCCGGCGGAGGAGTACGGCCGCATGACCCGCGCGCTGTTCGCGCTGTCCCAAGGCCTGAGGCAATGGCTGGCCCTGTGGCTGGTGCTGTTGTTGGGCCTGGCCTTGCTGTGCCTGTGGTCGCTGCCGCGCTACACGGGCGCTGCGCGGCCGCGGCTGGACCGCTGGTTGCTCTGGAGGCTCTACCGCGATTTCCACGCCATCCGCTTTCTTGCGTTGCTGGCCGTGCTGGTCAGGCAGCACGGCGCGGCCGACACCCGCCTCAGGCGAGCCCTGGCCGTGCAGGCCCGGGATACGGTTCCCTGGATGCATGCGCATCTGCTGGACATGCTGGGACGGATAGACGGCGGCCAGACGGGGCCGGAGATTTTCGGCACGGGGCTGCTGGACGCGGATACCTGGTGGTACATGGCCGACATGATGGACGCCCTGGGCATGGAGGCCGGGCTTGCGCAGGTGCGGCTGCGCGTCGAGTCGCGCCTGCTGGCGCGGGTGCGTCGTCAAGCGTCGGTGTTGCGCTGGGCATTGCTGCTCACGTCCGTGGCCGGCGTGCTGGGCATCACGCTCTGGCATTACGCCGTGATCGACGAACTGCGCCAGGCGTTGACCAATTTCTATGCAAGCCAATAGGGGCTGCATCAGGCATGCGGCGCTTATCCGCCTGCGTGCTTTTTTCACGAGGAGAGCAAGCATGCACCAAGTCCACGCAATCCCATTACGCGCCAAGCGGCAGCGGGGCTTTTCATTGATGGAGGTGTCCATCGTCACCGCCATCGTCCTGTTGATCGCGATCGTTGGCATTCCGGCCATTGGCGCCTATGTCGTGGAGAACAAGGTTCCCAAAGTGGGCGAGGAACTGCAGCGTTTCATCGCCAGCATGAAGACCAATGCGCAAGGCGGCGGGGTCACGCCCTATGCCGGTCTGGACACGGGCGCCATGGCCAATGCGCTGCGGGAATCCAGCGTCCTGGCCGTCGACGGGACAGGGGGCGCGGCGCGCATTGCCCATGGCTTGGGCGGCAGCGGCGTCGGAGGCAATGGGGTGGTCGAGGTCGCCGCCGCCTCGTTCGGCAGCGCGGGGCAGGGTTCCGCATTCTCCATCAAGCTGACCAACGTCAGCCAGGCAGCATGCCCGTCGCTCGCCTCGGTGCTGCAACGGATGTCCGAGACCATCTCGATAGGCGGCGGGGGAGGCGGCCTCCGGGTCGTGAAGGATGCGTTCGCGACGCCCAGCGTGCCCTACCGCGCGGCCTTGGCTCAGGCCCAATGCAGCCCGGGCGACGTCAACACCTTTGTGTTCCTCGCAAAATGAGCCGGCTCGCGCGTATCCCGGCTGCTCGATCGCAGCGTGTTGCCGTGCGGCTGCGACAACGCGGCTTTTCGTTGCCGGGCTTGGTGGTGGCGCTGGCCTTGAGCGCCATGGCGGCCATCTGGGCCTCAGGCCAGGTGGTGCAGCGGATCGAAGATGCCGCTGCCCGTGCCGCCGGCGTATGGCTGACGCAGATCCGCCTGGCGGTAACGGCGGTGCTGGCGCGGCACTCCACCATCCTCGCCCAAGGAGACGTGCCCCGCAGCGAACAGGGGAGTCCGCTGTTCGCGGATCCACTGGCGCCCACCGTGGGTGAATTGCGCGGACTGGGGCTGTTGCCCGCCGATTTTCCCGACCGTTCCGCCCTGGGCTTCTCGGCTCAGATCCGGATCGCGCGCTCGCAGGCGTGCCCTGGCGAACGTTGCCGGATGGACGGACTGGTCTACAGCGCCACGCCTCTGATCAAAACGGGGACGCAAACGCCGGACCTGACCGCCATCGCCGCCGTGATCGATGCCGCTGGCGGCTACGCCGGGGCGGTGTGGCCGGCGACGCCGGGTCTGGTGCGCGGCGCGGCATTCAGTTTCGCCAATCCCCTGGCGTCCGGCGGGCCGGCCTATGCGCCGGGCACGCTCGCCCTGTGGGCGGGAGCCGGGACCGGCGGGCCGGATCTGGAGCGCTATGTCCGGATACGGGATACGCGCGATCCGCAGCTGCAGGGTGAACTGAGCGTTGCATCCTCGGCGCAGGTCGGCTCCTATCTGACGGTCGGCGCGCGCGCCAGCGTGGGGCAGTCATGTGGCGTCTCGTCCGGCACCATAGCCACCTCGGCACAGGGGGAACTGCTGACCTGCCAGTCCCAGGTCTGGGCGCCGGCAAGCGGCGGTTTCGGCGGGGCGTACAGCCTCAATTTCCCGTTTGGTTGCAACCGTTCCACAGTGAATCCCCGCACCGGCGCTTGCTCCTGCCCTGGCGGCTATACGCCCGTGGCAGTTTCCGGGCGGGACGACTGGAACGAGGCGATGGGCCGGACCACAGGTTACGTCTGCGTGCGCTGAGGCTGCCGTGCGGCCTCTTTTCCTGGGATGCCCGCCAACCCTCTATAATCAAAAATTCGCCTAAATTCTGCTTCGCCCACGATGAAATCCTCCGAGATTCGCCAGCAGTTTCTGCAATTCTTCAAGTCCAAGGGACACACCATTGTTCCCTCGTCGTCGCTCGTCCCCGGCAACGACCCGACCTTGCTCTTCACCAATTCGGGCATGGTCCAGTTCAAGGACGTCTTCACGGGCAAGGAATCGCGGTCCTATACGCGCGCCACGTCGTCGCAGCGCAGCGTGCGCGCCGGCGGCAAGCACAATGACCTGGAGAACGTGGGCTACACCGCCCGCCACCATACGTTCTTCGAAATGCTGGGCAATTTCAGCTTCGGCGACTACTTCAAGCGCGACGCCATCCAGTACGCCTGGGAGCTGTTGACCCAGGTCTACAAGCTGCCCGCCGAGAAGCTCTGGGTCACCGTCTACCAGGAAGACGACGAAGCCTACGACATCTGGGCCAAGGAAGTCGGCGTGCCGACCGAGCGCATCATCCGCATCGGCGACAACAAGGGCGCGCGCTACGCCTCGGACAACTTCTGGCAGATGGCGGACACCGGTCCTTGCGGCCCGTGCTCGGAAATCTTCTATGACCACGGTCCTGAAATCTGGGGCGGCCCCCCGGGATCGCCCGAGGAAGACGGCGACCGCTACATCGAGATCTGGAACCTGGTTTTCATGCAGTTCGAACGCGATGCCGCCGGCAATATGCCGCGCCTGCCGCGTCCCTGTGTCGATACCGGCATGGGCCTGGAACGCATCGCCGCCGTGCTGCAAGGCGTGCATTCCAACTACGAAATCGATCTGTTCCAGCACTTGATCGCCGCCGCTGCGCGCGAAACCGGCATCAAGAACCTGGAAGACAATTCGCTCAAGGTCATCGCCGACCACATCCGCGCCTGCTCGTTCCTGATCGTCGACGGCGTGATTCCCAGCAACGAAGGCCGCGGCTATGTGCTGCGCCGCATCGTCCGCCGCGCGCTGCGCCACGGCTACAAGCTGGGCCAGACCAAGCCGTTCTTCCATCGCCTGGTGCCGGACCTGGTCGCCGAAATGGGCGAGGCCTATCCGGAACTGGCGGCCACGGCCGACCGCGTCGCCCAGGTGCTCAAGCAGGAAGAAGAGCGCTTCGGCGAAACGCTGGAACACGGCATGCGCATCCTCGATTCGGCCCTGGCCAACGTGCCCAAGGGCGGTCAGCTGGACGGCACGACCCTGTTCACGCTGTATGACACCTACGGCTTCCCGGTGGACCTGACGGCCGACATCTGCCGTGAACGCGAAGTGGATGTGGACATGGCCGGCTTCGAGGTCGCCATGGAGCGCCAGCGCGACCAAGCGCGCGCCGCCGGCAAGTTCAAGATGGCCGAAGGCTTGAGCTACGAAGGCGCGGACACGCGCTTCGAAGGCTACGAAAAGCTCGAGCTGGATGGCGTCAAGGTCACGGCCCTGTACGTCGACGGCACGCAGGTGCAGCAGGTCAAGGCGGGCCAGAGCGCGGTCGTCGTGCTGGACGCCACGCCGTTCTACGCGGAGTCGGGTGGGCAGGTTGGGGACACCGGCCTGCTGGAAGCCGACGGCGTGCGTTTCGCCGTGGCCGACACCCTGAAGATCCAGGCCGGCGTTTTCGGCCATCACGGCGAGCTGGAGTCCGGCACGCTGTCCGTGGGCGATACGCTGCTTGCCCGCGTGGACGCCGTCCGCCGCGCCCGCACCGTGCGCAACCACTCGGCCACCCATCTGATGCACAAGGCGCTGCGCCAGGTGCTGGGCGCGCACGTGCAGCAGCGCGGTTCGCTGGTGGATCCGGACAAGACCCGCTTCGACTTCGCCCAGGACGCCCCGCTGACGGCCGAGCAGATCGCGCGCGTCGAAGCCATCGTCAACGCCGAGATCCTGGCCAACCAGCCTACCGTGGCGCAGGTCATGGGCTATGACGACGCGGTCAAGGGCGGCGCCATGGCGCTGTTCGGCGAAAAATACGGCGACACCGTCCGCGTGCTCGATATCGGCTTCTCGCGCGAACTCTGCGGTGGCACGCACGTCAGCCGCACGGGCGACATCGGCCTGTTCAAGATCGTGTCCGAAGGCGGCGTGGCCGCGGGCGTGCGCCGCGTCGAAGCCATCACCGGCGACAACGCGCTGGCCTGGGTGCAGAACCAGAATGCCTTGCTGACCCAGGTTGCCGGCATGCTGCGTAGCACGCCGGCGGATCTGCCGGCGCGCATCGCGCAGGTGCAGGAACAGGTCAAGAGCCTTGAAAAGGATCTGGAACAGTCGCGCAACAAGCTTGCCGCCAGCGCCGGCAACGACCTGGCGACCAGCGCCGCGGTTGAGGTCAAGGGCATCAAGGTCCTGGCTGCCAGCATCGGCGATGTGGACCCCAAGGCCTTGCGCGGCATGGTCGACAACCTCAAGGACCGCCTGAAGCCCGCGGTCGTGCTGCTGGCCACGGGTTCGGCCGACGGCAAGATCAGCGTGGTGGGCGGCGTCACCGCCGACCTGACCGGCCGTGTCAAGGCGGGCGACCTGGTTGGTTTCGTGGCGGCCCAGGTGGGCGGCAAGGGTGGCGGCCGTCCGGACATGGCCATGGGCGGCGGCACCGACCTGGCGGCCCTGCCCGCGGCGATCGCCAGCGTGCAGAAATGGGTGGACGAGCGTCTGTGATGAGCGGCGCGGATACCAGTCTTGATGGCGGCGCGCAGGCGCCGTCCTTCGAGCAGGAAGTCGATGCCAGCGGCTTGACCTGCCCGCTGCCCATCCTGCGCGCCAAGAAGGCCTTGGCGCAGATGGCCAGCGGCGAAGTGCTGCGCGTCATCACCACGGATCGCAACGCAATCCGCGACTTCCAGGCCTTTGCTCGCCAGACGGGCAATGCGCTGGTCGCACAACAGGAGGTCGACGGCCGCGGAGTGCATTTCCTGCGGCGGCGCTGACCGTAGCCAGCAGTACTCCCCGTGCGAAAGGCCCGCCGCAAGGCGGGCCTTTTCTCATGGGGAGAGTGCCGATTACTTGCGGATGGCGGCGGCGACAGCCCGGGTGATCGTGAAGTCCACCAGATCGCCTTCCTTCAATTGCTGCAGGCGCGCCTGCAAGGCGGGATCCTGGACCTGGATGGTGCGCATGCCCCCTTGCGGTCCCTTCAATGTCACCAGGTTGGCGCTCTTGTTGATGTGCCAGATTTCGGCGGTGATGGTGGTCTGACGCCCGGCTGCGCCGCCGGGCATGGCTCCCTTGGCGTTGCGGGTTGCCGCGGTTTCGGTCTTCACTTCCGGAATGCCGGACCCGGCCGGGCGTACGTCCACCGCCACCGACTCGTAGTAGTCGAGCGTCAGCGTGTCGCCAGGCTTGATCTGCTGGAAGTTGCGGACATTGGGGCCAGCCTGGATGTCCACGCTATTGCCGTTTTCGCCTTGCAGCGTGATGGTCCGGGTGGCCGGATCCACTGCGGTGACCTTGCCGGAGGCGGTCGTCAGGGCGGCGCCCACGACTCGGGCCGAGGCGGCAAGCGGCATGGCCAACGTACCCGCCAGCAAGCCCGCCAGGGCCAGGCGCGCAACAGGGGTGAAGACTGATTTCTGGTTCTTCATGGTGGTGCACCCTCCGGTTAGAGGAAGTTGGGGAAAAAACGCCGAAAAAATGGGGGAGCAGGTGGCCGAAAGGCCGCCCTCAGGGGAATGGTTTGAAGCCGGTGCGGTGGCGGCGCCGTGGACAGGCGGCAGGGAAGATCAAAGCGCGGGGTCTTGCGTAGGTCGACATAAAACCGATCTCCTCAATCGGGTTATTTCTTCACACGCACTGAGTTCTGACGCACTAAGACAAGCAAGAGAGGGGCAGGGCGGCTACACTTCGAACTGCGGCGCGGGCCCCGGCCCGTGTTTGTAGAATACCCGGATGTGGTGTTTTAGGATACAAATCGCGCCGCTACGCACAATTCAGCACTGCCATTTGCCAGCCGGCCTGTTTAAGTGCTAGAATTTCCCGTTTTTCACAACTAATTCAAGGGATTACCTATGGTGGTGATTCGCCTGGCCCGCGGTGGGTCCAAGAAGCGTCCGTTTTACAACCTGGTGGCCACCGATTCGCGTAACCGTCGCGACGGCCGTTTCATCGAGCGCGTGGGTTTCTACAACCCCGTAGCCAGCGAAGGCACGGAAGCCCTGCGCATTGCGCTGGATCGCGTGCAGCACTGGACCAGCAACGGCGCCCAACTGTCGCCCGCTGTCGAGCGTCTGGTCAAAGAATACTCGGCCAAGGTTTCCGCCGCGGCTTAATTGCCCGCGTCGCAGACCAAGCCCTGAGCTTTACCGCGCTTTAAAAGCTGCCATTCATAGCTGCTTCATAGTTACCAAGAGCACGATACATGCCTGATGCCGCAACCTCCAACGCGGCGCCGACGGATTTGATCGAGCTGGGCCGCATCAGTGCAGCCTACGGTGTGAAAGGCTGGGTCAAAGTGCAGCCGCATTCGGCCAATGCCGAAGTGCTGCTCTCAGCATCTCAATGGTGGTTGACTCGCCCTGTGCCTGAATTGGCGCGGGGCGTTGTCGCGTCTGCGCCTGTCGCATACAAGGTCGTGCAAGTCCGTTCGCAAGGGGCCACCGTGGTGGCCCAGTTGGCGGGCATTGCGGATCGCGATCAGGCCGAAGCCCTGCGCGGTTGTTCCGTGCAGGCGCCGCGGGGATCCTTCCCTGCGCCAGAGGAAGACGAATACTACTGGGTCGATCTCATCGGTTGCGCGCTGTACACCAGCGCCGATGGTGAGCCTGCGCTCTTGGGCGTGGTCGACGAGGTTCTCGACAACGGCGCTCATGCCGTGCTGAGGGTCTTGCGCCAGAAGGCTGGGGCTGAAGGCCCCGAGCCCGTCCTGAACGCCAAGGGCCGGCCCGCCGAAATGCTTGTTCCGTTCGTGCGCGCGCACATACACGCCGTCGATCTGTCAGCTCGCCGCATAGACAGCGACTGGCCGGCGGATATTTGATGCGTATAGACGTCGTTACGCTCTTTCCCGAAATGTTCGGGGTAGTGCGGGACCTGGGTGTCACCGGCCGGGCGCATGCCCAGGGCCGGTGGTCCCTGCATGCCTGGAATCCCCGTGATTTCACGCACGACGTGCACCGTACCGTGGACGACCGCCCCTACGGCGGCGGCCCCGGCATGGTGATGATGGCGGGGCCTCTGGAAGCCGCCGTCAACGCCGCCCAGGACGCGCGCGCCGCGCTAGGCCTGGGTCGCGCCCCTGTCGCGCTGCTGGCTCCGGTCGGCCGGCGCTACGATCAGGCGGGCGCCGAATCCCTGGCGGCAAGCGAGGGGCTCATCCTCATTTGCGGCCGCTACGAAGGCGTGGACCAGCGTTTCATTGCGCGCTGCGTCACGCAGGAAATCTCGCTGGGCGATTTCGTGCTGTCTGGCGGAGAGATCGCCGCGCTCGCCGTGATCGACGCCGCCGTGCGGCTGTTGCCCGGCGTGCTCAATGATGGCGAGTCCGCGCTGCAGGATTCGTTCAACGACGCCTTGTCTGGCCTGCTGGATAGTCCGCACTACACGCGCCCCGAAGTTTACGAAGGCGAGCCCGTGCCCGGGCCCTTGCTTAGCGGGCATCACGCGAACATCGCCCGCTGGCGGCGTGAGCGTTCGCTGGAGTTGACCGCGGCGCGGCGTCCTGAATTGATCGAGGCTGCTCGCGCAAAAGGGGTGCTCACCCTGGCCGACGAGCGTTATCTGGCCGAGCTGGCGGGCAAGCCGCTGCCGGAGCCAGCCAAGCGGCGCCGGCCATCCCGGCCCAAGCCGCCCGCGACTTCCTGACGCTTCCTTTTCGGATGAAATAAAAAACCCCGGAACAACGTTCCGGGGTTTTTTGTTTCCAGTGCTGGGATGGGGCTTAGTTGCCCAGCTTGGCGCGCTGTTCACGCACCTTGTCCAGGGTTTCGCCGAACTGCGCCATGCGCGCCTTTTCCTGTTCGACCACGGCGGCCGGCGCACGTTCGACGAAGCTGGCGTTCGACAGCTTGCCGTTGGCCTTGGCGATTTCGCCTTCCAGGCGCGCGATTTCCTTGTCCAGGCGCACGCGTTCCGCTGCTACGTCGATTTCGACGTGCAGCATCAGGCGGCTGCCGCCCACGACCTGGACCGGCGCGCCGGCGTCGGGCAGGGCGTCGAGCACCTCGACCTGGCTCAGCTTGGCCAGCGCAGCCAGGTATGGCGCGTTGCGGGTGAGGGTGGGGGCATCGCCCTGCGCGCACAGCGGCACCTTCTGGGCGGGCGACAGGTTCATTTCGCCGCGCAGCGCACGCACGGCTTCGACCTGCGCCTTCAGTTCGGCCACGTCGGCTTCGGCGGCGGTGTCGATCGCGGCGGGGTTGGCCTGCGGGTAGGGCTGGACGCTGACGCTGTCGGCGACGCCTTCCTTGCGCTTGCCGGCCACCAGCGACACCTTTTGCCAGAGCTCTTCCGTGATGAACGGAATGATCGGGTGCGCCAGGCGCAGCACGCCTTCCAGGACGCGGATCAGCGTGCGGCGCGTGCCCAGTTGCTGGGCCGGCGTGCCGGTCTGGATCTGGACCTTGGCCAGTTCCAGGTACCAGTCGCAGTACTCGTCCCACACGTAGCGGTAAAGCGAATTGGCGATGTTGTCGAAGCGGTAGTCGGCAAAGCCGCGCGCCACGTCGGCTTCCAGCGCTTGCAGCTGGCTGACGATCCAGCGGTCCACAAAGGATGTTTCGCCGGTTTCCGGGCCAGTCAGATCGTGGCCTTCGGTGTTCATCAGCACGAAGCGCGTGGCGTTCCACAGCTTGTTGCAGAAGTTGCGGTAGCCCTCGCAGCGCTTCAGGTCGAAGTTGATGTTGCGACCCAGCGTGGCGTAAGCCGCCATGGTGAAGCGCAGCGCGTCGGTGCCGAAGGCCGGGATGCCGTCCGGATACTGGCGGCGCGTGGCCTTCTCGATGGCGCCGGCCTGCTTCGGATTCATCAGGCCGTAGGTGCGCTTGACCACCAGGCCGTCCAGGTCGATGCCGTCGATCAGGTCGACCGGATCCAGCGTGTTGCCCTTGGATTTGCTCATCTTCTGGCCGTCCGCGTCGCGGATCAGGCCGTGCACGTAGACGTGCTTGAACGGGATGTGACCGGTCAGGTGGGTGGTCAGCATCACCATGCGCGCCACCCAGAAGAAGATGATGTCAAAGCCCGTGACCAGCACGCTGGACGGCAGGTAACGCTGCAGGTCCGGCGTGTTTTCCGGCCAGCCCAGCGTGGTGAAGGGAACCAGGCCCGACGAGAACCAGGTGTCCAGCACGTCCGGGTCGCGCTTGAGCTCGCCAGTCACGCCGGCCGCGCGGGCCTGCGCCGTGGCTTCGGCTTCGTCGTGCGCGACGAAGACCTGGCCGTCTTCCGAGTACCAGGCCGGAATCTGGTGGCCCCACCAGAGCTGGCGCGAAATGCACCAGTCCTGGATGTTGTTGAGCCACTGGTTGTAGATGGTGGTCCAGTTGTCCGGATAGAACTGGATGCGGCCGTCGGCCACGACTTCCAGTGCAACCTCGGTAATGCTCTTGCCCGGATTCAGCGTGCCTTCGGGGGCGGGCTTGCTCATCGCCACGAACCACTGGTCCGTCAGCATCGGCTCCAGCACGACGCCGGTGCGGTCGCCCTTGGGCTGCATCATCTTATGCGCCTCGACCTTGACCAGATAGCCTTCGGCTTCCAGTTGCGCGACCACGGCCTTGCGGGCCACGTAGCGCTCCATGCCCTGGAACTGCGCGGGGCCGTTCTCGTTGATGTGGGCATCCAGCGTGAAGATCACGATCATGGGCAGATCGTGGCGCAGCGCGCAGGCGTAGTCGTTGAAGTCGTGGGCGCCAGTGATCTTCACGCAGCCCGTGCCGAACTCGGGGTCGACAAAATCATCGGCGATGATGGGAATGTTGCGGTCGCACAGCGGCAGTTCGACAAGCTTGCCGACCAGGTGCTTGTAGCGCGGGTCTTCGGGGTGCACGCACAGCGCGCCGTCGGCCAGCATGGTCTCCGGGCGGGTGGTCGCGATGGTCAGGCCGCGCAGCGTGACGGTCTGGCCGTCCTTGTCGACGATGGTTTGCGGACCATCGACGAAGGGGTAAAGGATGTGCCACATGTGGCCGTCGGTTTCCTCGGAAACCACTTCCAGGTCGGATACGGCCGTCAGCAGCTTCGGATCCCAGTTGACCAGGCGCTTGCCGCGGTAGATCAGTCCCTGTTTATGCAGGCGCACGAAGGTTTCCACCACGCCACGCGACATGCGGTCGTCCATGGTGAAGTACTCGCGCGGCCAGTCGGCCGAAGCGCCCAGGCGGCGGACCTGGCTGGTGATCGCGTTGCCGGATTTTTCCTTCCATTCCCACACTTTTTCCACGAATTTCTCGCGGCCGAGGTCGTGGCGGGAAACCTTCTCGGCGTCCAGCTGTCTTTCAACCACGATCTGCGTGGCGATGCCGGCGTGGTCGGTGCCGGGGATGAATACGGTGTCGTCGCCCAGCATGCGGTGGTAGCGCACCAGGCCGTCCATGATGGTCTGGTTGAAGGCGTGGCCCATGTGCAGGGTGCCCGTCACGTTGGGCGGCGGGAACTGGATGACGTAGGGCTGGCTTTCGGTCCCCGTTTTTACATGCTGGCCCGCCTGGAAGTACCCACGCTTGTCCCACTCGGCGTACCAGCGGGATTCCAGCGCGGAGGGTTCGAAGCTCTTGGAGAGTTCCTGGGTATCGCTCGCGGCGTTCGCGGCGTTCGGGGGAGCAGCTTGAGTCATTGCAGGGTTCCGGCAAACAGGGGCGCCCGGGCTAGGGACGCGGGCGGCAAACCGCACATTTTAAGATGTAATGCGGTCTTCTCAGCGTGTTAGAATACCGGGTTACTGTAAACCTTTTAGAAGTCCCTGAATTCATTGAGGATTCCGGGTGAGTCCGACAGGTAGGCAGTGTCGAATCCCTGCCTTGGACCAGTGGTTCGGGACGGCCCGAAACATGCATTCGTTTCGGACCGCCCCGTGCGCCAACAGCGCGATGACGCTTCAAGGGTGACACCGACAAGCGCAGATCCACGCCAGGCAATTCACAGAAACCAAGTCAGAAATCAGTTTTTGGAGTTCTTATGTCCATTCAACGCACCCTCTCGATCATCAAGCCCGACGCCGTCGCCAAGAACGTCATCGGCCAGATCGTCGGCCGTTTCGAACAAGCCGGCCTGAAGGTCATCGCCGCCCGCCTGGCCCAGCTGTCGCGCGCCGACGCCGAGCGTTTCTACGCCGTGCACAAGGAACGCCCCTTCTTCAAGGACCTGGTCGACTTCATGATCTCCGGCCCGGTGTTCGTGCAAGTGCTGGAAGGTGAAGACGCCATCCTGAAGAACCGCGACCTGATGGGCGCCACCGACCCCAAGAAGGCGGCTCCTGGCACCATCCGCGCCGACTTCGCCGACAGCATCGACGCCAACGCCGTGCACGGCTCGGACGCTCCGGAAACGGCCGCTGTCGAAGTCGCTTTCTTCTTCCCCGAAATCAACATCCACAGCCGTTGATTCTCGCGGAACATCTGTTCTAGCTTTTGAGTTTTACCCAGGTCATGGAATCCGTCGAACGAATCAATCTGCTGGGGCTTGACGGCTCCGCCCTGTCCGAACTGGTCGGAAAGTGGGGCGGCAAGCCGTTTCGGGCCCGCCAGTTGCAGCGCTGGATGCACCAGCGCGGTGCCGATTCGTTCGACGCCATGACCGACCTGGCCCGCGAATTCCGCGGCCAGCTTGCGCAGCATTGCCGCATCGAGGCTTTGCCCGTCAACATCGAGCAGCGCTCGACCGACGGCACCCGCAAGTGGCTGTTCGACGTGGGACAGGGCAATGCCATCGAGACCGTCTTCATTCCCGAGGACGACCGCGGCACGCTATGCATTTCCAGCCAGGCCGGATGCGTGGTGAACTGCCGCTTCTGCTCGACCGGGCACCAAGGCTTCAACCGCAACCTGAAGACCAGCGAGATCATCGGCCAGCTGTGGTGGGCCAAGCGCGTGCTGGAGGCCGACATCGGCACCGCCCGCCTGGAAAGCGCCCGCGCCACTGAAGACACCCGCGTCATCAGCAACGTGGTCATGATGGGCATGGGCGAACCCCTGCTCAACTACGACCAGGTCCTGCCCGCCTTGCGCCTGATGCTGGACGACAATGCCTATGGCCTGTCGCGCCGCCGCGTCACCGTATCCACCTCCGGCGTGGTCCCCATGATGGACCGCCTGTCGCAGGACTGTCCCGTGGCCCTGGCCGTGTCCCTGCATGCGCCGAACGATGCGCTGCGCGACGAGCTGGTGCCGCTGAACAAGAAATATCCGCTGAAGGAGTTGCTGGCGGCCTGCGAACGTTATCTGGCGTTCGCCCCGCGCGACTTCATCACTTTTGAATACTGCATGCTGGACTGCATCAACGATACCGACCAGCACGCCAAGGAACTGATCCAAATTGCACGCCAGCTGCGCTGCAAGCTCAATCTGATCCCGTTCAATCCCTTTCCCGAGTCCGGCCTGAAGCGCTCGAACTCGGCGCGGGTGAAGGTGTTTGCGCAGCGTCTGATGGACGCCGGCATCATCACCACCGTCCGCAAGACCCGGGGTGACGATATCGATGCGGCCTGTGGCCAACTGGCCGGAGAAGTGCGCGACCGTACCCGGATCACCGAACGGAACGCCGCACAGCGCCAGACCATACCAATTAAACAGGTGCACGCATGACGCAGGATTTCGCTTCGGCAGTTTCAGAAACGCCCGCAGGCGCTGCGGGAGGCATCGGCTCGGCATTGCGCGCGCTGCGCCAGTCCAAGGGCTGGTCGCTCGACGAAGTGTCCAGCCGCATCAAGTTTTCCACGAAGCAGATCGAAGCCCTGGAAAACGAGCAGTGGGCCAACCTGCCCACCGGCGTTTCGCTGCGCGGCCTGGTACGCAACTATGCGCGTCTGCTGGGCGCGGACTCGCAAACCATCGTCGATTCGCTCGACCCCAAGGCGCGCGTCACCGGCCCGGTGAAGCTCAGCCCGGGCGCGCTGCATTCGGCGCATTCCATTCCCCAGTCAGGCGCCGACGACGACCGTTCGTCCTCGACCTCCTGGGGCTGGCTCATTGCCATCGTGCTGGTGCTGGCCGCCGGCGTGGCGTATGCCTTCTGGCAAGGCTGGCTGCCGCAGCACTGGCTGCCGTCGGACTGGCTGCCGAAGTCGACCAAGTAACAACCCGGTTCCACCGATGCAAGAATCCTCTCTGCCTTGCCAGGATGCCCCGCCTCCCTCCGTGGGGGCGGCTGAGCGCCGCGCCACGCGTTCGGTGGCGGTGAAGTGGGGCGACCGTGTCGTGAAGATCGGCGGCGACGCCCCGGTCGTGGTCCAGTCCATGACCAACACCGACACGGCGGACGCCATTGCCACCGCCATCCAGGTCAAGGAGCTGGCCCAGGCCGGCTCCGAGCTGGTGCGGATCACGGTGAACACCCCTGAAGCCGCGCGCGAAGTCATCGCCATCCGCGAACAGCTCGACCGCATGGGCGTGAACGTGCCGCTGGTGGGCGATTTCCACTACAACGGCCACAAGCTGCTGACCCAGTTCCCGGAATGCGCGCAAGCGCTGTCCAAGTACCGTATCAACCCCGGCAACATGGGCGGGGGCAAGCGCCGCGACGACAACTTCGCGCAGATGATCGAAGTGGCGTGCCGCTACGACAAGCCGGTGCGTATCGGCGTGAACTGGGGCAGCCTGGATCACGAACTGATGGCGCGCAAGATGGACGAGAACAACCTGCGCGCCCAACCGTGGGAAGCGCAGGCCGTGATGCGCGACGCCTTGGTAGTGTCCGCCATCAGCAACGCACAGCGCGCCGAAGAGCTTGGTCTGCGGCGCGACGCGATCATCCTGTCCTGCAAGGTCAGCCACGTGCAGGACCTGATCGCGGTCTATCGCAACCTGTCCGCGCGTTGCGACTACCCGCTGCATCTGGGCCTGACCGAAGCCGGCATGGGCAGCAAGGGCATCGTGGCCTCCACCGCCGCGCTGGCCGTGCTGCTGCAGCAGGGCATCGGCGACACCATCCGCATCTCGCTCACGCCCGAACCCGGCGGCGACCGCAGCCGCGAAGCGATCGTGGCGCAGGAAATCCTGCAGACCATGGGTCTGCGCGCGTTCACGCCCATGGTCGTCGCCTGCCCCGGCTGCGGCCGCACCAGCAGCACGTTCTTCCAGGAACTGGCCGACAGCATCCAGACCTACCTGCGTCGCCAGATGCCGCTCTGGCGCGCCCAGTATCCCGGCGTCGAAAGCATGAACGTCGCGGTCATGGGCTGTGTGGTCAACGGGCCGGGCGAAAGCCGCCATGCCGATATCGGCATCAGCCTGCCCGGCACTGGCGAAGTGCCGGCGGCGCCGGTGTTCGTCGACGGCGAACGCACGGTCACGCTCAAGGGCGACCATATTGCCGAAGAGTTCCAGGCCATTGTCGAAGACTACGTCGCGCGCCGCTATGGCGCGCCTGCCTCTCACTAAAGTAAGGGTGTGGCTGCTAGCGCGCTTGCCGGCGCGCGATGCGGCATGATCAAGATGACTCAAGCTTTCCAGAAAGTCGCCGCCATACGCGGCATGAATGATCTGTTGCCAGGGGCCAGCGCCCGCTGGGAGCAATTCGAGGAAATCGTGCGCGGCTGGCTGCGCGGCTACGGCTATCGCAATGTGCGTACGCCCGTGCTTGAGCATACGCGCCTGTTCGCGCGCGGCATCGGCGAAGTGACCGATATCGTCGAAAAAGAGATGTACACCTTCACCGATGCGCTCAACGGCGAATCGCTGACCATGCGTCCGGAAATGACCGCGGGCATCGTGCGCGCGTCCATCGAGCACAACCTGCTCTATGACCGCCCGCAGCGCGTCTATTCCATCGGCCCCGTGTTCCGCCACGAGCGCCCACAGCGCGGCCGCTACCGCCAGTTCCACCAGATCGACGTCGAGGCCCTGGGCTTTGCCGGTCCCGACGTGGACGCCGAACTCATCGTCATGCTGGCCCGCCTCTGGAAGCTGCTGGGCCTGACCGACGTGCGCCTGGAGCTGAATTCGCTGGGCCAGCCGGCCGAGCGTGCCGCTCACCGCGCCGCCCTGATCGAGCACCTGGAAAAGCACCGCGACATCCTGGACGAAGACGGCCAGCGCCGCATGTACAGCAACCCGCTGCGCGTCCTCGACACCAAGAACCCCGCCATGCAGGAAATGGCCGACAGCGCGCCGCGCCTGTTCGACTTCCTGGGCGAGGAGTCGCGCGCGCACTTCGACGGCGTGTGCCAGCGCCTGGCCGACGCCGGTATCGAATATCGCCTGAATCCGCGCCTGGTGCGCGGGCTGGACTACTACAACCTCACGGTGTTCGAGTGGGTCACCGACCGCCTCGGGTCCCAGGGCACCGTGTGCGGCGGCGGCCGCTACGACGGCCTGATCGAGCTGCTGGGCGGCAAGCCCGCGCCCGCGGTGGGCTTTGCGATCGGCATGGAGCGCCTGCTGGACCTTTGGGAGCAGAGCGTGCAGGTGGAACAGCCGGCCGAGTGCGACGTCTACGTCGTGCACCAAGGCGAAGAGGCGCAGCGCCTGGCCGCCCGGGTCGGTGAAGACCTGCGCGATGCTGGCCTGTCGGTCATCGTGCATGCGGGTCCCGCAAGCTTCAAGTCGCAATTCAAGCGCGCCGATGCCAGCGGCGCCCGTGTTGCGGTTATTCTTGGCGCCGACGAAGTGGCTGCGCAGACGGCCAGCGTCAAGTTCCTGCGCGCCGAGGCGCAGGGCGAATCGGCCCAACAGCAAGTCCCGTTGGCGGGATTGGCCGACGTATTGAATAACAAGGGTTAATGCATGGCATACGATCTCGAAGAACAGGAAAAACTCGACGCAATCAAGGCGTGGTGGGCGCGCTACGGCACCCTGGTGGTCACGCTGGTGGCGGCGGTGGCGCTGGCCTGGGGCGGCTGGTGGGGCTGGAAGGCCTACCAATCGCACCGCGCCAACCAGGCCATGGGCTACTTCGAAGCGCTGGAAGACGCGGCGCGCCTGGGTGGCGCCGATTCCTCGGTCCGCATCAAGACCGCCGCGGCCACGCTGCGCGAGCAGTATCCGTCCACCGGCTACGCCGCGCGCGGCGCGCTGGTGGCGGCCCAGGCGCTGCAGGCCCAAAAGGATGACGCCGGCGCCCGCGAGCAGCTGGAATGGCTGGCTGCCCAGGGCAAGAACCCGTCCATGCAGTCGGTGGCGCGCCTGCGCCTGGCCGGCATGCTGCTGGACCAGAAGCAATACGATGCCGCCCTGGCGCAGTTGAACAACCCGCCGGCAGCCTTCGCCGCCTTGTACGCGGATCGCCGCGGCGATATCCTCGCCGCGCAGGGCAAGCGCGAGGAAGCGCGCGCCGCCTGGCAAAGCGCCATCGATGGCCTGGGTACGGCAAATCCCTTGACCCAGGTTGTGCAACTGAAACTGGATGCCCTGAGCGGAGCGTGACTGTAATGCGTAAATTTGCACCTGGCCGTACGTGGCGTGGCGCCGTTTGCCTGGCGGGCTTGCTCGCCCTGGGCGGATGCGGCATGTTCTCCCATGATGACGGCCGCTACGATCCCGCGCCCCTGACCGAATACAAGGCCGGCATGTCCGTGCGCCAGGTCTGGAGCGTCTCGGTCGGCAGCGGTTCCGGACTGGGCTTTGCGCCCACGGTGTTGGGCGACGCCATCTACGCCGCCACGCCCGATGGTTCGGTCGGCAAATTCGACCTGCAAAGCGGCCGTGCCATCTGGAAGGCCAGTGTCGACGGCAAGTTGTCCGCCGGCGCCGGCAGCGATGGCACCACCACCGCTGTGGCCTCGCCGAACGGCGACGTCATTGCCTTTGACGACACCGGCAAGGTGAAGTGGAAGGTTCGTGCCACCAGCGACGTGACCATTCCGCCCGTCGTGGGCTATGGCATCGTCGTGGTCCGCAGCGGCGACTACCGCATCCAGGCCTTCGACGCCAACAGCGGCGAACGCGTCTGGAACGTGCAGCGTCCCGGCCCCTCGCTGGCTCTGCGCAGCGTGTCGCAGATGGTCCTGGCCGAAGGCCTGGTCATTACCGGCCTGCCGGGCGGCAAACTGATGGCCATTGCCTCCAATAGTGGTAACGTGCAATGGGAAGGCACCGTGGCGACGCCGCGCGGCGCCAGCGACCTGGAGCGCCTGACCGACGTGGTCGGTGCGCCCCGTATCGCGGGCAATCTGCTTTGCGGCGTGGCCTACCAGGGACGTATCGTCTGCTTCGACGTCACGGCCGGCGGCCGCCCGATGTGGGCCAAGGACTTCTCCAGCGTCAGCGGCCTGTCGCTGGACGAGCGCTTCGCCTATGCGGCGGACCAGAACAGCGTGATCAACGCTTTTGCGCTGGATAATGGCGGCAACGTCTGGAAGCAGGCGGCCTTGAAGAACCGCCAGGTCACCGCGCCCGCCATGCTCGGCGGTGCGTTGGCAGTGGGCGACCTGGACGGCTACGTGCATTTCCTGTCGCGCAGCGACGGCAGCCTGATGGCGCGCCTGTCGGTGGGCGGTGGTCCAGTGGTTTCGCCGCCGCAGACTACTTCCCAAGGTGTGCTGGTCCAGACGGGTAATGGCAACCTCGTCCTGATCGGCGCCAACTAAAACCTATAGAACAAAGCCTTACACCGTGTCTTTCAAGCCTGTCGTCGCCCTGGTCGGCCGCCCCAATGTGGGGAAGTCGACCCTATTCAACCGCCTGACGCGATCGCGCGCCGCGCTGGTGGCCGATTACTCCGGCCTGACCCGCGATCGCCATTACGGCGAGGGCAGGGTAGGCGAGATCCCCTTCATCGTCATCGATACCGGTGGTTTCGAGCCCGTCGCCAAGGATGGCATCCTGCTGGAGATGGCCCGCCAGACCCGGCAGGCCATCGCCGAGGCCGATGTCGTGGTGTTCCTGGTTGATGCCCGTGCGGGCATCAATGCCCATGACCACGAAATCGCCCAGCTGCTGCGCAAGTCCGGGCAGCAGCGCGTGTTGCTGGCGGTGAACAAGGCGGAAGGCATGGGCGCCAGCGGCGCCATTTCCGAGTTCCATGAGCTCGGGCTGGGTCAGCCTTATCCGATTTCCGCGGCGCACGGCGATGGCATCGTCGACCTGATCGAGCTGGCGCTCCAGGACCTGGCCGAGCCGCCCGCCGAAGAAGACGCATTCGAAGAGGCTGAGCACGATCACCGCATCAAGCTGGCCATCGTCGGCCGTCCCAACGTGGGCAAGTCCACGCTCATCAATACCCTGATGGGCGAAGAGCGCGTGATCGCGTTCGACATGCCGGGCACGACCCGCGACGCCATCGAGATCGACTTCGAGCGCGACGGCCGCCGCTACACGCTGATCGATACCGCAGGCCTGCGCAAGCGCGGCAAGGTATTCGAGGCGGTCGAGAAGTTCTCCGTCATCAAGACGCTGCAGGCCATCGAGGCCAGCAACGTCGTGCTGCTGATGCTGGACGCGCAGACCGAGATCTCCGAGCAGGATGCGCACATCGCAGGCTTCGTGCTGGAAACGGGCCGCGCCGTGGTCGTGGCCATCAACAAATGGGACGGCCTGGACGGCGAAGCCAAGGAACGCATCGAACGTGAATTCCAGCGCAAGCTGCGCTTCCTGTCGTTCGCGCGCATGCACACCATTTCGGCGCTGCGCGGGCAGGGCGTCAAGCCCTTGCTCAAGTCGATCAACGCGGCGCACGCCGCGGCGTTCGCCAAGCTGTCCACGCCCAAGCTGACGCGCGAGCTGCAGATCGCTGTCGAACAGCAGCAGCCGCCCCGCAAGGGTATCTTCCGTCCCAAGATGCGCTATGCGCACCAGGGCGGTCAGAACCCGCCGCTGGTCGTCATCCACGGCAATGCGCTGGACGCCATTCCGGACTCCTATCGCCGCTACCTGGAAACGCGCTTCCGCAATGCGTTCGACCTGGCCGGTACGCCGCTGCGCATCGAATTCAAGTCTTCGCACAACCCCTACACGCAGGAAAGCTGATCCATGAGCCGCTTCTGGAGTCCCGTGGTCGGGACGCTCAGTCCGTATGTTCCGGGCGAGCAGCCCAAGCTTCAGAATCTGGTCAAGTTGAACACCAACGAGCATCCTTACGGCCCGTCGCCCAGGGTGCTCGACGCGATCCGCTCGGCCTGCGACGACACCCTTAAGCTCTATCCGGACCCTTCGTCCGACCGCCTGCGGCAGGCCATCGCCGGCACGGTCGGTGTGCAGCCCGGCCAGGTCTTCGTGGGCAACGGCTCCGACGAAGTGCTGGCGCATGTCTTCCTGGCGTTGCTCAAGCATGAACGCCCGCTGCGCTTTCCGGACATTACCTACAGCTTCTATCCGGTCTATTGCGGCCTGTACGGCATCCAGTACGAAACGGTGCCGCTGACGGCTGATTTCAGCATCGCAGTCGAAGACTATCTGCCCGGCGCCAAGGGGCAGGCGGGCGCCATCATCTTTCCGAATCCCAATGCGCCCACCGGCCGCGCCCTCAGCGCGGCGGAGGTCGAGCGCATCGTGGCCGGCAATCCCGACGCGGTCGTCGTGGTGGATGAGGCCTACGTGGATTTTGGCGGAGAGTCCGTCATTCCTTTGGTGGACCGCTACGACAATCTGCTGGTGGTGCAGACGCTGTCCAAGTCGCGTTCGCTGGCGGGCTTGCGCGTCGGTTTTGCCGTAGGCAGCGCCGAACTCATCGACGGGCTTGAGCGTGTAAAGAACAGTTTCAACTCCTACCCCATCGACCGCCTTGCCTCCGCGGGAGCGGTGGCGGCCCTGGAAGACGTGGAGTACTTTGAACGCACCCGCCAGGCCGTGATCGACACCCGTTCGCGGATGAAGGGGGGGCTGCAGTCCCTGGGCTTCGAGGTGCTGCCCTCGGCCGCGAACTTCGTGTTCGCGCGGCACCCCAACAAGGATGCCGCCGGTCTGGCTGCCGCCTTGCGCGAGCGCAGCATCATCGTGCGTCATTTCCGCCATGAACGCATCGATCAATTTTTGCGAATTACCGTGGGCACCGACGAGCAGTGCGAACTGCTGTTGAAGGCGCTTGCGGAGGTCCTGCAGGCTTGAGCGGCAGCAGCTTTCCAGTCGGAAAACTCTGGTGTCACTTTTGCTTCCTGCCCAAGTAGCACGGGCCGGGAAAACCCTGTAGAGTACAAGTTTCGGCGTACCCCACCAGTACAGAAGTACGCCACCACTCAATAACAAACAAATGGAGCCTGGCCAATGAGCAATAAAGGGCAAACTCTGCAAGATCCGTTCCTGAACACGCTGCGCAAGGACCATGTGCCCGTGTCGATCTACTTGGTGAACGGCATCAAGCTTCAAGGGCAAATCGAATCCTTCGACCAGTACGTGGTGCTGCTGCGCAATACGGTCACGCAAATGGTTTACAAGCACGCCATTTCGACCGTCGTCCCCGCGCGCGCCGTGAATTTCCAGGTGGAAGTCCCTGCTGAGTAATCTCGCTCCAGCTTTACCTTTTATTGCCCGCCGGACGGTCCTCGTCGGCGGGCATTTTCGCTTTGGCTCCAATATGGTGCATGTATGCGCGCTCTGATTATCAGCGTGGATCTGGGAGATCCGGACTTCGCGGCCCATGCCGAGGAATTCGCCATGCTGGCCAAGGGCGCTGGCGCGGAAATCGTCGGCACCTTGACGGCACGGCGGGACAGACCCGACGCCAAGTTCTTCATCGGTTCAGGCAAGGCCGATGAGGGCGTGGCGATGGCCCAGGCCTTGCTGGCCGACATCGTCCTTTTCGACCAGCCGCTGTCCCCCGCACAGCAACGCAACCTGGAACGCGCCTTCAACTTGCGCGTGGTGGATCGCGTTGCGCTCATTCTCGACATCTTCGCGCTGCGCGCGAAGAGCCATGAAGGCAAGCTGCAGGTCGAATTGGCCCAGCTGCAGCATCTGGCCACGCGCCTGACCCGCATGTGGAGCCACCTGGAGCGGCAGCGCGGCGGTATCGGCATGCGCGGACCGGGTGAATCCCAGCTCGAAATGGACCGCCGCATGATCGGCGCCAAGGTCAAGGTGCTGCGCGAGCGGCTGGACAAGGTCGAACGCCAGCGCGTGACCCAGCGCCGGGCGCGCGCGCGCGGCGGTGCGCTGTCGGTATCGCTGGTCGGCTATACCAACGCTGGCAAGTCCACCTTGTTCAATGCCTTGACGCGCGCCGACAGCTACGCCGCCGACCAGTTGTTCGCGACGCTGGATACGACCACGCGCCGCATCTGGATCGAAGGGGCGGGCTCGGTGGTGGTGTCCGATACGGTCGGGTTCATCCGCGATCTGCCCCACGGCCTGATCGCGGCGTTCCGCGCCACCCTGGAAGAAACCGTGCATGCCGACCTGCTGCTGCACGTGGTCGATGCCGCCAGCCCGCAGCGCGATGAGCAGATCTTTGAGGTGAACAAGGTTCTGGCCGAAATCGGCGCGGCCTCGATTCCCACCATTCTGGTCTACAACAAGATCGATCTCGCCGGATTGGAGCCGCGGGTGGAACGCGATGCACATGGTACGATTGCGCGAGTATTTGTAAGCGCCACCGAGCGCGCCGGTTTGGATGCGTTGCGCGGGGCAATTGCGGAAACCGGACAGATTGTGGGAAACAATGCCGCGAATTATCAAACTCTTCAATCTGAATGACCCCGGCTGGGGTCGTGGGAACAACAATGGCTCCGAGCCGCCGCCCAAGCGGCCCCAAGGCAACGGAGACGGCCCTCCCGACCTGGACGAGGTCTGGCGCGATTTCAACAATCGCATCGGATCGTTGTTCGGGCGCAAGGGCGGGGGCGGCAATAACCGCCCCGGAAACCGCGGCGGCATGACGCCGCCGTCGCCGCGCGGTGCGCGCATCGGCCTGGGGGTGATCGCCCTGGTCGCGGCCGGCATCTGGCTGGCCAGCGGTTTCTACATCGTGCAGGAAGGCCAGGTCGCGGTTGTGACACAGTTCGGCAAGTACAAGTCGACGTCGCAAGCCGGTTTCCAATGGCGCCTGCCGTACCCCATTCAAAGCCACGAAATGGTCAACGTGTCGCAACTGCGCACGTTCGAAGTCGGTTTCCGTGGCGGCGCACGCAACAAGGTTCTGCCTGAAGCGCTGATGCTCACGACGGACGAGAACATCGTCGATATGCAGTTCGTCGTGCAGTACCGCCTGCGTGCCGATGGCGCGCCCGACTACCTCTTCATGACGCGCGATCCGGATGAATCCGTCCGCCAGGCCTCAGAAACGGCCATGCGCGAAGTCGTGGGCAAGCAGTCCATGGACTTCGTGCTCTACGAAGGCCGCACCACGGTGGCCACGCAAGTGCAAACCCTGATGCAGCAGATCCTGGACCGCTACCAGACCGGCGTGCAGGTCAGTACTGTGGCCATCCAGAACGTGCAGCCGCCTGAACAGGTGCAAGCCGCGTTCGACGACGCCGTCAAGGCGGGCCAGGACCGCGAGCGCCAGATCAACGAAGGCCAGGCCTACGCCAACCAGGTCGTGCCGCTGGCCAGCGGCCAGGCTTCCCGCATGACGGAGCAGGCCGAAGGCTACAAGGCCAAGGTTGTCGGTGACGCCCAGGGTAATACCTCGCGCTTCACCAGCATCCTCGGCGAATACGAAAAGTCGCCGCAGGTCATGCGCCAGCGCATGTATCTGGAGAGCATGCAGGAGATCTTCACGCGCGCCAGCAAGGTCATGGTCGACACCAAGAGCAACAACAACATGCTGTACCTGCCCTTGGACAAGATCATGCACCTGGCCGCTCAGGACGCCAGCAAGTCCGGTGTCGCCGGTTCCGGTTCGACCACGCTGGCTTCGCCCGCGCAGTCGCCGGCTCGCGGCAGCGCCGCGCCGGTGCCTCAGTCTTCCGGCAGCAGCAATAGCAACACGCTGCCTCGCGACCGTACGTCGCGCTAACCCGGAGGAGTCCTGATCATGCAACGTCTCATGCCTATCCTGGTCGGCCTGCTCATCGTGCTGGCCGCCCTTTCTTCCTGCGTCTTCGTCGTGCGCGAGCGCGACTACGCCCTGGTGTTCTCGCTGGGTGAAGTACGCAAGACCATCAACGAACCCGGCCTTTACTTCAAGGCGCCGCCTCCGTTCCAGAATGTCGTGACGCTCGACAAGCGCATTCTGACCATCGAAACCAACGAAGCCGAACGCATCCAGACTTCCGAAAAGAAGAACCTGCTGATCGATTCGTACGTCAAGTGGCGCATTCTGGATCCGCGCCAGTACTACGTGTCCACCGGCGGCAACGAGCGCGTGGCGCAGGAGCGCCTGCAGGCGCTGATCCGCGACGCGTTGAACGCTTCGGTCAACGTGCGCACGGTGCGCGACGTGGTCTCGACCGAACGCGACAAGATCATGGCCGAAATCCTGACCAACGTCGCCAAGCGCGCCGAACCGTTAGGCGTCCAGATCGTCGACGTGCGTCTGCGCCGCATCGAGTTCGCGCCGGAAATTTCGGAATCGGTGTACCGCCGCATGGAAGCGGAGCGTACGCGCGTCGCCAACGAGCTGCGTTCCATCGGCGCCGCCGAAGGCGAAAAGATCCGCGCCGAAGCTGACCGCCAGCGTGAAGTCATCGTGGCCCAGGCCTACGCCAAGGCCCAGGGCATCATGGGTGAGGGCGATGCCGCGGCTGCCGCGATCTATTCGCAGGCCTACGGCAAGAACCCGCAGTTCTACACGTACTACAAGAGCCTGGAGGCCTACCGCGCTTCGTTCTCGAAGCCGGGCGACGTGCTGGTGGTCGACCCCAGCTCCAGCTTCTTCCAGTTCATGAAGGATCCCACCGGCGACGCCCTGGCGCCGGTGACCGTGCCGGCCAAGTGATGCGGCGACGGTAATGCGGAAGAAAAGCCCCTTGGAAGTCCAAGGGGCTTTTTGCTTGCTGGCAAGGCGGCATCCCGAATTCCCCGCAATAGGGGACGGTTACGCTGCCGCGGCAGTCCCGCTGGCATTGGCCGCCGAACCATGTACAATACCCCGTAAGCTAGAAAACATTCCGCAGCGGCTGAGCGGGCTTACGCCCCCTCAGCCGCTTTTTCGTTTGGGCGACGCCCACGCATCACTTGGCGTTCTTCAGGTAAACATTCATGGGTAACTGGTTGCTGCCCGAGAGCCTTGCCGACGTACTTCCGGCAGAGGCCCGGCGCATCGAGGAATTGCGCCGCGAACTTCTCGATCTGTATCGCACTTACGGTTTCGAGCTGGTCGCGCCGCCCCTGGTCGAATACATCGATTCATTGTTGTCCGGCACGGGCAGCGATCTGGATCTGCGCACTTGCAAGCTGGTCGATCAATTGTCCGGACGCACGCTGGGCGTGCGCGCGGACATGACGCCTCAGGTTACGCGCATCGACGCGCATTTGTTGAACCGCGCTGGCGTTACCCGCCTGTGCTATTGCGGCAACGTGCTGCATGCCCGCCCGGCGGACCTGCTGGCCAGCCGCGAGCTGCTGCAGATCGGCGCTGAAATCTACGGCCACGCCGGCTTCGAGGCCGACCTGGAGATCATCCAGCTGGTGCTGGAAACCGTGGCGATTGCCGGCGTGCGTAACCCTAGGCTCGATCTGTGCCATCCGGGCGTGCTGCGCGCGCTGCTGGAGTCCGATCCGGCGGCGACGGCCCTGTCGCAGGACGTCATCCTGCTGATGCGCGAGAAGGACGTTCCGGGGCTGGGTGAATTGGCCGAGCGGGCTCCCGGGTTGCGTGCAGAGACCCTGAAAGCCCTGCAATTGCTGCCCAAGCTATACGGCGGGCCGGAAGTGCTGCAGGAGGCGCGCCGTGAACTCCCTCTGCTGCCGGGTGTCGTGGCTGCGCTGGACGCGCTGCAGTTGGTGGTCGACGCCATGCCCAATGTGGCGTTCGGCGTGGACCTGGCCGACGTGGGCGGCTATGGCTACCATTCCGGCGTGAAGTTCGCGCTGTATGCCGAAGGCTGGCGCGATGCGCTGGTCAGCGGCGGCCGTTATGACGATGTCAGCCGTGCGTTTGGCCGGGCCCGTCCCGCCACCGGCTTCAGTCTTGATTTACGCAAGCTGGCGGCGGGTTTGCCGCCGGCGGAAAGGGCGCGTGCGGTACGTGCGCCCTGGGGGCAAGCCCCCGCCCTGACCGAGGCGGTGCGCCGCCTGCGCCGGTCGGGGGAAATTGTCGTTCAGGTATTGCCCGGTCACGAGCAGGATCAGGACGAATTCGTTTGCGATCGCGAGCTGGCGCTGCAGGATGGCGCCTGGACGGTCAGAACGCTGTGACTAACCCCCTCTCGGCAACGAGAGGGCCGCGGGGAGATTTCCGGATTTCCCGAGAAACTCGATATTGATTCGTAACATGAGCAAGAACGTAGTCGTAATCGGCACCCAGTGGGGTGACGAGGGCAAGGGCAAGATCGTCGACTGGCTGGCGGAATCCGTCCAGGGCGTGGTCCGCTTCCAAGGCGGTCACAATGCCGGCCATACGCTGTGGATCAACGGCAAGAAGACGATTCTCCGCCTGATCCCGTCGGGCATCATGCATTCCGGCGTCACCTGCTTCATCGGCAACGGCGTCGTGCTGTCCCCGGAAGCCCTGCTCAAGGAAATCGAAGAGCTTGAGGCCGCCGGTCTGGACGTGCGTTCGCGCCTGCAGATTTCCGAAATCTGCCCGCTGATCCTGCCGTACCACGTCGCCATCGACAAGGCGCGCGAGGCGCGCAAGGGCGACGGCAAGATCGGCACGACCGGTCGCGGCATCGGCCCGGCCTATGAAGACAAGGTCGCCCGCCGCGCGCTGCGCGTGCAGGACCTGTTCAATCCCGCGCTGTTCGACGAAAAACTCGCCGAAGTGCTGGATTACCACAACTTCGTGCTGACCAAGTACCTGGGCGCCGAGGCGGTTTCCGCCAATGAAGTGCGCGACCAGGCCATGGCGCTGGCTCCGGCCATCGCCCCGATGGTCAAGGACGTGTCGAGCAACCTGTACGCCATGCAGCAGGAAGGCAAGCGCCTGTTGTTCGAAGGCGCGCAAGGCGCTTTGCTGGACGTCGACCACGGCACCTATCCTTTCGTCACCAGCAGCAATTGCGTTGCTGGCGCCGCCTCGGCAGGCGCGGGCGTCGGTCCGCAGCAACTGGACTACGTCCTGGGTATCACCAAGGCCTATACGACTCGCGTCGGTTCGGGTCCGTTCCCCACGGAGCTGGTCGACGAGATCGGTACCCGCCTGGCCACGATCGGCAAGGAATTCGGTTCCGTCACGGGCCGTCCGCGCCGCTGCGGCTGGTTCGACGGCGCCGCGCTCAAGCGCTCGGTCCGCCTGAACGGCATCACCGGCCTGTGCATCACCAAGCTGGATGTGCTTGATGGTCTGGAAACCATCCAGCTGGGCGTCGGCTACCGCGTCAACGGCGAATTCCGCGATGTGCTGCCTTATGGCGCGCATGCCGTGGCGCAGGCGCAGCCGGTGCTGGAAGAGCTGCCGGGTTGGAGCGAATCCACCGTCGGCATCACCGAGTACGACAAGCTGCCCCAGGCGGCGCGTCGCTACCTGGAGCGCGTGGCCGAAGTTTGCGGCGTGCCCATCGACCTGGTGTCGACCGGCCCGGACCGCAATGAAACCATTGTGCTGCGTCATCCCCTGAAGGGCTGACATCGGGTTATTATTCGCAAGGCCGCCGCCGGTCTCATACCGGCGGCGGCCTTTTCGTATTTATTAAGCAGGAGATGCTTGCCTATGAGCACGCCGACCAATGATGACAGCCATCTGTGGGTGACGTGGGACGACTACAACCGCCTGATCGAGCGCCTTACCTTGCAGGTGCATCAATCGGGTTGGAAGTTCGACAAGATTCTTTGCCTGGCGCGCGGCGGCATGCGCGTCGGTGACGTTATGTCCCGTATTTTTGACGTGCCGCTGGGCATCCTGGCCACGAGCAGCTATCGCGAAGCGGCCGGCACCAAGCAGGGCGACATGGATATCGCCCAGTTCATCACCATCACGCGCGGCACGCTGTCCGGGCGAGTGTTGCTGGTGGACGACATGGTCGATACCGGCAAGACCTTCAGCAAGGTCTACGATCACCTGAAAAGCCAGTTTGCCGACATCACCGAACTGCGTAGCGCGGTGCTGTGGTGGAAGGGGCATTCCCAGGCGACGCCGGACTACTACGTCGACAAGCTGCCGACGAACCCCTGGATTCACCAGCCTTTCGAAGACTACGACAGCCTGCGTCCGCACCAGCTCGAGGCCTGGATCCGCAAGGGCTCCAAGAGCTGAGCATGGCGTTTCGGCAGGAGAGGGCATTCTGGCCGCCCAGGGCGCCAGACTGTCCCTCCAGTAGTCAAAACAGCCATGACCATGCTAGAATCGCTGGTTATCGCTAAACCGAACTTGGCTTGTTACTCTTTGGGTAGTCTTTGGGTAACGGAAACAGCCAGCGGAAATCCGGGATGGGTCTGTGGTTCAGGGCTGCCAAGCAGCGCTGAAGCCGGAGTCCGGCGCCTGGATTGCGCTTTCAAGGTTCCCCGTTCGCGGTACCTGCCTCTGTTGGTATGATTTTGGTATCGACGAGGCCGTTTACGCGTACCTGGACCCGCGCAGCGTTGCTGGTAAGCAAGCCAGGTTTGTCATCAACTTTTGTTACCCTACAAGCAGGCCAATCACTTTATGCCTATCGTTCGACTGAAGGAAAACGAACCGTTTGAAGCCGCTCTGCGCCGCTTCAAGCGCACCATCGAAAAGACCGGTTTGCTCACCGAGCTGCGTTCGCGCGAGTTCTATGAGAAGCCCACGGCTGAGCGCAAGCGCAAGCACGCCGCCGCTGTGAAGCGCCACTACAAGCGCATCCGTAGCCAACAACTGCCCCCGCGCCTGTATTGATTTTTGATTCCCGAATCTATTGATTCCAGAATCATTCATCCAGGATTTGCTCGCCCGAGTCGACGTCGTCGACATAGTCGGGCGATACGTGCAGTTGAGAAAGGGCGGGGCCAACTTGCTTGGCCTGTGCCCTTTTCATAACGAAAAAAGTCCCTCGTTCACTGTCAGCCCCACCAAGCAGTTCTATCACTGCTTCGGTTGCGGAGCGCATGGCAGCGCCATCACCTTCCTGATGGAACACACGGGCGCCAGTTTCCCCGATGCCGTGCGCACGCTCGCGGCATCGGCGGGAATGACGGTCCCCGAAGAAAACCGCAGTCCACGCCAGCAGCAGGAAACCGCGCGCCGCAAGGCCGAGGAATCCCGCCACACGCAGGTGCTGGATGCCGCTCAGGCGCATTACCTCAAGCAGTTGCGGGCCTCGCCCGCAGCGATCCGCTATTTGAAGCAGCGCGGCCTGACCGGTGAAATCGCGGCGCATTTCGGCCTGGGATGGTCGGGCACCGACCGCCACGGCTTGTCGCAGGTCTTCCCGAATTACGAGGACCCCGTCCTGGTGGAATCCGGACTGGTTATCGAATCCGAAGACGGACGTCGCTACGACCGTTTCCGGGAACGCGTCATGTTCCCGATCCGCAATGCGCGGGGCAGTCTCATCGGCTTCGGCGGGCGCATCATCGGCAAGGGCGAACCCAAGTACCTGAATTCGCCCGAAACCCCGCTGTTCTCGAAGGGGCACGAGCTCTACGGGCTGTGGGAGGCGCGCCAGGCCATACGCCAGGAAGGGCAGGTCATTGTGGTCGAAGGCTACATGGACGTGGTCGGCCTGGCTCAGCAAGGCATCGCCAACGCGGTAGCGACGCTGGGTACGGCTACCACGCCGGACCACGTCAAGAAGCTGCTGCGCGCCAGCGACAAGGTCATCTTCAGCTTCGACGGCGACGGCGCGGGTCGGCGCGCCGCGTGGCGTGCACTGCAGGCTTGCCTGCCCGTGCTGCGCGACGACATTGCGATCCGCTTCCTGTTTCTGCCGTCAGAGCACGATCCCGACTCGTATGTGCGCGAACTGGGCGCGGAAGCTTTCCGGGCGTGCCTGGGAGAGGCCGTGGCGCTGTCCCGCTTCCTGCTGGACGAGCTGGCCTCGCGGCACAACATGAACGAAGCCGAAGGGCGGGCCAGTTGCCTGCACGAGGCCAAGCCATTGCTGGCTGCCATTCCCGAATGCGCGTTGCGCGTGCAGATCGAGCGGGAAATGGCAAAGCTGGTACAGCTGACGCCCGAGGAAATGGCGCAGGTGCTGGCTCAGCAGCCCGCAAAACCCTTCGCGCCCGCGCCCAAGCCGGGCGCCACGGGGGGGGATGCCGGCGCGGTTGCGGCGCCGAGCCACGAGCCGGGCTATACGGACGCTGGCTACGATTTCGCCGGACACGATTTTCATGATATCCCGGCCGACGAGTCCGACTACGCGGACCAGGTTCATCTACCGTCCCAGGGTTCCGACTTTGGTGGCGGAGGAGCTCAGCGCGGCGGCGGAAAGCAGGAGTGGAAGGGCAAAAGCGACTGGAAGGGCAAGGGTGACTGGAAGGGCGGCAAAGGCGGCTGGAAAGGCAAGCGCGACAACGATGTGGGCGGGTTTGAAGGCCGCCGCACCATGCCGTCGCTGGCCAAGCGCCTGCTGGGCTTGCTGCTGGCGCATCCCGAACTGGTCGACTCCATGGGTGATCAGCAGCTTGAAGTCATCGACCACGGCCCCCATCTAGGTCTTGTAAGAGACCTGATCATGCTGGCGCAGTCCAGCGGCGCCCGCCATGTCGGCGCCCTGCTGGAAGCCGCGGAGCCGGATTCGGATCTGGCGACGGTGCTGAAGGGCCTGCGGGCCGACATCCTGTCCCAGGAAGACCTGCCTGATCCGCAAACGGAATGGGATGATGCCTTGAGACGGATCGAATTTGACTCGGCCAAGCTGGAAATGGCCAAGCTCGCTGCGGCGGGCCTGGCCACGGAAGAGGCGCGCAAACGCTATCAGGAGCTTTCCAGCCGCATGGCCGTGCTGAAAGGTGCTGGCGTGCGGTAAATGCGCTAAAATCAAAGGTTGTCCGCTTGCGAAGCGAGTTTTTTTGCGACGGGCGGGACGGGAGTGTGAGGTTGGGCGCGAGCCTGCCTGATAGGTCTGTCTTCTGATGTACGCGGATTGTGGCGCTTGCAGTTGATTGCGGCCTGATTCTTGCTGAATTTGGCGCTAGTCCTCGTGCCACGAGGCGTGAGCAACAAGAAATGCATTCGGCGGGCGGAATCTATTCCGGCAGCCAGAATCTAATGGATGTATAGGGTTTGACGCGGGACCGGCGATCCGGGCGTGGCGGATGCTCCAGAAAACGGAACGTCAGATGCGCAACGGCAGAAATAAAAGCGGATGCGCGCGTCAACTTTGTTACATGGTTAATTAATATAGCTAAGCGGTGAATCAAGCAGTTCGGCGGCGGTCATCTCCGCATGGCGTTAGTGGTTTGGGTGCTGTGTCTACTCAGCTGCTTGGGGCAAAGGCCCGATAAGCAAGCAAAGCCTATTTATAGGCAGGCAGCCCCCCCGACGCCCGGGAGCCTACGCAGGATGAGGTCATGCACGCAACGCGCGAGTACGGTATTGCACCGCAACGGCGCCAAGCGGGCTCGCAAGAGCCGGCGCTGCGAACAACGCAGCCGCGTGATCTCCGCTGATTCACCAGATTTACCCGTATAACCGCCGCGTTGGACCGCTGTCCAAAGCGGCTTCATGCGGTGCAACATGCCCGAACGGGTTGCGACGACCACGGAAGCGACTATGACCAAATCCACCGGCAAATCCTCCTCTGCAATTGATGCGGCCGAAACCAAGGCCACCACGACCAAGCGCGTCGTAAGCATGGCAGCGGAAAAGGCGCCCGCCAAGACGGCGGTGAAGGTCGCCAAGCCCGCAGCCAAGACGGCCGCCAAGAAGACGACCAAGGCTGCCGCGGCTGACAAGCCCGAGAAGGTGACCAAGGCTCGCGCCAAGAAGGCCGAAGACAAGCTCGCCGACCTGGTGGGCAGCGCGCGCCCCGCGCCCAGCGGCCGGCGCCCGGGACGTCCCGCCAAGAACGCGAACAACGATTCCGACGGCTTTGACGACACCATGGACGGCGACGGCGAAGTTCTGCCCGATCTGAAGCCGCCCAAGCGTGGCGGCAAGCGCGGCAAGGCCGATCCCAAGGATCTGATCGCCCGCGGCCCCGTCACGCCCGAAGAATACGAAGCGCGCCGCAACCGCCTGAAGCAGCTGATCAAGCTGGGCAAGGACCGCGGCTACCTGACCTACGGCGAAATCAACGATCATCTGCCCGACGATCTGGTCGACGCGGAAGCGATCGACGGCATCATCAGCACGTTCAGCGATATGGGCATCGCGGTCTACGACCAGGCGCCCGATGCCGAAACGCTGCTGATGAGCGAAAACGCGCCGGTCGCGTCCAACGACGACGACGTCGAAGACGAAGCCGAAGCCGCGCTGACGACCGTTGACTCGGATTTCGGCCGCACCACGGACCCCGTGCGCATGTACATGCGTGAAATGGGCTCGGTGGAACTGCTGACGCGCGAAGGCGAAATCGAAATCGCCAAGCGCATCGAAGACGGCCTGAAGCACATGGTCATGGCCATCTCGGCCTGCCCGACCACGATCAACGAGATCCTGGCTCACATCCTGCGCGTGCGTGAAGGCCAGGCCCAGATCGACGAAGTGGTCGACGGCCTGGTCGATCCGGAAGACGGCGAGGAATACGCCGGCGCCGGCGTCACGGCCGAGGAAGACGAAGGCGACGACGGCCCCGCTGGCGGCATGTCCAGCAAGCAGCTGGAAGACCTGCGCGTGAAGGCCCTGGCCAAGTTCGACGAAGTCGGCAAGCAGTTCGAGAAGATGCGCCACTCGTACGAGAAGGACGGCTACAAGTCGGACGTCTACGTGCGCGCCCAGGAATCCATCCAGAATGAACTGATGGGCATCCGCTTCACGGCCAAGATGGTCGAGAAGCTGGCGGACACCCTGCGTCAGCAGGTCGAGGAAGTGCGCCAGCTCGAACGCGCTGTCCTGCACACGTGTGTGGACCGTGCCGGCATGCCGCGCACGCACTTCATCAAGGTGTTCCCGGGCAACGAAACCAACATGCAGTGGGTCGTCGACGAAGTGGCTGCCGGCCACCCGTACGCCGAAACGCTGGAGCGTCAGATTCCCGCCGTGCAGGAACTGCAGCAGAAGCTCATCGACCTGCAAACGCGCGTCGTGCTGCCGTTGAAGGACCTGAAGGACGTCAACAAGCGCATGGCTACCGGCGAAGCCAAGGCCCGCAAGGCCAAGCGCGAAATGACCGAGGCCAACCTGCGTCTGGTGATCTCGATCGCCAAGAAGTACACGAACCGCGGCCTGCAGTTCCTGGACCTGATCCAGGAAGGCAACATCGGCCTGATGAAGGCCGTGGACAAGTTCGAGTACCGTCGCGGCTACAAGTTCTCGACCTACGCGACCTGGTGGATCCGTCAGGCCATCACGCGTTCCATCGCCGACCAGGCGCGCACCATCCGTATCCCGGTCCACATGATCGAAACGATCAACAAGATGAACCGGATCAGCCGCCAGATCCTGCAGGAAACCGGCGCCGAGCCGGATCCCGCGACCCTGGCGCAGAAGATGGACATGCCCGAGGACAAGATCCGCAAGATCCTGAAGATCGCCAAGGAACCGATCTCCATGGAAACGCCTATCGGTGACGACGACGACTCGCACCTGGGCGATTTCATCGAAGACACGTCCACGCTGGCACCTTCCGACGCGGCTTTGCACGGTTCCATGCGCGATGTGGTCAAGGAAGTGCTAGACTCTCTCACCCCGCGTGAAGCCAAGGTTCTGCGTATGCGTTTCGGCATCGAAATGAGCACGGACCAGACCCTGGAAGAAGTGGGCAAGCAGTTCGACGTCACGCGCGAGCGCATCCGCCAAATAGAAGCGAAAGCGCTGCGCAAGCTGCGTCACCCCAGCCGGGCCGATAAGCTGAAGAGCTTCCTGGAAGGGCAGTAAAAGTTTTTAGGGCCTCTAGCTCATGCCTGGTTAGAGCAGCGGACTCATAATCCGTTGGTGCCGAGTTCGACTCTCGGGGGGCCTACCAAGAAAGTCCTGTTAATTCAGGCACCTACAGCCGCCAGCAATGGCGGCTGTTTCTTTTCCGGCTCCGATATTGACGTAATCTTGACGTTCTCGGCGTCGCTTGGTTCGTGCTGGGCGCGTTCCACGGCCGGGAGGTGGCCGAGCTGCGTGCTGTCCAGGCCATTGAGCGGGATGCGCAATCCCAGGCCACTGTTGCCGCTGTTGAGGCGGCGAGAACCGAAGAACGACGACGCACTGCCGCCATGGAGCAAGCCCGCGATAATGCCCAGAAAAAAAGCCGCTGTCGCGGTCGCTGATGCTGCTGGCACTCGTGTTGAGCGTGACCGGCTGCGTGCCCGCGCAAACACGTTGGCTCGCGCCGCAGTTGCCGAACAGCCCGCCCTTGCCGACGCAGGCCCGTCAGGAGCCGCTGCCGTCGATCTGCTCGCCTACATGCTTGGCCGCGCTATCGATCGAGCTGAAGCGCTTGCGGGCGTTGCAGATCGTGCCCGCATCGCGGGACTGACATGCGAACGGGCCTACGATGAGGTGCGAGACCCCAACGGCCAGGGTGGGGGTTGAGTATTGCGACCATGTGCGGCCACATGGAACTGCTAATATCCGCAAATTCCGGCAGTTCGGCCATCATTACGGGAAAACTGGATGAAGCGCGCTCCCTGTCTTGCCCTTGTGTTTGCGGCCCTGGTCCTCATCGCTGCGCGTCCGGCGGCGGCGGAGCAGGGATGCGGCGATGGTTACACCATGTCCACCCAGGGGCCGGCCCAGTGCATCCCCATCCCTGGCCTTTACCAAGTGCCGCAGGGCGGTGGCGTGCCGCCGCCGCCGCCGCGTCCGCAGGGGCATTGGGAAACCCGCTGGGGCGCATTCGCGTCCAGCAAGGAAAACCTGGTCGGCATGGCGGGCAACCTTGGCAGCGAGCGCGAAGCGACCAAGGCGGCCATTGCTCACTGTGTCTCGAAGGGCGGCACCGACTGCAAGACGGCGATGACGTTCTACAATCAGTGCGCGATCGTGGCTTCGGGGGCGGTCGGCAATGGCCAGTACTTCACCATGTTCCGCAAGCACTACACCATCGAGCAGGCGACCGACGACGCCATGGACATCTGCAAAGAGAAGAACCTGACGGAATGCACCGTCCATTTCTCCAATTGCAGCCAGGCGGAGTTCATACAATAGGCCGCTGCGGGTCCCCTCCCGCTGTCTCTGCTGTATGGGGCGTGGGCGGCGCGCCATCGGGCGATAGTCGGCGTTTGACCCGCTGTCCGGCCGTGATCTAACGTCTTCTGCAAGCGCCAAGTACCCACGGCCTGCCGTCACCCCGGAACTTTCGTGTCGGCCCTCGCTCTGATCTCCTTTTGTGCAAGACAGCAATGGAGAACTCCGATGAAATCCAACGCCCTGCCTGGTACTGCCCCAGACCCTCTGGCTTTCGAGGCGGAAGCCCTGGCGTGGAGCGGCGCTCGCCCAATGGCGTCTGACATCTCAATGATGTCTCCCGGCGAGTTGATGAGGCATGCCTTGGTAAAGCTGGAAAATTCGTCCGTTCACCAGACTCCGGAGAAAGCAGCCGCAATCCAGTACCTGACCAGCGCATTGAGCATGGTCAGCGTTGTCACATGTAGCTAAGCGGGATCAAGCAACTGTGTCTGCCGCGGGCAAGGGAACAGCGTAGGCAACGCATCAGTCGATGACTTCCGCGCAAGCATCCGTCGGCGCCGCCGCGACGTCGCCGACGACCGGCACGATCTTGATGGCGGCAGATGCGATACGGCACGGGGCGGCGACGACACCGCAGCCGGACGCGAACATGCATAGCATTGAGACCAGGATCCACTTCATCGGACGTGCTCGAAAATAATTGGTCAAGGCGCTGCCCGAGGACGGGCCGACGGTGTCGCACGGCGTCGATGCCGATCATGTTCAGACGCGGATTTCCATCTGAAGAGAATGTGCACGATGCATGGCGGAAGCGGCATTCTGCTTTGCGTCCGCACGGCAATTAGTGGGGAAATGCTGGCCAAGTGTAATGACACTTGCTCGTCCTGGAACAGGAAGTAACGCAGATCCCGCTTGTATGGCGCCAAGGCCGGAAAATCCCAGGTAGGATGGTGGCGTTCTCCTTCCGGGCGCGCCTGGAAGGGCGTCCAACAACAATAAGGAGCGCTACATGCTTGATACTCTCCCCAAGGCAGGTCGGGCCGGCGTGCTCGCCGCGATGCTCGGCGTGGCCAGCCTGGCGTTCACCGGCTGCACCACGACCACCGCCCAATCCTCGGCCACGGCTGCGGAAAAGCGGCAGGAACTCGATACCGCAGCCGACGCGACCCTGACCAAGCTTTATCAGTCCTCGTCCCAGGCCAAGCAATTGGTGGAACGCGCGCGTGGCGTGCTGGTGTTTCCGGGCGTATTGAGCGCGAGCTTCATCGTAGGCGCGCAGCATGGAACGGGCGTGCTGCGCGTAGGCGGGTCGGATACCGGCTACTACAGCATCACGGGCGGCTCCATCGGCTTGCAGGCCGGCGCGCAGTCCAAGGCGATGGTGGTGCTGTTCATGACCGACGGCGCCCTGGCCAAGTTCCGGGCCAGCAGCGGCTGGACAGTGGGGGCGGACGCGACGGTCGCGGTGGCCAATGTGGGCGTCAACGGCAGCATCGATACCTACACCGCGCAGCAGCCCATCGTCGGCTTCGTCTTGAACAACGGCGGCCTCATGGCCGGGGTGTCGGTGGACGGCAGCAAGATTTCACCGCTGCTGCTGTAAGCGGCCCGCACCCTTACAGCCCCATTGCCTTTTCCCAAGGCAATTGCGGCGGCAAGGCCTCTGTCATCGCATCCACGAAGGCCCGGATGCGCGGCGACAGGTGCCGGTTCGGCAGATAGACCAGCTGGACCGGCGCACCGGGCGCCATCCAGTCCGTCAGCACCAGCTTCAGGCGTCCGTCCAGCACGGCGGATTCCGCGATGAAGCTGGCCATGCGGGCGATGCCCGCGCCGGCCACCACGGCGTCCAGAATGGCTTCCGGATGATTCACGTTCAGATTGCCGCCGGGCGTGATCGTGTAGCGCTCATCGCCTTTCTGGAAATCCCATTCGTGATATCGGCCCGTCTGCCATTGGACATAGGCCAGGCAGTTGTGCCGTTCCAGCTCATTGGGCGTGGCCGGCGTGCCGTGTGCGGCCAGATAGGCCTGGCTGGCGCACGTGACGTAGCGCAGCCGGGACAAGGTCTTGGCGATGACGCGCGAATCCGCCGTGACGCCGATCCGTATGGTGGCATCCAATCCTTCTTCGGCCAGATTGGGCATGCGGTCGCTGAAATCGGCATTGATCGATAGCTCCGGATAGCGCGCGGTCAGCGACAGCAGCGCGGGCATGATGACCTTCCTGCCCAACCCGACCGGCGCATGCACGCGCAGCTTGCCGCGCGGGCTCACGCTGGCGCCAGTCACTTCGGCCTCGGCGGCTTCCACTTCCAGCAGGATGTGGCGGCAGCGCTGCAGCAGCAATTCGCCATCGTCGGTCAGCGACAGGTTGCGCGTGGTGCGATTGAGCAGCTTCACACCCAGCTTGGCCTCAAGCAGCGAGACGCTCTTGCTCACCGATGCGGTGGAGATGTCGAGCCGGTGCGCCGCGGCCGTGAAGCTGCCGCTGTCTGCGACGCGTACGAAATTCAGAACATGCTTGAGATGGTCTATCAGGATGTACATGGCGGTCGGACTGATGGGTGCACGCCATCTTAGCCATTCCCGCGCGCAAAGTTAAAGGTGATTTGCCCTCGGGTCCGTTTATCTGCCGCACGCCTGTCCCTACACTGAGCCGCAATGTTGGCAGGTTCAAAAAGACGACAGGAGACAAGGGTGGAGATCCAGAGCAGTGCGCAGGCAGCGGGCGGACCCGAGCAGGTTTATCTGGAGGGCCTGGCGGCAGGCCGGTTTCAGATCCAACGCTGCGCCGATTGCAGTCAGGCGGTGTTCTATCCGCGCTGCGTATGCCCCCATTGCGGCGGCGCGGCATTGGATTGGTTCAGCCCCGCGGGGGAGGGCGTGGTGTACGCCAGCACCACCGTGTATCGCGATGCGGAGCAGGGCGGCGACTACAACGTGTGCCTCGTGGATCTGCCGGAAGGCGTGCGGATGATGAGCCGTGTCGCGGAGATCGCGCCTGGACATGTGCGGATCGGCATGCGCGTCAGCGCCAGGATCGTTGGAGACGGCGAGGCGGCGAAAGTGGTCTTTGTGCCTATGGGAGCAGTGGCATGACGCTGCGCGATTTGAGGGGCAAGACTGCCGTGGTGGGCGTGGGGCAGGCCGGGCTGGGGCAGGCCCGCGGTTATACCGAGCAGGAGGTGCTGGCGCAGGCCGCCATGGCTGCGATCGCCGATGCGGGCCTGAGCCTGAAGGACATAGACGGCATTACGACATGCAGTTCCCTGTCGCCGATGTGGGCGATGTCGGTGGTCGAGTATCTGGGCATACGGCCGACCTTCCTGGACAGCACCATGATAGGCGGCTCCAGCTACGTGGCGCATCTGCTGCCCGCAATGCACGCGCTGGCGTCCGGGCAATGCAATGCGGTCCTGGTCTGCTACGGCAGCACCCAGCGCACCGCCAAGTTCAACCGCGCCGATCTGACTCGCGCGCGGAAATCCCTAGACCCTCAGCCCTACGAAACGCCCTATGACCCGCCTTTGCCGGTGGCGGCGTATGCGTTGGCCGCGAGCCGCCATATGCACCAGTACGGCACCACGCGCAAGCAATTATCGGAAGTGGCGGTGGCCGCGCGGAAATGGGCGCAGTTGAACCCCGACGCCACCATGCGCGAGCCGCTGTCGCTGGCGGATGTAGAGGCTGCGCGTCCGGTCTGCGAGCCCTTTACCGTTCGCGACTGCTGCATGGTCAGCGATGGCGCGGGCGCCTTTGTGCTGACGCGCTCGGACCGGGCTCGCGATTGCGCCAGGAAGCCGGTGTACGTGATGGGCAACGCCACCGCGGTGTGGAACCGGCAGGTTTCCTCCATGCATGACCTGACGGTGACGGCGGCGCTTGAATCGGGCAGGCGCTGCTACGAGATGGCCGGCGTATCTGCAAAGGACATGGACCTGGCCATGTTGTATGACGCCTTCACCATCAACACCATCCTGTTCCTGGAAGACCTGGGCTTCTGCCAGAAGGGCGAGGGTGGCGCGTTCGTGGACGACGGCGCAATCGCGCCGGGCGGGCGGCTGGCGGTCAATACCAACGGCGGCGGCTTGTCCTGCGTGCATCCCGGCATGTACGGCGTATTTCTCATGATCGAGGCCGTCAGGCAGTTGCGCGGCGAATGCGGAGCGCGCCAGTTGAAGGATCCGAACCTGGCCCTGGTGCATGGCAACGGCGGGACCTTGTCCAGCCAGTCCACCGCGATCCTGAGCGCCTTGCCTGCGCTCTGACCGTCCGACAAGTTTGCGGTAGAGGCGGAACGACCGCATCCGTCGCCATGGGGAAAGCAATGTTGAACAAGATCGTGCCTACTTTGGAGTCCGCCGTGGCCGGGGTGGAGGATGGCGCCACACTGCTGATCGGCGGGTTCGGCGCATCCGGCGTGCCAACGGAACTGTTGCAGACGCTGCTGGAAACCGGCGCGCGCGAACTGACCATCGTCAACAACAACGCCGGCAATGGCGAGCCGGGCTTGAGCCAGTTGATCCGTGCGGGGCGGGTGCGCAAGGTGATCTGCTCCTTCGCCCGTTCCTCCAATCCCAGGAAGCCCAATGCCGCCGCGTTCGGCGAATGGTATGCGGCGGGCAGGATCGAGCTGGAGGTGGTGCCGCAGGGCACCTTGGCCGAACGCCTGCGCGCCGCTGGCGCGGGCATGGGACCTTTCTTCACGCCCACGGCCTATGGGACGCGGCTGGCGCAAGGCAAGGAAACGCGCTCCATCAACGGCCGGGGGTATGTGCTGGAAGAGCCGTTGCCGGGCGATGTGGCCTTCGTGAAGGCCCAGTACGGCGACAGCGCGGGCAATCTGACCTACCGCTACGCCAGCCGCAATTTCGGACCTGTGATGTGCATGGCCGCAAGGCTCACGGTGGCTCAGGTCGACCAGGTGGTGCCGCTGGGGGCGTTGGCGCCGGAACAGGTCGTGACGCCCGGAATATTCGTTCAACGCATCGTCGAGTGCCCCAATGAGCATCAATAGCCTGTCCCGCGCGCGCATGGCGCAGATCGTCGCCGACGACATTCCGCCCGCTTCGTACGTCAATCTGGGCATAGGCATGCCGACGTCGGTGGCGGATTACCTGAAGCCGGAGCGCGGCGTGGTGCTGCATAGCGAAAACGGCATCCTGGGCATGAAAGGCCTGCCGCCAGGCGCCGAGGTCGACGGGGATCTGCTCAACGCCAGCAAGGAGCCCGTCGCGCTGGACATCGGGGCGTCGATCACCGATCACGTCGTGTCCTTTTCGATGATGCGCGGCGGCCATATCGATCTCACCGTGCTGGGCGCCTTCCAGGTGTCGGCCGACGGCGACCTGGCCAACTGGGACACGGGGCGCGAAGACTCGATACCGGCGGTCGGCGGGGCCATGGATCTGGTGGCGGGCGCCAAGCGCATCTTCGTGATGATGCAGCACGTGGATCGCGACGGCCGGCCAAAGATCGTGCCCGCATGCACTTATCCCCTTACCGGCAAGGCCGTGGTGGATCGCATCTATAGCGATCTGGCCATCCTGGACATCAGGCCGGACGGGCTGCATGTGCGGGCGATGGTGAGCGGCCTGTATTTCGCGGCGCTGCAGGCGCGGACCGCGGTGGAACTGACGCTGGACGAGGCGTGGATCGAACTGGCGCCCTGAGTTTCAGGCTGGCGCCGTCATGGGAGGAAGCAATGAGCTGGACGCAGGAATTGGACGAACTGGCGCGCCGCAAGGCGTTTTCCCTGCGCATGGGGGGCGAGGACAAGGTGAAGCGTCAGCATGACGCAGGCAAGCTGGACATCCGCCAACGGATCGAACGGCTGGTCGACGGCGGTTCGTTCGTCGAAGTCGGCGGATTGGCCGGCAGCGGCGAATATGACGAACAGGGCCGCCTGGTCCATGTGATGCCCTCGAACGTGATCATGGGGCGCGCGGCGCTGGACCGTAAAAACGTCGTGGTCGTGGGCGACGACTTCACCGTGCGCGGCGGCGCGAACGACGGCGCCGTGGGCGACAAGATGATATTCGCCGAGCAGATGGCGTTCGATCTGCGCATTCCGCTGGTGCGCTTGATCGACGGCACGGGCGGCGGCGGCTCGGTCAGGAACATCGAGAAGATGGGGCATGCGCTGCTGCCGAAGATGAAGATCTGGGCCTATGTGGCGCGCAACCTGGCGCAGGTCCCGGTGGTGTCGCTGGCCCTCGGATCGGTGGCGGGCCAAGGGGCTGCGCGCGTGGCGGGCAGCCACTATTCCGTCATGGTGAAGGACACTTCGCAGCTGTTCATCGCGGGTCCACCGGTGGTGGCCAAGATCGGCCAGAACCTGGGCAAGAACGAACTGGGTGGAAGCGCCATCCATACGCGCAATGGCGTGGTGGACGACGAGGTGGATTCCGAGGACGAGGCCTTCGCGGCCGCGCGGCGCTTCCTGTCGTACATGCCCGCCTCCGTGCACGATCTTGCGCCCAGGGGCGAGATCCCGACCGTGGCTGCGGACCAGGACTGGCTGCGCACGGCCATCCCGAAGGACACGCGCAAGGTCTACAAGATCCGGCCGATACTGGAAACCTTGTTCGATCCCGGCAGCGTGTTCGAAATCGGCCGGCATTGGGGCAAGGCCATTGTCGGCGGCCTGGCCCGGGTGGATGGCTGGCCGGTGCTGTTCGCCGCCAGCAACCCTTATCACTATGGCGGCGGCTGGGACCGGCATACCGCCGAGAAATTCACCCGCCTGGTCGATCTGGCCGAGACCTTCCATTTGCCGGTGGTGAACCTGGTCGACATCGCGGGTTTCCAGATCGGTCTGGAAGCCGAGAAGGACGGCGTGATGCGCGCCGGGGTGAAGGCGCTGACGGCGGTCGCGCAGTCGACGGTGCCCTGGTTCTCGCTGATCATGCGGCGCGCTTTCGGCGTGGCAGCGGGCGGCCATCAGAATTCCAGCCGCTTCAACTTCCGCTATGCCTGGCCATCGGCGCAATGGGGCTCGCTGCCCATCGAGGGCGGCCTGGAGGTGGCGTACCGGTCCGAGATCGAGGCGGCCGCCGACCCCGAAGCCAAGCGCGCGGAGATCGAGGAAAGAGTGCGGGCCCTGACGTCCCCGTTCCGCAGCGCGGAGGCCTTCGTCATCGAGGACATCATCGATCCGGCCTGCACGCGAGCGCGCCTGGTCGAGTTCGCCAATCTGGCCGCGCCGCTGCGCCGGCCCGGCCAGGTGACCACCGGATACCGGCCCTGAGAGGATGCAGATGAAGAAGATCCTGATTGCCAACCGGGGGGCCGCTGCCGCTCGCATCCTGCGTGCCGTGAAGGCGCTGGGCCTGCAATCCGTGGCGGTGTACTCCGAGGCCGATGCCGACCTGCCGTACGTGCTCCAGGCCGACGAGAGCTACTGCATCGGGCCCGCGCCGGCGCGGGCCAGCTATCTCAACCAGGACCTGCTGCTTGAGGTCATGGCGCGCTGCGGAGCCGATGCGCTGCATCCGGGCTACGGATTCCTTTCCGAGAACGCGCAATTCGCACGCAGAGTGGAAGCGGCGGGGCATTGCTTCATCGGACCTTCGTCCAGGTGGATCGATGTGCTGGGCAACAAGGCGAGCGCGCGCGAGTTGATGCAACGGCATGGCCTGCAGGCAGGCGGCAGCACCGGCATCCTGCCTCGCGACGACATGGTCGCGGTACGCCAGGCCGCCGACGCACTCGGGTATCCGGTGCTGATCAAGCCTGCGGGCGGTGGCGGAGGCATAGGCATGATCCCCGTCCACGATCCGCAATCGCTGTCCGACTGCTGGGAACGCGCCAGCGGCATGGCCGAAAAGGCGTTTGCCAATGCCGCGCTGTACCTGGAGCGATTCGTGCCGTCGCCGCGGCATATCGAATTCCAGTTCCTGGCGGACAGGTTTGGCAATGTCCTGTCCCTGTTCGAACGGGACTGTTCCACCCAGCGCAGATACCAGAAGGTGATCGAGGAAGCGCCGGCGCCGGCCATCGACCGCCAGGCCGTGGCTGGCATGGCCGAACGGCTGTCGGCGATCCTGGGGAAGATCGGCTACGACGTTATCGGAACGGTGGAGATGCTGTACACGCCGGACAGCGGCTTTTCGTTCCTGGAGGTCAACACGCGCCTGCAGGTCGAGCACGCCATCTCGGAAGCGGTCACCGGCGTGGACATCGTGCAGGCGCAAATCCGTCTGGCTGCGGGCGAAAAGCTGTCGTCGGTGATTGACAGGCCGCCCGCCGTAGCGGGACATGCGATCGAGGCGCGCGTGTATGCCGAGGATCCCGTGCGCTTCCTGCCATCTCCCGGCGTTCTGAAAGCGTTCGAGTTGCCGCCGCCTCGCCCAGGCCTGCGGATAGAGACGGGCTACGCGCAGGGCAACCGGGTTTCCAGCCATTACGACCCCATGGTGGCGAAAGCCATCGTGCATGCCGATGATCGCGCCGCCGCCATCCGCGAGTTGACCGGCGCGCTCGGCGCGATGCGGATAGAGGGCATCAAGACCAACATTCCCATGATTCTTCAGGTGCTCGCGTCGGAGCGGTTCCAGGCCGGTGCGATGACCGTTGACGGCTTGCAGGCAGTGATTTCAACAGAGTCGGTAAAGGAGCTGGCATGAAAAAAATCGTCTCCAACGTGGCAGGCCGTGTGGTCGCGTGTTGCGTGGAAGAGGGGGCACGGATTCAGACGGGCGACGAGGCCTTCAAGGTCGAGTCCATGAAGATGGAAATTCCCGTGGAAAGCGAGGCAGCAGGCCGTATCGCGCAGATTCTGGTTGCGGTCGGCGATGAAGTGGAGGAAGGGCAGGATCTTGCTGTGCTGGATTGAGGCGGACCGCCTCTGAACCTGGATAAGAAAAGCGAGGAGACTATGTTCAAGACAATCAAAAAAGACGCGCCCGCAGCTTCTGCGCGCAAGCGTCCCCTGACGTTCCTGGCGTTGCTGGGAGTGGCGGCCCTGCTGGGCGCCGGCGCGGCGGGCGCGCAGACGGCGCAGGGCTTTCCCAACAAGCCGGTGACGATAAACGTGCCGTTCTCGGCGGGCGGCACGACCGATATCCTGGCACGCGTGATAGGCCAGCGCCTGAGCGAACACTGGGGCGTGTCCGTGGTGGTCGAAAACAAGCCCGGCGCGGGCGGCAACATCGGCACCGCGCAGGTGGCGCGCGCCGCGCCGGACGGCTACACGCTCGTGATGGGCACGATAGGCACGCACGCCATCAATCCCAGTCTCTACAAATCCATGCCCTACGACGCGATCAAGGACTTCGCGCCGATCACGCGTACCGCCATGGTGCCGAATGCCCTGGTGGTGCCCAAGAACGCGCCATACGACACCGTGAAGGAGCTGATCGCCTACGGCCGCGCCCATCCCGGCAAGCTCACCTTCGGCTCTTCCGGACACGGAAGCACGCTGCACATGTCAGGCGAGACGTTCAAGATGATGACCGGCGTCGACATGGTGCATGTGCCCTACAAAGGCAGCACGCCGGCCGTGACGGATCTGCTGGGCGGCCAGATCTCGATGATCTTTGACAACCTGCCTTCGGCGTTGCCGCATATCAAGGCGGGCCGGCTGAAGGTGCTGGCAGTGACCTCGGCCCAGCGCAGCGACCAGCTGCCCGACGTGCCCACCGTGGCGGAGGCGGGCGTGCCCGGCTACGAGGTCGTGTCGTGGTTCGGCCTGTGGGCGCCCGCCAAGACGCCGGACGACGTCGTGTCGGAGATCAACAAGCAGGTGGTCGCCATCATCCAGACGCCCGACATGCAGAAGCAGATCCGCGACCAGGGAGCGGTGCCCAATCCCGATACGCCCGCGGAGTTCGCCGCCTTCATCGGCAGCGAGGGAAGGAAGTGGGCCGAGGTGGTGCGCCGCGCCAACGTAACGACCGAGTAGGCAATCGACAGTATCGGGTCTGCCGCAGGCAGCCGGCAGGCCCGCTTTGAGGAGACACAGGCATGGAACGCATGATGGAAGGCAAAGTGGCGGTGGTGACCGGGGCCGGGGGCGGCATCGGCCGAGAGATAGCTTTGCAATTGGCGGCCGAGGGCGCCAAGGTCGTGGTCAACGATATCGGGGTCGCGCTCAATGGCGATGACCTGTCCGCCGCGGTGGCGCCTGCGGACGCAGTCGTCGCCGAGATCCGCGCCGCGGGCGGGACGGCCGTCGCCAACTTCGATTCAGTCGCGACGTACGCGTCCGCCAACGCCATCGTCCAGTGCGCCATGGATCACTTCGGCCGCATCGATGGCGTGGTCAACAACGCGGGCAACCTGCGCGACCGCTCTTTCCACAAGATGAGCGAGGAAGAATGGCGGGCCGTCATCGCGGTGCATCTGGATGGCACATTCTTCGTCAGCAGGGCTGCTGCCACGCACTTTCGCGAACAGGAGAGCGGCGCGATGGTGCACATGACCTCGACTTCAGGGCTGATCGGCAACTTTGGCCAGGCCAATTACGGAGCGGCCAAGCTGGGCATCGTGGCCCTGTCCAAGATGATTGCGCTGGATATGGGGCGGTATGGCGTGCGCTCCAACTGCATCGCCCCTTCGGCCTGGAGCCGCATGACCAGTTCCATCCCCACCGATACGCCGCAACAGCGGGACCGCGTGGAAAAGCTAAAGAAAATGGAGGCGGGCAAGATTGCGCCGATGGCCGTGTACTTGCTCAGCGACGCCGCGCGCGAGGTCAGCGGCCAGATATTCGCAGTGCGTGCCAACGAAATCATGCTGATGAGCCAGCCGCGGCCCTTGCGCTCCGTCCATTTCAGCGAAGGCTGGACGCCGCAGCGCATTGCCGAGGTCGCCATTCCGGCAATGCAGAAGCACTTCTATCCGCTGGAGCGTTCGCCCGACGTGATGAGCTGGGATCCGATCTGAACCGGACGCCGTGGTCATGGATGTGTCTTCGGGACCAAAGGGAGAAACGTCATGCGCTTGAGCCATGAGCAACTGATGAGCTACGAATTGCCGGAAATCAGGCAGCGCTACACCGAGCGGGATGTCATGCTGTACGCGCTGTCGGTGGGCTTGGGACAGGATCCTGTGGATGCCTCCGACCTGGCCTACGTGGGCAGGCGGCATGATCCGCTGGTGCTGCCCTACATGGCGGTGGTGCTGGGCTATCCGGGCTTCTGGCTGGATGCGCCCGATATCGGGGCCGATACGGTGCGCTTGCTGCACGGCGAACAGGGAATGGAACTGTTCCATCCCATACCCGCCGCCGGCGAACTGACAGGCAAGACCCGCGTCGTGGAGGTTGTCGACAAGGGCGAGAAGGGGCTGTTGCTGTATTCCGAAAAAACGTTGACGGATGCCGGCACGGGGCAGCTCATCGCACGGACTTTCGCGACCCACGTGCTCAGGGGCGATGGCGGCATGGCGAACGCGGGCAGGCAGGCGCGCCCGGCGCACGCCATGCCCGGCGGGCCGCCAGACTGGACCGTGCAGGCGCGCACCCGGCCCGAGCAGGCGCTGGTGTATCGCCTTAATGGCGACTACAACCCGTTGCACTGCGATCCGCAGGTCGCCCAGGCAGCCGGCTTTCCCCGCCCCATACTGCATGGCCTGTGTACGTTTGGCCTGGTGTCGCACACTGTCGCCAGGCAGTTGCAGCCTGCGGGCAACGGGGCGGTGCGTTCCGTGTCGCTGCGGTTTTCCGGGCCGATGTATCCCGGCGAGACGCTGAGCGTAGACGTCTGGCGGGATGGCTCCTTCCGGGCGAAAGTCATCGAGCGCGACGCGATCGTCATTGACAATGGGGTGTTGCGGGTCGCTTAGCGCTGGGTAGGGCGGGCGAGTCCGGGCTGTTGTCCCGAGCGGGGCATTTGCGCGCCGCAAAATGGAAGAGCGCCCCAGCTCAAGGTGAGTCTGAGGCGCTCCTGCCCGGCTTCGCACGCGATGGGTGTCAGACAGCCCGGCAACTCAAATCTACTGCTGAGCCATAGGTCGAACAATAGGGAAAACCCTTGAATATTAAAGGGTTACAAGATTCATGCCGTTTTGCGCGGTGGCCAGCCTGGGCGGGCCGCCGCCGCCCGTGCACTGTCAACGGACCCGTGATCACTTTATCCGCCTCGGCATCCGCGAATGGCGAGGCCGGGGGCAGACGCCGACACTGAAGCCTGTCTTCACAGTGCCGGAGAACGGATATGTCAGGGTTGCGGAAGCGTCAGTCGGGACAGGGTATGACGGAATACGTGGTGGTCGTGGCCTTGGTCGCGGTGGCGGCCATCGCGGTGTACCAGTATTTCGGCCAGGTGGTGCGATCGCAGACCGCCGCCATGGCGCGTGAACTTGCCGGCGAAGACGGCGGTGCGCAGAGCCGCGCGGCACAACAGGCGGCGCAAAAAGCGGCGGCGCAGACCAAGGCCCGTTCGCTCAAGTCCTTCACCGGCAATGCCACGGACGCGAAGTGAACGCGCGTTCTTGCGCACCGCTTGCTCAACAGCGCGGCCAGGCGCTGGTGCTGGGTCTGTTGATGGCGGCGGTGGGAGGCATATCCCTGGTCGTGCTGTACAACCTGGGGCAAACCGTGGGAGCGCGGCAGCGGCTGACGCATGCCGCGGACGCGGCCGCCTACAGCGGGGCGCTGGAGCAAGCGCGCGCGCTCAATGCCCTGGCCTACATCAACCGCACACAGATCGCGCATCAGGTCGCCATGGCGCATCTGGTCACGCTGGCTGCCTCGGCGCAGTACGCCCGCACCATGCAATCGCAGCGCGACCGCCGCAATCCGCCCGCCGGGCTGATCGCCATGTTGTTCGGCCCCGATGTGGGGGCAGCCTACCAAACTGTGCGGGCAGTGCCCGACGCCGAGCAGAGGCTCGCGTCGGCGTTTGGCGAGCACGACAGAGTGGTCCACCAGGTTCTGGAAGCAGCCGCGGCGTCCGCTGTTTCAGGCTTGGCGGCTTCGCGCGAACGCATCATGAAGAAAGTGCTGTCCGCCAATCTGTCGGACGATGCTCCGTTGCCCGATGGCGATGCCGCGCATGTCCGGGGCCTGAGCCTGCGGCTGCTGACCGATGGCTGGCCCGGATACGTGGGGCGTCGCCTGGCCACGCGCGAGGCGGGGTTGCGGCCCGCTGTCGAACAAGCGGCGGAACGGTACGGGTTTCTCCACCGCCGCAACGTCACGCGCCGCAATCCGTGGATGGTCCATCCGCTGTGCCCTTTGCATCGCCACGAGTTGCGGCGCCGCGGTTCCACCTGGTTGGGGCCGGATGGACGCTGGGGCGCTCTTGATACCCAGTCCTACCATGCGCTGCGTTTCAACCGCTGGAGGGGCTGCCACTTCCGCGAGTACGCCGTGGGCTGGGGCACGGCGCAAGGCCAGAAGATCAAGGCGCCCGAAGGCCTGGAGTACGTGGAAGAGCCACCGCTCGATTTTTCCGAACAGGATTTCTGGCGCTGGGTGGAGCAGTCGACCAACTGGGATCTGCTCGACGGCTTCACCAATCCCATGGCCAATTCGTACGCCATGGCTGCCGCTCAGCGCTGGCCGGGGCGGGGCCTGCCAGCCTATCGCGACATCGCCTTGCCACGCAGCGGCGATCCCCTGCGTTTCGCGGTGACCGTCCGGCTTGCCGGCGCATCCTTGAAAACCACGGATGGCGACAGCGCAGTCCGGACACCCTTGGGGGCGTTCCGCTATGCCGCACTGGGACCGGAAGACGCCGTCACCGTCACTTCCGCGGCGGAAACCTATTTTGCACGGCCGGAACGCCGGGCCGATGGCCGTGATGAACTTGCCACGCTTTTCCGCCCTTACTGGCAGGCGCGCTTGTCCGCCGTCAGCGCCGCAGAGGCCGCGCAGGCAAGGCGGGCGCCATGAACCGGATCCCCACGCGCCAGCAAGGGCAGGCTCTGGTCGAAGCGTTGCTGATGTTGCCGCTGCTGGCCCTGCTGCTGTGGGCGGCGTCCTGGATTGGCGGATTGCAGTTCACGGCGCAGGAAATGGCACAGGCCAGCCGCAAGACCGCGATGGCCGGCGCCTTGGGGCAACCCATGCGGAATTCGTCCATAGCTGGCGGCATGGCACTCTCGGGCAAGGCCAGCACGTTATCGGGTATCGCACCGGCACAGGTCAACGTCTTGCAGGACGAATGGTTCGGCGTGGATCTGAGACTGCTGTCGGTGACGGCAAGCGCTGCGCGATTCGATCGGGACAGCGCGGCCTGGTTGCGCATCGCCCGCCGCACGCATGTGGCAAGCGGCGCCGGCTATGCGGACGGCGATGCCGACGCGCAGCGCCGGATCGGCCGGGCGCCTACGTCCTGGCACAGGGCGGAACGCGCCTCGGTGGCCGAGGCCCGACGCTTGAAGCCTGTTGTCGATCGCCTGGACGGACCCTGGCGCAGGCCCGGCCTGTCGCTGGACTGGTTGTCTGAATGGGCGGATGTGGTGCCTGGGGAGCGGCTTGCCAGCCGCAAGGGGGCGGGCAAATGATCGGCCTGCGCTTTTCGGCGCCCCTTGCGGGTTTTGCCCCATCACGGGAAGACGGCTGGCGAACCGTGGCTATGACAAAGACGCTGCGTCTGTTGATGGCCGGCGCCGTGGCTGTTGCGGCCGTAGGGTGGCGCAATGTCGCCGCAGCTCAGCATCTCGTGACGGGCGGCGGGGAGGCCGGCGGGAGCAGGCCAGGCGTTACCGCGCTGGAGGCCTTGCGTCTGCCCGCAGGTTCGCGTCGCGGATTGTTAGGGGAAAGCATCTGGTTGCATGGAATCCCGGCGCGTGTGCTGGTGTTCGATGCGCCGCTCAGTACGGCGGAGCTGATCCGTTACCTGTCTGCCCAGCAGCCCGCCCTGGTCAATCTCAACGTGTTGTCAGGTCAGGCGATTCTGTCGGGTAAGGTGGGGCAGGAGCAATGGGTCATCCAGCTGGAAGGCCTGGGCTCCCGTCGGACAGCCGGAAGCATTTCAGCGGTCAGCCTTCTGGCCGTGCCTGAAAGCGCTTCACCTGCCTGGCTGCCCGCCGGCGGTCGCCTCAGGCTGGACATTGCCTTGATGGAGGACGGCGTACGCGTTTCCGAGCGGATCTGGCAATACGCCTTGCCTCCGGGGCAGTTGGCTGCGCAGCTGGAGCAGCACCTGCTCCGGAATGGCTGGCGTCGCATGCCCGTCTCCGAGGATTCGGCGCACTGGTGGGTCCGCTCCGGCTCCCGCATGCGGCTGTCGCTGGTGCCGCTGGACGGTGGCACCGGCCTTCTGGTCAGCGGAAGAGTGCCATGACGAACTGGATCACCCATGTAGCGCCGCGTCTGCGCCGAATGGGCGTGTATGCCATAGCACTGATTGCGGGGCTGGTATCCGCGTGGGCGGTGCGGGAACACGTGCAGCAGCGGGTCCAGGCGTTGGAGGCAGAGGCGCGCACGCCGATGGTCAGCCGGCTGGTCGCGGCGTACGACCTGCCTGCTGGCACGCAACTCGAAGAGGTGCACCTGGCAGTGCGCGAGATTCCGCAGCCTTGGGTGTCCCGGGCCAGCATCGATCCCCTGGATCTTGCCAGTTTGCTTGGCGCCACCTTGCTGGCCGATGTCGCCAATGGTGAGCCCTTGCTGCGGGGGCATCTGACATTCAGTCCTCCGGCCCCGGCCTTGGCGTCCCGCTTGCGCAGCGGGCAACGCGCATTGACCGTGGCGGCGACGGACCTGGGCGGCCTGGCGGAAGTCCTGCGCGTAGGCGATGCCATCGACATCTATGTGAGTTTTTCGCATCGGCAGCGGGAGATGACGGTGCCCCTCCTGCAAGGCATGCGCGTGCTGATGGTGGGAGGCGACGCCGAGGGCGAAACCAAGGGCGGCAATATCACCTTGGCAGCGACGCCGGATGAGGCAATGCGATTCGTGGCGGCGCGGCAGAGCGGGGCGCTGACCGCGATGTTGCGCCATCGCGATGATGCCGCAATGGTCAGCGGCGCCGCGCAGGGCGACCTTGCCACCCTGATCGGATTGGACCTGGAACCCCGGAATGCGCCGGGCGTGGCCATCCTGTACGGAGACAGGCTGGACCCCTCGGCAGGCACAGGAGCAATGGATGTGGAAAGTGCAGGCCCGGCTCGACTTCAGCGGGGGCGGCCATGAGACGCGCCGTCATCAGCATGTTTGCCTGCGTGCTCTGGTTGGCCAATCCCGCAGCGCGGGCGGAGGATGAGGTGATTGAACTTCAGGTGGGTGAAACGCGGATTCTGTCGCACCCCGGGGTCAAGCGCGTGGCGATAGGCAACGGCCAGGTCGTGGGCGCCATCGAGGCCGAAGGGCGCGAGGTCGTGGTCTTTGCCCGCGCCGAGGGTGTTTCGTCACTGCACATCTGGGCAAACGCCGGGCGCGCCAAGGCCTATGAACTGAGGGTCGTGCCAGCCGGCGCGCCGCGTCTGCGGGCAGAGGTCGAGGCCTTGCTTGCCCGCATTCCCGGCGCGCGCAGTACTGAGGTGGGCGGTCGCATCCTGATCGAGGGCGACGATCTTTCCGACGATGACCGATTGCGCATCACGGCCCTGGCGGACCGCTATCCCGCAGTGCTGGACTTTACCGGCCAAGTGGGTTGGGACCGCATGGTGCAGCTGGACGTTCAGGTCGTGGAGATCCCCACCTCAAGGCTGAGGGATCTGGGCGTGCGCTGGGACGGGCTGTCGCAAGGCGGCATCAACGCCGGCCTGGCCTGGGATGCGGGGTCCAGGGGGCGCATGAACCGTCCAGGCGAAGGGATCATAGAAACAGTGGGCCCGGTCTCTTCGGCGGCTGGCTACTTCGGCGTTAATGCGCTGTTGTCGTCCCGGATCGCGATGCTGGCGCAAAGCGGCGAGGCCGTCATGCTGGCCCAACCTCAATTGCTCGCGCGCAGCGGCGCCAGCGCCACCTTCCTGGCCGGCGGAGAGGTTCCTTACTCGTCGACCGACACGCGCGGCAACGCGACCACGATGTTCAAGCCCTATGGCGTCATGCTCAGGATCACCCCTCGCATCGATCGCAACGGGATCATCCGATCCTTGATCGAGGTAGAGGCGAGTTCGGTGGACAACGCGCTGAGCGTGCCGGGCGGACCGGCGCTACGCACGCGCCGCGCATCCACCGAATTCAACGTGCGGTCCGGCGATACGCTGGTCATCGGCGGCTTCCTGTCGCGCGAGCGGGACGAGACCAGCGATGGCCTGCCATGGCTGAAAGACATCCCGGTTCTGGGGGCCTTGTTTTCGTCCCGGCGCTATCAATTGCGGGAAACCGAACTTGCCATATTCGTGACGCCAAAACTGATTACGCAGGCCGAGCCCGCCATGGCGGACCGCGTGCGGCGGGGACGTGGCGTGCTCGAAGCGGCTTTTCCCGTGCCGCCCCGCCTGGGCACCGCCGTGCCTGCCGCGGCAGGGTGGGATGCCCACGCCGGCACCGGTTCGCAGTGGGGCTCGCCGCAAGACGGCGCGCCGATTCCTTCTTCGGAAACTCGGCCATGATCGACGTGGAAATGATGTTTGAAGACGCCTCCGTGCACAGATCCACGGTGGCTGTTCCCGCGTTGATAGGAAGGGGCGCGCATTGCGGGGTGCGCATCGTGAACTGGAGAGTGGGGCGCCAGCACGCCCGCTTGTTGCGCGAAGCGGCGGGGATCGTGCTCGAAGACCTGGGTACGTTGGGCGGAACCCTCGTGAACGGCGCGAGGGTCGTGCGCCACGCCCCGGTGTTGCCCGACGACGAAATACTGATCGGGCCCTGCCGGCTGCGGGTGTCGCTGGCGGACATCCCGGAGCGCAACGGTGGGGCGGACGGCGTGGCGGCAGAAAGCGTCGCCCGCGACATGGCTGCCGTGCAGGAACCGCCGATGCTGCCCGCGCCGGCGACGCCAGTGCCGGTTCTGCCACTGCCACATCCGCTGCAGGAGCGCCGGCGGCTGCACGCGGCGCTGCTGGCGGCGCTGGATCTGCGCCGCCGCGACGTGGCGGGCATGAGCGACAGCATGCTGCGCGCCGAGGCCGAACGGCTGCTGACGCATATCGTCGCCACGGACACCGACTTGCCGCCGGGGGTGGACCGGGCTGCGCTTTGCCGCGAGGTGCTTGACGAAGCCGTCGGCCTGGGGCCGCTGGAGCCCTTGCTCGCCGCTGCCGACATTACGGAGATCATGGTCAATCGCCACGACGAGATCTATGTCGAACGCGCCGGCCGCTTGTCGCGCCATCAGGCGGCCTTTACCAGCGAGCAATCGCTGCGTTGGGTCATAGAGCGCATCGTCACACCCTTGGGGCGACGCATCGATGAAAGTTCTCCGATGGTGGATGCGCGCCTGGCCGACGGGTCCCGGGTGCACGCCATCATTCCGCCGGTGGCCCTTAGGGGCGCCAGCCTGACCATACGCAAATTTCCACAGCGGCGCCCCGGAATGTCCGATCTGATCGCTGCGGGGACGCTGAGCGGCGCCATGGCGCAATTCCTGGCGCTCTGCGTGAGGATGCGCAGGAATCTGGTGGTATCTGGAGGGACCGGGGCGGGCAAGACCACGTTGCTCAACATCCTGTCCAACGAGATTCCCGACGGCGAGCGCGTGGTCACCATCGAAGATGCGGCGGAGCTGCGCCTGAACCATGATCATCTGGTGGCGCTGGAGGCGCGTCCGGCCAACCAGGAGGGGCGAGGGCGCATCGACATCCGCGAACTCGTGCGCAACGCGCTGCGCATGCGGCCAGACCGGATCGTCGTGGGCGAGTGCCGCGGGGCGGAGGCATTCGACATGTTGACCGCCATGAACACCGGGCACGAAGGCTCCCTGACGACGCTGCATGCCAACTCGCCACGCGACGCGCTGGGGCGGCTGGAATCGATGATCCTGATGGCCGGGCTCGATCTGCCTCTGGCCGCCGTGCGCGAGCATATCGCGGCCAGCGTGGATATCTTGGTGCAGCAGGCGAGGCTGGGCGACGGGCGTCGCGTCGTGACGTCGATAGCGGAGATTACGGGCATGGAAAGCGGACGCATACAGCTGCAGGATCTGTTCCGCTACGACCGCATGGGCGGCTTCACGGGCTGCGGCGCCTTGCCCGGCTTTGCGCGCGAATGGACGCAGGCCGAGGAGGCCTTCGATCCCGCCTGGTTCTCCAACACCGAGCAGGCGGCGCCGGGGACCACCGTCTTTGCGCAAGGAGCGACATGATCTGGCTATCTGCGGGAGCCGCCATGGTATGCGTGCTGCTGCTGGCGTGGCGTGCCCAACACTGGTTTGCGCCAGCGCTGCGCCGCTACCGCGAGGTCTACACCCAGGAGGCGGGCCTGCGTCTGAGCGAGGTGTTCTTGTTCATAGACCCCGCCCAATTGTGGGCTGGCGCGGTGGCTTGCGCGGCGATGGCGGCGGCCTTGGCCTTTGCTGCGACGGGCAGCGGCTTTGTCGCCGCCTTGGCCGCGGCGCTTGCCTCGCGCCTGCCCAGGACGCTGGTGAATGGGTTGCGGCGGCGCCGTGCCCGGCGGTTCGAGCAGCAACTGCCGATGGCGCTGTTGATGCTCGCCTCCGCCCTGCGCGCTGGCGTGGCATTGACCACCGGCCTGCGCCACGTCGTCGAGCAGAGCAGCGCGCCCTTGGCCCAGGAGTTCGGCCTGATGTTGCGCGAGCAGCGCATGGGCGTGCCATGGGACGGCGCGCTTGAAAACCTGCGTGGCCGCATGCCGGCCGATTCGACCGCGCTCGTCGTAGCGGCCATGCGCATTGCGGCGCAGACGGGAGGCAACCTGGCAGAGGCGCTGGAAAGCATCGCGCAGACCCTGCGCGCCCGCCTGCAGTTGCAGGCGAAGCTGCTGGCGCTGACTTCGCAGGGACGTATGCAGGCCTGGATCGTGGGCGCTTTGCCTTTGCTGCTGCTTGCCGTGCTGGACCGGCTGGAGCCGGAAATCATGGGCCTGCTGTGGCATACGCCCGTGGGTTGGGGCGTGTTGGCGATCGTGGCGGTACTGGAGACCGCGGGCATGCTGCTGATCCGGCGCATTGTCCGGATCGATATCTGACGGGAGCGGATGCGATGTGGCTGTACTTGAGCCTGTTGACGGCCGCCCTGGCTGCGGGATGGTTGGCATGGGTGGTTTTTAAGCCATTGCTGCTGGACAGCGAGGGTGCGTCGTCCGCCTTGCCGTGGTGGTGGCGAGCGGCCTGGCCCTGGATTTCCGCGGTGGCGCCCGTGGCAGGGCCTTTATGTTCCTGGCGTTGGCGCATACGGCTGACTCGCGCCATCGAGCGGGCGGCGCTTCCCGCCGGCATCAGCTACGCGCATGTCGCGGCGCTGTGTTGGAGCGCGGCCATGGCTGCCGGCGGGTTGACTGCGGCGGTCGCCATCGTCTTGGCGCAGGCGCAGTCCTGGGAATGGATTCCCTGGATGGTAGCGTCAGCGCTGGCGGCAGGCGCCGCGCCGGGGCTTTGGTTGCGCAGTTTGAGCAGCAACCGGCGACGCAGCATCGAACGCGACCTGCCTTTCGTGTTCGACATGATGACCTTGTGTGTGGAAGCGGGGCTGAGCGTGCATGGGGCATTGCAGATGGCCGCCCAGAGCGGACCGGCGGGCATACTGCGAGATGCCCTGGCTGACGCGCTGGCAGAGATGCGTGCGGGGGTTTCCAGGACCGCCGCGATCAAGGCCTTGGCGGAACGCAGCAATAGCCCGCTTGCGCGTAACTGGGCGGCCGCCCTGGCGCAGGCCGAAGGGCTCGGGATAAGCCTGGGTCCAGTATTGCGGGCACAGGCGGCGCAAGCCCGCAGCGATCGTCACGTGCGTGCGGAACAGCTGGCGATGCAGGCTCCGGTGAAGATGCTGCTGCCGCTGATCGGCTGCATCTTTCCCTGCACGTTCATCGTGCTGGCCTTTCCGGTCATGGTGCAATTGCTGCAGAGCGTGCAATGACTGGCGGTCAGCCATCGGCGCGGCGCGGCGGACTCAGGCTACTCAAGGTCGCCAGCTGCTGCGGCCGCGCGCGCGGCTTGCTGGGACGCAAGCCGCCGGGGCCGCGGTCCGGCATCTTGCTGATGCATTGCGCCGCGGTGCATACCTTTGGCATGCGCTATGCCATCGACGTGGCATTCATATCGCGGCAGGGAAGGGTGCTTGCGGTGCGCAGGGCGCTGGCGCCCTGCCGCGTGGCGTCATGCCTGGGCGCCGTTGCCGTCGTCGAGATGCGCGCCGGCGTTCTCGATACCGAATACGGAGGTATAGGCAGGATAGAAGCTGCAGTACAGCACGCCACCCGCGGCGATATTGAAGGGAATCTGCAGCGTGCCGGCAAGCTGGGGTGACAGGCCGATGGCGACCAGGAGGCCGGCGCACAGGTCGATGAAAAGAAACACCAGGATCCAGGTGGCGCCGTAGACCAGGAACGGCAGCTTGTTGCGCCAGCAGGCGATGCCGGAGAAGAACAGCGCCTGGACCAGGCGCAGCCCATGCCAGGCGACCAGGACGGGGGCGTGCCAGAACAGCGCGGCGATCACGACATACACGATCGCGAACAAAGTCAGCGGAACGGCCATGGCAGACAGGATGGGCTCCATGGACTTTTCCACGGAGGCAATGCGCATGCCCTCGACCATCGCGTCCGTGAATGGCAGGAAGATGATCAGGCCGGTCGCAATGCAGAGCGCCGCGTACAGCAGCCCCATCAGGAACAGTTTCCTGAATACGCCAGGCTGCTTGAGCGGCTTGGCCCACATCGAGGGCAGCATGATGCGGTCGGCTTCGACATGCTTGCACGCCGATAGCGTCATCAGCGTGATGATGGGCATCAGCGCCACCACCAGTATGGGTCCGACCGGCGGCGTCGCGGTGGCGAAGATGACCAGAAGGCTGATGGCCATGGCCCAGGTGAACATGGCCAGAGGTTGCTTGCGGAACAGACGGAAGCCGTCTCGGACCCATTGCCAGCCGGATGTCGCGGGGAGGAATGCTGCTTGCATGGCTCTTTAAAGGGGGGTGATCTCTCAAAAAGGGACGCGCTATCCCCATTATGGGGGGAGCAACGGTTACGGCAATATTGGCAGGCCAGGGCGGTGGCGCGCTTGCAACACTCTTTCGAAATGCCGGGGGTCGTGCGGTTTCAGGGTCTGAGCCGGCCGCGGCAGGAAAAAGTCATACAGGCGCGATATCCAGAAGCGCAGCGCGGCGGCCCGCAGCATCAGCGGCCAGACCTCGCGTTCCGCGTCGGTGAACGGGCGCACGGCCGCGTAGGCTGCCAACCAGGACTCGACCAGTTCGGGCACGAATTCACCCGTGTCGCGTTCGATGCACCAGTCGTTGACGCTCACCGCCACGTCGAACAGCCAGGTGTCGCAGCCGGCGAAGTAGAAGTCGATGATGCCGCCCATGAGCGGATCTTCGAAGGTGCCGGCGAACAGGACGTTGTCCCGGAACAGGTCGCAGTGGGCCGGGCCGGTCTGCAATGTCTGCCAGGCCGGCGTCGCGGCGGCGGCCTGCTGGTCGGCCAGCTCCGCCGACAGCAGTTGGGCCTGCGCCGGTTCCAGGAAGGGCATGACCTTGGGTGCCGTTTCCAGCCACCAGGACAGTCCGCGCAGGTTGGGCTGGTGCAGCGGAAAGTCGCGTCCGGCCAGGTGGGCGCGGGCCAGCGTGGCACCGGCCAGGGCGCAATGCGCCGGGCCGGGAGCGGGTTCGTAGCCGCCGGGCAGGCGTGAAACGATGGCGCAGGGCTTGCCGTGCAGGGTCGTCAGGCGAGTGCCGTCGCGCAGGGTCTGGGGCCGGGGCACGGGAATGCCGCGCTCGGCCAGGTGGTACATCAGCTCGATATAGAAAGGCAACTGGGCCTGCGTCAGCACCTCGAACAGCGTCAGCACATATTCGCCGCGGGTCGTGTACAGGAAGTAGTTGGTATTCTCGATACCCGCCGTAATCCCCCGAAGCGAGACAAACTCGCCCAGATCGAAATGCGCCAGTAGGGCGCGAGCGTCGTCTTCGGAGACAGGGGTGAATACGGCCATTGATATGCGGGATCTAGGGGTTGACGGGCGCGCGCGCATGCCGGTTTCGGCTGCGGCGGCGCAATTTTAGACCACATGGCGGGCCAGTCTGTCCGACTTGCGGTGGAGCGGATACGGCCGCCCGCCAGACACAAAGCCGCCAAGCACCGTAAAATACCGCATCCCCTTGTTTTGTAGAGTGATTCTTGGACTCCCCCGACTGGCGGCTGTGCGTCGCCCCCATGATCGATGTGACCGACCGCCATTGCCGTTATTTCCACCGGCTGCTGGCGCCGCGCGCACGCTTGTACACGGAAATGATCACCACCGGCGCGTTGCTGCACGGCAATGTCGAGCGGCACCTGGACTTTGACGAGGCCGAGCATCCCGTGGCCTTGCAATTGGGCGGCAGCGAACCCGACGCCCTGGCGCATTCGGCCAGGCTGGGAAAAAAGTGGGGTTACGACGAGATCAACCTGAATTGCGGTTGCCCGTCAGAACGGGTGCAGAAGGGCGCGTTCGGCGCCTGCCTGATGGCGGAGCCCGCCCTGGTGGCCGATTGCATGAAGGCCATGCAGGATGCCGTGGATATCCCTGTCACCGTCAAACACCGGCTTGGCCTGGATTACGACGAGTCCTACGCGTTTGTCCGCGATTTCGTCGGCAAGATCTACGACACCGGCTGCCGGGTGTTCATCGCCCATGCCCGCAATGCGGTACTCAAGGGCCTGACGCCCAAGGACAACCGCGAGATTCCGCCGCTGCGCTACGACGTGGTGCGGCAATTGAAGCGCGACTTCCCGGATTGCACGTTCGTGCTCAACGGCGGTCTGGCCGACGCCGAGCAGTCCGTGCGCGCCGCGGGCGATTTCGACGGCGTCATGCTGGGCCGGGCTGCCTGGCACACGCCGCGAGTGCTGTCCGAGGTGTCCTTGCAGCTATGGCCGTCGCTGCGGCTGCCCAGCGATGCGCAGGTGGTGGACGCGATGATGGGATATGCGACGCGGCAGGTCGCGCGGGGCGTGCCCCTGCGGGTGATGACGCGGCCCATGCTGGGGCTGGTGAATGGCCAGTCCGGTGCGCGCCGCTGGCGCCGCATGCTGTCCGATCCGGCCCTGCTGGCCGCGAACAACCCTGAACTGATCTACGATGCCTGGCGCAGCCAGCGGCATGCGCCGGATATGCGCGGCGCCGCGATCGAAGCGGCGCCGGCTGGGGTTTGACGAGGGGCCAGCCAAGCTGGCCGCGGGCTCAGGACTTGGCCGGTTCGGCGCTTTCCGTGGGCCAATCGCGGATATAGGCCTTCAGCATGTTGTTTTCGAATTGCTGGGCCGCCACGATGGCCTGGGCCATGTCGTAGAACGAAATGACGCCCATCAGGGTGGGGCCGTCCATGACCGGAATGTAGCGCGCGTGCTTTTCGAGCATCAGGCGCTGCACTTCGTCGGCGCTGGTGTTGGGGGACACGCTGACCGGGGCATCGTCCATGATGGAACGGATGGTGGTGTCGCCGGCGCCGCCATGCGCATGCATGTGGCGGATGATCTCGCGGAACGTGAGCATGCCGGTCAGCGTCCCGAATTCCATGATCACCAGCGAGCCTATGTCCTGCTCGCTCATTGTTTGCACGGCCTGGGACACAGGCATGTCGGGCGACGCCGTATAGAGCGTATCGCCCTTGACGCGCAAAATCTCGCTGACCTTCAACATCGGTTCCTCCTGGGCGGTTTACGCCCTAATGCTATTTGCTAATTCTTTTTCGCTTCCAGCTGCAGCACGGGAGCGATTCCATTTTCGGTATTTTGCGCTTCTCCGCAGACTTCTTCCAGCGTGGGCGCATTTTGCTGGGAAATCACGGCCGAGGCGACTCGCAATATCTCGGGGTCATTGCGGACCCTGGGCTGGCCGCGGTCCAGCAGAAAACGGTCCACCACGGGTTCCATCGAGGTTTGCCGGGCGTCGCAGGTCAGAACCCAGAGGCCTTCGGGGCTGCGCGTCGCCAAGCCCATTTCAGCCAGGGTTTCGAGGACTTCGTTCAGTTCGTCCTGGTGCAGGCGCAATTGCGCGGCCAGCAGATTGGCGGGCAGTCCGGGTGGATTGGCCGTCTGCGCCTGGCGCAGCGTGCGCAGCGCATCCACGGCGTCCACGAAGGGCGCGCCCGGATAGCGGTTGATTTCCCAGCGGCCCAGCCGGATCAGCGGCGCGCTGGACGCCAGGATGGCTCCCAGCAGCACGGCCAGCCATGACAGGTAGATCCAGAGCAGGAAGATGGGCAGGGTGGCGAATGCGCCGTAAATGACGGTGTAGGTGGGGAAGCGGGTCAGGTAGTAGGCGAAAGCCGACTTCATGATTTCCAGCACGATCGCGGTCACGCAGCCCCCGACAAGGGCATCGCGCCAGAGAACCTCGCGGTTCGGGACCATGACGAACAGCGTGGCAAAACCCAGGGCGGTCAACACCAGCGGGATGAACGACACCGCAACGCTGACGGCTTCGGGCACGTCCCGCACCAGGCCCAGCGATTCGCGCGCCACGAACGAAGTCGCCCAAAGGCTGGCGCCGGCCACGACGGGGCCCAGCGTGATGATGGCCCAGTACACCAGCGCGCGCTGCCGCAGCGGGCGTTGGCGCGTCACGTGCCAGATGTCGTTGAACGCCTTGTCGATCGTCATGATCAGCAACAGCGAGGTGATCAGCAGGAATACGCCGCCGATGGCGGTCAGGCGTGAAGCCTGGCGCGCGAACTGATTCAGGTAATCCATGATGTTGTCCGAGACGGACGGCGGCATCAGGCTGTTGGTCAGGAAATCCTCGAGCGCGACGCGGAATTCCTGGAATACCGGAAAAGCAGTAAACAGCGACAGGACCACGGCCAGCATCGGCACGATGGCCAGGACGGTCGTGAAGGTGAGGCTGGACGCGACCTGCAGCAGTTTCTCTTCGCTGGCGCGTTCGGCGCTGAAGCGCACAACACGTCCGGCCCTCGCGATCCATGAAGAGCGCGAGGTCGAGTGCTCGGTGGCCGCCGGCGTCGCGGCGGCAGGCTCGGCGGGGCGATTCATCAGGCGATAATAGCAGCATGAACCCTGAACTCAACCCCCGCTTGCGCCTGCTGGCCTCGGTATCGCTGTTCGCCCTGATCGTGCTTTGCGTCACCTGGGAAACCGTGGTGGCGCCGCTGCGGCCGGGCGGTTCCTGGATGCTGCTCAAGGCCCTGCCGCTGGCGTTTCCGCTGCGCGGCATCCTGCGCGGCAATCTTTATACCTATCAGTGGGCCTCGATGCTGTCGCTGCTCTACCTGATGGAGGGCGCGGTGCGGGCCATGTCGGATCCGGCTCCGCTATCCGTGTTGATGGCCTGGGGCGAGATCCTGCTGTCGGCCATTTTCTTCCTTAGCGCCATTTTCTACGTGCGGCCTGCCAAACGGGCTGCCAGGAGGCAACGCGCATGAGCGCCCATACGTTGTCCGACCTGCGCGTCGTCAATTCCTTTGCGGCATTGCCCGCAGCCTTCTACACCCGGCTTGCGCCTCAGGCCTTGAATAATCCGCGCTTGCTGCACGGCAATGCGGAAGCGGCGGAACTGATCGGCCTGGACCCGTCGGCCCTGTCCACGCCCGAGTTCCTGAGCGTGTTTTCCGGCGCCCAACCGCTGCCAGGCGGCGATACGCTCGCGGCGGTCTACAGTGGCCATCAGTTCGGCGTCTGGGCCGGCCAGTTGGGCGATGGCCGCGCCCATCTGTTGGGCGAGGTCGAGGGGCCGCAGGGCAATTGGGAGCTGCAGCTCAAGGGGTCGGGCATGACGCCGTATTCGCGCATGGGCGACGGCCGCGCGGTGCTGCGCTCGTCGGTGCGCGAGTACCTGGCCAGCGAGGCCATGCACGGGCTGGGCGTGCCCACGACGCGGGCGCTGGCGCTGGTGGTGTCCGACGACCCGGTCATGCGGGAAACGGTGGAGACAGCCGCAATTGTGACGCGTATGTCCCCCAGTTTCGTGCGCTTCGGCTCTTTCGAGCATTGGTCGTCGCGCCGCCAGCCCGACATGCTGAAGACGCTGGCGGATTACGTCATAGACCGTTATTACCCGGAATGCCGGGAAGCGGGAACGGGCGAGCCCTCGAATGACGTGATGCCCTATATCAACCTGCTGCGCGCCGTCACCCGGCGTACGGCGCTGCTGATGGCGGACTGGCAGGCGGTGGGCTTCTGCCATGGCGTGATGAATACCGACAACATGTCCATATTGGGGCTGACGCTGGATTATGGCCCCTACGGTTTCATGGACGGTTTCCGGCTGGGCCATGTCTGTAATCACTCGGACTCGGAAGGGCGCTATTCCTGGAACCGCCAGCCGTCCGTCGCCCTCTGGAACCTTTATCGCCTGGGTGGCAGCCTGCACGCGCTGGTGCAGGATGTAGAAGGCCTGCGAGCAGTCCTGGATGAATTTGAGCCGGTCTTCACGCGTGCCTTCCATGACCGCATGGGCGCCAAGCTGGGCCTGGTCGCATGGCGACCGGCCGACGAAGCGTTGCTGGACGATCTGCTCAAGCTGATGGACGCCAATCAGGCGGACTTCACCTTGACGTGGCGTCGCCTGGCCGACGCCTTGTCGGGCCAGCGTAGCGCGTTCGAGGACCTGTTCATCGACCGGCCGGCGGCAGGAGCCTGGCTGGATCGCTTGGTGGCGCGGCACGCGCAGGACGGCCGGCCGATACAGGATGTAACCGCAGGCATGAATGGCGTGAATCCGCTATACGTGCTGCGCAATCACCTGGCGGAAGAGGCGATTCGGGCGGCCAAGACCGGCGATGCCAGCGAGATCGATACCTTGATGAGGTTGCTGCGCAACCCCTACGAGGCCCAGCCGGGGTATGAGCGGTATGCGGGTTTGCCGCCGGATTGGGCGGGCAGCCTGGAGGTCAGCTGTTCGTCTTGAAACCGGCCGCCAGCCGAACAACCGGGACATTTACGAAAGCCGTTTTCCCGCGATTTACGGGAAAATAACCATTTGGACAAGGAATATCGCAGTTTTTTTCATTGCAATCATTCGTTTCCATTGTAAAAGACGTAAGATTGTCGCCAACGGAATACCCGGGGACTCTGCGTCCGCGGGGCATTTGTCGATAATCTTCAAAATAAAGCACTCTAAATATGGCTGGCGCAGATGGTTTGCTGTGTATCGGTCTGCTTGAGGATGACGCCGACTTCCGGGAGGAGTTGGCGTTAGGCTTGGGTGGCTATGGTTTCCGGGTGGCATTCGCCTGTGATAATGCCGCGGCGTTTTATCGCCGGTTGCAGGAACAACCCTGCGACATCGTCATTCTTGACGCCCACCTGCCCGGTGAAGACGGTTTCTCCGTGGCGACCCGCCTGCGCGCCCTCAGCCCCGTCGGTATCGTCATGCTGACAGGTCGCAGCGCGCTGGAAGACCGGGTGCGCGGCCTGGAAGGCGGCGCCGATGTCTACATGACCAAGCCAGTGGATCTGCTGGAACTCAGTTCCGTCATCCGTAGTTTGGCTCGTCGGATGCGTCTTGCGAAGGCGCCTCGGCCGGTGGATGCGGAAACGCGCGCCACCGCGGACACTTCGTGGTCCCTGCAGGATGGGGGCTGGATCCTGGTTGCGCCGGATGGCGCCTCGCTGCATCTGAGCGCCCAGGAACGGACCTTCCTGGTTGCCCTGATGGATGCCGCCGGCAGCGCGGTCAGCCGTCAGGTCCTGGCGGAATTGTTCCTGCCGGACAGCCCGGGCGGCTTCGAATTGCGCCGCATCGACGTGCTGGTCAGCCGTTTGCGCGCCAAGGCGCAAAGCGCGGGCCTGAAGCTCCCCGTGCTGTCGGTGCGCGGCCAGGGCTACGTGTTCGCGGCCTGAACCCGCCAGAGGCGGTCAAGCCGCCGGAGCGCTGGCCGGCAGGGTGACGACGAAGCGCGTGCCTACGCCTACTTCGCTTTCCATGGTCAGTGTGCCGCCCTGGTTCTGGCAGATGCGCCGGGCCAGGTAGAGCCCAATACCCATGCCCTGGGTTTCGCGGTGCGCTGTGCGCCGGAAATGCGGTTCGAAGATTTTGGCCTGTTCCTCGACGCCTATGCCCGGGCCGCGGTCGGTGACGGCGACCCACGCCATGGGAATGGCGCCCACCCGGGTTTCGCCGGTTTCTATGCGCACGGGCTCATTCGCCGGCGAATACTTGATGGCATTGTGGATCAGGTTGCGTACCACCACGCTGGTCAGCGGACGGTCGCAGTAGACCGGCAGGGAGGGGCTGGCTTGCACCATCAGCGCATGCGCCGTATCGGGCTGCATGGCGGTGACGACATCGAGCACCAGATCCGCCATGTCCGTTTGTTCGCCGCGCGGCATCCAGGCCTGTTCGCCCAGCCTGTCCTGGTTCAGCAACTGATCCATGAGTTCGGTCATCCGTGCGACCGACCGATGAATGCGCGCCAGGCGGTTGTCCACGGCCTCGCCGCTCTCGGCAAGTATCATGTCCAGGGATTGGGCTGCCGCGCTGACGGTGGCCAGCGGTGCGCGCAGTTCGTGCGAGATCAGTGCGTTCATCTGGCGCTGCGTATCCAGCGCGCCGGCCAGTTCTGCCAGCCGCAGTTCGCCTTGGGCAAGGTGTTCCGCGTCGGCGTGCTCGTGGCCTGCGCGTTTCGACCCCAGTTGCGGGTGGCCGTGCTGATGGATCGCCAGCAGGATCAAGGCGCTAGACACCAGCAGCAGTCGCGCCAATTCGGCGATCGTTCCTGCCGCGGCCTGGGGCAGCCAGGCGTCCTGTCCCAGCAGCCAGGCCGAGATGCCATAGGCGCCGGCCAAGGCCAGCGCGGCCGCTCGCGCTGGCGACGGACTGGCGGCGCGGACCATGAACCAGGTGGCCAGCGGCAGACTGGCGATGGCGCAGGCCCCGGCGATGGCGGCGGACACGACGCCGTTGCCCGGGGCGTATGCGACGATCAGCGCCAGTACCGCTACCAGCGTCAAGGCCAGGCTGGCCCAGCGGCAGGCCGTCGCCAGTTTGTCGGCGGATGCTTCTTTGAGGATGGGCGCCGTGAGCGCCAGCAGGGCGGCATAGGAGCCGGCTTGCAGCGCCGCCGCCGGCAACAGCGTGGGCATGGAGCGGAAAACCCCTTCGATCAACATGAAGGCCAGCCCCGCGCCGAAAATGGCATTGCGGGTGGCCGCCCATGCGACTGCGCAGGCCACGCCACAGGCCGTGGCGACGCCGGCTGTCAGGCCCAGATGCAGGTCTTCGTGTGAAACGCCTACGCCGTAGGCCAGCGCCGCGTCGGGGCCGAGCAAGGCGCATAGCAGCATCCCCACGCGAGGCAGCATGGCTTGCCGAACCGCGGAGGCGTTACCGGTGCGCCGCAGGCGGGAAGGCCAGCGGGCGCGAAAAAGCCAACAGATGCGAAGCAGCATGCCTTCCGTCAACTGGAAACCCATGGATGATCAGGTGCGATGTCGTGCGTCTGGGCGGAGTTTACGACAGGCCCGCGCATGGCATGGACGCCCAGGCCCGCCAGGACGTTTTGCGTGGCAATGTCTGGCACGTCCTCGGCGTAGACCGCGATATTCAGCGCGGCCGCGGTGGCCACCACCGTCGCGGCGAGGTGCTGGCTGCCCGGACTGTGGAGCAGGCCGGCGATGAAGCCGCCGCACAGCTTCAGATAGGACAAGGGGAATTCGTGCAGGTGCTCGATGGCGCCGAACTGGTACGACAGTCGGCTTACACCGACGCGGGCGCCCGCAGCCACGACGATGTCGCAAAGCGGGTGCAGGTCGGTTCCCTGAGCGGCCAGGGCCGCCGCGTCAATTTCCACGATCAGGCGCGCGCTCAGGGCGGGGCGGTCGGCCAGCATGCGTTGAAGCCTGGACTGGAACGACGGTTGGGCGATCGAAGCCAGCGAAATTGGTACTGCCAGCGCGCCGGGGCGTGCGTACAGCCAGTCCAGCCCCAGGCGGATGGCTTGTATGTCGCATTCGGCGGACAGGCCGAGGCGGACGGCGGGAGGCATGAAGATCGAAGCCGGAACGGGGGCGGCGCCGCTGGTGTCGTGCAGGGTCAGGCTGGCTTCCTGGTGCAGCAGGCCGCCGGAAAGATCGTGCAGAGGCTGCACGGACAACGAGAACCTGTGTTGTTCGAGCGCCGTGACCAGAGCGTCATGCCAGCTGTATTCGCCGATGTGCGTGCTGTCCGGCGCGCGGCTGGCCGAGGCTATCTGGTCGTCGTCGGCGCTTTCGGCGCACATCAGCGCGTGATCCAGTCGTGCCAGGATGTCGCTCATGCTGTCTCCTGGCGCGTAGGTGGCCATCGCCAGGGCCCAGCGGCAGGATTCATGCTTGTCCATGGGCACGCGCAGCGAGCGCAGTTCGCGCCGCACACGCTCGGCCAGCAGGCTGGCCTGAGGCGCCGAGGCGCGGGGCAGCAGCAGCGCAAAATCCGAACCGCTGATGCGCGCGAGCATGGCCCCCGGAGCGCCGAATTCAGCGACCAGCTTGCGCAGCCGGTCCGAAGACGAGCGCAGCCACTGGTCCGTGAACGCGCGCGAGAGGTGCCGGTTGATCTGCGCCAAATCGCGTTGACGAAACATCAGCAGATGGCCGCCCGCATCAGGGTCCTTGTCCGCCAGCGCCAATCTGAATTGGTCGACAAAATACTTGCGGTTGTGCAGCCGGGTGACGGGATCCCTGTAGATCTCGCTCTGTAGCGATTCGATCCGAGCATTCTGTTCCTGGACCGTGGCGGCGACCAGGCGTTGCGCGTCCACCAGCGCCTGGTCGACACCCGCCTGTTCGCTGGCGCCATTCGATGTCTTGCGGTCGCCAGGCGCGAGCGCGCGCTCGCGTTCACGGACGTCGCGCGAGATGCGCGCTTCTATTCGCCGCGCCAGATTCACGCAGAACAGGGCCCACAGCAGGCCCGCGGCCAGCACCAGTCCCAGGACCCGCACGCCGCCTTGCCATAGCGTATCGCGAGCAGTCCGCGAATCTGCTTGCACGGTCACGACGCCTTGTGAACTGCCGTCTGGCGCAGCGTAAGGCCGCGATACGGCGGGTGCGGCCATGTTCAGCCAGGCATCACGCCAATCGTGCTCTCTGGTTTGTGGGTCGGTTTGCGGCGTTTGCCGTTCGACGACAGGCGCCCCATTGTCGTCCGCGATGCGCACCAGCGCATATTCCCCTCCTGCAAACATGTCATCCACCAGCGCAGTCCGTTCTTCGGGGGCGGCGGCCGCATGCGACAAGGCCCAGGCCAGCGCATTAGCGCCGTCGTCGCTTTGCCGCGCCAACTCCGCGCTCAGATAGCGGTGCGCGGCCAGCATTCCCACCGTCTGTGCGCCGAGCAGAACGAGGCCGATCAGGAGGGCGGTGAAGAAAAGTAGCCGGCGGAATGTGGACATGTATTTGGAGGTTCCCTTCCTGGCCGTTGCGTGGCCTGCACTGAGGACTGCCAGGTGTCCGGATGGAATGGCGTCGGATCGAGATCAGGGCTGGAGGGCCGGGATACGGGTGTGATACGAGTCACTAATACATCAGTGGTACAGCAATTCTACATGTCACAGAACGTGCCGAATATTACTAAATTCACGCCGTAAGACGCCAAGCTGTGCAATTATTTCGAAGCTGTCTGATTTTCAATGACAACTATCGAGACACGGTGTATTAATTTTTCGGGTGTAGCTGTCGTAAGTAGTAGGCGAGCATGGCGCAAGGGCCGGCGCCAGTCTGTCGTGGCTCATCCCAAACCCTCCGTGAGCAACCAAAGTAACCGTAGGAATACAGGGAAAAGAGGTGCGTTGCCTCTGAAGTGTGGCGTTTTTTGCGAAAATAATGCATATTTTAAAAAATGTTACAGCCCTTGGGTTCCCTTTCGAACCGCAACGCCAGGGGCTTATGGATAGGGGGCTTCGTGCGTGAGAGTTACCTGCTCGCACTGTGCCTGACGCTTGCGGGCGCACTTGTAGCGATATGCTGGGTCTTCGTACGCAGGGAACGCCTGCTGCGTCAACGCCTGACGCGCGATGAACTGACCGGGGTCCTGAATCAGCAGGAATTGCACCGGCGCGCCCGTGCCTGGCTCAACGATGCCGAGGGCCGTTCGCGCCGCGGCGCTTTCTTTCTGGTGAGCTTCGAGCAATACGCCGAGATCAGCGCCATGTTGCGCGCCGGCGAAGACCAGGCTCTGCTGGTGCAGGTGGCCAATCGCCTGGGCCTGATCTGCCGGTCCATGGGCGGCATGGTGGCGCGTTCGGGGGCGGATGCGTTCACGGTCTGCGCACCCGACGTGGATGAGGCCGGAGCCGCTCAGGTGTCGGCCAAGCTGCTGGAGGCCCTGAGCGTGCCTTACGAACTCGGCGGGCGTCCCCTGATGGCGATGTTCCGCGTCGGCGCTGCCCTGTATCCCGAGCATGGCCGCAGCGTGGAAGAACTGCAGCGCTGCGTGCAGGTCGCCTTGCTGCCGCTGAAGGAGCGCGGCGGGCCGGGCTGGAACCTGTTCGATTTCCGCATGCTGGCGCGTCAGCGCGACCAGCAGGGGCTGGAGAACGACCTGCGGCTGGCGCTGACCACGCCGGACATGGATCAGTTCGAACTGTATTACCAGCCGGTCTGTGACAGCGGCACCGGCATGGTGCAGGGCTGCGAGGCGCTGCTGCGCTGGCATCACCCCGTGCTCGGCAGCGTCTCGCCCGCGGTGACCATCGAATTGGCCGAGCGCAGCGGCCTGATCGTGCCGCTGGGGGCCTGGATATTGGAGCGGGCATGTACCCAGGCTGCGTTATGGCCGGCGACCTGGCGCGTGCATGTGAACCTGTCAGTCAAGCAGATGAACGAGGATGGCCTGGTCGAACTCGTGTCGAATGCGCTTGCGGCCGCAAACCTTGCCCCGCGCAAGCTGGTGCTGGAAATCACGGAATCCCTCTTCATCCTGCACTACGAACGGCACGTGAAGATCCTGAACACGTTGCGGGCGATGGGCATCGGTGTGGCGCTGGACGACTTCGGCTGCGGCTATTCCAGCCTGAACCACCTGCGCTGCCTGCCGATCGATTGGGTCAAGATCGACCGCAGCTTCATCTCAGCGCTGGAATCCGACGCCGGCAGCCGCGAGGTGGTCTCGGCGCTGTTCGGCCTGTGCCAGGCGATGCATCTGCCGGTGGTGGCCGAGGGCGTCGAAACCGAGGGCCAGCGTGAAATCCTGAAGTCGCTGGGATGCCGGGTCATGCAGGGTTTCCTGTTGGGACGTCCCGCACCGGCCTCCGAAATCCAGGCTTTGGCCTCGGCGGTGTCATAATCGGGGTTGCTTGCAAACCCCACCTGTTGACTCCCTATGCCCGGCAATACCCTAGGTACCCTCTTTACCGTCACCAATTTCGGCGAATCCCACGGGCCAGCCATCGGTTGCGTCGTGGACGGCTGTCCTCCGGGGCTGTCGCTGGATGCCTCCGACATCCAGCTCGAACTGGACCGTCGCCGTCCCGGCACGTCGCGCCATGTTACGCAGCGCCAGGAAGCCGACCAGGTGGAAATCCTGTCGGGCGTATACGAGGGAGTGACCACGGGTACGCCCATCGGCCTGCTGATCCGCAACACAGACGCGCGCAGCAAGGACTACTCCAACATCGCCGACACGTTTCGACCGGGCCATGCCGACTATGCCTATTGGCGCAAGTTCGGCGTGCGCGATCCGCGCGGGGGCGGCCGTTCTTCGGCGCGCCTGACGGCGCCGACCGTCGCGGCAGGTGCCATCGCCAAGAAATGGCTGGCGGAGCAATACGGCGTCAAGGTGCGCGGCTACATGAGCCAGTTGGGGCCCATTGCAATCCCCTTCGATTCCTGGGAAGAGGTTCCCAATAATCCGTTCTATGCGCCCAATGCCGCAGTCGTGCCCGAACTGGAGGCCTACATGGACCAGTTGCGCCGCGACGGCGACTCTGTCGGCGCCCGGATCGAGGTCGTGGCCGAGAACCTGCCCGCGGGCTGGGGCGAACCGATCTATGACCGGCTGGACGCCGACATCGCGCACGTCATGATGGGCCTGAATGCCGTGAAGGGCGTGTCGATCGGCGCGGGCTTTGACAGCATCGCTCAGCGCGGCTCGGAGCACGGCGACGAAATCACTCCGGACGGTTTCCTGACCAATAACGCGGGTGGGGTGCTGGGCGGCATTTCCACTGGCCAGCCAGTCACCGTTTCGCTGGCCATCAAGCCTACCTCCAGTATCCGCGTCGAGCGCCGCTCCGTGAACCGCGCCAATGACCCGGTCATGGTGCAGACGCTGGGTCGCCATGACCCTTGCGTCGGCATCCGCGCCACGCCCATCGCTGAGGCGATGCTGGCGCTGGTCTTGATCGACCACGCCTTGCGCCACCGCGGCCAGTGTGGCGATCCGGTAGTCTGATACGCTGTTGCTCTTCGAATTGCCTGGGAGGTCTGCCATGAACCGGAAACGTCTTCTGCTGCGCAACGCGGGTGCAGCGCTCGCGCTGGCAGCCCTGGCGGGCTGCACGGGCATGAATACCACGCAGTCGGGCGCCATAGGCGTCAACCGGACCCAGTACATGTCCAGCATGGTGCCTTCGCAGGCGCTGGAACAGGAAGCGACCCAGCAGTACGCCGACATACTCAAGCAGGCGCAGGCCAAGGGCCTGCTGGACCGCGACCCGCAACAGGTGGCGCGGGTCCGCACCATTTCCCAGCGGCTGATCGCGCAGGCAGGAGTCTTCCGGCCTGACGCCGCCAGCTGGAAATGGGAAGTGCATGTGCTGTCCAGCAACGAGATCAATGCCTGGTGCATGCCGGGCGGCAAGATCGCTGTCTACACGGGCCTGCTTGGCAAGATCAAGCCCACGGACGATGAGCTGGCGGCGGTGCTGGGCCATGAGATTTCGCACGCCTTGCGGGAGCACGCGCGCGAACGAGTGTCCCAGCAGATGGCGACCAATCTGGGGCTGTCGGTGCTGGCGATCGCCACGGGTTCTTCCGCGGCGTCCGACTTGGGCGGACAGTTCACCAGCGTCATGTTCACGCTGCCCAATAGCCGCACGCATGAAACCGAAGCCGACCGCATGGGCGTGGAGCTTGCGGCCAGGGCGGGATTCGATCCGCGCGCCGCCGTGACGCTGTGGCAGAAAATGGGCGCGGCCGACCAGGGCAGCGCACCGCCCGAGATCCTGTCGACTCACCCGTCCGCCGCATCGCGCATCAGCGATCTGCAGGCCGCAGCCCAGCAGGTGCTGCCGCTGTACGAACAGTCCAAGGGCAAAGCCTCCCGCTGAGGCTCTAGCGGCGGCCGTGACTATTACGGCCGCCTCGATCCGCTGTCTTATGCCGCGGCTGTCTTGACGCCGGGGCCGCGCATGACGGCGATGCCCAGCCTGGCCAGGATGCGTTGGGTTTCGGCATCCGGGACATCTTCTGCATAGACCGCTATCTTCAGGCCGCGCGCGGTTTCCAGCACCGATGCCGTCAACTGCTGGCTGCCGGGGCTTTGGGACATTCCGCCGACGAAGCCGCCGCCCAGTTTCACGTACGACAAGGGCAGGGTGTGCAGTTGCGCAACTGCGCCGAACTGCTGAGCCAGGCGGCGCACGCCGATATGCGTGCCGAACTCCGAGGCGACGCGGGCCAGCGTGGCGATCTGCTCGTGGCATTCCACCAGGCCGTGCGCATCGATTTCCAGGTACAGGCGCCGCGCCAGAGACCGGTGTTCGGTCAGCAGCAGCGCCAATTGGCGGAAGAACTTCTGGCCCCGCAACGAGGGCAGAGCCACCCGAACAGCCAATTCGCCAGGGTTGGCGGCCAGCCAGTCCAGTCCCAGGCTCACAGCCTCCAGGTCGCAATCGGCCACCAGATCCAGACGCACGGCCGGCGGGATGAACAGCGTGGCGGGTATCGGCACCTGGTCGGCCGCGGTTCGCAGCATCAGCATCGCTTCGGTACGGACGGTGCTGCCGTCGGTGGCTTGCAGGGCTTCCGTGGCCAGCTCGAAGCGGTGCTCTTCCAAAGCGGATTGGATCGCGTCCTTCCAGGCGCGTTCGCCCGATTCCGAAGGCGACTGCATGTCGGTCGCGCCAGCGATCACGACATGGTCATTGCCGGCGCTTTCCGCCCGCATCAAGCCGAAGTCCAGGCGGGCAAGCACCGGCCCGGCCTGGCTGCCGTGGCCATAGTCGGTCATGGCCTGCGCCCAGCGGCACAGATGTCCTTCACCCACGGGGATGCGGGACGCGTGCAGGTCGGCGCGCACCTGCTCGGCCACCATCATGGCCTGCGGCGCCGCGCAGCCGGGCAGCAGCAAGGCGAAATCCGAGCCGTTCAGACGGGCCAGCAGGGGCGATGCCACATGCATGCTCTTGAGCGTGCCGCGGATGCGTTCGCAGGCCGTGCGCAGCCATTGGTCGATGAACTCGCGCGGCATATGGCGATTCAGGTCCGCCAGGTCGCGCTGGCGGAACACCAGGACGTGGCCGCCGTCGATGCTGCGGCCGGTCGTGAGGGCAGGGGCCTCCAGCGCGCGGCGGAACTCGTTGACGAAGTACTTGCGGTTGGGCAGGCCCGTGACCGGGTCCTGGTTCAGTTCCAGTTCCAGCGATTCGATCTTGGCGTTCTGTTCTTCGACGCTGGCATGGATGCGTTCGCGGGTCTGGTTCAACGCCTGCACCACCCCGGACAATTCAGGCACGCGGGCCTCGACCTGTTCCGTCGGGGATTCCTGGCCGATGCTGCGCACGTGGTCGCTGATCTCACGCAACAGGCGGTTCTTGATCCAGCCCACCAACATGAAGGCGAACACCGCCCACAGGATGCCGGCGCCCACCACCAGGGCGATCATCTTGAGGCTGCTGCGCCACAGGGCTTCCCAGGCATAGGCGTCATTGGCGATCAGCGTGACCTCGCCGATCTGGCGCCAGCCGTCGCTGACGGCATGGCTGGCCGATTGCGTCGTCAAGGGCGCCAGCGCCTGAAACCAGGCGGGGACCGACGCCGCGGTAGCCGTGGATTTCCGCTCGATCAGAACCTTGCCTTCCGGATCGCTCAAACGCACCAGCGAGAAATGCCCGCCGTCGTACAGCGCCGACACCAGCAGCTCTTGCACGACCGGGTCGTTGTTCGCCGGCTGCGACAGCGACAGCGCCAGTGACACGGCGGCGTCCGTGCTTTGCACTTGCAGTTGGCCGGACAGGTACTCCCGGGCGGAATTCACGCTGAGCGCGAGCGTGCCCAGCAGGATGACGCCGATGGCGAGGGTAACGCTGAGCAATAGCTGTCGAAGTATGGACATAGTCTTATTTCCGGACATCAGGGGCGCACGCCTTCCCGTTCCATGCGTTGAAGTAGATCACGCCAGCGGCTGAGACGGTCAACCGGCGCGGCGGGCTTGCCGTCCACATAGACGCCGTCCGCATTGAAACTGAATACCGGCGTCAGGTCGCGGCGCTGCGTGGCGGGCAAAATGGTCGAGATCAGGTTGTCCAGCACCAGCGGCACGGCGTTGGGGGTTTCGTAATAGCCCAGCACCATGTGGGCGATCTGGGTGCTGCTGGCCGCGCCGCCGATGCGCGCGCGGACGTAGATGAAGCGCAGTTTGTTGGCAGGCACGCCCAGCGCCAGCAGCGTGAAGTACTTGCCAATGACGTAGTCTTCGCAATCGCCCGCGCCCCTGCCCAGCGATTCTAATGGCGTGGCCCAATAATCGGCCTGTTTCCAGATGGTGATGTCCTCGCCGGACATCAGGGAGCGGTTCCAGAAATCATTGGCCTGTGTCAGTGCGCCTTTTTCCTGGGCAGGGGCGGGGCTGCGCATCAATTGCAGCCATTCCGAAACCGCCTTGGAGCCTTTTGCGCCATAGCGGCTGGCCGACAGGCTTTGCAGCCGGTCGGCATTCACTTCCAGGGCGGAACTTCCGCCCCAGCCGCAAGCCAGGCATAGCAAAGCCAATCGGCACAGATTCAGCGTGCGGCGGAAACGGCGGGACGATGGCATGAAACGGATTTTCACATTTTTCCGGGCATCTTAGATGCGCCCTGGGAAAAAATGCGTCATGCAGGTCGGGGGAGGGCCGCTGCGGGCCGCCCCTGGGGCTATTGCCTAACCCTGGTCAACGATCAGCTTACCCTTCTGCAGCAGGTCGTTGATGATGGCCTGATTGTTCATGAACTGGCCGTAGGCATCGTGGGTGAGGTCGACGTTTTCTAGCACGATCTTCTGATCCGCGCCCTGGGTGCCAAGCTTGCCCTGGGTGTTCACGTCGATGACCGTATGGTTGCCGTCCTTGCTGAACGCCAGGTAGTCGGTCAGGGGGCCGTCGTGCTCGCCGACCAGCAGTTCCTGCAGATCCAGGATATCGCCGCCGTCGGCCGGCCTCTGAATCGAGAAATCCATGACCCTATCCACTGCTGGGGCGTCTGTGGTGCCTTGGTCGTTGAGCGTCCATTTGAACGTGTCGCTGTTGTTGTCGTATCGGATGCCATTGCCGTCGCCATGCAGCAAGTCATTGCCCATGCCGCCGATCAGGACATCACTGCCAGCGTCGCCTTCCAGGCAGTCATTACCTGTGCCGCCCGACAGGATGTCGTTGCCATAGCCGCCTTGAAGCTCGTCGTTGCCGCCTTGGCCGTAGAGGATGTCGTTGCCCCAGCCGCCATAGAGTACGTCTTCACCGCCGCGTGTATCGCCCTGCACGTCGAGGGTGTCGTGGTGTTCCGAGATGAATTTATGCAGATCTGCATCCGTCGGCTGCGTGCCATTCTTCAGGAACAAAAACTGTTTGAGCGCCCACAGACCAGATCCGTCGAGCTGACCTTCTGGCCTGGCCGGGTTGCCATCGATGCCCCAGGGCAATCGATCGGTGTTGATCGTGTCGCCGAACAATATGTCTGAGCCGTCATTGCCGATGAGGATGTCGTTGTCCAACGGAGCCAGTACAAGGTTCGGTCTACTTCCGGCTTCGGCTTCCCGACCTGCCGGATCCCGCAAGGTCAGCCAGCCAGCAGGATCTGGGGGAGGGGGAGGTACCACCAGCACGCCGCCTTGGTCGCCCAGCATTACGTCGTTGCCGTTGCTGCCCTTCTTCAGGTCGGGCTCCCTGCTACCGTTGTCGTTGTCGCCGACGATGAAATCGCCCACATTCAGTTTGAATGTACTTTGATGCGACGTGTCCTGCCCGCCGTTGGCGGTACTGCCGGTGTCCTTGATTCGGAAGTTGAAGGACGAAGCGTCGTCGTTGCGGTAGTTGGCATCGCCCGCATGGAAGACCAGTCTGCCGCTGGCCAGATCCTCTGCACTGATTTCCTGGCCTGGTTTGATCGCTTTGCCGTTCAGGAGCAGCCTGCCATCCAAGGGTAGCGAGTCGATGATCAACGACTTCATCGAATGGGCTTCCCCTGGATCGGAGAATGGAAAGTCGTCCAGACCGAACGTGTAGCGACTGCGAGCCACGACGTCGCCGAGGGCGTCTTGCGAGATCGGGGCATCGCTGACGGACAGAATTCCAATGTTCAAGGTGGATGAGGTCGTGACCGTGCCGTCCGTTACGGTGTATGTGATCTGCGGGACGTTTCCGTTCCAGTCTGAGTCCGGTATGAACACATAGTTGCCGTTGGTTTTCACTTGGATTGAGCCCAGGCCTATCACGTACGCAGTGATGTCGGCGGAGTACGTTGTGCCATTGAGGGTGAACGTTGTGACATTCAGCGCGTTGTTGTCGACATCGACTGCCCCGATGAGTACGTTGCCGGATGCCGCGTGGTCCTCCAATACTTGGTTGTCGTGTGCCTGGAGGATCGGCGCGTCGTTGGCGCCCGTGATTTCAACGGTCAAGGCCGCCGAGCGGGTACCGCCTTCGCCATCGGAGACGGTGTAAGTGATCGAACTGTAGATTTTCTCGCCGGCGCCGAGGTGTTGAAAGGCAGTGTCTGGGTCGAAGCCATAGGAGCCATCTGCGTTCAACGTGAAAGTGCCGCCATGGGAGCCCGCGATGGCGACGCCCACGTTAGCTGCGTTGCCGTTGACTTGCGTTACGGTAAGCCCGTCGCCGTCTGGATCCCTGTCGTTTGCCAGTACGCCATTTTGGGCACTGATTTGCAGGGTCGAGTCCTCGCTGGTAGCGCCCGCGTCGTCAACCGCGACGGGCGCGGGATTGGCGATGGCCCAGTCGAACTTCTGCGAAGTTGTTGCGCCAGAGGGATCCGTGGCGGTAACGGTGATGTTGTAGACGCCGAGACTGCCGCCCTGCGAGGCCGAGCGATCGATATCGCCGGCAATGATGCCGGTGTGCGGATCGATGCTGAGACCGGGCGGCAAGCCGGTTGCGGTGTAGGTAAGCTTGTCGCTGGCGTCCGGATCCGAGAAGTGGCCGGAGATGTCATAGCTCACGTGGGTCTGGGCGTCGAGGCTGGAGGTATCGGAAATGGCAGTGGAGACTGGCCCGTCGTTGGTGCCGGTGATCGTCACGACGGCGGTTGCTGTGGACGTGGCGCCGCTGGGATCCGTGACGGTGTACGAAATGGTGCTGGTAGTGGTTTCGCCTGCGGCCAGGCGGTCAAACTCGTTTCCCGGCGTGTAGACGTAGCTCCCGTCAGGCAGAACGGTGAACGTGCCGCCATTGCTGCCCGCGACCGTAACGCCGCTCGAGGTCATGGGCCTGCCGCCGACCGACGCTATTGCTAATGGATCGCCGTCTGGGTCCGCGTCGTTCGCGAGCAGGTTGCCGCGCACCTGATGGTTCTGATCACCCAGTCCTGCATCGTCTCGTGCGGCGGGCGCATGGTTGACGCTGACCGGCGTTGGTGTCTCGTCGTCGTTGCTGATGGCGCCAGTGCTGGACATGCGAGGCAGTGCCGCATCGCTGCGACCGGGATTGGAATAGCTCAGATCAAGCGGACTGGTTGTTTCAAGAAGGCGCGCCAAACGGACGAAGCTGCTGCCACCGGCGCTACCCCCGCCTGCTACCACGGCGGCGGTGGGATCGAGTTCATCGAACAGATCGCGGCCATTGCGCAGGGCTGCCAGCAAACGTTCGGAGTCGGTGCCTTTGGGGGGCGTGAACGCCGCTTCGGACACATCGTCGAGCGTGCCGGTCATTTCGCTGGTCAGCGCGACCTCGCGGCCTTCGCCGATGATGATCGGCATGCCGTTTTCGACTTGAAGGGAAACCGTGGCGCCTGACGCCGTGACGACGTCACTGCCGGCAGGAACCTTGCTGCCGAGGTGCAGTTCGGTCAGGGATCCGTCGCCATGGCGCAACCACGCGCGACCGGAAATTTCGTTGACGATTGCGGGAGACGTATTGGCCATGTTGGTTCCCTCTTCAGGGCGTTATCCAAGATGGCCAGATACTAGATGTCGTTGCCGGGACTAGATACTGGCAACACTTATAGGGTCAAGCAGCAATGCAGATGCTAGGCGGGAAATGCACCGCCGGGAAGGCCGTTGCCGGCCTTCCCGGGGCTTGCTGCTTAGCTGTGGTCGACGTTCAGCTTACCCTTCTGCAGCAGGTCGTTGATGATGGCCTGATTGCTCATGGCCTGACCGTTCGCGTCATGGGTGAGATCAACGTTCTCCAGCACGATCTTCTGATCCGCGCCCTGGGAGCCAAGCTTGCCCTGGGTGTTGATCTCGACGAGCGTATTGTTGGAGTTGGCCGGATCCTGCTTGAAGTTCAAGTACTGCGACAGGTTGCCGTCCTTCTCGCCCACGAGCAGGTCCTTCAGGTCCAGCACATCCCCGCCGTCGACGACCGAGGCCTTCGAGAAGTCCTTGATCGTGTCGATCGCAGGCTGCGCCGTGGTGCCCTGGTCGCCAAGCTGCCACTTGAACGTGTCGCTGCCGCCGTCACCCCACATGGTGTCGTTGCCCTTGCCGCCGACCAGGATGTCGTTGCCGGCGCCGCCGTGGAGCTCGTCGTTGCCGGTTCCGCCATAGAGCTTGTCGTTGCCGTCATCACCCCACAGGACATCGTTGCCGCCCTGGCCGTAGATGATGTCGTCGCCCTTGCCGCCATGCAATTCGTCATTGCCGCCACGCGTGTCGCCAGCCGCATCGAACTGACCCGGATTCTGCTTGATGAACTCGTATATCCGTTCGTTCGTCGGGGCGACGCCGTCCACCGCCTTGAGGTAGTCCTTCAGCGAGTCGAGACCGCCACCATTGTGGGATCCCGCGGGATTGCCGGCCCACGCGAGGTGGTCGGTGTTGATCGCGTCACCGAAGATGATGTCGTTGCCGTCGCCACCGTAGACCGTGTCGTGGCCGACTTCGGCCGGATTGCTCGTGCTGCTGCCTCCCTTGAGAGCGGCCTCCAGGTCGTTGGCGGTGTTGACGATGTCAATTGCGCCAGTCTTGCCGTACACGGTTTGGTATCCCGAGGGATTGCCGAACCAGTCCCACCCGGTGGGCAGCCTGATCTGGCCATCGCCGGAGCTGTCCGTGTTATCGAAAAAGCGCAGGATGTTGCTGTCGATGCCGGTTCCGATGCCGATCCCGTGGACCTTGCTGGCGCCGTTGAGGGCTTTGAAGGCGTCGACGGCTTCCTTCATGGTGTTGTAGTCGGTATCGTTACCCGGTCCCTTGACGCTCCCTCCGTTGTTGTAGTACTGCGTCGGGTTGCCGTCGGTCAGGAAGAACGTCAGGTTTTCGAACTTCACCCCATTCGGGTTCGCTTTACCTTGGTCAGCAAACCATTTCACGGTAGCGTCGAACGCCGCCTCGTAGTTGGTGCCCGCGGTATCGCCGCTCGCAATCGTGAGTTTGTTGATAGCCTCGATCAACTTGCTCAGGTTGGCCTGCGTGAGGTTGTTGAACGTGATCGGATCTTGAGCATGGGTTGCGAAGCCGATCAGCGATACGTTGACGACGCCGTCGTGGTGCTCCAGGTCGGCGGCGAGCTTGACCAGCGCGTCCTTAACCAGTTGCATGCGGTTGACACCGGAACCGGACTGCGCGGACATGCTGCCTGAACGGTCCACCACCAGCGCAATGTTGTAGTTCGTGCCGGGGGTGACGTTCGTGACGTAGCCGCCCTGGTCCGCCAGGATGACGTCATCACCCGACCCGCCGTTCAGCGGCGGTTTGCCGCCGCTGCCGCTGTCGTCATTGCCATGGGTCACCAGGTGATCGGCGGAGATGACGAACTTGTGCTCGGTCGAGGTGTCGTTGCCGCCATTCGCCGTGCCGCCATTGTCCTTCACTTGGAAATTGAAGGAGCTGTCCTGCTTGTCGGCGCCCGGCGTGAACTTCAGCAGGCCTTGTTCGATGGCCGACTTCGGAATCTCCATGCCGGCCGTGACCGGCTTGCCGTTATAGGTCATCGTGCCGCTGGTGGGCGGTTGGGTGATGATGACGCTTTGCAGGCTGTTGCCTTCCGCTCCATCGTCGAAGCGGAAATCGTTCAGCGAGAAGACGTACTGGTTATCGCCAACTTCCAGGTTCGCGGAACCGTCCACGGTCGTGGGCGCGTCGTTGACACCATTGATGGTGATGGTGATGGTGCTGGTGGCCGAGCCGTCGGCGGAGGCGACCGTGTAGGTCTCGACGATGCTTTCGCCCGCCTTGAGGAACTGGATCGCGGCGTTGTTGACGTTGTAGGTATAGGTGCCATCGGGTTTCATTACGATGACGCCCAGCGCTCCGCCGGCATGCGTGCTGTTGGTGAGCTTGAGGGTGGCGGTGTCGAAGGTCGACTGGCCGGCATCGGGATCCGTGATCGTGACCGCGCCCTTGACGGTGAGATTTCCGCCCGTGACGTTCACATCTTCCGTGACCGACCGGAAGTCGTTGGTCATCACCGGCACGTCATTGGTGCCATTGATCGTGATGGTGATGGTCGTGGTGCTGAAGTCGCCGTCGGAATCGCGGATGGTGTACGAGAACACGTCCGAGAGCTTGTCGCCTTGCCCCAGTGCATTGACGCGCGGATCGCTGTTGTTCAGGGTATAGGTATAGGTGCCATCGGCGTGGATGGTGATCTTGCCGTACACGCCATTGACCTCGGCGTTGACGTTGCCTTCGATCGCCTTGTTCGCGTTGGCCGAACCCTTGGCCACGCCGACCACGGTGGTCACGTCGGCGCCCACGGCGTCCGCACCGGTGCCGGTGATGACGTTGCCGGTGGCTTCCAAGACCTTGTCTTCCGTCACACTGGCCGTGTCCGGCTTTGCCTCGGGCGCCGTGTCGGTGATCTGGATGATCAGGCTGCCGCTGCTGCCGTGGCCGCCAGCATTCTTGGCGGTCACGATGAAGTCGTCATGCACGCTGTCCTTGCCGTTCGAGTGATTCTGGGATTTCCCCTTCTCGGTATAGGTGTAAGTGAGCTTGCCGGTAGCTGGATCGTAGCCGGTGATCTTGAGCGTGCCCTTGCCCGTGGTCAGGCTGACGGGGTTGGCATTCGTCGCCTTGGTGACGTCCACGCCATTTACGTCGACGCTCACGATGCCCAACGCCGCGGAAATCTGCATCGTTCCCGTAACGGTGTCGCCGGTGGCTTCCGCCACCTTGTTCGTCGCGTTCGTAACGGCGGATTCCGCGGTGGAGGTCACGTTGAAATGCGTGTTCACCTTGTCGCCGTCGCCATCCGTTCCGGTAACGCCAACCGTGAAGTCCATCGGGCCGGCGGGAACGCTTTCCGTATAGGAGCCGGTCGTGAGGAAGGACATCTTGACGTTGCCGCCCGCGGTGACCTCGATACTATCGAATTGAGAGAACGAGGGGGTGCCCAGGCTCAACATCTCCTTCGTGATGTGGATGGCGCCAGTCGTACTGTTCACGGGTATGGGGATGACCTTGGAAACGCCATCGCTCCATATCGTGACATTGAGCGTGCCGCTTCCCTTGACTTCCGCGACATTCAGCGTGAAATCCGAGAGGGCTTTCTTGAAGTCCATGCGGAAGCTTTCGCCCGAGTCGAAAGAGGTGTTGCCAATTCCGAACGAATTTCCGTTGCCGAACGTGTTGGCGTTGAACGTCTTCCCGCCGCCGGCGCTCAGCGTGGCATAGCCGAGATCATAGGTGGTTTGGGGGTTGTTGCGGATCGAGGAGGCCAGGTCGATCGACTCGGTCGTTCCGGGCCGGGCTTCGTGCTGGGTGACGGTATAGCCACCCTCCGGATTCAGGGTCACCGTGAAGATCTTGGTCCCGTTGGGCGAGAAGATGTCGACCGAAGACTTGTTGAGCGCGCTGGTCGTCCAGTTCTGCGGCAGCTGACCGACAGACGACACGACCAGCGTGGCGCCCACGGCGTCGGCGCCTGTATGGAATTCCAAGGTACCGGTGGCGCTGGTGGCGGCATTCTCCATCACAGTATTGGTGACGGCGCCGAATTCCGGACTGTCATCCTCGATATTGATCGTGATGGTGCCGTTGCTGGTGGCGTGGCCATCGTTGACCTGCACGCCGATGCCCAGCTGGAGCACGTCCTCGACCGAGTTCGTCGGGTGATCCACCTGGCCCGACAGGGTAACGGTGTAGCCGCCCGCGTCGGTCATCGTGACGGTGATGACGGCGTTTCCGTGGAAGTCCTTGCCGACCAGGGTGTGGCCATTGTCCGACAAGGTCCAGACGACAGGTTTCCCTTGCGAGGTCAGGGCGTTGTCCGCCGGCTTGACCAGGGTGACGGTGTGGGTGTCCTTCACATCCAAATCGGAGATGGTCAGGTTGCCGGAGTAGGTGACGGCGTTCGTCGTATCCGTGGTGCCATTGCTGTCAGGTATGCCGTGCGGCAGGCCTTCTTCAGACAGGTTGATGCTGGCGCTGCTGATCGAGGGCAGATCGTTCGTGCCGGTGATCGTAATCGTCAGCACGGCCTCGCTCTTGTCGCCGTCGGCATCGGTGATGGTGTAGCGGATGGTCTCGGTCAGCAATTCGCCCGACTGCAGCCCCTGGACAGCTTGCAGGCTGTTGTTGAGCTGATAGGACCAGGTGCCGTCGCCATTGTCTACCAGCGTGCCGTACTTGGCATCGCCGGTAGTGATGACCGTCGTGACTGCATCGGCGCCGAGCGTGTCGTTGCCCAACAAGTTGCCGGAGATGGGGGCGGTCGTGCCTTCCGTGATGCCCGCCGTGTCGTTCTTGGCCTCAGGAGCGGTGTCGGTGATGAGCACGACCAGGTCGTCGGACTTGACCTGGTTGGCCGCATCGGTGACGGTGACGGTGAACTTGTCGGTGACGGAGTCGTCGCCGGCGGTGTGGTTCTTGGCCGTCCCGTCCTGCTGGTAGCTATAGGTGATCTTGCCGGTGGCCGGGTCGTAGCCAGTC
>NZ_JBXAIJ010000006.1:0-179755 GCF_058796095.1 Achromobacter sp. GW823-FHT04E03 | reverse complement strand
GCCCGCGCAGCTGCTGGATGGCACCCGCGTGCTGTACCAGTCGGTGCTGGAACTGGACCGCAAGCTGCGCGCCGCCTGAGGCCGGGACGGCCCTGCCAGGCCCGCGGGTATCTCCCGCCCGCGGGCGGGGCGCTGCCATAATGGGCGCCTCGCGCCGCGACCGGCGCCCTCTCCCGCCTTGCCCGCCCCATGGAACAGATAGAACTCAACGACAGCACCGCCGACCGCTACCTGCTGGACGCGCCCGGGCTGTCCCTGCTGGTCTTCCACAGCCGCACCTGTGGCACCTGCCGCGTCGCCCGTGAACAACTGCCGCAGCTGGAGCTGCCCGTGGAACGCGTATGCTGGGTCGACGCCGGCGACAACCGCGGCCTGGTCGAGCGCTACGAAGTCTTCCACCTGCCCGCCATGTTCGTGACGCGCGACGGCGCCTTCTTCGGCCCGGTGCAATCGACGCTGGCGGAATGGGATCTGCGCCAGCAGATCGGCCTGGCCCTGGACAGCTACCCCGCCGAACTGCCGTGAGCGCCGCCAAGCCCTTGCGCCAGCCGCTGGACGGGCTGGCGACCGGCGCCATGCTGCTCTTGTGCGTCTGCTGGGGCTTCCAGCAGATCGCCATCAAGCTGGTGGCCGCGGATGTTTCGCCCATCATGCAGATCGGACTGCGCTCGGCGTTCGCGGCGCTGGTGCTGGCCGTGGCCGTGTGGCGGCGCGAAGGCCTGCGTGCCGTCATGGACGGCACGGCGTTGCCCGGTCTCATCGTGGGCCTGCTGTTCGCCGGCGAATTTCTGTTCGTGGCGCAGGGCCTGGTCTACACCACGGCCTCGCACATGTCGGTGTTCCTGTACACCGCGCCCATCTTCACCGCGCTGGGACTGCACTGGCTGCTGCCCGAAGAACGCCTGAAGCCGCTGCAGTGGGTGGGCGTGGCCGTGGCGTTCTGCGGCATCGCCGTGGCCTTCCTCGGCAAGGGCCAGCCGGCGGGATCGGCCGGCGCGCCCAACATGCTGCTGGGCGATGCGATGGGCCTCCTGGCCGGCCTGTTCTGGGGCGCCACCACCGTGGCGATCCGCAAGACCTCGCTGTCCGAAGCCGCGCCTGCCAAGACGCTGTTCTATCAGATGGCGGTCGCGGCCATTACCCTGCTGGCCTACGCCGCGGCCACCGGCAACGCCGGCTTTCGCTATACGCAGGCGGCAGTGCTCAGCGTCGCCTTCCAGTCCGTGGTGGTGGCCCTGTCCAGCTATCTGGCCTGGTTCTGGCTGCTGCGCCGCTACCTGGCTTCGCGCTTGTCCGTCCTGTCGTTCATGACGCCGCTGTTCGGCGTGAGCTTCGGCGTGCTCATCCTGGACGAACCGCTGGACGCCGGTTTCGTGCTGGGCGCGCTGCTGGTGCTGACCGGCATCACCCTGGTGAGCGGCGCCGAACTGCTGCGCGAGAAGCTGCGGCGCGCGCGCTGATCCACCCGCGCCTATGGCCTGGATCGCGGCGCGGGCGCCGCGCCCAGGTTCAGCACGATCAGCGCGGCGCCTCCCAGCACCAGGGCGAATCCCCACCAGTCCAAGGCGGCGGGCCGGTCGCCCACCAGCGCCATCGCGCCCAGCACTCCCACCACCGGCACCATCAATGTGGTCAGCGCGGCCACCGTGGCGCTGACGCGCTCGCTCAGCACGAACCAGAGCCAGTACGCGACGGCGGTGCCCAGGATGATGTGGAACGACAGCGCCGCCACCACACGGCCGTTCCAGCCCTGCGTGGGGAACGATTCGCCCGCGATCAGCATGCCGCCCAAGGCGCAAGCCGCGCCCACCGCCAACTGCCAGGCCGTGACGACGATGCGATCGCCGGCCACCGGCCAGCCCTTCAAGTAGACCGTGCCGGCGGCCCAGCCGAAAGCCGCCACCAGCGGAAACACCAGACCCTTGGCCGCGGCCGCATCGTGTTCGCCGAAGACTGCGCGCAGCACCGGCCAGGCCAGGATGGAAACCCCGGCCGCGCCCAGCAGCAGCGCCAGCGCCCGGCGCCGGTCCAGGCGTTCGCCCAGCACCGCCCAGGCCAGCACGGCCGACATCATGGGCATGGTGAAGGTCAGCACCGCCGCGCGCGAGGTGCTGGTGCTGAGCTGCGCCCAGGCCACCAGCAGGTTGAAGGCCGCGACGGCAAGCAGGCCGCCCACGATGATGCCGCGCCACGACTCGCGCGGCGGCAGCAGGGGCACCCGCTTGGCTCGCGCCAGCAGCAACAGCAGCACCGCGCCGCTGCCCAGGCCGAGCAGGCGCAGCGTGAACGGCGGGAAGATCGACAGGATGATCTTCACCGCCGGCCAGTTCAGGCCCCAGAACAGGGCCAGCGCAACCGGGATCAGGCGCACGCGGCGCGCGCCTGTGCCGTCAGTTCGGACAGGCCCTGCCGCTGCTTGCCCTGGGCATCGAAATTGTCGGGGCTCAACCAGCGCTCATAGGCGGCACGCAGCGCGGGCCAGTCGCCGTCGACCATGGCGAACCAGGCCGTGTCGCGGCTGCGGCCCTTGTACACCGTGGCCTGGCGGAAGATGCCCTCGAACTGGAAACCCAGCCGCAGAGCCGCCGCGCGCGACGGCGCGTTCAGGCTATCGCACTTCCATTCATAGCGGCGGTAGCCCAGTTCGTCGAAGGCGCGGCTCATCAGCAGGAACTGGGCCTCGGTGGCGATGCGCGTGCGCTTGAGCTGGCGCGAGAACGACACGAAGCCGACTTCAATCGCGCCGTTGGCCGGGTCGATGCGCATCAGCGCCAGCGTGCCGATGGCGCGGCCCGTTTCCAGGTCGATGATGGCGTGGTGCAAGGGGTCATTGCCGGCCTGCGCCTTCTCGGCGAACTGGCGGTAGGCCGCCAGGTCCGCGAAGGGTCCCACCGACATGTAGGTCCAGTCGCTGTCGTCCGGCGCCTGGCTGAACGCGTGGAACAGATCCTCGGCGTGGCGCTCGGCCGACAGCGGCTCCAGCCGGCAATAGCGGCCGACGATGGGTGTCAGGGGCGGACGCGGACGCGTGGTCCAGCCCGTCATGTCCGGGCCGATGGGTTGCTGGTAGGCGTTGACGCGGGGTTGCATGCTACGGGGCCTCTTCAGGTTGGCGCGCCGCCCGAAGGGACGGGCGCAGTACGCATGCCCTCACGATATCGGAATCGTGGCATCATAAAAAGCACCACGATCCAGAATTTTAATAGGGCCAAGATGAATACCCCCGCCCTGCTTTCCAGCCCGCTCACGCGCGGCCCCGGCGCCCTGCCGCGCCAGCGCCAGCTGATCCAGCGCCTCAAGCAGGCGATCCTGGCCGGACAGCTGCCCGCAGGCGGCAAGCTGCCTTCGTCGCGCGCCCTGTCAGAAGAACTGGCCATCTCGCGCAACACGGTGCTGATCGCCTACGAGCAGCTCACGGCCGAAGGCTACGTCATCGCCGACCGCCAGGGCACGCGGGTCGCGCCGCTGTCGGCCGCCGCGGCCATCGCCGCCAAGCGCGCGACGCCGCCCACGGACCAGCCCTCGCTCACCGCCAAGCGGCTGACGCGCATCGTCTCCACGCGCTACGCCCACGACGGTTCGCTGCCCATGACGCCCGGCACGCCTGCGCTGACGCAGTTTCCCATCAACGCATGGCGCCGCGCGCAGGACCGCGCGCTGCAAGCCGCCCCGGCCACGGCCCTGGGCTACGGCCATCCCGTGGGCGAGCCGGCGCTACGCGAAGCCATCGCCCAATACCTGCGCGTGTCGCGCGGCGTGCGCTGCGACGCCTCGCGCATCGTCATCACCGAAGGCGCCCAGGGCGCGCTGGCGCTCTGCGTGCAGCTGTTGACCAACCCTGGCGACACCGCCTGGCTGGAAGACCCCGGCTACCGCGGCGCCAAGTCCGCCTTCCATGGCGGCGACCTGGACGTGGTTGCCATGCGCGTGGACGCGGACGGCATCGTGATTCCCGAAAGCGCCTGGCAGGAACGCCCGCCCCGCCTCATCCAGACAACGCCGTCGCACCAGTACCCGACCGGCGCGGTGCTGTCCCTGCCGCGCCGCCTGGGCTTGATCGAACGCGCCCGCCAGGCTGGCGCCTGGATCATCGAGGACGACTACGACAGCGAATTCCGCCACCAGGGCGAACCCATCGCCGCGATGCAGGGCCTGGTCGAGGACGCGCCGGTGCTCTACGTGGGCACCTTCAGCAAGACCATGTTCCCGGCGCTGCGCCTGGGTTTCGTGGTGCTGCCCGAAGCCATCGCCGCGCAGGCGATGCCATCCATCATCGAGATGCTGCGCGGCGGCCACCGGCTGGAACAGCTGACCATGGCGGCCTTCATGGAAAACGGCCAGTTCTCGCGCCACCTGGGCCGCATGCGGCGCCTGTACCGAGAACGCCAGGGAGCATTGCGCGAGGCGCTGGCGGCGCATCTGGGGATCGAACACGAAGTCCTGGGCGGACATTCCGGGCTGCATCTGACGGTGCGGCTGCCTGCTGCATATCCCGACCGGGAGATCGTGGAACAGGCGCGCAAGATCGGGATGAATCCGGGCGCGTTGTCCTCGTTCGCGGTGGCGCCGCGGGCGGAGGATAACGGACTGGTGATCGGATATGGGAATACGGGGGCCGAGCGGTTTCCGGCGTTGGTGCAGAGGTTACGGAAGGTGGTGTTGGCGGCGCGGCAGGCTTCGTAGGTCGGGCGTCGGCACTGGTTGCTGTCGCAGCACTTCGCGGGTCAGCCAGCGATTCTAGGCCGCTGCCGCAGCACTTCGTAGGTCGCCCAGCGGCGCGGGCGGCCGACTAATACATACGAGATTCATGAAATCTCGATAGTGTTCGCTGCGCGAATGGCGCGACAGCGCATCGGTTGGGCTGCCGCCGTCTTGGCCTGTAGTGCCTGGAACCGTGGTCAGTGGCGAGTCGTGAGCTGCCCGTATTAATCGGCCGCCCGGGCGGCCGATTAATACATACGCGATTTATAAAATTTCTATAGTGTTCGCTGCGCGAATGCAGCGAATCGTCTGCCCGTGCACCGACTCCTTTAAGGAACCGGTGACAAACAGCGCGCAGCGCCATCACTCGCCGCAAGCCACCGCGTAAGCTCCCAGAGGCCGCCCGCGCGGCCGGCCGGGAGCGGGCCCCGCAAGACCTTTCGCCAACCCCCACTGATGGCGAGCACGCCAAGCACACCACTCGCCCCAGCGCCCGTGAAGTTTCAACCGCCGGAGCCAGCCGCGCCGTGGGCCTGGGGCGAGCGGGCCGTCGATAAGCCCGAGGGAATCTGAAGGAAAGGCCGAAGGCCTTGACGAAGATGACGACGGGGAAGTCCGGAGCGAAGGCTCCGGACCGCAATCGTTGGCCCGCTCGCCCCAGGCCCACGGCGCGGCTGGCGCCTAAAGAAGAACACCATCCGCAAAACGCGACACCACAAAGCCCATCAATTAATCAACCCACCCAACACCAACACCGCCAAAAACCCCCAAACCAAAACCCCCAACAAACTCCGCCTTAACAACGCCTTGACCGCCGCCCAAAGCAGCATCAACCCAATCGCCAACACCACCAGATTGAACACCGATGGACTCATCCCCATCGCGCCCGACAGCCCCGCGTAGAAATCGCCCAGCGCGCCGCCAACTCCGCCCAGCAGCCATCTCAAGCCAGCCACGACCCCGCGCAGCGCCTCGCCCAGCATGCCGCCCAAGGAAGCAAAGAAACCGTCTTCGGCCTGCATCAGCGGCGGTTATCCATCAGCATGCGTACCGCCAGCCCGGCCAGCACCGTGCCCATCAACCAGCGCTGCACCACCATCCACAAGGGGCGGCCCGCCAGGAACCCGGCGATGGAACCGGCCATGATGGCGATCAGCGCATTGACCGTCAGGCTGATCACAACCTGCGTCATGCCCAGCGCCAGCGACTGCGTGAACACGCTGCCGCGCTCGGGCTGGATGAACTGCGGCAGCAGCGACACGTACATGATCGCGATCTTGGGATTGAGCAGATTGGTCACCAGCCCCATCGTGAACAGCGTGCGCGGGCTGCTCTTGGGCAGTTCGCGCACCTCGAACGGCGAACGCCCGCCCGGGCGCAGCGCCTGCCAGGCCATGTACAGCAGGTACAGCGCGCCGCCGATGCGCAGCGCGTCGTAGGCGTAGGGCACCGCCATCAGCAGCGCCGTGATGCCGAACGCCGCGCAGAGCACGTAGAAGACGAAGCCGACCGCCACGCCCCCCAGCGAAATCAGGCCCGCCTGCGCGCCCTGCGAGATGGAACGGGATACCAGGTAGATCATGTTGGGCCCGGGTGTGAGCACCATGCCCAGGGCAACCAGGGCGAACGTCATCAGATGGGTAAGGTCGGGCATGATGGGCCGGCGCGGGGCCGCGCGGAAAGTGGAAACGTGAATCCACACCTTAGCGCAAAACTGTATCGGAACAGCGAACTTCCGGCGGGGGTTTGCGGACCAGTGGCGCCGGCGATACAGTTGTCCGGTTCCCACGCCTGGAGGGCCGGCCATGCCGCAAGCGCATTCTCATCCGAAAGACGGCGCCATCCGCATCGGTATCGGCGGCTGGACCTACGCCCCCTGGCGCGGCGTCTTCTACCCCGAAAACCTGCCGCATGCGCGCGAACTGGAATACGCCAGCAGCCAGCTCACCGCCATCGAGATCAACGGCACCTACTACAGTACCCAGAAGCCGGCCACCTTCGCCAAATGGCGCGATGAGACGCCCGCAGGCTTCGTGTTTTCGCTGAAGGCCTCGCGCTACGCGACCAACCGCCGCGAACTGGCGGGCGCCAAGGATTCGATCCACCGCTTCGTGCACAGCGGCATCGCCGAACTGGGCCCCAAGCTGGGGCCCATCGTCTGGCAGTTCGCGCCGACCAAGGTATTCGATGCGGACGATTTCGGCGCCTTCCTCGCGCTGCTGCCGGACAAGGTGGACGGCTTGCCGCTGCGCCACGTACTGGACGTGCGCCATGACAGCTTCGCCTGCGAGGAATACCTGGAGCTGGCGCGGCGCCACGGCGCGGCCACCGTCTACACGGACAGCGAGGACTACCCGTCCATCGCCGACCGTACCGCCGCTTTCGTCTATGCGCGGCTGATGCGCGCCAGCACGGCCTACAAGGCGGGCTACCCGCCCAAGGCGCTGGACGCCTGGGCGGACCGCCTGCGCAGCTGGGCCCGCGGCGGCCACCCGGCCGACCTGCCGCTCACCGGCGCCCCGGAAAAAAAGGCGCGGCCGGGAGACGTCTTTGCGTTCTTCATCAATGGCGCGAAGGAACGCGCGCCGATGGCGGCGCGCGCCATGATCGAACGGCTGTAGCGCCTTATTGGGCGACCGGCGTGCGCAGGGTCACGAACTCTTCGGCAGCCGTGGGATGGATGCCGATGGTCTCGTCGAACACCTGCTTGGTCGCGCCGGCCTTCAGCGCGATCGCGATGCCCTGCACGATCTCGCCCGCGTCCGGGCCGACCATGTGCACGCCCAGCACGCGGTCGGTCTTGGCGTCCACGATCAGCTTCATCAGCGTCTTTTCCTGCGACTCGGTCAGCGTCAGCTTCATGGGCCGGAAGCGGCTTTCGAACAGCTTGACCTCGTGGCCGGCGGCGCGCGCCTCTTCCGTCGTCATGCCCACCGTGCCGATGTTCGGCAGGCTGAACACGGCGGTCGGAATCAGCTGGTAGTCGACCTTGCGGTATTCCTCGGGACGGAACAGGCGCCGCGCCACCGCCATGCCTTCGGCCAGCGCCACGGGCGTCAGCGGCACACGGCCGATCACGTCGCCGATGGCCAGGATGGAGGGCTCGGCCGTGCGGTATTCGTCGTCCACCTCGATGAAACCGCCCTTGCCCAGCTTGACCGCCGTGTTCTCCAGGCCCAGGTTGTCCAGCATGGGCCGGCGGCCAGTGGCGTAGAACACGCAATCGGCCTCGACCACGGAGCCGTCCTTCAGCGTGGCGGCCAGCGTGCCGTCGGCCTGCTTGTCGATGCGCGTCACTTCCGAATTGAAGCGCAGGTCGATGCCCTTTTTCACCAGTTCGTCGCGCAGATGCTCGCGCACGCCCTGGTCAAAGCCGCGCAGGAACAACGGACCACGGTAGACCTGCGTGGTCTGCGCGCCCATGCCGTTGAAAATGGAGGCGAATTCCACGGCGATATAGCCGCCGCCCACCACCAGCACGCGGCGCGGCAGTTCCTTCAGGAAGAAGGCTTCGTTCGACGTGGTGGCGTGTTCCTTGCCCGGAATGTCCGGCACCTGGGGCCAGCCGCCGGTCGCCACCAGGATATTGGCGGCGCGGTAGGATTTGCCGTTGATCTCGACCGTGTGCGGATCGAGGATGCGGGCGTGGCCTTCCAGCAGGGTGACGCCGCTATTGACCAGCAAATTGCGATAAATGCCGTTAAGACGTTCGATTTCCCGGTTCTTGTTCGCGATCAGCGTGGGCCAGTCGAAGCTGGGCTCGCCGGCGTTCCAGCCGAAGCCGCGGGCCTGCTCGAAGTCCTCGCTGTAGTGCGCGCCATAGACCAGCAGCTTCTTGGGCACGCAGCCCACGTTCACGCAGGTGCCGCCCAGGTAGCGGCTTTCCGCCACCGCCACGCGCGCGCCGAAGCCCGCCGCGAAACGCGCCGCGCGCACGCCGCCGGAGCCCGCGCCGATCACAAACAGATCAAAATCGAATGCCATGATGTTTCCTTCGCGCGCCCTTGCAGGCCCGCGCTCACTGTCCGGGGAAAACCGTATTTAACACCACCCGGCGCCCGCGCCCGGCCACGTCCGGTTTGCAGGCGGCCGCGATTGCTATACAGTGGCCCGCAGGCTGGCCGCCGCGCGCAGCCCCACCCCTGGAGCAGATCCCATGTCGCTTGAAACCTGGCTGGCCTTCCTGGGCGCGTCCGCCCTCCTCGTGATGCTGCCCGGCCCCACGATACTCACCGTCATCAGCTACTCCATTGCGCAAGGCCGGCGCGCACGCCTGCCGCTGGTGCTTGCGGTGGCGCTGGGCGACTCCACCGCCCTGCTGCTGTCGCTGCTGGGCCTGGGCGCCCTGCTGGCGGCGTCGGCGTTCTGGTTCACGGTGGTCAAGATCGTGGGCGGCCTGTACCTGCTGTACCTGGGCTTCAAGCTGCTGCGCGCCGGCGTGTCGCCGGCGACCCTGCCCACGGCCACTGCCTCGGGTTCGCGCTGGAAGCTGTTCGCCAACACCTATCTGGTGACGGCGCTGAACCCCAAGGGCATCATCTTCTTCGTGGCTTTCCTGCCGCAGTTCATCGATCCGGTAGGCGACGTGACGCGCCAGCTCTGGATCCTGTCGGCCACCTTCGTCGCCTGCGCCGGCATCAACGCCACGGCCTATGCCATCTTTGCCGGGTCCGCCCGGCGCCTGTTGGCCTCGCCCCGCGCCCAGCGCGGCTTCAACCTGGGCGGCGGCGCCCTGCTGTCCGCCGCCGGGATCTGGGCCTTGCTGGCGCGGCGCGTCTAGCCTGCCCCTAGGGCCGCGCCGCGGATACGGCCTCCGGGTCGATGCCGTAGCGGGCGATGGCGTCGGCCGCGCGCTCGTGCGGCATCAGTCCGTCGTCCGCCAGCGCCTTCAGGGCCGCCAGCGCGATGTGATGCCGGTCCACCTCGAAGTAGGCCCGCAGGGCTGCCCGCGTGTCTGACCGGCCAAAGCCGTCGGTCCCCAGCGTGACATAGCGGCGGTCCTGCATGAACGGACGTATCTGTTCGGCCACCGTCTTCATGTAGTCGGTGGCGGCCACCACCGGCCCCTCGCTGTCCGCCAGGACCGTCTCCGCGTAGCCGGCGCGCCTGTTCTCCAGCGGATGCAGGCGGCTCCAGCGTTCGGCTTCCTGGCCGTCGCGGCCCAGTTCCGAATAGCTGGTCACGCTCCAGACGTCGGCCGCCACGCCGAAGTCCTGCCGCAGCAGCTCTGCCGCCGCCAGCGTTTCGCCCAGGATCGCGCCGCTGCCCAACAACTGCACCCGCAGCGCGCCGTCGCCGCCTTCGCGCAGGCGGTACATGCCGCGCAGGATGCCCTCCTCGGCGCCCTGCGGCAGGGGCGGATGCGCGGTCTTCTCGTTGATCAGCGTCAGGTAGTAAAAGACGTCTTCTTCGTCCTGGTACATGCGACGCATGCCGTCCTGCACGATCACCGCGATCTCGTAGGCGTAGGCCGGGTCGTAGGCCACGCATGAAGGGATGACCGAGGCCAGCACGTGGCTGTGGCCGTCGTCGTGCTGCAGTCCTTCGCCTTCCAGCGTGGTGCGTCCGGAGGTCGCGCCCAGCAGGAAGCCGCGCGCGCGGATGTCGCCCGCCGCCCAGGCCAGGTCGCCCACGCGCTGGAAGCCGAACATGGAGTAGAAGATGTAGAACGGAATCGTGGCCGCGCCGTGCGTGCTGTGCGCGGTGGCGGCCGCGATCCACGAGGCCATCGCGCCCGACTCGTTGATGCCTTCCTGCAGGATCTGGCCGCGCCGGTCTTCGCGGTAGACGCTCAACTGGTCTGCGTCCTGCGGCGTGTACAGCTGCCCCACGTGCGAATAAATGCCCACCTGCCGGAACATGCCGTCCATGCCGAAGGTGCGCGACTCGTCGGGCACGATGGGCACCACGCGCTGGCCGATGGCGGGGTCCTTGAGCAATTGCGCCAGCACCCGCACAAAGGCCATCGTGGTCGAGAACTCGCGGCCGTCGCTGCCCTTCAGGTGCGCGGCGAACGCCTCCAGCGGCGGCGTGGCCAGCGGCCCGGGTCCGGCCTGCCGCCGCGGCAGATGGCCGCCCGCGCGCGCGATCGCGGCGTCGAAATAGGTCCGCTCGGCGCTGCCGGGCGCGGGCTTGATGTAGGGGATCTGTTCCAGCAGATCGTCGGGCACCGGAATGGAGAAGCGGTCGCGGAAGGCGCGCACGGCCGGATCCGCCATCTTCTTCTGCTGGTGATTGGTGTTGGCCGCCTCGCCCGCCGCGCCCATGCCATAGCCCTTGACGGTCTTGGCCAGGATGACGGTGGGCTGGCCACGATGGGCCAGCGCCGAGGCGTAGGCGGCATAGATCTTGGCAGGATCATGGCCGCCGCGGTTGAGCGCGCCGATTTCCTCATCGCTCAGGTGCGCCACGCGCTCCAGCAGCACCGGGTCGGCGCCGAAGAAATGTTCGCGCACGTATGCGCCGCCGCGCGCCTTGAACACCTGGTACTCGCCGTCCACGCACTGCATCATTCGCCGGCGCAGGCGGCCGTCATGGTCTTGCGCCAGCAGCGCGTCCCAGCCGGCTCCCCAGATCACCTTGATGACGTTCCAACCGGCGCCGCGGTACACGCTTTCCAGTTCCTGGATGATCTTGGCGTTGCCGCGCACCGGGCCGTCCAGGCGCTGCAGATTGCAGTTCACCACGAAGATCAGGTTGTCCAGTTTTTCGCGCCCGGCCATCGCCACCGCCGCCAGCGTCTCGGGCTGGTCCTGTTCGCCGTCGCCCAGAAAGCCCCAGACCTTGCGGCCTTGCGCGGGGATCAGCTCGCGGTCTTCCAGGTAGCGCATGTAGCGCGCCTGATAGGCGGCCATCAGCGGTCCCAGTCCCATCGACACGGTCGGGAACTGCCAGAACCCGGGCATGGTGCGCGGATGCGGATAGGACGCCAGCCCGCCGCCGGCCGTCTCGCGCCGGAAGCGGTCGAGTTCTTCCTCGGAAATGCGGCCCTCCAGATAGGCGCGCGCATAGATGCCGGGCGCGGAATGGCCCTGGATGTACAGCATGTCACCCAGGAAGTCCGGCGTGGCCGCACGGAAGAAGTGGCGAAAGCCGGTTTCGTACAGCGTCGTGGCCGAGGCGTAGGTCGCGATGTGTCCGCCCACGCCCGAGGTCTTGCCCGCGCGCAGCACCATGGCCATGGCGTTCCAGCGCAGATAGGCATCCAGCCGCAGCTCGATGCCCATGTCGCCCGGAAACGAACCCTGCTCCGCCGGCCGGATCGTGTTGACGTAGGGCGTGGCGTTCGGCGCGGCATAGCCGCCGTGGCCGGCGCGGTCCTGGCCGATCAGTTGGTCCAGCAGATAGTGGGTGCGCGGCCGGCCCTCGTGGGCCAGCACGGCCTGCATGGCCTCCAGCCATTCCTGGGTTTCCTGCGGGTCGGCGTCGGTCGGTTCTATCGGGGTGTCCATGGCGTCCTCCTGGTGGGCGCGAAGGCGGCATCCCGGTGTACGGCCGCCGTCATTTCGCATCGTGAATTGCAATTGCATCATGTGCAATTGCAATCGTATGGAGGAATTCTAATAATTGCAAGTGCAACTATTTCAGGACAGGTCCCCAGGCCCTCCCCGCTAGCGGGACGCAGCCATCATGAATTCCACCGCGGCCCTCAGGGTCGGTTCGTCCGCGGACGAGCCGCCGCGCGGCGGCATCGCGCCCTTGCCCTTGAGCACGGTGGCCAACAGCGCATCCGTGCCCTGCGCAATAAAGGGTGACCAGGCTTGCTTGTCGCCCAGCCTGGGCGCATTGGCGACCCCGCTGGCGTGGCATACGACACAGGCGGACTTGTAGAGCTTTTCGCCCGCGGGGTTGATGGCGGCCAGCGACTCGGCCCCCGCTTGCGCGACGGGCAGGCTGGCCAGGGCGGCGGCGAACGCAATTCGATACAGCGAGGACATGGCAAGGCTCCGAAAGGAAAAGGCGTGACGGCGTAGCGGATAGACAAGGGCAAGGCGCGCCACGCGCGCCCTGCCGCCGCGCTCAGCGCGGGATCGGGCCCGGCGCCTTGATCTGCTTCATCAGGTCGTCATTCCATTTGCCCTCGACCTTGATATGCCCGGCCGCGCCCAGTTCGAAGGCTTCGATCAGGTTGTGGTTCAGGTAGGCGTACACGCCGGGCTGCTTGAAGGTGTAGAGCGCCGCGCCCGCCGAACCGCCGCGGATGAACCAGGTCTCCAGGTCCTTCTGCGGCGGGTTGGCGAACTTGCCGGTTTCCCAGACCCAGTCGCCATGGCCGCCGATCAGATGCGGGCGCGTATCGCGATTGGCCTGCGAATGGATCAGGAGCACCGTCTCGCCGACCTTGGCCGTGAGCGCGTTCGCCCCCGTCAAGGCCCCGACCTTGCCATTGAAGACGATGTGCGACGGCGTCAGCGTGCGCATGACTTCGACCGTGTCGCCATAGCTTTCCGCCAGGGTCGCGTAGTCCCTGTATTTGCCGTTCGCGTCCTTGGGGATGTACAGGTCGAACTCGCCTATGGTGTAGGCACGGTCGTAGCGCAGCGGCTTGCCCTGCGGATCCTTCAGGCCTTCGCGCGGCAGCACCATCAGCGTGCCGCTCATGCCCGCCACCACGTGCCAGGGCACCATGCCTTCGGGCGCACAGTGGTAGACGAAGGTGCCGCTGCGATCCGCCTTGAAGCGCAGCGTGGCCTGCTCGCCCGGGTTCACGTTGGTGAGCTTGGCCCCGCCCAGCGCGCCGGTGGCGGCGTGGAAATCCACGTTGTGCGGCATGGCGTTGGTGGCCGGATTGACCAGGGTCAGTTCGACATAATCGCCTTCATGCACCACCAGGGTCGGACCGGGCATGGACCCGTTGAACGTCATTGCCTGCAAGGTCGTGCCCTTGTCATCGATGACCATCTTCTTCTCCTCGATGGTCATCGTGAATTCGATCACCTTGGGACCCGAACGGGCCACCTGCTCATGCGGGTGGACCATGGGCGGGGCGACCAGCGCAACCTTGGCGCGTTCCAGCTGATCGGCGTTCTGGGCGGCTGCCGGGCCGCCCGCCATCGCTGCGATCAATGCCATGGCAAGCAAGGTGGGGCGCAAAGCGTTCATGTGCAACTCCTGTTCGGGTTTCTGCAACGCCGAGTCTGTCGGCGCTTCCATTGAAGGCTCGCCACCTTTTGCGTTCTTTGCTGTAGCGCAAACTTCAGACCAGCTTGCGAGCCGCCGTGCATTGCCGCCGCGCGGCCGCGATGTCACCATCAAGGCATGGACCCTCCACACGCTTCCGGGCAGCCTGCGGCGTCGTCGCCCCTGTGCCATGCCCTGCTTCGCAACCTGGATCTGTTCAGGCCCTTGTCCGATGCGCAGCTGGACGCCGCGCTGCGCGGCGCGGTGCCTTGCCGCCTGGAGGCCGGCGCATTGGCCTATCGCCAGGGCGCCGCTGCCGCGCATTTTTTCGTGCTGCTGCATGGCTGCCTGAAGGTGGCGCAGCTGACGCCGGAGGGCGAACAGGTCGTGGTGCGCTACGTGAATCCCGGCGACATGTTCGGGCTGGCCTGCGCCATGCGGCAGCCCTGCTATCCGGCTACGGTGCAGACCGTGCAGGAAAGCGTCTGCCTGGCGTGGCCGGCCACGGCCTGGGAACGCTTCATCGCCTGCCATCCCCAGTTGGGAGCGGCCGCACTGCAAACCATGGGACAACGCCTGCAGGACGCGCACGTCCGCATCCAGGAGCTGTCCACCGATGAAGTCGAGCAACGGGTCGCGCGCGCCATCCTGAGGCTGGTGCAGCAATCCGGCCAGCCCATGCAGGACGGCATCGGCATCGGCTTTCCCATCACCCGCCAGGACATCGCCGAAATGACCGGCACCACCTTGCACACGGTCAGCCGGCTGCTCAGCGACTGGAAGCAGCGCGGCATCGTCTCGGCCGGACGCAAGCGCGTGGTGCTGCGCTCGCCCGCCGCCTTGGCCCGCCTGGGCGAGCACGCCGCGCCCGCCGTGGATTGCTCGGCCTGCCTGTCCTGTCGCCACGGGTCGCCGGCCGCGGACGAGGCCTGCGACGCGAGCGCCGAGCTGGCCGGCGCATAGCGCGCAGGCAACGCGGCCTAGCCGGGTTCCAGCACCAGCCGCAGCCCCAGGTTGGCGGGCGGCACGCCGACCGAACACGCGCCGCCCTTGGGGTCGCGGATGAAATCGGGCAGATACGCGACGTGCCTGCCGGCCGCGACGCGTATGCCGCAGTTGCGGCTTTCCTGCTCCTGCTCCTGCGCCGCATTGCCGCTTGCGCCATCGCGCAGCCCGTCCAGCACGCGCCGCGCATGGCAATCGTCGGTCCAGTCCCACACGCTGCCCGCCATGTCCATCAGGCCGGCGCGGTTGCGGCCATAGGCGCCGAAGGCGCGCACCGTGACGTCGCCCTGCGCGCCGCGCAGGCTCTGTTGTTCGTATTCCGCCAGCCAGCGCTGCGCCGGGTCGCTGCCATCGGGCAAGGCCGGCAAGACGTCCGCGCGATAGGCTTCGCCCGCCGCGTAGACCCATTCGGCATAGCTGGGCAGGCGCAGGCGCCTGCCGGTGCGTTCGGACAGCCACGCAGCATAGGCAACCGCGTCGGTCCAGCTGATGCCTACCGCGGGCAGGTCGGGCGCAACCGCCTGGCGCTGCGCGGGATCCAACGCCTTGCATGCGCCGGCCTCCACGCACGCTGCGTATTCGGCCTGGCTGACCTGTCGTGTCATGATGACCAGGCCATCCGGATAGCGCGCGACGCGCGGCGCGGGCGTGGCGGGATAGCCGTTGCGCAAGGCCTCGCCCGGCGGCACGTAGCTCACCTCGCCCGGCGGCAGCCGCGTGATTTCCGGCAACGCAAAACGGGCCCCGTCCTGGGGCCCGCAAGCGGTCAACAGCAATGAAACGATGACGGTCGGCAGGATGCGCATGCGGCGGTTCTCCGGAATGCCCGCGCCGGTCGGGCGCGGGCTGGATTCCATTGGACCGGCTGCCGCGGCCGGGCTCTTTGCGCTGAAGCAAAGAGCCCGACGCTCGCCGCGCGCCGCTCGCCGCGCGCCGCTACCCGCGCGCCGCCTTGGCCTGCAGGCGCGGCTCGGCCAGCGCGGGCTTGCCGCTCAGAAGGCCCAGGATCACCTGCATCACGATGGCCAGCGCGCCCAGCAGGAACACCACGTCGCCGAAGGTGCGGCCCCAGCGCAGGTTCTGCAGCAGCTCCTGCTGCATGAAGCCTTCGCTGCGGGCGTACCACATGCCCTCGCTGACGCTGGCGTGGAACTGGATCAGCCCCACCGGCAGCAGGCTGGTGAAGATCATCAGCGCGAGGCCCAGGTTCATGCCCCAGAACGCCAGCTTCATCAAACTGGGGCTCAGCGCGTACTGCGGACGGATGTAGCGCAGCACCAGCAGGGTGAAGCCCAGCGCCAGGAAGCCATACACGCCGAACAGGGCCGCGTGCGCGTGCACCGGCGTGGTGTTCAGGCCCTGGATGTAGTACAGCGAAACGGGCGGGTTGATCATGAAGCCGAAGACGCCCGCGCCCAGCATGTTCCAGAAGGCCACGGCGACGAAGCACATCAGCGGCCACTTCAGGTTTTCCATCCAGGGCGCGCGGGTCTTCAGGCGCCAGTTCTCCCAGGCCTCATGCCCCAGCACGATGAGCGGCACCACTTCCAGCGCTGAGAAGCTGGCGCCGATGGCCATCACGGGCGTGGTGGTGCCGGCGAAGTACAGGTGGTGGAAGGTGCCGGGTATGCCGCCCAGCATGAAGAGCGAGGCCGAGGCCAGGCTGGCCGTGGTGGCCATGCGGCGCGACACCAGGCCCAGCGTGGAGAAGATGAAGGCCAGCGCCGTGGTCGCGAAGACTTCGAAGAAGCCTTCCACCCACAGGTGCACGATCCACCAGCGCCAGTACTCCATCACCGTCAGGTGCGTGCGTTCGCCGTAGAAGAAGCCGGCGCCATAGAACAGGCCGATGGCGCCGACCGAAGCGGTCAGGAGCGCCAGCAGGTTCTTGTCCCCGCCCGGCGTGCGCAGCGCCGGCACGATGCCGCGCAGCATCAGCACCAGCCAGAAGCAGATGCCGGCGAACTTGCCGATCTGCCACAGGCGGCCCAGGTCCACGTATTCATAGCCCTGGTGGCCCAGCCAGAAGTTCAGGTCCGGCGGCATGATCTGCGCGATCGCGAGGTAGTTCCCGGTGAACGATCCGACCACCACCAGCACCAGCGCCCAGAACAGGATGTCGACGCCAAGCTTCTGGAACTTGGGATCGCGCCCGCCGTTGATCAACGGCGCCAGAAACAGGCCGGCGGCCAGGAAGCCCGTGGCGATCCAGAACAGCGCGCTCTGGATATGCCAGGTGCGCACCAGCGAATACGGGAACCACTGCGACAGGTCGACGCCATAGAACTTCTGCCCTTCGACGGTGTAGTGCGCGGTGAAGGCGCCCAGCAGCACCTGGAAGCCGAACAGCGCCACCACCAGGAACAGGTACTTGCCCAAGGCGCGCTGCGACGGCGTCAGGGCGAAAGTGGTCAGCGGGTCCTTGGCGGGCGCCAGCGGCTCGTCGTCTTCCTTGCCGCGCAGGAAAGCCCAGGCCCAGACCAGGAAGCCGATGCCGGCCAGCAGCACCACCACGCTGAGGATGGACCACATGACGTTTTCGGCGCTGGGCACGTTGTCGATCAGGGGTTCATGCGGCCAGTTGTTGGTGTAGGTGACCGCCTTGCCTTCGCGCTCGGTGGCCGCGGCCCATGCCGTCCAGAAGAAGAAATGCGTGAGCTGGGTGCGGCGCGCGGCGTCGGGCAGCGTGTTTTCCTTCATCGCGAAATTTTCGCGGCTGCGGTGCAGCGCGGGCGCGTCGGAGAACAGCTGGTCGTAATAGGCGGCGGTCTGCGCCATGGCGCGCGCGCGCCGCGGACTCACCGCCAGCGTGTCGGTGGCGGCGTCGCTGCGGTTGGCGCGGTATTCGGCCTTCAGTTCCGCGCGCAACGCTGCCTGGGCGCCCGCGTCCAGCTGCGCATAGTCCCGGCCGTGCTGCTCGCGCGCGGCCAGGTCCAGCCAGGCGGTCAGTTCACGGTGCAGCCAGTCGGCCGTCCAGTCCGGCGCCTGGTAGGCGCCGTGTCCCCAGACCGATCCCAGCTGCATGCCGCCGACCGATTGCCAGGCCGTCTGGCCGTCCAGGATGTCGTCGCGGCCGAACAGCGGTTTGCCGTCGGTCGTCACGACCTGCCCGGGAATCGGCGGCGCCTGGCGATAGACCTCGCCGCCGTAGAAGCCCAGCAATGCGAACGTGACCGCCAATACGGCGATCAAGGTGAACCATAATTTCCGATACGGACCCATGATGGGAACGCCCTCCAGTGTTGCGGTTTTGGGGTACGTACCCATATGCGAATTCCGTGCCAGGAAAAATCCCATGCAAATCATGGCATTGCAATTCACACGGTTTTTTTCACCGTGGCCAGCCAGGGTATAAATCACCAATAAAGGGTTGTTTGGACCGCGAAATGCCGGCGTCGCGCCTGGCGCCCGCCTCTTACAATCCCCGCAGCATTCCCACCTCTTTCAAAGGAACCGACCGCATGGCCACGGGCAAGCCCGATGCGTGGAGCCTCTTCCTGACCGCGCATGCGCTGGTAGTGGAAGAAATCGAAAAGCGCCTGTCAGCCGCCGGCCTGCCGCCGCTGGCCTGGTATGACGCCTTATGGGCGCTGGAGCGCGCGCCCGACGGCACGGCCAGGATGTTCGAGATCGCCGAGCGCATGGTGATCGCGCGCTACAACCTGACGCGCCTGATGGACCGAATCGAGGCCGAAGGCCTGGTCGAACGCTTCCGCTCGGACGAAGACCGCCGCGCCACCTACGCCCGCCTCACGCCCAAGGGCCGCGCGCTGCGCCGCGAGATGTGGAAGGTCTACGGCCCCGCCGTCGACGAACTGTTCCTGTCGCGGCTGCCGCAGGCGCAGCAAGACGCCATGGCGGCGAGCTTCCTGGACATCGCGCGCCACGTGCGCGCATCCAACAAGGAGTCTGCTGAATGAACGCCACGCCCCTGCACATCGGCATCGTCGCCTGCTCGGCGGAAGGCGCCGCGCTTTGCTACCGCACGCTGTGCGCGGAAGGCGCCCAGCGCCTGGGCCCGCACGCGCACCCGGAGATTTCGCTGCACACGCATTCGCTGGCGGACTATGTCGCCTGCCTGGACCAGGCCGACCTGGCCGGGGTGGGCGCGCTGATGCAGTCGTCGGCGGGCAAGCTGGCGCGCGCGGGCGCGGATTTCCTGATCTGCCCGGACAACACCATCCACCAGGCGCTGGACCATGTGCTGCCGCAGTCGCCCCTGCCCTGGCTGCATATCGCCGAAGAGGTCGCGGCCGAAGCCCAGGCGCGCGGCTTGCGCCGCATCGGCATCCTGGGCACGCGCTGGCTGGTGGACAGCAGCGTCTATCCGGACAAGCTGGAAGCGCGCGGGCTGCAATGGTTGCGGCCGGCGCAAGCGGACCGCGACACGCTGGCCCGCGTCATCATGGATGAACTGGTGTACGGCGTGTTCAAGCCGGAATCCGTGGCGAAGCTGCAAGCCGTGATCGAGCGCCTGCGCGAGGCTGGCTGCGACGCCGTGGTACTGGGCTGCACCGAGTTGCCGCTGGTGCTGAACGACGGCAATTCGGCCCTGCCCACGCTGGATTCGACCCGCATCCTGGCGCGCGCCGCGCTCACCCGCGCCTTGCGCGGCGCCTGATCCGGCGCCCTCAGATCTGGTCCAGGCCGTATTGGCGCAAGCGCTCCAGGTCCAGCACCTTGATCTGGTTGTAGGCCAGCGCCAGGATGCCCTGGTCGGCCAGCGTCTGCAGCGCCTGGTTGACCCGCTGGCGCGACAGGCCCGTCAGATAGCCTAGTTCTTCCTGCGAGATCGCCAGCGTCAGATCGGTGGACGGATACAGCTGCGGATTGAACAGCTGCGCCAGCGACTGCGCCACGCGCGCGTCCGCATCCAGCAAACGGTGGTTCTGGATGGAAGCGATGAACTCGCCCATGCGGTTGTTCAACTGGCCGATGACGAAATGCGAAAAAGGCAGGCTGGCCGACAACAGCGCATGGAAGGTGGCCGTAGGCACCAGCAACACCAGCGACGGCTGGATCGCCACCACGTCGTACTTGCGCAGTTCGCGCTTGATGACGCTGCCCTCGCCGAACCAGCCGCCCGGCGGCACGCCCGAAAAGGTGCAGCTGCGGCCCGATTCGTTGTAGATGGCCAGCTTCAACAGACCCGTGTGCACGCCCAGCCAATAGTCCGACGGCGCATTGCGCCGCGCGATCCAGGCGCCGTTGGGCACGTGTTCGGCGCGCGCGGTCGCCAGCACCAGATCCTGGTGGCGGGCCTCCAGCGCGGTAAACCAGGCACAGGATCCGAACAGGCCGGCCAGTTCCTCGGCGGAAACGATGTTTGAAACGTCGGACATGGGAATAACTGTGTAAAACTTGGGGAAGCCAGGTCGGCCGGCCGTCTGTCATGCAGGTGACAGACAGCATTTTCGGCGGCCCCGTAAGCTAGGGCAAGCGACGGGGATCAAACTCCCCGCACACGGATAAGGGACGCCTGCGCGTCCCAACTGGAGACAAGCATGAGCGGTATGTTCGACCGCGGCCTTGAGCGCCGCGACGCCAACTACGAAGCCCTGACCCCGGTGGATTTCATCGCGCGCGCAGCCCAGGTCTATGGCCAGCGGCTGGCCATCGTCCACGGCGAGGTGCGGCGCAACTGGGCCCAGACCTACGAGCGCGCGCAGCGCCTGGCCGGCGCGCTGGCGCAAGCCGGCATCAAGCGCGGCGACACCGTGGCCGTGATGCTGCCCAACATTCCCGCCATGGTCGAAGCCCATTTCGGCGTGCCCATGCTGGGCGCGGTGCTCAATACCCTGAATACCCGCCTGGACACCCCCAGCGTGCTGTTCATGCTGGGCCACGGCGAAGCGCAGGCGCTGATCGTGGACACGGAGTACGCCGAACTCGCCCAGCGCGCCCGGGCCGAGTTCCCGCACCTGAAGCTCATTTCGGTGCACGACCTGGAAACCGCCCCGGCGGAGCTGCCCGGCGCGGTCGATTACGAAGCCTTCCTGGCCGGCGCCCCTGCCCGCTACGACTGGAAGCCCCCCGCGGACGAATGGGACGCCATCGCACTGAATTACACGTCCGGCACCACCGGCGATCCCAAGGGTGTGGTCTACCACTACCGCGGCGCCTACCTGAACGCCATCAGCAACATCCTCGAATGGGACATGCCCAAGCATCCGGTCTATCTGTGGACCCTGCCGCTGTTCCACTGCAACGGCTGGTGCTTTGCCTGGACGGTCGCCGCGCGCGCCGGCGTCAACGTGTGCCTGCGCAAGTTCGATCCGCAGACCGTGTTCGACCTGATCCGCAATGAAGGCGTCACCCATTATTGCGGCGCGCCCATCGTGCAGAGCGCGCTGGCCAACGCGCCGGCCGAACTGCGCGCCGGCATCGACCACACAGTGCGCACCATGGTGGCGGGCGCCGCGCCCGCGCCCGCCGTCATCGCCAAGATGCGCGACATCGGTTTCGAATTGACCCATGTGTACGGTCTGACCGAAGTCTATGGACCCGCAGCCGTGTGCGCCCGCCAGGAAGCCTGGGACGCGCTGGACGAGGAAGAGCGCGCGCTGCGCAATGCGCGCCAGGGCGTGCGCTACCACCTGCAGGCGGGCGTATCCGTGCGCGATCCCGACACCATGGAAGAGGTGCCGGCCGACGAGCAGACCGTGGGCGAAGTCATGTTCCGCGGCAACATCTGCATGAAGGGCTACCTGAAGAACGAACGCGCCACCGACCAGGCCTTTGCCGGCGGCTGGTTCCGCACCGGCGACCTGGGCGTGATGACGGCCGACGGCTACGTCCGCATCAAGGACCGCAGCAAGGACATCATCATTTCCGGCGGCGAGAACATCTCCAGCATCGAAGTGGAAGACGCGCTCTACCGCCATCCCGCGGTGGCGGCGGTGGCCGTGGTGGCGATGCCCGATCCCAAGTGGGGCGAAACCCCTTGCGCCTTCGTCGAACTCAAACCCGGCTGCAGCGCCACCGCCGAAGAGATCATCGCGCACTGCAAGCTGCTGCTGCCCGGCTTCAAGGTGCCGCGCGCGGTGCGCTTCGGCGAACTGCCCAAGACCTCCACCGGCAAGATCCAGAAATTCGAACTGCGCGCCGCCGTCGGCGCGACCAAGGCCATCGACGTGGCCGGCCCCGGCAAGGCCGGTTGAATCCCACGTTTCCATCCCATCCAGGAGCTCCGACGCCATGACGTACCAAGCCCCCGTGAAAGACATGCTGTTCGTGCTGAACCACCTTGCGGGCCTGCCGCAAGTTGCCGCGCTGCCCGGCTTCGAGGAAGCCACGCCCGACACCACCCAGGCCGTGCTGGAAGAATCCGCGCGCTATGCCGGCGACGTGCTGGCGCCGCTGAACCATGCAGCCGACCGCGAGCCCAGCTCCTGGCGCGACGGCGCCGTCACCACTTCGCCTGGCTTCAAGCAAGCCTTCGACATGTACGCGGAGGCCGGCTGGCAAGGCATGACGCATCCGGTGGAATACGGCGGCCAGGGCCTGCCCGGCCTGATCGGTTCACCCTGCTCGGAAATGCTGAACGCCGCCAACCTGTCGTTCGCGTTGTGCCCGCTGCTGACCAATGGCGCGATCGAGGCGCTGCTGACGGCGGGTTCGCCTGAACTGAAGCAGCGCTTCATCGAGCCCATGATTTCCGGACGCTGGACCGGCACCATGAACCTGACCGAGCCACAGGCAGGCTCGGACCTGGCCATGGTGCGGTCACGCGCGCAACCCGTGGGGGACGGCACCTACCGCATCTCGGGCACCAAGATCTTCATCACCTACGGCGAACACGATCTGGCCGAGAACATCCTGCACCTGGTGCTGGCGCGCCTGCCCGACGCGCCCGAAGGCGTCAAAGGCATTTCGCTGTTCCTGGTGCCCAAGTTCCTGGTCAACGAAGACGGCACGCTGGGCGCGCGCAACGATGTCCATTGCGTGTCGATCGAACACAAGCTGGGCATCAAGGCCAGCCCCACCTGCACGCTGCAGTTCGGCGACGCGGGCGGCGCGCTGGGCTATCTGGTGGGACAGGAAAACCGCGGCCTGGACGCCATGTTCATCATGATGAATGCCGCGCGCTACGCGGTAGGCGTGCAGGGCGTGGCCGTCGCCGACCGCGCCCACCAGCACGCGCTGGCCTATGCCGCCGAGCGCGTGCAGAGCCGCCCGGTGGACGGTTCGTCCAAGGACGCGGTGGCCATCATCCAGCACCCCGACGTGCGCCGCATGCTGGGCACGATGCGCGCGCTGACCGAGGCCGGCCGCGCGCTGGCCTACTACACCGCGGGTCATGCGGATCTGGCGCACGCCAGCCCGGACGCCGAAGCCCGCAAGCGCCATCTGGCGGTGCAGGAATACCTGGTGCCCATCGTCAAGGGCTGGTGCACCGAGATGTCCATCGATGTGGCCAGCCTGGGCGTGCAGGTGCACGGCGGCATGGGCTTCATCGAGGAAACCGGCGCGGCGCAGTACTACCGCGACGCGCGCATCCTCACGATCTACGAGGGCACGACGGCGATCCAGGCCAATGACCTGGTGGGCCGCAAGACCCTGCGCGACGGCGGCGCAGTCGCCCGCGCCCTGCTGGCGGAAGTCGGCAAGACCGAAGCGGCGCTGGAAGCCCGCAGCGAATCCGCTGCCCGCCTGATGTTGACGCCGCTGCGCCAGGCCCGCGCGGCGCTGGCCGACGCCATCGACTTCGTGCTGGCCAACGCCGCCAGCCGCCCCAACGCGGTGTTCGCGGCCGCCGTGCCGTATCTGCTGCTGGCGGGCACCACGTTTGCCGGCTGGCAGATGGCGCGAGCGCTGCTGGCGAGCTTGGATCTGCGCGAGGAAGATCCTGTTTTCCACGATGCAAAGATCGCGACTGCGCAGTGCTATGCGTTGCATAAGCTGAGCCAGGCGCCGGGGATGGCGGCGGTGGTGCTTGGGTCTGGGGAATATGAGGTGCAGCCGTAACTGTCTATGGTGTGTTGCGGCGGGCCCTTGATACATGAGGGTCTCGTCTGAGGTCTTGTTTGTAGGCGATGGCTTCGGGGTCTCGTTCCAGTGCTTCGTAGGCCGCCCGTCGGCGCGGGCGCCTGAGTGGCGGGCGCCCACGATTGCGGTCCGGAGCGTTCGCTCCGGACTGCCCCATCCTCATCCTCGTCACCGCCTTCGGCGGTTCCTTCGGATTCCGTCGGGCGCATCGAGGTTGCCCGCCACTCAGGCGCCCGCGCCGACGAGCTACTTGAATCTTGGATTGGGGCGCTGCTAGAGCCGTGGGCAGGGACGATGCTTGTGTTGCCCGTCATTCTCGGCCGCGCGGGCGGCCGAGAATGACATACGTGATTTCTTGAATTTCGATTGTGTTCGCTTGCGCGGATGCGGTGACTGATTTGCTATTGATCCCCAGCACACGGGGGAGTGGGCGGTGATGGGTGGCGCGCGGCGAATGGCCGCTTGCGCATGCAGACCTGGACGCGCGCCACCCATCCGGCACCTGCGTTGAAATGACGATTGCTGGCCGACCCGTGCGCTTCGCCATCAACCCGAACACAGCACCCACCATATTCAAACCTGGTTCTCGCCAACCGCACGCGTCATCACGAGAACGCCCCCGTCACCCGCGCGCAGCGCCATCGCGCGACGCAAGATACAGCGTAAGCCCCAAGAGGCCGCCCGCGCGGCCGGCCTGGGGCGGGCCCCGCAAAACACACCACCCCCCACCGACCGTGGCCAGAACGCCAAGCACACCGCCCGCCCCAGCGCCCGTGGAGATTCAAGCAGCCGAGCCAGTCGCGGCGTGGGCTCGCGATGCGCGGGGCGTCGATAAGCCCGAGGGAATCTGAAGGAGTCGCCGAAGGCGAGGACGAAGATGACGAAGGGGAAGTCCGGAGCGAAGGCTCCGGACCGCAATCGCAGCCCCGCGCATCGCGAGCCCACGCCGCGACTGGCGTCTAAAGAACCCCACGACGAGCATCCTGAGAACCAACGGCCAAACGCTCACCACGCGGCAACGTCACCGCCCAGAACGCCAGCGCCACAACACTGATACCCGCCCCCAGCAAGCACACCCCAAGCCACCCCGCCTGCGCATAAACCGCCGTCGAAGCGATAGACCCCAACCCGCTCCCCACCGCGTAGAACATCATGTAGCCACCGACCAATCGACTATGCGCCTGCGGATTCACGCTGAAGATCATGGTCTGATTCGTCACGTGCAGCGCTTGCAAGGCGATATCCAAGACCAGCACACCCAACGCCAGCAACCACAGACTCTGATTCAGAAAGGCAATCGGCACCCAGGCCAGGCAGAGCAACGCCAGGCCCACGGCCGTGGTCCGCTCGCCTTGCCCGCTATCGGCCAGCCGCCCTGCCCGCGCCGCCATCAGCACGCCCGCCACGCCCACCAGCCCGAACGCGCCCACCGCGCTGTGCGTCAGCGAATGCGGCGGCGCGCTCAGGGGCAGCACCAGCGCGGTCCAGAAGGCGCTGAAGGCAGCGAACATCAGCAGCGCGATCATGCCGCGCACGCGCAGCACGCGCTCGGTAGCCAACAGGCCGTAGAGCGAGCGCAGCAAGGCCCAGTAACCCATGTCCACCGCGGGCAGCCGGCGTTGCGGCAAACGCCGCGCCAGCACCACCGCCAGCACGGCGGCCAGCGCAGCGGACACGACGTAGACCGCGCGCCAGCCCCACAGGTCCGCCACGGCCCCGGCCAGCGTGCGCGCCAACAGCAGGCCGATCACCACCCCGCCTTGCGCGGCGCCGACCACCCGGCCGCGCTCGCCCGGCGCGGCCAGCGCCGCGGACAAGGCCAGCAGGCCCTGCGTCATGGCCGTTCCCAGCAAGCCCAGCGCCACCATGCCCATCAACAGCCAGGGCGTGCTGGCCGACAGCGCCACGGCCGCCAAAGACAGGACCAGCAGCGCCAGCTGCCCCAGCATCAGGCGCCGGCGGTCCAGCAGGTCGCCCAGCGGCACCACGAACAGAAGCGCCAGCGCGCAGCCCAGTTGGGTGGCCGTGACCACGATGCCTACCGCGCCTTCGGCGATGCCGAACTCTCGGCCGATGGCGTCCAGCAGGGGCTGGGCGTAATACACGTTGGCCACGCTCAGGGCGCAGGCCACCGCCAGCAGCATCACCAGGGACCTGGGCATCGGACTTGGGGGTGCGGAATCGGCGGGTTCTGGTCGGGCTGACATCTCTTGCTCCATTCTGGTTGCTTTATAAAACCAGAATAATAGTTTTCGAGGTTTTATAATGCAACCGAAATTGCGATACGCCAGCCATCACCGCCTTTCCCTCAGCAAGGATCCGACATGGTCAAACGCACTAGTCTCGAAGGCGCCGCCTGCCCGGTGGCACGCTCCCTGGACGCGATCGGCGACTGGTGGTCGCTATTGATCGTGCGCGACGCCTTCGATGGATTGCGGCGGTTTGGCGAATTGCAGAAAAGCCTGGGCGTGGCCAAGAACATCCTCAGCGACCGGCTGCGCACGCTGGTGGCGCACGGCATCCTCGAAGTGGCGCCGGCCTCGGACGGCAGCGCCTACCAGGAATACGTGCTGACCGACAAAGGCCGGGCGCTCTTTCCAGTAATCGTGGGCTTGCGCCAATGGGGCGAAGACCACTACTACGGCGCGGCCGAACCCCATTCCACGCTGATCGACCGCAAGCGCGGCCAGCCCGTGCGCAAGCTGGAAATCCGCGCGCAGGACGGCCGCCTGCTCGGGCCGGACGATGCCGTGGTGCAGAAGACCGCCCTCCCGGGCTAGGTCGGGGCTATGCAGCCCCCGCGGCCGGCCATTGCCCGGTCGCCAGCGCGGTGGGCGAGTACGAGTCGAAGCGCCAGCGCAAGGCCAGCGCGCCGGGCCGGCGCACCACGCGCCGCACATGCACCCGCCACAGCCGTTCGGCGCCCTCGAACTGCGCGATCTCCGGGCTGTCCAGGATGACTTCAGCAGCGCCCGTCAACTGCAGCACGTCGCCGCGCTCGAAGTCGATGAACAGCAGTCCGGCGCGCGGGTTGAGCACCATGTTGCCCAGGGTGTTGAAAAAGCGGTTCCCGGAAAAATCCGGAATGGTCAGCACGTCGCCGTCCACCCGCACGAAGCCCGGCTTGCCGCCGCGGTGCGAGACGTCGACCTTGCGGCCGCCCTCGTCCGCGTAGGTCGCCACGAAGAACGTGTCGGACCGGGCGATCAGCGCCCGCGCCGCAACGTCCAGCGCGCTGCGCTCATTCGGCGCGCCCGGAAAGCGCAGCGCCGGCGAACGCGAAAACTGGAATTCCCGCGCCTGGATGTATTGCGGGCAATTGCCGAAGGACTGCGTCACCGCCACCTCGAAGCGCTTGCCGTCCCAGGTGGCGATGCGGCCGTTGGCGCGGTTGCGTCGGCGCGTGTGCAGCTCGATTCCCAGCAGGCCCATCTGCTGGTCCATCCCCAGGCCGGCCAGCAGCGGATCGTCGGCATCCGGCACGGCGGACACGCGCAGGCTGCGTGGATCGGGCGAGGACACGAAGCCGGGCAGGCCCTCCAGCACGCCGGCCCAGGGATCGCCCTGCCCGTCCACCGCGCCGGCAACCAGAAACGGCAGCTGCTCGAAAAACAGGCGGTGCTGGTCCGGCATGTAGTCGCGGATGACTTTGGGTCCGGTCACCGCCATGCGCTCGGCGATCCCGACGTGGTGTTGCAACAGGCGTTCGCCCGCGTGCCAGGGCGACGGCGGGAGGGCGGCAGGTTCTGCGATGGCCATGGCGTACTCCTTGAGGGCGGCGCCTGTCCTCAGGCGGCCAGCAGGCCCACCGGCGACGAGGCCATGGGCACGAAACGCGGCAGGCTTTCGATGCGGCCCAGCCAGGCGCGGACGTGCGGATAGGCCTCCAGCGACACATTGCCTTCGGGGGCATGCGCCACATAGGCGTAGCAGGCCACGTCCGCAATGGTCGGCGTCGTGCCCGCGAGGAAATCGCGTGCGGCCAGTTCGCCGTCCATGACCTTGAGCAAGGCATGGGCGCGGGCCAGCGTGCTGTCCACGTCATAGGCCGCGCCGAACAGGGTCACCAGGCGCGCAGCCGCCGGGCCGATCGCCAGCGGGCCGGACGCCGCCGACAGCCAGCGCTGTACCGCCGCCGCCCCGGCCGGGTCTTCCGGCAGCCAGGCCTGGCCGCCGTAACGCTTGGCCAGGTAGACCAGGATGGCGGTCGAATCCGCGACCACCACCCCGTCATCGTCGATGACCGGCACCTGGCCGAAGGCGTTCAAAGCCAGGAACGGCGGGCGCTTCTGCTCGCCGCCGCGCAGGTCCACATCGACCTTGCGGTGGGGCACATCCAGCAGGGACAGCATCAGGGCGACGCGATGGGCGTGGCCGGACAAGGGAAAACTGTAGAAGGTCAGCTTAGGGGTATGGGCGGTTTGCATGAGCGGGCTCCAAGTCGGATTCAGACTCCATCTTGGGCCGGCGCCGGGCTCGCGTGAACGGCCAGCGCCGGCAAGACACTCTTGCAGCGGATGAAAGAAAGAGGACGGCCGCCCCGTCCCTTCAAGGCCTGCGTGCGGGCGCGTCCGAGGAACGGGTCGCTACGCCGGCAGCGTCGCCAGGTCGCGCCGCAAGGCCTCGACGCAGAACTCCACGAAGCTGCGCACCTTGGCCGAACTCTTGCGGCCTTCTGGGTACACCAGGTGGACCGGCAGCGGCGGCAGTTCGAAGTCGCGCAGCACCACATCCAGGGCGCCGCTGGCCAGGTGCCGCGCCACCTGGTAGGACACCACCTGCGTCAGCCCCCAACCCTCGCAGGCCGCGAGCACCGCGGCCTGGAAGGACGTGACCGTCAGTTGCGAATCGACGCGCAGGCTGCGGGGCTGGCCATCCTGCTGGAAGCGCCATTGCGGCGTGCGGCCTTCCATGGCGGCGGTGACCGTGCAAAAGCGCGGCAGCGACTCCAGGTCCTGCGGCACGCCGTGTTCGCGCAGGAACGCGGGCGCGGCGCAGACCACGCGGCGTACCTGCCCCACCGGCACCGCCGTCAGCGTCGAATCCGGCAAGGCGCCGATGCGCACCGCCACGTCCACGCGTTCGTCCAGCAGGTTCACCACGCGGTCCACCAGCAGCGTGCGCACGGAGACTTCGCGATGCGCGCGCAGATAAGCCAGCACGGCCGGCATCACGTGCAATTCGCCAAAGAACGCCGGCGCCGTGATGCTGAGCGCGCCCCGCGGCGCGGCCATCGCGCCGGCCACGGCATCGTCGGCCTGTTCGACTTCGTCGAGGATGCGGCGGCAGTCGTCGGCATAGCGCTGGCCGGCCTCGGTCAGTCGCAGGCTGCGCGTGGTGCGCACCAGCAGCAACGCGCCCAACCGCCGCTCCAGCGCCGACACGCTGCGCGTGACGGTCGGCGCCGACATCTCCAGCCGGCGCGCGGCCGCGGCGAAACTCTGTGCCTCGGCCACCGCCAGGAACACGCTCATTTCATGGAATCGATTCACGCCTCGCGGCCTCCGCGCTGATTTTCGGGAAGAGAGTGGAAGCGCGTGCAGGGGCGCGTCAATCCAGTAACAGAGGATATGAGCCGCATGCTTCCCGGCCTCATGCTTGAGCCTCGAACTCCTTGCGCAACCACCCCAGGAAAGCCTTGACCGGCGGATGGCGTTCGCGGCCCGGCGCGCACAGCGCGGTGTAGGCCGCCCCCGCCACCCGCACCTCAGGACGATACGCCACCAGGGTACCCGCCGCCACGCTGTCCGACACCATGACGGAGCTGGCCAGCACCAGTCCCTGGCCGGCAATGGCGGCCTGAAGGGCGTAGTGCTCTTCCTCGTAGGCATGCAGCGCCGCCGGCTTGCGCCAGGACGGCAGGCCGGCGGCCTCGCACCAGTCCTGCCAGCCCTGCTCGTACAGCTGCGAATCGCGCCAGCGCACGGTCACCAGCGACGGCGCGCGCCTGCCCGGACGGGCGGCCAGCGTCGGCGCGCCATAGACGCCGAACCATTCCTGCAACGAGCAGGCGGCGTGCAGCCCGGGCCAGCGCGCCCGGCTGTAGCGGATGGCCAGGTCCACGCTGGCGTCGCGCAACAGGTCCACCGCTTCGGCGCTGGTGTTCAGGTTCAGTTGATATTGAGGAAACGCCGCGTAGAAGCGGCCCAGCCGCGGCACCAGCCACAGGGCCGCGAACGAATGTGTGGTGGACAGGGTCAGCGCGCCCGAGGCCGGCGCGGCGCGCAAGGCGTCCAGGGTCTGCGCCACATCGAGCAAGGCGCCGTGCACGCCGGCAAAAAGGCGCGCGCCCTTCTCCGTCAGGCGCACGCCGCGCGGCACGCGTTCAAAAAGCGCGTAGCCCACGTGCCGCTCGAGCGCCTTGACCTGATGGGACACGGCCGTGGCAGTGACCGCCAGTTCGGCCGCGGCCAGTTTGAAGCTGAGCAATCTGGCAGCCGCCTCGAAGGTGCGCAGCGCGGTCACCGGTAGCGTGGCAAACATGGATTCCTGGCCCTATGGATGAAATCAATTCATCATATTCAAGGATTCATCATTTGTCGCCTTTCAGCCGCCAGGACAGAATTTTCCTCACCACATGGAAACGTCCATGCCAACAAGAGGAATCAAACATGAATTCAGATCATCCCGACAAGCGCCTGCTGATCCTGGTCGGCAGCCCGCGGCGCGACGGCAACAGCGCGGCCCTGGGCGCGGCTGCGCTGCGCGGGGCCGAGGCGGCGGGCACCCAGGCCACGCTGCTGTTCCTGGACGACTACATCGGGGCCTTTTTGCCGGACTTGCGGCGCTCGCCCCCGCCGACCGACCGCTATTCCGAGCTGTTCCTGGAACACTTCCTGCCGGCCGACGGCGTGCTGATCTGCACCCCGATCTACTGGTACGGCATGTCGGCGCAGACCAAGGCGTTCTTCGACCGTTCGTTCAGCCACTATGCCGGCCAGGGACCCGAACCGGAACGGGTCAAGCAGCGCATGACCGGCAAGCGCCTGGGCCTGGCGGTGGCATCCGAGGAAACCTACCCGGGCGCGGCGCTGGGCATCGTGCACCAGATCCAGGAATACGCGCGCTATACCCATTCGGATTTCGTCGGCTACGTGCACGGCGCCGGCAACCTGCGCGGCGAGATCGCGGCGGACCCGCGCCAGCCGCTGCAGGCGGCGGCCGAACTGGGCACCACGTTCTTTACCCGCAAGTACTCGGACTACCGGGTGGAAACGCCGCGCGCCCGCAATGTCTGGGAGCCTGCCCCTGCGCTGCGCAGCACGCCGGGCGTGCTGCCGTAGACCTGCTTGAACACGCGGGTCAGATGGGCCTGGTCGGCGAAACCCACGGCATGCGCGGCGTCGGCCAGCGCCAGGCCGTCGCGCAGCAGCGCCCGGGCCCGCGCCACCCGCCAGTTGCGCAGCCAGGCCAACGGCGGCAAGCCGTAGCGCCGGGCAAACTGCTTGACCAGCGTGGTGCGGTGGCGGTCCTGCGCCACCGCCAGGGCCTCCAGATCCGGCGCGCAGGCTGGGTCCGAGGCCATACGCGCGCGCAGCAGCGAGCAGACGTCGGACGCGTCGTCTGCCGCCGCCGTACGGGCTTGCGCATGTGCCGCCAGCAGGCCGAACAAGGCGGCGGAGAGGCGTTCGCGGCGCTGCGCGTCGGCGATGGGATCGGGCGTGAGCGCGTCCAGCCAGGCCTGGCAGAGCGCCGGATCGCGAATCACGGGACCGGCCAGGCTGGCCCCGCCCGCAAACAGGGTGAGTTCGTGATCCCTGAACCAGTCCGGATCGATATAGGCCATGCGGTACCCCAGCGGCGCGTCCGAGGTGCCCCCGGTATGGACCTGACCGGGCGCAATCACCACCAGATCGCCCTCGCCCGCGGCCTGCGGCGCGCCATGCACGGTGAAGGCGCAACGGCCCTGCGCGATGGCGCCGATGGACCAGGCGTCGTGGAAATGCGGCGCATAGCGGTAGCCGCGCAGGTCTGCGATCAAAACATCGCCGGGCAGGCCGGCGCCGCAATGCCAGATATGTTGGGAAACCGCCATGAACAAGTGAGGATGTAGCGCCTAGCCGAAGTAGCTCTGGTCCGATGTCAGCGTGCGGGCCAGCAGCCACGCGTTGCGGGGATTCTCGCCCACGCGGCGCACGGCATACGGCCACCAATCGCCGCCGAAGGGCAGATAGACCCTGACGTTATAGCCCAAACGGCGCAACGCGAGCTGCCAGTCCGGACGCACGCCATAGAGCATTTCGAATTCGAAGGCTTCTGGCGGCCAGCCGCGCTCCCGCGCCAGCTCCAGGATGGCGCCGGCCAGGCGGTCGTCATGGGTACCGAAAACGGGCTGGAAGCCGGACTCCAGCGCCTCGCGCGACAGCATGATGGCGGCGGCGTCCAGATAGGCCTGGTCGATGCGCGCGCGGCCGGCGTGGTCCAGCGCGCGCTCCGGAAACGCGCCCTTGACCAGCCGCAGCGAGGTGCGCTGACGGATCGCCCAGGCCAGGTCCAGCGGCGTGCGGCGCCGCCGCGCCTGCAGTGTCAGGCCTGCCGGCATGCCGGCTTGCAGCAGTTCGCGATGCAAGGCGCAGGTGCGGTCGCAGAGGGAGGAATCCTCCATGTCCAGCACCATCCAGTCGCGCCCCAGGCCGACCGTCCGGCGCGCCGCCAGGCCGATGCGCCGGGCATTGTCCCGGCCCAGCGCGTCGTCGCGCATATAGCCGATGGCGGTGGGATCGACTGACACGTGCACGTCCAGCCCTGCGTGCTCCAGCGCCCGGCAGGCGCCGAGCGTCTGGGCCACGTTGTGCTCGATGGCCTCGGGATCGTCCACGTACTCGCCCAGGTAGAAGAGCGAGGCGCGGATGCCGTGCGCCTCGCGCAGCCTGGCGGCCGTGCGGACCGCGGCGTCGACGTCCGCGCCGCCGACGAAACGGGCCGCCAGCGACGTGCGGGCCGCCATGGCACGCATCGCCCGCCCCACGCCCGGGCTGCGCGCCAGCGCGATCGCCGTTCTCTGGAACATGCTCATGGGCTCTCTCCCTATAAAGAGAGCCACTGTGCCGGTACGGCGCGCGCCCGTCTTGAACGCCAGTGAAACTTCCTAGTCCAGCGCCAGCGTGCGGGCGCGACCGAACAGCGGGCGCTGCACCGTCTGCGCCAGCAGCACGCCGGCCAGCGTCACCGCGCCGCCCAGCAGGTGGTACATGTGCAGTTGCTCGCGCAGCATGACGAAGGCGGCCAGCGCGGTGAACAGCGGCAGCAGGTTGATGAAGATGCTGCAGCGGTTGGGCCCCAGCCGCTGCACGCCTTCGATCCACAGGAAGGACAGCAGCACCGACGAGAAGATGCCCGCGTACAGGATCAGCGGCACCGTGTTCATGTCCAGCGCAGCCTGCGCCGCCGGCACGCGCAGGTACAGCGGCAGCATGTAGAGCAGCGCGAAGATCGATTGCACGAAGGTGGACTGCCAGGCCGGCAGCGGCACTTTCCAGTGGCGCAGCAACACTCCGTACAGCGCGTAGGACAAGGCAGCCAGCAGCATCAGGCCGTCGCCGACGTGGATGCCGTGCTGGAACACGCTAAGCATGTCGCCCTGGCCCACCAGGTACAGCAGGCCGAGGAACGACAGCGCGCCGCCAGCGGCCATGCCCAGGGTCAGCGGATCCCGCAGGATCACCACGCTGAGCAGCATGCTCAGCAAGGGAATCAGCGCGGTCAGGATGGCCATGTTGGTCGCCGTGGTGGTTTCGGCGGCGCGATAGGACAGCGCCTGGAATACCGCCGACGACAGGGCGCCGTACAGCGCCAGCTTGGGCCAATGGCGCAGGATGGTCTTGCGGTTGCGCCAGGCCGGGCCGGCCGTGAACAGGCCCATCAGGAACAGGGCCAGCACCAGCCGGTAGAAGGTGATGGCAGTGGGCGAGATGGCGCTGGCGGCCATCTTGGAGACGATGACGTTGCCCGCCCAGAACAGAATGGCGAACAACGGAAACAGGTAGGACATGGTGGTTGCGCTCGGAGGATGAGGGATGGTCTCCGGCCGCTTGCGGCGCCCGTTGGGGCTACGCAGGAGGTGGAGTATCGCTATCCTATTGAGCGCGATCCAGTCCGTCTGCCGATGAAAAGGCAGGCACTATCGCAAAATGGACATCGCCGTATCAGGGGCGGAATGGCGCCGGATCCAGCGGCAGCTCCAGCCCGCCCATCTGGGCCGTCAACAGCGCGGCGCTGCCGCAGGCCAGGGTGAAGCCCAGCGCGCCTTGCCCGATGTTCAGCCACAGGTTATCGGCGGCATGGCTGCGTCCGATCAGCGGCTTGCTGGTGGGAGTGGCCGGACGCAGCCCCGCCCAAGGCGCCGCCTGGCGCAGGTCCAGCGCCGGAAACGCCTCGTGCACCTGGCGCTTGAGCAGCCCGATGCGCGCCGTGTCGATGCCGGCATCGGCGCTGCCGATGTCGACCATGGCCGCGATCCGCAGCACGCCGCCCACGCGGGCATAGACGATGCGCCGTTCGTAGTCCGTGACGCTGATGCGCGGCGCCACCGAGTCGTCGTCCTCGGCCAGCGGCACGCTCAGGCTGTAGCCCTTCAAGGGATACAGCGGCACGTCATGGCCCAGCGGCTTGAGCAGCGCACGCGTGCCGATACCGGTGGCCAGCACGATGGCGTCAGCGCCGATGTCGCCGTCGCGCGTATTCACCGCCACGATGCGGCGGCCTTCGCGCTGCAGGCCCGATACCGGATTGGACATGACGCATTGCACGTTGGCCATGGTCTGCAGGCGGTCGAACAGCGCCTCGGTGAACTGGCGGCAGTCGCCCGCTTCTTCGCTGGGGGTGTAGATGGCGCCGGCCAGGCTTGCGCCCATGCCGGCCAGCGCGGGTTCCAGCGCCAGGGTCTGTGCCGCGTCCAGCACCTGCTGTTCAGCGCCGAGGTCGGCCTGGTACGCCACCAGCGCGCGCGCCTTGTCCAGCAAGGCCGGACTGCGGTAGGCGATGAGCTTGCCGTTCTTCAGATGGCCGAAATCCAGATCTTCCTGCTCCAGCAGCGAGTGCATGACGTCCCGGCTCAGATAGGACAGGCCAGCCAGTTGGACCGTGGAAGCCTTGGCCACCGAGGCCCGGCACGCCAGCGCAAATTGCAGGCACCAGCGCCATTGATGGGGATCCAGCCTGGGCCGGAAACGCAGCGGGGAGTCCTCGCGCAGCAGCCAGCCCGGCACGCTGGGCAGCACGCCCGGACCGGCCAAAGGCGCCACGTAGCTATAACTGAGCTGACCGCCATTGGCGTAGCTGGAGACCTCGGCCGGACGCGCCTGGCTGTCCACCAGCACCACGTCATGGCCCTGGCGCGCCAGGAAATAGGCCGACGTGACGCCCACGACGCCAGCGCCGATTACGCAAACCCGCATACTCTTAGATCCAGAAAGACAGGGACACGACGCTATTCTGGGACGCGCTCCGCCCGTCCGGCAAATGCCAAACTCCGCAGGGTCCATAACAAAACATCATGCCCCGCCTCAGGCGGCGCGATGCAGCTTGATGATGGCGGCGGCCGTGGGGTCGCGCACCAGGTCGGCCAGGGTGTAGCCGTTGAGCGCCTCGTAGAAGGCCTGCAAGGTCTGCGCCAGCACGCCGGACAGCCGGCATGCGCCGTCCAGCGCACAGGGAGGTTCGCGGCAGTCGATCAGCGGCCCCTGCTGCTCCAGCTGCCGGATCAGGTCGCCCAGCCGGTAGCGGTCGGCGGACTGCGACAGCCGCAGGCCGCCGCCCTTGCCGCGCGAGGTGCTGACCCAACCCTGCTGCGCCATGAAGTGCACCACCTTCACCAGATGATTGCGCGACACGCTGAAGCGGTCGGCGATCTCCGGAATGGTGACGGCGGCGGACCGGTCGCGGCATTGCGTCAGGTACATCAGGACGCGCAGGCCGAAATCGGTGAATCGGGTCAGTTGCATGGCTGGGACGAAAGGGATGGACGCTGGCGGCCCGAAAGTTCAGGCCGCCAGGATACACCGCTCAGGCGGGCGCGCCGCCGCTGCCGAAGGCTTCGGCATGGATGCGGTCGGCGGGCACGCCCAGGCCGGTCAAGGCTTCGCGCTGCGCGCGCATGAAGCCGGCCGGGCCACACAGGTAGTAGTCCGCGCCGGGCACGATGACTTCGTCGCGGATGGCGTTCAGATCCACCCGGCCGGCGTAGTCGTAGTCGCGGCCAGGTTGGTCGCCGTGGCCGACCTCCTCGTAGAACACCGCCTTGCGCACGTTGGCGCGTTCGGCGGCGATGCTGTTGACGTGATCGCGCATGGCGTGGACCGAGTTGTTGCGGCAGCCGTGCACGAAACGGATCAGGCGTTCGTCGTTCAACCCCACCAGATGGTTCAGGATGGAGACCATGGGCGTCAGGCCCACGCCGCCGCTCAGCAGCACCACCGGCGCGCTGCCTTCCTCGCGCAGATGGAAGTCGCCCTGGGGCGGCGCCACGTCCAGCACCCCGCCCTCTTCCAGGCGGTCATGCAGGGCGTTGGAAACCCGGCCGGCCGGCGTATCGGCGCCCGCCGCTTCGCGCTTGACCGAGATGCGCAGGCGGTCCTGGCCCGGCGCGTCCGACAGGCTGTACTGGCGCGGCTGCATCAGGCCCAGTTCGGGCACGAACACGCGCACCGACACGTACTGGCCGGGACGGTAGGCAGGCACTTCGCCGCCATCGGCCGGCGCCAGGTAGAAGGACGTGATCTCGGCGCTTTCACGCTGCTTGCCCACCACGCGGAACGCGCGCCAGCCCGTCCAGCCGCCCGGCTTGGCGGCCGACTCCGCGTACAGGCGCGCCTCTTCGGCGATCAGCAGGTCGGCCAGTTGGCCGTAGGCCGCGGCCCAGGCCGCCACCAGCTCTTCCGTGGCTGCCTCGCCCAGCACTTCGCTGATGGAGGCCAGCAGATGCTTGCCCACGATCTGGTAGTGCTCGGGCCGGATGCCCAGGCTGACATGCTTGTGCACGATGCGCGTCACCACGGGCATCAGCACGGAAGGATCGTCGATGTGCTCGGCGTAAGCCGCGACCGCGCCGGCCAGCGCCTGCTGCTGCTCGCCGCCAGCCTGGTGGCCCTGGTTGAAGACATGCTTGAGCTCGGGGTTGTGCTTGAACATGCGGGCATAGAAATGCTTGGTCAGCGCGACGCCGTGCGTCTTGAGAACGGGCGCCGTGCCCTTGACCAGGGCGCGGATTTGGGGACTCAACATCAACTGCTCCTTGTGGCGCGATCGGAATCGCCATTAAACATGCATTTATAATACATCTTTAAATGCCCACTGAAAAACCCCGGGCGATTCAATCCGGCCCGCTGGCCCATGCGCCCAGGATGGCAAGCGGCGGTAACACGCAATCGGTCCCCGCGCGCCATTGGGGACGCGTGGCGCCGCCAGCCTGTCCGAGCCACGCCACGGACGCGATCCAGTCCTCGCCCAGGCGCCATGAACAGGCGCGCCACTGCCCCGGCGGCGCACGCAGGCGCCATTCCGCCTTGCCGCCGAAGTCCAGGCCTACCGAAGCCATGTCCGCAGGGAAATCCAGTCCGGCCGCCTTGATGAAGGCTTCCTTCAGCGTCCACAAGAGATAAAAGCGTTCCAATTGGGCTGCGCCTTCCAGGCCAGCCAGCGTGGCTTGCTCGGCCGGCGCGCATACCCACTCGGCCAGGCGCAAGACCTCGCGCGGCCGCACTCGCTCCAGATCGGCGCCCAACCGCCACCCGGCCGGGGCGGACGCGCAGACCGCGTGGCCGCCGCTGTGGCTGAGCGACAGGGTCGCAGGCGGCATGGCCTGCCTGATCTCTTGCAGCAAAGCCCTGCTGACCCGCCAATCGAGCTGCGCCTTCGGGCTGCGCAGCGCTTGAGCGCGCGCGGCGTCCTCGGCTGACAGCTCCTGGCTGCGGTAACCCGCAGCCGCGCCTTTGTCCGCCCACCAGATTAAAAGTTCCTGAACGTTCACGGGAGAAAGTAACAAATAGCAAGCTGAAGTGTAAGAAACAAAGGAAATATTGTGTATTATGTAACGTTTTAAATCAAAATGGCCTGACATCGCCATAGTAGAATCGCGCGCTATGTTGACGTTTTCGATCGCGCAATGGCAGGGTTGGGCGCAAGGAATCGATGGCCCCGGCGACTGGTTGAAATGGGCCGAACATCCGTTCTGCCCGATCGGAAATCAGAATCCGCCCCGCCTGGACTTCCTGCCTCCCTTGCAACGCCGCCGCCTGAGCCCGCTGGCTCGCGGGGTGTTCGAGTGCGCGTGGCCGTTGGCCGAGGGACGCCCGCCCATGCCGCTGGTGTTTGCCTCCCGCCATGGCGAAACCACCCGCAACTTCGGCCTGCTGCAAGCGCTGGCGGCGCACGCCCCCCTGTCGCCCACGGCCTTCGGCCTGTCGGTCCACAACGCCATCGCCGCGCAGTGGTCGATCATACGCCGCGAGACCACTGAATCCGTGGCCTTGTCGGTGGAAGACGACGGCCTGGAGCACGCCTGCATCGAGGCGTCGATGCTGTTCGACGCCGGCCACCAGGACGTGCTCGTGGTGCTGGCCGAGGAACGGCCGCCCGCAGCTTACGCCCCCTGGGTGGATGACGCGCCCTACGCTTATGCGGTCGCCCTGCATCTGCAGCCCGGCGCCGACTGGACCTTGGCCCTGGCCCCGCAGGCGCCGGATGCCGCCGACAGCGCGCAGGCCTGGCCCAATCCCCTGAACCTGCTGCGCCACCTCTTGCTGCGCACGCCCGACTGGCGCCACGCCAACCGCTCCCGACTATGGACCTGGACACGCACGGCATGACTAGCGCCACGCCTCCCCGGCAGGACTTCTGGCTCTGGCGTCTGTTCGCCACCGGCATGGCCTTTACCCTTTTCGGGCTGGGCGGCGTGCTGCTGCGCGTGCTGGTGTTCCCGCCCCAGCGCTTGCTGCCCGGCGACAAGGCGGACCGCCAGCGCCGCGCGCGCGGCGCGCTGAACGGCACCTTCCGCCTGTTCATCCGCTTCATGGTCCGCACCGGCATCCTGACCGTGGAATTCAAGGGCGCCGAACGCCTCGGCAAGCCCGGACAGATGATCCTGGCCAACCACCCTTCGCTGCTGGACGTGGTGTTCCTGGTCGGCCACGTCAAGAACGCCAACTGCATCGTCAAGCACGGCCTGGCCACCAACCCGTTCACCCGCGGCCCGGTGGCCAATGCCGGCTACATCACCAACGACGAAAGCTTCGACATGTTCGACCGCGCCGCCGACGTGCTGCGCGCGGGCGAAACCCTGATCGTCTTTCCCGAAGGCACGCGCACGCCGCGCGACGCCATGCCGCGCTTTCATCGCGGCGCCTGCGCCATCGCGCTGCGCGGCGCGCGCGTGGTCACGCCCGTGGTCATCAGCATGAATCCCCGCAGCCTGACCAAGGGCGAGCCCTGGTACCGGATTCCGCCCTGCCGCATGCGCTATGTGATCCGCGTGGGCGAGGACATCGATCCCGCCTCCTGGAGCGGCGCGCATCCGCTGCCCATCGCCGGACGCAAGATGAACGATTACCTGCACGCCTATTTCGAAGCCGAGCTGGCGCCCGCCGCGCCCGCCGGCGCCATCATGAATGAACAACCGCCTCGGGCGGTGGAAGTGGAGTCCTGACCGGATGAACCAACTGGAATTTGAACTCAAGACCCTCGTCATCGACTCGCTGGGCCTGGAAGACATCGCGCCCGACGATATCGACAGCGACGCCCACCTCTTTGGCGACGGACTGGGGCTGGACTCGGTGGACGCCCTGGAGCTGGGCCTCGCGCTGCAAAAGCGGTACGGCATCACCATCGATCCCGAGACGCGCAACATGCGCGAGCATTTCGCCAGCATCGCCAAGCTGGCCGAGTTTGTCACCGCGCAACGCCGCGCCTAAAGGATACGGAGTCCAGGATGCATACCCGCGACGAAATCTTCAACACGCTGCGCGGCGCGCTGGTCGAACTGTTCGAGATCGAACCTGAACGCATCACGCCCGAAGCAAACCTGTACACGGACCTGGAGATCGACAGCATCGACGCCATCGACCTGATCGACCATGTGCGCCGCCAGACCGGCCGCAAGCTCGACGCCAACGACTTCCGCACCGTGCGCACGGTCGAGGACGTGGTGCAGGCCATGTGCCAGAAACAGGACCCCGCCGCATGAAACGCGGCGTGGCGGCAGCCCTGGCCGTGGCCGGCATCGCCTATCCCTTCGCCGTCCACGCGGCGCTGGGACGGGTAAGCGCCGCCTGGCTGGCGCTGCCGCTGGCCCTGCTGTGGCTGGCGCGCGGCCTGACCGCGGATGCCGCCCGGCCGGGCGCGCGCCTGCTGCCCGCTGTGGCGGTGGCCTTCTGCCTGGTCCTGGCCGTTTCGAATTCGCAAGACTGGCTGCGCTGGTATCCCGTGCTGGTCAACGGCATGATGCTGGCTATCTTCGGCGCCAGCCTGCGGCGCGGCCGCCCCGTGATCGAGCAACTGGCCCGGCTGCGCCACCCAGATCTGCCGCCCGAAGGCGTGCGCTATACCCGCAATGTCACCCGCGTGTGGTGCGCCTTTTTCGCCCTGAACGGCAGTGTGGCGGCGGCCCTTGCGGCCTGGGGACCCTGGAGCTGGTGGACCGTCTACAACGGCGCCGTGAGCTATGTGCTGATGGGCCTGCTGCTGGCGGGCGAATGGCTGCTGCGCCCCGCCGCCGCCAAGGCGGCGTAACGCATGGCCTGGACCGATCTCGCGCAGCTGCTGCTGCCCGCCCCGCCTGACTTGGCCGATGCGCTGGTCGCCGACGAGCCGCCACTGACGCGCGAGGCGTTTGCTCGCGCCAGCCTGCAGGCCGCGGGCGCCTTGCAAGCCAGGCAGCTGCAACGCGTCGCGATCTGGTTCGAGGACGCCGCCCGCATGGCCGTCGCGTTGTTCGCATGCTGGCGCGCCGGCGTGGTCGCGGTGCTGCCGGGCGACGCCCAGGCGCAGACCTGCGCCACGCTCGACGCCATGGTGGACGCCTGGCTGAGCGACACTGATCTGCCGCTGCCGGCCGAGCGGCTGTGCCGGCTGGCCGAGCTGCAAGGCCACGCACCGCTCGCGCCCGCCGAACTGGACCCTGCGCTGACGCTGGTGCTGTGCACTTCGGGATCCAGCGGCACGCCCAAACATATCGCCAAGCACTGGCGGCAACTGATGGACGAAGTCCGCGCGCTGCAGCAGCAATGGCCGGATGCGCGCGGCCCCGTGCTGGGCAGCGTATCGGCGCAACACATGTACGGCCTGCCCTTCAGGGTGCTGTGGCCGCTGTGCGCCGGGCGCCAGCTGGACCGGCCGCAGCGCCTTTATCCGGAAGAACTGCAGCAGGCCAGCCTGCGCCATCCGGCCTGCACCTGGATCGCCAGCCCAGCGCTGCTGCGCCGCCTGGGACAGCGGCTGGATTGGGACCAGCTGCGCGGCCGCCTGACCCGCATCCACTCGTCCGGCGGCGAATTGCCCGCCGACGCATCCGACCATATCGCACAGCACCTGGGACTGCGCCCCAGCGAGATCTACGGCAGCTCCGAAACCGGCGCCGTCGCCTGGCGCGAAGGCGACAGTCCCTGGCAGCCGCTGCCCGGCGTGGCCGTCGACCTGAACGCCGAAGGCGCGCTGCGCGTGCAATCGCCATGGGTCAACCCGGCCGAGGCGCAGACCGCCGACGGCGCGGAGCTTGCGCATGACGGTTTCCGGCTGCTCGGCCGCCTCGACCGCATCGTGAAGATCGAGGAAAAGCGCATTTCCCTGCCCATGCTGGAACAGGCGCTGGCGCGCCATTCCTACGTCGCCGAAGCGCGCCTGGGAGGTCTGGCCGGGACCTCGCGCCTTGCCGCGCTGGTCGCCCTGTCGGCCGGCGGCCTGCATGCCTTGCGCAACCAGGGCCGCAAGGCGCTAGTGGATGCGCTGCGCGCGCATCTGGCCCCAGGCTTCGAATCGCTGGCCATTCCGCGCACCTGGCGCTTCTTCGCGCAACTGCCTGCCAACGCCCAGGGCAAGCTGCCGCGCAGCGTGTTCGAAGCGGCCGCGGGCCCCCGACCGCTAGCGCCCGAGGCGCTGGAACTGCCGCGCCTGGCGGATCACGAACGTCGCTACCGGCTGGAAATCCCCTGCGACCTGGCGCATTTCAGCGGCCACTTCCCCACTGCTCCCGTTGTGCCCGGGGTTGTCCAGATCGGCTGGGCCATGTCGCTGGCACAACGCGACCTCCATCCCGAGCTGCGTTTCGCCGGCATGGAAGCCCTGAAATTCCAGCGCCTGCTGCGTCCGGGCGATACCGCCATGCTGGCGCTCAAATGGGACGCCTCGAAGCAGAAGCTGTATTTCGCCTACACGGTCAACGGCGCGCCCTGCTCTTCCGGCCGCATTCTGCAGGCAGGCGGCCATGGCCCCGCATAAGCTCTGCGCGCTCATTCCCGTGTACAACCACGGCGCCACGGTCGCCGCGGTGCACGCGCAGCTTGTGGCGCAAGGCTTGCCCTGCGTGCTGGTGGATGACGGCTCCGAACCGTCTTGCGCCGCCGCGCTGGATGCGCTGGCCGCCCAACCGCATACGCATCTGCTGCGGCGCGCGGTCAACGGCGGCAAAGGCGCGGCGGTGCAGGACGGGCTGCGCGCGGCGGCGGCGCTGGGCTATACCCATGCCTTGCAGGTCGACGCCGACGGTCAGCACGCCCTGACGGACGCGGCGGCCTTCGCCGCGGCCTCCCGTGCTCGCCCCGAAGCCCTCGTCTGCGGCGCGCCGCTGTATGGCGACGACGTGCCACGCAGCCGTCTCTATGGCCGCTGGCTGACGCGCGTGTGGGTCTGGATCAATACGCTTTCGCTCGACATCCCCGACGCCATGTGCGGTTTCCGCGTCTACCCGCTGGCCGCGGCGCTGCCCGTGATCGACGGCGCGCGCGTGGGCCGGCGCATGGATTTCGACATCGCCGTCCTGGTGCGCCTGCACTGGCGCGGCGTCGCGATGGTCTGGCTGCCGACGCGCGTGGCCTACCCGGAAGGCGGCATTTCCCACTTCCAGGGCCTGCGCGACAACCTGCTGATCAGCCGCATGCACGCGCGCCTCTTCTTCGGCATGCTGGCGCGCTCGCCGGCGCTGCTGTGGCGCCGGCTTGCCGGAGGTCAGCGTCCATGAGCGCCACAGATCAGCATTGGGCCGATCAGCCCGAGCGCGGCAGCGCCCTGCTGATGCGCCTGACCGCCTGGGCCGCGCGCACCCTGGGCCGCCGTTTGGTCGCGCCCGTGGTCTGGCTGGTCGTGCTGTATTTCTATGTCAGCGGCGCCCGCGCCCGGCGTTCGATCGCGGCCTACCAGCGCCGTCTGGCGCAATCCGGCACGCTGGCCGAGCCGCTGCCGCGCCGCATGCCGGTCTACCGCCAGTACCTCGCGTTCGCCAACGCCATCCTGGACAAGCTGGACGTCTGGCAGGGCAAGATCACGATGGCCCATCTGGACATCTCCGACCCTGACGGCCTGCACGCGCAAATGGGCAGCAACCGCGGCCAGATCCTGGTGGGCTCGCACCTGGGCAATATCGAGGTCTGCCGCGCGCTGGCGGAGCAAAGCGGCACCTTGAAACTCAATGTGCTGGTCCACGACAAGCACGCGGTTCACTTCAGCCGGCTGCTGCACGAGGCCGGCGGCGGGCTGCGCATGATCCAGGTCAGCGAACTGGATGCTCCGGCCATGCTGGACCTGGCGCAGCGCCTGGACCGCGGCGAATGGCTCGCCATCGCCGGCGACCGCGTGCCGCTGCAGGGCGACCGTTGCACGCCGGTGGACTTTCTGGGCGCCAGCGCGCTGTTCCCGCAAGGGCCCTGGCTGCTGGCGGGCCTGTTGCGCTGCCCGGTCAACCTGCTGTTCTGCACGCGCCACGGCGCACGCTACCGCGTCGCGATGGAACGCCTGTCGGACGGCATCGAATGGACGCGCGCCACGCGCCAGGCCCGGATCGCCGAGCTGGCCCAGCGCTACGCCGACCGTCTGGCCGCACACTGCCGCCTGGCGCCGCTGCAATGGTTCAACTTCTACCCTTTCTGGAAAGACGATGCGTAAACGGGGCGCCATTGGCGCTGAAGTCGAAATCCGTGTGCCCTTCTTCGACGTGGATCCGCTAAACGTCGTCTGGCACGGACACTACGTCAAGTATCTGGAACAGGCCCGCTGCGAACTGCTGGACCTGCTGGGACACAACTACGACGCCATGCGCGCCAGCGGCTACGCCTGGCCGGTGATCGACCTGCATCTGCGCTACGCGCAGCCCGCACAATTCGGCCAGCGCCTGAAGGTGCGCGCCGAACTGGTGGAATGGGAGCACCGGCTGAAGATCAACTACCTGATCCTGGACGCCGCCAGCGGCCAGCGCCTGACGCGGGCCACGTCCGAACAGGTGGCGGTCTGCATCCAGACCCGCGAGATGCAGCTGACCTCGCCCGCCGCGCTGGTCGATGCCGTGCAACGCAAGCTGCAATCGATGGAGACGCCCGCATGACGCGCCGCCTGGTTTTCATACGCCGCCTGTGCGCCCTGCTGGCCTTGGCCCTGCTGCCGCTGGCCGCCCGCGCCTTCGACCTGGCCGACCTGCAAACGCAGCTGAACGCCACGCCGGTGGTGCGCGGCCATTTCGTGCAACAGAAGTTCCTGCGCTCGCTGCCGCAGCCGCTGACCAGCCGCGGCGATTTCACGCTGGCGGCGGGCAAGGGCCTGCTGTGGCTGCTGCGCACGCCGATCGCGCAGGACCTGCGCATCGACGCCCGCGGCATCTCCCGGCGCGACGAAGCCGGCAAATGGCAGGCTCTGCCGCAGCATTCCGGCGCCGGCCGCGAGAACCGGCTGTTCCTGTCCGTGCTGGCAGGCGACACCGCCGGGCTGCGCGAAAACTTCGACCTGGCGCTCACTGGCGACGCCGATGCCTGGCAGCTGCTGCTGACGCCGCGCTCGGTCCTGCTGCGCCAGATCTTCGACAACATCCAGATCAACGGCGGCAAGCTGGTGGACCGCATCGAACTGCGCGAGACGCAGGGCGACCGCAGCGTGCTGCAAATGACGGATGCGCAGGCCGCCCAGGCCCTGACCGCCGAGGAGCAACGTGCGTTCGCCGATTGAGCGCTGGCTGCCGCGGCTGTTCAAGCTGGGGCTGCTGCTGATTCTCTGCGCCGGCGCCTGGCAAAGCCGCCACGGCTGGCCGGTGTCGGCCAACCTGATGGAGCTGGTGCCCCAGGCCGGCGCCGACGCCACGCGCCAATTGGCCGAGGCCCGCATCCAGGAGCCCCTGTCGCGCCAGCTCATCGCGCTGGTCGCGACTCAAAGCGCAAACGCCGGCGCGGATGCCGCGGCCCCCGCGCGCCTGCTTGCGCAGCGCTGGACCGACAGCGGCCTGTTTTCTTCCGTGCAGGTGGAACTGCAAATCGACGTGCCCGCGCTGCGCGCGCAACTGCTGGCGGGCCGGCTGGCCATGCTGCCGGCGGCCGACCGGCATCAGCTCGAGACCGATCCCGCGGCCTACGCCCAGCGCCGCGCACGCGAGCTGTCCGATCCATTTTCATCTTCGGGCCTGGTGCCGGCGGACCAGGACTGGCTGGGCCTGACGCGCCGTGCCGAACAGGCGCTGCGCCCAGGCGGCGCGGTGCAGTACGACATGGGCACGGGCACCCTGCAGGCCGAACACGCCGGCAGACGCTGGATGCTGGTGCGCGCAGAAACCCGCGGCGATGCGTTCGACGCGGCCGCGCCCCAACAAATCGCCGCGCAGCTCGAACAGGACCGCGCGGCGCTCGGCGCGGCCGGCGCCGAGCTGCTGGTGGCCGGCGGCCCCCTGTACGCCGCCGCGGGCCGGGCGCAAGCGGTTGCCGAAAGCAGCTGGATCGGTACCGGCGCCACCATCGGCATCGTGCTGGTCCTGCTGCTGGCGCTGCGGCGCGTGCGCGCGCTGCTGGCTTTCGTGCCGGTCGCCGTCGGGCTGCTGACCGGCGCGGTGGCCTGCGTGGCAGTGTTCGGCTCCATCCACGTCCTGACCCTGGTGATCGGCGCGAGCCTGATCGGCGTAGCGGTGGATTTCCCCATGCATTGGCTCGGCAAGAGCTATGGCATGGCCGACTGGCAGGCCTGGCCCGCGCTGCGGCGCGTCCTGCCCGGGCTGACCATCAGCCTGGCAGCCAGCCTGGTCGGCTACGTCGCGCTGGCGTTCACCCCGTTCCCCGCGCTGACGCAGACCGCGGTGTTCTCGGCCGCCGGCCTGCTGGGCGCCTACGCCTGCACCGTGTGCCAGTTGCCGGCCTGGATGGACGGCTGGCGGCCCCGCCCCTGGCAGCCGCTGCTGCGTTTTGCCGAGGCCGCGCTGCACGCGCGTCAGCGCCTGGCCGGACGCCGCGCCGCGCTGTGGCTGGGCGCCCTGGCCCTTATCGCCGCCACTGCCGGCGGCATCAGCCGGCTGAGCATCCAGGACGATCTGCGGCAATGGCTGAGCCTGCCCGCGCCCTTGCTGCAGCAGGCCCGGCAGATCGGCGAAATCACCGGCTTCATGCCGACCAGCCAGTTCTTCCTGGTGCGCGCGCCCGACGCCGACGAGCTGCTGCGCAGGCAGGCGCGGGTGTCGCAGGCGCTGGATGCGCTGGTCGCGCGCGGCGATCTCGCCGCCTACAACGCCTTGAGCCAGCTGGTCTCGCCGGCCGCCGACCAGAAGGCGCTGGGCGCGACGCTGGCCAGCCTGGCCGGGCAGCCCGACGCCTGGAAGCCGCTTACCGACATCGGCATCCCCTACGCCGCCTTGCGCCTGGAACTGCAATCCATGGCCGCGCTGCCGCCGCAGGCCATCGAAGACGCGCTGCAAGGCCCGCTGGCCGAACGCTGGCGGCCGCTGTGGCTGGGCGTGCGTGAAGGGCAGGCCGCAGGCATGGTGACCTTGCTGGGCCTGCGCGACGCGTCCGCGCTCGAGGCCATCGCCCGGGTTGCCCCGGACGTCACGCTGGTGGACCGCAGCGGCGAACTGAATCGCATGTTCGCGGCCACGCGCATCGAAGCCGCCGAGCTCAAGCTGCTGTCCTATGGGGTCGCGGCGCTGTTGCTGCTGCTGACTCTGGGCCGCGCCGCCGCCTGGCGCATCCTGGCCGTGCCGCTCGCGGCCACCGCATGCAGCCTGGCCGCGCTGGGCTATCTGGGCCAGCCGCTCACCCTGTTCAGCCTGTTCGGTTTGCTGCTGGTGTCGGCCATCGGCGTGGATTACGCCATCTTCATGTACGAGCGGGTCGCGGGCGCGGCCGCCAGCCTGGTCGGCATCCTGCTGGGCGCCGCCACCACGCTGCTGTCCTTCGGCCTGCTCGCCGTCAGCCAGACGCCCGCCATCGCCAACTTCGGGCTGGCGGTCGCGCTGGGCGTGGCCTTCTCGCTGCTGTGGGCGCCATGGATCAATCCGCCGCGCGCCGCCGCGCCGCATCCTGCTTTCAATAACTAAAAGGAAATACCCGGCATGGAACATCGCGAAGTCGTAGTCATAGGAGCGGGGCCGGCAGGCGCGGTTGCCGCCGCCCTGTTGAAGCGCCAAGGACATGACGTCCTGATGCTGGAACGCCAGCAGTTTCCGCGTTTTTCCATCGGTGAAAGCCTGCTCGCCCATTGCCTGGAATTCGTGGAAGAAGCGGGCATGCTGCCGGCGGTGCAGGCCGCCGGCTTCCAGGTGAAGAACGGCGCGGCGTTTGCCTGCGGCGAGCGCTATACCCACTTCGATTTCCGCGACAAGTTCAGCCCCGGCCCCGGCACCACGTTCCAGGTGCAGCGCGCGCACTTCGACAAAGTGCTGGCGGACGATGCCGCCCGCCAGGGCGTGGAAGTGCGCTACCTGCAGGAAGTGACGGCGGCCGATTTCGACGGCGACGCCCCCTTGCTGGATGTGCGCGGCGCCGATGGCGCGTCCTACCAGGTGCAGAGCCGGTTCGTGCTCGATGCCAGCGGCTACGGCCGCGTGCTGGCGCGCCTGCTGGACCTGGAGCGCCCGTCGTCGATGCCGCCGCGCAAGGCCATCTTCACCCATATCGAGGACCGCATCGACGACCCCGGCTTCGACCGCGAGAAGATCCTGATCAGCGTGCACCCGGAAGAACGCGGCATCTGGTACTGGCTGATCCCCTTCTCCAACGGCCGCTGCTCGTTCGGCGTCGTGGGCGGCGAAAACCTCTTCGGCGGCCCCGGCCAGGACCTGATGGCCACGCTGCGCGAGATGGCCGACGCCGCGCCCAATCTCAGGCGCGTCCTGAAGAACGCCGTCTGGGACACGCCCGCCAATACCATCGGCGGCTATTCGGCCAGCGTGACGCAGCTGCACGGCCCCGGCTACGCGCTGCTGGGCAACGCGGCGGAATTCCTGGACCCCGTGTTTTCCTCGGGCGTCACCATCGCCCTGCGCTCGTCCAAGCTGGCGGCCGACGCGCTGCACCGCCAACTGACCGGTGCGCAGGTCGACTGGCAGGCCGAATTCGCCGATCCGCTGATGGTGGGCGTGGAGACCTTCCGCGCCTATGTCCAGGGCTGGTACAGCGGGGAATTCCAGGATGTGGTCTTCTACGAGAACGCGCAGCCCGAGATCCGGCGCATGATCAGCTCCATCCTGGCGGGCTACGCCTGGGACCGGAACAACCCCTTCGTCGCCAACCCGCAGCGCCGCCTGCGCATGCTGAGCGAACTTTGCCGCGGCGCCGAAGCGCAGCCGCTGCCCGCCTGATTCCGACCATGGCCGCTACCCGCTCCTCCTTCCTGTCCGCCGCGCGCACCCTGGGCGCGCTGCTGGCGCTTGCCCTGTTGGCGGGCTGCGCGGGCGCGCCGCCATTGCCGGCGCGCAACGCGGACTTCACGCTGCCGCGGCAGCTGCATGTGGTGCAGGCCGTCGCCGGCCAGCCGCCGCTGGACGCGCTGCTGGTGGTGCAGCGCGAAGGCGCCGCCTTGCGCTGGTCCCTGTTCGATCCCATGGGCGTGCCGCAGGCGCGCCAGATGCTGGAACGCGGCCAATGGCGCAACGACGGCTTCCTGCGGCCCAATGCCGGGGCGCGCGATCTGTTCGCCGCCCTGATGTTTGCGTGGACGCCCGAAACGGAACTGGATGCGGCCTACGGCGCGGGCAACTGGCGCGCCAGCCGCGAGGACGATGGCGCAGCGCAACGCGAACTGCTGGACCGCGGCGGTTCGCGCTGGAGCGTGCGCTGGCCGCAGGCCGCGCAGACCGGCACGTTCATCATCACCACTGCCGACCAGGTCACCTGGCGGATCTCGCCCTTGAAGGAGCAGCCATGAACACCTGGTTGGGTACGCCCGGCGTGGTGTGCGCGCTGGGCGCCGGCATCGACGCGGTAGCCCGCGCCGCCTTCGCCGGCGACACCTCGGGCATGCGCCCGCAGCCGGATTGGGTCCATGGCCGCACGCTGACGCTGGGCGGCCATGCGGACGCGCTGCCGCCCATCCCCGACACGCTGCCCGCCCATCACCACAGCCGCAACAACCAATTGCTGCTGGCCGCCGCTTTGCAGATCGAACCGCAACTGCGCGCCGCCGTGGCCCGCCATGGCGCCAGCCGCGTCGCCGTCGTGCTGGGCACCAGCACTTCCGGCGTCAACGACAACGCGCCGGCCTTCCGCCAACTGGCGGCGCTGGGCGCATGGCCGGACGGCTACGACTACCGCCGCCAGGCGCTGTCGTCCCCCGCCGCCTTTTTCGCGGACTGGCTGGGCGCCACCGGCCCCGCCTACACGCTGTCCACGGCCTGCACCTCCAGCGCCCGCGCCCTGCTGTCCGCGCGCCGCCTGCTCGCCTCGGGCCTGTGCGACGCCGTGGTCTGCGGCGGCGCGGACACCCTGTGCCGCCTGACCATCAACGGCTTCGCCACGCTGGAAGCCATCGACGACACGCTGTGCCTGCCCTTCTCTGCCAACCGCCGCGGCATCAACATCGGCGAAGCCGGCGTGCTGTTCCTGATGGAACGCGAGCCCGCAGGGGAGCGCTCCGTGGCGCTGCTGGGCGGCGGCGCCAGCTCCGACGCCTGGCACATGTCCGCGCCCGAACCCAGCGGCGCCGGCGCGCGGGCAGCCATGCAGGCCGCGCTGCAATCCGCCGGCGTGGACGCGGCCAGCATAGGCTGGGTCAATCTGCACGGCACCGGCACCCTCCACAACGACGCCATGGAAAGCCAGGCCATGCACGCCGTCTTTCCGCAGGGCGTGCCCTGTGCCTCGACCAAGGCGCTTACCGGCCACGCGCTGGGCGCGGCGGGCGCGCTGGAAGCGGCGCTGGCCTGGGCCACGCTGTCGGCCGGCAATGCCGAAGGACGGCTGATGCCCCACGTCTGGGACGGGCAGCCCGATCCAGCCCTGCCGGCGCTGGATTTCAGCACCGCGCAGCACCGCTACGCGCAAGGCCGGCCGCGCCTGGCCATGAGCAATTCCTTCGCCTTCGGCGGCAACAACGCCAGCCTGATCCTGGGAGCCCAAGCATGACGACCTGGCCGGTATCCAGCCTGCTGCCGCATGCCGGCGACATGATCCTGATCGACGAGGTCTGCAGCCACGACGCCGACAGCCTGACCGCGCGCGCCGTGGTCAGGCCCGGCCCCTACTCGCTGCCCGACGGCTCATTGCCGCCATGGCTGGGCATGGAGCTGATGGCGCAGGCCGTGGGCGCCTGGGCCGGCTGCCAGGCGCGCCAGGCAGGCGAACCCGTCAAACTGGGCTTTCTGCTCGGCACCCGGCGCTACGAAAGCCACGCCGACGCGCTGCCCGCCGGCGCCCGCCTGACCATACATGCGCGCCGCGGGCTGATCGACGCCAGCGGCATGAGCGTCTTCGAATGCGAACTGCGCGACGACGCGCGCCTGCTGGCCGAGGCCAGGCTGAACGTCTATCAGCCCAAGGACCCCGCCGCTTTTATCCAGGAAGAATCACCCGAATGAGCACCGCCCCCATACTCGTAACCGGCTCGAGCCGCGGCATCGGCCGCGCCATCGCGCTGGCCCTGGCCGACGCCGGCCACGACCTGGTGCTGCACTGCCGCCAGCGGCTCGACCAGGCGCAAGCCGTGCAGGCCGAAGTCCAGGCGCGCGGACGCCAGGCGCGCGTGCTGCAATTCGATGTGGCGGACCGCCAGCAATGCGCCGCCGCCCTGCAGGCCGACATCGACGCGCACGGCGCCTATTACGGCGTGGTCCTCAACGCCGGCCTGACCCGCGACGGCGCGTTTCCCGCTTTGACAGGCGACGATTGGGACCAGGTGCTGCGCACCAATCTCGACGGCTTCTACAACGTGCTCAGTCCGCTCGCCATGCCCATGATCCGCCGCCGCGCGCCTGGCCGCGTGGTCTGCATGGCGTCCGTGTCCGGCCTGATCGGCAACCGCGGCCAGGTGAACTACAGCGCCTCCAAGGCCGGCCTCATCGGCGCCGCGAAAGCTCTGGCCGTGGAACTGGCCAAGCGCCAGATCACCGTCAACTGCGTGGCGCCGGGCCTGATCGACACCGACATGATCGACGAACACGTGCCAGTCGAGGAAATCCTGAAGGCCGTGCCCGCGCAACGCATGGGGCGGCCCGAGGAAGTGGCCGCCGCCGTCGTATTCCTGATGTCTCCCGGCGCCGCCTACATCACGCGCCAGGTCATCGCCGTCAACGGAGGGCTGTGCTGATGAAACGCGTCGTCATCACCGGCATGGGCGGCATCAGCGCGCTCGGCAACGACTGGTCCAGCGTGCAGCAGGCGTTCCAGGCGGGGCGCAGCGCGATCCGCGTCATGCCCGACTGGTCGCGCTACGCCGAACTGAACACCCGCCTGGCCGGCCCCATCGAAGGCTTCCAGACGCCCGCGCACTGGACCCGCAAGCAGTTGCGCAGCATGGGACGGGTTTCCCAGCTGGCGGTGCGCGCCGCGGAACTGGCGCTGGACGACGCGGCGCTGCTGGGCGACCCATGCATCGCCGACGGGCGCATGGGCGTGGCCTGCGGCTCCTCGGTGGGCAGCACGGCGGAAATCCGCGCCTTCGGCAACATGCTGCTCAACGGCGTCACGGATGATCTCAACGCCAATTCCTACGTCCGCATGATGCCCCACACCACCGCGGCCAACGTCGGCATCTTCTTCGAGCTGAAGGGCCGCATCATCCCGACCTCCAGCGCCTGCACCTCGGGCAGCCAGGGCATAGGCTACGCCTACGAAGCCATCCGCTACGGCCGCCAGGAGCTGATGCTGGCGGGCGGCGCGGAAGAGCTCTGCGCCAGCGAAGCCCTGGTGTTCGACGCGCTCTACGCGACCAGCCAGAAAAACGACACGCCCGAACTCACGCCCCGCCCCTACGACCGCGACCGCGACGGCCTGGTGATCGGCGAAGGCGGCGGCATGCTGGTGCTGGAATCGCTGGACCACGCACTGGCGCGCGGCGCGCGCATCCACGCGGAAATCGTCGGCTTCGGCAGCAATTCGGACGGCACGCACATCACCCGCCCCGAGGCCGGCACCATGCGCATCGCCATGGAAATGGCGCTGGCCGACGCGGGCCTGCCGCCGCAAGCCATCGGCTACGTCAACGGCCACGGCACCGCCACGGAACAGGGCGACATCGCCGAAACGCAGGCCACGCACGGCCTGTTCGGCAGCCGCATGCCCATCAGCTCGCAAAAGAGCTACCTGGGCCACACCCTGGGCGCCTGCGGCGTGCTGGAGTCGTGGTTCAGCATTGAAATGCTCAACCGCGACTGGTATGCGCCCACGCTCAATCTGCGCAACGTCGACCCGCGCTGCGGCGAACTCGACTACCTGACCGAGGGCCGCAACATGAGCAACGAATATGTCATGAACAACAACTTCGCCTTTGGCGGCATCAACACCTCGTTGATCTTCCGCCGCTGGCGCTGAAGTTCGCAATATCCGCGTTTTTCCCTCTCAAGAATGGAATGCCTGTCATGAACGTTTCTTACAAGCTGTCCGCCGCCCTGCTTTTGTCGCTGGCATGCTCGGCGCAAGCCCTGGCGGCGGATCGTACCGTCCATCTGCCCATGCAGGCCGCAGTCGAAGCCGCCCAGGCCGCCGGCAAGATCGACGGCAGCGTCAAGTTCTACCTTGCCGGCACCGGCCCCAAGGGCACGGTGCTGGAATCCGGCGTCGTCACCAACCGCAAGACCAACGCCTTCGCCAAGAAGGACGAGGACGCCTGCCTGTGGGTGGCCCAATCCGCCATCATCGCCCTTCACGAAGCGGCCAAGAAGGCCGGTGCGAACGCGGTGACCAATATCATCAGCTACTACCGCAAGAACGAATACAGCAGCAAGACCGACTATGAATGCCATGCCGGCGCGATGGTGGCCGGCGTCGCCCTGCGTGGCGACCTGGCCAAGGTAAAGTAAGTAAGGGGAACCGGCGGCCGCGGGAACACGCCCGCCGCGGGAAATCGCCCGCCGCCGGAAATCGCCCGCTGCCGGGAAACGCCGGCCGCCGGTTTAAACTGCTTGTTTGTCGCAACACCACAAAGGTTTACCCATGAGCACTGCTACGCTCAAGACCCGCCTCTCCGATGCCGTCAAGGACGCGATGCGCGCCAAGGCCGCCGAACGCCTGACCACGCTGCGCTTCCTGCTGGCTGCCGTCAAGCAGAAGGAAGTGGACGAACGCCGCGACCTGAACGACGCCGAGATCACGGCCATCATCGAAAAGCAGGTCAAACAGCGCCGCGAGTCCATCGCCGCGTTCGAACAGGCCGGCCGCACCGAAACCGCCGAACAGGAAAAGGCCGAACTGCTGGTGCTGCAGGAATTCCTGCCGCAAGCCGCCACGCCCGAGGAAGTCTCGGCCGCCATCGACGCCGCGCTGGCGGAAGTGGCCGCGCAGGGCGTGACCGGCGCGCCCGCCATGGGCAAGGTCATGGCGCTGCTGAAGCAGGCCCTGGCCGGCCGCGCCGACATGACGGCGCTGTCACAGCAAGTGAAGGCCCGCCTGGCCTGAGTCCGCACATGCCTGGCTGCCGTTCGGCTTCCAGCCAGACACGGTAGCCAGCCGCCCCGCTCGGCTCAGAACGCGCCCCCGAACAGATCGGGCTGGCGCGACTGCTCCTGCGGGTCGGCGAAATTGCTCATCCCCACCCCCGCCAGCCGGTACAGCGTTTCCGGCGGCAAGTCCACGCGCTCGCACAGCAGCCTGGCGACGGCGGCCAGCTCCACCGCCGATCCGGGCGGGTTCAGGCTGGTCTGGCTGCGCGTCAGGATGCGGAAACGGTCCGTCTTCAACTTGAGCACCACGGTACGGCCCAGGGCGCCCTTCTTCAACGCCTGGTCCCACACCCGTTCCGCCATGCGGTCGATGGCCTCGCCCACCGCGTCCAGGCGGATATCCTGCGAGAACGTCGTCTCCGACGATACCTGCTGCAAAGGCTGATCCGTCTGCACCTCGCGCTCGTCGATGCCGCGCGCCAATTCGTACAGGCGCCGGCCATAGCGGCCGAAGTAATGCTCCAGCTCCTGGGCGCTGTGCGTGGCCAGGTCTCCCACGGTATGGATGCCCAGTTGCTCCAGGCGCGCCTGCGTCACCTTGCCCACGCCCGGCACTTTGCGCACCGGCAAGGGCTCCAGAAAGGCCAGCACCTTGGCGGGCCGGACCACGAACAGGCCGTCCGGCTTGTTCCAGTCGGACGCGATCTTGGCCAGGAATTTATTGGGCGCGACTCCCGCCGAGGCCGTCAGCCCGGTTTCCTCGCGGATCTGCTGCCGGATGACTTGCGCGACCTCGGTGGCCGAGGACAGACCCAGCTTGTTGACGGTAACGTCGAGGTAGGCCTCGTCCAGCGACAAGGGTTCGATCATGTCGGTATGGCGGGCAAAGATCTGCCTGACCTGGCGCGAGACCTCGCGGTAGCGGTTGAAATCCGGCGGCACGTAGATCGCATGGGGACACAGGCGCTCCGCGCGGGCGGCGGACATGGCCGAATGGATGCCGAACCGCCGCGCCTCGTAGGACGCGGCGCACACCACCGAGCGCGGTCCGGTCCAGGCCACGACCACGGGCTTGCCGCGCAGTTCGGGGTTGTCGCGCTGTTCCACGGAGGCATAGAACGCGTCCATGTCCACGTGCACGATCTTCCGTAATTCAATCATGGTGGTGATGCCCCCATGAGCCGTTCATCGCCTGAAACCCCGTGGCAAAACATATATTATGACCGCCGACAACCGACTTTCCATTCCTGCCCGCAACGGTCCATGACTGCAGCCTCCACGCCTCAAACCGACTACTTCGGCCTGACCATCCCCTTCATGCATTTCATCGGCCTGGTGCCCGAGAGCATCGCGCCGGCCTATGCCCGCACCTCGCTGCCCTGGCGCGCCGACCTGACCAACAGCCGCGGCGACGTGCATGGAGGCACGCTGATGAGCGTGCTGGACTTCACGCTCAGCGCCGCCGCCCGCGGCTCGGCCGACGGCACGGAAGGCATGGCCACCATCGACATGAACACCTCGTTCCTGTCGCCCGGCACGGGCGACCTGGTGATCGAGGCGCGCTGCCTGCGCAAAGGGGCGTCGATCGCCTTCTGCGAAGGCGAGGTCCGGCGCGCCGACGGCGAGCTGGTGGCGCGCGCCACCGCCACCTTCAAGATCATCCGCCGCCGCCCGGGCGGGGACTGAGCGCGCCGGCGGCGGCAAGCCGCCAGCGCCCGCGCATCAGTTGGGCAGGTCGCGCGAAGGCTTGACCGGCGGGCGCGGATCCAGCGGCATATAGCTGCTGCACGACACCAGGCTGTAATAGACGGCGTCCTGCATCGCGCGCATGGCGGCCGCGTCCCAGGTGCCCTTGCCCCACACCGCGATGCGCACATCGGTGGTCTTGGGGCCGGCCGCCTTCAATTCGACCCGCGTCATCTCATTGTCGCTATAGGGCGCCAGCACCTGCACCACGCCGGACTGCGCGCTTTCGTTCATGGTGTCCACCACGCGATAGGCGTTGTCGGTGCTGCGCAGGCACGCATTGGCCTGCCGGATCGCCGCGTCGTAGGCGTCCTTGAAGGCCACCGGGGCCTTGAATTCGCTGTGCGGCGACGTGCCGGGCGAAATGCCCATCGAGCAGCCCGCCAGGCCCAGGGCCAGCGCCGAAGCCGCGACCAGTTTCCAGTACATGTGTATCTCCAGATCAGTGCCCGCGATTATCCCGCATATCGGCTGCGCGCGATAAGCGCAGCCGCGTTCACATGATCCCGATGCGGTACTCCAGGTTCTTCACCAGGGTCCGCAGGCGCGGCCCCAGGGTCTCGTACACGTGCTTTTCGTCCAGGTTGTCAGCCGGGATCGTCACGTTGAAGGCCAGCGGCAAGTCATTGGAGCGATAGCGCATCGGCGTGGCGATGCCGCACAGCTCGGCCCGCCAGTCCTTGCTGACCACGCAGAAGCCGTGCTCGGCGATGGCATCGAACGCGGGTTGCAGCGATGGGCCGAAGCGTTCCCAGTCCTCCGGGAACTCCTCGGCCAGCCGGGCGCAGATGAGCTCACGCTCGTCCGGCGTCTGCGCATACAGCAGCGCGCGCCCGGTGGCGGTGCGCAGCAAGGGGCGGGCCGACCCGATGTCCGGGCGCGAGGCATTGGACGCGCCGTCGTGCACCGTTTCCACGTAGACCACCTGCAGGCGGTCGCGGATGGCCATGGACACCGGCCCCTTGGCATAGCGCGCCAGTTCGATCATGTCGTGCGCCGCCAGCTGCCGCAGCGTCAGGTGCACCAGCAAGGGATAGCCCAGCGTCAGCACCGCCGGACCCAGCGAATATTTGCCGGTGCGTTCGTCGCGCCGCAGATAGCCCAGCCCCACCAGCGTGAACGTCAGCCTGGACACCGTCGGGCGCGTCAGGCCGAGCATTTCGGCGATTTCCTTGTTGCCCAGCTGCGGCTCGGCCGCCGAAAAGCACTTGAGCACGTCGAGCCCGTTGGAAAGCGTGGAGGCAAAGCGCGGGTGCGCTTCCAGCGAGGCGCGGGATTCGAGTTCGTAGTTGAGCGGCGTTTTCGAGTGCATGGCGGCCTAGGGATTCGGAGCATTGACAGTATATCGCCTGCCGAAATACAAACATTCCGTTCACTATAAACACTTTAATTCCATTTATTGAAATTGAAAGGGTAGTTGATGACGAATTCCCGCTTTTCCCGCCAGCCGCTGGGCGCCCGCCTGTTCAGCTTTGCCGTGGTGGCCGACACCCACGTCAATGAATCCGAAGACACCTGCGCGTCGCCCTTCGCCACCAATGCCCGCGCCAATGCCCGGGCGCGGCACGTCTTCGCCGACATCGCCAACCTGGACCCCGCGCCCGCCTTCACCATCCACCTGGGAGACATCGTCCACCCGGTGCCCAGCATGCCTTCGTTCGAGGTGGCGGCCGACCGCTTCAAGGCCATCGCCGGCCAGATCGACATGCCGCTGCACCTGGTGCCCGGCAACCACGACGTCGGCGACAAGCGCATCGACTGGATGCCCGCCGACATCGTCTGCGACGACTACCTGGACAAGTACCGCCAGGTGTTCGGGCCGGACTATTACGCGGTGGACCATGGCGGCGTGCGCTTCCTGTTCCTGAACGCGCTGCTGTTCAACTCCGGACTGGCGGCGGATGACGCGCAGCGCGCCTGGATCGACGAGCAATTGGCAGGCGCCAGCGGCCGCGTCTTCGTGTCGCTGCATTACCCGCCCTATCTGCATGACGCCAACGAACGCGGGTCCTACGACAACATCGACGAGCCCGGCCGCGGCTGGCTGCTGTCGCGCCTGGCCGATCCGCGCGTCGAAGGCGTGTTCGCCGGCCACGTCCACAATTTCTGGTACGACGTCATCGGCGTCGCGGAGGTCTACATGCTGCCGTCGACCGCCTTCCTGCGGCATGACTTTTCCGAGTTCTACCGGGTGCCGCCGGCGGACGAATTCGGCCGCGGCGACGTGGAAAAATTCGGCTATTTCATCGTCGACGTGCATGAGCAGGGGCATGTCGCCAAGCTGATCCGCACGCACGGCGCCATGCGCGGCGAGGCCGAACCGGGCCGGGCGGCGGCGCGCACCCTGCCTACCGTCCATACCAAGACCGCCGCCTGCGACGGCATCGCGGTCGAGATGCGGCATCCCTGGGCCGAGATCGTCGAAATCCCCTGCACCGGCGGCGTACAGGAGTTCGGCCGCAAGCTGGCGCGCAACGACTACCCGCTGATGTCCATGTGGGAAATGGGGCTGCGCACGCTCAAGATTCCCGTGCAGGACCTGCGCGACGACAAGACCTTGCGCCGTGCGCGCCTCATGTCCGACGTCGGCCACCGCTTCGTGCTGACCTCGCTGGGGCTGCCGGACGCCAGGCTGCTGCAACAGGCGCGCGAGCATGGCGTGGCCATCGCCGCCATCGAGATCAACCTGAACGCCCAGGCGCTGGAAGAGGCGGGCGCAGCCTTGCAGCGCCTGCGCGCGCACACCGACGCCCGCCTTGTCTATTGCAAGATCCGCACGGGCGCGGACGATGCCCACTTCGACGGCAAGCACTACAGCCATTTCGTCAACACCGGCCTGCGCGCGTCCGAGCTCGAAGCGGCGCAATCCGCGCTGCTGCCGCACTTCGCGCAGAAGAACCTGGACGGTTTCACCGTGCGCCTGGACTGGGGCGCCGACCTGATCGCCACGCACCAGCAACTGGCCGCGCAGGCGCGCGACTGGGGCGCGACGGTGAACGTGGGCGTCAAGCTGGCCGACCGCCTGGCGGCGGCCAACACCGACGACACCGCCATCGCCGCGCTGGTGGCCGAAGCCTTCCTGGCGGCCCGGACCACGGACGCGGTGAGCTATTCCTTCGACACCTTCATGGACGTGGATCGCGGCTACTTTCCGCGCAACGGCCTGATCGACCGCCGCTACGATCCGCGCCCCGCCGGACTGGCGCTGGCCGCGCTGAACGCGGTCTTTGCAGGCCAGGCCGCGGGCGCCGGATCGGTCGAACGCATCGACGGCGAAGCCGGTCTGCGTCTGTGCCGCTACCGCTGCGGCGAGCAGACCTATGAACTGGCCTACGGCCCCGGACCGGCCTTCAAGCGTCAGATCGAGGCCGGCGCGTTCAAGCGCGTCGTCGACCTGACGGCCCAGCGCGCGCTGCAGACCGGGGACGATTGGGCCGAGTACGCGCGCCTGCATCTGCCCGGCCAGGCCGTGCTGTTGATCCAGCGCAGTTGAACCCTCATTCCCCGCACAGGAGCCACCCCATGTTTCGATACGCAATCAAACTCGCGGGACTGCTGGCCGCCGCCTGCCTTCCCATGTATGCGCAGGCGCAGCCCTATCCCGACAAGCCGGTGCGCCTGATCGTTGCCTACACGCCCGGCGGCGCCACCGACGTGATCGCCCGCATCCTCGCGGCAAAGCTCAGCACCAGTTGGGGCCAACAAGTCATCGTGGAGAACAAGTCCGGCGCCAGCGGCATGATAGGCGCCGAACAGGTCGCGCGCGCCACACCCGACGGCTACACCCTGCTGCTGGCCTACACGCCCGAGGTCTCCATCAACAAGCTGGTCTACAAGCAGATGCGCTACGACCCGTTGAAGGACCTGCAGCCCATCGCCCTGGTGGCGGATGCGCCGCTGGTGCTGGTCAGCGGTCCCAAGCTGCCCGCCACCACCTACGCCGATCTCAAGCAACAAGGCGCAAAGGCTCCGCTGGTGTACGGTTCGCCGGGCATGGGCGGCCAGCAGCATCTGGCCGGCGAACTGCTGCGGGTGCGCTCCGGCATGAACCTGACCCACGTGCCCTACCGCGGCACGGCGCTGGCCGTGGCCGATCTGGTGGGCGGCCAGATCGATATCTTCTTCGCCACGGCGCCAGCCATCATCGGCCAGATCGGCGCCGGCAAGCTGCACCCGCTGTTCATCGCCGGTCCCCAGCGTCAGGACATCCTGCCTTCGACCCCGACGGCCAAGGAGGCCGGCCTGGACGACTTCGACATTTCCAACTGGTTCGGCCTGTTCGGCCCCGCCGGCATGCCGCCGGCCCTGGTGGAACGCATTTCCAAGGACACGGCCCAGGCGCTGCAGGCCGCCGACGTGAAGGAAAAACTGCAGGGCCAGGGGCTGGCCATTTCCTACAAGCCGCCCCAGGAATTCAAAACCTTCATCGGCGCCGAAATGGCCAAGTACGGCGCCATCGTCAAGGCCACGGGGCTGGAGCCGCAATAAGGCCGGCGCAGGCCCGGCAGCGTCCGCGGGCGGTTCGACACCGCCCGCGCCGCTATGGCATTATCGGCGGACCACCCGGCGGCCGGCCTCAAGCGCCCGCCGCGGCAACTTCGGAGGTCCCCCTTGTTCTCATTCCTCAAGCGCACCGTCCTGGCCGCCAGCATCATCGGCGTCTCGCTGGGCGCCAGCGCCGCGCAACCGCCGCGCGTCTATCCCCTCAAGGATTTCTTCCGCAACCCCGAACGGGGCTTCTTCCGCCTGGCCGACGACGGCCGCACATTGGGCTTCATGCAGCCCACCAGCGTGGACGGCAATCCCGCCCGCATGAACATCTACGTGCAGCCGCTGCAAGGCAGCACGCCTGTCGGCGACCCGCGGCAACTGACCAGCGAGACCGCGCGCGACATCAGCAACTTCTTCTGGAAAGGCGCCGACGTGGTGCTCTACCAGAAGGATTTCGGCGGCGACGAGAACTTCCACGTGCTGGCCGTCAACGCCAAGACCGGCAAGATCACCGACCTGACGCCGTATGAAGGCGTGCGCGCCGGCATCGAGGACGATCTGGAAGACGATCCCGACCACGTCCTCATCAGCCACAACCAGCGCAATCCGGAAGTCTTCGACGTCTACCGCGTCAACGTCCACACGGGCGCCGCGGAGCTGGTGGCGCAGAACCCGGGCAACATCGTCGGCTGGCAGACCGACCACGCCGGCAAGGTGCGCGCCGCCGTCGCCAGCGACGGCCTGAACACCACCCTGCTCTACCGCGACGACGAATCTTCCGAATTCCGTCCGCTCATCACCACCGACTACCGCACCAGCGTCAGTCCGGCGTTCTTCACCTTCGACGACAAGAAGTTCTACGCCCTGTCCAACCGCGGGCGCGACAAGCTATCGCTGGTGGTGATCGACCCCGCCCAGCCCGAGGCCGAGGAAGAAATCTTCACGCCCGACACCGTCGACCTGGATTCCGCCGGCTACTCGCGCAAGCGCCGCGTGCTGACGGTAGCCGCCTACCAGACCGACAAGCCGCAATACAAGTTCTTCGACGCGCAGAGCGAGACGCTCTTCAAGAAACTGTCGGCCAAGCTCACTGGCTACGACTTCGCCATCCAGGGATCCAACCGCGACGAAGACAAGTTCATCGTCGCCGCCTACAACGACCGCACGCCCGGCTCGCGCTACATCTACGACGCCGCCGCCGATACGCTGACCAAGCTGGCCGACATCAATCCCGCCATTCCCGAGGCGGACATGTCGCGCGTGCAGCCCATCAGCTACCAGACCCGCGACGGCCTGACGGTCCACGGCTACCTGACGCTGCCCGCCGGCCGCGATCCCAGGAACCTGCCTTGCATCGTGAATCCTCACGGCGGTCCGTGGGCGCGCGACGGCTGGGGCTACAACCCTGAAGTCCAGTTCCTGGCCAACCGCGGCTTCTGCGTGCTGCAGATGAACTTCCGCGGATCGACCGGCTATGGCCGCGCCTTCTGGGAAGCCAGCTTCGGCCAATGGGGCCTGAAGATGCAGGACGACATCACCGATGGCGTGCAGTGGCTCATCGGGCAAGGCATCGCCGATCCCAAGCGCATCGGCATCTACGGCGCCAGCTATGGCGGCTACGCCACGCTGGCCGGCGTGGCGTTCACGCCCGACCTGTATGCCGCCGCGGTGGACTACGTGGGGGTGTCCAACCTGTTCACGTTCATGAAGTCCATTCCGCCATACTGGAAGCCCATGCTGGACAAGATGCAGGACATGGTGGGCGACCCCGAACGCGACCGCGAACGCCTGGCCGCCACCTCGCCCGCGCTGCACGCGGACAGGATCAAGACGCCGCTGTTCGTGGCGCAGGGCGCCAAGGATCCGCGCGTGAACAAGGACGAAAGCAACCAGATGGTCAAGGCGCTGCGCGCCCGCGGCGTCGAGGTCGAGTACATGGTCAAGGACAACGAAGGCCACGGCTTCCACAACGACGAGAACAAATTCGAGTTCTACGAAGCCATGGAGAAGTTCCTGACGGAACATCTCAAGCCCTGACCTCCTCCTCCACCACCGCCGGGCCGCGCTCCTGCGCGCGGCCCGCGGGACGGCCGATCCAGGCCATCTCGACGCGGTCGCGCCCATGTTCCTTGGCGCGGTACAGCGCATCGTCGGCGCGCGCCAGGATGCCGTCCGCGCCGTCTCCCGACTGATACGAAGCCAGGCCGCCGCTGGTGGTCATCCGTACTTCGCGCCCTTGCAGGTGGAAGGGCGTGTCGCGCAGGGCGTCGCAGACGCGCTGCGCCTGCACCAGCGCGCGGGCCGGATCGCAGTCGTACATCAGCAGCACGAATTCCTCGCCGCCCAACCGGCCGAAGCGGTCGCTGGCGCGCACCGCCCGCTGCACCACCTTTGAAAAATGGCGCAGCGCCGCGTCGCCCGCGGCATGGCCGTAACGGTCGTTGATGGACTTGAAGTGGTCGATGTCCAGCACCAACACCGCCAGCTTGCCGCCGGCGCGCTGGCAGCGCTGCAACTCGCGCTCCAGCTCGTCCAGGATGCTGCGGCGCGAATAGGCGCCTGTAAGGCCGTCGAAGGTCAGCGCAGCTTCCATCTGTTCGGACAGGCTGGTCTGGATCAGGAGCAGCAGCGCCAGGAACAGCCCGGGCACGGTCACCGTCCCGCAGACAATGAAGAACAGGCCCCAGGGACTGGGCTCGAGCAGCGACGAGGGTTCTTGTCCGCCCACGCTGTAGACCGCCAGGCGCAGGGCATGCAGCGCGGCCAGGCCGAAGCTCGCCAGCATCATGTACAGCATCACGCCGCGCGTGTGCAGCCGCTTGCGCTGGCGGAAGAACACCATGCCCGTCGCCATCATGGCCACGAAGGTGTAGGCGGAAAACAGCAGCATGCGCGCCCGCAGGTCATCCGCCACGTACAGCAGCAGCGCGAACGCAGCGATACTGAGCGCGCCCAGCGCCGCCGTGCGCCGCGCCAGCGGACGCAGGCCGAAGAACTGCCGCACGCCGACGTAGACCAGGCTGACCGCGCAGACCCAGGCGGCGTTCGAGGCCATCACATAGACGGCGGACGGCAGGATGGGCGAGGCCGCATAGGCCAGCAGCGACAGCACGGCCAGCGCGTTGCCCGCCGTGAACGCGGCGACGCCGCCCACGTCGCGGGCGCGCAATGGCGCCAGCAACGGCAATGCCAGAGCCGTGGCCAGGCCCCACATCAGAAAGAAAAGAGAAGTCGTCATGGTGTTTGCCGGCTTGCGCCCCGCGGGCGTTCGCCGTCGCTCGTCATTGCTGTTGCACTGGGTTCATGCCTCATGAGGCGGCGTTACATCCCACCACCCCTGACGCTTTTTGTTACCCGTACAGCGACAGACCGGCACAACCTGGCGCCCGTCCGTCGCCGCACGCCGTTTCGCCCTGAACCTTTACCGCCCGCGCCAAGACGATTGCGCGGCAAGCGACGAAGAATACGCCACGGCCGCACTTTCGCCATGGCCCTTTGCACTAATTGACAGTTGACTGACAGTTAACACACTTATAATTCGGGCCATTGACGGTGCCATCAAGAGCGCCGCAATCACGCCCTACGGGCGTGGCGCGTACTAGCCATGCACTCCCATAGCGCGAGTGCGAAGGTCCCCGCAGCGGGCGCCGCGCAGTCCTAACCAAAAAGTGTTCCTTCCCGCCGCCGCCGGCGCCTTTGTGCTGCGCGTCGCCTCGGCTCGCGCCGAAAAAAGGCACGCCCACGGCCGGCCGGACCAGGAACGCCCCGAGTCGCAACTGCGGAAGTATTACAGATGCAAAACAGAGGATCGACACCCCTGGGTGCCGTTGGACCGAGACTGAGCCTGCTGGCGGCTTGCGCCATCCTGGCTCCAGCCATGGCGCTGGCCGGCCCCGGCAACGACTACGACGCCTTGATCGCCAGAGCGCGCGCCGGCGACTACGAGCCCGCGCTGGCGATGCTGCGCCAGCAAGGTCCGGCCGGCGGCAGCCGCGCCATCTACGACCACATCATCATCGCCGGATGGGCCGGCAAGCCCGCCGAAGCCGTCGCCGCCTACGAGCAATTGCCGCAAGGCGCGGCGCTGCCCGGCGACATCCAGCTTTCCGTCGCGCGCGCCTACCGCGACCTGCAGCGCTGGCCCGAGGCGCTGGCCGCGTACCAGGAGGGCGCGCGCCGCCATCCCGGCCAGTCCGCTTTTCGCGCCGGCGAAATCATGACCCTGGCCGATGCCGGCCGCTACCCCGAGGCGCGCGAGGCTGCGGCGCGCTGGCTCAAGCGGCATCCCCGCGATGTCGACGCCCGCCTTGCCCTGAGCTACGTCCACGCCCGCCAGGGCGAGCCTTATGAAGCGCTGCACCAGGCCGACCTGGCCCTGGCCGCCGCGCCCGGCACCCCTTACGTGTTGCGCGAGTACATCTGGGCGCTGCAGCGCGCGCGCATGGCGGACGTGGCGCTGGAGCTGGCGCGCCGTCACCAGGATCTGTTCGACGCTGGCCAGATGCGCGGCTTCGAGGCCGACGCGCTGGCCCAACAGGTGCGGCTGGCGGCCATGCCCACGCGGTCGGAAGCTGAACGTTTCGTGTTGGCCGACAAGGCTTTGGCGCGTTACGACGAACTGATCCCCGTCTGGCAGCAGCAGGAAGACGCCCGCGCCGACGCGCTGCGCGCCCGTATCGACCGCTTGCACGCCCTGCACGTCCGCGTGCGCATGGCCGATCTGGTCCGCGAATACGAAGCCCTACTGGCCGAGGGCGTCACGGTGCCGCGTTACGCCTTGAACGACGTGGCATCGGCCTACCTGTACGTGCGCCAGCCCGAACGCGCCCGCGACATCTATCGGCAGGTCGCGGCCGACGACGCCCTGCGCGGCGACGATGCCGAGCAGCGCCTGGCGACCGAGACCGGCCTGTACTACTCGCTGGCCGAGGGCGAACAGTTCAACGAGACCAGCGCCGTCACCGAAGGCGTCGAATCGGGCTACGCCCCCTGGCTGTACTACAAGGGCCAGGCCACCCGCATGCCCAACGACCTGAACCTGGAAAGCCGCCAGACCCTGGCGTCGGCTCGCCTGCAGGCCAACGACACCGTCGCCGCCCGGCAGCGCCTCGAAGAGATGGTCGAGAACGCGCCCAACAACTCCGGACTGCGCAGCGACCTGGCCACCGTCTACCGCGCCCAATCGCTCCCCCGCGCCTCGGAGGTCGAATTGAAGATGGCCGAGACCCTGGCGCCGCGCAGCCTGGGCGTGGAGAACGGCCAGGGCTTCACCGCCCTGGACTTGCAGGAATGGCGCCAGGCCGAAGCGCTGTCGCAGGACACCATGGCCCGCTCGCCCGAAAACCTGACCAGCCGCCGCCTGGCGCGCGAATGGGAAGTGCACAACAAGGCCGAGCTGCGCATCAACGGTTACCGCGGCCTGGCATCCGACAGCCCGGTCACCGGCAGCGGCGACTTCGGCATCGACGCCGTGCTGTACTCCGCGCCGCTGGACTACAACTGGCGAGTCTTCGGCGGCGGCGGCTACGCCTCCGGCGACTTCGAGGAAGGCCGCGGCAACTACCGCTGGCTGCGCACCGGCGTGGAATGGCGCGGCCGCGACCTCACGATCGAAGGCGAAGTCTCCACCCACGACTATGGCCACGGCGTGAAGCCGGGCGCGCGCCTGTCGGCCGCCTACGACCTGGACGACCATTGGCAGGTGGGCGGCTCGGGCGAAATCATGTCGCGCGAAACGCCGCTGCGCGCGCTGACCAGCGGCATCTATTCCAACAGCCTGTCGGCCTACGTGCGCTGGCGAGCCGACGAGCGCCGCGAATGGACGCTGGCGCTGTCGCCTTCGCACTTCAGCGACGGCAACAACCGTTGGGCGCTGGGCCTGGCCGGGCGCGAGCGCGTCTACACCTCGCCGCACCTGCTGGCGGACCTGGAGTTCGAGGCGTCCACCCAGCGCAACAGCCACGACAGCAACGTGCCCTATTTCAATCCGCGGTCGGACCTGATGCTGCTGCCCGGCGTGCGCCTGACGCACACCCTGTACCGCCGCTACGAAACCGCCTGGGAGCAGATCGGCACCCTGGGCGCAGGCGCTTACACCCAGCAAGGCTACGGCACCGGCGGCGTGATCGCGCTGGGCTACGGCCAGCGATACCGCGCCAACGACGTCCTCGACATGGGCGCCATGATCACCGGCACCAGCCGCCCGTACGACGGCGAACGCGAGCGCGAACTGCGCATCGTGTTCGACCTGACGTACCGCTTCTGAACCCGGATCCGAGTAACGCCATGATGCTTAAAACCCATACCCGCCTGATTCTCGCCGGCCTGCTGTTGCTCGCGATCCTGGCGCTGACCGCCTGCGCCAAGGACATCCCGGTCTACACGCCGCCGGACCAGCGCCCGCTCGCCCCCGCCGAACAGCCCTGGGTGCAGGGCCAGTTCCTGGCCCTGGCCTACCACGACGTGGAAGACGAAGACCCCGACCAGGGCTTTCTCAGCGTGCGCACCGACCGTCTGGTCGAACAGCTGGCCTGGCTGCGCGCCAATGGCTACCAGGCCGTCACCGTGGATCAGATCCTGGCCGCGCGCCAGGGCGGCAAGCCGCTGCCCGAGCGCGCCGTGCTGCTGTCCTTTGACGACGGCTACCGCAGCTTCTACACCCGCGTGCTTCCCATCCTGAAAGCCTATCAATGGCCCGCGCTGCTGGCGCCGGTCGGCGTCTGGATGGACACGCCGGCCAACCAGCGCGTGGACTTCGGCGGCAGCCCCGAAGACCGCAAGCGCTTCCTGAACTGGGACGAGATCCGCGAGATCTCGCGCTCGGGGCTGGTCGAGATTGCCGCGCACACCAATGCCTCGCACTACGGCGCGCTGGCCAATCCCCAGGGCAATACCGAGCCCGCCGCCGCCATCCGAGCCTACGATGCGCAGACCCGCCGCTACGAGACCGAAGCGGAGTTCGACGCGCGCATGGGCGGCGACGTCGCCGCCATCACCGAAAAGATCCGCCGCGCCACCGGCAAGAAGCCGCGCGTCTGGGTCTGGCCTTATGGCGCCGAAGGCGGCTCCACCCTGCGCATTACCGCCGAGCACGGTTATCAGCTGGCGCTGACGCTGGAGGACGGCCCGGGCCGCGTCGGCCGCCTGATGTCCACGCCGCGCCTGCTGCTGTCCAGCGACCCGACGCTCAAGCCCTTCGCCAACAGCGTGGTCGGCATGGAAGCCCAGCCCTTCATGCGCGTGGCGCACGTGGACCTGGACTACGTCTACGACCCGGACCCGGCGCAGACCGACCGCAACCTGGGCGAGCTGGTGCAGCGCATCCTCGACATGCAGATCAACACGGTGTTCCTGCAGGCCTACTCGGACCCCGTGGGCGACGGCCTGGTGAAGTCCGTCTACTTCCCCAACCGCTGGCTGCCTATGCGCGCCGATCTCTTCAACCGCGCCGCATGGCAGCTGCACAACCGCGCCAACGTGATGGTCTACGCCTGGATGCCGGTGCTGTCCTTCGACCTGGATCCCGCCCTGCCCCGCGTCACGCGCTGGCAGGAAGGCCAGGCGCAGCCAGAGCCGGATCCCGACCAGTACCGCCGCCTGTCGCCGTTCGACCCGACCGTGCGTGCGCGCATCGGCGATCTGTACGAGGACCTGTCCCGCTACGCGATCTTCGACGGCATCCTGTTCCATGACGACGCGCTGCTGTCGGACTTCGAAGACGCCAGCCCCGGCGCGCTGGCCGCCTACCGGGCCGCGGGCCTGCCGGGCAGCATCGCCGAACTGCGCGCGGATCCGGACACCCTGCAACGCTGGACCCGCTACAAGAGCCGCGCGCTGGTGGACTTCACCGCCGAACTCACGCAGCGGGTGCGCGCGGTGCGCGGCCCGCAGATCAAGACGGCGCGCAACATCTTTGCCGAACCCATCCTGAACCCCGGCAGCGAAACCTGGTTCGCGCAGAACCTGGACGACTTCCTCGGCGCCTACGACTGGACCGCGCCGATGGCGATGCCGCTGATGGAAAACGTGCCCGCCGGCCAGGAAAACGCCTGGCTGGACCGGCTGGTCGATACCGTCGCGCAGCGCCCCGGGGCGCTGGACAGGACCGTGTTCGAGCTGCAGGCCCGCGACTGGCGCACCGGCCCCGGCCGCCCCGAAGCCACGCCGGTCGACACGGCCGTGCTGGCCGGCTGGATGAAGCGGCTGCAGCTGCGCGGCTCGCGCAGCTTCGGCTACTACCCCGACGATTTCTCGCAAGACCAGCCCCGGTTGCAAGGCATCCGGCCCGCCATCTCCGAAGCCTGGTATCCGATCAAATGATAGACCGACTGATTGCCCTGCTGATTCTCTGCGCGGTGCTTGGCGCGCCCTTCGGCTTCACCCTGATGCTGACCGGCGAAGCGCTGCTGGGCTTCGTGTTCTTCTACCCCCTGTTCATGTCCGGCATGTGGATGGCCGGCGGCATCTACTTCTGGTGGCATTGGGAGCGGCACTGGAAATGGGGCAAGGACAGCCAGCCGCCAGTCCTGGCCGGCAATCCGCTGGTGTCCATCCTGGTGCCCTGCTACAACGAGGCCGACAACGGCGAAGAGACGCTGCTGGCCGCCCTGGGCCAGAACTATCCGCACATCGAGGTCATCGCCATCAACGACGGCTCCAGCGACGGCACCGCCGACATGCTGGACCGCATGGCCGCCGCCCATCCGCGGCTGCGCGTGGTGCACCTGGCGCAGAACCAGGGCAAGGCCATGGCGCTGCGCATGGGCGCCATGGCTGCGCGCAGCGAGTACCTGGTCTGCATCGACGGCGACGCCATGCTGGACCCGGACGCGGCCGCCTACCTGGTGGCGCCGCTGATCGACAACCCGCGCGTGGGCGCCGTCACCGGCAACCCGCGCATCCGCACCCGCTCCACCATGATCGGGCGCATCCAGGTGGGCGAATTCTCTTCCATCATCGGCCTGATCAAGCGCACCCAGCGCGTCTACGGCCAGGTGTTCACCGTATCCGGCGTGGTCGCCGCCTTCCGGCGCGCGGCGCTGGACCGCGTGGGCTACTGGAGCCTGGACATGATCACCGAGGACATCGACATCAGCTGGAAGCTGCAGCGCGACCACTGGTCGATCTTCTATGAGCCGCGCGGCCTGTGCTGGATCCTGATGCCCGAAACCCTGCGCGGACTGTGGAAGCAGCGGCTGCGCTGGGCCCAGGGCGGCGCCGAGGTCTTCCTGAAGAACCTGCGTTCGATCTGGGTCTGGCGCCACCGCCGCCTGTGGCCGCTGATGGCCGAGTTCTGCCTGTCCACCGCCTGGGCCTTCGCCTTCGGCGTGTCGGTGCTGCTGTGGGCCGTCAGCCAGGTGGTCACGCTGCCCAACAACATGCAGATCGCCAGCCTGATGCCGCCCGCCTTCACCGGCATGATGCTGGCCGTGGTCTGCCTGCTGCAGTTCGTCGTCAGCATCCTGATCGACCGCCGCTACGAGCCCGGCCTGGCCCGCTCGCTGTACTGGGTCATCTGGTATCCGCTGGCCTTCTGGATGGTGAGCCTGTTCACCACCCTGGTCAGTTTCCCCAAAGTCATGCTCCGCAAGCAGGCCCGGCGCGCGCGCTGGACCAGCCCGGACCGGGGCATCAAATCACCGGACGCAACGTCATGATCATCACCACGCAACGTTCCCGCGCAGGCTATCTGTTCGACCTGGTCCTGACCGCCGTCGGCTGGTTCGCCTTCGTCTATCTGTTCGGCGCCGGCATCCTGGCGATCCTGCGCGCCGCCGCGGGCGGCCCCGATGTCTCGCTCTGGCCGGTGTTCCTGCCCACCGTGCACACGCTGTGGGGCTATGCGCTGCTGGCCCTGATCAACGCGGGCGTGCTGGTGGGCTGGGCCGTCTACAACCACCGCAAGTTCGCAGGTAAGGACCGCCGCAAGCCCATCAAGCCGGTGGGCGACCGCCGCGTGGCGGCCAGCTTCGCAATCAGCCCGGCGCAGCTGATGCAGGTGCGCTCCGCGCACACCTGCGTCGTCCACCACGGCGCGGCCGGCGACATCACCGGCATCGACATCAGCCGCCCCCGCCTGAACGCGGTGCAGGCCGGCTGACACGGTCCCTGCCTGGCGCTGTAAGCCTCCTGGCTTGACGGCGCCAGCCCCGGCGCCCGCCTTCAGCGGCGCGCCTTCTCCACATTCGGCAGCAGGATCGCCACCACGCCCAGCAAGGGCAGATAGGCGCAGACCTGGTACACATAGCCGATGCTGGTGGCATCAGCCAGCTTGCCCAGCGCCGCGGCGCCCACGCCGCCCATGCCGAAGGCAAAGCCGAAGAACAGTCCGGCGATCATCCCCACCTTGCCCGGCACCAGCTCCTGCGCATAGACCACGATGGCCGAGAACGCCGAGGCCAGCACCATGCCGATGATCACCACCAGCACGCCGGTCCAGAACAGGTTCACATAGGGCAGCAGCAGCGTGAACGGCGCCACGCCCAGGATGGACACCCAGATCACGATCTTGCGGCCGATGCGGTCGCCTACCGGTCCGCCCACCACCGTGCCTACCGCCACCGCGGCCAGGAACAGGAACAGGTAGAGCTGCGCCTCGCGCACCGACAGCGCGAACTTGTCGATCAGGTAGAACGTGAAATAGCTGTTCAGGCTGGCCAGGTAGAAATACTTGGAGAACACCAGCACGCCCAGCACCGCCAGCGCGCCCAGCACCTGGTTGCGCGACAGCCCGTTGCCCGCGCCCTCGCGCCGCGCGCGCGGCTTGAGCAGGACGCGGTTGGCGCTGTACCAGCGGCCGATGCCGGTCAACACCACGATGCCGAACAGCGCCGCCAGCGAAAACCAGGCCACGCTGCGCTGCCCGTGCGGGATGATGAAGAGCGCGGCCAGCAGCGGCCCCAGCGCCGAGCCCACGTTGCCGCCCACCTGGAACAGCGACTGCGCCAGGCCGTGGCGTCCGCCGGAGGCCATGCGCGCCACGCGCGAGGATTCCGGGTGGAACACCGACGAGCCCGTGCCCACCAGCACCGCGGCCACCAGCAGCCAGCCGAACGACGGCGCCATCGACAGCAGCAACAGCCCCACCAGGGTGAAGCCCATGCCCACCGGCAGCGAGTACGGTTTGGGATTGCGGTCCGTATAGAAGCCGATGAAGGGCTGCAGCAGCGAGGCCGCGAGCTGATAGACCAGCGTGATCAGCCCGATCTGCGCGAACGACAGGCTGAATGAATCCTTCAGCATGGGATAGATGGCCAACAGGATCGACTGGATCATGTCGTTCATCAGGTGCGCCACGCTGATCGCGCCCAGCACCTTGAAGGCAGTGGATGGGTCCGAGGAAGCGGCGGACGGCGGGACCGGATTGGCGTCGGCGACGCCGGCGGCGGAGTTCTGAGGGGGATTCATGGGCGATGGACGCAAGTAATGGGGATGGACATGTCCAGCGCCACGCCGGACCAGTACCCAGTGTAGGAATCCGGGACGGAACCGATCTGCCAATTTTCGTCGCTCAAGTGACAAAATATGGTGACAAAATACGCAAACCAGCCCTGAGCCGCCCAACTCATCCTTATGCCGGAAGTGACACGCATGCCCGCCCGACTCCTTTTGCCCGACCCCGCCCGCAGCGTCAATCCGCAGGACTACCAGCACCGGCCGCGCGCCGTGACGGCCATGGCCAAGGAATTCCTGCCAGGCACCCGCACGGGCACCCACTCGCATCCGCGCGCGCAACTGGTCTACGCGGTCGAAGGCGTCATGCGCGTCACCACGCCCAGCGGCTTCTGGGCCCTGCCGCCGCTGCGCGCGCTGTGGGTGCCGGCGGGCGTGCCGCATGGCGTGGACATGGTGGGCGCGGTGTCCATGCGTTCGCTCTATCTCGAAGCCGAGACCGCCCGCAGCTACTGGCCGCAATGCCAGGTGGTAGAGGTCGGCGGCTTGCTGCGCGAGCTGATCCTGGCGCTGACCGCCGAACCCATCGACTATCCGCTGGACGGCCGCGCCGGGCAGGTCGCCGCCCTGCTGCTTTCCGAGCTGGCCGCCGCACGCGTCGCGCCGCTACAGATCCCCTGGCCGCGCGACCGGCGTCTGCAGACCATCTGCGCGGCGATCCTGGACGATCCGGGGCTGCAGCGCGGCATCGAGGACTGGGGCGACGAAGTCGGCGCCAGCGCCCGCACGCTGATCCGCCTGTTCCAGGCCGAACTGGGGCTGAACTACCGGCAGTGGGTCCAGCAGGTCCGGCTGGCCGAGGCGGTGTGCCGGCTGTCGCAGGGCGTGCCGGTCGCGCGCATCGCCGCTGACCTGGGCTACCGCAGCGCCAGCGCCTTCTCGGCCATGTTCCACCGTGCGCTGGGCGCGCCGCCCCAACGCTACCTGAACAATGGCTGACGCCTGCAACCGGATTTGCCGTCACTCGCGACGCAATTCATGTTTAGTTACTGAAACCTTATGACCCTCTGGGCGGTCCATCGTGTTCTGCCCTAGAATCGCCTGCAATGAGCACCCCCCAGCAATCCTCCGCCACCCCGGGCGGCAAACCGGGCCTCCCCTGGAAACGCATTCTCGTCAAGGCGGGCGTAGCCGCCGGCGGCGTCGCCGTGTGCGGCGGCATCGCGCTCGGCCTGGCGCTGGCCCTGGCCTGGCCCAGCCTGCCCGACCTGCACGCCATGACGGACTACCGTCCGCGGGTGCCGCTGCGCATCTATACGGCGGACAAGGTCCTGATCGGCGAGTACGGCGAAGAGCACCGCAACGTGCTGCGCTTTGACGAGATCCCGCCCGTGATGCGCCAGGCGGTGCTGGCAGCCGAGGACGACCGCTTCTACAGCCACGGCGGCGTCGACTGGATGGGGGTGGCGCGCGCGGTCGTGACCAACCTCGTCAAGGGCTCCAAGAGCCAGGGCGGCAGCACCATCACGATGCAGGTGGCGCGCAATTTCTACCTGTCGTCGGAAAAGACCTATTCGCGCAAGTTCTATGAATTGCTGCTGACGTTCAAGATCGAATCCGAGCTCTCCAAGGACCAGATCCTTGAGCTCTACATGAACCAGATCTACCTGGGCCACCGCGCCTATGGTTTCGCGGCCGCCTCGCGCACCTATCTGGGCAAGCCCCTGTCGGACGTCACGCCGGCCGAGGCCGCCATGCTCGCCGGCATCCCCAAGGCCCCGTCGCGCTTCAACCCCATCACCAATTTCCCGCGCGCCGAGATCCGTCAGCACTACGTGCTGGGCCGCATGAAGACGCTGGGCTATCTCACGCCCGAACAGGCCGACGAGGCGCTCAAGCAGCGCCTGACGATTCGCGGCGCGGACGGCGCCAGCGCGCGCGGCTTCGCGATCCACGGCGACTACCCGGCCGAACTGGCGCGCCAGCTCATGTACGGCGTGTTCCAGGAACAGACCTACACCAAGGGCATCGACGTCTACACCACCATCGATTCCAAGGACCAGGAAGCCGCCTACCGCGCCGTCCGCGACGGCGTGCTGGACTACACGCGCCGCGCCGTGTATCCGGGCCCCGAGGACCAGATCGACCTGCCCGAGGGCGTCGAAAAGGACCCGGCCGCGCTGGATGAAATCCTCGACGGCGTGCAGGAAAAGACGCCTGACAGCGAAGACCTGCTGACCGCCGTGGTGCTGGCCGCCAGCCCCACCGAAGTGACGCTGGCGCGCAGCGCGCGCGACATCATCACCATCAGCGACAAGAAGGCGCTGGCAGTGGTGGCGCGCGCGCTCAACCCCAAGGCCAGCGACAGCCAGCGGCTGCGCCGCGGCTCGGTCGTCTACATCCACAAGAACGGCGACAGCTGGGAAATCATCAACATGCCGACGCTGCAGGCGGCGCTGGTCTCGATGGTGCCCCAGGACGGCGCCGTGCGCGCCATGATCGGCGGCTTCGACTACAACCGCGGCGGCTTCAACCGCGTGACGCAGGCCTGGCGCCAGCCCGGCTCCAACATCAAGCCCTTCGTCTACGCGGCGGCGCTGGAACGCGGCCTGACCCCGGCCACGCAGATCTCCGACCAGCCCTTCATGCTGACCGCGGAGCAGACCGGCTCCAAGGCCTGGCAGCCCAAGAACGACGGCAACAAGTACGAACCCATGCTGACCCTGCGCCAGGGTCTCATGCGGTCCAAGAACATGGTGTCGATCCGCATCCTGCAGGCCATCTCGCCGCAATATGCGCAGGACTACCTGACCCGCTTCGGCTTCGACAAGTCGCGTTGGCCGGCCGTGCTGCCGCTGGCGCTGGGCGCGGGCGGCGCCACGCCGCTGCAAGTGGTCAACGGCTACAGCGTGTTCGCCAACGGCGGCTACCGCGTCACCCCGTATCTGGTGGACCGCGTCACCGACCGCTCGGGCAACGTGCTGATGCAGGCCCAGCCTGTCGTCGCCGGCGACGCCCTGGCGCGCGCCATCGATCCCCGCACCGCCTGGGTCATGGACGACATCCTGCGCGGCGTCACGGTCAGCGGCACCGCCGCCCGCGCGCACCAGGTGCTCAAGCGCAACGACATCGGCGGCAAGACCGGCACCACCAACGAGGCCGTGGACGTGTGGTTCTCGGGCTTCACGCCCAGCCTGGCCACCACCGTCTGGATGGGCTTTGACCAGCCCAAGTCGCTGGGCACCAACGAATTCGGCAGCGGCCTGGCCCTGAGCACCTGGCTGGACTACATGCAGCCGGCCTTGAAAGGCGTGCCCGAAGCCAAGCCCGCGCCGCGGCCGGACGGCCTGATCGTGGACAACGGCGAATACTATTTCTCGGAATTCCCGCCGGGCCAGGCCGTGGCCTCGCTGGACCTGTCCTCGGGCGACGCGTTGACCGATTTCCTGAACAACAACCGTTCGACGGACGGCGTGGACACCTCGGTCAAACCCCTGCCGCCCGGCGGCGGCGCAATGCCGCAAAGCAGTCCGGCCCAACCGCCGGTGGCCCTGCCCGTTCCCGTGGCCCCAGCGGGCGGCGCGCCGGCAGGCAACGCGCCGCCTGCCATCCCGCCCATCCCCGTGCCGCGCGTGGACGCCGACACGCCCGCCCGCGCCAGCGCCGTCAGCGGCGCCGGACCGGTGGCCGCCCGGCCGCTCTGACCGCGGCCGGCGACAGCCGCCGGGAATCCAGGCCTGGCTATTCCTGCTCCGCGAGTTCGGTCACGACCTCGCGTGGCCAGGCCCGCAGGGATTCCAGGTCCAGGAAGGTGAAGTAGCCGGATTTCCAGCCCTCGGTATCGATGTGGTAGACGTTGCCCAGCAGCAGCGGCGCCGGCACCGGCGTGTGCCCGGCCACCACTGCCCGCACCCCGCGGATGCCGGTGCGGTCCATCTGCCGCAGGCGGTCGCGCGACCACTGGCAGGCGGCGCTGGTGCGCCGGTAGCGGTCCTGCAAGGCGGATTCCAGCCGCGGCCAGAACAGCACCGGGCAATCCGCGTGCAGCAGCCCCACGGCGCCGTCCAGCGTTTCGACCTCGATGGCGATGGGCAATTGCGCGAAAGCCTCGGCAAAGACCTGCTGGCGATCAGAAGGCAGGTCCAGGAACCAGCCGCCGCCATAGCCGCGCCAGTTATCCACGTCCACCTGCCCCGTGCGCACGTGGCGGATCGCGTAATCCTCGTGATTGCCCTGAACCGCGTGAAACCACGGCCGCGCCAGCCACTCCAGCGCGGCCTCGCTTTCCGGCCCCCGGTCCACCAGGTCGCCGACCGAAAACAGGCGGTCCCGGGACGGGTCGAAGCCCAGCTCGTCCAGGCTTTCCTGCAGGCGGGAAAAATGCCCATGCAGATCGCCCACCGCGAAATCGCGGCCTAGCTCGTTGCGCGGGACTTTGAGAAAACGCTGCTCCATGATGATCCGGGGGCTACCACTGGTTGATGCTCGATCCCTCTTTTTAACCCGCTTTCACGCCGCTCCGCCTGTCCCCCTTTGCCGCGCCGTGGTCAAAATTTGGTTACGAGAATCGATATTATTCGCGATAATATTCAGTTTTCCCCAATCCGCGCCTGCAAGGGCCCCGCCCTCCCCCATGACTGCCGCGTCCACCATCAAAACCTGGTATCTGGTCCATAAATGGACCAGCCTGGTCTGCACGATCTTCCTGCTCGTCATCTGTCTTACCGGCTTGCCGCTGGTGTTCCACCACGAGATCGAACACTGGCTCGACGACGGCAAGCCGTTGTCCGACGTGCCTGCCTCGACCCCGCGCGCCAACCTGGACAAGCTGGTCGACAGCGCCCGCGCCATGTATCCGGGCGAGGTCGTCGACTATCTGTTCTTCGATCCCGACGAACCTCAGGTCTATGTGGGCATGGCGAAAACGCCCGGCGACGGCCAGGTGTCCGGCCACGCCGTGCGCATGGACGCGCGCACCGGCGACGTGCTGCTGGACGGTCCGCTGTACACGGAGGACAAGTTTTCCTTCATGGGCATCATGCTGGCGCTGCACGTGGACCTGTTCGCGGGCCTGCCCGGCGAGTTGTTCCTGGGATTCATGGGGCTGCTGTTCTGCGTCGCAATCGTGTCCGGCGTGGTGCTCTACGGCCCCTTCATGAAAAAGCTGGAATTCGGCACGGTGCGCGCCTCCCGCTCCACGCGCCTGAAGTGGCTGGATCTGCATAACCTGCTGGGCATCGTGACGCTGGTCTGGGCCTTCGTGGTGGGCGTGACCGGCGTGATCAACGAACTCTCCACGCCGCTATTCCGCCTGTGGCAGTCCACCGAACTGGTGCGCATCCTGGAACCCTACAAGGGCCAGAACGTACCCACCGAGCTGGCCTCGGCCCAGGGCGCCGCCGACACGGCCAGGAAGGCCCTGCCTGGCAACGAGGTGTCGTTCATCGCCTTTCCCGGCAATGCCTTCGGCAGTCCCCACCACTACATCACCTGGATGCGCGGCGACACGCCGCTCACCTCCAAGCTGAACACGCCCGTGCTGGTGGACGGCAAGACCGGCGAACTGACCACCGTGGCCAAGATGCCCTGGTACCTGACCGCGCTGGAACTGTCGCGGCCGCTACATTTCGGCGATTACGGCGGCATGCCGCTGAAGATCATCTGGGCGCTGCTGGACGTCATTACCATCATCGTGCTGGTCAGCGGCCTCTATCTCTGGCTGGCCCGCCGCCGCGCTACCGAGGCGCGCATCGCCGAACTCGTGCGCAAGCACCAGGCCGCCGCCATCCCGAAAAGGACTCCCGCATGAGCAAGACGGCCCGTGGTTTCATGTTTGTCTGGGGCGCGCCGATCCTGCTGGGCGTGCTCAGCGTGTTCGGCCTGCTGGCCGCGTTGCTGGGCACGGGAGGCTGGCACTGGGCGTCCTGGATCGCCCTGGCCATCCTGCTGGCGGTCATCGTGCGCTACTGGGTATTCCCGCTGCAGCGCTAGGCGCGACCGCCAGTTCCGTGCCGGCGTGCGGCATTATTTGCCGAAGGTCTCGGGGTCCGGCCCCAGGCGCGCGCCTTCCTTGATGCCGTCGATGGCGGCCATGTCGGCCGCCGACAGTTCGAAGTCAAAGACGTCGATGTTCTCGCGGATGCGGGCGGGCGTCACCGACTTCGGGATCACGATCAGATCGTGCTGCAGATGCCAGCGCAGCGTCACCTGGGCGGGCGACTTGCCGTGCTTCCTGGCCAGTTCCAGGATGACCTTGTCCTTGGCCACGCCGCCCTGGGCCAAGGGGCTCCATGACTCCGTCGCGATGCCGTGCTTGGCGTGGAAGGCCCGCAGCGCCTGCTGCGTGAAGCCTGGGTGCAGTTCGACCTGGTTCACGGCCGGCGTCACGCCGGACGCGTCGAGCAGCCGCTCCAGGTTGGCCTGGGTGAAGTTGGACACGCCGATCGAGCGCGCGCGGCCGTCTTCCTTCATTTCGACCATGGCCTTCCAGGCGTCCAGGAACTTCGTGCTGCCGGCCACGGGCCAGTGGATCAGGTACAGGTCCACGTAAGCCAGGCCCAGCTTTTCGAGGCTCTCGTCCATGGCCTTATGGGCCTCGTCGTAGCCGTGCCTGTCGTTCCAGAGCTTGGTCGTGACGTACAGATCCTTGCGCGCCACGCCGGCCGCGCGCAAGCCCGCGCCCACGCCAGCCTCGTTGCCGTAGATGGCCGCAGTGTCCACCGAGCGGTAGCCTGCCGCCAGCGCCTCTTTCACGCTTGCGGCGGCCTGATCGTTCGGCACCTGCCAGACGCCCAGGCCCAGCTGGGGAATCTTGCCGCCGTCGTTCAATTGCATTGCCGGTACTTTCGCCATAAGACCCTCCGTAGCTTGCGACGCGACGTCCGCGCGGCGAATATGCGCCGGGTCGCGCAACCAAGGGGCAGCCAGGCTTCATCCTTGGTTGAGACAGTAAAGAACGGGCCCGCCAGGCTGCGCCCGAGTCACCATGCCGGATTGAAAACCCCCGGGAGAGATCTACACATCCCAGGGGTCGTGAGGCCGATATTACCCCCAGAGCCGCAAAATCCCTGAATCCCCACTGCCAAAGCAGGCGTTTCCGCCCCTGGGCGCGGTGCTGCGGCAGAATTGCAGCCTGTGGCCGATAATGCGCTTCCGACGGCCCGACGGCCCATGCATCCCCCCAAGACCATGAACGCTCCTGACACGCGGCCCGAGCGCCGCGGCGGCTTTTCCACCCTGCGCACGCTCTTTCCCTATCTCTGGCCGCCCGGCGAGACGGGCCTGAAAACGCGGGTGATCGCGGCCCTGCTGTGCCTGTTCGCGGCCAAGGTGGCCACGGTCTATGTCCCCCTGCTGTACAAGCACGCCATCGACGAGCTGGGCCAGGGCGCCCCGGGTTCCGTCACCGTGCCGCTGGGCCTGATCCTGGCCTATGGCACGGCCCGGGTGCTTTCGCTGCTGTTCTCGGAACTGCGCGACGCCATCTTCGCGCGCGTCGGGCAGCACGCCATCCGCGCGGTCGGCCTGCAGGTCTTTCGCCACCTGCATGCGCTGGCGCTGCGCTTTCACCTGACGCGCCAGACCGGCGGCCTGAACCGCGCCATCGAGCGCGGCACCAAGGGCATCCAGACCCTGCTGTCGTTCCTGCTTTTCAGCATCCTGCCGACCTTCTTCGAAATCGGGCTGGTCTGCGTGGTGCTGTGGAAGATGTTCGACATCTGGCTGGCGCTGGCCACGGGCGCCACCGTCACGCTGTACATGGCGTACACGCTGCTGGTCACGGAATGGCGCGCCAAGTTCCGGCGCCAGATGAACGAAACCGACTCCGAGGCCAACACCAAAGCCATCGAGAGCCTGCTGAACTACGAAACGGTCAAATACTTCGGCAACGAGGAACACGAAGCGCGCCGCTACGACGCGTCGCTAAAGCGCTATGAACGCGCCGCCGTGCGCAGCCAGGTCAGCCTGTCCATCCTCAACATCGGCCAGGCCGCCATCATCTCGGTGGGCCTGACCCTGGTCATGTGGATGGCCGCCACCGGCATCGCCGAAGGCCGCTACACGCTGGGCGATTTCGTGCTGGTCAACACCTACCTGCTGCAGCTGTACCAGCCGCTGAGCTTCTTCGGCTTCGTCTACCGCGAAATCAAGCAGGCCATCATCGACATGGAGCGCATGTTCGAACTGCTGGGACAGGACCGCGAGGTGGCCGACCGGCCCGATGCCCAGCCCCTGCGCGTGGCGGGCGGCGCGGTGGAGTTCCGCGACGTGCATTTCGGCTACGACGCGCGCCGCCCCATCCTGAAGGGCGTCAGCTTCACCATCCCCGCCGGCAGGACCGTGGCCGTCGTCGGTACGTCCGGCGCCGGGAAATCGACCATCGCGCGCCTGCTGTTCCGCTTCTACGACGCCGACGGCGGCGCGATCCTCATCGACGGCCAGGACGTGCGCAACGTGACGCAGTCCAGCCTGCGCGCCGCGATCGGCGTCGTGCCGCAGGACACCGTGCTGTTCAACGACACCATCCTCTACAACATCGGTTACGGCCGCCCCGGCGCCAGCGAGGAAGAGATCCAGGCGGCGGCGCGCCTGGCCCACATCCACGATCTGATCATGGCCATGCCGGACGGCTACCAGACCATGGTGGGCGAACGCGGGTTGAAGCTGTCCGGCGGCGAGAAGCAGCGCGTGGCGATCGCCCGGACCATCCTGAAGAACCCGCCCATCTTCCTGTTCGACGAAGCCACCAGCGCTCTAGACACCCACACCGAACGCGAAATCCAGGCCAATCTGCGCGAAGTCAGCCAGGGCCGCAGCACGCTGATCATCGCCCACCGCCTGTCCACGGTGGCGGACGCGGACGAGATCATCGTGCTGGCCGAAGGCCGCATCGTCGAGCGCGGCCGCCATGCCCAACTGCTGGCGCAGGACGGCATCTACGCCGGCATGTGGGCCCGTCAGCAGCAAAGCGCCCTGACCGGCTCGCCGGATTGACAAGCCCGCGCCCCTGTCCGAACATCGCACCCTTTGATTTCCAGGCCCACCATGCAGGATTCAGCCCCCGTCCCCGCCGTCCGCGTCTGCGCTTCCTCCGACCTCGCCAACGGCGGCCTCGGCGTGAAGATCCCCGTGTCAGATGCCGCCGGCCGCACCACGGCCTTCTTCGTGCGCTACCAGGACCGCGTGCACGGCTATCTGAACCGCTGCGCCCACGTGGGCGTGGAACTGGATTGGGAAGGCAGCTTCTTCACCCGCGCCGGCGACCTGATCATGTGCGCGCGCCACGGCGCCACCTACCAGCCGGACACCGGGCTATGCGTGGGCGGCCCCTGTAAGAACGGCCGCCTGACCGTGCTGACGGTCGAGGAACGCGAGGGCGCGGTCTACTGGCAGCCGGCCGGCAAGATCCGCCCTTTGGAAGATACGCCCGCCTAGGGGGCTACGCTCAAGCAAGAGACTTCAAGCCCGCGCCGCCGCCGCTTCAGCCGGCGCCTGCCGCTCCGCGTAGCGGCGCGCCAGCACCGCGCAGACCATCAGCTGCATCTGGTGGAAGATCATCAGCGGCAGCACCACCACGCCCATCTGCGAGGTGCCGAACAGCACCGTGGCCAGCGGAATGCCCGAGGCCAGCGACTTCTTCGAGCCGCAGAACACCAGCGTGATCTCGTTTTCCTTGGACAGCCCCAGCTTGCGGCTGCCCCAGGTCGTGACCAGCAGCACCGTTCCCAGCAGCAAGGCGTTCACCAGCACCATGGACGCCAGGTCGATGGCCGGGAACGCGTGCCAGATACCCTGCGCCACCGCCTCGCTGAACGCCGTGTAGACGGCCAGCAGGATGGAGCTGCGGTCCACTTTCGACAGCGTGCGGTTGTTGCGCTGGGCCCAGGCGCCGATCCAGGGCCGCAGCAGGCTGCCCACCGCGAACGGCAACAACAGCTGCAACAGGATGCGGCCGGCGTCGGCCAGCCCATGGCCTCCGCCCTGGCGGTGCAGCAGCACCGCCACCAGCAGCGGCGTCAGCACGGTGCCCAGCAGGTTGGAAGCCGTGGCCGCGCAGATCGCGCCCGGTACGTTGCCGCGCGCCATGGAGGTAAAGGCGATAGACGACTGCACGGTGGAAGACAGGGTGCAGACGAACAGCACGCCCAGCCACAGCGAAGGCGTCAACAGGCCGGGAAACAGCGCCCGCAGGCCCAGCCCCAGCGCCGGAAACAGCAGGAAGGTGCAAGCCAGGATCAGCGCGTGCAGGCGCACGTCCTTCACGCCAGCCACGATGGCGTCCGTCGACAGCCTGGCGCCGTGCAGAAAGAACAGCAGCGAAATGGCGATGTTGCTGGCCACGGTCATGAACGCCGCGCCCTTGCCCACGGCAGGGAAAAAGCTGGCGAAGACCACCGTGGCGATCAGGATGAGCGTGAATTGGTCGGGCAGGAAGCGGCGCATGGCAAAGATTTCCGTAGGGATTGCGGAAACTATAGGCACGGCGCTTGCCATCGTGAAGCCCACTGGGTACTTTAACTGTCATCGGACTTTCCTATGACCAGGCCGCCATGCTCAATCCCTTGTGGCTCAAGACCTTCGCCGCGGCCGCCGCCGCGCCCAGCTTCACCGAGACCGCCCGGCGCCTGGGCCTGACCCAGCCCACGGTCAGCGAACACATCCGCCAGCTGGAACAGGCCTTGAACCGGCGTCTGTTCCAGCGCGACACGCATTCGCTCGCGCTCACCAGCGACGGCCGCAGCCTGCTGGTGCATGCGCAGATCATCCTGGACGCGCACGAGCGGGCCGAGCGCCTGTTCGACGCGCCGCGCCTGCGCGGGCGCGTGCGCCTGGGCACCTCGGACGATCTGGCAATGGGACCTCTGCCCGACGTGCTGGCCGCCTTCCGGCTGGCCCACCCGGAGGTCGAACTGGACCTGACCATCGGCGTCACCAGCGAGCTCTACAAGCTGCTGGACGACAACGGCCTGGACGTCATGATAGGCAAGCGCCGCAAGGGCGACCGCCGCGGCCAGACCCTGCACAAGGAAGCCCTGCTGTGGCAGGCCAAGGAAGGCCTGCGGGTGGCGCCGGACGAACCGCTGCCGCTGATCCTGCTGCGCGAACCCAGCGTGACCCGTGGCCTGACGCTGGACGCGCTGGCCCGCGCCGGCCGCAGTTGGCAGATCGTCTGCACCAGCACCAGCTATGCGGGCTGCCAGGCGGCAGCCCGCGCCGGCCTGGGCATCACGGTGCAGCCTTCGCACCTGTCCACGCTCGGCCTTGCCGCGCCAGCAGGCGCCGCGCAACTGCCCGCGCTGCCGCAGGTGGAATTCATCGTGATCTCGGCGCCCGCGCCCAACAAGCCCACGCGCGCGCTGACCGAGATCCTGATGCGCAGCACGCTGACTTGAGGCCTTTGCTTATTGCGCCGCCGAGCGGGTGTGCTGCACGCGGCCTTCCAGCGGCTGCGGCTGCTTGAGCAGGTTCAGGATCGGGCACCATTGCTCCACCGCCTCATGCACGGCGCGCACCGCGCTCTCGTCGGCCGGCGACACGATGTGCGCGGTATAGCGGATGTTGTGCGGAAAGAACGGCACCTGCTCATAGCCCGGCTTGCCGCCGCGCGGGTCCAGGTCGCCTTCGATCTCCACCTGCAGCGACTCCAGCGGCAATTCGAGTTCGGCCGCCTTGATCAGGAAGATATGCGTCAGGCAACTGCCCAGCGATCCCAGCAGCAGCTCGGGCGAACTCGGTCCCAGGTCATAGCCCGCGAAATCCGCGGGACTGTCGCTGACCACCTGGTGATCTCGGATCCGGATTCGGCGCACGCCGCTGCGGCCTTCGGCGCTGACCTGTGCGCGCAATTTCACCGGCGTCACGGTGTGCGGATCGCGCGCGTTGCGCGCCAGCACGGCCTCGCGTTTCTGGCCCAGGTATTCGTTCAACGTACTCATGTTGCAGACCTCGCTTGGGGTTGATATGTGCTTGGGCAAGCGCCGCAGTCAATGTTCGCGGCGCATATCCGGAATGGCGATGGGCGCACGATCCATCGCCTGCAATAGTTGGCCCAGCCCGCGGGCCGTCGCTCCCTCCATCCGTCCTCCCGGCCCACAGACATCGTCCGCGCTGGTCCACGCCGGAGCCGCGCCCGGCAGGCGGCGCGCACGCAGCCAGCCCTGGCGGTCGACCATGAACTGCGCGCCCGCCAGCTCGTCAGGCGACACGCCGGCTGCCAGCGCATAGGCGTTCCAGGCCTCTACGCCTGCCGCCACGCAATCCGCGTCTACGCGCTGTGTGTGGCCACGCGTCAGCGCCACGGTGAGCAGGCGTGGATCCTGCGGTTCCTCGGCCGCGCCCTGCGCGTAGGCCATCACACGCAGGGGCAAGCCGCGCAAGCCGCTGAGCCGCGTCGCCCGGCCGTCGCGGCAGGCAAGCGCCACGACGGGTGCGGCGACCGCCGGCATACCGCTGCCGCCGCTGACGCCATAGGCCCGCAGGCGCAGATAGTCCAGCACCTGCCAGATCTCTTCCGTGTTCAGCATTGCGCCAAACGCCGGCATTGCGGGGTTGGCCGCCGGTTCCTGGCCGCCCTGCGCGATGCGCCAGTGCAGCTCGCCTTCGAGCCTGTTCTGGAACAGGGCCGGTCCCAGCACGCTGGGCCACACCGGCAGGCTGGCGGCGCGCTCGCCCCGCCCATCTGCCGCCGCGCCGTGGCATGCGGCGCAATGCGCCTGGTACAGCCGTCCGCCCTGCAACAGAGTGGCATCGGAAAACGGCAACGGCGACCTCTGATAGGAAGAACTGTGCGCCTCGACCAGCAACATCCGCGGGTTCGGCCAGTCAGCCAGCAGCGCCAGCGCGACGGCGGCGCCCAGCCATGCCAGCCGGCGGCGCTTGGCGAACAGCGCGCCGCACAGCAACGCCAGCGCCGCCGCCGACTGCGCCAGCGCCAGCCAAAGCTGGCGCCACGTGTGCGGGCTGACGGGCAGGTCCGGGTCGTAGCGCCACGCGAATGGCCAATACGCCAATGCCGGAGCCTGGCCCAGCGAGCGCCAGACCGCGGCGCCCAGGGCCAACGCCAATGCGGCCAAGCCGACCGTCAACAGCGCCGCCATGCGCCGCCGGGCCCACCGCGCCGCGCCAGCGGCATCCGCCGGCCGGCGTTGCACGATGCTCACCACGTCGCATCCAGCCCCAACAAGGCCAGCGCGCGATGGCGCAACGCGGCCAGGCGCGGATCGCCGCGATGCCTGGGGTACGGCAGGTCGTTGACGATTTCGTCCTTGATCCGCGCCGGCCGCTCGCTCAGCACCACGATGCGCGTGGCCATGAACAGCGCCTCCTCCACATCGTGCGTGACCAGCAAGGCCGTGTAGCCTTCGCGTTGCCACAGGTCCACCAGTTCGGACTGCATGGCGATGCGGGTCAGCGAGTCCAGCTTGCCCAGCGGCTCGTCCAGGATCAGGATGCGCGGATCGTTGACCAGCGCCCGCGCCAGCGCGGCGCGCTGCGCCATGCCGCCGGACAGCTGATGCGGATAGGCCTGGCTGAACGCCTTCAGGCCCACGCGCTGCAAGGCCTCGTCCACCCGGCTGCGCTGCGTCTTCAACAGCCCGCGCGCCTGCAGTCCCAGGGCCACGTTGTCCCAGACCGTGCGCCACGGATATAGCGTGGGGTCCTGGAACACCACGATGCGCGAAGGCGAAGGCCCCGTGATCGGCTCGCCGTCCGCCAGCAGGCCGCCCGCGGCGGGCGGCTCCAGGCCCGCCACCAGGCGCAGCAGCGTGGACTTGCCGCAGCCGCTGGGGCCCAGCAGGGCCACGAACTCGCCCGGCTTCACGTCCAGGTCTATGCCGTCCAGCACCGGCAGTTGCGCGCCGTCCAGGTCGAAGTGATGGTTCACGCCGCGCACGGCCAATGCGGCGCCGGCCGCATCCCGCTTGTCAGGCACCGCTGCCGCTACCATTTCACGACTCCCTTCTGCCAGGCAAGGAGGCGGTCGCGCCCCAGGAACAGCAAAGTAATGAGGCCCGAGAACACCAGCGCCATCACGATCAGCGCGCCGTACATGTTGGCGTAGGACGCCCAGCCCTGGGCCCATGACAGGTACCAGCCCAGCCCGGACTTCACGCCCATCATCTCGGCCGCCACCAGCACCGAGAACGAGGCGCCCAGGCCCATGAACAGGCCCACGAAGACCTGCGGCAAGGCCGCCGGAATCGCCACGCGCAGCACCAGGAACCACTCATTGGCGCCCATGGTGCGCGCCACGTCGTAGTAGGCCCGGTTGACGCCCGCCACGCCCGACCAGGTCAGCACCGTGACCGGAAACCAGGTGGCCAGGGCGATCAGGAAGACCGCTGCCGACCAGCTCGACGGAAAGAAGAAGAACGCCATAGGCAGCAAGGCCGTGGAAGGCACCGGCCCCAGGAAGCGCAGCACCGGATGCACCCAATAGCCCAGGCCGCGCGACCAGCCGATCGCGACCCCGGTCAGGAAACCCGCGGCCGCGCCCAGCAGAAAGCCGTTGGCCAGCAGCCAAAGCGAATTCGCCAGACTGTCGGCCAGCCGCTTGTAGTCGGAGACGTAGACTTCGATCAGCGACTGCGGCGGCGCGAAGAACGGGCTGGGCAGCAGCGCCAGCTTGGCCGTCGCGATCTCCCAGGCGCCCACCGCCACGGCCAGGGCCGCGAGCCAGGGGCCGGCGCGGTGCAAGGCGCGCACGGCGCGCAACTGCCCCGCCCCCGGCGCCGCCGCCAGTAACAGCAGCAACGCCAGCGCCAAGGCCGCCGCGCCGAATTCGCGCGTGTAGCCCCAGGACGAGAAGCCCACCTCGACGTTCGGCCATGCCAGCGTCACGCCGCCCACGCCCGCCCACAGCGCGGCGGCGGCGATACCGGTTTTCCACAAGCGCCAGTCGCGCGCGGGCGGATTCACACCCGCGGCCGGGGCGTGCAATACGTCAGCCGAGGACATTGGGCACCACCACTTGCGCGTATTTGTTGACGTCCAGGCCCGCGCTCAGCACCTTGATCGTCTTCAGGTCCCGGGCGTAGCCCACGATCTCTTCGCGCAACGCGGCGCCCGTCGAGGCATGGCCATGGCTATGGCTGCGCAGGATCGCGGCCACGCGTTCGGCCGGCACCTTGCCGGGCACATACGGCGCGAAGATGCGCGCGGTCTCGTCCGGGTTGGAAGCCGTCCAGCGCTGCGCGTCGATCACCGCACGCGCAATGGCCGCGGCGGCCTCTGGATCCTTGCGCACCAGATCGCCGCGCAGGCCCAGCACGCAGCAGGTTCGGTTCTCGTAATCGCCCTCGATGTTGGTGGCGATCTCTCGCAGCTTGTTGTCCTCGCGCAGCGTGTAGATCAGCGGATCGTCACCCGCAATGGCGTCGACCTCGCCCTTGCGCAGGACTTCGCCGAACAGGTCCTGCGGGTACTGGCGCCAGTCCACGGATTCGGGATCGATACCCAGCTGCGCCACGCGGATCGCGAAGAAGTTCTTCACCGGACTGGCCTGGTCCGACACGGCCACGCGGCGTCCCTTCAGGTCGTTGACGCTCTTGATCGGCGAATCCTGCGCCGTCAGCAAGCGCATGCAGCCGCCATGCGTGCCCACCGCCAGCTTGACGTCGAAGCCCTGCTCCAGCGGCTTCAACCAACGCAGCGCCATGCCGATGCCGCCATCGGCGTGGCCGGTGGCGATCGCCTCCAGCAGCTGGTCGGTGGAGCCGCTGAAGTTGATGCGTTCGACCTTGAGGTTGTACTTGTCGAAGAAGCCGCGCTCCAGCGCCACCGACACGGGCGATTGGCAGACTGCGGTCTGGCTCCATGCGATCTTGAACGTGCGCGGTGCGGCGTTGGCGGCCAGCACGCGCGAGCCCAGCATGCCCAGCGGCGCCGCAAGGCCTGCGGCGCCTGCCGCGCGCAGCAGCGCACGGCGCGAAATTCCCCGCGTGGAGATGGCGCGGGAATGGACGTTCGTATTCATCAACCTTCCTTTTGAGCAGACTGTGAATGGCGATGATTGCCATGCGGCATCATCGACCTGCGCTCAGGGGTTAGACAAATACAAAGTCGGGATAACAATATGGGCGACGCATGGCCGCCCAGGGGCTGGACTATTCGGGCAAGTGGTCCGGAACGCCGTCCTCGTCGACCTGCTTGACGCGGTCCAGCGCGTTGCGCGCGGCCGACATGGCCTCGACCGTGCTGCGGAAGCGTCGGCTGATGAAGATCTCGAAAGCCTGGGTGTCGGGCTCGGCTTCCTGCTGCACGGCGTCATCCGGTGGCGCTGGCGCATCGGCCTGGGCTGCCGCTTGCGCGTCCCGTTCGGCCTGGCTCTTTTTCTTCGGCAACCGCCGCGTTTCGATGAAAGCGCGCGGCGGCACGCGCCCCTCGGGTTGGGTCGCGTACGCGAGCACCGAAAATCCGTTGATGATCTTCTCAGCCATTGCGGTTCCGTGTGGCCGCGCCCAAAAAAGCGCGGTTCCTTGTTACCGACTACGGCCCGCCGCGGAAAAACTTAAGCCAGCGCCGCCTGGCGCGCACGCACGTAGGCCGCCACCTGGGCCAGCACGTCGGACAGGTCCGCCTGCAGCGGCGCGAAGCCGGCGTTGCGCTCGCGCGTGGCTTCGTCCATGTACAGCGGACGGCGGATCTCCACCTGCAAGCTGTGCCGATTCAAGGCCGGCTGGCCGATCTGCGCGATCAACTGCACGCCTTTGTAGGGGTCGTTGCGCGCCACGGTGTAGCCCTTGCCGCGCAAAGCGGTCTCGATCAGGGCGATGAACTCCGGCTCGCAGGTGGTGCCGTCGCGGTCGCCCAGCACAAAGTCCGCCAGCGGATGCTCGCTCTTGCGGCCCAGGCGCTCGTAGGCGTCGTTGGGCATGGAGTGCAGGTTCAGGTGCCAGACCGCGCCAAAACGCTGCCGCACCTGCTGGATCGCCTGCGACAGCGCCGCGTGGTAGGGCTCGTAATACGCCTGGATGCGGTGGCGCACTTCGGCCAGCGTCAGCTTGCGGTCGTAGATCGGCGTGGACCTGTCCATCCTGCGCCAGATCAAACCCTTGCCCAGGCGGGTCTTCTCGCCCGGGTCCAGCGGCTCGGGCCAGGGTTGCACCAGCAGCTCCGGGTCCAGGTCCTGCAGCGTGCGGTTGGGATCGATATAGACGCGCGGAAAGTTCGCGGCGATCAGCGTCGCGCCCAGGGCCGGCGCCGCCGACCACAACGCGTCCACGTGCGTGTCCTCGCCCTGGCGCAATTGCGCCAGGGTGGCCGCGGCGCCGAAATCGTCGGGATAGCGCTCGCCGCTATGCGGCGAATCGCAAACCAGCGGCAAGGCCGGGCCCGTGGGCTCGTGTACGGAAACAGCGTCGAAGTCGGCGTGGGTCATCGTCAATCAGCCTGAATGTTGGCAGTCTTGGCGACCTTGGCGTAGCGTGCCAGGGCCTGCTGGATCTGCGCCTCGAATTCCTGGGGCGTGGTGCGCACCAGCGTACCACCCACTTCCTCGGCCTTCTTGCGGAATTCCGGATCGTCCTGGGCCGCGCGCACCGCCTTGTTCAGGCGTTCGATCACGGCCGGCGGGGTGCCGGCGGGCGCCACCAGGCCGAACCAGCCGCCCGTACCCATGTCGGGGTATCCCAGCTCGATGTAGGTCGGCACGTCGGGCAACAGCGGCGAGCGTTCGGCGCCCAGCACGGCCAGCGCGCGCAGCTTGCCGCCCTGCACCTGCGGCAGGGTCGAGGACAGGTTGTCGGTGATCGCGTCCACCTGCCCGCCCATCACGTCATTCAACGCCGGACCCGCGCCGCGGTACGGCACGTGCAGCAGCTTGATGCCGGACAGCATCATGAAGTTCTCGATGTTCACATGGCCCAGCGAGCCCACGCCCGGCGAGGCGAAGCTATAGCGCTCCGGCTGTTTCTTGGCCAGGGCCACGAACTCGGCCATATTCTTGGCCGGCAGGCCCGGATTGATCGCGAAGATGCTGGGCACGGCAACCACGTTGGCCACCGGCACGAAGTCCTTCACCGGGTCGTAGTTCATCTTGCGGAACACAGCCGGGTTCGAGCCGTGCGTGCTCATCGTGGCCATGCCGATGGTGTAGCCGTCGGGCGTGGCGCGGGCCACCTGCTCCATGCCCATGGAACCGCCGGCGCCGGCCTTGTTCTCGACCACGATGGTCTGCTTCAGGTCGCGGCCGGCGTACTCGGCCACCAGGCGCGCCACGATGTCGGTCGAACCGCCAGCGGCGAACGGCACCACCAGCTTGATGGGGCGGGCGGGATAGTCGGCAGCTTGGGCGATGCCGGCAAAGGACAACGTGGCGAACATGCCGGCGAGCGCGAAGCGCGCGGACCGGCCCAGGAGGCGGCGGGACATGGGGGATGACTCCGAAAGTTGAAGGTCAGTCGACAAGGCCGCCAGTGTCCGAACTTTACGATCCCCTTTCAAACGACTATATTGCACGGCTTCATTACCAATGGTCATGCTAGATGCGACTGCACTCGCCCTCCATGTCCGAACTGCACGCCTTCGTGACGGCGGCACGCCTGGGCAGCTTCACCCGCGCCGCGGAGGTCTTGTGCGTCACCCAGGGCGCCGTCAGCCGCGCCATTTCCCGACTGGAAGCGCATTTCGGCCAGCCGCTGATGCATCGCAACGCCCATGGCCTGACCCTGACTGAAACCGGACGCCGCCTGTACGACGGCACGCTAGGCCCGCTGCAGCAGATCGAGTCGCTCAGCGCCGGATTGCGCGCCAATGACCGTCGCCTGCGCCTGACGCTGTCGACGGTGCCGACGCTGGCCAGCGCCTGGCTGGTGCCCCGCCTGTCCGACTTTCATGCGCGCCATCCGGATATCCAGCTCAGCTTCGCGGCCTACCGCCGCAACGAAGATTTTTCGGGTGAGACGCCCGATGCCAGCATCCTGTCCGGCATGCCGGAGCAATGGCCGGGCTGGCAGGTGGACTACGTGATCGGGCGCGAGTTGGTCGTGATCTGCCACCCCGCCCGTCTGGCGGCCCGGCGCGCGCAGGGACTCTGGGACACGCCAGCCGGCCTGCTCGGGGAACCGCTGCTGTATCACTCGAATGGCATGGACAACTGGGCGCAGTGGCTGGCCGCCGCCGGCGTGCCGCGCGCCTCGGTCCAGCTTTCCAATGGCTTTGACCAGGTTTCCATCCTGGTTCGCGCCGTCATGGCCGACATGGGCATCGCCGTGCTGCAGCGCTGCCTGGTCCGCGACGACCTGCAGGCCGGACGCGTGGTGGCCCCGTTTCCCGACCTGCCCATCCGCATCGACCGTGGCTACCATCTATGCGCCCCGGCCCAGCGCCGCGACCATTACGCGCTGGCTTGTTTCCGGCGATGGCTGCTGGAAACCGCCGGGCAGGATCCCGACGTAATCGCCGCCAGCCCAGCCTGAGCGCCTAGCCTGCGGACACAACCCGTTGCCGGCGTCCTGCGCGGGAATACTACAAAATGAAAACGGGCTCCCGATCTGGAGCCCGCTGCGGGGGTCTGCGCCATGCTGCCGGCGCGGTCGAAAATGCTCAGGGTGCGAGCTTGAACCCGAGGTCCACGCCCCATTTGTCGGTCTCGCGCAGCCATTTCGCGCCGCAATTCAGGCAGCGGAAATGGTCTTCACGGCTTTCTTCACGGCCTTTCTGCGTGGGATTGGTGAACCCCTGGTGTCCCAGATGGGCATGCGGCGCAACGCCTGCAAGCCCGGGGTTAATGCGTTGGCAAGCCAGGCACATAACGCTCATTGGTGCTTCCCTACAATTTTAGTAACTAAATTGTAAGGGATTCCACCAATACTTTTCTATCGAATCAGGCCCCTAAATCCAAAAAATATTGTTAACGCCACAATTAAACAACAGTGGGCAGGGCCGCCAGGCAGGTTGCCAGGTGATACGGAGAGGTCGACGGCATGTCCTTGCGCACCACCGCTCCTTCCGTGTCCAGGCATTCGTACCAGCCGCCGGGGTGCAGGAAACGCGCGCGGAACATGGCCACGCCGGCCTCCAGCGCGGGCAGGTCGCCCAGCACGCCGAGCACCCGCAGGTACTCGGTCTGCGCCCAGATCCGGCGCGTATCGTCGATCACGGCGCCGGACTCGTCCAACGACGCCACCACTCCGCCCGCGTCCACACCATGGCGGCGCGACCAGCGCACAGCGCGCGGCAGCGACTCCGTCAGCTCCAGGCCGTCGAAAACGTCGGCCGAGCCTTGCACCAGCGACAGCCACTCGAACTGATGCCCGGGCTCCAGCCGGTTGCCGGCCGAGCCTTGCCGCTCTTCCGCGATGCACTGCGAGGCCGCATGCACGAAGAAATGGCTGATGCCTTGCGCCAGGCCGCGCAGGCGCTGCGCGTACAGCGCCGGCTCCGCGACCTGGGCTGCGGCCAGGTAGGCCTCGGTCAGATGCATCATGGGATTCTGCGCGGGCGCGCGCAGAGGCTGGCTCAGGTCGGCGCTGAGCGCCGCGTGATACAGCCCGTCGGCGGTCTTGAAGCGCGCCTCGATGGTCGAGGAAGTCGACAGCATGAGCTTGCGCGCATCGGCATTGCGGCTGCGGCGGAAATAGGCGGCGCAGGCCAGCACGATGAACGCGTGGGTGTACAGGTCCTGCGTGTCATCGAGCGGATGCGCCGCGGCGTCCACGCTATAGCGCCAGCCTCCGTGAAGCTCGTCGCGGAATACGCGCCGCAGCGATTCGAACAGCACATCTGCATGCGCGCCCGCAGCGTCGCCCGGCGCTTCCGAAAAAACGTAGAGCTGGCGCGCGCAAGCCATGGCGCGGTAGCGCTCGACCGGCAGCGCAACGCCCGTCGCCGCGTCCAGCGATTCATAAGGCAGACCCAGCGCGCCATTGAAACCCTGCCCCATCCAAAGGGGCAGGACAACGGAATCAAAATGGTCGCGGAATGCGCGGATGTGTTCCGCAAGTGAAGAGTTGGTCTGTGCGGCAGTCATCTTGGAACGGCGCATACCCAATGAGGGCCCCAGATTTTGGAGCAGCAACGATAACCGAAATTTTCGTCGCAAACCTTTGAGTATTCTCCGAAGCGTCATGCTCACACAGACCGGTCCCGCCGATCAGCTCCGTCCAGGGCGTGGCGCCCTATCGGAAGATGTTTTCCTCTACCCAGTTCTGCGCGAATACTTCCGCGCGATCGCGTGCTTCGTCCAACGAAGCGCAGTTGCCCAAGTGGGAAAACGCGGCATCCACTTCGGTGCCGCCCTCGGCCGTAACCGTCAGCAGTACGCCATATCCGCCGGTATCCATGGCCGCTGTGGAAACGTCGATCAGAACTTCCTGGTCACGATGCTGCATGTGCTACCTCCCAGTCGGTTACCTAAACGCGTGAACCACGCGTGACGTTGCGGGGGCAGAATCCCCGCGCAAATGAATAGACCTGCAAACGTCACGCAAGTTCATCTTACTGGCGACTCGTGGGTCGCGATACGTCGAAAAGCAGCCAAATCGCGCATTCCGTCTCAGGAAATTCCCGTAGCACGGCCCTATTGGTCGCGAACTCGCGAAATACTGCGAAAACATTCGCAAATTGTGTGGAAATCCCCGCGCCAAACGGTCAAGACGCGGCGAAACGCGGAGGGCGGCCCCGGGCCGCGCCTGCTGTCGACATAATTGGATTTTGCGGGTTAGCGCAAATGGATGGCGCCCGGCTCTTCCATGCGCAGGGCGAGCTTGCCCTTCTCGGTGATCAGCCAGCGGCCGTCGGCGTCGGCTGCAATGCAACGCAACGTCTCCAGCGCCTGCGCCACGTGGGCGGGCACTTCAGTCTGGGCAGCGCCGGGTTCGCAATTGTCGGCCACGATGCGCAGCCAATGTCCCAACTCGCCTTTCTCGAAACGGTGCAATGCCATGCGGTGATTCTCTCTTGAATACCCAACGATAGCATGTTGCCATGCCCCGCCCTGGCGACCTGTAAAAGTCGCTAGGCAAGCAGCTTGGGCAAGGACGACGCCAGCAGCGCCACGCCCGAAACGGTCAGCAGGCCCAGCACGATGCGGCGAAACGCAACGTCGCTGATGCCCACGTAGACGCGCGTGCCCCACAAGGTCGGCACCAGCATCGCCGGCACGATCACCGCAAAGAGCGGCAGCATGTCGCGCGTCACCACGCCGGTGTAGACATAGCTCGCCATCGTCACGACCAACATCGACAGGTTGAAGTTCTGGATCACCGCGCGCTGCACGTCGCGGTCAAAGCGACGCAAGGTGCACCACAAAGTCGGAATGACGCCAGTGAAGCCGCCTATGCCGCCCATGACGCCGCCCATCGCTCCCACCACGCCGTCGGCCCATCGTCCACCCGCCGTGATAGGCGGCAAGCGCGTCGCGAACAGCATCACCGGACACCAGACCGCCAGCAGTCCGCCGACCAGCGCCTTGAACATCAGCGGATCCAGATAGGGCAGCAGCTTGACGCCCAGCGGAATCCCCAGCAATCCGCCCGCCACGAAGGGCAGCAGGTGCGCCATCGTGAATCCGCGGCGCATCGTGAACGCGGCCAGCAACTGGCCGGTCAGCGAGCCGAACACCACCATCGCAGCCGCGAGTTTGGGATCTATCGTCCAGGCCCAGAACGACATGGCCACCATGCCGAAGCCGAAGCCCGAGAGGCCCTGCACGAAACCGGCGGCCATGGCGCCCGCCGCGACCAGCACATATAAGGAATCCATACCCGCCGCACGCCTGCAAGAGAAGCCGGAACGGTTCCGGCGCTCGACATTCTAGAACGCGCCGATGGCCGGTTTCGCGCCTGCGGCGTACTGACGGGCTAGGAAGCCCGCAGCGCCAGCGGCCGCTTCAGGCGCGTCGCCGCCGCCGACGCCGCCACGCTGGCACCGATCAGGGCCAAGCCCAGCGCCAGGTCGGCCGAGATGCGCTCCTGGAACACCAGCGACGACACGATCAATCCGATCACCGGCACGCACAGCATGGCGATCGAGGTCGCCACCGGCGGCATCTTCTGCGTCATGCCCAGCACCACGATGAAGGTCAGCGCGGTAGCCAGCGGACCGGTGTACAGGATCACGGGCCATGCCTCGGGCTGCGCCAGGAAAACGGGCGCGCCATCGCGCATCCACGCCAGCGCGGCCAGCGGCAGCGCCGCGATGGCGGTCTGCCAGGGAATCATGTCCGCGCCCAGGCGGATATGCCGGTAGCCGCGCAGCTGGATGATATTGCAGGCCCACGCAAAGGACGCACCCAGCAACATGGCCAGGCCGACCACGGTGTGCGCCTGCCAAGGGCTGAACGCGGGCGCGACGATGACGGCGATGCCGGCATAGCTCAGCCCCGTCGCCAGCCATTGCGCCATCGACAGGCGCTCCTTCAGGATCAGCGAGGACAGGGGAATCACCCAGATGGAAGTGGCGTAGGCGATCACGGACGCGCGTCCCGGCGCCACGTATTGCATCGCCCATAGCGCCAGCGCCGTGAACGCCCCCATCTGCAGCAGCGCCACACCCGCCACCAGCGGCATTTCCTGCCGTGTCGGCAGGCGCAGGCGGCCCAGCATGCCCAGCACCAGCGCGCTGATCAGCGCGGCCGAGCCGAACCGGCTGGCGGCCAGCCACAGCGGGCTCATGTGCGTCAGCCCCAGCTTCATGACGGGCCAATTGCCGCCCCAGATGGCGACCGCGCCGACCAGCGGCAAAAACCTGCCCAACGTGCTCTGCTGACTCATTACTGCCCAATCTACTGCTTGAATATTCCGCGCTTTGGCACAATTACCAAATGATGGAATAGTCTATAGGGTTAACCCCAGCATATTTCACTGCATTCAAGGGAGATACCCGTCATACTCAGCACAGATGAATTGCTGAATGACCGTAACTGGGTGACTTATGCCGGAAATCAACCTGGATGCCACCGACATCCGTATCCTCAACGAACTCCAGCGCGATGCGCGGCTGACCAATGTCGAACTCGCCGCGCGCGTGAACCTGTCTGCCTCTCCCTGTCTGGCGCGCGTGCGCCGGCTCGAAACCGAGGGCCTGATCGACCGCCGCGTCACGCTGCTCAACGCGCGCAAGCTGGGCCTGAAGGTCAACGTATTCATCCAGATCTCGCTGGACAAGCAGCGCAAGGCGGCGCTGGACGTGTTCGAACGCGAAATCGCGGTCCTGCCGGAAATCATGGAGTGCTACCTCATGTCGGGCGACGCCGACTACCTGATACGCGCCCTGGTGCCTGACGTGGACGCGCTGGAGCGGCTGATCGTCGAACACATCACCCGCATCCCGGGCGTCGCCAGCATCCGTTCCAGCTTCGCCTTGAAGCAGGTGCTGTACACCACCGCCGTCCCGCTCGCGTGAAGCCCGCGGCGGCAACTTGCGGGATCCGTGGCGCCCCTCCACAATGAAAGCGCCGCGCCCCGCGCCGGCGCCCCTCCCATCGCCTAGCAAGGAGAACACCATGCCTGAAACCGACTGGTTCCCCGGCGGCACGCTACCCGATCGTCAGGGCTACTTCGAAGTGGAATTCGAAACGGGTCAAACCGAAATCACGCGCTACGGCCTGCTCGGCTGGGAGCCCGAACAGGATCGCGGCCGGATCAGACGCTGGCGCGGCCTGGACCCGGACATCGAAGCCGCCGAAATGCAGCGCGAGAGCTCGGTGCGCAACAACGGCGACACGCTCATGGGCTGAAGCGCCGGCAGACGCGCCAAACAAAAACGCCGCGGAGAACATCCGCGGCGTTTTGCTTGGCAGGCCCGTTCAAAGATTCAGTTTGGAGATCTTGGTACCGGCCAGGGACACGCCTGCCATCAGGCCGCCGTTGTTCATCACGAAGCCGACGATGGGTTGTTGTGCCGTGTTGGTGTCGATGCGGCCGTTGGCGCCCACATTGACAACCGCAACCGTCGCATCGGCGCCCACGGTCCAGCCGCTGCTGTTGCGGAACTTGGCAAGCGCCTCATCCGTCATGAACAACAGCACCATCGCCTTGGACTGCGCCCCCGCCTGGAAGCCGACGGAACCCGCCGTGGTGCTGTAGTAGCCGGCGGTGGAACTGCCCACGCGCAGCACGCCCTTGCCATGCTCGGCCCCGATGATGAAGCTGCCGCTCAACACATCAGGAAAAATCAGCACGCCTCGGGCGCGGGCGACCAGTTCCCTGGACTGCGGCGACGCTTGATAGAGCTTGCCCAAGGTGGCGTCGGCCGCACTGTTCAACGATTGGCGCTGTTCGGTCGCGGTGGCCTCTGACTTGGAACTGTTGGTGGTGCAACCCGTGAACATCAGGCCGGCCACGCCGATCGCCGCGGCGGCCAGGCCGACACGACGCAAGACAGGAAAAGTATCAAACATGGAACTCTCCTTTGTTGTTGTCACCCTACACCAATGTACCGGGCAAATCCGCCAGCGCAAAGCACGCGATTGTGTGAAAAGAAACAAAACCCTGCCTGCCGCTGCGGGTCCGGCCCGCCGCTACAGAATGCCGTAGCGCGGTTCGCCCGTGGCTTCGTCCACCGACACGATGCCCGACAGCACCAGTTCGGCGTGGCGTCTTGCCGTCCCAGGATCCTCGAAGGTCACGAAACGCGGCAGCGACCAACGCCGCTCGAATTCGCCTTCCACCCTCCGGCACACCGCTACCTCGATCGCCAACATGCCGGTATCCAGCCGGATGACCTGACATTCCACCTCGAATCCATCAATATGACGCTGTGGCCACGCGCCCATTCCTTGCTCCTCGAAATTGTTTTTCCCGGCCGCAATATGCCAAAAAATTTTTGGCTTGAAAAGTAATGTTTTCAAGGAGTTATGAAGTACTAGAGCAGGTAGTGCGAACGCATCTTGAAGCTCATCCAAATGGCCGAAAATCGGTCCAAATCCTGGCCTTTCGCGCTCGCCGCAAGAACGGTGCGAGCAGCATCTTTCAGCCGCCCGGCGGACGTATCCATTGCGCGTCCCACAAGCCTTCGCCGCGCTCCAGAGCCGCGCCCAAGGCCTGTTTGCTGCGCTGCGCAACCGCCGCCAGCAAGGCATTGCAGACGGAAAAGGCCGCAGTGTAGGAATCGAATGGCGACGCGCTGGAACTGCGCGCTATCAGCACGTGGTGTGCCGAGGCCGCGGCGGGCGCCGACGCCGAATCGGTGATCAGAATCACCTTGCCGCCTCGCTGCCGGAAATACTGCACCGCCTTGGCCGCGGCAACCGAATAGCGCCTGAAGGTAAACGCCAGCAGCACGTCGGCCTCGTCGATCCAGAGCAGTTGGTCTTCCAGGAACAGCGGACCGGCGGCGACCATGGGCTTGACCGAAGGCAGGCACAGGTTCAAGTACAGCGCCACGTGGCTGGCCAGCGGCGCGGCCTGGCGTAGCCCCAGCACATGCACCCGCCCCTTGCGCTGCGTCAGCAGTCGGACGGCAGCCTCGAAGGCGGCCACGTCGATCGACGCGTAGGTCTCCTTCAGGTTGTGCTGGTCATGCAGCAAGGCGTTATGCAGGCAGGCGCGCGCCGACGGTTTGTCCGAGCCCACCGCGTCCGCGCGCTCGCCGGGCGAGGCCAGGCGCGCCGTCACTTCCGTGCGCGCCTCCATCTGGGCCTGCGCGTAGCTTTCGTAGCCGAGCTTGGCCAACAGGCGCACCACGGTGGAAGCGCTGGTGCCGACCTGCCTGGCCAGCGCCGTCGCCGATTCCAGCAGGCTTTGCGGATAGCGCGCCTGCATCTCCTCGACCAGCAATTGTTCGCTCTTGCTGAGCTTGCGGCCGTAGCCGGCAATACGTTGGTGCAGGTTCATCCTTGCATGGCCCTAGGTGATAACCCCAAATTTCACAATACACATTGCATCTTATATTGCTGCCTGCAATCTTCATTGCAAATTAGACCAAACCCGCAGTCACCACAAGAGAATTCCATGAAGCATCAATCGCAGGGACCGTCCTCGATCCGCCGCAGCCTGATCCTGGCCGGTCTGGGCGCCGCCTTGCTGCCGCTGGCCGCGCGCGCCGACGCCTATCCTTCGCGCCCCATCACGCTGGTCGTCCCCTTCCCTGCGGGCGGCTCCGTCGACCTGATCGGCCGACTGTACGCGGACGCCCTGGGCAAGGCGCTGGGTACCAGCGTCATCATCGAGAACCGCGACGGCGCGGGCGGCGCCATCGGCAGCAAGCGCGTCGCGCGCGCCGCGCCGGACGGCTACACGCTGGTCGCGTCCTCGCAAAGCTCGCACCTGGCCAACCCGCTGATGCGCAATGACCTGGGCTACGACCCGATCAAGGACTTCGTCTCGATCTCGCAGCTGTCGCGCACGCCCAATGTGCTGGTGACCAATGCCGCCGTGCCGGCCCGCAACCTGGCGGAGTTCGTGGCGCTGCTGAAGGCGCGCCCCGACCAGTTGCACTATGCCACCGCAGGCATCGGCAGCATGGGCCAGCTCAACGCCGAACTGCTGAAGAACACCCTGCAGCTGCAGGCCGTGCACGTGCCCTATCGCGGCGGCGCGCCGCTGATCAACGCGTTGCTGTCCGACCAGGCGCAGTTCGCGCTGGACAACCTCGCGCCCTTCCTGCCCCACATCCAGGTCGGCAAGATGCGCGCGCTGGCGGTGGCCGCGCCAAAACGCCTGGACTCCCTGCCCGACGTGCCGACCTTCGAGGAACTGGGTTACCCCGTGCTCAATTCCATGTCGTGGATCGGCCTGGCCGCGCCCGCAGGCACGCCGCCCGACATCGTCCAGAAGCTGCTGGCCGCCGTGCGCACCGCCGCCACCGAGGACGGCATGCCGCAATCCCTGGAAAAGGCCGGCGCGCTGCCCCCCGAGAACCAGACTCCGCAACAGTTCACCGCCATGATGTCCGAGCGCCTGGCGTTGTACAAAGACCTGATCGACCGCGCCGGCATCCGTCCTGAATAGGCCTTACTCCCATGAAAAATCCCGCTTTCGAACCCGACACCGCCCCGCTCGAAGTCCTGCCGCGCGATCTCTCGGCCTATCGCGAGGGCAATGTCGGCATCCCCTACGTGCACCGGTTCGAGTCGGGCCGTCCCGGCCCGCACGTGCTGATCAACGCCATCACGCACGGCAACGAAATCTGCGGCATGGTGGCTGCGACCCATCTGCTGGACTCGGGCGTGCGCCCCAAGATCGGCACGCTCACCGTCAGCTTCGCGCACGTCGAAGCCTATGAAGCCTTCGATATCGAGAACCCCTACGAGAACCGCCAGCTCGTCCACAACCTGAACCGCATCTGGTCCGCAGCCATGCTGGACGGCCCGGAAGACAGCCCAGAACTGCGCCGCGCCCGCGAGCTGCGTCCGGTGCTGGACGCCGCCGACTTCGTGCTGGACATCCATTCCACGCGTGCGCCGGTGCAACCCTTCTGGGTCTACACCGAGATGGACCGCAACACGGCGCTGGCCAGCGCCGTCGGCGTGCCGCAGGTGCATCTGGTGATGCCGCCCGACCTCTTCCCCGGCACTGGCGTCATGGGCTACGGCCGCCACGGCGATCCGCACTCCGACAGCAGCGGCTCGCTGGTGGTCGAATGCGGCCAGCACTTCGCGCAATCCGCCGCCGACCTGGCCACCGACGTCACGCTGCGCTTCCTCGCGCACACGGGCCTGATCGACATGCCTGCCGGCACGCCGCCCCCGCCCGCGCCGCAGCGCTACCGCCTGCTCGAAGTGCATATGGTGAAGTCCGAGGACTTCACCTTTACCCGTCCGGTGATCGGCTTCGAAACCTTCGCCAAGGGTGAACTCATCGCCATGAACGGCACCGAGGAAATCCGTTCGCCCTGCGACGACTGCACCATCTTCATGCCCACGCGCATGCCCATCGTGGGTCGCGAAGCGGTGTACCTGACCGTGGCGATCTGATCGCCATCCGCAAGCGTCTGATCGGGATCCGTCAAAGGTCCGGAATCAGGCGCTTGCCCAGGCTGATGACCTCGTCCTGCTGAAAGCCCAGGGTCGCGTAGAAGTCCTTCACCGCAATATTGCCCGACCGGATCAGCAGATTGATCTTGGGGCAACCCATTTCCAGCAGCCGGCGCTCCACCGCCTGCATCAGTGCGGTGGCATGACCGCGGCGCTGATGCGCGGGCGATACCGCCAGGTAATTGATCCAGGCGCGATGGCCGTCATAGCCGCCCATCAGCGTCGCGACGATCGCGCCGTCCGCCTCTCCCACCAGAAACAAGTCCGCCTGCACCGCAAGCTTGCGCGCAATATCCTTGCGCGGGTCGTTCCATGGGCGGGTCAGGCCGCAGTCATGCCACAGCTGGATGATGGCCGCTTCGTCGGTCGAATGGTAGGGCCGGATGGCGAGGTCTTGCGCACTCATGCTTCGTTCCTTCAAGGATGGCAACGAAAGCCTTGCGATACGCCTCGACAGCGGGACCAGCCAGAAACAGAAAAGCCACGAGGGGTATCGTGGCTTTCAGGATATGGCGCCGATGGTTTGGCGCCGGGACGTGACCAGCCACTCAACGTAAGCGTCGAGTGATTCGTCGGTAGGCTGCGCCAGACATTGGCGCGAAATGCTTTGCGTTCATGAGGGCAAGCATACACGAGGCGGCGAAGCGCAGCCAACGTCAGGACGCGTCAGGCGCCTCCAGCGTGCCTTCCATGACCACCACGGCCTCGCCCGCCACGCCCGCCCATACGCCATCGGCGCGCGGTTCGGCGTGAGCCAGCAGCACGCTGGCGCGTCCCATGTCCACGCCCTGCTCCACCCTCAGGCGCATTGCGCCGGCGCCGCGCAGGGCCGTGCGCAAGGCCGTCATGGCCGCCGTAGCGCTGCCGGTCGCGGGGTCTTCCGTCATGCGACCGGTGAACATGCGGGCCTGGACATCCGCCCCGCCCGCCCCCGTGTCAGTGGTGTAGGCATAGATGGACTTTGCGCCGTCCAGCGGCAGCAGGGCCGCGTAGCCCGCCGGATCTGGCACGGCCCGGCGCAAGGCGTCGCGGCTGGCCAATTGCACCACCAGGAAGATCAGGCCTACCGACGCCACCTGCGGCGCATGCGTGGAGGTATCGATGTCCGCAGGCTCCAGGCTCAAGGCCCGCGCAACCGCGGCGGCCGGCGCCTCGCTGGCGCGCGACAGCGGTTGCGGCGCAAGCAGTTCCGCACCCGCCGCGCCGTTTGCGCCTGGGCGCAGCGCAATGCGCACCAGTCCCGCCTCCTCCTCAAACGCGAAGGCATCCGGCACGGTCAGGCCCGAGGCAGCCATTTCGCGCGCCAGCACCACGGCCGTGCCCACATTGGGATGTCCGGCGAACGGCACCTCGCGGTCGGGCGTGAAGATGCGCACCCAGGCCGTATGGGCAGGATCCCGCGGCGGCAGCACAAAGCTGGTTTCGGAATAGTTGAATTCGCGCGCGATGCGTTGCATCTGCGCCGTGCTCAGGCCCTGGGCGTCGAACACGACCGCCAGCGGATTGCCGCCGTACGCTTGGCTGGTGAACACATCGGCGGTGACATAACGGTAGCGCATGGAACGTCCTCTCAGGCCACGCGGACTGCGCGGCGACCCGGGAAGTGTGCGGGGCCGGCGCGCGGCCCACCAGACACAGAGGCGATGAATCGGGACCGTAACAGCGGGTGGATCTGGCATAGACTATGCTGGCCCGGCGCTTTCCGCCCCCCCAAGCCGGTGCATGACGATTTGCGCTCACCAGGAACCCGCCACATGTCCACGGTACGCACCTACTTCCAGAACCGCCTGCCTGCAGGCGAACTTGCCAGATTGATGCGAGTCCAGGAGCCGTTCTTTCTGGAGAACATCGTCGACATCGACGAAACCGCGGCAGCGCTGCAGGCGCTGTGCCGCGAACATGGGCTGACCGTGCGGACGGTCAAGCAACCCTACAACGCCAGCGTGTCGGGCTGGGATCTGGCCAGCTTTCTTCCCGCCTGGTTCGGCGCGCTGGCCCTTGGTTTCTTCGCCGCCACTACGCCGGGCGGGCAGCGTACGGACGTCACCCTCAAACTGCGCAGCAACAGCTTGCTCGAAGTCTGTTTTTCCCGGACAGCACCCCATCCCGGCGCCGCCTTGCCTTGATCCGCGCGGGGTGTGCCTTGCATCAAGGTAGCGTCCACTCAGGCCTAGTACAATGTCCCATATATGGGGACGCTAAATATGAAAGACAGTGCCAGACCCGCAGAGGCGCTTACCGTCGAAGCCGCGATAGGCTTGGCTGAAAATTGGGCCCGCGCGCATCACGCGGACGCTGATCGAAGCAGGAAGTTCGCCACCCAATGGCATGGAGACACCAGTCCCGATGACAGGCAAGGCGAGGTGCTCCTGAGGGATCTCGCCTTCTTTTTCCAGGCCGCATCCAACGACGCCGCCTACTGGCGCTCGGTCGGAGACTTCACCGAGGAAGCCACCGGCCCCTGGGGAGTCCAGGCGCTGAAAGCCTTGGCCGGCCTGAACCTCATCGGCCTGGCGGCATCCCTAATCCTGTTCGCGGCGCGCGACAGCTCGGCCTTCACGGCAGGCGCAATCAGCGCCTGCGCCTTGTTCCTGGCCGGGCTGCTGCTGGCCTATCCGGCGCTGCGGCTCACCCGCATTTCCCGCTCCACGGCGAACGCCGCCTCGGCCCTGCAAAGCCGCGAAGCGGGCGCCGCATCGACCTGGGAACAACTGCGGTCCGCCAACGTCGGCAACCCCAACGTCGGCCGCAAGGAACGCAAGATCGCCTTGCGCCTGGCCGCCATCATGGCAGCCACAGCCACTGCGGGCTGCGCGCTGCTGATTGCGACAGTGTGGTTCTAGCGGGTAGCCCGACGTCCGGCTACGCCACTGGCGTAACCGCCCTCCCCGTCGTAAAGAACGACACCAGGTTCCGCATCGCCAGCTCCGCCATCTGGCGGCGCGTCTCGTGCGTGGCGCTGCCGATATGGGGCGCCAGGATCACGTTCGACAGGCGCCGCAGGGGGCTCTCGCCCAGCGGCTCGCTTTCGAACACGTCGAGCGCGGCCCCCAGGATGATGCCGTTGGCCAACGCATGGCACAGGTCGGCCTCATTGATCACCGAGCCGCGGGCGACGTTGACGACCACCCCCTCCGGCCCCAGCGCACTCAACACGGCGGCGTCGACGATGTGGCGCGTTGCCGCCCCGCCGGGACATGACAGGACCAGCACGTCCACATGGCGGGCCATGGCAGGCAGAGAATCAAAATGCCGCCACGGCGTATCCTGGGGCGTGCGGCTGAAGTAGCTGAGGTCCACTTCGAACGGCACGAGCCGCCGGACGATCTCTTTGCCGATGCGCCCTAAACCGACGATGCCGACCTTCCTGCCCGCCAGGCTCGCCCCCAACGGAAAGGGCGAGGCCTCCCATGCGCCCGTGCGCACAAAGCTGTCGGCCGCAGGCAACTGGCGCAGCAAGGCGAGCAACAACCCCACCGCCAATTCAGCCACGGCCTTGTTCAACACGTCCGGCGTGTTGGTCACGACGATGTTCTTCTCACGCGCGCGGTCCAGCGCGATGCCGTCGTAGCCGACGCCGTTGGTGGCGATGATGCGCAGCCCCGGCAAGCGATCCATCAGCTCGGCGGAAATCCGGTAGTTCGAGCGCGTGACGATGCCGCCGATCGCATCGGCCTGCGCAGGATCGTTTTGCAGCGCCGCCTCGTCGATCAACGTGAACCTCGAGCGGAACTGCGCTTCCACCGACTCGGGAAAAACCCCTACCTTGAGCAGAGGGGGAAACTTGCCGTCCCCCTTGCCGGAGACATTTGCTGCTGGCTGGCGCACTTGGGCCAGTTCATGCTCGATCATGGATTTCAACCTCGACGCTATAACATACGGAAAATTGGCGCGATAAGCCTGCAACCATCGCAGCCGGGTTCGTAGCGGTTCGTGCGATCTTCAACCTGAAGTTTCTCCTTTCAGGGCAATAGGCCCATCGCATCATGGACATCAAGTGCATGCAGAGCTTCGTCGCAGTCGTCGAAGCCGGTTCATTCGCCGAAGCGGCGCGCAAGCTCGATCTGACCTCGGCCGCCATCGCCGCGCGCATCAAGGCGCTGGAGATGGACCTGGGCGTGGCGCTGGTCAAGCGCTCGGGGCGTTCGGTCCGGCCCACCGAGAGCGGCATGCGTATCCTCGAAGGCACCAAGGCGGCCATCCGCAACATCCGCGATCTGCGCGCCATGGCCATCGACGGCGACCAACCGGGCGAATTCCGCATCGGCTGTTTCGTGTCCGCATTGACGAACGTGTTGCCGCCGATACTGAAATCGCTGTACCGCAAGCATCCGGACGCCTCCGTCTTCGTCACGCCCGGCGGCTCCATAGACCTGTGCGGCAAGGTGGTCAACGGCGAACTCGACGCCGCCATCGTGGTGGAACCGCAGTTCGCGGTGCCCAAGAGCTGTCTCTGGCAGCCATTCATGGAAGAGCCGCTGGTCGTCGTCGCGCCGTCCCATCTTGCGGACCAGGACGCCCACACCCTGCTGTCGACCCAACCCTTCATACGCTACGACCGCAACATCTACGGCGGCCAGCTGGCCGACCGCTATCTGCGCGACCACCAGATCTGGCCCAAGCAGCGGCTGGAGATTGACGGCCTGCTCGCCATCGTCGCGCTGGTGCATGAAGGCCTGGGCGTTGCGCTGATTCCGGACTGGTCGTCCATGTGGAAGTCGCTCGACGTGGCGCGCATCCCGCTGCCCAACCGTGCGCCCGTGCGCAGGAACGGCCTGATCTGGAATACCCGCGGCCATCACGCCAAGATGGCCGCGTCGATATCCCAGGATGCCCGGACCCTCTTCGGCAACATGGAAGCACGCCGGGCAACGCCGTAGCCCTACTTCGACTTGCCCGGCACGCCGCGCAGGAAGTCGAAATCCACGCCCTTGTCGGCCTGGGTCACCGTATCGAGGAAGAGCTTCTTGTAGCCGCGTTCGGCCGTGGGCGGCGTGACCGGCTGCTCGCGGCGGCGGCGGTCGAGTTCTTCGTCCGACACCAGCAGGGAGATCTCGCGCCGACTCACGCTCAGGCGTATGCGGTCGCCGTTCCTGACATAGGCCAGCGGCCCGCCTATGGCCGCTTCCGGCGTGACATGCAGCACGATGGTGCCAAAGGCGGTGCCGCTCATGCGGCCGTCAGAGATCCGGATGATGTCCTTCACCCCCTGCGACGCCAGCTTCTTGGGGATCGGGATATAGCCCGCCTCCGGCATGCCGGGCGCGCCCTTGGGACCGATGTTCTTCAGCACCAATATGTCCTGCGGCGTGACGTCCAGGTCCGCGGCATCGATGCGGCCCGCCAGGTCCTCGGCGTTCTCGAACACCACGGCCCGGCCTTCGTGTTCCATCAGCCCGGCATCGGCGGACGACTGCTTGATGATGGCGCCTTCGGGGGCCAGGTTGCCCGAAAGGACGGCTATGCCGCCCTGTGGATAGATCGGGTTCTGCCGCGTCTTGACCACGCTTTGCGGGAACCCCGGCCCCGCGCGTTCGATCTCCTCGCCCAGCGTCCTGCCGGTCACGGTCAGCGCGTCGAGCTTCAACAGCGGCTTGAGTTCGCGCAGCAGCGTGGCCATGCCGCCCGCTTTGTGGAAGTCTTCCATGTAATGCTGGCCCGAAGGCTTCAGGTCCACCAGCACGGGCGTCTCGCGCCCCATGCGGTCCAGCGCCTGCAGATCCAGGTCCAGCCCCAGCCGGCCGGCGATGGCGGTCAGATGGATGATGCCGTTGGTGGACCCGCCGATGGCCAGCAGCACGCGCATGGCATTCTCGAAGGAATCCGCGGTCAGGATCTTCGAGACCGACAGGCGCTGCCTGGCGATCTCGACGGCCTGCGCGCCCGTGAGTTCAGCAATGCGCATCCGGTCAGCCGTGACGGCGGGCGGCGTAGCGCCGCCAGGCACGGTCATGCCCAGCGCTTCGGCAATACAGGCCATGGTGCTTGCCGTACCCATGACCGAACAGGTGCCCACGCTGGCGACGAGCTGGTTGTTGACGTCGGCGATCTCCTGGCTGTCGATCTCCTCGGCGCGGTACTTGCCCCAGTACCGGCGGCAATCCGTGCATGCGCCCACCCGTTCTGAACGGTGCGACCCCGTCAGCATCGATCCCGTCACAAGCTGGATCGCCGGTATGTCCGCCGACGCGGCGCCCATGAGCTGGGCGGGCACGGTCTTGTCGCATCCGCCTATCAGCACCACCGCGTCCATGGGCTGCGCGCGTATCAGCTCCTCGGTGTCCATGGACATGAGGTTGCGCAGGTACATGCTGGTGGGAAAGGAAAAGCTCTCGTGGATGGAGATGGTCGGGAAATCCATCGGCAGGCCGCCCGCGAACATGATGCCGCGCTTCACGGCTTCCAGCAGCTGCGGCGCGTTGCCGTGGCAGGGGTTGTAGGCGCTGCCCGTGTTGGCGATGCCGATCACCGGCCGGTCCAGCGCGCCGTCCGTGTAGCCGGCGCCCTTGATGAAGGCCTTGCGCAGGAACAGCGAAAAGCCGCTGTCGCCGTAGCTGGTGAGGCCTTTGCGCAGGCCGCCGGCCTCGCCCTGCGACGCCTCGGTGTTTTTCTTGCTCATCTTGTTCAAGCTGCTTCCAATTAATTTACGGTGATGCCGCCGTCGCGGATGACCTTGGCCCACTGCTCGATTTCGGCGTTCAGGCGCGCCTTGGAGGCTTCGACGTCGAGCGCGTCGGCATAGACGCCTTGCTGCAGCAACTGGGCCTTGGCATCGTCCTTGGCCAGCGCCGTGGTCAGCGCCTTGTTGATCTTGGCGACGATGGGAGCCGGCGTGCCGGCCGGCGCCATCACGCCAAAGAGCGAACTGACGTTGAAGCCGCTGAAGCCTTGTTCCTCGGCGGTGGGAATGTCCGGCAACATCGAGACGCGCTGCGGCGTCAGCACGGCCAGCGGACGCAACTGGCCGGACTTGATGAAGGAGATCGCGGCGGGCACCGTCTCGGTCATCGTCTCCACCTGGCCGCCGACCAGGTCCGTCATGGCCGGGCCGCTGCCGCGATAGGCCACGTGCACGATGTTGACGCCCGCGATCTGCTTGAAGAGTTCCATCGCCATGCGCTGCGGCGCGCCCGCGCCCGACGAGGCGAAATTGAGTTTTCCGGGATTCGCCTTCGCGTAGCTCACCAGATCGGCCAGCGATTTGATGGGCAGCTTGGGATTGACCACGGCCACCAGCGGCACAAAGCCGACCACCCCGGCGGGCGCGAAGTCCTTGCGCAGGTCGTAGGGGATGGTGTCCTTCTCCAGGGTCGCCATGACCGAATGCGAAGTCAGCGCCCCCATCAGCAAGGTATAGCCATCAGGCTGCGCGCGCGCCACTTCCGCCGCACCGATATTGCCGCCTGCACCGCCGCGGTTCTCGATCACGACCTGGCCGCCGATCTGCTCGCTCAGGCGCTGGCCTACGATGCGTCCGATCACGTCGGTCGCGCCGCCAGGCGGATACGGGATGATCAGGCGGATGGGCTTGTTCGGATAGCTGTCGGCGGCCTGCGCGGATGCATGGCCAGGAACGGTGAAAGCAGCAGCCGCGATGAAGGCGGCCGCGGCGATGTGAATGCGCTTGCGCGCGGCATTCTTACAGAACATTTTTGTCTCCCGATGCGTTCTTATGGCTTGAAAGCTCTAGGCGCATGTTCGCAAACTCCCGCCTGCGAAAAGAGAAAAAAATTTATGTTCTGTCAAAAAAATCCGTGAGAGTCCTAGGACGTATGGATGAGGAAAATCCGGGCTGCACTTCGGTTTGGTGAAGTAGAGTTCTTGAGCCGCCGGCGTCCGGACTGCGGGATTCCGATGCTCGCCCCGGAGGGGCTTGCGCTTCGGATCCCTCCGTCCGGACACCGGCTCACGGTGTCTACCCAGGAACGTGGTCTGAAGCCACCGCATCAGGCGACTGCCAGCCGAGGACCCCGGAGCCATCCGAAGCGCAGCCCCGCCGGGGCGAGCATCGGAATGGCGCAGGGCAGCCTCGGCGGCTAAAGAACCCCGACATCCGCGAGCTCGAAGCCCTGCCGCTTCGGCTTTGTGAGGCTGGGTTCTTTTGTGCGGCAGGGTTCTTGAGCCGCCGGCGTCCGGACTGCGGGATTCCGATGCTCGCCCCGGCGGGGCTGCGCTTCGGATCCCTCCGCCCGGACACCGGCTCACGGCATCTGCCCATGAACGGCGGCTGAAACCAACGCATTAGGCGACTGGCAGCCGAGGACCCCGGAGCCATCCGAAGCGCAGCCCCGCCGGGGCGAGCATCGGAATGGCGCAGGGCAGCCTCGGCGGCTAAAGAACCCCGACATCCGCGAGCTCGAAGCCCTGCCGCTCCGCGACAGTCTGCGTCAGGCCAGCGCCTCTTCATCCTTCAGGATCTGCATGGCCTTGCCCAAGGCGACCTGGTAGCGCCGCTGCTCCTGGGCGACGCGGTCCGGCGTCCATTGATAGAAGCCCTTCAGGGAAGGCGACTTGACGCCTATGTTGCCCTGCTCGACCAGCTCGCGCATGAGCGCGCTGGGCCTGTCGTCCGTACGCAGGTGCGGATACATCGTCGCGGCCGCCGCGCAATGGATGTCGATGCCGGCCAGATCCTTCTGCAGCAGCGGGCCGGCCGCGATGTAGCGGAATCCGAACCCGTAGCGCACGGCAGTGTCCACGTCCTCGGCGGACGCGAAGCCTTCCTCGACCAGCGCGATCGCCTCGCGCATCAGCGCATGCTGGATGCGGTTGGCAAGAAACCCCGGCACGTCGCGCTTGACCTGCACCGGCTTCTTGCCGGTATCGCGCATGATGCGGCTGACTTCCTGCGCCATGGCTTCATCGGTAGCCTCTCCGCGTATCACTTCCACGGCGGGCACCAGATGGGCCGGCATGAAGTAATGCAGACCCACCATGCGTGCGCGGGTCTGCAGGCCCTCGCCGATGGCGCTGATGGGAAAGCTCGACGAATTGCTGGTCAAGGGAATCGAAGCGGGCGCCAGCTGTTCCAGGCGAGCGAATACGGCACGCTTGGTTTCCAGCAGTTCGGGCACGCACTCGACCACGATGCGGGTATCGCTCCAGTCGATTTCTTCCATGGTTGCGCTGGTGACGATGCGCCCGGCGTCCGCCTGCCCGCCGATCATTTCGCTGGAGGCGTTCACGCGCCGCGTGGCCGCCGCGCGCGCCGCCGCGTCGGGCTCCACCAGCCATACACGCCAGCCGGCCGCATGAAAACCGGCGGCGACGTCGGCCCCCATGGTGCCCGCGCCCAGCACAATTGCCTGATCCATCTGTTCCGTCCTTTTGGTAGTTGGGGTATGTGGTACTCAGAGCGCCTGCGCGGCCGGCGCCGGCAGGTACATCGGCTTGCCCGCTACATCGAGTTCGACGCGCAGGATGCTGGCCGAACTGGACTCGGTGATGTAAAGCGTGCGGCCCGCGGCTCCCCCGAAGGCCAGGTTGGTGGTGTGCAGCCCCTCGGGAGACTGGATGCGCAGAGCCGGCTGGCCCAACGGATCCATGCACCAGACGGTGCCCAGACCCACGTGGGCAATGCACAGTCCGCCCTTCGCATCCAGCGCCAGGCCATCCGGGCCGCCGCCGCCCGACATCTGGATGAACGTGCCCACCTTGCCGACCTGACCGTTGCGCAGCAGCGGCACCTTCCAGATCGCGTTGGCCCGCGTCGCCGCCACATACAGCGCGTGCTCGTCCAGATCCATCACCAGGCCGTTGGGGCTGGGTATGCAATCAAGCAGGCAGTCCAGCTTGCCGTCCGGCCGCAGGCGGAACAGGCGGCCAGTCGGATCCTGCCAGCCGGTCATGCCCTGGTCGGTGAAATAGAGATCCCCCGCCTGCGAGAAGAACAGGTCGTTCACGCCCTTGAAGCGCTCGATGTTGTAGCGCTCGAGCACCGGGCGCACCTCGCGGCGCTCGAGGTCGAACTGCATGATGCCGTGCTTGTAGTCGGCGATGAAGATGCGGCCGTCGCGATGGAACTTCAGGCCGTTGGGCCAGCCGTCGTACTGTACGAGCGGCTCGAATTCGCCACGCGCATCGACCCGCAGGATGCGGCCGTTGATGACGTCCACGCAATACAGCAGGCCGTCTGGCCCGAAGGACGGCCCTTCCAGCAACGAGCGCGGCGGATTGCCCTGCGGCTGGCCAGCGACCCACTCGTTCAGGTCCTGGCCCTGCCACTTCAGCTCGTCGGGCAGCCGGGCGTATACGCTGGCTTGAATCCTGGGGACGGGATCGTAGAACATGCAGGTCTCCTCTGATTTACCGGACGGGAATCTATGCGCCCCGTTTCGAGCGAAATTCTAAGGAGAGCCGAGCATTTAAGGAAATGAAATATATCGAACGAGTCTTTCAATAAAACCGATCGTTGATTCCTGCCGTCGCGACGCCGCCGGCGTCTTGCCGCCAGGGGATTCACGCCAGCGTCCGCGCGGTGGACCCGGCCCACGATACGATGACGCGTCCCCTACCTGTTGCTTGCCGCCAAATGCTCCGTGTTGCCCTCCGCACCATTCTCGTCCTCGTCATCGCCGGCGCCGCCTTGGTGCTGCTGCGAGGTACGGGCGGCCCCAAGCTGATCCACAGCGAAGATTCGCAGTTCGGCAAACTGCTCGTGTTCGAGGAAAACGGCGAGCGCTGCATGAACTTCAACTCCATGCACGACGTCGGCCGCCAGACCTGCATGAGCCTCGAGCATCCCGGGCAGCTGGTGTTTTCCTACACGCGCATGATGATGACCGCGCTCTACATTAATCCCAAGCCGCGCAACATCCTGATCGTCGGATTGGGCGGCGCCACACTGCAAAAGACCCTGGCCGCGCTCCTGCCCGATACCGTCATCGATACCGTGGAAATCGATCCCGCCGTGGGCAAGGTCGCGGCGGGCTACTTCGGTTACCAGGAAGGCCCCGCGCAACGCCTCTTCCTGGAAGATGGCCGCGCCTACATCGAACGCGCCCATCGCGACGGCCTGCAATACGACATGGTGATGCTGGACGCGTTCGACGTCGACTACATCCCCGAACATCTGATGACGCTGGAATTCCTGCAACACGTGCGCGGCATCCTCGCGCCGGGCGGCGTGGCGGTGGCGAACACCTTCACCGAGAGCCAGCTCTATGCACGCGAATCGGCGACCTATGCCGCGGTGTTCGGAGAATTCTTCAATCTGCAAACGGGCAATCGCGTCATCATGGCGGTCAACGGTGAACTGCCCGGCCGCGATCAGCTTGCCCGCAATGCCAAGGCGCTGGATGCCGTTCTCGGGCCGTTGGGCGTCAATACCGAGGAAGCCCTGGAGATGTACTCGCGCCGACAGGCGATTGCCGACGACGCACCCGTCTTGCGCGATTGAGCCTGGACGGCGCGCTCACTTCACGGCGGAGTTGCCACCATCCGCATAGAGCGCGGACCCGGTCACGAAGCTTGCCATCGGGCTGGCCAGGAACAGCGCCGCCGAGGCGATTTCATCGGCGCGCGCAATCCGCTTCATGGCATGCAGGCCGGCCGCCCAGTCCTTCTGCTCCTGGCTCCCGGCCATCTCGGTGTCCACTCCCCCAGGCAAGAGCGCATTGGCGCGGATGCCTTGCGCGGCATAGTCCGCAGTAATGCCCTTGACCAAGCCCATCAGCGCGGCTTTGGACGTGCCGTAGGCCGTCATGCCGGGCAGGCCCACGCTCGTCCCCACAAAACTGGACACGAAGACCAGCGCGCCGCCGCCCCGCTCCAGCATGGCCGGAATCTGATGGCACGCGCCCAGGAACGCCGCCGTGAGATTGACGCTCAGCGTATGCTCCCATTCTTCCAGGGCAACTTCCGCAAGCGGCTTGAAGGGCCCGATGGTGCCGGCATTGTTTATCGCGATGTCCAGGCCGCCGAACTCGCGCTGGGCGTACTGCACCGCCAGTCTGTGCGTGTCCGGCAAGGCGACATCTCCCGCAGCAACGCAGGCCCGCCCGCCGGCGCTCCTGATCTCATCGGCCACCCGCTCCAGCAGATCACGGCGTCTGGCCGTCAGCACCAGCGCCGCGCCCTCGGCGGCCAGGCGCAACGCCACGGCGCGCCCGATACCCGAGGACGCGCCCGTGACCAAAGCCACTTTTCCAGCAAGAGATAAAGACATGGGCGTCTGCTCCAGGCATGAATGATGCCTGCATCCTACGAATGCGAACGGGTCCTGTCCTCCCGCTTCTTGCTGTCTACGCGCGGCATCTCACGCCACTGATCTGCGCTGCGCCATCCGTGCCGGCAACTCCTGGGCCACCTGCCTGGCGTCATCGGCCGGCCGTATCAACAGGCAGCCCAACACACCAAGCGCGCCGCCTGCAAGGCTGTAAAAAACGGGCGCCAGTGATATCCCGGTGGCCTGGATCAGCCAGGTGACGATGAACTGGGCGAAACCGCCAAAAATCATGACGGCGATGTTGTAGCAAACCGCCAAGCCGGCCGAGCGCACGTTCGTTGGAAACTGTTCGCCTAACGCTGTCGCGAACGGTCCAAGAAAGCCGCCCAGCAGTATGCTCAGCACGGTGAACGCGACGACCAGATTCGGCAAGGTCGGCGTCGACTGCACCCACGAGAACAGCGGATACATCAATATCGCGTACGGCAGCAGGAACGACAGCATCACCGGCTTTCTTCCATGGCGATCCGAAATCGCGCCGGAAATTGGAATGATGACGATCAGCGCCAGCAGCCCGATGGCCTGCGCGGTGAAGGCGTCGTGCAGCGCGAAACCGAACTGGCGGGTCACGAAAGTCGGCAGATAAATGATGAATGTATAGACGGAAGCCGTGGCGCACGTGGTCAGGCACAGCGTGGCTGCGATGGACCGCGGATAACGGCCCAACATCGCTGCCAGGCTGACCGTCTCCCCCTTACGTAGCGACGCCGCGGACTCTTCGGGTTCGTCCAGATAGCGCCGGATCCACCATCCCAGCGGCGCGATCAGCAGTCCCACGACAAACGGGATGCGCCACATCCCGTCGAGCAGCTGTTGCTCGGTGAAGACCGATGTCAGCAGAAACCCCGTGGCGGCGCCCCCCAGATTGGCGAGATTCTGGCCGAACATCTGCCACGCGCCGTAGAGTCCCTTCTTGTTCCTGGGCGCGGCCTCCACGAGATAGGCGGTGGACGATGCGAACTCGCCGCCAGTCGCGATCCCCTGCATCAGGCGGGCCAGCACGATCAGGATGGGCGCGGCGACGCCTATGGTCGCATACGAAGGAGTAAAGACCATGATGAGCAAGGACACCGTCATCAACGCAATAATCAGTTGCAGCGCTGCCTTCCTGCCCTTGCGGTCCGCATACATGCCGATGGCGATGCCGCCTATCGGGCGCGTGACGAAACCGACGCCGAACGTCGCCAGCGTCAGCAGCAGCGCGGTATGTTCGCCCGCTTCCGGAAAGAACACCTTGGCGATGATGAATGCCATCGCCGCGAACACGCCGAAGTCATACCATTCGAGCGCATTGCCAAATATCGCCGCCGTCAATTGCAGCCATCGCGGGGCGCTTTTCTTTTTTTTTGCCTTATTCATGTCTCGTCTCCTCCCAATTGCTACCTAGTTGTTGTTGTCCAGCGGCAGCGCTCTTTCGGCTATCCGGGAAAGCACCGCGCTTCCGATGGGAATGGCGGCATCGTTGAAATCGAAGTGCGAGGTGTGCAACCCGTGTACATGATCCGGATCGCCCGTGCCCAGATGCAGATACGCACCGGGCCGCTCGCGCAGCATGTAGGCGAAATCCTCCCCGCCCAGGCTGGGCACCGGATGCCGGACCACATGCTGTTCGCCCACCACGTCCTGCGCCGCCAGCCTGGCCAGGCGGGTCTGCGGTTCCGTATTGACCGTTGCCGGCACGTTCGGCTCATAGTCCAGCGTCGCCGATCCGCCCAGCCCTTTCGAAACGCTTTCCACGGTTTCCCGCAGGCGGGCCTGCAAGACCTGCTGAACTTCCGGCCGCAACGATCTGGCGGTGCCCGTAAGCACCACCTCGTCCGGTATGACGTTGAAGCCCGCCAGATTGCCTCCCGCCACGGCGCATAGGCTGAGCACGCCGGCGTCCAGCGGGTCCAGGTTGCGGCTCACGATGGAGTGCGCCGCAACGATGACGTGGCCGGCGATCAGGACCGGATCTACCGTCCGTTGAGGCGCAATCCCCCCATGGCCACCCTTGCCGCGGATCCGGATCGTAATGCGGTCGGACGCCGCCATGACGGGCCCGACCGGAATGGATACCGTCCCCAGGGGCAACGCCGGCCAGTTGTGGAGCGCATATATCTCTTCAATGGGAAACCGCTCGAACAGGCCATCCTTGACCATTTCCAACCCGCCGTTGTGCCCTTCTTCGCCGGGCTGAAAAATCAGATAGACCACGCCGTTGAAATTCCGGGTGCGCTGCAGATAGGCGGCGGCGGCCAACAGCATGGCGACGTGGCCGTCGTGGCCGCAGGCATGCATCTTGCCGTCCTCGGCTGACGCGTACCCCAGCCCCGTGCATTCGCGGATGGGGAGCGCGTCCATGTCCGCTCTCAGGCCTATCGCCCGTCCGCTGCCCGTTTCCCGGCCTGGAATGAATCCGACTACGCCGGTGCGTCCAATGTTGGGGTGGAATCCGATGGAGAGCCGGCGCAGCTCCTCGCAAACCAGCGCCGCGGTCCGGTGCTCCTCAAAACCCAGTTCTGGGTGCGCGTGCAGGTCGTGCCGTATCTGCCTGTACCTGGCGGCGTCCGCGGACAAATGATCAAGGATTTTCTGTGGCATGGGCTTGGGTCTTCGTTATTGAAGTTTTTGTCTACACAGGTTCACTACCGCCCGAATGGTAGAGACACCCCACCCATGCCGTAAAATGCTATTTAACGATGTCCGTCATACTAATAAGGTATAGCCATGGATCTGCGGCAATTGCGCTACTTCGTTGCCGTCGCCGAATGCGGCAGCATCAGCCTCGCGGCTCAGTCGGTGCATATCGCCCAGCCGGCATTGACCCGGCAGATCCAGGCATTGGAAGAAGAGCTGGGCACCGCCGTTTTTGAACGAACCACCCGTGGCGTCCATCTGACCGAAGCGGGCAAGCAGTTGCTCCTGGACGCCAACCGCCTGCTGGGCGACGCGACCGCGGCCATGGAGCGCGCGCAGCGCGCGGGACGCGGTGAGATCGGTCACCTGACCATCGCCCTGCCGGTCATGCTGACGTTGCGTTCCCTGCTCGCCGATGCGCTGCGGCGATTCCGCCGGGAAGCCCCGGGGGTCTCGTTGACACTCAGTCATCTGCTTTCGGATGCGCAGATCGAACTTCTGCCCACAGGCAGGCTGGACGCGGGATTCACGCTGTTCAGGCCGCTCGACGATCCCGCGTTCAAAGGCATCCCCATCTACTCCGAGAAGATGCTGGTCGCCTATCCCGCGGACTGGCACTGGGACAATGACGGCCCGGCGTCCTTGCGCGAACTGGCCGGCCGGGACTTCATCTGGCTGCCGCGCAATGCAGCGCCTGTCTGGCATGACAGGCTGATCCATTGCTTTTTCAAGGCCGGGTTCGTGCCCCGCTCATCGATACAGGGCGTGGATGTCGGATCGATGCTCACCCTGGTCGCCGCGGGCTTGGGCTGCACCGTTCTGCCCGACTCGGCCACGCGCGCCGCGCCACCCACCGTTGCCTTCAAGGAACTGCCCGATCTGGACGTGGTCCAGCATTGGGAGCTGGTCTGGCGGGCCGACAACCAGTCGGCGCCGCTCGAGCGGTTTATCGACATCGTCACGACCCACGTCGCGGACCCCAGCCGCCGTCTGGTGTGAAGCGCGGCACGCCGCAGCCCGCGCTACCTCTCGCAGCTCCAGTATGGGCAACCCGAGCGCCCGATGATTGCCCAGGCCAGCTCGCCCGGGCGGCGGAGCATGCGCTTCATGGCGTTTGCCTGCGCCCGCAATGGCGCTGAATCCGTCCGGTACATGCCCCGCTCGTCGAGCAGGAAGTTCATCTTCAAACGCGCCTGGCGCGCCTTTTCCAGATCGAGTTCGGCGCCGTCTGCTTGAAAGATCGCGCCATAGATCTGCGCTTGAACTCCGCAGTACTGGTCCGCCGCGGTCAATGCCTCTTGCAGGGCGGCATCCGGGTAGAGTTTGCGCAACCCTGCGATCTGCGCATGGCAGCTTTGGTACTGCAGCGGCATGAACCTTGCCAACAGCGCCTGATCCCTGTCTCCGGGTTTCGCGCAACCTCGCAGATCCGGCGCTCGCGATCCATCGCGCACAGCGGCGGACAACGCGCCGGCAATGCACTCATCCAGCGACGACGCTTTCCACAGCGCCCGATCCGAGCCCAGCAATCCCATTTTTCCCAGCGTGCGACCAAACTGCGCGGCGGCAAGCTGTTCCTGCATGCCGCGGTTATGATTGCCGAGCGTCACCGCGGCCAGCGCCACGGCGCTGAGCGTGCCCGTCGCGGCCAGGACCACCGCCGCCGTTACGGGCCGCAAGCGCTCGGCATACAGCGCGATGCCCGCGAGCAGCGCTCCCGACAGCAAGCCGCCCAGGTGCGCCGCATTGTCGACGTCGAACGCGAAGCCCGCGCCAAAGGTCAGCACCAGGCTGAACAGCAGATTGCCGGGCGGGATGTGGGGCCGGCCCATACGCCGGTCATGCAAGCCGTAAACGATCGCGGCCCCGAAAATGCCCAGGATTGCGCCAGACGCCCCGCAGCTCAGGAAAAACTCGTCGCGATGCCATAACGCGGTGACCAGGCTGCCACATAGGCCCGACAGCAGATACACGCCCAGGAACACCCCGGAACGCATGCGCGCCTCCAGGATGATCCCCAGCGACCACAGCGCCAGCATGTTGATTGCCAGGTGCAGGAAGCCGATGTGCAGGAACATGCTGGTGAACAGGCGCCAGTATTCCCCGGACAAGGTCAAGGCCGGTACGTTGCCGCCCCAATCGATCAGGAACGAGGTTTGGCTCAGGCTCTCGAACGCGCGCGAGTCTAAAAATCCCGCCACGCCGTACACCGCGACATTGCAGGCAATCAGCAGAAGCGTGATCTTGCTGGCGAATATTCTTTTGAGCAGGGACGTGCGTTGGAATGGAGGCATCAAGTAGGCATATCGAAGAGTGGGCTTTATCTTAACCAAGCCATGCGTGACGTCGCACGAGCTCGCGGTGCGCGATGTACCGCTGGGGTGCGTTACTCAACCGCCAACCTTGATCGCCGGCTTCTCGTTGCTGCACCCTTCGTATTGATATCGGCCCGGCTTGCCGAGCTTTGCCGTAAAGGTGCATGGCTCACCGGAATACGCGTGCGTGGCCTGCACTTTCAGCACATTACCGGCGACAACCACGCTCTGCTTGCCCTGCAAGCAACTCCAGAAAGTGGTCGAGAGTTCCTCGAAGGTCTGTTCCGCGACGAGCTTGGCGGGACGACCAGCGGCCGTGGAAGCGACCCATTGAATCCGTATGCGGCAGTTGACGTGCTCGAACCCGACCTCTTCCACGACGATCCGGTACGCGCCCGTGGCCGCGCCGTCGGTCCAGCGGCCGCCCTCCACCACACGCGAGATCGACGTGTCCGCTTGCGTTTCAGCGACAGCGCTGGTCGCCTGTAGCGCCAGCAAAAGGAGCACCGCAAGACTTCTCATGACTTTCATCCGCATACCGCCTGGAGTTATCACTGACCGTCAATCGCACCGCAATACGCTGCCGCGCACTTATACCATTCAGGCGCGTAACCGATCGCGGTCATACGGTCAGCGCAATCACCAGCGCGAGAACGGCGATCGTCATCAAGGCCCCTGCGATACCGGCAGACGGCCGATAGTCCGGCCCCGCGCCCTGCTCCTTGAACTGGAACAGCCGCGTCCAGAAGACGAACAGGCTGCCAGTGAATGCAGCTAGCGCCAACACGCTCCACAAGACCACGTACAGCACCGGCACTTCCTCCCACTCCACGTTTCCAATCTGGCGTTTAACGAGGTTCCGCCTGCCGCGCCGCTGCCTTGCGGGCGTTTCGCACAGCGACATGGCTGCAGTAACGCGCGAAGTCCTTCTTCGCCAATGCCAGATAGAACCCGGTCAGGACCATCGCAGCGCTGGCGACGTAAGCATGCAACCACAGATGGGCGGAATACTTGAGCATGCCCGTCAGCAGGTAGAGATTCATCGCACCGATGCCGAGCAGCAGGACCATCAAGATCCAGCGCGCCCATTCGCTGCCCCGATACAGCCAATACAGCAGCAGCGCCGGGATCACCAGCCGTTGCGCCGGTCCGAATTGGCCTCGCAATGCATCCAGGATATCTGGGCTGCAGGTCACAATGATGCCCAGCAAGCTGATAAACCAAAAGCGGCGGCCGTCAGGCATGCGACGACGCGCCTTGTTCTTCACGGCATTCTGTTGCGCCATTTCTTTTCCTAGTCGAAGAGCGTCCCAGTGTACCCATTCGGGTTCGTCAATTTGACGCCGCAAAAAGAAATCAAATACGCTGCGAGGATGATTACGATAAGAACCTCCCGCCCCGACGAAGGCGCGCGCGCAGTCGAAATCTGGCGCAGCGCAGTAGACGCCACGCACGACTTTCTTTCACCCGAGGATCGCCAGGCCATCGACGAGATGGTGTGCGGTTTTCTCCCGCAAGTGCCGCTCTGGCTTGCGGTCGACGCCCGCGACTACCCCCAGGGATTCATGCTCATCTACAACGGCCACATGCAAGCGCTGTTCGTCGATCCCGCCTGCCGCGGAACCGGCATAGGCGCCGCGCTGGTGCGGCACGGCCTATCCCTCCATCCCAACATGACGACGGACGTCAATGAACAGAACGGCCAGGCGGTGGGCTTCTATGAAAGGATGGGCTTCAAGCGCACGGGCCGTTCGCCGCTTGATGATCAAGGCAGGGCCTACCCGTTGATCCATCTGGAGTATCGGAGCTGATCGGAAAAAACAAAGCCACCTGCGGGTGGCTTTTTCCATGGCTGACACTTTGCCAGGGTGCCGCTTTACGCCGGCAGTTTTTTATCAGCCATTGGCATAACGCGCTTGCACCGCGCTCGCTGAAATCAGGCCAACAAAAATGAAAAGGCCGTCAGTGATTTCTCACTGACGGCCTTTGGAACTACTGGTCGGGACGGCGGGATTCGAACTCGCGACCCCTTGCACCCCATGCAAGTGCGCTACCAGGCTGCGCTACGCCCCGAAAGAAAAAGAGTATAGCAGAACAAAAAATTGTTTGCACGCATTCGTGCAAAAAAAGTGCTGAATACTCAAAAAAATTTTCGCGCTGCGTTCATCGATTGCATCAACCGCATGCGCATCGATGATTGCTGCGCGAGGTACTGCTCAATGCAACGCGCGGCTTGCGCCGCGCGTTGCTGGTACTGCGTTCAAACCATATGGGGAAGACGATGCGCCGACGATCAGGCCGCAGGGCTGACGTTGCTGGCGCTTGCGCCTGCCGCGTTTGCCGCCGTGCCCAAGGCTTCGGCCAGCATCGTCGAGACGTTGCCAAGTTCATTGCGCAAGGCTTGCATCTCGGCGCCCGACAGGCGCACTGCCGCGTCCTGATCATGCGGCACGTCGCGCGCATCGCCCAGGCGATTGCGCGCGCCGCTGATCGTGAAGCCTTGCTCATACAGCAGCGAGCGGATGCGGCGGATCAGCAGCACTTCGTGATGCTGGTAGTAGCGGCGGTTGCCGCGCCGCTTCACCGGCTTGAGCTGCGTGAATTCCTGTTCCCAATACCGCAAGACATGGGGCTTGACGCCACACAGGTCGCTGACTTCACCGATGGTGAAGTAACGCTTGGCGGGAATGGGCGGTAAGGTAACGGTGGATTCGGTACGTGTCATAAGGGGATTTTATGCCGCGATGCGTCAGGTGCCGATAACAATTGCCGACAAAGCGTATCACTCCTCGGCGTCGGGTGCTGCGGGCGCGGCCTGTTCCACCACGCTCTTGAGCTTCTGGCTTGCGTGGAAGGTGACCACGCGGCGCGCGGCGATGGGGATGGTCTCGCCGGTCTTGGGATTGCGGCCAGGGCGCGGCGGCTTGTCGCGCACCTGGAAGTTGCCGAAGCCGGAGAGCTTGACGGAATCACCGCGCGCCAAGGCGTCGCGGATTTCCTCGAAGAAGGTATCGACGATGTCCTTGGCTTCGCGCTTGTTCAGGCCGACCCGCTCGAAGAGCAGTTCGGCCAGTTCAGCCTTGGTCAGAGTGCGCGGCTCGGCAGCAAGCATACTGTTCCCCATGGTTCAAGCGCGTTGGCGAGCGCCGTGCGCAGCCACCAAGGCTTCCTTGATGCGTGCCAGGCAATCCGCCACGCGGGCCTCGTCCAGCGTGACCTCAGTGTCCTGTAGCCAGAAACGGAAAGCAAGGCTTTTCTCGGTGACGGGTTCGCTGCCGTGGGCCTTCTCGCGCCACACGTCGAACAGGCGCGCGTCCTGCACCACCGACAGTTGCGGATCCGCCTTCACGACCGCGGCGACGGTGTCGAGCATGGATTGCGCCGACACGTGGGCATCGACCCACAGCGCCAGGTCGCGCACCACGATGGGCTGGCGCGAGAGTTCGCGCACTTGCGGCAGTTCGCCTTCGGACAAGGCTGCGGCGTCCAGTTCGAACACGACGGGCGCATGCGCCAGGTCGGCCTGCTGAGCCCAGCGCGGATGCAGTTCGCCGATCCAGCCGACATGCTTGCCGTCCAGCTCGATGCGGGCGCTGCGGCCCGGATGCAGGGCGGGATGCGAGGCGGCTTCGAAGCGCAGGCGGCTGCCGCGCGCGCCGAACAGCGCCTCGACATCCATCTTCACATCATAGAAATCCACCTGGCGGGTCGCCACGCCCCACTGCTCTTCCACGGCCGGTCCCCAGGCCGCGCCGGCCAGCTTCATGGGCTGGCGCACGCCGGCCACTTCCAGCGGACCGTCCTGAACGGACGCATCGCGCATGAACACGCGGCCCAGTTCGAACAGACGCACGCGCGTCTGCTTGCGGTTGGCGTTATGGCGGATGTTGGCGACCAGGCTGCCGATCAGGCTGGAGCGCATGACCGACAGATGGCTGGCGATCGGATTGACCAGGCGCACCGGCGTTTCGTTGCCGGCATAGTCGCGTTCCCAGTCGGCTTCAACGAAGCTGTAGTTCACGACTTCCTGGTAGTCCTGCGCGGCAGCCAGGCGACGCAGCGCATGGGCGCCACGACGGATTTCCGGCTGCGAGAACATCTTGGCGCGCGCCATTGGCGGCTCCACGGGGATGTTCTCGAAACCGTAGATACGGGCCACTTCCTCGATCAGGTCTTCTTCAAGCTCCAGGTCGAAGCGGTAGGAAGGCGGCGTGACGATGAAGTCGTCGCCCTCGATCTTGAAGTCCAGCCCCAGGCTGCCGAAGATCTTGGCGACTTCGGCTTGCGTGACGGGCACGCCCAGCACGCGGTGGCAACGCGCCAGGCGCATGCGCACGGGCTCGCGCTTGGGCAAGTTGACGATCTGGTCATCCAGCGGACCGGCTTCGCCGCCGCAGATGTCAATGATCAGGCGCGTGATGAATTCGATGTGCTCGGGGATGGTGGCGTAGTCCACGCCGCGCTCGCCGCGGTGGCTGGCTTCCGAGCTGAACTTGTAGCGGCGCGCGCGGCCGGCGAGCGACTGCGGCCACCAGAACGCGGCTTCCAGATAGATGTTGCGAGTGTCGAGCGTGACCGAGGTGGCTTCGCCGCCCATGATGCCGGCCAGGCTTTCCACCTGATCGCCAGCGACCACCACGCCCACCGTCGAATCCAGCGTGACGGTCTGGCCGTTCAGCAGTTCGAGCGTTTCGCCTTCGCGGGCCCAGCGCACGCTGAGGTCGCCGCGGATCTTGTCCAGGTCGAACACGTGCGACGGACGCCCCAGTTCGAGCATGACGTAGTTGGAGATGTCCACCAGCGCCGATACCGAGCGTTGGCCGGCGCGCTCCAGGCGCGTCTTCATCCATTCGGGAGTCGCTGCGCGGGCGTTGACGCCGCGGATCACGCGGCCGCCAAAACGGCCGCACAGATCAGGCGCCTCGACCTTGACCGGCAGGCGCTCGTCCAGCGTGACCGGCACAGCGACAGCGGTGGGTACCGACAGCGGCGCACCGGTCAGGGCGGCCACTTCGCGCGCCACGCCCAGGATGGACAGGCAGTCGGCGCGGTTGGGCGTCATCTTCAGCGTGAAGAGCGTGTCGTCCAGATTCAGCGCCTCGCGGATCGACTGGCCCGGCGTCATGTCGGCGGGCAGTTCCAAAAGGCCTGCATGGTCTTGCGACAGTCCCAGTTCGCGGGCCGAGCACAACATGCCCGAGGACTGCACGCCGCGCATCTTGGCCACGCCGATCTTCATGCCGCCAGGCAGCTCGGCGCCGACGCGCGCGAGCGGCACCTTCAGGCCGGCAGCGGCGTTGGGCGCGCCGCACACGATCTGCAGCAGTTCGCCGGCGCCGTCGTCCACTTTGCAGACGCGCAGCTTGTCGGCGTCGGGATGGGGCGCGATTTCGACGATGTGGCCCACGACCACGCCGCTGAAGGCGGGCGCGGCGGGCACGGTGTCTTCGACTTCCAGGCCGGCCATGGTGAGCCGGTGTGCAAGTTCATCGGTGGCGATAGCGGGGTTGACCAGCGTACGCAGCCAGGATTCGGGAAATTGCATGATCAGCCGTCTGTTATTCGTTGAACTGGCGCAGGAAGCGCAAATCGCCTTCGTAGAACTGGCGCAGATCGTTGACGCCGTAGCGCAACATGGTCAGGCGCTCAAGTCCGGAACCGAAGGCAAAGCCGATGTAGCGTTCGGGATCGAGGCCGAAGTTGCGCACCACTTGCGGATGCACCTGGCCCGAGCCGGAAATCTCCAGCCAGCGGCCGCGGTTCGGCCCCGAGGTGAACATCATGTCGATTTCGGCGGACGGCTCCGTGAACGGGAAGAACGACGGGCGGAAACGCACGGCCAGGTCGTCGGTTTCAAAGAAGCAGCGCAGGAAATCGGTGTACACGCCCTTCAGGTCGGCGAACGAAATGTCCTCGGCGATCCAGAGCCCTTCCACCTGGTGGAACATGGGCGAGTGCGTAGCGTCGCTATCGACGCGGTAGGTGCGGCCCGGTGCGATGACCTTGATGGGCGGCTTATGCATGCGGGCGTAACGCACCTGCATGGGGCTGGTGTGCGTGCGCAGCAGCAGCGGCTGGCCTTCGGCGTCCTGCATGTCGACGTAGAACGTGTCATGCATGGAGCGCGCAGGATGGTCCAGCGGGCTGTTCAAAGCAGTGAAATTGGTCCAGTCGTTTTCCACTTCGGGGCCGTCGGCCACGTCGAAGCCTATGGAACGGAAGATCTCTTCCACGCGTTCCCAGGTCCGGATCACCGGATGGATGCCGCCCGGCGCGCGGCCGCGGCCCGGGAGGGTGACGTCAATGGTTTCGGATGCCAGGCGGGCGTCCAGTTCAGCCTGTGCCAGCGCGGCGCGCCGCAGGTTCAGCAGCTCTTCGACCCTTTGCTTGGCCTGATTGATCCGGGCACCCATCTCGCGCTTCTGCTCCGGGTCGAGCTTGCCGAGGGCTTTGAGCAGCACCGTCAGCGCGCCTTCCTTGCCCAGGAACCGAGCCTTTGCATTTTCCAGCGCGGCGGCATCGGAGGCCGCGGCGAAGCGTTCTTGCGCCTGGGAGACCAGGTCGTCAACCGTTTGAGTCATGAAATCCAGCCTTCAAAACGCAAACGGGGCCATTACAGCCCCGTTTGCAGCGATGCGCGATGAGTTAAAGCGCGATCAGGCAGCCAAGGCAGCCTTGGCTTGCTGCACGATGGCGGCAAAGCCGGCCTTGTCGCGCACGGCCAGGTCGGCCAGAACCTTGCGGTCGAGTTCGATCGAAGCCTTCTTCAGGCCGGCGATGAACACGCTGTAGCTGACGCCATGTTCGCGGACGGCGGCGTTGATACGCGTGATCCACAGAGCACGGAACGTGCGCTTCTTGTTACGACGGTCGCGGTAGGCGTATTGGCCAGCGCGCATGACTGCTTGCTTGGCAATACGGAACACATTACCGCGGCGGCCACGGTAACCCTTGGCGGCGGCAATGACTTTTTTGTGACGTGCGCGGGCGGTTACGCCGCGTTTGACGCGAGGCATAGTAGATCTCCCTTAGATCAAGCGAAAGGCATCATGGCCTTGACGGAGGCCACGTTGGAGTCATGGACCGCTGCCGAGCCGCGCAGTTGACGCTTGGCCTTGGTGGTCTTCTTGGTCAGAATGTGGCGCTTGAACGCCTGACCGCGCTTGATGGAGCCGCTGCCGCGAACCTTAAAGCGCTTGGAGGCGCTTTTCTTGGTTTTCATCTTGGGCATGTTGATTCCCTAAACTAAACACTCATTGTTGATATGCATGACGCCAGGTGCTTGACGCATGGACGGCCGATGAAACCTTCCATGGCGGCAAAACTTGGAGACCTGTTGCCACTTCTTGGGGGTACTTCCGGGGTACTTCCGGGACACTTCTGGATTACATCCGAAGCATTTCCGGGGTACGTTCCGCCAGCATTGCTGCCAGGCGGATTCTCCCCAGAAACAGATCAAATCTGATCCAGATCCGGGAAAGCCTTTGATTATATGGTGATTTCCCGCATTTTGTCGAGCCAGCCAGCCGGCAAAGCGCAACCCCAGGGGCGGCGAACGCCACAGAGGGGGTTTCATACGCCCGGCCGCCGGTACTGCACCGCCTGGGCAATGTGGCGGGCCCCCAGGGCATCCTCCCCTTCCAGATCGGCGATCGTACGCGCCACCCGCAGCGCACGGTGCATGGCGCGGGCCGACCCCGACAGGCGGCGCATGGCCTGTAGCAGCAAGGCCTGGCCTTCGTCGTCCAGGCGGCAATGCTCGTCCAGTTCCGCCCCCGCCAGCGCGGCGTTGGGCTTGCCCTGGCGGGCCTGCTGACGCTGGCGGCAACGCGCCACGCGCTCCCGGACCGGGCCGGACGCCTCCCCCGGCGGCTTGCCCATCCATTCGGGGTCGGATGGCGGCAAGGCCACGTGCAGGTCGATGCGGTCCAGCAACGGGCCCGATATCTTGCCTGCATAGCGCGCCACCTGATCCGGCGTGCAGGCGCAGGGCCGCCCGGGATGCCCGCGCCACCCGCAAGGGCACGGGTTCATGGCCGCCACCAACTGGAAACGGGCGGGAAACTGCGCCGCGCGCAGCGCCCGCGCGATGACCACCCTGCCCGTCTCAAGGGGTTCCCGCAGGGCCTCCAACGTACGGCGGCTGAACTCTGGCAACTCATCCAGAAACAACACCCCATGATGCGCGAGGCTGATCTCGCCCGGACGCGGACGACTCCCCCCGCCTACCAGCGCCGCCGCCGTGGCGGAATGGTGTGGCGCGCGGAACGGGGGCTGCCCCACGGGCGCGTCGGACAAGCCAGCCAGCGCGGCAACGGCGGCCACTTCCAACGCCTCGCCGCGCGCCAGCGGCGGCAGCAGGCCCGGCAGGCGCGCCGCCAGCATGCTCTTGCCCGCTCCCGGCGGCCCTATCATCAACAGGCTATGTCCGCCCGCTGCAGCAACCTCCAAGGCCCGCCGCGCCCCCGGCTGCCCCCGCACATCCGACAGGCAGGGTCCGGGCGCAGCCGCCGGCCAGGGCCGGGGCACGGCGTTGGACAACAGGCAGGCACCGGTGGCGTGCGCTGCCACGTCAGCCAGCGTGCGCGCCGACAGCACGCGCAGCCCGGGAACCCAGGCGGCCTGCTCGGCGCTGCCCGCAGGCAGGATGAGCGTGGCGCCGGGCGCCTCCCGGGCGACGCTCAGCGCGATGACCAGCGGCGCCGCGACCGGCACCAACGCGCCGGTCAGGGACAGCTCCCCGGCCAGCACCAAGTCGGCCAAGGCTGGATCCCGAACGGGCGATTCCGAATCGCGAACGTCCGCCGGCGCGGCCAACTGGCCGGAGGCCAGCAGCAGGCCCAGGGCGATCGGCAGGTCGAAACGCCCCGACTCCTTGGGAATGTCGGCGGGCGAAAGATTGACCGTGATCCTGCCGGGCGGGAACTCGAAGCCGCTGTTCAAGATGGCGGCGCGCACGCGCTCGCGGCTTTCGCGCACTTCGGTATCGGGCAGGCCGACCACATTGAAGCTGGGCAGGCCCGGGCCCAGATGCGTTTCCACGCGCACCGCGTGGGCATCCAGGCCGCACAGGGCGCGGCTGGCAAGTACGGCTAGCGTCAAGGCGGCCTCCGAGCAAGAGTTGGGTCCGCCAGTATCCGCAAACGCGAGGCCCGCGCGGCGGCGGCCGTGACAGAAGCATCACTCCCGTCAACCACAGATGCGCACGCGGAAATGGAAAACGGCCGCTGATCGCGGCCGTTTCCGGAAAGCATTTCCTGCCGGCCGCGAGATGCGGCCTCCAGCGCTTACTTGTCCAGCGCGGACAAGCGCGACTCCAGCTGCTGCACCTGCGCGGCCAATTGGTCCACCCGGGCGCGGGTGCGCGCCAGCAGGTCGGCCTGGACGTCGAATTCCTCGCGCGTGACGAGATCCAGCTTGGAGAATGCCTGCGTCATCATCGCGCGCACATTGCGCTCCACATCCGCGGCCGGACTGCGGGCGATCAGGTCGGAGATGTTCTTCTGGATGTCTTCCATCCATTGGGTGCGATTGTTCATGACGGCCTCACTGTGTTCTTGATGCCTCAAGTGTAGTGCGTCGGAACGCCGTTTCCGGACTGACCGCGCAAAAAAAGGGCCGCCTCGATCCAAAAAAAGAGGGCGGGCCGCATGCGGTGACCGCCCTTCAAAGCACAGGAGAAAACCGGGCTGCCATGGCGGCAACCCCCTACCAACATCGTTACGGGCAACCCATCTGGCTTGCCGACTGCGTGAACGTATCCGACGACTGCTTGCATTGCGCCGCCAACTGCGTCTTGTCGCTGACCGCGCCCCATTGCGCTCTGGCCGCGTCTAGCTGCTCCTTGATCGCGGCGGCAGCCGGGTTGCCGCTGCCGAGCTTGTCCATGCAGGCATTGATCTTGGCGACGTAGGCCTCGCACTCGGCGGGAACGGACGCTGCAGTGCCTGCCGCCGGAGCAGCCGAGGAAGGCGAAGTCGCGGGTGGAGGCGGCGTCGCGGGAGCCGCAGGTGCGGGCGCAGGTGCGGTGGCGGCCGGCGTGGCGGCCTTTTCTTCGCTCTTGTTGCAGCCGGCCAGCGCGGCAAGCGACGCGGCCAGGACCAAAGTGCAGAAAGCCTTGCGGTGGATTTTCATGACTACCCTTTCCCGTTCCTGCTTTCTTTTGGAGATCCGTCGACGCGGAGACTCCGCCTGCGGCCCAGCCTGTTCGGGGACAGGCTTGAACTGTTATCGATTCTTCTGCAGCCGCTCTTCGGCAACAAGCCGACGGGTGTAAACCCTCGTATCACGAGACCGCGCCGGCCGCGCCGATTCCGGCGCTCCTCTGCGTCTCGCCAACGGTCTGCCGATTTGCGCCAAAGGCGCGCCGCATATGGCTCAGCGGGCAGCAGGCGAGTCATCAATGACTCGATAAAAAAGCTGATATGCCAACATAAAACGCAATAAAACGCGCATCAATTTGCTACAAATATCGGACGCCAAACATATTTTGTTGCTTGCCCCAAGGGCTGGCGCGGCGCACCAACTTGAAGCTGACTTGCGGTGCATGAAGCACCAAACCGGTGCAATCAAGCACGCTTTGAGCGCGCCAACCTCCTTCGCTGGGCCATATCCGACATGGCATGGAATTTGCTTGATAGACGAAGCCAACGTGCAACCATGAGAGGAAATGCCATGAAACTCATCATCGCCATCATCAAGCCCTTCAAGCTCGACGAAGTGCGGGTGGCTCTATCCGGGATCGGCGTCCAGGGCCTGACCGTCACTGAAGTAAAGGGATTCGGCCGCCAGAAGGGCCATACCGAGCTGTATCGCGGCGCCGAGTACGCCGTCGATTTCCTGCCCAAGCTGCGTGTCGAGGCCGCCGTGCCCGACCATCTGGTCGATCAGGTCATTGAAGCCATCGAACAGGCTGCCCGCACCGGCAAGATCGGCGACGGCAAGATCTTCGCCGCCCCGCTCGAACAAGTGATCCGCATCAGAACGGGTGAATCCGGCGAAGCTGCGCTGTAAATAAATAAAGACTCAATGGAGCCTGAAAATGGATAAAGCAGATATCTCCTGGTTGCTCGTCTCTACCCTGCTTGTATTGATGATGGCCGTACCCGGTCTGGCGATGTTCTATGGCGGCCTGGTACGCAGCAAGAACGTGCTGTCCGTGTTGCTGCAAGTGCTGTGCACGTTCGTGCTGGGCCTGGTGCTCTGGTTCATCTACGGATATTCCCTTGCCTTCACCGAGGGCAACGCTTTCTTCGGCGGCCTGTCGCGCGCCTTCTTCTCCGGCATGTTCACCCCGTCCGACGGCAAGTACGCCATGTCGAACTCGCTGACCGAACTGCTGTTCGCCTCATTCCAGGCCACGTTCGCCGGCATCACCTGCGCGCTGATCGTGGGCAGCTTCGCCGAACGCGCCCGCTTCTCGGCGGTGCTGGTGTTCACGGTGATCTGGTTCACCTTCGCCTATGTGCCGATCGCACACATGGTCTGGTTCGCGTCCGAAACGGCGCCGGGCCTGCTGAATGCGAAGGGCGCGCTGGACTTTGCCGGCGGCACCGTGGTGCACATCAACGCTGGCGTGGCTGGCCTGGTGGGCGCCTACGTGGTGGGCAAGCGCGTAGGCTACGGCCGCGAAGCCATGCAGCCGCACAACCTGCCGATGACCTTCGTGGGTGCGGCGCTGCTGTGGGTGGGCTGGTTCGGGTTCAATGCAGGCTCCGCCTTGGCCGCCAATGAAAACGCCACGCTGGCCTTCTTCAACACCATGATCGCGACCGCCGGCGCCGTGCTGTCCTGGCTGTTCACCGAATGGGCCGTAAAGGGCAAGCCCTCGATGCTGGGCGCCGCCTCGGGCGCCGTCGCAGGCCTGGTCGGCATCACCCCGGCCGCCGGCCTGGTGGGCCCCGTGGGCGCGCTGGTCATCGGCGTCATCGCCGGCATCGTCTGCGTCTGGGGCGTGAACGGCCTGAAGCGCCTGCTGCGCGCCGACGACGCGCTGGACGTGTTCGGCGTACATGGCGTGGGCGGCATCGTTGGCGCCCTGTTGACTGGCGTGTTCAATGCGCAGATCCTCGGCGGCCCCGGCCTGGCCGAGCCCGGCATGATCGGCCATCAACTGTGGGTCCAGCTGGAAGGCGTACTGCTGACCATCGTCTGGTCCGGCGTGGTGGCATGGATCGCCTACAAGATCGCCAACGCCCTGTGCGGCATGCGCGTGCCGGAAGATCAGGAGCGCGAAGGCCTGGACGTCACCAGCCACGGCGAATCGGCGTACCACAGCTAAACCTGGAACCCCTCCCCACCGGATGGCATAGGTGGGCGGGGATAAAAAAAGGCGCCGGGGCATTCTGCCCCGGCGCCTTTTTTGATGCAGCGGCGAACCGCCTCAGGCCAGGTCCAGCGTGTCCAGATCCACCGGCAAGGCGCGGTTCAGGGCGCTGGCCACCTTCACGCGCAAAGCGTTGGAGTGCGCGCGCCGGACCTCGCGCTTGACGTCCAGCAGTTGCTGAGGGTGCATGGAGAACTCGGTCAGGCCCAGGCCCAGCAGCAGCCGGGTCATGCGCGAATCCCCCGCCATCTCGCCGCACACGGCAACCGGCTTGCCGGCACGCTCACCTGCATTGATGGTGTGCGCGACCAGGCGCAACACCGCGGGATGCAGCGGATCGTACAGGGACGCCACGTCGTGGTCGCCACGATCGATCGCCAACGTGTACTGGATCAGGTCGTTGGTGCCGATGGACAGGAAGTCCAGCGCCTGCGCAAAGGGTTCGATGGCGATGGCGATGGCGGGCACCTCGACCATGGCGCCCACTTCCATGTGGGGCGCATAGGCCTGGCCGCGCGCGTCCAGTTCGCGCCGCGCCGATTCGATGGCCGCCTTGGTCGCCACCACCTCGTGCATGTGCGCAATCATCGGTATCAGCAGGCGCACGGGCCCGTGCGCCGAGGCCCGCAGGATGGCGCGCAGCTGTGTTGCGAACATCTCCGGGCGCGCCAGGCAATAGCGGATGGCGCGCTGGCCGAGCGCGGGATTGGTGGCCACCGTGGCCTCGCCATCCAGCGTCTTGTCCGAGCCGATGTCCAGCGTGCGGATCGTGACGGGCCGGCCGGCCATCACCTTGACCACCGACGAGTAAGCTTCGTACTGTTCTTCTTCGCCCGGCAGGTCCGGACGCCCCATGAAGAGGAATTCGCTGCGGAACAAGCCGATGCCGTGCGCGCCGGAAGCCAATGCCAGCGCCGCTTCGTCCGGCAGTTCGATGTTGGCGTGCAGCACCACATCAATGCCATCCAGCGTGACCGAGGGCTCGTCGCGCAGCAGGCTCAGTTCGGCGCGCTCGTCGGCATAGGCCGATTGGCGGCGGCGGTATTCCTCGAGAATGCGGCTGGACGGATTGACGATCACCGCGCCGGCTGCGCCGTCGATGATCAGCATGTCGCCGTCGCGGACCAGTTCCCGCACGTTGCCCATGGCGACCACCGCTGGCACGGCCATGCTGCGCGCCACGATGGCGGTATGCGAAGTGGGACCGCCCAGGTCCGTCACGAAGGCGGCAAAGCGGCCGCCCCGCAGGCGCAGCATGTCGGCGGGCGAAATATCGTGGGCCACGACCACCAACGCGTCGTCGCCGCCCATGTGGGACATGTCGGGCAGGATGGCCGAGGTGCCAGCCAGCACATGCAATACCCGTTCGATGACCTGGCGCACGTCGGCCCCGCGCTCGCGCAGGTACTCGTCTTCCATGGCGTCGAACTGCTGGCCCAGGATCTGCCCCTGCGTCGTCAGCGCCCATTCGGCGTTGTAGTGGCGTTCGGCAATCAGCGCCAGGGTCTGCTCGGCCAGCAGCGGGTCGCCCAATAGCAGGCTGTGCACGTTGAGCATGGCGCCGAGCTCGCGCGGCGCGTCGGCCGGCAAGGTATCGGCCAGCTGCAGCAGTTCCTGCTGCGCCGAAGCCAGGGCATCGGTGAGCCGGCTGCTTTCGGCAGGCACGTCCTCGGGCGAGATGCGGTAGTGCGCGACCTCCAGCGCCGCCGCACCCATGACGACCGCGCGGCCGATGGCGTATCCCTTGGCCACGCCTTTGCCGTACAGACACACAACGGGGCTGGCAGAACCAGCCCCGTTGTTGGGTGCGTCATTGAGGGTCGTAGACGAGCCGGCCTGGGCAACGCTCAGGCCGGCCGATTCGGAAGAAATTCTATTCCTGCTCACCGAATTTGCTGTCGAACAATGATTGAATTTCGGAAAGGGCCTGATCGGCGTCATTGCCGGAGGCCTCCAGCTTAACCGTCACGCCCAGCCCGGCCGCCAGCATCATGACGCCCATGATGCTCTTGGCGTTCACGCGCTGCGCGCCGCGCGAGATGAAGATCTCGCTGGAAAACTTGCTGGCTAGCTGCGTCAGCTTGGCAGCCGCCCGGGCATGCAGGCCCAGTTTATTGCTGATGACGATGTCTGTATTAGGCATAGGAAATATTATGGCTGCGGCATGAGGCCGCAGTGTTGATCACAGCAAACCGTCGAACCGTCAATCGGCCTGAATGGATAGCCGACATAATAGGGCAAACTTCCGCCCGTCAGTCTACACGTAAGACGCCCTGAAGCCCGCCGGCCAGCGCCTTCTCGCGGGTTTCGGCCAAGGGCAGATTGCGATAGGTCAGGGCCCGCAGCAGCATCGGGGTATTCAATCCGGCCAGCACGCAGCACTGGATGCCCTGGGCCTGGGCATCGGAGACGGCGCGCTTGGCGATATTGGCGGGCGTGGCGCCGATCAGATCGGTCAGCACCAGCACGCCCGCGCCATGTTCCTGCTCCAGGATGTCCTTCAGGACTTGCGGCGCCAGGTCGTCCGGCCGGTCTTCAGGCTGGATGTCGTGTATGGCCAGCATGCCGTCCAGGTTGCCCATGACGTGGCTGGCGCAATCGCGTATCGCCGCGCCCAGGGGCGCGTGCACGACGATGACTATACCGGTGGTCATGACAGGGATCCTGGCGGGTCAAGCGGCAGCGGCAGGGGTCGCCACGGCCTTTTCCAGCGCCTGGACGAACATGCCGGCGACGTCGAAACCGGTTTGCTCCGCGATTTCCACAAAACAGGTGGGGCTGGTGACGTTGACTTCAGTGACGTAATCGCCAATGACGTCCAGGCCGACCAGCAGCAGACCGCGGGCGGCTAGCTTGGGAGCCACGGCCTCGGCGATCTCGCGGTCGCGCGGGGAAAGTTCCTGGGCCACGCCGCGGCCGCCGGCCGCCAGGTTGCCGCGGGTTTCACCGGCCAGCGGAATACGGGCCAGGGAGTACGGCACCGGCACCCCGCCGATCAGCAGGATGCGCTTGTCGCCCTTGACGATGTCGGGAATGTAGCGCTGCGCCATGATGGTTCGCGCGCCATTGTCCGTCAGCGTTTCCAGGATGGCGTTGAGGTTGGGATCCTTGGGCTGCAGCCGGAACACGCCCGTGCCGCCCATGCCGTCCAGCGGTTTGACGATGACATCGTGATGCTCGTCGTGGAACGCCTTCAGGCGGGCCATGCTGCGGGTCACCAGCGTGGGCGCGGTGAACTCGCTGATTTCGGTGATGGCCAGCTTTTCGGGATGGTTGCGGATCGCCGCGCCGCTGTTGAACACGCGGGCGCCTTGCGCCTCGGCATATTCGAGCAGGTGCGTGGAATAGACGTATTCCATGTCGAACGGCGGATCCTTGCGCATGACCACCGCGCCGAATTCCGCCAGCGGCAGATCCCGGGCGGCAGACTCGCGCCACCAGTCTTGGCCGTGCAGATCGGCGTCCGCGACCAGTTCGATGGGGGTGGCCGCGGTCTTGACCGTGCCCGCCTCGATATAGAGATCGCCCTGCATGGCCACGCTTAGCGTATGGCCGCGCGCCACCAGGGCGCGCATCATGGCGACAGAGCTGTCCTTGTACGCCTTGAGCAGCGGCAAGGGATCCAAAACGAACAATACATGCATCGCGACACCCTGAACGGACACCGCCTTCCCTCGCGGGAAGGCGGCTTTATGACATCGTAGCGCAGAGCCGCCCAATTAGCGAACCCGCCGGCGCCATGGCAGGCGGCAGATCGCACAGGCGGCGTAGCCTCCCTGGGGAGACTACGGCAGGAGCTCAGGCAGCCGACTCAGGCTTGCCCGCAGGCACGGCCTTTTTCTTCGGCGCCAGCACCATGACCATCTGACGGCCTTCGAGCTTCGGCATGGCTTCGACCTGGGCAAGTTCCAGCAGATCGTCGCGCACACGTTCAAGCACCCGCATACCGAGTTCCTGGTGGGCCATTTCGCGGCCACGGAAACGCAGCGTCACCTTGGCCTTGTCGCCTTCTTCGAGGAAGCGGCGCAGATTGCGCAGCTTGACCTGGTAGTCGCCCTCGTCGGTGGCCGGACGGAATTTGACTTCCTTGACCTGGATGACCTTCTGCTTGGAACGAGCTTCAGCTTGGCGCTTCTGCTCCTGGTACTTGAATTTGCCGTAGTCCATCAAACGGCAGACCGGCGGTTCGGCGTTCGGCGCGATTTCCACCAGATCCACGTCGCTTTGCTCGGAAAGACGGAAGGCGTCGGCAATCTTGACGATGCCGAGCTGTTCTCCGTCCAGACCTATCAGGCGCACCTCGGGGACGCGGATTTCACCGTTGATGCGATTGGCTTTTTCAGTGGCGATGTTGAAAGCTCCTAGAAATGTTAAGCAGCGCTGCTATCAGGATGAACGACGTCGCGACGGGTGGAAACGTCCTCGGACAAGCGCGCGACGAATTCGTCGTATGCGATGGCTCCGAGGTCCAATCCGCCCAGTCCGCGTACGGCAACGGTGCCGTTTTGCTTTTCCTTGTCGCCGACGACGAGGATGTACGGCACCTTTTGCAGGCTGTGCTCCCGAATTTTACGAGTGATTTTTTCACCGCGCAAATCGGACTCTACTCTAAAGCCTTGTTTTTTCAGGCTTTGCGTGATTTCAGCCGCATAATCGGCCGAAGGTTCGGAAATGCAGCATACGACGGCCTGCACCGGGGCCAGCCAGGGAGGCATGGCGCCGGCGTGGTTTTCGATCAGCATGCCGATGAAACGCTCCAGCGAACCGAGGATCGCGCGGTGCAGCATGACCGGCGGGCGGCGCTGGTCGTTCTGGTCCACGTACTCGGCGCCCAGGCGCACGGGCATGGAGAAGTCGACCTGGATCGTGCCGCACTGCCAGTGGCGGCCGATGGCGTCCTTCAGGGTGTATTCCACCTTGGGGCCATAGAACGCACCCTCTCCCGGCGAAATCTCGAATTCGCAACCCGTGCGGCGCAGGCTCTCCATCAGGGCGGCTTCGGCCGTATCCCAGACTTCGTCCGTGCCGATGCGCTTTTCAGGACGCGTGGCGACCTTGTACAGCACTTCCGTGAAGCCGAAGTCGCGGTAGACCTTCTGCAGCAGCGCCGTAAAGTCGGCGCACTCGTCCTGCAGCTGTTCTTCGGTACAGAAGATGTGGCCGTCGTCCTGCGTGAAGCCGCGCACGCGCATCATGCCGTGCAGCGAGCCCGAAGGCTCGTTGCGGTGGCACTGGCCGAATTCGCCGTAGCGCAGCGGCAATTCGCGGTAGGAATGCAGGCCGGCGTTGAAGATCTGCACGTGGCCGGGGCAGTTCATCGGCTTCAGGCCGTAAACGCGGTTCTCGGACTCCGTCGTGAACATGTTTTCACGGTAGTTGTCCCAGTGGCCCGTCTTCTTCCAGAGCGAAATATCGAGGATCTGCGGCGCCTTCACTTCCTGGTAGCCGTTGTCGCGGTAGACGGAGCGCATGTATTGCTCCACCTGCTGCCACAGCGCCCAGCCCTTGGGGTGCCAGAAAATCAGACCAGGGGCCTCGTCCTGGAAGTGGAACAGGTCCAATTCGCGGCCGATCTTGCGGTGGTCGCGGCGCTCGGCCTCTTCCAGCATGTGCAGGTAGGCTTCCTGTTCTTCCTTGGTTGCCCAGGCCGTGCCGTAGATGCGCTGGAGCATCTCGTTCTTGCTGTCGCCGCGCCAGTAGGCGCCGGCAACCTTCATGAGCTTGAAGACCTTCAGCTTGCCCGTGGACGGCACGTGGGGGCCGCGGCACAGGTCGATGAAGTCGCCTTCGCGGTACAGGCTGAGCGGCTCGTTCGACGGAATCGAGGCGATGATCTCGGCCTTGTACTTTTCGCCGATGCTCTTGAAGAATTCGACGGCGTCGTCGCGCGACCATTCCTCGCGCGTGACGACCTCGTCCTTCTTGGCGAGTTCGGCCATCTTTTTCTCGATGGCGGCCAGGTCTTCGGGCGTGAACGGGCGCTTGTACGAGAAGTCGTAGTAGAAGCCGTTGTCGATCACCGGACCGATGGTGACCTGCGCATCCGGAAACAGCTCCTTGACGGCATAGGCCAGCAAGTGCGCCGTCGAGTGGCGGATCAGATCCAGGCCGTCGGCGTCCTTGGCGGTGACGATGGCCAGGCGCGCGTCGCCCTCGATGCGGAAGCTGGTGTCGACCAGCCTGGAGTCCGAGCCCTCAAACGTCACGCGGCCGCCCAAGGCGGCCTTCGCCAGGCCCGTACCGATCGATTGCGCCACTTCGGCAACCGTTACCGGCCCCGGATATTGGCGCTGCGAACCATCGGGCAATGTGATCTGTACCATCGGGAGTGCTTCCTGGGGGGTTCTGGGAACTAAACAAACAAATTACGGAAACGAAAAACGCGGCCTGAGAGCCGCGTTCCTTGGATTGTCTTGCTGAGTCCTACCGCTGACCTGACACGGTGAAACCCGACGCACGAAAACTTAACGCGACATAGGGCGAAAGTTCCGGGTCGTAGTTCGTGCCAGCGGGAAAAACATGGTGTCTGGACCTAATGATGCTCGCCGCAGCGGCAGGGATCAAAAACAGCAAACAATGCACTGCGCAACAGAAGCTGTGCTTATCGTCGACGATTGTATCACTATTTACGCCTTTTCCGTGGCTAAAGCGCCACAGCGCGCCCTGGAGCGCGTGCGAGGTGCGCCCGGCGGCGCCATAACTCAAAAACTCATCTGCCGTCGCGGCCTAAATCCCGGCTGTTGCACGCGTGCTTCTCGCATATATGACAGGTCGACGGTGCAACAGTCTGATATTGGCGCGATTCATCTCCCGCGGGCCATGCGAAAACGTAATCTGCCTTCGCAAATTCAGGACACCCGCGACCTGCGCAATCGACCGCCGGCGTTCCCCCATCCTGCATGTGGAGCATCGATGAAAACTGTCTCAGCGCTCACCCTCAAAGCGCCCCCGCACATCAACCCCGAGCCCGCCGAAAGCGGCGACCGCCCGGGCACGCGCCGGCACCTGCTCCTGTCCCGGCCGCCGCCTCTCATCAAGGTGGCGATCCTGGACGACCACCCCGTGGTTGCCGTGGGCGTGGGCGCCTACCTGGAGAGCCGGCCGGGCTTCCGGGTGGTGCACCGGGAGACCTCGGCACGGTCCCTCCTGGAGAAACTTACCCACTCACCCTGCGAAGTCGCCCTGGTCGATTTCTACCTGCCCCTGGAACCCTGGGACGGCGTGAACTATCTGCGGCGCCTGCGCCGCTACCACCCCGGGATGGCGCTCATCACCTTTTCGGCGGGCAGCCGCCAGGAAACCCAGTACGCGGCGTTCCGCGCAGGCGCGAATGGCTATTTCGCCAAGGAATGCGGCATGGTGCTACTGCCGGAGATGATCCGCGGCGTATTGGCGGGCAAGGAAGAGTTCCTCACGGTGCAGGACGGCAAGATCCGGCCGCAGCAGCCGACGCATCCTCACGCGGCATTGACGACTTCGGAAGTGGAGATACTGCGCCACATCAGCCTAGGGCTGTCCGTCACGCAGATCTCGGCGCGGCTGATGCGCAGCAAGAAAACGATCAGCACCCACAAGCGCCGCGCCATGCGCAAGCTGCAGTTGTCCGACGATTTGTCGCTGGCGCTTTATCTGCGGGAGAAATTCGCTGAATGAGCGCCGCCGGGCTCTGCGCGACGCCGCGGCTCAGATGATCCGCGAGTAGCTGGCCGCGGTGCCCGGCGCCCGCAGGTAGCCGTCGAACGCCATGGCGACGGCTCGCACGAAGTACCAGCCCAGGCCGGTCACCTGCAGTTCGCCGGGGTGCAGGTTGACCAGGCCCAGCTCGGCCAGATTCGCCATCTGCAGCAGTTCCGGGCCAAAGCTGTCGGCGAACCGCAATCCGTGGCGCGCCTCTATCCGGCTGTAGTCCACGCGGCCCTGGCACATGATGTCCATGATGATCTCGCGGCGAACCAGATCATCCGTGCTCAGCGCCAACCCTCTTTCGACGGCGAAGCGCCCTGCTTCGATTGCCGCGTAATACTCGTCCAGGACTTTGGCGTTCTGGCTGTAGGTATTGCCGATGCGGCCGATCGCGGACACGCCCAGCGCGACCAGGTCGCGGTCGGGCTGCGTGCTGTAGCCCTGGAAGTTGCGGTGCAGCTCCCCCTTGCGCTTGGCGATCGCCAGCGCATCGGTTTCCAGCGCGAAATGGTCCATGCCGATATAGGCGTAGCCCTGCTTCAGAAAACCATCGATGGCGGCGCTGAGCAGCCCCACCCGCGTCTCCCTGTCGGGCAGGTCGGCCTCGTTGATGCGGCGCTGCGGCTTGAAGCGCGCGGGCAGGTGGGCGTAGGCATACAGCGCGATGCGGTCGGGCCGCAGCGCGATGACCTGAGCGATCGTGCGGGCAAAGGACTCCGTGGTCTGCAGCGGCAGGCCATAGATGAGATCCACGTTGACCGAGGCATAGCCCAACGCCCGGGAGCTCTGCATCAGCGCCCGCACGTCCTCGAACGACTGCATGCGATGCACCGCGGCCTGCACCCGGGGATCGAAATCCTGCACGCCGAAACTCAGGCGGTTAAAGCCCAGTTCGCGCATATGGGCCAGGCGGTCGGGCGTGGCGGTGCGCGGATCTACCTCGATCGAGATTTCCGCGTCGGGTTCGAAGCGGAAGGCGCGTCGCAGGTTCTCCATCAGACGCGACAATTCCTCGTCGGACAAAAAGGTCGGCGTGCCGCCTCCGAAATGCAACTGCGATACCGGTACGCCCTCGCCCAGTTCGCGCACATGCAGCTCGATCTCGGCCGCCAGGGCGTCCAGATAGCGGGCGGCGCGGTCGTGGTGGCGAGTCACCACCTTGTTACAGGCGCAGTAATAACAGACCGATTCACAGAACGGGATGTGCACGTAGAGCGACAAAGGCTCGGCCGGCGCCGTCGCGCGGCGCTGCTGCAGCGCCTGCCGGTACTCCTGCTCGCCGAAGCCGCCGTGATACCGGTCAGCCGTGGGATACGAGGTATAGCGGGGCCCGTTCTTGTCCAGCCGCGCCAGCAATTGCGGCGGGAACAATGGGCTGGCGGCGGAGGGCTCGCGGGATTCTGTCTGTGACGGGCGTAGGGCGGCTTGCATACCTGGAATTATTCGCCTGTGCCGGCCAGTCCGGGTTGATCTTGCGCAAACGCCAGCGTGTTGCCCCCCCGCCAGTCCACCTGCCCACCTAGAGAACACCCCGCGGCGCTGGCGGCCTCGCCCCCGTAAAATGCGCCTGTCACAAAGATGCACAACAAGGAAACCATCATGGGCACTGAACTGGACGGCCGCCTGCTCGCCATGCGCCAGGCGCTGGCGATCGCCATCGCCCTCTCTACCCGCAGCAGCCCCGAGGCCACCGACATGGCGCTGGAACTGCTTAATGACCTGAAGGCAAGCATGGACAACGCTCCTTCGGACAGCCCGTTCGAGAAGCCGGAATGGGTAGCGGGCGCGCACGACGAACTGGACGGCATCGCGCGCCTGGTGCGCGCCTTCACGCAGACGCCTGAACCGGACGACGAGGCGCAATAGCCTGCCCCTAGGGGCGAGGCACGCCAGACGCCGTGCCGCAAAGCCGGGAAGACGGCGTCACACGCCAGTGCAGCCCAGGAAAGTCCTTTCCAACGGCGACAAACCCCGCTCCGGGCGTTCTCGGTTCCAGCTCCAGCTCCAATGCGCCGCAAGCCTCGGCCACGTCTTTCGGCACCCAGGGACTGAAACGGAGCTGTCCGTCTATCAGCACCAGCGGCTGTTCCGGCAGCCTCAGGGCCAGCGCGCCGGCCTCGGCCGGCGGCCCCGATATCACCCTGACCGGCCCGCCAAGCGCCGCTTTGGCGGGTTCGTGCACAGCCAGGGCCAGCGCCCGGGAATCGAAATAGCGCCAATCCGACGCCTTGCGCGCAAGCCCCGCCCCGCCCGGCGACGTCAGCCCGACCCGGACCATCAACAGCGCCTGGACCAATGCGAATACCGCCACGGCATCGCGCGGCCGCACGCGCTCCCAGACGCCGCCACGCAGCAGTTCCATCATCGCCGGCGCCATGAACAGCAGATAAGGCGTGCCCCAGTGCAGTTGCACATGGGAACCGCTGGCAAGCGTCATGATGCTGACGAACACCAAGGGCGTAAAACCGAACGACAGCAGGATGGCGCGGCCCGCATCGCGCGGCGGCGCTTCTGCCGTCACAGCAGCCACCGCGGCGCGGCGGCGCGCCAACCAGCACAAGACGCCCAGGAACACCCACGCAGGCAGCGCGCGGTTCAGCATCTGATCGCCCCACCACCGCGCCACTTCCGCCGCGCGCTGAACCCAAGGCAGGCCGGCGGCCAGCGATGAAGTCATCGCGTAGTTCAGGGGTTCGAAGCCGTTGTACGCCAGCCACCAGAGATGCGGCGCGAAGACCGCCAGCGCGGTCAACCCCGCAACCTGCAGCCCGAACCGGTGCATGGAGTCGCGCCAGCCGCGCTGGCTCAGCCAGAAGACCAGCACGGCGGCGCCCGTCACCGCGCTTTGGTACTTGGACAGAGCCCCCAGGCCCAGGCACGCGCCCAGCACGATCCACCAACCGATCCGGCGCGTGGTCCAGGCTTTCCAGCACGCGACGGCGCAGCCCACCGCCAGGGGAATCAGCACGATCTCGTGGTTGTAGAAATGCAGACGGCCGTTGTAGAAGGTGATGCACAGGCCGGCCAGCAACGCCGCCCGCGCATGGCCGCTGCCGCGCATGCCCCGCAGCCAGCGCCACAACAACGCGAAGGCGCCCAGGGTGCAGAGCGCACCGACGATGTAGCTCGTCCACGCCGACCAGCCCAGCAATTGCACCGCTGGCCACAGCAGCCAGGTCGGCAGAGGCGGATGCTTGTAATAGCCCCATTCCAGGCTGCGCACCCAGGTCAGTTGCTCGATATTGTCAGTCGGCGGCGCGAGGGCCGCCTTGTCCAGCAGCGTCAACCACGCCAGGGCGAAGACCGCCATGCCCAAGCCTATCCACCAGCCCTCGGGCCGGAACGCCCGCTTCGTCACTTCCTGCACGTCCTACCCCTTCCAGCCGCCGCAGCGCGCTGCCTTGCCACATGCCCGGTATCGGGCGCAACGGAGTATGGGATGGTGTCCGCCCGCAACAGCGGGGCTTCTGTGCGGGATTTGTCTGGAAACTGTAAAGCGCCCGCGACATTCCTAGCTGGCCTGACCACTTCAAAGAAAGAGGTGGAATCCCTGTGATCGTTTTCCCTTGAAATGGAAAATTTCCCTTCTTATTCAAGGATGAGATGCCTATATTTGGTGGCCTGACCACTTGGCTCTCCGTTCCCGCCCCTATCGTCGATGAACACCTTCCAAGCTGCCGCCGTCACCCGCCTGTACCGAGTCATCGCCGACCAGATCGCCGGCCGGATCCGGGCAGGGGAATTCCCCCGCGGCGGGCGCCTGCCTTCTGAGCGGGAGCTGGCCGAACAGCTGCAGGTCAGCCGCGCGTCTATCCGCGAGGCACTGATCGCGCTGGAAATAGAAGGCTATGTCGAGGTGCGCGTGGGCACCGGGGTGTTCGTCACTGCCATCCGGGAAGCCGCCGCTCCCGCGTACGCCGCGCCAGGACAGGACGGCATCGGCCCGTTCGACCTGCTGGAAGCGCGCATGCTGATCGAACCCGAGTGCGCGGGCATGGCCGCGCAGCATGGGTCGCCCGCCCAGATTGCCGCCATCCGCGACGCCCACGAGGGCATGTCGCTGGGCAACTCGCCCGGCCGCCACGACCGCGAATTCCACAACGCCATTGCCGCGGCTTGCGGCAACGCCGCAGTAGCGGCCTCGGTGGCCCATCTGTGGGAATTGACGCAGGCCAGCCCCGTGTACAGCCGCATGGAGGATTACTTCGTCGACACCAAGGTCTGGGCCATCGCCCATGCCGAACACCAGCGCATCCTGACGGCCATACAGGCGCGCGATCCGATCCGCGCGCGCCATGCCATGCATGCGCATCTGCTAGGCATCCTGGCCCGCCTGCGGGAAGACTTTGGCGACGAGAACGGCGCTCCGCAATGGTGCGCGGCACGCTGAAGAGCACCTGTACGAAGCATTGTTGTAGCGGCTCCACCCGTAGTACCCCTGAAAACACAGGTGGCATGAGGTTTGCTTGCCAGTGCACGGCATCCGCGACGCGGACACCTGTCAGACCCTTTCCAGCCCGGAGGCTCGCAGTGAAATCGAAGAAATGGTTCTCCCTAAGCATCGGCGCACTGGTCCTCGCGGCCGCGCTGCCCGCCACGCAAGCCCTGGCGCAGACCAAGGGCGGCACGCTGAACATGATCGTCCAGCCCGAACCGCCGGTGATCGTCACCGCCATCAATCAGCAGGGGCCCACGCAGTTCGTCGCCGGCAAGATCTACGAGAGCCTGCTGACCTACTCCACCGATCTGAAGCCCCAGCCCGGCCTGGCCAAGTCGTGGGACGCCTCGCCCGACGGCCTGTCCTACACCTTCCACCTGCAGGACAACGTCAAGTGGCATGACGGCAAGCCCTTCACGTCCGAGGACGTGGTGTTCTCGCTGGCGGACATGCTGCCCAAGACCCATGCGCGCGCCCGCGTGATCCTGAACAAGTTCGTGGAATCGGTGCAGGCGCCGGACGCGAAGACGGTCGTCGTCAAACTGAAGACGCCCTTCCCGGCCTTCATGCTGATGTTCGAACCGGGCTTTGCGCCCATGATGCCCAAGCACATCTATGCCGGCACCGACTACATGACCAATCCCGCCAACCAGAAGCCGGTCGGCACGGGCCCGTTCATGTTCAAGGAATGGAAACGCGGCGAATACATCAAGCTGACCCGCAACCCCGACTACTGGAAGCCCGGCAAGCCCTATCTGGATGAACTGGTGTTCAACGTCATCCCCGACTCGGCCTCGCGCGCGGTGGCTTTCGAGCGCGGCAGCGTGGACGTGCTGCGCGGCGGCGACGTGGACAACGTCGACATCAAGCGCCTGCGCGCCCTGCCCAAGGTCGAATACACCACGGCCGGCTGGGAGATGTTCTCGCCCCAGGCCTACCTGATCTTCAACATGCGCAAGCCGCCCTTCGACAACCTGAAGGTGCGCCAGGCCGTGATGGCGGCCATCAACCGCAACATGGTGGTCAACAACATCTTCTTCGGCCTGGGCAAGGTGTCCACCAGCCCCTTCGTCACCACCGAGATGTTCTATGACAAGAACATGCCGCCGCTGGCGTTCGACATGAAGAAGGCGCGCGCGCTGATCAAGGAATCCGGCATCAAGCCCGAGGATTACACGATCCGCCAGCTGAGCTTCCCCTACGGCTCCACCTGGGACCGCCTGGGCGAATACACCAAGCAGGCGCTGGAGCAGCTGGGCTTCAAGGTCAACCTGGAAGCCACCGACGCCGGCGGCTGGGCCAGCCGCACGGGCAACTGGGACTTCGACATGACGACCACCTTCACCTACCAGTACGGCGATCCCGCGCTGGGCGTGCAGCGGCTGTATGTCTCGTCGAACATCGTCAAGGGTTCGCCCTTCGCCAACGTGCAGGGCTACAGCAATCCGGAGACCGACAAGCAATGGGAGGCGGCCGCTTCCGAGGTGGATCCCGCCAAGCGCCAGGAGCTCTACACCAAGCTGCAGACCACGCTGGTCAATGAGATCGCCAACGGCTTCCTGGTGGACATGGAGTTTCCCACGCTCTACCGCGGCAACGTCAAGAATCTGGTCAAGACCGCCATCGGCCTGAACGAGAGCTTCGACGACGTGTACATCGAAAAGTAAGCGCCGCAGGACGCCGCCGCGGCAGGCTTGCCGCGGCGGCGGATGCCGGCCGGACAACGGCTGCCCCAGGCAGGCCGCGCCCGACCAGAGAGGACCCCGAGCATGAAATTCCTGTCTTTCCTCGTTTCCCGCATCGGCAAGGCCCTGGTGGTCGTGCTGGGCGTGGTGATCATCAATTTCTTCCTGATCCGCCTGGCCCCCGGCGACCCCGCCGCCGTGCTGGCGGGCCAGGCCGGCGCGGGCGACGCCGCCTACGTCGAACAATTGCGCGTGGCCTTCGGCCTGGACAAGCCCATCCTGACCCAGCTGATGCTGTACCTGAAGGGCGTGGTGCAACTGGACCTGGGTTTCTCGTACCGCAACCATGTGCCGGTGCTGGACCTGATCCTGGAACGCCTGCCCGCCACCTTCCTGCTGATGTCCTGCGCCTTCGTGTTCTCCATCGTGCTGGGCGTCTTCCTGGGCGTGGTGGCGGCCAAGGCCCGCTACCGCAACAAGCGCCGCTGGATCGACAGCTCCGTCATGACGGGCGCCCTGGTGCTGTACGCCACGCCGCTGTTCTGGCTGTCGCTGATGGGCATCCTGCTGTTCTCGGTGGTGCTGGGCTGGCTGCCGGCCTTCGGCATGGAGACCGTGGGCGCCAACCTGAAGGGCTGGGCGCGCGCGGGCGACATCGCCCAGCACCTGATCCTGCCCACCGTGACGCTGGGCTGCTTCTTCATGGCGGTCTACGTGCGGCTGACCCGCGCCTCCATGCTGGAAGTGATAGGCATGGATTTCGTCAAGACGGCGCGCGCCAAGGGCGTAAGCCCCGGCCGCGTGATCCGCGCCCACGTGCTGCGCAATGCGCTGCTGCCGGTCATCACCTTCGCCGGCATTCAGCTGGGGCAGATGGCGGGCGGCGCGGTGCTGACCGAAACCGTGTTCGCCTGGCCCGGCATCGGCAGGCTGATGTTCGACGCGCTGCTGCAGCGCGACTACCAGCTGCTGCTGGGCATCTTCCTGGTCACCTCCATCATGGTGGTGGTGTTCAACCTGCTGACCGACGTGCTGTACCGACTCATCGATCCGCGCATCGGCGCGGGCGCGCAGCAAGGAGCCGCCGCATGAAGTCATTTGCCCGGCGCTACATGCGCAACTACGGAGCGGTGGCCGGACTGGCCATCATGCTGGTCGTGATCGTCGTGGCCCTGGCCGCGCCGCTGCTGTATGAAGAATCCCCCTGGATGATGGTGGCGGATCCGCTGATTCCGCCGTTCACCAATGCCGACTACCCCTTCGGCACCGACATGCTGGGCCGCGACATCACGGCCGGGCTGGTCTGGGGTGCCCGGGTCTCGCTGATGGTGGGCCTCTTGTCGACCGCCGTGGCGCTGGTGTTCGGCATCGTGGTCGGCTCGGTGGCGGGTTACTGCGGCGGCCGGGTTGACGACGCGCTGATGCGCTTCACCGAGTTCTTCCAGACCATCCCGCAGCTGGCCATGGCCGTGGTGCTGGTGGCGATCCTGAGTCCATCCGTCTATTCCATCATGGGGGCCATCGCGGTGGTGTCGTGGCCGCCGGCCGCGCGGCTGGTGCGCTCGGAGTTCATGACGCTCAAGCAGCGCGAGTTTGTGCAGGCCGCCATTGTCATCGGGCAGACGCCTGCCCGCATCGTCGGCACGCAGATCCTGCCCAACGCCATGTCGCCCATCATCGTGTCGGCGTCGTTCATGGTCGCCACCGCGATCCTGACGGAATCGTCGCTGTCCTTCCTGGGACTGGGCGACCGCAACCTGATGAGCTGGGGCTTCATGATCGGCGCGGCCCGCACCATGATCCGCGAAGCCTGGTGGATGAGCGTCTGGCCCGGCGTGGCGATCCTGCTGACCGTGCTGGCCATCAACCTGATCGGCGAAGGCCTGAACGATGCCCTCAACCCGCAGCTGCGCAAGCGCGGCGAATAGGAGGACGGCATGAACGCTTCCACTCCTTTGTTATCCATCCAGAACCTGAGCATCGCCCTGCCCAAAGGCGGCGACCGCCCTTATGCCGTGCAGGACGTGTCCTACGACATCCGCGCGGGCGAGATCCTCTGCATCGTCGGCGAATCGGGCTCGGGCAAGTCCATGAGCGCCAACGCCATCATGGGCCTGCTACCCGACTACCTGACGCCGCAGCAGGGCCGCATCCTGTTCCGCGGCCAGGACCTGCTGCGGCAGGACGAAGCCACGCTGCAAGCCATGCGCGGCAAGGACATGGCGATGATCTTCCAGGAGCCCCTGTCGGCGCTCAACCCCCTGATGACGGTAGGCGAGCAGATCAGCGAAGTCATGCGCGTGCATAACGCGTATCCGGGCGCGCAGCGCATGGCCCGCACGCTGGAGCTGCTGGCCTTCGTAGGGCTGCCCGACCCCGCCACGCTTTACCACGTCTACCCATTCCGCCTGTCGGGCGGACAGCGCCAGCGCGTGATGATCGCCATGGCCCTGGCGCTGGAGCCTGCACTCCTGATCGCCGACGAACCGACCACCGCGCTGGACGTCACCACCCAGGCGCAGATCCTGGCGCTGATCGCCCGCATCCAGAAAGAGAAAGGCATGGGCGTGATGTTCGTCACCCATGACTTCGGCGTGGTGGCCGAAATCGCGCACCGGGTCGCCGTGATGGAAAAAGGCGTCCTGGTCGAACAGGGGCCGGCGGACGAAGTGCTGAACCGGCCCCGCCACCCCTACACGCAACGCCTGATCGCGGCCGTGCCGCACCGCCGTGGCGCCGAGCGCGAGTCCGCCCCGCACGACCAGCCCGTGCTGGACGTGCGCGACTTGAAGAAGACCTACGTGGTGGGCCGCGGCTGGCTGGGCGGCAAACGCGAGGTTCACGCGGTCGACGGCGTCAGCTTCAGCGTGCGGCGCGGCGAGACGCTGGGCATCGTGGGCGAATCGGGCTCGGGCAAGTCCACCATCGGCAAATGCCTGCTCAAGCTGGTGGGCATCAACGGCGGGCAGTTGATCTTCAACGGCCAGGACATCGCCGCCATGCCGGAATCGCGCTTCCGGCCGCTGCGCCACGACATCCAGATGATCTTCCAGGATCCGTTCGCCTCGCTCAACCCGCGCCATACCGTAGGCCGCATCATCAGCGACGGCCCCGTCGCCAACGGCGTGCCACGCGCCCAGGCCGAAGCGCGGGTGCGCGAGCTGCTGTCGCTGGTCGGGCTGGACCCGTCGGCCTTCGATCGCTATCCCAACCAGTTTTCGGGCGGACAGCGCCAGCGCATCGGCATCGCGCGCGCGCTGGCGCTGGAGCCCAAGGTGCTGGTGGCCGACGAATCAGTGTCGGCGCTGGACGTCTCGGTTCAGGCGCAAGTACTGCAGCTATTGCACGATTTGCAGCAACGCCTGAAGATCGCACTGGTCTTCATCACCCACGATTTGCGCGTGGCGGCCCAGATCTGCAATTCCGTGCTGGTCATGCATCGCGGCAAGGTGGTCGAGTACGGCTCGCCCGCGCAGATCTTCGACAACCCGCAACACGCCTATACGCGGCAGCTGATCGCCGCGGTCCCCGGCCAGCACTGGGACCCGACCAAGGCGCAAGCGGCCTGAAGCGCACAAGAATATTCATACTTCCAAGGAGAACGCCCCATGCAACGCCCCGCCGCCATACCGACCGTGCAGATCGACAATGACATGGTCACCGTCACCGAATGGCGCTTCCCGCCCGGCGGCGAAACGGGATGGCACCGCCATGGAATGAACTACGTGGTGGTCCCGCAGACCACCGGCCCGCTCTTGCTGGACACGCCCGACGGCGAAATCACCAGCCAGCTCACCACCGGCGTGGCCTACTACCGGCCCGTGGGTGTAGAGCACAACGTGATCAATCCCGGCGACACGGAGTTCGTGTTCGTCGAAATCGAACTCAAGCACGCATAACGCCAGCGAGGGCAGCCATGAAGGCGTTTTTCTCGGAAGAGCAGCTGCTGCATACGCCGCGGCAGTTCATGCGGCTTGGGCGCATCAGCGCGCCCACCGATCTGCCGGCACGGGCGGAAAGCCTGCAAGGCGCGCTGGCCGCGCGCGGCATCCGCGTCCAAGCGCCGGCTGACTACGGCCGCAAGCCGCTGCAGGACATCCACAGCCCGGACTACCTGGACTATCTGGAATCGGCCTATGCGCGCTGGCAGGCCCTGCGCTCGCCTGGCGTGGATCCGGGCCCCGAAGTGCTGCCCAATCTTTCGCCGTACTACAACGGCCGCATCGAACTGGCTGGCCGCGGCCCCTGCCCGTCGCCCTCCATCGTGGCCCAGACCGGCTACTACCTGAGCGATCTATCGTGTCCCATCGGGCCGCAGACCTGGCGCTCGGCGCTGCGCTCCACGCATAGCGCGGTGGCCGCCGCCGACCACGTCGCCAGCGCCGGGGGCATGGCCTATGCCTTGTGCCGGCCCTCGGGCCACCATGCCCACCGCGACCGCGCGGGCGGCTTCTGTTATCTGAACAGCAGCGCGGCCGCGGCCAGCCGGTTGCTTCAGACCTGGTCCAAGGTGGCGGTGCTGGACGTCGACGCCCATCATGGCGATGGCACGCAGAACATTTTTTATCAGCGCGGCGACGTCATGACGGTATCCCTGCACGCCGACCCCGCCGGCTACTACCCCTTCTATACCGGCTATGCGCATGAGCGCGGCTACGGCGCGGGTGAAGGCTGCAACCTGAACCTGCCGCTGCCGCACGGTTCGGGCAACGACTCCTTCCTGCGGGCGCTGGATACGGCGCTCGCCGCCCTGACCGGCTACGCGCCGCAGGCGCTGGTGCTGGCCCTGGGCTTTGACACCTACAAGGACGATCCCATCAGCGTGCTCAAGCTCGACATCGATGCCTACCGCGACATCGGCGCGCGCGTCGCCAGCCTGGGACTGCCCACCGTGATCGTGCAGGAAGGCGGCTACATGGTCGAGGCCATCGGCCCGGCTCTGGACGCGTTCCTGCAGGGCGCGGGCCAGGCGGCAGCCTGAGTCCTCCCGCCCAATGAGCTCCGTTCCCATCGCGTTACCCTCGCCCGCCGCCGCGCGCCAGACGGGCATCCTGCTGTTCTTCGCAGCGTTGGTGGCCTTTGCCACCTTCGATGCGGGGTCCAAGCACATGCTGGCGCGCTATCCCGCGCCCTTCCTGAACATCATGCGCTATTCGGCGGTGGCCGTGCTGGCGGTGGCGCTGTTGTGGCGGCACCGCGGCGGACTGCGTCTGCGCGATGCGCCCGAAAAGCCGCTGTTGATCCTGCGTGGCCTGCTGCTGGCCACGGTCGGTACCTGCTTCATGACGGCGCTGATCTGGATGCCGCTGTCGGAAGCCACCGCCATCTACTTCACCTCGCCTCTGATCATGGTGGCGCTGTCGCCCTGGCTGCTGGGCGAGCGGGTGCGACCCGCCCAGTGGACAGCGGTGGCGGCGGGCTTTGGCGGCATGCTGCTGATCGTGCGGCCGGGCTCCAACCTGCCGTGGCTGGGCACGCTGCTGATGGCGGTGTCCGCGGTCAGTTACGCAGTGTTCCAGGTGCTGACGCGCAGGCTCTCGGGCAAGGTGCCCGGGCCCATCCAGTATGCCTACACGGCCTTCATCTGCCTCGTCGTCACCGGGCTGCCCGCGCCCTTCTTCCTGCCGGATCCGTGGCCGGATCTTGCCGACATGCTTTTCATCGTCGGCTTGGGCGCCTGCAGCGGATTGGCGCAGATCTTTCTGATATCCGCCTTCCAGCGCGTGGCGGCGGCGACCCTGGCGCCCCTGAACTACTTCCAGCTGCTGCTGGCGGTGCTGTTCAGCACCTTTTGGTTCCAGCGCCCGCCCGATGGGCTGGCCCTGGCCGGCATGGGGTTGATCATCGCCTCCGGCGTATTCCTGGCGCTGCGCCGGGGCTGAGGCTTGGCGTTCAGCTGGTTTCGCGCTGCACCAGCTTGAAGCCCAGGTCCACATGGCGCTCGGCGACGGGCTCGCCGGCCAGATGGCGCATCAGCAGGCCCGCGGCCGATACGCCGATCTGGTAGCGCGGCGTGGCGATGGTCGACAGCGGCGGCGTGGTCCAGGCCGTGCCCGCCACGTCGTGGAAGCCGACGATGGCCATGCGTTCCGGCACCGGCACGCCCAGCCTTCCGCACTGGAACACCGCCCCCTGGGCCAGGTCATCGTTGCAAAAGAACAGCGCATCGCAGTCGGGATGACGTTCGCGCAGCGCTTCCAGCAGCGAGGCTCCCAGGCCGATGGATGATTTCTCCGGCGTCATGATTTCCAGCGCCGCGTCATACAGGCCCGCATCCCGCAGCGCCTGGCGGCAGCCTTCGCAGCGGCGCAGCGACCTCGGATCCAGTTGCGCGCCGACGATGCCGATACGGCGGTAGCCCCGCTCCACCAGATGGCGGCCCGCGGCATAGCCGGAATCGAATTGCGAAAAACCCACGCTCATGTGCTCGCCCCCGTCCAGCGTCTCGATCGTGTGCACGGTGGGAATGCGCTGCGTGTCCAGCAGGTCCCATACGCCAGGGTTGTGGTCGATGCCGGTCAGGATCAGGCCGTCGGGCGCGTGCTGCAGGTACTTGCGCAGCAGAGCCTCCTCCTCGTCCAGCGAATAGCCGGTCACGCCGATCAGCATGTGGTAGCCGTGCCGGTCGAGCTCTTCCTTGATCCCCGCGATGATGTCGACGAACACCACGTTGCTCAGCGACGGAATCAGCGCCACGATGGTCTGCGAACGCGCCGACGCCAGCGCGCTGGCCGCATGGTTGGGCACGTAGCCCAGTTCCTGGCACACCCGCGCGATGCGCAGCCGCAGTTCTTCCGCCACCTTGTCCGGCGTGCGCAAGGCGCGCGATACCGTGATCGCGCTCACGCCCACGCGGCGCGCGACATCCTGCATGGTGACGCGGCCGGCGCGTGAACTGCGGGGTTTACGGATGGACATCGGTCCTCGGCATGGGTTGGTGAGCGCGTAGTCTGACGCAAAAAACTGGGGCTTGCCAAACGCAAAATGTTAGCGCTAACATTTCGCACAGCATAACCCTAAAAAATTCCGGGAAACGGATAGGAGACAAGCATGCAAGCTTCCCCACCGGGGCGGCCTGGCGGCACGCCGCTGGCCCGCGCCGCCAATTGGTGCTTCGCGCTGCAGACCTGGCTGATGGTGACCTGTCTGGCCGTCATGGTGGTGCTGCTGTTCGGCAACGTCGCGCTGCGCTACCTGTTCAACTCCGGCATCAACGTCTCTGATGAGATCTCGCGGCTGGCCTTCGTCTGGATGATCTTCCTGGGCTCGGTGATAGCGCTGCGCTCGCATCAGCACATCGGCGTCACCATGCTGGTCGAACGCTTCGGCCCCGCTGCCCGTCGCGCCTCGCACGTGTTCTGCCAGTTGCTGACGCTGTGGGTGCTGTGGCTGATGGCCGAGGGCAGCTGGACCCAGACCGTCATCGGCCTGGACACCGTGCTGCCTGTCACCGGCATGTCGCTGGCGGTGTTCAACGCCGCGGCCCTCTATGCGGCCGCCGCCATGGGCATCCTGACCTTGATCGATCTGGTGCGCGTCCTTGCGGGCGGGCCCTTGCCGGCGGAATCCAGCCCCGAAGACCCGCTGGTCTGACGGCTCCGCCTCCAACTCCCCTACCCCGCCCGGACGCCCGCAATGATCCTGACCGTTTTCCTGCTCGTGCTGCTGGGGCTGATCGCCCTGGGCATGCCTATCGCCTTCGCGCTGCTGCTCAGCGCGATCGCCATGATGTTCCAGCTGGACTTTTTCGATACCCAGATCCTGGCGCAGAACATGCTGTCTGGCGCCAACAGCTTCACCCTCATGGCGGTGCCGCTGTTCATGCTGGCCGGCGAACTGATGAACGCCGGCGGCATTTCGCGCCGTATCGTCAATCTGGCCAGCACCTTCGTGGGCCACATCCAGGGCGGCCTGGGCTACGTGGCCATCTTCGCCAGCGTGCTGCTGGCCGCGCTGTCCGGCTCGGCCGTGGCCGACGCCGCTGCGCTGGGCTCGCTGCTCATCCCCATGCTGCGCGAAAGGGGCTACGACGCGGGCCAGGCCTCCGGGCTGATCGCGGCCGGCGGCATCATCGCGCCCATCATTCCGCCCTCGATCTCGTTCATCATCTTTGGCGTCGCCACCAACGTGTCGATCACCAAGCTGTTCTTCGCCGGCATCGCGCCCGGACTGATGATGGGCCTGACCCTGGTCGCCGTATGGACCTGGGTGGCGCGCAAGCATGGCAGCATCAAGCCCTCGCCGCGCGAACCCTGGAGCAAGCGCTGGAAGGCGCTGCGCGAATCGCTATGGGCCCTGATGCTGCCCGTCATCATCATCGGCGGCTTGCGCGGCGGCATCTTCACGCCGACCGAGGCGGCCGTCGTCGCCGCGGTCTACGCGCTGCTGGTCAGCCTGTTCGTCTACCGCGAAATCGGCGTGCGCGACCTGGCGCCGCTCTTCATCAACGCCGCCAGCACCACCGCCATCGTCATGTTCCTGGTGGCCGCCGCCATGGTCTCGTCCTACATGATCACTCTGGCCGACATGCCGCAGGACCTGATCGCGCTGCTGGAACCCGTGCTGGACCAACCCAAGCTGCTGATGTTCGCCCTGCTGGTGCTGCTGACGCTGGTGGGCACGGTGATGGACCTGACGCCCACCATCCTGATCCTTGCGCCGGTGCTGATGCCGGTGGTCACCAAGGCCGGGATCGACCCCGTCTACTTCGGCGTGATGTTCGTCATGGTGGGTTGCGTGGGCCTGCTGACGCCGCCGGTGGGCACCGTGCTCAACGTGGTTTGCGGCGTCGCCCGCATCAATATGGAAACCATCTGCAGGGGCGTGTGGCGCTATGTCGTCGCCTACACGCTGCTGCTGATCCTGCTGGTGATCTTCCCCGAGCTGATCACCGTCCCCGCACGCTGGATGCATTAGAAAAACCCCAAGGAGGAGCACCATGATCACCCGTTTCAAGACCCGCATTCTTGTCCTGGCGACGGCGCTGTCCTGCGCCGTCGCCGGCGTCGCGTCCGCCGCCGACGTCAAACCTCGCCTGATCCGTTTCGGCTATGGCCTGAACGAGGAAAGCGTCCAGGGGCGCGCCGCGCGCCACCTGGCGCAGGAGCTGGAAAAAATCAGCGGCGGCAAGCTCAAGATGAAGACCTTCGGCTCGGCCAACCTGGGCTCGGACGAGCAGATGCAAAGCGCGCTGGTGGGCGGCGTGCAGGAAATGATGGTGGGGTCCACCGCGCCCCTGGCCGGCATGGTCAAGGAGTTCGGCGTGTTCGACCTGCCCTTCCTCTTCAACAGCGAAAAGGAAGCGGACGCCGTGCTGGACGGGCCTCTGGGCCAGGACATGCTGAAAAAGCTGGAAGCCAAGGGCATCATCGGCCTGGTCTATTGGGAAAACGGCTTTCGCAACATGACCAACTCCAAGCGCCCCATCGCGCGCGCGGAAGACCTGCAAGGCATCAAGCTGCGCGTGATGCAGAACCAGATCGCATTGGGCGTCTTCAATACGCTGGGCGCCAACGCCGTGCCCATGCCGTTCTCCGAGCTGTTCACCGCGCTGGAAACCCGCACCGTGGACGGCCAGGAAAACCCCATCACCACCATCCAGAGCAGCAAGTTCTACGAGGTTCAGCCCTATCTGACCATCACCCGCCACGTCTACACGCCCTGGGTGGTGCTGGCGTCCAAGAAATGGTGGGACACCCTGTCGCCGGAAGAACAGAAGCTGATCCGCCAGGCGGCCGCATCCTCGCGCGACTTTGAGCGCCAGGACAGCCGTGCGGACTCCCAAAAGGCCATGACCACGCTGGAAAAGGCCGGCATGAAGATCAACACGGTCTCGCCCGAAGAGATCGCGCGCATGCGCCAGAAGGTGCAGCCGGTGGTCGACAAGTACACGCAGGACCTCGGCCCAGAGCTGGTCAAGCAGCTCAACGACGAGATCCAGAAGGCGCGCAACTAAGCCTTTGCGGCCCGCACGCGCGCCGGGCCGCCACGCAACCGCTGTAAACGAGAATCCCATGTCCCAGACTCCCCGCAAGCTGCGCAGCCAGAAGTGGTTCGACGATCCGGCCCACGCCGACATGACGGCCATTTATGTCGAGCGCTACCTCAACTACGGCCTGACGCGCCAGGAACTGCAATCTGGGCGGCCGATCATCGGCATCGCTCAGACCGGCAGCGACCTGGCGCCCTGCAACCGGCATCACCTGGCGCTGGCCGAGCGCATCAAGGCCGGCATCCGCGACGCGGGCGGCATCCCCATGGAGTTTCCCGTGCACCCGCTGGCCGAACAGGGCCGGCGCCCCACCGCCGCGCTGGACCGCAACCTGGCCTATCTGGGCCTGGTAGAGATCCTGCACGGCTATCCGCTGGACGGCGTGGTCCTGACCACCGGCTGCGACAAGACCACGCCCGCCTGCCTCATGGCCGCGGCCACCGTGGATATTCCCGCCATCGTGCTGTCCGGCGGGCCGATGCTGGACGGCTGGCACGACGGCCAGCGCGTCGGCTCCGGCACGGTCATCTGGCATGCGCGCAATCTGATGGCCGCGGGCAAGCTGGACTACGAAGGCTTCATGACGCTGGCCACGGCGTCGTCGCCGTCCGTCGGCCACTGCAACACCATGGGCACGGCGCTGTCGATGAACTCGCTGGCCGAAGCGCTGGGCATGTCGCTGCCCACCTGCGCCAGCATTCCCGCGCCGTACCGCGAGCGCGGCCAGATGGCCTACGCCACCGGGCTGCGTATCTGCGACATGGTGCGCGAGGACTTGCGCCCGTCCCACATCCTGACGCGGCAGGCTTTCGAGAACGCCATCGTCGTGGCCTCGGCGCTGGGTGCCTCCAGCAACTGCCCGCCGCACCTCATCGCCATGGCGCGCCACGCCGGCATCGACCTGAGCCTGGACGACTGGCAGCGCTTGGGCGAAGACGTGCCGCTGCTGGTCAACTGTGTACCTGCGGGTGAGCATCTGGGCGAAGGCTTTCACCGCGCGGGCGGCGTCCCGGCGGTGTTGCACGAACTGGCGGCAGCAGGCCGCCTGCATACCGATTGCGGCACCGTGTCCGGCAAGACCATCGGCGAGATCGCGGCTACGGCCAAGACCAACAATGCGGACGTCATCCGCAGCTGCGACGCGCCGCTCAGGCATCGCGCGGGATTCATCGTCCTCTCGGGCAACTTCTTCGACAGCGCCATCATCAAGATGTCGGTCGTCGGCGAAGCCTTCCGCCGCGCCTATCTGTCGGAGCCCGGTTCAGAGAACGCCTTCGAGGCGCGCGCCATCGTCTTCGAAGGCCCCGAGGACTACCACGCGCGCATCGAAGACCCCTCCCTGAACATCGACGAGCACTGCATCCTGGTGATCCGCGGCGCCGGCACCGTCGGCTACCCCGGCAGCGCGGAAGTGGTCAACATGGCGCCGCCCTCGCATCTGCTCAAGCGCGGCATAGACTCCCTGCCCTGCCTGGGCGACGGCCGCCAGAGCGGCACCTCGGCCAGCCCTTCGATCCTGAACATGTCGCCGGAAGCCGCGGTGGGCGGTGGCCTCGCGCTGTTGCGCACGGGCGACCGCATCCGCGTCGACCTGAATCAGCGCTCGGTCACCGCCCTGGTGGATGAAACAGAAATGGAACGCCGCAAGCTGGAGCCGCCCTACCAGGCGCCGGAATCTCAGACGCCGTGGCAAGAGCTGTACCGGCAACTGGTCGGCCAGCTTTCAACCGGCGGCTGCCTGGAGCCCGCCACCTTGTATCTGAAGGTCGTGGAAACGCGGGGCGATCCCCGGCATTCGCATTGACGCCGGCGGCTACCGCGCTTGTCCGCTGCCGGCCTGCGGCCCCTGCGGCGCCGGCCGCGTGACGACGTAGGCCGCGCTAGCCAGGAAGAACACGGCGACGCCGGCGGCCAGCATCCACGACGGATGCGCGCCCCACCAGAACAGCACATAGCCCAGCGCCATGCCCAGGCAGGCGTAGGTCTTGCCCTTGCGCGATACGGCGCCCTGATCCCGCCAGGCGCGCAGGGCGGGACCGTAGGTCGGGCTATCCAGCAGCCATTTCTCGAGACGCGGCGAAGAGCGCGAAAAGCAGGCCACCGCCAGGATCAGGAAAATGGTCGTAGGCATGACGGGCAGAAACGCGCCGATCACACCCAATGCCAGCATCAGGCAACCCAGGCAGAGCCACAGTACTCTCATCATGATGGGCAGCAGGATATCCCAGGTTTTCCGCTCGCTTCAAACGCGCCGCGCAAAGCGCCGGTTTTCCGGCCGCCGGTATGGGGCGGATCACTTGGCCGCGTCGCGGCAACAGTAGAGAATAATTTGGAATATATATTCACAAATTGGAATTATTGAATAAAAATCGAACGTGCGCGGGTCCCCGCGCTTCCCGTAGCAAGGAACTGCCATGCGCAACGCAAGCGATTTGCTGGAAGACTCTTACCGCCGCACCGACCGGGCGATGCTGCCTCTGCTCTGGCTGCTGTTTGCCGTCGGCCTGTGCTTGGCCCCTCAATACGGACGCTGGGGCGCCGCCATCGGCGTCGGCTTGGCCGCCGCAGGCATACCGTCGCTGTTGATACTCTGGCGGCCCGGCCGCTTGAGTACCCGCCTGGTCGTGGCCTGTAGCCTGATGGTGCTGGCCGCGCTCCATATCCATCTGATGTCCGGCATGGCCGAGATCCATTTCGGCATCTTCGTGCTGCTCTCGCTGCTGCTGGCCTATCGCGACTGGCGCACCATCCTGTGCGCGGCCGTCGTCATCGCGCTGCATCACCTGTCCTTCAACTTCCTGCAGCAATGGGGCTACGGAACAATTTGCTTCACCGAGCCGAGCCTGCCCATGGTGCTGTTGCACGCAGCCTATGTGGTGGTGCAGGCTGCCGCGCTAGGCTGGCTGGCCTGGAAAATGGAACGGGCCGCGGTGGCGGCCGAGGAACTGGCCCGACTCAGTGCGCATATCGGCCGTGAGGCTGGCGTGTTCGACCTGCGCTTTGGCGGCATGAGCATGGACAGCAGCCTGGGCCGCAGCTTCAAGGCCACGATGGACGCCGTGCACCGGACCCTGAGCGGCGTAAGGAACACCGCCACCGCTCTTTCCGCCGCCTCGCGCGACATCATGCAGGACAACCAGCAGCTCGAAGAACGCACCCGGACCCAGGCCGACTCCCTGGAGCGGACCGTTGCATCGATGCGCGACCTGGCCGCCAATGTCCATGACAACGCCGGCAACGCCTTGCAGGCCCGGCAGCTGAGCGACGAAGCGCGGCGCATCGCGGACACGGGCAGCGCCGCGGTAGCAGGCGTGGCGACGGTGATGGGAGAAATCCAGCAGGAAGCCAACAAGATCTCCGAAATCACCGGCTTGATCGACAGCATCGCATTCCAGACCAACATCCTCGCCTTGAACGCGGCGGTGGAAGCAGCCCGCGCCGGTGAAAGCGGGCGAGGCTTCGCGGTCGTCGCCACCGAGGTCCGCGCGCTGGCCCAACGCAGCGCCAGCGCCGCGCGCGAGATCCGCACCCTGATCGACGGCTCGCTGGAGAAGACCAGCAGCGGTTTCCGCCAGGCCGACCATGCCGCCGGCGTGATCCGCGAAGTCGTGGCCAGCATCGAGCGCGTGGCCGCCATCGTCGGTCAGATCGGCGACGCGGGCCGGGTCCAGGGTACGGACATCGACGAAGTCAACCAGGCCGTGACCCAGATGGACGAACTGACCCGGCAGAACGCGGCCCGGGTAGCCCAGGCCGCCGACGCCTCGGCGGCCCTCCAATCGCAGGCGACCGAGCTGCTGCAAGCCGTGGGCGTATTCCGCCTGCAGGATGAACGGCAGCCGCAAGCGCAGTCCGCCCCGAGGGCGGCCGCTCCAGGGCGCACCGCGCCGCTGGCGCTGGCGAGCGGCTGAGACCCGGATTTGCGCGAAACGCCTGCCGCCAGCAGGCGCTTCACCGTCCTTTGCAGGGCCGGACTTTCATGGAAGAATCATTGTCTCCCATGGCTCCAGCCCCCAACGACCATGACTCCCTTTGCTTCCATACTCGCTATCCTCGGTGCGCTGTGGCTCGGAGCCATGCTGCCGGGACCAAGCTTCATCATCGTCGCGCGCAAGGCCATCGGCCAGTCCCGCTGGGACGGCCTGGCCTCGGCCTTCGGCATGGGCGCAGGCGGCATGCTGTTCGCCGGCCTGGCGCTGGCGGGGCTGTATTCCCTGTTGCAAAGCGTGGAATGGCTGTACGTCGCGCTGAAAATCGCGGGCGGCGCCTATCTGCTTTACGTGGCTGCCGGCATCTGGCGCAACGCCAGGCAGCCTTTTGCCATGCCCGGCAGCAGCGCGCCAACATCACGCAATGGACGTCGTTCCTTCTGGATCGGTCTCACGACCCAGTTGAGCAACCCCAAGACGGCCATCTGGTATGGCAGCATCTTCGCCGCGCTGCTGCCTCAGCATCCGCCGGCATGGACCTATTTCGCGCTGCCGCCCCTGGTGTTCCTGGTCGAATTCGGCTGGTATGCGATCGTGGCGCTCTGTTTTTCGACCAAGGGCCCGCGCGAGGTTTATCTACGGGCGAAGCAATGGATAGACCGGGCAGCGGCGGGCGTTATTGCGGCGCTGGGCTTGCGGCTGATTCTTAATGCGCCCAAAAACGGAATCTAGGAAAAGTCGGGTTTCCGATGCGCGACACGAGCAGCCGCAGCAGATAGAAGCCACGCCGCGGGTGGCGCTTCCCTGCAGACAGGCAAGAACTTACCGCAGCTTTTGCTGATAGAGCTCTTGCGCGCCTTCCAATGAGGCGCGCATTCCGTAAATCGTGCCTCCGCCGCCGCGGCTGAACCATAGTTCGTACTGCCACATCCCGTCCACGAAGACCCGGGAGATCGTCCAGCCCGCTGGCCCTTGCCAGTAATAGTCGTCCCGCTGCGTCCATTCCTCATCGATCATGCTTCGTCCCCTCTCGGCCGAAACCGGGCCGAATTGCGCTGCTGCCGACCTCAAATATACTGTATTTTTATACAGTATATTGAGCCGCAGCATGACGGCCTAGGGGGTATCGAGAAGGCTGGCGGATGCAGGTCTTCCCGGGCTCAGCCCGGCAGGCGGTTACGCAATCTGCATCTCACGCCGCGCCTGCTTGTCTGCATACATCAATTGATCTGCTTCCCTGAGGACGGCCTGCAGCGCGCTGGCCGATGGGTCGGCATTCACAATGCCAAAGCTCGCGCCGGCGTAGTGAAAACTGCAGTCGTCCAGGGTGTAGATGCCGCTGAGCAACGGGGCCAGGCGCGTGCGCATTGTTTCAACCACAGCATCAGCCGTCGGCCCTGACCTTGCGCCCAAGCCAACGACGACGAATTCGTCGCCCCCCCATCGACCCAGCACCTCTCCAGAACGCAGGCCTGCCGACAGACGTCGGCCAACCTCGATCAAGAATTTGTCGCCGATGTCGTGGCCGTAGGTATCGTTAATCGTCTTGAACCCATCCAGATCTATAAACGCGACTTGAACAGACCGCTGCGTCCGATTCGCCTCCGAGAAATACCGCTCCAACTCCGCCATGATCGCTCGCCGATTCGGCAAGCCGGTAAGCGCATCATGGTTGGCGGCATGCCGTTCATCCTGGCGGCGTCTCACCATTTGCGCGACCACATGGCTGGAGAGAAGGATCAGGACCAGCCCGACCATCGCCACCAATCCCGTCGCCCAGATATGCCGCTTGCGCATGGGCGCCAAAGATTCCAGCGAGGCCAGCGTGATCAAGTGGTATTGCCCATTAGCCAGCGCCTGCCGCCTCGCCAGATAGGGCCTGCCATCGATGAGCCAACGGCCGGATTGGATCGAGCCGGGTATGGCGCGAATATCCAGGGGTTCGCCGAGGTCTTCATCGCCATCGGAAGGCAGTACCGAATCGGCAGGCAAAAGCGCTGCGACATTACGCAGCATGAACGGCTCGGAAGAAGCCGTGGTTACCCTTCCCTGGCGATTCACAACCAACGCGATATGTCGCCCGGCCAGGTAAAGCGCCACATCCGGCGCATCGAACTTTACCGTCACTGAGCCCTGCGGCATGTCATTCGAGTCTTCGATGCGGCTGGCGACGAAATACGATGGACTCTTGTTCAACCGGGCAATGCCGAAGTAACTGCCATAGCCATCACGCAATGCGTCTTCGAGATAAGCCCGACCCGAGTAGATCATGCCGACGATGCTGTCGGGTTCCGCCCAGTTACTGGCCGTCACCGTATCGTCCGACATATTGTTCATATAAATGCGGGCGTATCGCAGATCGCTGGCCAGCTCATTCATGAAGTCGCCTACCCTGCGCACCAATGGATCCCGCGTAAACAGGGCCGCTCGCTGCTCTCGAGACAAGTCGGCTGCGCCGGGTGGATCCGTACGGTAACGGACGGCAAGCTGGATCACTTGGCCCTGGCGGGCCACCATGTTCGCTACGCTCACCATCTCGGTGAATAACCGATCCATGACGCGCGCAGTAATTCTTGCCTCGTATTCGGCGCTGGCGGCTAGGCTGTCCAGCCGCGATGCCTCCATTCCCTGCGACATCCAGCGTGCAATAGCTATCACCAACGCAAACCATGCCAGGGCCAGACCGAGCGTCACGCGACGCACGAGGGAATGGCCCTGCCGTTCACGTCTACCTTGTCGCGACAATTCTTCGCTCACAGGGTCCCCTGATTCAAACCAACGGCCTCAGGCAATCATCGGCCAATCCGCCAGTTGTACTGAAAGGAAATGTCTGGCGGCCGGTCAATGGAACGTGGCCAAAATGTTCGGCCACGCGCTAATGAATCGCCATATTTCCATTATGCGTGGCTTACTTCAATATGATTCGGCGATTTACCGCGAACTGCGCAGAACGCACAGGCTTGTGCAAATGCAGGGCTAACGGCTGGCGTCGATAGCTGAAGAGTTTTCGCGCCTTTGCCTTTGCCATTGCCCCGCGAAAACCATGCTTTGTGGCATGGCGCGCGGCATGCAACGGACGAAACCCAAACAAAAAAGCCGCCAGATCATTGATCTAGCGGCTTTCTCTTTGCCGTGCTTGACAGCACTTTGCAGGAATTTGGTAGGCGGTATTGGAATCGAACCAACGACCTCCACGATGTCAACGTGGCGCTCTAACCAGCTGAGCTAACCGCCTGCAAAGAAGAAGAATTATATAGTGCTTTTTTAAACTATGCAAATCGTCTGGCAAGATTTTTTGCATTATTTATTGCGCTTCGAAGTTTGCGGCGTTTGCGAGGTTTACTTTCGCATGCCTTCAAGCTTGTCTGCGCAACGCGTTTTGAAGTGCCAGTTCCTGAGAACCTTGGACGCCGCTTTTCAGCCTTGCCCCACTACTTCAAACCGCCTGCACCGCACTACTAATTTCCCTTCAGCTTCGCGTCTGCCGCTTGCGCCGCAGCAACGAAGAACGAGATTCTATCAGAACTTTTAATTCCTTGCTCAAGCTCCACGCCGCTACTTACATCGACCGCCCAAGGCCTGACCAATTCCACGGCCTGCCCGACGTTTTCCGCGTTCAAGCCGCCCGACAGGATCAGGGGCCGAGACACCGGATCGGCCCTCACTTCGTCGAGCAACGCGTAGTCGAAACCATGACCGCTGCCACCGTAGCCCGCGCTGTAGCTGTCGAACAGCCAGCCCGCGGCTTCGCCATAGGCGCGGCATGTGGAGGCCAGGTTTTCCGCGGTGTCCAGGCCGGGCGCGCCGGCACGGAATGCCCGCAAAAAACGATGACCGTAGTGCGCGCAGTCCTGCGGCGTTTCATCGCCATGGAACTGCAGCAGCTCCGGCTTGACCTGGTCCAGCACGGCCTGCACCTCGGCCTCTTGCGCATTCACGAACAAGGCCACCACGTCGACAAAGGCGGGCACCATGCGCCGCAACTGGGCTGCGCGCGTCGGCGTCAGGCAACGCTTGCTCTTGGGGTAAAACACAAAGCCGATCGCATCGACGCCCGCCGCGACGGCGGCGTCGATATCCTGTTCCCGGGTCAATCCACAGATCTTGATGCGTGTGCGCATGAAACTCTTCGCTGGCTTGGCCGCCCTGCGCGGCCGGTCGAATCAGTATATCCGGCGTGCAGGCAGCGCCTACGCGCCGGGCTGACCCACGGTGGCCACGAGATTGTCGAAGCTGCCCTCGGCCAGACGGAACCAGGGCGTTTCCTTGTCGCGAAACGCCGCCATGCTGTCGTACAGCTTCTTGAACATGGGATCCTTGGCGCTCATTTCCTGGTAGGCGGCCAGCGAGGCTTCGTAGCTCGCCTGCAGGACCGGCTTGGGAAACGCTTTCAACTGCGCGCCGCGCGACACCAGTCGGCGCAGCGCGTCCGGATTGCCCGCGTCGTACTTGGCGATCATGTTGGCAGTCGCCATACGGCATGCCAGCGTCAAAGCGGACTGATACGGCTTGGGCAGTTCGTCGTAGGCGTCCTGGTTCACATACAAGGATAGCTGCAGCGTGCCCGCCCACCAGCCCGGAAAGTAGTAATTCCTGGCAACTTTATAGAGCGCCAGGTTTTCATCGTCGTAAGGGCCGATCCAAGCCACGGCGTCCACGACGCCCTGCTCCAGCGCGGCATAGGCTTCGGCCACCGGCACGTCCACGGGCGTGGCGCCCATCCGCGCCAGCACATGGCGGGCAAACCCGCCGGCCTTCACCTTGAGCCCGCGCAGGTCGTCCACGGTCTTGATTTCCCCGCGAAACCAGCCGCCCATCTGCGCGCCGGTATAACCGCAGGGAAAGTTCAGGATGTTGTACTTGTCGAACAGCACGCGCGTGAGCGCCAGGCCTTCCCCCTGCGTCATCCAGGCGTTCATCTGCCGCGTGTTCAGGCCGAACGGCACGCCGGCGTCAAAGCACAGCGCGGGGTCGACATCGAAGTAGCGGGTCGACGCCGTATGGCCACAATCGACGACGCGATGCTGCACGGCTTCCAGCACCTGTCCCGGCTGCACCAGGTCGCCGGCGGGAAAGATTTCGATGCTGAAGCGCCCGTCCGTCACCTCGTTCACGTAACGCGCCACGTCTTCGGCGCCGGCGAACAAGGTGGGAGACTCGTTGGGAAAACTGGAGGCCAGCCGCCAAGCGACCTTGGCTGGGGCTGCCACCACCGCCGGCGCTTCGGGCGCGGCGGCCGGAGCGGGCGGCGGGCTGGGCGGAGCCTCTTGCGGTCCCGCTGGCGGCGCCGACTGGGCCGGGCTGGCGTTTTCCTCGGCCAACGGAACTTCCTGCGCGAACGCCGGAGCGACCAGAGCGGCGCCGCCCAGGGCGGTCTGCTTCAAAAACGCGCGGCGTTGCATGGCAAAAGCCTCCATCGGATACGGGCAGGCATCGCCGTTGCCGGCGGCATCCCTAATAGGTTTGAGTAAACGGCGACAGCAACTGCGATCCCCCGTCGAGCTCATCCAGGCCGAACTCTTCCGGATAATCGATGGCGGACAGGTACAGCCCATCGGGCGCGAAGGTCGGCGCGCCCCGCTTGCGGTCGCGCCAGGACAGCAACTGCGCCATCCAGTCCACCGATTCGCGCCCTTGCCCGATCTGCAACAGCGCGCCCATGATGTTGCGCACCATATGATGCAGGAAGGCATTGGCCTTCAGCGTGAACACCAGGAACGGCCCGCGCTCATCGATATCCAGCCGGTAGAGATGGCGCACAGGATGCTTGGCCTGGCACTGCGAGGAACGGAAGCTGGAAAAATCGTGCTCGCCCAGCAAGGCATTCGCCGCGGCCCGCATGGCATCGACGTCCAGCGGTTGAAAGCACCAGCCCGTCCGGCCCGCCCACAATGCCGGCCGCACCCGGCCGCGCCATAACAAATATACGTAGGTACGGGCGCGCGCGGAAAACCGCGCGTGGAATTCGTCCGATACCGGCTGCGCCCACTGGACTGAAATGCTGGGAGGCAGGAAAGCATTCACCCCCCGGACCCAGGACTCCATCCGGCGGTCGAGTTCAGTGTCCAGATGGATCACCTGCATCGCGCCGTGCACCCCGGTATCGGTGCGGCCGGCGCAGATCGTCGCCACCGGCCCTTCCACACCACAAAAACTGCCCAGGGCGGCCTCCAACGTGTCCTGCACCGTTTGCCGATGCGGCTGTGTCTGCCAACCCTGCCAGGCGGAGCCGTCGTACGCCAGCCCCAATGCAACTCTAGACATGTATCAAACCCGTGGCCCGCCGACACGGTGCGGTTCGTCCGTGGGCGGTTCGTCCAGGTCGAGATTGATGCTTCCGAGCTTGCGGTTCAGCGCCGCCGTATCCAGCGCTGGCTCGTTGAATTCGTAGGTTTCCTCGTCATCGTCCCCGCGCCGCGCACCGGCCCGGCGCAAGAGCCAGGCAATCGCGAATGCGATCAGCGCCAGCACTGCAGTGACGATAACGAGCAGATTGTCGGCCAGCCACCCGGGCATGTCCGAAGCGGAATCCTTGCCTGCCGGCGTGCCAGCGGCCTGATCTGGCGTAGATGCCCCAGAAGCGCCTGGGGCGCTCGAGGTGTTCGCAGGTCCTGCCGACCCTGTTGCGCCGGGCGTACCTGCCGCGCCCGGAGCGCCCGGCGTACCCGACGCGCCTGTCGCGCCCGAAGCGCCTGCCGCGCCCGAAGCGCCTGTTGCACCAGAAGCGCCTGTTGCACCAGAAGCGCCTGCCGCACCCGAAGTGCCCGCCGCGCCAGACGCGCCCGCTGCACCCGAAGCGCCTGTTGCACCCGAAGCGCCTGTTGCACCCGAAGCGCCTGCCGCTCCCGAAGCGCCTGCCGCTCCCGAAGCGCCTGTTGCACCCGGAGCGCCTGCTGCACCCGAAGCGCCAGTTGCACCCGAAGCGCCAGTTGCACCCGAAGCGCCTGTTGCACCCGAAGCGCCTGTTGCACCCGAAGCGCCTGTTGCACCCGAAGCGCCAGTTGCACCCGCAGCGCCAGTTGCACCCGGAGCGCCTGTTGCACCCGAAGTGCCTGCCGCGCCCGGCGACGCCGCAGTACCAGGAGCGCCACCAGCGGCGCCTTGCTGTGCCACCGCCTTGTTCAAATCGTCGACGTTGCTTTGCAACTGGCTCACGCGCCCCTGGACATCGGCCATGGCGCGCTCAGTCGACGTCTTGGCATCGGCCTGCGCCTCTGCTTGCGCCGATGCGCTGTCTTGCGCCTGCCCCGAGGACAGCCGCACGCGATCCTGCGGCGGCGATGCGCTGGCCGCCCCGGCATCAGCAGGAGGCGCGACGCTGCCCGAAGCCGCGCCCTGCCCCTGGACCACGGAGGGATTCGCGCCGGCCGCCGCGCCGATGCGGGCTCGGTACTTCGCGAACGCCTCGGCATGTTCATTGAAGATGCGCCGCGCCTCGGCCGGATCCACCGCGCGCACGGTAGCCGCATCGGGAATCGTCAGCCTCTGGCCGGCTTTCACCAGATTCATATTGTTCTGGATGAAGGCCTCGGGATTGGCGCGCCACAGGGCCACCAGCATCTGATAGACCGATGCGTTGGGCACCGCATTGCGCTGAGCGATAGCGAACAGATTGTCGCCGGACTTCACGTTGACCGAACGCGATCCCGCCGCGCGCCCCGGCGTGCCGACCGCAGCCGGCGTCACGTCAGCCGTCGTGCCGCGCAGCGGCACCAGAATGCTGACCTGCACCTGGCGCTGCCCGGAACTGGAGTTGATATTCAGCAGCAGATCAACCGCGCCGCTGGCCGGCGGCTGCGAGGCCCGCACGCGCAGATTCTTGCGCGTGGCGTCCAGGCCGTCCTCGACCCGGACCACCATGCTTGCCAGCGGAACCGGCGGCTTCAGACCTGCGCGTTGCCAGGAGGCCTCGTCAGCCACCGACACCTTGAGCGATGCGATTTCCTCGGGCGTGAGCTCCTGCAATCCCACCACCGCCTGCAGCGGCGCGCCCGGCACGGAAACCACCCGCGAATGCCCCACGCGCATGGCCATGGCGGTACTGCACACGCTTGAGCCAATCGCCAGCGCAATCGCCCACTGCAGGGCTTTTAAACGGCGGGCATGCTTCACTTGGCGCGAACGCTGGGTCATAAGCTGGAATTCCGTCTTGTAGTCGACTTGCGGGCTGGAGCCGGCTCACGCCATCTCGGTGAGAACAGGCATCAATTCACGGGAAAAGTGTAATGGATCATGCGCATTTCACAAACCTGAAAGGCCCGGCCGCGTTTGCTGGCGGGCCTGTCCGCCGATACAGCACAGACTCTGCGCAAACGGCAAGGGCACCCTGAGGTGCCCTTGCTTGCCTTGCGCGCCTGGTCAGGCGGCGCCGAACGCCGCCTGCGACGGCATCAGGCTTCGGCCAGCGCAATGCGCAGCATGCGGCGCAGCGGCTCGGCGGCGCCCCACAGCAACTGGTCGCCCACGGTGAAAGCGCCCAGGTATTGCGAGCCCATCGACAGCTTGCGCAGGCGACCCACCGGAATGTCCAGCGTGCCGGTAACGGCGACCGGAGTCAGCGCGGAAACCGTGGCTTCCTTGGTGTTGGGCACGACCTTCGCCCACTGCGTGCCTTCGGCGATCAGCGCTTCGATCTCGTCCAGCGGCACATCGCGCTTGAGCTTGATGGTCAGCGCCTGGCTGTGGCAGCGCATCGCGCCGATGCGCACGCACAGGCCGTCGATCGGCGTGGCGGGCGTGCCGAAGGCGGCGCCGCGGCCCAGGATCTTGTTGGTCTCGACCTCGCCCTTCCACTCTTCCTTGGACATGCCGTTGCCCAGGTCCTTGTCGATCCAGGGAATCAGGTTGCCGCCCAGCGGCACGCCGAAGTGCTCGTGGGGCAGCGCCGGGTCCTTTTGCTTGGCCAGCACGCCGCGGTCGATTTCCAGGATGGCCGACGCGGGATCGTCCAGCAGCGACTTGACCGATTGATTGATCTCGCCGAACTGGGTCAGCAGTTCGCGCATGTGTTGCGCGCCGCCGCCGGAAGCCGCCTGGTAGGTCATGGAGGTCATCCATTCGACCAGGTCGTTGTTGAACAGGCCGGCCAGGCCCATCAGCATGCAGCTGACCGTGCAGTTGCCGCCGATGAAGTTGCGCACGCCGCGCTTGAGCGCCGCGTCGATGACCGGACGGTTGACCGGATCCAGCACGATGATGGCGTCATCGGCCATGCGCAGGGTGCTGGCGGCATCGATCCAGATGCCGTTCCAGCCTGCGCCGCGCAGCTTGGGATAGACCTCGGAGGTGTAGTCGCCGCCTTGCGCCGTCACGATGATCGGCAGTTTTTTCAGAGCGTCAATGTTGTAGGCGTCTTGCAGCGGGCCTGCGCCAGTGGCCCAAGTGGGCGCGGCGCCGCCAGCGTTGCTGGTGGAGAAAAACACCGGTTCGATCAGTGCGAAGTCGTTCTCGTCGCGCATGCGTTGCATGAGCACCGAGCCGACCATACCGCGCCAGCCGACAAGGCCTACTGCTTGATTCATTTCAATCGCTCTTTAAAGGTGTGGAGACTAGGGTCCAGGGGAAAAAGCCGTGCAATTCAACAATTTATCAGAATGCACGGCCGGATGTTGCGGCGCAGCTAGAAATAATAGGGGCCGCAATGGATACAGGGCGCTTTCGAGGCGACGCCACAACAGCAAAACAAGGGGCGGCCCAGCCGGGCCACCCCTTGTTTTACGGTGCTTCAACCGCCACGCGCGCTAGCGCCCGGCGGCTCGATCCCGAGAAGATCAGGCCAGCGCCTTCAGCACCGCGTCGCCCATCTGCGCCGTGCCAACCTTGGTCGTGCCCGGTTCGAAGATGTCGGCGGTGCGCAGGCCGTCGGCCAGCACGCGGCGCACGGCGGCCTCGATGCGGTCGGCCTGCGGCGCCAGATTCAGCGAATAGCGCAGCAGCATGGCCGCGGACAGGATGGTCGCCAGCGGATTGGCGATGCCTTGGCCGGCGATATCGGGCGCGGAGCCATGGCTGGGTTCATACAAGCCTTGGCCGCCTGCGTTCAGCGAAGCAGAAGGCAGCATGCCGATCGAACCGGTCAGCATGGCGGCTTCGTCGGACAGGATGTCGCCGAACAGGTTGCCGGTCACGATTACGTCGAACTGGCGCGGGTTGCGCACCAGCTGCATCGCGGCGTTGTCGACATACATGTGCGACAGCTCCACGTCGGGATACTCGCGCGCGACTTCGATGACGATGTCGCGCCAGAACTGCGAGGTCTCCAGCACGTTGGCCTTGTCCACGCTGCACAGCTTCTTGTTGCGCTTGCGGGCCGATTCGAAACCGATGCGCGCAATGCGGCGCACTTCGGATTCCGCATAGCGCATGGTGTCGTAGCCTTCGCGTTCGCCGGCGAAGGCGCCGTCGGGTGAAGAACGTACGCCGCGCGGCGTGCCGAAATAAATGTCGCCAGTCAGCTCGCGGATGATCAGGATGTCCAGGCCGGACACGATCTCGGGCTTCAGCGACGAGGCGCTGGCCAGTTCCGGATACAGGATGGCAGGACGCAGGTTGGCAAACAGGCCGAGCGCCTTGCGCAGGCCCAGAATGGCCTGCTCGGGGCGGAACTCGCGCGGCAGGCTGTCGTACTTCCAGTCGCCCACGGCGCCGAACAGCACGGCGTCCGATTCCTTGGCCAGATTCAACGTGGCCGGCGGCAGCGGATGTTCGAACGCATCGAAGGCGGCGCCGCCCACGGGCGCTTGCTTGATATCGAAGGACACGTCCAGCGCCTTCAGGACGCGCACGGCCTGTTCGACGATTTCCGGGCCGATGCCGTCACCCGGCAGGACTGCGATGTTGTGAGTCATACGAAAACGATCCTGTAATCAGAAGAATGGTGGCGTCAGGCGATGGGACGGCTTTCCAGCCACGGATGGCGGGCCAGGCGCTCGGCCTCGAAGGCGCGAATCTTGTCCGACTGGCGCAGGGTCAGCCCGATATCGTCAAAGCCGTTGAGCAGACAGTATTTGCGGAACGGTTCGATGTCGAAACCCATCTCGCGCCCATCCGCCGCCACCACGACCTGGCGGTCGAGGTCGACGCGCAGCTTGTAGCCGGGGAAAGCCTTCACTTCGTCGAACAGGCGCGCGACTTCCAGTTCCGACAGAACGATGGGCAAGAGGCCGTTCTTGAAGCTGTTGTTGAAGAAAATGTCGGCATAGGACGGCGCGATGATGGCGCGGAAACCGAACTGCGTCAGCGCCCAGGGCGCATGCTCGCGGCTGGAGCCGCAGCCGAAGTTCTTGCGCGCCAGCAGCACCGAAGCGCCCTGGTAACGCGGCTGGTTCAGCACGAAATCCGGATTCAGCGGACGCTTGCTGTTGTCCATGCCGGGTTCGCCATGGTCCAGGTAGCGCAGTTCATCGAACAGGTTCGGACCGAAGCCGGTGCGCTGGATGGATTTGAGGAACTGCTTGGGAATGATGAGGTCCGTATCGACGTTTTCGCGGTCGAGCGGAGCCACCAGGCCTTCGTGAGTGGTAAATGCTTGCATGATGTCGGTACTCGGTGCGTGACGCTTAACGGAAAGTGCGGACGTCGACAAAATGGCCGGCGACGGCGGCGGCGGCGGCCATGGCCGGGCTGACCAGATGGGTGCGCCCGCCCTGTCCTTGCCGGCCCTCGAAGTTGCGGTTCGAGGTGGAGGCGCAGCGTTCGCCCGGTTCCAGGCGGTCGGCGTTCATGGCCAGGCACATGGAGCAGCCCGGCTCGCGCCACTCAAAGCCCGCCTCGATGAAGATCTTGTCCAGGCCTTCGCGCTCGGCCTGCTGCTTGACCAGGCCCGAGCCCGGCACCACCATGGCCTGGCGCACATTGGAGGCCACATGCTTGCCGCGCGCGACCGCCGCAGCCGCGCGCAGGTCTTCGATGCGCGAATTCGTGCAAGAACCGATGAACACGCGATCCACACGGATATCGGTAAGCGGCGTGTTGGGCTTCAGGCCCATGTACTGCAAGGCGCGTTCCATGCCGCTGCGGCGCACGTCGTCTTTTTCGCGATCGGGGTCCGGCACGCGGGAATCCACCGGCAGCACCATTTCCGGGGACGTGCCCCAGGTGACCTGCGGCTTGATGTCGCGGGCGTTGACTTCCACCACGGCGTCGAACTTGGCGCCCTCATCGGTATGCAGGGTACGCCAGTAGCCCACCGCCTGATCCCAAAGCACGCCCGTGGGCGCGAAGGGACGGCCGCGGAAGTACTCGACGGTCTTGTCGTCCACCGCCACCATGCCCGAACGGGCGCCGGCTTCGATGGCCATGTTGCAGACGGTCATGCGGCCTTCCACGGACAGCGAGCGGATCGTGCTGCCGGCGAACTCGATGGCGTAGCCCGTGCCGCCGGCCGTGCCAATGATGCCGATGATGTGCAGGACCACATCCTTGGCCGTACAGCCGAAGGGCAATTCGCCGTCGACCTTGATCAGCATGCTCTTGGCTTTCTTCATGAGCAGCGTCTGGGTCGCCAGCACGTGCTCCACTTCGGAGGTGCCGATGCCGAAGGCCAGCGCGCCCAGCGCGCCGTGCGTGCTGGTGTGCGAGTCGCCGCAGACCACGGTCATGCCGGGCAGGGTCGCGCCCTGCTCCGGGCCGATCACGTGCACGATGCCCTGGCGCAGGTCATTCATGCGGAATTCGGTAATGCCGTACTTTTCGCAGTTGGCGTCCAGCGTGTCCACCTGCAGGCGCGAAATCGGATCGTCGATGCCCTGGGCGCGGTTCAGCGTCGGCACGTTGTGGTCCGCCACCGCCAGGTTGGCGCCCGTGCGCCACGGCTTGCGGCCGGCCATCGCCAGGCCTTCGAACGCCTGGGGGCTGGTGACTTCGTGCACCAGGTGGCGGTCGATATAGAGCAGACAGGTGCCGTCTGATTCCTGGTGGACGACGTGGGCGTCCCAGAGTTTGTCGTAAAGAGTTTGGGCCATGGATGCGCTCTGCAAATAGACAATCCGGCTCGTGCCGCGCGCGGTTCAAACAATGATCCCCGGGCGCCAGCCACTGCGGCATGAGCGAATTATGCACAGGGTCTCAACCTAGTACAACTACACCTTATATACCAGTACTAACACTACCATGCTAGGACATGGCGAGGGTCACTTCGTCCTATTTCCACACCTCAATCGAACTGCAATCAAACAGTTACAGATACAAATTCAGGTATTTAAAACAGATACAAAATTATCAAACCGATATAATCGTTGTGCGCTGGATTCACCCAAACAACGAAATAAAGCGCAATAAACCGCATTTATCCTGCATTAAACCGGATCAAAAATCCGGGATATGGCGAAATTAGTGCAAATTCAAGCTAATTAAGAGATGATGCGCGAAGAAACTCAAACTGCCGACCGGAAAACTTCGTCAAGAATTAACAAATATTGACTCGTCAAATCTGACATTTCCACACAATATGGCGGCCATTAATTCCTAACTCGACTCGCGAATAATCACTATGGCTTCGTTTTTGCTCAAAAGCACGACTTCGGTCCTTGCCCTGGCATTCGTTCCTGCGGCATTTGCACAGTCAGCAGCTCCCGCCTCCGGGGCAGCTGGGGTCACACTGAACCAGGTCGTTGAGCAGACCCTGCTCAGCAACCCGGAAATCCAGGCCAAGTACCATGATTTCCAGGCTTCGCTGGAAGGCCAGGCCGTTGCCCGCGGCGCGTTCTTCCCGCAGATCAATGCGCAAGGCTATGTGGGTCGCGAGTACCGCAACAACGTGCCCGGAGTCGGGTCGCAAAGCTGGAGCCGTCCCGGCTACAGCGTGGAATTGCGTCAGCTGATTTTCGACGGCTTCCGTACGAGCAACGACGTCAAGCAAGCCGGCTTCGACAAGCTGGCGCGCTTCTATGACCTGTTGGCCACCAGCGACAACACCGCGTTCAGCGCAGTGCAGGCCTATATCGACCTGCAGCGCTACCGCGACATGGAACTGCTGGCCCGCCAGAACTACACCCTGCACGAAGAAACGCTCAAGCAGATCAACGAGCGCGCCGAATCGGGCGTGGGCCGCCGCGTCGACCTGGAACAGGCCGGCGGGCGCCTGGCGCTGGCCCAGACCAATCTGATGACCGAGACCGCCAACCTGCTGGACGTGCAGCAGCGTTTCCAGCGCGTCACCGGCGCCCTGCCCCCTGAAGCGATGCAGCCTACGCCCGATATCAGCGGCAAGCTGCCGGTCAAGCCCGCCGACTTCAACGAGTCGCTGCGCCGCAACCCCAGCTTCCTGTCCAAGCAGGCCGGGCTGCAGGCCGCGCAAGCGGGCGTCGCCTCGTCCAAGGGCGCCTTCTCGCCGAAGTTCGAATTCGTGGCCGCCACCGGCCGCGACCAGAACGATCCCACGCCGCAAAACCGCGACATCCAGAACTCCAGCGTCCAGGTTGTCATGAGCTACAACCTGTATCGCGGTGGCTCCGACTCCGCCCGCGTACGCCAGACCTCCGCGCAGTCCTATGCTGCGCGCGACATCCGCGACTACACCTGCCGCAATGTGCAACAGGACCTGGCGGTGGCTTGGAACAACGTCGCCAGCCTGAACCAGAAGCTGCCCTTCCTGCGCGACCACGAAGTGGCCACCACCAAGGTGCGCGAAGCCTACCGCCAACAATTCCAGATCGGCCAGCGTTCGCTGCTGGACTTGCTGGACACCGAAAACGAATTGTTCGAATCGCGCCGCGCCCTGACCAACGCGCTGTATGACCTGCAGATCGCGCAATACCGCTGGCTGGCGCTGTCGCACGCACTGCTGCCGGCGCTGTCGCTGCAGCCCGCGCGCAACGAAATGCCCGAGGAAAACGGCAAGCTGGAAGTCTCCGACGAAGTCATCAAGCTCTGCAATTCGACGATCCCCGACTCGGCCCGCCTGGCGCCCGTGCGCGTGCAATACAACGAGGGCAATCTGCCGCCCACGTTCATCCCGGTAAACTCGCCCAAGGCCAAACCCTAGGTGACGCAAGCGCAAGGAGACCATATGCAGAAACAGGGCAACGACTTCTCACAACTGGATGCGGACTTCGTCCGCGTCCTGGAAGACCTGATCGACGCGCTGATAGCCAATGGCACCTTGCGTATGACCGACCTGCCTATCCAGGCTCAACAAAAGCTGACCCAGCGCAAGCAACAGCGCGCGCGCCTCTCCGAACACCTCGACCTGCTGGATGACGAAGATGGACAAGTTATCTGAAATGGCGGCCCGGGAGTGGCGCGCGGACGCGCGCGCGGCGCATGACGACCCGCTGCTCGATTGCCTGGTTGAAATCACCCGGCTCCATGGCGTGACGGCGACGGCCCAGGCGCTGTCGGCCGGCCTGCCGCTGGAAGAACACAAACTGACGCCGGCATTGCTGCCGCGCGCCGCCGCGCGCGCGCAGCTCTCCGCCCGCGTGGTCAAGCGCACGCTGGACAGCATTTCGCAGGACCTGCTGCCCGCGATCCTGCTGCTCAACGGCGAACGCGCCTGCCTGCTGCTGAAGAAAGACGGCGAAAACTACGTCGTCAGCCACCCCGAATTGGGCGGCAGCTCGATGGAAATGAGCGCCGCGGAACTATCGGCGCAATACACCGGGCTGGTGTGCTTCGTGCGCCCGCAGTTCCGCTTCGACGCGCGCGCGCCCGAAGTCGCCAAGGTGCGCGAGCGCCATTGGTTCTGGGCCGCCATCATGGAAAACCGGCGCCTGTACCGCGACGCGCTGATCGCCGCCCTGCTGATCAACATCTTCGCAATGGCGATGCCGCTGTTCACCATGAACGTGTATGACCGCGTCGTGCCCAACAACGCCGTCGAAACGCTCTGGGTGCTGGCCATCGGCATCACGTTGGTCGTGATCTTCAACATGATCCTGAGCACCGCCCGCTCCCACGTCGTGGACAGCGCCAGCAAACGGGTCGACGTGCGCCTGTCCGCGCAGATCATGGAACGCGTGCTGGACCTGCGCATGGAGGGCCGGCCGGTATCGGTGGGATCCTTCGCCGCCAACCTGCGTTCGTTCGAATCCATTCGCGATTTCATCGCGTCAGCCACCATCACCACCCTGGTGGACCTGCCCTTCATTCTGCTGTTCCTGCTGGCGCTGGCCTGGATTTCGCCCTGGATGGTGCTGCCGCCGCTGGTCGCGATCGTGTTGATCCTGCTGGTGTCGCTGGCCGCGCAAGCCCGCATGGAATCCCTCACCATGGCCTCCTACCAAGCGTCGTCGCAACGCAACGCGACCCTGGTCGAAGCCCTGACCGGCCTGGAGTCCGTCAAGACGCTCAACGCGCAGGGATCCATCCAGCGCAACTGGGAACGCGCCACCGAGTACATCGCCCTGACCGGCGGCAAACTGAAGCTGATTTCGTCCTCGACGGTCGGCTTCGTGCAGGCCGTCCAGCAACTGGTGTCGATCTCCGTCGTCATCATCGGCGTCTACCAGGCCCAGGAATCCGCCATTTCCATGGGCGGCATCATCGCCGCCTCCATGATCGCCGGGCGCTGCCTGGCCCCGCTCGGCCAGGTCGCCGGGTTGCTCATGCAGTACCAGAACGCTCGCACCTCGCTGGGCTCGATCGACAACTATATGAAGCTGCCGATCGAACGTCCGGCAGAAGCCGAATTCCTGCATCGTCCCGTCTTCCATGGCGGCATTGAATTCCGCGACGTGACCTTCAGCTATCCCGGCAGCAAGCAGCCGGTGCTGAAGAAAGTGTCCTTCAAGCTGAAGCCGGGCGAAAAGGTCGGCATCATTGGCCGCATCGGCTCCGGCAAGACCACGCTGGAGAAGCTGGCCCTGGCGCTGTACCAGCCCACCGAGGGCGCAGTCCTGCTGGACGGCGTGGACGTGCGGCAGATCGATCCGGCCGACGTGCGCCGCGCCATCGGCCACGTGCCGCAGGACCCGCTGCTGTTCTATGGCAGCCTGAAGCACAACCTGGCGATGGGCGCGCCCTACGCTGACGACGCCAGCATCCTGGCAGCCGCCAACATGGCGGGCGTCACCGATTTCGCCAACCTGCACCCCGACGGCTTCGACATGGTCATCGGCGAACGCGGCGAGTCCCTCTCCGGCGGCCAGCGCCAGTCGGTGGCGGTGGCCCGCGCCCTGATCAACGATCCGCCCATCCTGCTGCTGGACGAGCCCAGCAGCAACATGGATCACCAGAGTGAAGCGCAGCTGCGCAAGCGGCTGGGTGAAGCCAGCGCCACCAAGACGATCCTGCTGGTCACGCACCGCACCGCCCTGCTGGACCTGGTCGACCGCCTGATCGTGATCGACAACGGCCATATCGTGGCTGACGGTCCCAAGGAGCAAGTGGTCGAGGCACTGCGTCAAGGACGCGTCGGACGCGGAAGCTGAGGAAACCATGCTGAACAATCCTGGCGAAACCCGGCACGGCCTGTTTGGAAGCCTGTGGCGCATGCTGCGCGGCGTCTTCGTGTTCTTCTTCGACCGCTTGCTGGACGGCGCCGAAAAAGGCAAGCCCCAGCAACGCTCCGACTACGTCGGCAACGCCGAATGGGTCATCCATGAATCGCAGGCGCGCGGTTCGCGCATCCTGTTGTGGGTCAGCCTGCTGGCCACCGGCGGCCTGCTGCTGTGGGCCGGCACCGGCAGCATTGACGAAGTCGTCCGCGGCGAAGGCAAGGTCGTGCCCTCGCGCCAGGTCCAGATCATCCAGAGTCTGGACGGCGGCATCGTCGAAGAAATCCTGGTGCGCCCGGGCCAGGAAGTCGAGGCGGGCGAGATCCTGCTGAAGATCGACTCCACCCGGTTCGCCTCGTCGCTGGGCGAGAACAACGCCGAATACCTTTCCCTGCTCGCCAAGGCCGCCCGCCTGCAGGCCCTGGCCACGGGCGAACCCTTCGTGGCTCCCGAGGAAGTGCTGACGCAGGCGCCCGGGCTGGTGGAAATGGAGCGCAATGCCTGGCAAGCGCGCACCACTGAATTGAACGCCACGGTCAACGTCGCGCGCGAACAACTCAAGCAACGCCAGGAAGATCTGCGCGAAACGATCGCCAAGCGCGACCAGGCCGCGGCCAGCTGCGGCCTGACCTCGCGCGAGCTGCAGGTGACCCGTCCCCTGCTCAAGAGCGGCGCCGTGTCCGAAGTCGACCTGTTGCGCCTGCAACGCGACGTGGCCCGCTACTGCGGCGAACAAAAAGGCGCCGAAGCCCAGATCGACCGCTTCCAGGCCTCCATCAAGGAAGCCGAAAGCAAGCTTCAGGAAGCTGAGCTGAACATCCGCAACCAGGCCCGCAACGAGCTGTCGGAAACCAACACCAAGCTGGCGACCCTGCGCCAAGGCAAGCTGGCGCTGGCCGACCGCGTGAAGCTGGCCGAGGTCCGCGCCCCGGTGCGCGGCACGGTCAAGACGCTGTTCAACAACACGGTCGGTGGCGTGGTCCAGCCCGGCAAGGACATCATCGAGATCGTGCCCAAGGACGACACGCTGCTGCTCGAGGTCCGCATCCAGCCGCGCGACATCGGCTTCCTGCATGCCGACCAGAAGGCAGAAGTGAAATTCACGGCCTACGACTTCGCCATTTACGGCGGCCTCGAAGGCAAGGTGGAACAGATCGGCGCGGACACCGTGACCGACGAGAAAGGCAATTCCTACTATGTGGTGCGGGTCCGCACGGATCGCAGCACGGTAGGCGACAAACTGTTGCCCATCATCCCCGGGATGGTGGCGGAGGTTCATATCCTGACTGGCAAGCGCACGGTGCTGCAGTACCTGCTCAAGCCCATACTGCGCGCCAAGGCGAATGCCTTTACCGAACGTTAAAGGAGGGCTGCAAGGCCTTATGAAACCCGTTCCTGTCCTGTTGATTACGCACGACGACCTGTTGTGGCAGCATTGGCGCGGCCTGAATCCGGCCCGCTGGCTGGCGGCCCGCGGGCGCGGCCTGGCCGACCTGCAACGCTGGCGCGAACAGGGCCGCACTCTGGCGGTATTGGATGCGGACCTGCCCCGGCTGCCGTCCTGGCAGGATCCCATCTGGGCCGCGACCCTGGCGGACCTGCACGTGGTGGTCGCCAGCCCCAGTCCTAACGACGAGCAAGGCACCCGGGTGCTGGGCGCCGGCGCACATGGCTATTGCCACGGCTATGCCTCGGCCGCCTCGCTGTCGCAGGCGCTGGAAGTCGTCGCCTCCGGCGGCATCTGGATGGGCCGTTCGCTGGTGTCGCGGCTGCTCAAGCTGGTCGCCGAGCGCGCCCAGGACGAGCACGCCTGGGATGGCGGCGTGCTGACCGAGCGTGAAATCACCGTGGCCCGCTATGCCTCCAGCGGCCAGGCCAATGCGCAGATCGCCGAAGCCCTGGGCATCACCGAACGCACGGTCAAGGCCCACCTGTCAGCCGTTTTCGAAAAGCTGGGTGTAACCGACCGCCTGCAGCTCGCCCTGCTCGTCCACGGCATATCTGCCCCCGCCGACGCCAAAATCAAAATTACTTCCTGATACTGTCCTTGAGGACAATATCCCGCGCCGGCGGCGCAATCTAGTATCTGGCCATCTTGGATAACTCCCTGAAACGGAACCAACATGGCCAACACCTCTCCCGCAGTCGTCAACGAAATCTCCGGTCGCGCGTGGATACGCAATAGCGACGGTTCCCTGACTGAACTGCATCAAGGCAGCAAGGTCCCCGCAGGCAGCGACGTGGTCACTGCCTCGGGCGCCACGGTTTCGCTTCAGGTCGAGAACGGCATGCCGATCGTCATCGGCGAAGGCCGCGAGGTTGCCGTGACCGGCGACATGACCGGCCCCCTGGCCGACCCGTCCGAAGCGGCTGTGGCTCCGCCCTCCGGCACCGACTCCGACCGCTTGCTGGCCGCCCTGCGCGACGGCCGCGACCCGTTCGATGAACTGGATCCCACCGCTGCCGTCGTGGCCGGCGGCGGCGATGCCGGCGGCAGCAGCTTCGTGCGCCTGGCCCGCATCCTGGAAACCACCACCCCGCTCGACCTGGCCTACCCGAACCCCAGCCGTGGCCAGGAGATCCTGCCCCGCCTGTCCGGCACCGGCGCCGGCGGCGACGATGAAGCCACTCCGGCCACCGTCAACACCCCACCCAACGCGCTGAACGATACCGGCAGCGGCGAGCAGAACAGCCTGGTGCGCGGCAACCTGCTGCTGAACGACTCGGATCCCGATGGCGACCCGCTGGCGATCGTCTCGGTCAGCGGCCGCCCCATGACCCCGGCCGGCATCACGGTCAACGGCAGCAACGGCGGCACCTTCACGGTCCTGCCCGACGGCAGCTACGTCTTCAACCCGGGTAACGAATACGGCCACCTGGCCGTGGGCGAAACGGCCACCAGTACCGTTTCGTACACCATCACGGATCCCAGCGGCGCCACCTCCACGGCGAACGTCGTCGTGACGATCACCGGCACCAACGACGGCCCGGTGTCCACCTCCATCGCCGACACCTCGGGCATCGACGCCCAGACCGGCGTGAGCTACAACGTCTCCAGCCATTTCTCGGACCCGGACACCAGCGACAAGCTCACCTTTACCGCCACCGGCCTGCCGCCCGGCCTGACCATCGACCCGAACACCGGCATCATCACCGGCACCATCGACCATTCCGCCTCGCAAGGCGGCAACAATGGCGTCTACACGGTGACGGTGACCGCCACCGACCCGTCCGGCGCCACGACTTCCCAGGACTTCAACTGGGACGTCACCAACCCCGCGCCGACGGCGGCCGATGATAACGGCACCACCGACGAAGACACCACGCTCAACGTCAGCGCCCAGAACGGCGTCCTGTCCAACGACGTGGACCCGGACGGCGACACCCTGACCGTGTCGCAAGTCAACGGCGCCACTGGCAACGTGGGCACGCCGACGGCCGGCTCCAACGGCGGCACGTTCACCCTGAATCCCGACGGCTCGTACTCGTTCAATCCCGGCAATGCCTTCCAGCACCTGGCCGCGGGCCAGACGGCGACCAGCTCGATCACCTATACCGTCACGGACGGCCAAGGCGGCACCAGCTCCGCCACGCTGACGGTCGAAATCACCGGCACCAACGACGCGCCGACCGCAGTTGCCCTGCAGAACCAGGACAACATGGACGGCGATGTCGTCAACTACAACCTGTCCGGCTTCTTCAGCGACCTCGACGACGGCGACTCCCTGGTCTACTCGGTCGACCACATCCCCGGCGGCCTGAAGTTCGACCCCACCACCGGCACCTTCACCGGCCAGTTCGCCAACTGGGCGTCCGATCACACCAACACGGGCGTCAAGGGCGAGTACCTCATCACCGTCACCGCCACCGACAAGTCGGGCGCAACCGTCTCCCAGACCTTCGTCTGGACCGTGGGCAACCCCGTCCCGGTCGCCACCAATGACGAAGGCACCACCGGTGAAGACAAGCCCCTGGTCGTTGACCACGTTACCGAAGGCGTGCTGGGCAACGATCGCGATCCGGACGGCGACACCATCCGCGTTTCGCAAGTCAATGGCGCCGACGCCGACGTCGGCAAGCCTGTCGTCGGTTCGAATGGCGGCACGTTCACGCTCAACGCCGACGGCACGTACACGTTCAACCCCGGCACGGCATTCCAGTATTTGAATGACGGCCAGACCGCAACGACGTCGATCACGTACACCGTGTCCGACGCGCAAGGCGCGACCAGCACTGCCACCCTGACCATTACGGTCACCGGCCAGACCGACGCTCCTCCGGTGATCACGCCTGAAGACAGCGACGGCGATGTGACGGCGGGTCATAACAATGTGGCCGAAGCGTCTGGCGCCACGGTCACCGGTTCCGTGACCGTCTCCGCCGAGGCCGGCGTCGACAAGGTCACGGTGGGCGGCAAGGACGTCAGCAACGCCAGCGCCGCCAACCCGGTAGTCATCGCCACCGACAAGGGGGTGCTGACCGTCACCAATTACGACGCCGCCACTGGCAAGATCACCTACTCCTACCAGGAAACTGGCGGAGCCGCCGATCACTCCAATGGCGACGATTCGGTCCGCGACCTCTTCCAGGTTTCCGTTACGGACTTTGCCGGCGAGACCCGCAGCAATGACCTGGTCATCCAGATCACCGACACGGCGCCCGAAGCCAAGCCCGACACCGCTTCCGTCACGGAAGACACCGCACTGACCGCCTCCGGCAACGTCATCAGCGGCACCGGTGCCGACACCCTCGGCGCGGACGTCACCAACGTCGTG
>NZ_JBXAIJ010000005.1:0-290260 GCF_058796095.1 Achromobacter sp. GW823-FHT04E03 | reverse complement strand
CAAATTCTGTACTACTTACTGCCTGCTCGCTTCGCTACGCCGCTTTCGCTGGCGCCGCGTTGTTTGCAGCAGAGAAACGAGATTATGAAGAAGTTTTTCTCGCTTGTCAAGTCGGCGTCACATACTGCGTTTCGCTTTCTTGCTTGCGACCTCTTCAGGTCTGCCTCTCTTAGCAGCTATCGAAATATCAGGGTTAACCCTAAGTTTTCGGCAACTGCCAAGCCCAAGACTATAACACGATTTTTGCAGATTGTGCAATTGGCTTTTGCCTAACTTGCTGCAATCCTTGCAATAACCGCAGGGCATTCATTTCTGACTGCTTTGCGGCAGACCTGGCTCGAATCCTCTTGCCCGACCTGTTGTGCTTGCTTGGCTTCGCGGTTCAAAACTGTCCGAACTGCGAAGGAGCGAGACTATAGCACAAGTTTTCTGCGCGTCATGCCGTGCAGCCAAATATTTGTTCCAGATGTCTCCGCGATCTGCCGCGCCCCGCTAGCGGCGCCGCTCTTGCGCCACCCGCATGGCTATATCTAGCTAGAAGACAGGTCATCTCCCTGGCAAGCGCGCGGCCCCGCCTCCTATATATAGTATAGAAGGCGGGGCCGCGGGGGGAGTACCAGGTGGGTCGCCCATCAGGGGCAAAAGGCCCCGGCTACCAGCGCAGGTAGTCCGCGTCGCGCAAGCGCGCCAGGTCGCGCTTGACTGCGGCTTCGTTCATCAGCCATCTGGGTGCGCCCAGATCCTGCAGCATGTGCTCATCCAGATCGGCAGCCAGATGACGCAGGCGCGCTTCATTGCGGCGTTTGCGATAGGCGGCCGCAAGCATCGCGATGAATCCCACGCGGGGCGCCGCCAATTCGGGGGACGGCGCCGTGACGGGCTGGGCGGCGGACTGCTGACGATCCCTGGAAATGGCGGCCAGGGCGGAAGAAGACGGGGTGCAAAGCTGTGCGGACATGATGGGCTCCAGGTGTTTATGCACTTTGGTAAGCGTAGTCGCCCAATACTCGGCTGAAAATCGAATTGTTTTGGGGGTATCGGTAAGCTATGATGACCAATCTCTTACTGGGTCTTCTCCATGCGCCTGCCGCTCAGCACCCTCCCCGCCTTCCGCGCCGTGGCCGAATTGCAGAACCTGCGCGCGGCCGCCGAAAGGCTGCATCTGACCCACAGCGCCGTCAGCCAGCAGATCAAGGTGCTCGAAACCCAACTGGGCTTTCCCCTGTTCGAGCGCAGCGGGCGGGGCATCGTCCTGAATTCCGCTGGCGCCGCGCTCTTGTGCAGTGTGCAGGGCGCCATGGCGCTGCTGGATGAAGGGACGATGGCAGCGTCGGCCGCGGCCTCGGGCAGTGAACAACGCTTGCGTGTGTCGGTGCTGCCTTCTTTCGCGCAACGCTGGCTGTTGCCGCGCATGGCGCGGTGGCGCGAGCGCAATCCGGGCCTGACGCTGGAAATCGAGACCTCGCAGCAAGTGGTGGATCTGCTGCGCGACGGTTTTCATGCCGCGCTGCGTTTTGGGCGCGGCCCCTGGCCGGGTGTGGAATCGGAGACCTTGTTCGACACGCCCCTGCCCCTGATCGTCCTGGCATCGCCGGAAACCGCGGCGGCGCTCCCCGATCATTCGCCGCAGACGCTCGCGCGCCAACCGTTGCTGGGCGAGCGCGAGCTCTGGCAAACCTGGTTCAGCGCCGCAGGGCTGGACACGCCCATCACGCCGGTGGCCTCCTTCAACGATGCCGGCATGATGATGCAGGCCGCCGAGCAGGGCCTGGGCATCACGCTGGGACGCCAACTGCTGGCCGCGGACGCGCTGTGCTCGGGCCGGCTGGTGCAGATTTCCCCGATCAGCATCGAGTACGAACAGGCGCAGACCTATCACCTGGTCTACCGGCCCAGCCTGCGCGACTGGGCGCCGCTGGTGGAACTGAAGCAGTGGCTGCGCGACGAGCTGGAGATGTCGCGCGAAAACCTGAGCGCCCCCAAGTCCGGCCCCGGCAAGAAAGGCCAGGCAAAAAAAAGGTAAAGCAGCCTCCGCTGCTTTACCTCTACCAAATCGCGGCGCCAGCGGAAACCACGGTCCGCAAGCCGGGATGCGCTACGCACGCAAACACCGGCAGGCGCCGTGGCGGCGGCAGTCACACTTTGCGGCGGGCCTCAGGCCACCTTGCGCGCAGCCGGGCTGGCTGGCCGCATCGTATCGGTTTCATTGAAACGCTGGTGCCAGGAAAACGCTTCTTCGAGCAGATGCGGCGTCTGGCCGCCACGCTCGCAGGCTCGGTCGAAATAGTCCTGCAGGGCGTCGCGGTAGGACGGATGCACGCAGTTCCGGATGACCGCGCGCGCGCGTTCACGCGGCGCCAGGCCGCGCAGATCCGCCAGGCCGCATTCCGTGACCAGGACGTCCACGTCATGCTCGGTGTGGTCGACGTGAGACACCATGGGCACCACGCTGGAGATGTCGCCGTTCTTGGCCATGGACTTGGACACGAAGATCGCGAGGTGCGCGTTGCGCGCGAAGTCGCCCGAACCGCCAATACCATTCATCATGTGGGTGCCGCCCACGTGCGTGGAATTGACGTTGCCGTAGATGTCGAACTCCAGCGCCGTGTTGATGGCGATGATGCCCAGACGGCGCACGATCTCGGGCGCGTTGCTGATCTCTTGCGGGCGCAGCACGATGCGCTCGCGGTAGTGCTCCATGTTGGCCAGGATCTTTTCGTACACGGGCTTGGACACCGTGATCGAAGAGGCCGACGCGAATGCAAGCTTGCCCTGGTCCAGCAGTTCGATAGCGCTGTCCTGCAGCACTTCCGAGTACATCGTCAGGTTCTCGAAGCTGGACGACTCGAAGCCGTGCAGCACCGCGTTGGCGATGGTGCCGATGCCCGCCTGCAAGGGCAGCAGCTCGTTAGTCAGGCGACCGGCGTCGACCTCGCGGCGCAGGAAATCATTGATGTGGCCGGCGATGGCATTGGTTTCCTCGTCGGGCGGCAAGGCATTGGACGGGCTGTCCGGCTCTTGCGTGATGACGATGGCGGCGATCTTGGCCGGGTCCACTTCAATGCAGGACTGGCCGATGCGCTGGTCGGGAGAAACCAGGCCGATGGGCTGACGCGCCGGGCGGGCTTCGGGCACGTAGATATCGTGCAGACCCTCGATGGCGGCGGGCACGCCCATGTTCAGCTCGATGATGATGACGTCCGCCTGCTGCGCAAAGGAGGCGGAGTTGCCCACCGACATGGTCGGCACGATGGCGCCGGTCTCGGTGATGGCGGCGGCCTCGATGATGGCCACGTTGATGGGGCCGATATGGCCCGCGCGCAACTGCTCGACGGTTTCGGACAGGTGCTGGTCGATGAAGGCGATTTCACCCTGGTTGATCTTGCGGCGCAGGGTGGTGTCGACCTGGAACGGCATGCGGCGCGCCAGCGCATTGGCCTGCGCCAGCATCTTGTCCGTGTCATGGCCCAGCGACGCGCCGGTGATCAGGGTGATGGAGAACGGTTCGCGCTCGGCGCGGGCCGCCAGCGCCGCCGGCACCGATTTACAGTCGCCCGCGCGGGTGAAGCCGCTCATTCCGACGGTCATGCCGTCCTGTACCAGCGAAGCCGCCTGATCGGCGGAAGTGATCTTGGCGCGCAGCCCAGGGTGGCGGATACGGTCGAGATGCATGGTGTCTCCAGATTCAAGGGCCTACGTGCGGCGGGGCGCGGCATTGCCGCCATGCGCCCAGGCGCCGTCTGACGCGGCGTTTCCCAAGGCTCCCGGGCCGACTCGAGGCGGCCCGGGAACGAATTTTCCGCAGTATAGGAAGGCCGGCTCAAATCTCGTAATGACTTAAAATCATCCAAATAAGTCGCTTTTTTCATCGTTTGAATGTTTTGCGCGCAACGCGCGAGGGAATTCCGGTCCATGGACGTGCGCGCATTGCGGTACTTCGTCGAAACCGTCAGGCACGCCAGCTTCACGCAGGCTGCCAAGACGCTGTTCGTGACGCAGTCGACGGTGAGCAAGATGATCCGCCAGCTGGAAGAAGAGGCCGGCACGCCGCTCTTGATCCGCGACGGCCACACAGCCCGTCCCACCGATACCGGCCGGGTCATGTACCAGCGCGGCCTGCAGGTGCTCGAAACGATGCGCCAACTATCGGAAGAACTGCGCCAGACCGCGGACCTGCGCCGGGGCGCGCTGGAAGTCGGCATCCCGCCCATGATCAACCTGCTGTTCACGCCGGTGGTCAAGCGCTTCCGTGAACTGCATCCGGGCATACACCTGACCCTGCGCGAAGGCACCGGTCAGGCCGTGGAAGGACTGGTGGCGAGCGGGGAACTGGAAGTGGGCGCGACCATACTGCCGATCGCGCCGGACGGCGGCCTGGCCGCCCAGCCCTTCGGCAGCTACCCGATCTGGGTGATCGGCCCGCCCGACGCGCCCTGGGCCGGCAAGACCTCGCTGCCGCTCTCCGCCCTGCGCGACGCGCGCCTCTTGATACCCACGGACGACTTCGCCATGACCCGGCGCTTGCGGCAGGCGTTTGCCGATGCCGGTTTCCAGCCCGGCATCGCGGCCCAGAGCGCGCACTGGGACTTCCTGGTGGCAATGGCTTCGGCGGGCCTGGGCGTGGCGCTACTGCCCGAGCCCCTGATGCAGCGCATGAAAACGCGCGGCTTGAGCACCGCCAAGCTGGCCAAGTCCGGCATGCAATGGGAAGTCGGCCATATCTGGCAGCAGTCCGGCTATCTGTCCTATGCCGCCCGCGCCTGGCTGGAGGTATGCGACGCGGTACTGGGCAAGCCCAAAAAGCGGGCCGCGCCGAGCGTCCGTGCTGTTTGAGTTGAATCCAAACGTTGACCTCGTAAATATGGTTTGCGGACGCCGTGCCCGGCACGCCCTGCCAGCGGCCTTCCGTCACCTATCCGGCCCTATTTCTATCCCTGGTCCGCGCCCGCGCGATAGCCGCCGAGCACGCCAAAACAAATGGGGCCGTAGCGCTCGTTTTTGTTGCAACGAATGAGGCGGCGGCTTGCTATGCTCCCGCCTCGAATGCGAGCGACTCGCCCCAGAACATGACACAGACTTCCATTCCCCTGCGCGCGCGGCCTCACCGCGCCCGCGCGTCGATTTTCACGACGCTGATTGCGGCGCTGCTGCTAGTCCTTTTCCTGCTGCCGGCCCATGCCGCGGCGCCGCCCACGCCCGCCGACACGGAAGCGGCGCTGGCAACCGCGCGCAAACAGATCGACGACATCCGCAAGCGCGTTGCCGACGAGACCGATGACGCCACCCTGGTGAAGCAGCGCGGCGACGCGCTGGACATCCAGTCCAAGGCCGACGCCGCCGCCGAGGGCCTGACGCCCCAGCTGGCCAGCGTGACGGCCCGCTTGAGCGAACTGGGCACGCCGCCCGAAGGCGTCAAGGAAGCGTCCGACGTTGCGGCCCAGCGCATGCAACTGGACAAGACCAGCCGGGCGCTGGATGCGCAGATCAAGCTGGCCAGGCTGCTGTCCGTGGATGCCGGGCAAACGGCCGAACAGATATCGGCGCAGCGGCGCAAGCAGTTCCAGGCGCGCCTGGGCGAGCGACGCGACTCGTTCCTGTCCGACCAATTCTGGACCGAGTTCCGCGAGGAGTTCCCGCGCGACCTCGAACGGCTGGAAGCGCTGCGCGACGACCTCGCTACCGCGGTCGGCCAGACGCCGAAATGGGGCTGGCTGCTATTGGGCGCGGCGATCGCGCTGACGATCGCCCTGCGTATCGCCATCGGCCGGGTCCTGTTGCGGATAACTGCCACGCGCGTGCCGCCGGGGCGCCTACGCCGCTCCTTTCTTGCGGTCACGCATGTGGTCCTGGCCGTCGCCACGCCGGGCGTCGTCGCGCTGTTGATCCATATGGGGCTGGACTGGAATTCGCAACTGAGCGACAACACCTCGTCGTTGCTCGCGAACCTGGTGGGAACGGTCTGCTTCGGCGGCTACGTGTCCGGCCTGGGCTATGCGCTCCTGTCCGCGAACCGGCCGTCGTGGCGCCTGCCGCCCGTCAGCGACATCGTGGCGGCGCGCCTGCGCTGGCTGCCCGCCGTGCTGGGCGTGCTGGTGGTGATGATCTGGCTGGCCGAGCGACTGCCGGTGCTCTTGAACGCGAGCCTGACCACCACCATCACGCTGACCGGCATCGTCGCCGTCCTGACCATGGCGATGCTGGGCGCGGTGCTGGCCATCAGCCGCCGGCTGCGGCGCCAGGCCATGCAAGAAAGCGAGACGCCGATCCCGTTCTGGGTCTCGCTGCTGCTGGGAGCGGTGTGGACCGTGCTGATCCTGAGCCTGGCCAGCCTGCTGGCGGGCTATGTGGCGTTCGGCAGTTTTATGGTCAAGCAGGTGCTGTGGGTGCTGATCGTGCTGGCCTCCGCCTATCTGCTGTCGACGCTGATCGAGGACGGCTTCAGCACGCTGCTGGGCACCTCGCACCGCGACGGCGGCGAGCACGAAGCGCCCAGCATGCGCGACCAGGCCGCCGTGCTGCTGTCGGGCGTGGGCCGCGTGGCGGTCGGCCTGCTGGCCGTGATTCTCCTGGCCGCGCCCTTCGGCGAAGCGCCGATGGACCTGCTGCAGCGCTTCGACCAGCTGCGCAAGGGACTCGCCATCGGCGAAGCGCAGATCCGCCCCGGCGCCGTGCTGCAGGCGCTGCTGGTGCTGGCGCTGTCGCTGCTGGCCGTGAAGATGCTCAAGCGCTGGCTGTCCAACCGCTACCTGCCGACGACCGAGCTGGACCCGGGCATGCAGCTGTCGGCAGCCACGCTGTTCGGCTATGCAGGTTTCGTGATCGCCGTGGCGCTGTCGCTTTCGGCCGCGGGCATCGGCCTGGAACGCGTGGCGTGGATCGCGAGCGCGCTGTCGGTGGGTATCGGTTTTGGCTTGCAGGCGGTCGTGCAGAACTTCGTGTCCGGCCTGATCCTGCTGGCCGAGCGCCCCGTCAAGGTGGGCGACTGGGTGTCGCTAGGCGGCGTCGAGGGCGACATCCTGCGCATCAACGTGCGCGCCACGGAAATCCAGATGGGGGACCGCTCCACGGTGATCGTGCCGAATTCGGAGTTCGTCACCAAAACCGTACGCAATGTGACCCGCTCGAACCCGCTGGGGCTGGTGCAGATCAAGCTGCCTTTGCCGCTCTCCACCGATGCCGAACAGGTGCGCGAATTGATCCTGCAGGCCTTCTCCGACCACGAAGACGTGCTGGACACACCCGCGCCCAACGTCTTCCTGGATGGCATCGAAGGCGGCAATCTGGTCTTCAACGCCAAGGGCTACGTGTCCTCCCCCCGGGCGGCCTACGGCGTGCGCAGCGCCCTGCTGTTCACCCTGCTCAAGCGCCTGCATGACGCGGGCCTGGAAGTATCTTCGCCGCCCACCATGCTGCTGGCGTCGGCCCCCCAGCCGGCGGCGGCTCCCCTCGCCGTACCGCCGCCCACCCAATCCTGAATCATCCCTCCCTTGTCCCGCCCCGCCCCGCCGGGACGAGCGGGCCCCAGCATCAGCCCGGCGTGTACAGATCGGTATAGGTTCGGTTGCGCAGCGGCGGCGACGCCAGCGCGGCGCTCTGCACGCTGCGCACCGGATAGGCTTGCGCCTCGGGCGCAGGAGGCGCGGGCGGCACAGGCCGGTCAGCCAGGACCGGGCCGCCGGCAGGCGGCGCCGCCTGCGCGACCGCATTGCTGTCGAAGCGGTGATCCGCTGTCGTCAACGCGGGATTGGTGCACAGCCCCTGCGCCACCAGCGCCGCCTTGGTGCGATCGTCGGTCTGGCACAGGATGTCGATGGCCGCGGTCTCCAGACGGCGCGAACGGTCCGCATCCCTGGTCGAGGCGGCCGCCTGCATGGTTCGCTCGAAGTTGCGCCGCAGGCTGCACTTCTGGTCCTCGATCGGGATCGCTATGTTCATGCCGAAGCCGACAACGGCGCCGCCTCCGCCCGCCGAAACCATGCAGCTGTCGGACGAGAAAGAACCGTAGAAACTTTGTCCACCCAGCGGCGGCACGCTGCGCAGCGTGCTGGACCCGCTGTTGCTGGAGTTGAGCGTGATGCCCTGATTGTTGCCGGCGTTGGTCGATCCCGAGGATGCCGATGTCGTCGCGCTGGAACTGCTGGTCTGGGCGCTGGCGGACACCGCCGCCAGCGACAGGGAAATGGCAAGCACTATGGTCTTCATGATGTCCCCTCGCCCGGACGGCCGAAGCCGTCCGGATAACTGGGTCAGTGATTGAAACCGCCGACATGGCCCACCGGGCCGATGCCGTGTATCGACCCGAACGCACCCACATTCACCGCATGGAACGAACCCGTCGCCGAAGCGCTGGTGTCAGTCTGGGCAAACGTGGCGCTGCCGTTAGCGATGCTGTCGCCCACCATGATGGGCGCGTTGCCCGAGACATGGCCGTACGAATCGCTATTGGCGTACTGGCGCGTGCTGGTGACCACTTGCGTGCCATCGCGGCTGAAGCTGCCGCCCACTTCCGCAACGCCGCCTGTCATGCCGAACGACACCTGGGTGGATGAACCGTAGCCATTGATCTGGGTGGCGGCCACGGAGCTGCCCGTGGAGATGGATGACGCGGTGCCATTGATTGCGCCCGCGTGACCCGTGATTGAGCCACCAGGGTCCGCATAGGCCGAGACAGCGAACAAGGACAACGCGGCGACTGCCATGAGCTTTTTCATTTCAGCTCCTCCTGCTCCGTGCATGCACGGATTCACGATTACCGGCGACCGACCGGCGCGGACCGTTACCGCTCAGCGCCACGCCTGGACAATGACGAAAGGCGTGGGACTTTCGTATTGGTACGGAATGATTGCTCCGTCCTAGGCAAGTCGATATCGCCTAAACGGGCGACCGAGTCCCGATGGACGACACCAAGCTGTAAAACAATCGGCCAGATTTGCGGCGATCTTGCGCGGCGGCCGTGCGTATGGACGAGGGAATCGGCGCAAGCCACGCGGCGCGCGCGCCCGGGTTCAACTTTATGGATGGGAATGAGGGTGGCCGCCTCGGGCAATTTCCCTAACGCGCACAACGGAAGCGGCAGGGTCCGAAACACGCCCGGCGCGGAAATTTCAGCGATACTACGGCGGCCGGCCGGGCGCTACCCGGCCTCATCTGTTTGGAGACCAGACCATGATCCAGGAGATTGCCAGCATCCATGTCCGCGAAGGACAGGAAGCGCTGTTCGAGGCGGGCGTCGCGCAGGCGAAACCGTTGTTCTTGCGGGCCCGCGGCTGCCACGGCATGGAGCTGTACCGCAGCATCGAACAGCCGCAGCGCTACACGCTGGTCGTGGCTTGGGAAACCGTAGAGAACCACATGGTGGATTTCCGCGAATCCAGCGATTTCCAGGAATGGCGCAAGCTGGTGGCGGGCTTTTTCGTCGAACCGCCCCAGGTGCATCACGAGCAAAAAGTGCTCTGAGGCGGCCAGCCTGGCCGCGCCGCGCGCGAGTCAGGACTGTTCAGGCGGATCGTCGTACTTGCGCGCGCTGCCGCGAAACCGATCCGCCGGATATTTCCGCGCATTCTTGACCATCTTGGCCGCGACCGCGTCGGCGATATCGATGCCGAGCTGGTCCGCCAGGGCCACCAGGTACATCTGCACGTCCGCGATTTCGTCCGCGGCGTCCGCCAGCTTCTCGGGCGGCATCTTGCGCGACTCGGCCTCGCTCAGCCACTGGAACAGGGATACGAGTTCGCCCGCCTCTCCGGCCAGCGCCATCGCCAGGTTCTTGGGCGTATGAAACGGCTGCCACTCCCGCTCTTCGGTAAACCGGCGCACGGCCAGCCGGATATGTTCCAGGTCGGACATCGAAACTCCTAGCCCACGGCCAGGCGGGAGCTTGCCGCCAGCGCCACGGCCACGGTGGTGCGCACGTCTGCCAGCGCGCGGTGGGTGGGATCCGAGGCGCCGACATGGCGCGCCAGGATTTCCAGCTTGTGCGAGGGCAGCTCCGGCCATGCGCGCCGCGCCAGCGCCAGCGTGCAATGGGTCGAGTTGGCGAACGGCAGGCCGGTCTGGTCCGCCGCCGCGCCCAGGAAGCGCCGGTCAAACGAAGCATTATGGAAAAACACCGGCAGGTCTTCCACGAAATCCAGGAAGGAGGAAAACGCCTGCGCCACCGGCACGCCGTCTCGGTCGACTTCCGCCTGCGTAATGCCGGTCAGGCGGCTGATGAAGGACGGCACCGGTCCGCGCGTGCGCACGACCTGCGTGTACTCCCGCTCAAGCGCGCCTGCCGCGCCCACGCGCACCGCCGCGAACTCCAGGATCTCGCAGGTGGCGGTGGACAGGCCGGTGGTTTCCAAGTCGGCGACGATGAACGGGCCGCGCAATGCCTGCAACGCGGCGGCCAGCGCCTCGCTGCCGGCCTTTGCGCCCGTTGCGCGGGCAGGCGCAGCGCCGCTTGCGCGCGGCCGCCGGTAATAGAACGCCACGGCCTTACTCCACCGGCCGCAAGGGCGCGAAGCGGGGCGTGCCGTCGGGCAGCTGACCGAAGAACATATCGGCCGGACGCACCCACAAGCCGCGCTCGTGAGGCCACAAGTGTTCATAGACCACCAGGGACTCCTCGGTTTCGGAGTGGCGGGCGGTGCCCACATAAAGGTAGAGGCCGCCCTTGTAATGGCGGTGCGAGGCGAGAGCCAGTGCTTCGGATTCGGTCATGGTTGGTGGCCGCAAATGGCGCGGCCCGGGCGGAGGGTTCCTGCCCGGGCCTGCGGGTTCAGATCAATACCGTCTTTATAGCGCATCGGCCCGGCGGCGCCGGCTCAGTAGCGCACGTATTGCCGCTCGGCCTGCGGCTGCAGCGGTCCATTGGCGGCCGGCCTGGCCCGCAGAGCGGGGGCCATGGGCCTGACCGCGGCGGTGGGCGGCGCGGCGCGCGCGGGCTCTCCTGCCCGCTGCGTGATGTCCTCGGTGACCTCGCCGAGCCTGGCGGACTGGGCCAGCGACACCTCCACCACCTCCGCCATGATTTCGGTCACGCGGCGCGACGATGCGACGATATCGTCCATGGTCGAGCCTGCCGACTGGACCTGGCGCGCGCCGCTCTCGACCTGCTGCACCGAGGAAGTGATCAGGTCCTTGATCTCCTTGGCCGCCGCCGCGCTGTTCTGCGCCAGGCTGCGGACCTCGGCCGCGACCACGGCGAAGCCCTTGCCGTGCGAGCCGGCGCGCGCGGCCTCGACGGCGGCGTTCAGCGCCAGGATGTTGGTCTGGAAGGCGATGCCGTCCATGACCCCGATGATTTCCGAAATGCGGCGTGAACTCTGGGTGATGCCGCCCATGGTCTGCACCACTTCCTGCACCGTATGGCCGCCCTGCTCGGCCACGCGACAGGCGTCCAACGCCAGCGTATTGGCCTGGCCCGCGCGTTCGGCGTTTTCGGTCAGCCCCTGGACCGCGACACGCAAGGTCTGGGCGGCGGTAAAGCGCCGCGTAATGTCGGTGGCGTACTTGACGACCTTGACCGGCCGGCCCTCGGCATCGAAGATCGGGTTGTAGCTGGCTTCGATCCAGACCTGGCGGCCGCCCTTGCCGATGCGCAGGTACTGCCCTGTGTCATGCTCGCCGTTGCGCAGCCTGCGCCAGAACTCCTTGTATGCCTCGCCGCGCGCCTCCTCGGGCGGGACGAACATGCTGTGATGACGTCCCTGGATTTCGTCCGCGCGATAGCCCACCGCGCCCAGGAACAGATCGTTGGCGCGGATGATGGTGCCGTCGAGTTCGAACTCGATGATGGCCTGGACCTTGGAGATCGCCGCCAACTGGCCTTCCACGTCCGCCTGCCGCTGCTGCTGCGCGGTGATGTCGACGGCGTACTTGACCACTTTGATCAACCGATCGTGGCGGTCGTAGATCGGGTTGTACGAGGCTTGCAGCCAGACGTCGCTGCCATCCTTGCGGATGCGGCGGTAGCGCCCCGCATCGCGGCCCCCCTGCCGCAACCGGTTCCAGAATTCCGCGTAGGCGGCCGATGCGCGCTCCGCCGGGTCGACGAACATGCGGTGGTGCTGCCCCGCGATCTCGTCCAGCGCGTAGCCCATGGTGTCCAGGAAGTTCGAATTCGCCGCCAGCACGTGGCCGTCCAGGTCGAACTCGATGACGGCCTGGGCGTTGTGGATCGCAGCGATCTGCCCGAGCATGTCTGCCTTCTGCATGCCACGGTCCAGGCGTAGCAGTTGGCTGAGAGTGATCCATTTCATCTTGACGTCTCCTGCCCGGCGTCCGGGTGGTTTGATGCCGTTCGACCTATCTGCCGCGAGACAAATGGAAATATTTATCTAACAATTTGCAAATATTTAATCTTAAAAATGAGCGGGTCTCAAGATTTTCAAGACACCCATCAAAAAAATAGGGATTCAGCAACACCAGGGTTTATCCGGACTCAAGCCGCGTCCAATTCGCGATATCGGCGGAAAATCCCCTCCCCGAAAGGCAGGCGCCTGCCGCTGTCGAAGTAGGACTGCAATTCCGCCAGCGCCGCCACGCGCGCATGCAACGCCATGACGTTCGGATAACGCACGGCCAGGGTCGCCATGCGTTTCGGAAAGGCGTAGAGCAGGCCGTCCACGAGATGGAACAACGACAGGTCCACATAGGTCCAGCGCTTGCCGCCCGCCAGCCAGGCCTGCGGCCCGCCCAACACCAGTTCGAAGTAGCCCAGAAATTTGGGCATGCGCTCTTCGCGGAAGCAGCGCGCCCGGCGCGCGGCCTCGGTCTTCTGGTCTTCGTAGTACTCGCTGGCGGATATCGGATGATGCGTGTCGTGCGCTTCGGCCACCATGTCGGCGATGGTGAGCTGAAGCTGGTTCACCCACAGCCGCCCTTCCAGCGAGTCCGGCGCCAGGCCGTGCTTTTCGCCCAGGAACAGCAGGATGTTGGCGGTCTGCCCCAGCGTCATCTTGCCCGCGACCAGATATGGCGGCGCGAACGGCGGATGCTTGCGCGCCGAACTCAGGTCCGCCACCAGCGTGCCTTCGTCCGCGCCGGGCTGGCGTGCGCATTCGCGATACGGAATGCCGCCGGCCTCCAGGGCCAGGCGCACGAACTCGCCGCGTCCGGGGATGCCGTCCCAGTACCAAAGGTCATAGGTCATGTCGTCTCCTTCCGTTGATAAGCCCAAGGGCCTGCCGGCGCCGGAACGAGCCGTGCAGAAGCCTCAGGCGGGAAACACGCTGACTCCGCCGTCGCGGCCTGCGGCCTGCTGATACTGGCGCGGCGACTGGCCGAAATGCGCGCGGAAATCGCGCGAGAAATGCGCGCCATCCGCAAACCCGCAGTCCAGCGCGATCTGCGTGATGCTGCTGGGATTGTTCAAGAGCAGCCAGCTGCCGTATTCCAGCCGCAATTGCCGCTGGAACGCCATCGGCGACATGCCAGTGGCCAGGCGGAAGGCGCGCTCCAGCTGCCTGCGCCCGACGCCGACGTAGCGCGCAATCGCATCCAGCGGCGGCGGGTTGTCGATGCGCTGCTCGATGAAGTGCGCGGCCTGGCGCACGCGCAGATCCTGGATGCCCGACAGGTCCGTGTGGAAATGCGCCTGCGGCACCCGCCCCGGGCGCACGCCTTGCAGCATCATGTGCCGCATCGCCTGCTGGGCCTTGTCACGCCCGCAATGCCGGGCCACCAGGTACAGCCCCAGGTCGATCGCGGCCGTGGAGCCTGCGCAGGAAATCAGGTCGCCTTCATCCACGAACAGCCGGTCCACCACCGCCCGCGTCTGCGGAAAACGTTCGCGAAAGGTGTCCAGCACATTCCAGTGTACGCAGACCGTGCGCGGCCCGATGACGTCGGCCTGCGCCAGCGCGAAGGTGCCGGTGCAGATGCCCAAGAGCCGCACGCGCTGCGCCGCCGCCAGTTGCAGCCAGTCGCGCAGGGGGTCGGGCAGGCGGCCGTTGAAGTAGTCGTTGCCGCCGCAAACCGCTATGTAGTCGAACTGGGCCGGGTCTTCGGGCAGGCCATCGGCCACGTCTATGGTCAGGCCCGCGCTGGAGCAGCGCGGCTTGCCGTCCCAGCTCATGACGCGCCATGCAGTATGGATCTGGCGGCTGCGTCCACCGTGGTCGCCCGCCAGCCGCAACACGTCCACCAATCCGGCAAAGGCGGCCAGCGTGAACTGGTCCAGCAGCACGATACCCACGGTCAGTGCGGGTTTCCCCTGAGGCAGGGCGCTGCACTCACCGTCATAGGAGAAAGACGACGTCGAGGCGGGCATAGCGGTTTCCATGTCGCAATTATTCAAGTTTTTGTCCCAGGCCTTCAAGCTGGTTTTCCCGGGGATCGCCCAAGATGCACCTATGGCTCCGTCCCGCAGCGCCCGCCGGCGCAGGCAGACCGGACCCGATAAATCGACAAGGGGAATCCGACATGGCAACACCTACCCGCCGCGCGCTGCGCGCCGCATTGCTGGGAGCCGGACTGCTGGCCGCCGGCCAGGCGCTGGCCCAGCAGCAGAAGATCACCGTCGCCTGGTACGGCGGCAACTGGGGCGACGCGTTTCGCGCCTGCGTCGCCGAGCCCTACACCAAGGCCACCGGCGTGACTGTGGTGCCGGAAGTGGGCACGTCCACCACCACGCTGGCCAAGCTGCAGCAGCAGAAGGGCGCGCCCACCATAGACGTGGCGTGGATGGACGGCGGCATCAGCGAACTGGCCGCGGAAGCCGGCGTGCTGGACGCATTGGATCCCGCCGGCATTCCCAATCTGAAGAACGTCATCGACCAGGGCGTGTATCGCAATGGCGACAGCGCCTACGCGGTCAGCACCGGCTACTACTCGCTGGGCATCGCCTACAACACCAAGGAAGTGCCTCAGGCGCCCGCCAGCTGGAAGGACTTGTGGAAGCCCGAGTATGCCGGCGCGGTCGCCATTCCTTCGCCGGCGAACTCGTCGGGCGTGCCGTTCATCTTCTTCCTGGCGCGAGTGTTCTCTGTCGATCCTTCCAACCTGGCGCCGCTGTACGCCAAGCTTGCGTCGCTGGACACGGCCTTGTTCTTCGACAGCTCGGGCGCAGCCACCAACGCCTACCAGAGCGGCGAGGCCATCATCGGCGCGCACTTCAACGTGGGCGCCTGGGATCTGATCGACAAGGGACTGCCCATCGGCTTCGCCGTGCCCAAGGAAGGCGCCTGGGCCACGGATGCGCGCCTGCATCTGGTGAAGAACGCGCCGAACAAGGCGGCCGCGCAGAAGTTCATCGACACCGCGCTCACGCCGGATGCCGCCGCCTGCCTGGCCACGCGCCTGTACCTGGGCCCCGCCGTCAAGGATGTGCAGGTGCCGAAGGACGTGGCGCGCAAGCTGCCCTGGGGCGCGGACGGCTCGGTCAAGAACCTGAGCCTGTTCGACTGGAACCTCATCAACAGCCGCCGCGCCGAGGTCACGGACGCCTGGAACCGCCAGGTTGCCCGCAAGCGCTAGACCGGGATAGAACATGTCCGCTTTGCTTACCATTGAAGGCGTGTCGATGCGCTTTGGCGCCTATCAGGCGCTGGACCGCATCGATCTGGAGATCCAACAGGGAGAGTTCGTGGCCCTGCTTGGTCCCAGCGGCTGCGGCAAGACCACGCTGCTGCGTTCGATCGCCGGATTCCTCAGGCCCGAATCGGGCCGCATCCTGATTGAAGGCCAGGACATCAGCCGCCTGGCCGCGCACCACCGGCCGCTGAACACGGTGTTCCAGAACTATGCGCTGTTTCCGCACATGAACGTGCTGGAAAACGTGGCCTATGGCCCGCGGCGCCAGGGCGCGTCGAAGCAGGAAGCGGCCGGGCGCGCCCGGTCGGCGCTGGACATGGTGGGCCTGGCGGACTTCGGTCCGCGCTATCCCCGCGAAATGTCCGGCGGCCAGCAGCAGCGCGTGGCGCTGGCGCGCGCCATCGTGAACCAGCCCAAGCTGCTGTTGCTGGACGAACCGCTGTCGGCGCTGGACCTGAAGCTGCGCAAGCGCATGCAGCTGGAACTCAAGCACCTGCAGGCCAAGCTGGGCATCGCCTTCATCTTCGTCACGCACGACCAGGAAGAAGCCATGACCATGGCCGACCGGGTGGTGGTCATGCATGCGGGCAAGATAGAACAGGTGGGCGGCGGGACCGAGATCTACCGGCATCCCGCCACCCGCTTCGTGGCCGAGTTCATCGGCGACGCCAACTTCATGCCGTACACCGCCAACGGCGATGTGCTGCTGCTGGATGCCCAGGGACTGCGCGTGCCGTTCCCGGGCAAGGCCGCGCCCGCGCGCGGCGTGGCGGTGCTGCGGCCCGAGGATCTGCGCCTGGCCGATGAATCGGCGGCGCTTGCGCTGAACGGCACGGTCACCGACGTCATCAACGTGGGCAGCCACTGCATGATCCACGTGGACATCGGCGGACAGGTCCTGGTGGCGCGCCACGGCGGCATTGCGCCGTCGGGGCTGGGCCCGGGCGCCGCGGCGCGCCTGGCTTTCGCGCCGGAACACCTGCACCTGATCGGTGAACGGCCATGAACGCGCGCGCCTGGCGTTCGCCTGGCCTGCTGCTGGCGGCTCCCGTGCTGTTCTTCGCGGCCTTCTTCCTGGCGCCGCTGGCGGTGGTGGCGCTGGCCAGCATCACCGGCGGCGCCGATGGTTTGACCCTGACTCCGCAGCAATACCTGCGCGTGCTGGGCGACCAGTACCACTGGGACGTGATCCTGGTGACCTTCCGGCTGGCTTTCTTCACCACGGTCGCCTGCGTGATCCTGGGCTATCCGCTGGCCTGGTATCTGGTACGCGTGGTGCGCTGGCAGGCCTGGCGGCGCTTCTGCGTGATCCTGCTGGTGGTGCCGCTGTTCACCAGCAATATCGTGCGCGCCTTCGGCTGGATGGTGCTGCTGGGCCGCAACGGGCTGGTCAACCAGGCCCTGGTGGGCGCGGGCATCGCCGACCGTCCGATGCGTTTCATCGGCACCGAGCTGGGCATCCTGATCGGCATGGTCTACGTGCTGCTGCCCTTCGTGGTGCTGGCGGTGGGCAATGCGCTGGCGCGGGTCGATCCCGCCTGCGAGCAGGCTTCGGCCGACCTGGGCGCAAGTCCCACGGCGACCTTCTTCCACATCACCTGGCCGCTGACCCTGCCCGGCGTGGTGTCCGGCGCCATCATGGTCTTCACCCTGGCCGTCAGCGCCTACGTGACGCCTGCGCTGCTGTCGGGGGGACGTGTGTCGGTGCTGTCGATGCTGATCTTCCAGCAGTACAGCACGGTGTTCGACTTCCATTACGGCGGCGCGCTGAGCATGGTGCTGCTGGTGTTCACCCTGATCCTGGTGGCGCTTGCCAACCGCGCCGCCGTCCTGCCGGGAGCCGCGCGATGATCGCCCGCAACCTGATCCGCCTGGTCGCCCTGGGGGTACTGGCCTACCTGGCCCTGCCGCTGGTGGTGATCCTGGGTTCCTCGTTCACGTCCACGCCCTACCTGGCGTTTCCGCCCAAGGGCTTCACGCTGGAGTGGTACCGCACGCTGCTGATCGAGGCCGGCTACGTCGCCGCGTTCACGACCAGCACGGTGCTGGCGCTGGCGGCCACGGCCGCGGCCGTGCTGCTGACGGTGCCGGCCGCGCTGGCGGTGGCGCGCTACGAGTTCCCGGGCAAGGCCGCGCTGACCTCGGTGCTGATGTCGCCGCTGGTGCTGCCGCACATCGTGCTGGGCGCGGCGCTGCTGCAATACGGCGCGTACTTCGGCCTGACGCGCAGCTTCCTGTCCCTGCTGATCGGGCACATCGTCATCATCGCACCCTTCGTGCTGCGGTCCACGCTGACCCTGCTGACGCCGGAGCAGCGCGCGCTGGAAGAAGCCTCGGCCGACCTGGGCGCGAACCCGTGGACGACCTTCTTCCTGGTGGTGCTGCCGCAGATCCGTCCAGGCATCGTCACCGGTTCGATCTTCGCGTTCATCTCTTCCTGGATCAACGTGGAGCTGTCGATTTTCAACACCACGGCGGACTTGAACACCATCCCCGTGAAGCTCTTCAACTACGTGCAATACACGATAGATCCGACCATCGCAGCCGTATCGGGCGCCACGATCGTGGTTGCGGTGATCGCCATCGTCATCCTGGATTTGACCGTCGGGCTGGACATGCTGTCCGAACGCGGCAAATAACCTTTCTTCCCTACCCTACTGTCTGGAGCCACAGTCATGCGCAAGCAAGACGCGTTCGATGTCATCTATACCCATACCGAAGGCGAGCCCCTGTGCATCGTGCATAGCGGCATCCCCTACCCCGCCGGCTCCACCATCCTGGAGAAGCGCGCCTTCCTGGAGCAGAACTACGACTGGCTGCGCAAGGCGCTGATGCGCGAGCCGCGCGGCCACAAGGACATGTTCGGCGTGTTCCTCACGCCGCCGTCCAGCCCCGAATACGACGCGGGCCTGATCTACATCGACGGCACCGAGTATTCGCACATGTGCGGCCACGGCACCATCGCGGTCAGCATGGCCATGGTGGCCAACGGCCTGGTGCCCCGCGGCAAGGACGGCATCACCAAGATCCGCTTTGAAACCACCGCCGGCCTGGTCGTGTCGGAAGTGGCTTCCGAGGGCGACAACGTGCTGTGGACGCGCTTCGAGAACGTGCCTGCCTACGTGGCCGCGCAGGACATTCCAGTGGAATTGCCCGGCTACGGCAAGCTGTCGGCCGACATCGTCTGGGGCGGCAATTACTTCGGCATCGTCGACCTGTCGGGCTGCGACCTGCGCATCTCGCCGGACAACGGCACGGAGCTGTCGCGCATGGGCCTGATCGTGCGCGACCAGCTCAATGCCCGCCACCGCATCCAGCACCCGACCGAGGCCCACATCAACAACCTGAACTTCATCACCTTCTGGCACCAGCCGACCATCGAAGGCGCGTTCTACAAGAACGTGCACGTGTTCAGCGCCGGCCAGCTGGACCGTTCGCCCGGCGGCACCGGCACCAGCGCGATGATGGCCATGTTCGAAGCGCGCGGCAAGATGGGCTTGAACCAGCCGATCAAGTCGGAAGGCCTGCTGGGCAGCGGCGTGTTCGAAGGCTGCCTGCTGGGCGAGGTGGACCTGAACGGCACCCGCGCCGTGCGTCCCACGGTCAAGGGCACGGCCAGCATCCTGGGCACGGCGCGCTGGGTGATCGACAAGAACGACCCGGTCGGCGCAGGCTTCCTCATCCGCTAAGGTGTTGCCCCCACGCCGCGCGCACTAGGTGCGCTAGCTGCCCCCAGGGGGGGCCCTTTCGCCTTGGGGCGGCCCGGCGGCGAAAGGCCCCTAGCGCGGCGGGCTTATCTATTCCCGAGCCGCGTCCTCGAGGATCATCTCCGCCCCCCGCTCGGCCACCATCATGACGGCGCCCTGCGTGTTGCCAGACACCATCTTCGGCATCACCGAGGCATCCACCACGCGCAGGCCGGACAGGCCGTTCACCCGCAGGCGCACGTCGGTGACTGCGGCGGCGTCAGAACCCATGCGGCAGGTGCCTATCGGGTGGTAGATGGTCTGGCCATTGCGCCGCGCGAAGTCCAGCCATTCCTCGTAGCTGTCCACCGCCGCGCCGGGGCTGATCTCCGATTCGACATAGCGCCGCATGGCCGGCTGGCCGACGATGCGCCGGGCCGCCTGCATGCCGCCCACCAGGCTGTCGCGGTCCACCTGGGCGGACAGGAAGTTGGGGCGGATCGCCGGTCCCGCCTGCGGATCCGCCGACTTGATGTGGATGGATCCGACCGACTCGGGCCGCAGCTGCGCCACGCCTATCGTCATGCCGGGATGCCGGTCGAGGATGCGTTCGGCCGCATTGGCGTAGCTGGCGTGCACGAAGAAGTACTGCACGTCGGGCGTCGGCAGGTCCGGCGCGCTTTTCACGAAGCCGTGCACCAGTCCCGTGCCCAGGGTCAGGATGCCCTTGTGGCTGGCGTAGTAGCGCGCCACCTGCTGCGCCAGACGCCACCCACGCGACATCTCGTTCAGCGTCACCGTGCCTTTCACTCGCCAGTTCATGCGCGTGGCAAAGTGGTCGATATAGTTTTCACCGACCTGCGGCTGCGCCAGCACCGGTGCGATGCCGAACGCTTGCAGCAAGGCGGGATTGCCTACGCCGGACAGCTCCAGCAGTTGCGGCGACTGCACCGCGCCCATGCACAGCAGCGTCTCGCGCCGCGCGCGCACGATGTGCTCCCGTCCGTTCTTGCGATAGGCCACGCCCACGCAGCGCTTGCCCTCGAACACCAGCCGCGTCACGTGCGCGCCGCATTCCACGCTGAGATTCCTGCGGCCCGAGGCGGGCTTCAAGTACCCGTCCACCACGCTCCAGCGCCTGCCCCGATGCTGCAGCACCTGGTAGTAGCCCACGCCCTCCTGGCTGCCGCCGTTGTAGTCGGGATTCAAGGGCTGGCCGTCTTCTTGCGCTGCCTGCAGAAAGGCATCCGATATGGGAAAGCGTTCGGCGACTTCTTCCAGATGCATGGGGCCGTTCTTGCCGCGGCTGGCGTCGCCGGGTTCGTAGCATTCGATCTTGCGGAAGATGCGCTCGGCCTGGTTATACCCCCAGCCGGTCGCGCCCGCCGCCTCCCAGCCGTCGTAATCCTGCGGCTGGCCCCGGACGTAGATCATGCCGTTGATCAGCGTCGAACCGCCCACGCCCTTGCCGCGCGGCACGGCGATGCTGCGGCCATGGACGTTGTCTTCAGGCTCGGTGGCGAAGCGCCAGTTGTATTCCGGGTTCACCAGCAGCTTGGAAAAGCCCGCCGGGATCGAGATCCACATGCTGCGGGCTTCATGCCCGGCCTCCAGCATCAGCACGCGGTATTTGCCGTCGGCGCTCAGGCGGTTGGCCAGGATGCAACCCGCCGTGCCACCCCCGGCAATGATGAAGTCGTAGTCGCTCATACCCGTCAGCGTCCTGCGTCGGCCGGCTGGTCCGCCGCCACGCCCAGCATCTGCGCCATCAGCTCGATCTGGCAGGCCAGCATCGGCGCGCCGTAGTGCACCTTGCAGCCGCGGGCCTGCGCCGCCAGCAGCAAGGCCGTGTCCTTGGGTTGCATGATGACTTCGCAGACCAGTTGGTCCGGCGTCAGGCGGCTGGCGTCCAGCGGCAAGGCATCGTCCGGCTTCATGCCCAGCGAAGTGCCGTTGACCACCAGGTCATGCCCCGAGGGGTCGGCCGTACCCACATCGATCCGGGCGCCGGGATGCAGCGACAGGATGCGCGCCTTCAGATCCTCGGCCTTGGCCGTGGTGCGGTTGGCGATGGTCAGCCGCGACACGCCGGCCTGGACCAGCGCGAAACCGATAGCGTTGGCCGCGCCGCCCGCCCCCGCCAGATAGGCGCTCTTGCCCTGCGGCGACACGCCCGCGCTTTGCAGGCCGCGCACGAATCCCTCGCCGTCCAGCATGTGCGCCACCAGCTTGCCGTCGGCCTCGCGGCGCACCACGTTGGCCGCGCCGATCTTGCGCGCCACGGGGGTGGCGTCGTCCACCAGGTCCAGTATCGCGGTCTTGTGCGGCACCGTGACGATGACGCCGCCCAGGTTCTCCAGCCGCCGCAGCCCGGCGACCACCTCCGCCAGGTTGTCCGGCCGGGCGTGGAACGGCACGCACACGCCGTCGAAGCCGATGGCGGCGAAATGCTCGTTCATGCGCTGCGGCGTCTTCACGTGGTGGATGGGATCGGCCAGGATGCCGAACAGGCGCGTGGTGCCGGTGATTTCCTTCATGTCTGTCTCCATGTCTCAGGGCCGGAGCGTGGCGCGCGCGACGTCGGCGATGCCGTCCGCGTCCAGCTTGTAGTGCGCATACAGGGTGGTGGGCGGCGCGATCAGGCTGTATTCATCGTAGACGCCATGGCGGCGCAGGCGCGTGCCTGTGCCCGCGTCGGCCAGCACCTCGGCCACGGCCGAGCCCAGCCCGCCCAGCACGTTGTGCTCTTCCACCGTCATCAGCACGCGGGACTTGCCTGCCGCGGCCAGCACGGCGTCGCGGTCCAGGGGCTTGATAGTGGGCATGTCTATCACGCCCACCGACAATCCTTCACCGCGCAGCTGCTCGGCGGCGGCCAGGGCCGCGTGCACGGTGATGCCGCAGGCGATGATGTTCAGGTCCGAGCCGCTGGAATGGACGATGGCGCGGCCGAACTCGAACGGCACGCCATCTTCGTAAACCTGCGGGTCGCGGCCGCGGCCGATGCGGAAGTAGATCGGCTCGGGCCAGTCCACCGATGCCTTGATGGCGGATGCCAGCTGCGGACCGTCGGCAGGCGAAACCACCGTCAGGCCCGCCAGCGCCCGCATCGTCGAGATATCTTCGGTGGCGTGGTGCGAGGTGCCGTAAAAGCCCAGGCTGATGCCGGTGTGGTGGCCGATCAGGCGCACGGGCAGCTTGGTATACGCCACGTCCATGCGGATCTGTTCGCAGCACAGAAGACCCAGGAAGGACGCGAAGGTCGCGACGAAGGGCATCATGCCCGTGGTCGCCAGGCCTGCCGCGGCCGACACCATGTTCTGCTCGGAAATGCCGAACTGCACATAGCGGTCGGGATAGGCCTGGGCAAAGCGGTTCAGGCCGTTGGAGTACTGCAGGTCGGCCGAACCCGCGACCACCGGATGGCCGGCCGCAGCCAATTCGATCAGCGCGTCGGAAAGATAGGACAGCCCGGGGTTCACCGCGTTCAGTGCGCGGTACTGCCAGGAATCGGGAGAGAGAACTTGTGCCTGTGCCATTCAGATCTCGCGGGAAAGGATTTCTTCGACGGCGCTTTGCGCATCTTGCGGCGCCAGATAGCCCAGGTGCCAGCCCGGCTCGGTTTCCATGTAGGAGACGCCCTTGCCCTTGATGGTCTTTGCTATCACGCAGGCCGGCCTGGCGCGCGATTCGTCCGCGCGCAGGCGGCGCAGCAAGGCGGTCAGTTCCGCCAGGTCATGGCCGTCCACTTCGTGCACCTCCCAACCAAAGGCCTGCCATTTTTCCTTCAGCGATTCCACGCCCATGACGTCGTCGACCTTGCCGTCCAGCTGGTAGCCGTTGCGGTCGACGATGGCGACCAGGCGCGACAGGCGGTTGTGGGCGGCAAAGAGCGCCGCCTCCCAGACCTGGCCTTCCTGCATCTCGCCATCGCCCAGCAGCACGAAGACGTTGAAGTCGCGCCCGCTCATGCGCCCGCCCACCGCCATGCCCACGCCATTGGACAAGGCATGGCCGATGGAACCCGAGCTGAAATCCACGCCCGGCACCTTGCTCATGTCGGGATGGTCCCCCAGCGGGCTGCCCAGGCGGGTGTAGCCGTCCAGCAGTTCGCGGGCAATGAAGCCATGGTCGGCCAACACCGGGAACAGGCCCACCGCCGCATGGCCCTTGCCCATCAGGAAGCGGTCGCGGTCGGGCCACTGAGGCTCGCCCGGACGCAGCCGCATCACGTCGTAGTACAGCGCGGCGAAGATTTCCGCGCACGAGAACACCGAGCTGTAATGCCCGACCTTGGCGATCTCGATCAACCTGATGGTCTCCAGCCGGATGTGGCGGGCCTTTTCCCGCAGCAGCCCGACCTCCCCTTCGGTGGGGACCTCCCTGTCACTCCTCATGGCGCTTCCTTTTCGCTGTTAGGATATATGATATATAATATACCCATCGCGCTCGAATTTGCCATGGCGGGATAGAATTCATCCCGAATCCACCCGCCCCCATCAATACAGCAAGCCTGAGCCTGTCATGTCCAGCCTTAAACCGGTCAAGAAAGAGAACCTCTCCGTCAGGGTCTACAACGAAATCCGCAATGCCCTGATCAACGGGCAGTACGAACCCGGCGAACGCCTGATCATTGGCGAACTGGCCCAGGAAATGGGCGTCTCCATCACGCCTGTACGCGAGGCCATCTTCCGGCTGATCAGCGAGCAAGGCCTGGAAATGCAGGCGGCCACCGCGGTCTACGTGCCTTACGTCAATTCGGAAAAGCTGCGTGAAATCCAGCAGATCCGCTTCCACCTGGAAGGCATGGGCGCGGCCGAGGCCGCCCAGCACATCACGCGCAAGCAACTGGACAACCTGATCGCGCTGCAACGGGACTTCATCTCCTGCACCGCCAGCGATCCCAAGCGCGCCAGCTACCTGAACCGCAAATTCCACTTCGCCATCCTGGAAGCCAGCAACAAGCCCATCCTGCGCGCCACGGTGGAATCGTTCTGGGTGATCACCGGCCCCATCCTCAAGGTGTTCCACGTCAAGACCTCGGGCCTGGACTATTCGCAGAACGAGCACCGCCACGAAGCGGTACTGGAAGCCCTGGAAGCGCGCGACTCCGAAGCCGCCAGGCAAGCCATCCAGGCCGATCTGGTCTGGGGCGGCAAGATCATGATCGACTGGCTGGTCGAGCGCGAAAAGGAACTCGACTACCGCCCCCCCGCTGCCCGCAAATAGGCAAACCCGAAGGAAAATCCGATGCTGAAGATTTTTGGCGCGCCCAGCCGCTACATCCAGGGCGCCGGCGCCCTGGACACCCTGGGACAGTACGCAGCCCTGTTCGGCCGCCGCGCGGCCCTGGTCATCGACAGCTACGTGCATGGCGTGCTGGGGCCAAGAATCGAAGCCTTGTGCGCGGCGCAAAACGTGTCGCTGATACCGCTGATGGTCGAAGGCGACCTGACGCCGGCCGCGATCACGCAATTGCGCGCGCAGGCCGCGCCGGCCGGCATCGACATGGTCATCGCGGTGGGCGGCGGCAAGGCGCTGGACGCGGGCAAGGCGGTGGCCAAGTCCTCGCACTGCCATCTCATCACCGTGCCGACCGTCGCGTCCAACGACGCGCCGACCAGCAAGAACTACGTCCTGTACGACGCCCATCACAATCTCCTGGCGGTGGAGCACATGTTGTTCAACCCCACCATCGTGCTGGTCGATACCGCCGTCATCGCCACCGCGCCGGCGAATTTCTTTCTCGCCGGGCTGGGCGACGCGGTCTCGAAGAAATTCGAGGCAGAGCAATGCGGCCGCAACGGCGGCCGCAACATGTATGACGGCGCGCCGCCTCTCACCGCCCAGTTCATCGCCGACGGCTGCCTGCGCACCCTGCTGGCCGACGGCGCGGATGCCGTGGCGGTTGCCGGCAGCGGCCAGCCCACGCCGGCCTTTGAACGCGTGGTGGAAGCGATGATCCTCATGAGCGGCCTCGGTTTCGAAAGCGGCGGCCTGTCCATCGCCCACGCGCTGACGCGCGGACTGCCCAAGATCAGCGGCGTGGCGAGCGCCCCGCATGGCCTGCAGGTGGCGGTCGGCCTGCTGGTGCAGTTGGACCTGGAAAGCCGGACGGACGGCATGCTGGACGAGCTGACCCGCTGGTATGCCCTGGTGGGCCTGCCCACCACCTTGCGCGAACTGGGTGCGGCCGACATGCCGGACGACGCGGAACTGCGGCTGGCTGCGGAGCTGAGCCTGAAGGCCCGCCACGCCGCCAACTTCGACCGCGCGCTCGACACCGACACGCTGGCTGCCGCGCTGCGCCGCCGCGCCTGACGCGACAAGGAGCCGGATAGCGGCCGGCCCCTGGCCGCATCAGAACGCCACGTTGTCCTTGCCCTTCAAGTCCAGCTTGGCGCGCGCTTCTGCGGGCGTGGCGATTTCCAGGTTCAACGCCTCCAGGATGGTGCGGATGCGCTCCACCTGCACCTGATTGGATTGCGCCATCTCGCCCGGGCCGATCCACAGCGAATCCTCCAGCCCCACCCGCACGTTCGAGCCCATGGCCGCGCCTATGGTGGCCAGCGGGATCTGGCCGCGGCCGGCGCCCAGGATCGACCACTCATAGTCGTTGCCGAACAAGCGGTCGGCCGTGCGCTTCATGTGCATCAGGTCTTCGGGGTGCGGGCCGATGCCGCCGAGGATGCCGAATACCGACTGGATGAAGGGCGGCGACTTGACCAGGCCGCGGTCCACGAAATGGGCCAGGTTGTACAGGTGGCTGATGTCGTAGCACTCGAACTCGAAGCGGGTGCCGTTGGCGTTGCCCAGCGCGAGGATCGATTCGATGTCCTGGTAGGTATTGCGAAACACCAGCGAGCGGCTGTTCTCCAGATGCTCGCGCTCCCAGTCATGCTTGAACTCCTTGAAGCGGCCCAGCATGGGGTACAGGCCGAAGTTCATGGACCCCATGTTCAGGGACGCCAGTTCCGGCTTGAAGGTGGTGGCCGGGCGCATGCGCTCTTCCACCGTCATATGCGGGCTGCCGCCGGTGGTGATGTTGATGATGGCGTCCGTTTCCCGCTTGATCCGCTCCAGGAAGGGCTTGAACAGCGCCGGATCCTGCGACGGCTTGCCGGTCTGCGGATCGCGCGCATGCAGGTGCAGCACCGCCGCGCCCGCCTTGGCCGCGCCGATGGCAGCCTCCGCGATCTCGTCGGCGGTTACCGGCAGGTGCGGCGACATGCTGGGCGTGTGGATGGCGCCCGTCACGGCGCAAGTGATGATGACTTTCTGCTTGGGCTTAGCCATTGTTGTCTCCGTTGTCCTGTTTATGGCGCATGAGGCGCATCAGTTTTTCATCGCGCCAGAAGCGGCGCTTGGCAAGATCTTCCTGCGGCAGCAAGCCGCGGCGTTCCTCCGACAGCGCGTCGACCAGCGCGCCCTCCCAGGCGACGGGTTCGCCCTGGGTCGCGCCGATGGACTGGTACAGCCCGCCGTAGCGCGCGCAATAGTCGGCGATGCCGCCCGGCGCGTTGAGGTCTATGGTTTCGAACGGCCCCATGAACGACCAGCGCAGGCCCAGGCCGTCCTTCACCGTGGCGTCGATGTCCTCGGCGCTGGCGATGCCCGCGCTGGCCAGGCGGAACGCCTCGTGCAGCAGCGCGCCCTGCAGGCGGTTGAGGATGAAGCCTTCGATTTCGCGCCGCACCAGCACCGGCTTCTGGCCGATGCCGGCCATGACGGCGCGGGCGGAATCGACGGCCTGCGGGCTGGTCCAGGGTGCGGGGCACAGTTCCACCACCGGGATCAGGTACGGCGGATTCACCGGGTGCGCCACCAGGCAGCGGTGGCGCCCGGCCAGGTGCCCGGTGAATTCGCTGGCGGGGATGCTGGACGTGGAACTGCCGATGATCGCGTCGGGTTCGGCCGCCGCGTCCAGTTCGGCAAACAGCGCCCGCTTGATCTCGACGTTTTCGGGCGAGTTCTCCTGGATGTAGCTGGCGCCCTTCAAGGCATCGGCCAGGTTGCTTGCCACATGGACGCGCCCGCCTATGGCCTCGGCGTCCTGCAGCAAGCCCTGGGCTTCAAGTTCGCGCAGCTGCTGCAGGATCAGACCGCGGGCTTCGGCCAGCATTGCGGCGTTGACGTCATACAGGCGCACTTCCCAGCCCATGCGGGCGAACACGATGGCCCAGCCCTGGCCGATCAGGCCGGTTCCGATGATGGCGGCGCGCTGCGCCTTGGACCCGGCGTCCATCAGTAAAGCTTCTGTGTGAAGCCGTCCACCACGATGGCCTGCCCCGAGACGCTGCGGGCGGCCTCGCTGGCGTTGAACAGCACCATGTTGGCGATATCGCGCGCCGTGACCATGCGGCCCAGCGCGGCCTGGTTCTCGTACTGCGCGGCAATCTCCTCCACCGGACGGCCCAGCGTATCCGCCTTCGCCGCGATCACGGCGCGGATGCGCGGCCCTTCCACCGCGCCCGGCAGGATGGCGTTGACGCGGATGCCATAGGGACCCAGTTCGATGGCCAGGGATTTGGTGAAGCCAATCACTGCCCACTTCGAGGCGGAATAAACCGAGCGCCCGGCAAAGCCCAGATGGCCGGCCGCGGACGACAGGTTGATCATCACGCCGGCCTTGGACTCCTTGAGCAGGCCGATGGCCTGGCGCGCGCACAGGAACTGTCCGGTGATGTTCACGGCCAGCGTGCGGTCCCAGTCCGCCTTGGACAGGGTTTCGACGTAGCCAGTGGGACCGGCCACGCCGGCGTTGTTGACCAGGATGTCCAGGCCGCCCAGCTTGGCGCGGACCTGATCGAACAGCGCGGCGACGCTGTCTTCGTCCGAGACGTCGGCCAGGGCCGCATGCACGCCAGGCAATTCGGCCGGCAGCGCGGCCAGGCGCTCCTGGTTCACATCGCATACGAACACGGAGGCGCCGGCATGGCGGAACACCTTCGCCATCTCCAGGCCCAGCCCGTCCGCGCCGGCGGTGATGAGCACCTTTTTCCCGGCGAAATCCACTTCCTCGAACATGCCTCTGTCTCCTGATTCTTATGAAAAACAGCCGATTGATGATATACGATATATGAAAAAAACCGCCAGCTTATGACGTTTATTGCAACCGGGCCGTACATCGAAAAGTGTCATCCCGAAGTAGCAAAAGCACCTGGATTTGCTCGACGTCAGCCCGCTAAGTCTTTATTCATGCGGCTTTAGGGAATTCCCCGATTCGGCGGGTTACGGCCCCCACTAGAATCCAAGGCGGGGGTTGCTACCCGCCCGGCCGATATATCATATATTCAAAAAAACGGACCAAACAAGAAAGTCCGCATCCCATACCGACAAAGGAGCGTAGACAGTGTTCAAGTTCAAAAAAATTGCTTTGGCGCTGGGCGTATGCGGCGCGCTGGCAAGCGGCACCGCAGCGGCCGACATGAAGGTAGGCGCCCTCTTCCCGTTCAGCGGCGCGCTCGCGCTCCTGGGGCAAGAGAGCTATCGCGGCCTGGAGCTGGCCGTCAATGAAATCAACGCCGCGGGCGGGGTCAACGGCGAGAAGATCGAAATCATCAAGGCCGACGCCGTCGATCCGACGCAAGCCGTGTCGGAAACCAAGCGCCTGATTTCCTCCAACGTGGTCGGCGTGTTCGGCAGCTACGCTTCCGGCATTTCCTACGCGGCCTCGCCCGTGACCGAGCTGGCCGGCGTGCCCTATTTCGAACTGGGCGCCACCGCGCACAAGATCACCACCCGCGGCTACAAGTACCTGTTCCGCAGCAACCCCAACACCGCGCTGTACGGCGTGTCGGTGGTCAACGCGCTGCACGACACCATCGCGCCGGGCATGGGGCTGAACCCCAAGGACATCAAGATCGGCATCATCCACGAGGACGGCCCCTACGGCACCGACGTGGCCGCCACCGAGAAAAAACGCGCGCAGGAACTGGGCTATACGGTCGCGGAAGTGTTGCCGTACTCGGCCAAGACCGTCGACCTGTCCTCGCTGATCCTGCGCCTGAAGGGCGCCAAGGTCGACGTGGTGCTGCAGACGGCCTACCAGAACGACGCCATCCTGTTCTTCAGCCAGGCGCGCGCCGCGGGCTTCAAGCCCAAGGTCGTGATCGGCGCGGGCGGCGGCTATTCGCTGGCGGACACGGCCAAGGCCGTGGGCGCCGACATGAACGGCGTGTTCGACCTGGACTTCCCGCAATCCTCCATCAATCCCGCAGGCGCGCCCGGCCTGGACAAGTTCCTCGAAGCCTACAAGGCCACCTACAAGAGCGATCCCCAATCCGGCCACAGCCTGACCAACTACGTCGGCGCCAAGGCCTTCTTCGAAGCCATCGGCAACGCCAAGTCCACGGATAAGGACAAGATCCGCGCCGCCGTCCTGGCCTACAAGAAGCCGGCCGGCCAGACCGCCAACGGCTGGGCCTTCGACTTCGGCGAAGACGGCCAGAACAATGCATCCACGTTCTACGTGATGCAGTGGCAGGACGGCAAGCTGGTCACCATCGCGCCCAGCAACCTCGCACTCGGCAAGCCGGTCTTCAAGAAATAAGCGCCACGCCAGTGCTCAGGCGCTCGGGGGCGCCTGACGTATCCCGGGGTCCGCGCGCCCCGGTCCGGCCGACAACACGGCCGGGCCGGGGCCGCTACCCGCTCTAAGAGGTTGCAACATGGAACTATTCATTCAACTGGTCATCAACGGCCTGTTGCTGGGCGGCGCGTACACCATCATCAGCCTGGGGCTGACGCTGATCTTCGGCGTGGTGCGCGTCGTGAACTTCGCGCACGGCGAGTTCCTGATGATAGGCATGTACATGGTCTATCTGATCGCGGCGCAATTCGGCGTGCATCCCTATGCCGGCCTGGTGCCCGTCGCCGTCATCCTGTTCGCGCTGGGCGCGCTGACGCAGAAAGGCATCATCCAGCCGCTGCTCAACGCCGACCAGCATATCCAGATCTTCGCCACGGTGGGCGTGTCCACCATCCTGCTGAATCTCGCCCTGGTCATATTCGGCGCCAACGTCTATCGCGCGCCGGTGGAACTGGGCACGAACGCCATCGACATCGGCCCCTATTCGATGGTGACCGGGCAGCTCGTCACCTTCGTGATCGGCCTGACCCTGGCGGTGCTGCTGCACCTGTTCATGCACCGCACCTACCTGGGCCGCGCGCTGCGGGCCGTGGCGCAGCACCGCTACGCCGCCACCCTGATGGGCGTGAACGTCAACAACGTCTACGCCATCGCCTTCGGCCTGGGCACGGCCTTTGTCGGCATCGCCGCCGGCCTGCTGGCGCCGCAGTATCCGGTGTTTCCCACCGTGGGCACGTACTTCGTGCTGACGGCCTTCGTCATCGTGGTGCTGGGCGGCCTGGGCAGCCTGTACGGCGCGGTGGCCGGCTCCATGATCATCGGCATCGTGGACACGCTGGCTGGCTTCTACATCGCCCCCGACCTGAAAGAGGTCGTCTATTTCGGGATCTTCCTCTTGATCCTGGTGCTGCGTCCGAACGGCCTGTTCGGCGTCGGCACAGAGTGATCAGAGCAACAAGGAGCGAGATGTGTTTCCCGATATCCGACACCCCAAGACCTACGTCAGCCTCATCCTGCTGATTGCGATGTTCCTTGTGCCTGTGATCATGGGCACGCCCTTCTGGACCAACCTGTTCGTCCTGCTGTTCGTGTTCTCGGCCCTGTCCGTGGCCTGGAACATCGTCGGCGGCTACGCCGGCCAGCTGTCGCTGGGCCACGCCGTGTTCTACGGCATCGGCGGCTATACCGCCACGCTGCTGACGCAGAACTTCGGCATTTCGCCGTGGTTCGGCATGCTGGCGGGCGCGGCGATCTCGGGCGCGGTCGCCATCCTCATCAGCTACCCCACGCTGCGGCTGCGCGGCCCGTTCTTCGCGCTGGCCACCATCGCGATCCTGGAGGTGGTGCGCCTCCTGGTGATCCACGAAGAAAGCTGGACGGGCGGCTCCAGCGGCATCAGCCTGCCGCTGAACATAGGCTGGACCTGGATCGTGTTCCGCGAGAAGGTCAATTACGTGATCATCGCCTTCGGCCTGTTCCTGCTGGTGACCTGGGCCTCCTGGTACATCCGCAAGTCGCGCATCGGCCATTACCTGATCGCGATCCGCGAACGCGAGGACGCGGCGCTGGCGGTCGGCATCCATACCGTGCGCATGAAGATCATCGCCGCGGTCGTGTCCGCCATGCTGACCAGCATCATCGGCACCTTCCACATCACCTACCTGACCTTCGTGGACCCGAGTTCGGCGTTTTCGCTGGAGCTGTCGATCCAGGTGGCCATGTTCGCGCTGATTGGCGGGCTGGGTACGGTGGCCGGGCCCATCGCCGGCACCTTCCTGGTGCTGCCCATCGCCGAACTGGCGCGCGGCTGGCTCAGCAGCGTGGGCAACGGCATGCACGGGCTGATCTACGGCCTGATCCTGGTAGCGGTGGTGCTGACCATTCCGCGCGGCCTGGCCGGCGCCTTCGGCCCGGCCATCGAACGCTGGCTGTCGCGTCTGCCCTATCTGGGCACGCCCCGCGCCAAGCTCAAGCTGGCCGATGAACTGCGCCTGCACGGCGCCGAACGCACGGATCAGCCGGTGCTCAAGGCCGACAAGCTATTCAAAAGCTTCGGCGGCCTGCGCGCCACCAACGACGTGTCGCTGACGCTGAACCAGAACGAGATCCTGGGCATGATAGGCCCCAACGGCGCGGGCAAGACCACGGTTTTCAACCTGCTGTCGGGCTTCCTGTCGCCGGACAAGGGCGGCATCACCATGCTGGACGCGCAAGGCAACTGGGTCACCTGCAAGACGCCCGACGAATTCGCGCACCAGGGGCTGGGCCGCACCTTCCAGATCGCCAAGCCGTTCACCGGCCTGACCGTGCTGGAGAACATCATGCTGGGCGCCTTCATCCGCACGTCGAACCGTGACGAAGCCGAGCAGATCGCACTGAAAGTCGCCGAGCAGACCGACCTGGTGAAGTACCTGGACATCGAGGCGCGCAACCTGACCGTGGGCGGCATGAAGCGCCTGGAGGTCGCCCGCGCGCTGGCGATCAAGCCGCGCATCCTGCTGCTGGACGAGGTGATGGCGGGACTGAACCCGACCGACATCGAGAAGTCGATCCAGATGATCCGCCGCATCCGAGATTCCGGCGTATCGGTGCTGCTGATCGAGCACATGATGCAGGCCACCATGGCGCTGTCCGACCGCATCATCGTGCTGAACGAAGGCGCGGTGCTGGTCAGCGGCGCGCCCAAGGACGTGGTGGAGAACCCCGCCGTCATCGAGGCCTATTTGGGCAAGGAGTACCAGGATGCTTAAGGTTTCGAATCTGTCCTCGGGCTACGGCAAGAGCCAGGTCCTGAACGGCCTGAACTTCGAGGTCCATGCGGGCGAGATCGTCACGCTGATCGGCGCCAATGGCGCCGGCAAGACCACCACCTTGAAGACGCTGTGCGGCGTCATCGCCGCCATGGAGGGCAAAGTCGAGTTCGAAGGCCAGGACTTGACCAACCGCAAGCCCTACGACATCGTCGACGCGGGCATCACCATGATTCCCGAAGGCCGCCAGCTGTTCCCGCATTTCACGGTGCGCGACAATCTGCTGATGGGTTCTTACAAGCGCGCCGCCCGCCCCATCGTGCAACGCAAGCTGGACGAGGTGCTGGGTATCTTCCCGCGGGTGCAGGAACGCCTGAACCAATACGCCGGATCGCTTTCCGGCGGCGAACAGCAGATGGTGGCGATCGCGCGCGGCATGATGGCCGATCCCAAGCTGCTGGTGTTCGACGAGCCCTCGCTGGGCCTGTCGCCGCTGCTGGTGCAGCAGATGTTCGACATCATCCGCGGCGTCACCGCGCACGGCGTGACCGTGCTGCTGGTGGAGCAGAACGTGTTCCGCACGCTGCGGCTGGCGGACCGCGGCTACGTGCTGGAGAACGGCGCCATCGTACGCACCGGCACTGGCGCGGAGCTGCTGAGCGACCCGCATGTGAAGAAGGCCTACCTGGGCCATTGATACCAAGGATTCCTTATGTCTTTACGCTGCACATACATCGACCACGGCCAGGGCGGCGCGCCCGACTGCATGCGCCTGGCCGAACGCGACATGGAGGCCCCCGCCGGCCGGCAGGTGCTGATCGAGGTCGCCTACGCCGGGGTCAACCGCCCCGACGTGCTGCAACGCTCCGGCTCCTATCCGCCGCCTCCGGGCGCCTCGCCCCACCTGGGGCTGGAGGTTTCCGGCACCGTCATCGCCACCGGGCCCGACGCCAGCCTCTGGAAAGTCGGCGACCAGGTCTGCGCGCTGACGCCGGGCGGCGGCTACGCCCAATACTGCCTGGCGGACGAACGCCATTGCCTGCCCGTGCCGCGCGGCCTGGACCTGTTGACGGCCGCCGCCATCCCCGAGAACTACTACACCGTCTGGACCAATGTGTTCGACCGCGCCCGTCTGGCCGCCGGCGAATGCTTCCTGGTGCACGGCGGTTCCAGCGGCATCGGCCTGACCGCGATCCAGCTGGCGCGCGCCTTCGGCGCCGAAGTCTGGACCACGGTAGGCAACCAGGAAAAGGCCGACGCCTGCCTGGCCGCCGGCGCGCACCATGCCGTGCTGTACCGCGAGGCCGACTTCGAGGCGGCGGTGCGCCAGGGCAGCGGCGGCGCGGGCGTGGACGTGATACTGGACATGGTGGGCGGCGCCTACATCAACAAGAACCTGCGGCTGCTGGCGCTCAATGGCCGGCTGGTGCAGATCGCTTTCCTGGAGGGCAGCAAGGCCGAGATCGACGCCATGCCCATCATGCTCAAGCGCCTGCAATTCACCGGCTCCACCCTGCGCCCCCGCTCCGACGAGGACAAGGGCGCGATCACCCGCGCGCTGGCGGAAAAAGTGTTGCCGCTGATGGAACAGGGGCAATGCCTGCCGCGCATCCACAAGGTATTTCCGCTGGCGGAAGCGGCCCAGGCGCATGCGCTGATGGAAAGCAGCAAGCACATCGGCAAGATCATGCTGAAGGTGGCCGCATGAGCGGGCGCTTCAAGGACCAGGTGGCCATCGTGACGGGCGCGGTCGGCGGCATAGGCTCGGCCATCGTCGAAGGCTTCCTGGCGGAAGGCGGCCGCGTGGGTCTCATCGATTTCAATGCGCAGGGCGGGCAGGCTTACGAAAAGGAACTGCGCAAGCGCGGCCATGAAGCCTGCTTCGTGCACGCGGACGTCGCGCGCTTCGAGGAGTGCCAGGCAGCCTACGAACGCATCAGCGCAGAGCTGGGTCCGGCCACCATCCTGGTCAACAACGTCGGCATTTCACCGAAGACCGATGGACGCGCGCTGAAGGTCTGGGAGATGCCGCCCAGGGAATGGGAGAACGTGGTCGCCGTCAACCTGAACAGCGTGTTCTACATGACGCACCTGGCCACGCCGCACATGGTGCGCGAGCGCCAGGGCCGCGTGATCAACATGTCTTCCGTGGCCGGCCGCGCCTATTGCGACATCGTGGCGGCGCATTACGCGGCCACCAAGGCCGGACTGATCGGTCTGACGCGCCATTGGGCCGCCGAACTGGGCGAGCACCAGGTCACCGTCAACGCCCTGGCGCCTGGACGCATCAGCACGCCCTTGCTGAAAACCGTGCCCAAGGAAATCAATGACGCGGTTGCGCAGGTAACCGCGCTGCGCCGCCTGGGTACGCCGGAAGAAGTAGCGGATGCCTGCCTGTTCTTCGCGTCGGATCAAGCCCGCTTCGTCACCGGCCAGGTACTGGACGTGGCCGGCGGCTGGCTGATGACCTGAGAGCATGGCGCCCGCCTGTGCTCAGGCGGGCGCCGTCTTCATTCCTGCGCGCCCAGGTGATAGACCACGGTGTCCAGCCGGCTGACGCCGGCCGCCAGGAACTTCGGTTCCTTTTCCAGGATGTCGCGGCGGTCGATGATCCTGGCGGGCGACACGCCCGCAAAGATGTTCTGCACTTCGCTGTCCACGACAGAGAACGGCGGCCCCGCCATTTCTTCCTGCGGGTAGTCCAGCGTGATCAGCAGTCCCTGATAGGCGGGTGACAGATTGCCGTAGACGTGGCGCACGTAGTCTGCGCGCATGGTGTCCGGCAACGCCACCAGCGCGGCGCGGTCATAGGCGCCCACGCAATGCGACAGCAGTTGCGCATCCAGTTTGAAGATGTCGCCGCAGATGATTTCGATGCTGCCCGCCACGTAGTGCTTGCCATAGACGGACACGTGCGTGAGCGGCTTGAGTTCGTTTTCTTCGAAGAACTGCTCGACCGCAAGCTCGGACAGCTCGACGCCCAGCACGGAATGCCCCTGCGCCGCGATCCACACCATGTCCAGCGACTTGCCGCAAAGCGGCACCAGCACCCGGCCGTCCTTGGGCACGCCCAGCGTCGGCCAATACTTCTGCAATAGCGGCGTGACCCGCGATTGATGAAAATGCGTGCGCCCTTCGCGCCAACGCTCCAGCCAGAATTCCGCGTCCATGCCCGGTCTGCCTCCTGTGTATCGGTGCAGGGCATTGTAGTTCGGCGGCGGGCGCACAGGCCCTACATGCGCGGCAGCAGACTGCGGATGTCGTCCACGATGGGTACGGCGGCCAGCACCATGAGCACCAGCGCCAGCGGCACCGTCGAGCCGAACCCGAAGTTGAAGAAGGAAAATGCCCCCGTCACTCCGCCGACGAAGAACAGCGACACCAGCACGGTGAGCACGACAAGCTTGCTGCGGTCCGCGCGCACCGGCTGCATCGAGGCCGGATCGCCCTGGGCCACGTTCCAGTAAAACAGCTTGCCCAGTTCTATGCCGATATCGGTCACCATGCCCGTCACATGCGTGGTGCGGATCTCGGAGCGCGACAGCTTGGTGATCATGGCGTTCTGCAGACCCATGATGTAGCAAAGCAGCATGACCGTGCCCGGCACGTAGAACCAGCGCAGCGTTTCCAGGTTGGCGCCCAGCAAGCCGAAGCCCAGCAACAGCACGGCTTCGTACAGCAGCGGCATCGCGTATTCGCTGGTCAGGTGCGAGCGGCGCCCAAAGTTGATCAGGAAGGCCGAGCTGGCGGCGCCGGCCAGAAAGGACAGCAGCGCCGCCAGCCCCTGCAGCACCACGATCACCCCGCCCAGCGCCAGGTGATCGGCCATCATGGAGACGATGCCGGACATGTGCGAGGTGTATTGCTGCACGGCCAGGAAGCCGCCGGCGTTGACCGCGCCAGCGGTGAAGGTCAGGATGTAAGCCAGGTGCCTGTTGGCCTGGGGGCTGCGGCTGACGGCCGTCAGGCGGCGTAGATACGGAATGGCCACGCGTGTCCCTTGAAGACAAGAATCCATACACAGCAATGTGCATGACATTCTAGTCGCCGCGGCACGGCGCGAGGCCTGGCACGCCCGCCGGCAACCATGCCGGCGGCGGCCTCGCCGGAGGCGGTCCCACCGCTGGCGGCCCCGCCTGTCCCCGGCGTTTTACGCCCCGCCGGATTCGCTCAGCTGCTTGCGCCGGTATTCGCCCTGGCGCACATGCATCCAGCCCGGATACTCCGGCGGCAAGGCGCTGACCTGGTCCAGCTCGGCCAGTTCGTCCGCCGTCAGGCGTATCGCCGTGGCCGCCAGGTTGTCGTCCAGCTGGTCGACGCGCTTGGCGCCGATGATGACGCTGGTCACGGCCTGCTGGTGCAGCAGCCAGGCCAGGGCCACCTGCGCCACCGATACGCCGCGCGCGCCGGCGACGCGCCGCAGGACGTCGATGCTGTCGTAGGCGCGTTCCTGGTCCACCGGCGGGAAGTCGAAGGCGGCGCGGCGGCTGCCGGCTTCGGCCTGCCCGTCGCGGCTGTACTTGCCGCTCAGCAGGCCGCCTGCCAGCGGGCTCCACACCATCAGCCCCACGCCTTCGCTTTGCAGCATGGGCAGGATCTCGCGCTCCAGGTCGCGGCCGGCGATCGTGTAATAGGCCTGCAGCGACTCGAAGCGCGCCAGCCCCAGGCGTTCGGCAATGCCCAGCGCCTTCATGATCTGCCAGGCGGCCCAGTTGGACACGCCAACGTAGCGCACGTGGCCATGCTGCACCAGATTGTCCAGCGCCCTGACCGTTTCTTCCACCGGCGTGGCGGGATCGAAGCCGTGGATCTGGTAGAGGTCGATATGGTCCAGCTGCAGGCGCGACAGGCTTTTCTTGACGCCGTCGATGATGTGCGAACGCGAGTTGCCGCGCGCATTGACGCCCGCGCCCGTCGGTCCGAACACCTTGGTCGCGATCACGACGTCCTCGCGGGCCACCTTCAGGTCGCGCAGCGCCTGCCCGGTGATGACCTCCGAGCGGCCCTCGGAATACACGTCGGCCGTGTCGATGAAATTGACGCCGGCATCCAGGGCACGGCCCACCAGCCGATTGGCCTCTTCCTGCTGCAGGCTGCCGATGTTGCTCCAAAACTCGCCGCCGCCGCCGAAGGTCATGGTGCCCAGGCAGAGTTCCGACACGAACAGGCCGGTGCTTCCGAATTTCTTGTACCGCATGGTTGCGCTCCTTCAAGGGCTGGGCGGGAGCCGGCGCTCCGGGATGGAATGGCCGCGGCCCGCCTGCCAGGATGAAGGAAAGTATGCGTCCAGGGGCCGGCGCGGACGCTGCTTGATCCTGCCCTTTTTTTGCCCAATCCTGCAGCGCTGGCCACTCTGCGGCGCCTGGCCGCTCATTCCTCCGAATTTTCTGCCCATTTCTCCATGAAAAGCGCCGCAGCCTGGATGCAGGCAAGCTTAGGCATAAACTGAAAGCCACCCAATCCTCCGACTTTCTGCCGCCAACGCCCATCCGGCACGGCGCGCCACGGGAGCCCCCATGACCATCACATCCGCACTTGCCGCCAGAGTCGCCGTCCCGCCCCTGGACGTCGCCTATGAGCCGGCGCGGCGCGAACTGCTCTGCACGCTGGAACGCATGACCGGCGACCTGGAGGGTTCGCTGGACACGCCCATCGAGGGCCTGTTCCTGCACCGCATTTCGCAGCCCACCGGCGCCAAGCCCGGACTGCAGAAGGCCGCGCTGGGCGTCATCGCCCAGGGTTCCAAGCGCTTGCTCATCGGCGATGATGCCTACGAGTACGACCCCTTCCATTACCTGATTTCCTCGGTGGATCTGCCGGTCGTGGCCAAGGTGTCCGTCGCCAGCCCGACGCTGCCCTATCTGGGCTTGCGGCTGGAGCTGAACGTGGAGGAGATCACCTCGCTGATCAGCGACGAAAGCCTGCCGCCGCAGCCGCCAGCCGAGGCCGCGCGCGCGCTTTGCGTCAATCCGCTGGGCGGCGCGCTGCTGGACGCGGTGCTGCGCCTGTTGCGCCTGCTGGACACGCCGCGCGACATTCCCATCCTGGCGCCCCTGGTCAAGCGCGAGCTGCTGTACCGCCTGCTGATGAACGGCCAGGGCGCGGTGCTGCGCCAATCGGTGCTGCAGGACAGCCAGCTCAACCGCGTGGCCAAGGCCATCCGCATCCTGCGCGACAACTATGCCCAGCCCCTGCGCGTGGAAGAAATCGCGCGCGACGTGCACATGAGCGTGTCTTCGCTGCACCATCATTTCAAGCAGGCCACCGCCATGAGCCCGCTGCAATACCAGAAGCACCTGCGCCTGCAGGAAGCGCGGCGCCTGATGCTGACCGATGACGCGGGCGTAGCGCTGGCAGCCCATTCCGTGGGCTACGAAAGCTCGTCGCAGTTCAGCCGCGAATACAGCCGCCTGTTCGGTTCGCCGCCCTTGCGCGACAAGCAGCGCTGGAAGGACGAAACCGCGTCGGCGCCAGCCTGAGCCGCCGCTCGGGCATCCCTAGGGGATTGCCCTAATCCTAATTTGACAACGTTACCATTAGACTGCCGCCATCAAATGACAACGTTGTCATAACCCTGATCTTTCTTCGGCGGCCACATGAATCCCTTCCTGGAAACCCTGCTCGATACTCCACTGGACGATACCTACCGGGGCATTCCTCCGGGCGAGCCCGCCGTCCCGCTGCGCGGCGTCGCGGCCCGGGGCTGGCAGCCCAGGAGCGGCAACATGGCCCTGCCCGTCCTGACGCTGGATGAGGCCGCCTTCGCCCATAACGTCGAGCAGATCTTCCAGTACGCCCGCAGCCACGGGGCGGCGCTGGCGCCGCATGCCAAGACGCCGATGTCGCCGCAGATCGTGCAGCGCCTGCTCGATGCCGGCGCCTGGGGCGCCACCGTCGCCAACCTGCAGCAGGCCGCCGTGCTGCTGCGCGCAGGCGTATCCCGCCTGATGCTGGGTAACGAGATCGGCGGCGCGGCCAGCGGCGCCCGCCTGGGCAAGCTGCTTGCCGGCTACCCCCATGCGCGCCTGCTGGCATTCGCGGACTCCGCCGACACCGTGCGTTCGCTGGCCGCCGCGGCCGCTGAAGCCGGCCGGCCCGTCGAGGTGCTGGTGGAAGTCGGCGGCGGCCGCGCGGGCGCGCGCGACGATGCCGCGGTCGCAGCCATCCTGGCCGCGATCCGTGAGCAGGGCGACAAGCTCGCGCTGGCGGGCGTGGCCACCTACGAAGGCGCCGTCGCCAGCTCGGACGCGGCGCTCACCGCCAGCAATATCGCCGCGCTGATGGAGCGCGCCGCCCGCGCGTTCAAGCAAGTGCGCGCGCTGGCGCCGCACGCGCCTCTGGTGTTCACCGCGGGCGGCTCGGCCTTCTTCGACCATGTCACTCAGGCGGCCAAGGGCTGGCTGTCCGAGGACGGCAATGCCCAGCTGGTGCTGCGCAGCGGCGCCATCTTCTTCCATGACCATGGCACCTATCAGCGCGCGCTGCAGGCCATGGACGCCCGCGCGGGCTTCCTGGTCGACGGCCAGGCGCGCAACGCCGCCACCGACTTCCGGCCGGCCCTGCGCCTGTGGGGCGAAGTCCTGTCGCGACCGGAACCGGGCCTGGCGATCTGCGGTTTCGGCATGCGCGACGTGTCCTACGACCAGGACCTGCCCGCGCCGCTGGCCGCCTTCCGCGGCGGCGCGGCCCTGCCCGGCTGGGACACGCAAACCCGCGTCACGCGGCTCAACGACCAGCACGCCTTCCTGGCCATCGCGCCGGACAGCGAACTGGCGCCGGGCGACGTGATCGAGTTCGGCATTTCGCATCCCTGCACCTGTCTGGACCGCTGGCGCGTTTTCTTCGGCCTGGACGCCGACGGCCGCGTGCAGTCGGCCTACCGCACGTTCTTCGGATAAGCCATGCAACAGCTGAACTTCCAACAGATCTGGCGCTACCGCGAACAGCTCTGGGACGGCATCCAGGTCACGCTGGAGCTGACCGTCATCGCCGTGATCGCCGGGCTGGCCATCGGCCTGGCCGGCGCCCTGCTGACGCGCCATGGCCCCAAGCCGGTCAAGCTGGCGTTGCGCGCCTATGTCGAGGTGTTCCGCAACACGCCGTCGCTGATCCAGCTGTTCGTCGTGTTCTTCATCCTGCCGGGTCTGGGCCTGCGCATGCCCCCCTTCGTGGCCGCGGCGCTGGCGCTCAGCCTGTATTTCGGGGCCTACGCCATCGAGATCCTGCGCGCCGGCCTGGATTCCATTCCGCGCAGCCAGATCGAGGCCGGCCATTGCCTGGGCCTGAGCACCTGGCAGGTGTACCGCCACATCGTGCTGGCGCCCGCCCTGCGCAACGTCTACCCCGCGCTGGGCACGCAGCTGGTCATCCTGCTGCTGGGCACCTCGCTGGCCTCGCAGGTATCGGCCGAGGATCTGTTCCATGCCGGCAGCTTCATCGAAAGCCGCACCTACCGCAGCTTTGAAGTCTATGCGGTGATCTGCGGCATCTATTTCACGCTGGTGCTGATCACCAAGGCGCTGCTGGCCCTGGCCGGCAGCCTGGCCTTCACCTGGCCCGTGCGCCGCTAGGAGTCGCGAGCATGCGTACATTTACCCTGAGTGATTTCGCCTCCCTGCTCAGCGCGCTGCAATGGACCGTGGCCCTGGTGCTGATTGCGCTGGCCATCGGCGCGCCGCTGGGCCTGGGGCTGGCGCTGCTGCGCGGCCACCGTTCGGCGCCGCTGCGCTGGCTGGCCGCGGCCATGCAGCAACTGGTCCAGGGCGTGCCGCTCCTGGGCCTGCTGATGTTCTTCTACTTCGGCATGCCGGTGTTCCTGGGCATCGAAGTGCCCGCGCTGACCGCCGTCAGCGTCGCCTTCATCATCTACACGGCGGCCTTCCTGGGCCAGATCTGGTACGGCGGCATCCAGGCCGTGAAGCACGAGCAATGGGAAGCGGCCGCCTGCCTGGGTCTGTCCAAGTGGCACCAGTTCCGCCATGTGATCGCGCCGCAGGCGTTCCGCCTGTCGCTGCCGCCCACCGTGGGCTTCCTGGTGCAGCTCGTCAAGGGCACCTCGCTGGCTTCGGTGGTGGGCTTTGTCGAACTGGCGCGCGCCGGACAGATCGCCAGCGCCGCCACCTTCCAGCCCCTGCTGGTCTATTCCTGCGTCGCGTTGCTGTACTTCGCGGCGTGCCTGCCCCTGACGATGTGGGCCCGTAACCTGGAGGGCCGCTTCCATGGCGCTCGTTGAAGTCTCCAACATCCACAAACGTTTCGGCGCCAACGCGGTGCTCAACGGCGTCTCCCTTGAAGTCAATGAAGGCGAGATCGTCACCATCATCGGCCGCTCCGGCTCGGGCAAGTCCACCCTGCTGCGCTGCCTGAACGCGCTGGAGACGGTAGACGACGGCGACATCCGCATCGGCGGCGAACGTATCCACGCCAGCATGCCCGGCCTGCGCCAGTTCCGCCAGCGCGTGGGCATCGTGTTCCAGCAGTTCAACCTGTTTCCGCACCTGAACGTGGAGCGCAACATCACGCTGGCGCCCACGCTCAACGGCAAGATCGCCAAGTCGCAGGGCCGCGCGCTGGCGCTGGACGTGCTGCGCCGCGTCGGCCTGGCCGAAAAGATCGACGCCTATCCGGCCCTGCTGTCGGGCGGCCAGCAGCAGCGCGTGGCGATCGCGCGCTGCCTGGCCATGGCGCCGCAACTGATGCTGTTCGACGAGGTCACCTCGGCGCTGGACCCGGAACTGGTGGGCGAAGTGCTGAAGGTCATGGAAGACATGGCGCGCCAGGGCATGACCATGGTGCTGGTGACGCATGAAATGGCCTTCGCCCGCAACGTTGCGTCCAAGGTCGTGTTCATGCACCAGGGCCGCGTCTGGGAACAAGGCCCGCCCGCCGAACTCTTCGCCAATCCCCAAACCCCCGAGCTGCGCCAATTCATCGGCACGGCCGCGCCGTCCACCCACTGAACCATCCGCTCCTGGAGTCATTGCATGAAACTGTTCGCCAAGCTGGCCGCCGCCGCGGCCGTCTGTCTCTCCCTGGCCGCGCCCGCCTCGGCCGCCGACAAACTGCAGGACGTGCTGGGCGCAGGCAAGCTGCGCGTGGGCGTGCTGATGGACGCCGCGCCCTGGGGCTTCAAGGACGCCAAGGGCGAGGCCGCGGGCCTGGACATCGACCTGGCCAAACTCATGGCCGCCGACATGGGCGTGAAGCTGGAGCTGGTGCAGGTCACCGGCGCCAGCCGCATTCCCAGCCTGCTGGCCGGCAAGGTCGACGTGCTGATCGCGGCCGCCGGCGCCACGCCGGAACGCGCCCAGCAGGTCATGTTCTCGCAGCCCTATGCCGCGGTGAACCTGGGCGTCTACGGCGGCGCCAGCATGCCGCAAGCCAAAACGGTGGACGAATTGAAGGGCCACAGCATCGCGGTCGCCAAGGGCTCCACGCTGGACATCTGGCTCACCGACAACGCGCCGGGCGCCAAGCTGGTGCGCTTCGAGGACACGCCTTCGGCCGTGGCCGCCTACCTGGCCGGGCAGTCGGAATCGTTCGCCGAGAACAGCGCCATCGCGCTCAAGGTGGCCGAGGACAACGCCGCGAAGGCGCCCGAACTCAAGTTCCTGATCCGCCAATCGCCCGCGCATGCCGCCGTGCAGCAGGGCCAGCAGAACCTGCTGAACTGGATCAATACCTTCCTCTTCACCAACCGCCTGAACGGCAAGCTGCCGGCCCTGCAGCAAAAATGGTTCAAGGAAGCCCAGACCCTGCCGCAGATGTAATCGGCCCCAACAAAGGACTCGCATGATCAAACGCTACAAATCCGGCTCGCGCATGAGCCAGGCCGTCTCGTACAACGGCTTCGTGTTCATCGCCGGCCAGGTGGCCGACAATCGCCAGGGCTCGCTCGAATCGCAGACCCGCGAAGTGCTGGCCAAGATCGAAGCGCTGCTGGCCGAAGCCGGCAGCGACAAATCGCGCCTGCTGGCCGTGGACGTGTTCCTGCCCGCCATCGGCGACTTCGACGCCATGAACCGCGTCTACGACGCCTGGGTCGACCCCGCCAATCCGCCGGCCCGCGCCTGCGTCGAAGCCCGCCTGGCCGACCCCGACCTGCGGGTCGAAATGACCGCGGTCGCCGCGCTGCGCTAAGCGCGCTTTGCTGCAGCCTTCCGATCCCTCTTCGCGCCGCCTCGCGCGGCGCTGTTGTATCTCCCCATGCATACCGGCCTGTTTCACGACATAGATTTCGATGCCGACGGCAAGGCGCTCAGTTTCCTGGGCACCCCCTACTCGGTAGACCGTTCGCCCTACTACCAGATCAAGACGCCCATCTGCCGCATCCGCAACGGCAGCGGCCCGCGCGTGCTGCTCATGGCGGGCAACCATGGCGACGAGTACGAAGGCGAAGTCGCCCTGGGCCGGCTGATCCGCCGCCTGGATCCCTCCCGCATGCGCGGCGAAGTCACCATCCTGCCGCTGGCCAACCTGCCAGCCGTGATGGCGGCGCGGCGGCGCTCTCCGCTGGACAACGGCAACCTCAATCGCGCCTTTCCCGGCGAACCCGGCGGCACCCCGACCGAACGCCTGGCGCACTTCCTCGAACACGAACTGTTCCCGCGCCACGACGTGGTGTTCGACATCCATTCCGGCGGCACCTCGATGGCGCACCTGCCCACCGCCCTGATCGAACGCCAGGACTCGCCCGAGCGCATGGCGCGCGCGCTGGACCTGATGGGTTCGCTGGGCATGGGCCACGCCTTCGTCGCCGCCAATGGCCGCGATGCGCCCACCTCCATGGCGGCGGCCGCGCGCGCTGGCGCGATCGGCATCAGCGGCGAGTTCGGCGGCGGCGGCACGCTGACGCCGGCCACGCTGGCCGCGACCCAGCGCGCCATCGACAACCTGCTGCAAAAGCTGGGCGTGACCGATGCGCCCGTGCTCGGCCCGCACCAGCCCGGCGCGCCCGCCATGCAGTTGCTGGAGCTGGACAGCCACGAACAGAACATCTTCGCCACCCGGCGCGGCTGGTTCGAGCCGGCGGTGGACATCGGCGCCAGCGTGCGCGCGGGCGACGTCGCGGGCTACTACCATGACCTCAACCAGCTGGACGCGGAAGAGGAAGTCCTGCGTTTCCGGGTATCGGGTATCGTCATTTCGCGGCGGCTGCATACCGACTGCGAATCCGGCGACAGCCTGATCCAGGTTGCGCGTCCCGTCGGCCAGGCTGATATCCTGACGCCTGCCGCCTGATCCCGGAACAATCAAAAGAAATCGCATGACCCACCGGCCCGCGCCTCCTTCCGCCCCCACCTACGACGACGTGCTGCGCGTGCGTCCCGAGGGCGCCGCCGCGCCCGCCCGCGCGGCCGCCCCCGCCAAGCCGCCGCGCATCGAGGAAGTGGCCAGGCTGGCGGGCGTATCGCCCATCACGGTGTCGCGGGCCTTGCGCCAGCCCGAGAAAGTGGCCCAGGAAAAGCGCGACCGCATCCTGCAGGTAGTGGCGCAGACCGGCTATGCCTCGAATCCGCACGCGCGCGCCCTGCGTTCCGGGCAGTCCAGCGTGGTGGCGGCGTTCGTCTCCAACATCCTCAGCCAGCAGTTCGCGCTGGCCGTGCAGGGCTGCGCCGAAGTGCTGGAGCCGCAGGGCTACCAGTTGATGGTCGGACAGACCTCGTATTCCTACGCCAAGGAAACCAGCATGATCGCGTCGCTGCGCGCCTTGCGGCCCGCGGCGGTGCTGTTCACCGGCGTCATCGAGCTCGAGGAAAATCGCCAGTCGCTGCGCGAACTGGGCATCCCCATCATGGAGACCTGGGCCTATCCGCGCGACCCGATCGACATGCTGGTGGGCTTTTCCAACTATGACGGCGGCGTCATGGCAGCGCGCCATCTGGCCGAACGCGGCTACCGCCGCGTCGCCTTCGTGGCGCGCCAGGGCGGCCGCGGCGAACTGCGGCGCCAGGGCTTCAATGCCGCCGCTGCCGGACTGGGCCTGCAGGTGGTGGCCGAACTGGCCGTGGACAATGCGCAAACCATCGCCGATGGCCGCGCCGCCCTGGGCCGCCTGCTCGCCATGGGCCAGGCCTTTGACGCCGTGTTCTGCGCCAACGACCTGCTGGCGGTGGGCGCGCTGTTCGAGGCGCGCGACCGCAAACTCGCAATTCCCCGCGACATCGCCATCCTGGGTTTCGGCGATACCGACATCGCCCGCGAAATCGAGCCCGGCCTGAGCACCATCGGCGTGGACAGCCGCAAGCTGGGCGCCCGCGCCGGGGAACTGCTGCTGCAGCGCCTGAATGGCGGCGCGCCCGCCGCGCGCCAGGAAGTGTTTCCGCTGACCTTGAACCAGCGCGCCAGCGCCTAGCGTCCCTGCGCGCCGGCAACCGGCGCGGGCTCACTCGTCGAACACGATGCGCAGGCCCGGCAAGCCGATGCCGTCCAGCGTGGTGCTCCATGTTTCGCCCGCGTGCACCGGATATGCCTTGGTCAGCGTTCCGGTCGTGACCAGTTCGCCCGCCTGGATCGCCTCGTCGGCCGGACGCTCCCCGAGCACCTCCAGCAGATGGGCCAGCGCCGCCAGCGGACTGCCCAGCACGTTGGCGCCCGCACCGGTTTCACGGCGGATGCCGTTGCAGGACAGCTCCACCCGGAAGTCCGCCAGCCGTTCGATCAAGCCCGGGCCGAGCTCGGCCGGCTCCATCAGCCGCCCTATGTAAAGCGCGCCGTGCAAGGCGTTGTCCGCCACGGTATCGGCGGCCTGGAACTGCCAGGCGGGATAGTGCGACTGCACCAATTCGAACCCATGGGCGATCCAATCCACGCATTCCAATATGGCGGCCAGTTCCCGCGTGCGCGGCGGCGCGCAATGGAAATGCAGCACGATCTCGGGTTCGATGCGCGGCTCGACATAGCGGCCCAGGCGGCAATGGACTTCGCCGGTGTCGTCATAAACCGCGCTGTGTTCATAAACGCGTCCCCACACGGGGAAATCCACGCCCAGCGCCGCCCACATCGCGGCATTGGTGAAGCCTATCTTGCGGCCGACCAGCAGCGCGCCTTCCGCCAGCCGCGCCTGATGGATGCGCGCAGCCACGTCATAGGCGGCATCCAGGTCGAAGCGTGGACGCCGGGCCGTGACCGGCGCGATGTAAGAGGCATGGTCCTGCGCCGCCTTGATTTCACGGGCGAGCGCCGCCGGGTCGGAAGCTGGCATGGTGGCTCCTGAAGGTACGCTCAAATGTAAAAGAAAACCTGCCCGCACAGTGCCGCAGCCGTTATATGCTCCCCTAGACGTCCTATTTTCAGAACAGCGGGGAAGCAATGCATGACTTGAATGACCTCTATTACTTCGTCCAGGTCGTCAAGAACGGCGGATTCGCACCCGCGGGACGGGCGCTGGGCATACCAAAATCCCGCCTGAGCCGGCGCATTGCGCTGCTGGAAGACCGGCTCGGCGTGCGGCTCATCCAGCGTTCCACGCGCAGCTTCGCCGTGACCGAATTGGGTCAGGAATATTACGAGCAATGCCTGTCGATGCTGGCGGGCGCGGAAGCCGCCCAGGAAGTCATCGACCGCACCCGCGCCGAACCGCAAGGCACCATACGCATGAGCGCGCCGCCCGCGCTGATCTACTACTTCCTGGGCGACCTGGTGGCCCGCTTCATGGTCCGCTGCCCCAAGGTCCACGTCTACCTGAAGAGCTTCAGCCGCCCCGTGGACGTGCTGCGCGAGGGCTTCGACATCGCCGTGCGCGTGCGCTTCGGTCCCATCGAGAGCAGCGACCTCATCATGAAACCGCTGGGCATGAGCTGCCAGTGCCTGGTGGCCAGCCCGGCGCTGGCGCTCAGCATCAAGCTGCCTGCGGATCCGCACGCCCTGAGCGAACTGCCCACGCTGGCCCTGGGTACGGAACAGCGCGAATCCCATTGGCGGCTGGACGGGCCGGACGGCGCGCGCATCGTCGTGCCGTTCACGCCTCGCCTGGTGACGGACGACATGCTGGCGCTGAAGCAGGCCGCCTTGCGCGGCGTGGGCGTGGTCTCCCTGCCCCTGCTGATGATCCGCGAGGAACTGGACGCGGGCACCCTGGTGGACGTAGGCGCCCCCTGGCAGCCGGAAGCCGGCAGCGTGCACGCCATCTTTCCGTCGCGCCGCGGCCTGCTGCCCGGCGTGCGCGAGCTGCTGGACTTCCTCAGTTCGGAGTACCAGGAAGTGGCCAAGCGCGAACACGACACGCAGGTGCGCCACAAGGTGCCCACCCTGAAGTAGCTTTGGGGCCGCCCGCAGCGTCCGACGAATGGGACGCAGAAACCCATTTCTCCCGCCTACCCAGCGGCCAGCGTTGCTCCTAGCATGGTTAGCCCCACGTCAACAGGAGCACACCATGAGCGTCCCCGCCAACTTCAATGGCCAGCGCCCCGTCATCGATCCCAACGATGCCGCCATGCTGCTGATCGATCACCAGAGCGGCCTGTTCCAGACGGTTGCCGACATGCCGATGACCGAGCTGCGCTCGCTGGCCGGCGCGCTGGCCTCGATGGCCACCCTGGCGAAGCTGCCCGTCATCACCACCGCTTCCGTGCCGCAGGGCCCCAATGGCCCTCTGATTCCTGAAATCCATGAAAACGCCCCGCACGCGAAATATGTCGCGCGCAAAGGCGAAATCAATGCCTGGGACAACCCTGAATTCGTTGCCGCGGTCAAGGCGACCGGCCGCAAGACCCTGATCATTGCCGGCACCATCACCAGCGTCTGCATGGCGTTCCCCGCCATCAGCGCGGTGGCCGAGGGCTACAAGGTCTTCGTGGTGGTCGACGCCTCGGGCACCTACAGCAAGATGGCCCAGGAAATCACGCTGGCGCGCGTGGTGCAGGCCGGCGTCGTGCCCATGGACACGGGCGCCGTCGCGGCGGAACTGCAAAAGACCTGGCACCGCGAAGACGCGGCCAAGTGGGCCGAGGTCTATACCAAGATCTTCCCGCCCTATCAGTTGCTGATCGAAAGCTACAACCGGGCCCAGGAAGTCATCAAGAAGGGCGAACAGCTCGACTCGCAGCGTTGAGTCCGCCCGGTTTCCCGCGCGCCGCAGGGCGCGCAATTCCCTCATGGAGTACGCAATGACCAAGCCCTATGTGAAACTCGACAAGACCCAGGCCGCGGTGCTGCTGGTCGACCACCAGGTGGGCCTGCTGTCCCTGGTCCGGGACTTCCAGCCCGACCAGTTCAAGAACAACGTCCTGGCGCTGGCCGACCTGGCCGAATACTTCAAGCTGCCGACCATCCTGACCACCAGCTTCGAAGACGGCCCCAACGGCCCGCTGGTCCAGGAGCTGAAAGACAAATTCCCCAAGGCGCCCTACATCGCCCGCCCGGGCAACATCAACGCCTGGGACAACGAAGACTTCGTCAAGGCCGTCAAGGCCACCGGCAAGAAGCAGTTGATCATCGCCGGCGTCGTCACCGAGGTCTGCGTGGCCTTCCCGGCGCTGTCGGCCCTGGAGGAAGGCTTTGACGTGTTCGTCGTGACCGACGCGTCCGGCACCTTCAACGAAGTGACCCGCAATGCCGCCTGGAGCCGCATGGAACAGGCCGGCGCACAGCTGATGAGCTGGTTCGGCGTGGCCTGCGAACTGCACCGCGACTGGCGCAACGACATCGAAGGCCTGGGGACGCTGTTCTCCAACCACATCCCCGACTACCGCAACCTGATGGCGGCCTACTCCACCGTCAAGGGCAGCAGGTAAAGTCCCTGCCGGCCGCGCCCGGGCGCATGGCCGGCTGGCTCGGACTTCCACGGCGGCGCGCATCGGGCGCGCCGCCGTTTCATTTCTTGCGGGCGAAAGGGTAGGCCTGCTGCGCCAGGAACGTGCCTGGCATGTCGTTATCCAGGATCCCGTAGTTCTCGGGCAGGCGCTTGCTCACGCCGCGCACCGCCGTGCCGAACGCGTAATCGATGAACGAGAAGTGGGCGGCGTAGTTGCGGTCGATGGCCTCGGTATCCGAGGAATGGTGCCAATGGTGGAAGTCCGGCGTCACAATGATGTAGCGCAGCCAGCCCCAGGGCAGCCTCACGTTGGAATGGATCAGCACCGCCTGGAAGCCGACGATGATGATGTAGGCGTCCAGCACCGGCTTGGAAAAGCCCAGCGCGAACAGCACGCCCAGCACCGCGACCCGCGTGATCAGCAATTCGACGATGTGCAGGCGCGAACCGGCCAGCCAATCCAGGGTACGGGTACTGTGGTGCACCGCGTGGATGCGCCACAGGAACGGCACCTCGTGATAGGCGCGGTGCGCCGCGTACTGCACCAGATCCGCCACCAGCACGGCCACGAACAGCTCTGCCAGGTAAGGCAGCGACACGATGGCCTGCTGCAGCGGTTCGTAGGCCGCCCAGGAAAACAGCCGGTGCACGAAGAAGTTGATGCACAGCAGCACCGCCCCCACCGACAGGTGGTTGAACAGGAAGTGCTTCATGTCCACCTGCCATTCGCCGCGGAACACCGGCTGGCCCGGATACAGCGGGAACAGCTTCTCGAAAATGATGAAAACCGTGCTGGACGCCAGCAGATCCAGGATGAACCAATCCAGCCCCAGATAGGGATGGTTGCCCGTATTGGACGTGGTCACCACCACGTTGCTGCCCCCCGCCGCCACTGCGCCGCACACCAGCACGAAGGCCGCGATGTTCAGCCAACGCTGGCGGCCCAGCACGGTGTTGGCCAGCGCGATGCTGCCCGAAATCAGCAGCGCGGTGAACAGCAGGGCCCGCATCGCGTCCACGTTGTAGAAGCTGCGCAGCTCCGGAGTGGTCAGGTAGGCGGGGAAATGGAACGCCAGGACGCCCAGGACCGCCAGGATCGCCAGGAACAGCGCGATCACGCCGCTCATCATGCCCGTACCCGGATGGATCCTCCCGTCCTGCTTGAAAAGCTGTAAGACTTGGCGAAGGATGGACGCGCGCTGATTCATTTCAAATTTATGGCAGACCACGGGGAAGCGAGTTTATCGCCGGGGACGGATCTTCATGTAATAAAACGTGATCAGGCACGACAGAATGACGCCCTTGCCAGCGCCTTGCGCGACATCAATTCTCGGACGGACTGCAAGCACCCGGATGGTTGACAACGGCGCGGGGTTGGCGTGTCATGGAATCGAAAGCTTTATGGATCATCAGGTTCCCCGGTTTCCCGCAGTGCCCATCAACCGGTTCTTTAAAGAGGCCCCTATGTTCCCTGAATACCGCCACCTCATTACCCAACTGAAATCCGAAAACGCGCATTTCTCCGCGCTGTTCCAGCGTCACAATGACCTGGACCAGGAAATCAAGAACATGGAGGCCGGCATCCAGCCGGCGTCGGGCAACGAGGTTGAAGTGCTCAAAAAAGAAAAACTGCACCTGAAGGACAAGCTGTACGGCATCCTGCGCGCTGCCGACCAGGGCGGCAGCTGAAAGCATCGCTTCGCTTCGGGCGGCATCGGGCCAAGCCGGCTCCGTGCCGCCATCGCCGGCCCTCCCTGGCCACCGAGACGTGTACGGCTGAGTTAGGATTACTAAATAAGGATTAGGATAATTAGTTTTCCTAATCTGATCTCAAAGGCTAGTCTGTCGCCCTTCGCTGAAGGGTATCGATGACCACCGCCTACATTCCCGGATTCCTGCTCGGCCTGAGCCTCATCATGGCGATCGGCGCGCAAAACGCTTTCGTCCTGCGCCAAGGCCTGCGCCAGGAACATGTCTTTGCCGTCTGCCTGACCTGCGCTCTGTCCGACGCCATCCTGATCAGCGCCGGCGTGGCCGGCTTCGGGTTGGCCGTGGGCGCACTGCCCTGGCTGGAACCCGCCCTGCGCTACGGCGGCGCGCTATTCCTGTTCGTCTACGCCGCGCGCAGCCTCATATCGGCGCTGCGCGCCCGCCACGACAGCCTCGAGCCCTCATCCACCCAGACCGCCGGACGCGCCGCCGCGCTGGCGACCTGCCTGGCCCTGACCTGGCTCAATCCGCACGTGTACCTGGACACCGTGGTGCTGCTGGGTTCGGTCTCCAGCCAGTACGACGGCCACAAGACCGCCTTCGCGCTGGGCGCGATCACGGCGTCCTTCGCCTTCTTCTTTGCGCTGGGCTATGGCGCGCGCCTGCTGCGGCCCATCTTCGCCAATCCCAATGCGTGGCGGGTGCTGGACGGCTGCGTCGCCGCGGCCATGTTCGCCATCGGACTGAAGCTGGTGCTCTGAACGCCTGGGCCGAAGCCCCTGCGCGGCCTAGCGGCTCTTGCCGGACCCGGCGGATGCGTTCACGTAGTCCTTCACCGTGCGGTCCTTGTTGAAGATCACGGTCAGCGTCTGCTGGTTGTCCATCGCGCCGTAGGCGCTATTGTCGAAATAGAACCAGGTGGCCGTCGTCAGCCCATCGCGACCGACGCCCTGCGACCGGGGCGGGCCGTAGTCCCGGACCATCTCTTCGTAGGTGGTGACGTTGAGCTTGATGGCGGCCACCTTCGATTCGGTCAGCAGGTCGCTGGAACCGCTGGCGCAGCCCGTCACAAGGGCGGCCACGAAAAGCAAGGATGTTCTCATTCTATTTTCCCCGGTCTGGCGGGCCGCGCAGGGGCGGCCGGCGTATTTGCGCTTGCTGGATAGACCGAGATTAGAACGTAAATTTTCGCCCTGCGGTGCGCCTATTCCACCTGCATCTTGCCGATGTCGGGTGCGAACGCCTCGGGCGGCTTGCTGGCGATGGAGCGGCACAGCAGTTCGGACATGCCCTTGGCCAACTGCTTGTTGTTCCATTCACCCGCGTCCGAATACCACTTCGGCACCCAGTTCACCGCGCCAAAAATGGAAAAGATAGCCAGCTTGGGATCGCACTGGATGATGCTGCCGTCCTCCATCCCTTCGCGCACGAAGGCGCGCAGCTTGGCCTCAAAGCGGTCGCGCTGCTTGACGATCTCGGCGCGGTCATCGGGCTCTAGCGCGTGTTCCTCGGTGATGATGACGCAGCGGCTCATTTCGCTGAGCGTCACCTCCAGGTACTCGCGCAACGCCAGCTGCAGCTTTTCCAGGCCGGTGCCGCCATGGCGTTCCGCCGCTTCGATGGCCTCGAAGCCTACTCTCAAAGCCTCGGCGAACGCCTCGTACAGCAGGGCGTGCTTGTTCGGAAAATAGTGGTAGAGCGCCGCCTTGGTAACGCCCAGGCTGGTCGCGATGTCTCCCAGCGAAGTGGCGTGGAACCCTTTCTGGTTGAATGCGGCAATCGCCTGGCGCAACAGCGCTTCGCGCTTCAATTGGTGCATCGCCTTGTGCGTGGGCACCGAATTATTCCATGTTGCCACTGATCAAACCCTCCCGGTGAATTGCGTGGACCGGCCGCATATTTAACTTTTTTTCCCGGAGAGGAACAACTCGGTGAGCGTCCCCTCGTATGCCTCGGCCGCGAATGCCAGCGTCTCCGACAAGGTCGGGTGCGGGTGTATGGTGAGCGCAATGTCGCCGGGCTCCGCTCCCATCTCGATGGCCAGCGCCGCCTCGGCGATCAGGTCGCCAGCCTGCGGCCCCACCATGCCTACCCCCAGCAAGGCGCGGGTCTGCGGATCGACCAGGATCTTGGTGAGACCTTCGCCGCGCCCCAGGCTCAGCGCTCGGCCGCTGGCGGCCCACGGAAAGCTGGCCGACTCGAACGCCACGCCATTGAGGCGCGCGGCTGTCTCGGTCAAACCTACCCAAGCCACTTCCGGATCCGTGTAAGCGACCGCGGGAATGACCTTGGCATCGTTGGCAGCTTTCTTGCCCGCCGCGATCTCGGCCGCCACCTTGCCCTCGTAGGCCGCCTTGTGCGCCAGCATCGGTTCGCCGACGACGTCGCCTATGGCAAGAATATGGGAGACATTGGTACGCTGGCGCTCATCGACGGGTATGAAGCCGCGTTCATCCACATGGACTCCCGCCCGATCCGCGCCGATCCTGGCCCCGTTGGGCCGGCGGCCGGCCGCAACCAAGACGGCATCATACACCTGGGGTCCGGCGTCTTGCGGCCCGCTGAACACGACGTGCACCCCATCCTCCCGGGCGCTGGCCGACACCACCCGCGTCCCCGTCAGGATGGCCTCATAGCGGCCCGCCACCCGCTGCGCCAGGGGCTGCACCAGGTCGCGGTCGCATCCCGGCAAAAGACCGTCGGTCAGCTCCACCACTGTGACGCGGACGCCCAGCGCCGCGTACACCGTCGCCAGTTCCATGCCAATGATGCCCCCGCCCACCACCAGCAGGCGCCTGGGCACATCCGCCAGCGCCAGGGCGCCGCTCGAATCCATGATGCGCGGATCTTCCGGCCAGTCCGGCAGGCGCACGGGGTGCGAACCCACGGCAATGATGGCCTGGCGAAAGTGCACAGAGGGGCCGCCGGCGACCTCCAGGGTGTTGGGTCCTGCAAATTGCCCCCTTCCGTGCACGACACGGACCTTGCGCCGTCGGGCCAGGCCCGCCAGTCCGCCGTTCAGCTTGGCGACCAGCGCTTCTTTCCACTGTCGCAGCTTGTCCAGACGGATGCGGGGCTCGCCGAATTCGATGCCCAGCTCGTGCAGGCCGCGCGTCTCTTCCAGGGCGCGGGCCGCGTGCAACAGCGCCTTGGAGGGAATGCAGCCCACATTCAGGCATACGCCTCCAAGGCCGGGCCGATCTTCGACCAACGTCACCGACAGCCCCAGGTCCGCGGCGCGGAAGGCTGCTGTATAGCCGCCCGGCCCACCGCCCAACACCAGCAGCTCGGTATCGATACTCCCGCCCGTGGGCGGCCTGTCCTTCTTTTCCGTCTGCATGTCTGCCTATTCCGTTCTGCCCGCGCCCAGATAGGCGCTGGAAAGCTCCGCGCCGGCGCTGCCCGTCAGCACGTCGCGCGTGCCCTCGAAGACCGTCTTGCCATGTTTGAGCACATAGCCGAAATCCGCCACCCTGAGCGCCAGGCTGGCCATCTGCTCGCTGAGCAGCACCACGCGGCCGCCCTGCGCGCAGTACTGCTTGATGAAATCGAAGATCTGCGCCACAACAATGGGCGCCAGTCCCAGGGAAGGCTCGTCCAGCAACACGCAACGTGGTTCGTGCAAAGTGGCCATGGACAGGATCAGCATCTGCTGCTGGCCCCCGCTAAGGGTCCCAGCCTTCGCCGTTCGGCGTTGCGCCAGGACCGGGAAATTGCCGTACACCTGTTCCACGGCGACCTTGAAGTTTCCCTTTGGTTTGCGGAAATGCCAGGCTGTGATCAGATTTTCCTCGACGGTGTGCTGGTGGAAGATGCGCCGACCCTCCATGGCATGAGCCAGCCCTCGCCGCGCGCGTTCATGCGGCGGCAAGCGGGATATGTCTTCTCCATCCAGCAGAATCTGCCCGCCCTTGATCGGCGTGACTCCGGATATCGCCCGCATCAGCGACGATTTGCCGGCGCCGTTGGCACCGATCAATGCGGTGATGCCATCGGGGCGGGCGGTCAGGCTGACACCGCGCACGGCGTCGATTGCACCGTAACTTACCTGCAGATTGCGGACTTCAAGCATGGACGGGCTCCTCAACGCCAAGATAGGCCTGGATCACGGCCTGGTCGGCGCGCATGCCGTCCATGTCGCCCCGATAGATTTCCTCGCCGGCTTCGAACACCACCACCTCCTCAACCAGTTCGGCCAGGAAATCCATGTGGTGATCAATGATCATGATGGCCACGCCATGGTCACGCGCCAGGCGGACCAGCCTGATAAGGTGTTCCGACTCCACCTCCGACAGGCCGGCGGCAGGCTCATCCAGCAGCAGCAGCTCCGGATCGCTGGCCAGGGCGCGGGCGACCTCGGCCAGGCGCTGGATGCCATAGGGCAGTTCGCTCATGATGGCGTCCGCATGGCCGGCCAGCCCGGCCGCCTGCATCAAGGCTTCGACCTGGCGCAGCAATGCGCCCTCTTCGCGCCTTGCGCCTGGGGTATTGAACGCCGCGGCCAGCGCGCCATGCCGATAGCGCCGATGGGCTCCCATCAGGATGTTCTCGCGCACGGTAAAGCTGGGCACGTTGCGCGGATCCTGGAAGGTACGGGTAATGCCCGCCTGCGCAACCTTGTACGAGGGCCAGCCCGCGATGTCCCGGCCCTTGTACAAAATGCGCCCCGAGGTCGGCGCATAGATGCCGCTGATGACATTGACCAGGGTGCTCTTGCCGGAACCATTGGGCCCGACCAGCGCGGTGATGCTGCCGGCGCGCAGCTCGAGCGACACGCCCGCCAGCGCGCGCAGGCCCGAGAATTCCATGACCACGTCTTCAACCCGCACCAGCGCTTGCTGCCTTTCGGCGCCCGCGGCGGCCTGCCGCTGCGACAAAGGCGGCTCAGCCTCGACCGGCGCCGCGAGGCGCAACTGGTCGAACTTGCTGTAGCGCGTCTGCGTGCGCAGCAGGCCGGCAAGCCCTTTGGGCAGCAAAGTGAAGATGAACACCAGGATCAGGCCGTAGACGATGTACTGATAGTCATTGAAGGCCTGGAGCTTCTGCGGCAAGTAGGTGAACAGCACCGCCCCATACACCTGGCCTGCCAGCGAACCCAGCCCGCCCACGATCGACATCACCAGGATCTCGATGGACCGCATCAGGCCAAAGCTTTCCGGCGTCAGGTAGCCGATCATGTGCGCATAGAAACCGCCAGCCAGGCCGGCCAGGCCGCCGCTGATCGCATAGGCCGCGCGCTTGACGGCAGCCTGGGAGATGCCCAGCGATCCCGCCGCGATTTCGCTGACGTGCACGGCATAGAATGCCCTGCCGAAATGGCTTTTGACGAAGTTGCGCAGCATCAGCATGACCACCAGCAACACTGCCAGCAGGATGCGGAAATAGGCCACGGTATCGATGGTCCAACCGAAGATCTGTAAGGTGCCGATCTGCGACGAAGGTATGCCCCGCATGCCCATCACTCCTCCCGTCACGCCGCGCAGTTCGCGCGCCAGCTCGTAGACAATCAGGCCGAAACCCAGCGACATCATCGCCAGGTAGAACTCGCGCACGCGGCCCGCCGGGCCCGCCAGCAGCAGGCCGACTGCCGCCGCCCCGAAGGTTGCCAGGAACAGCGCCACCGGAAACGGCACTCCCCAGGACTTCATCGCGATCGCGCTGGCATACGCGCCGATGGCGAAGAATCCTGCATGGCCCAGCGAGATCTGCCCGCTGATGCCGGTCAGCAGATTGATGCCCTGGGCGAGCAGGATATTGATGATGACGAAACTCCACATCTGCACCGTGCCAGTGGCGACATGGCCGGCGCCTATCGCCAGCGCCACGGCCAGCACGCCCAGCGTCCAGGAGTTCGACAGGATTTTCCCCAGCTGTTTCATCGTCGTCACACCTTCACGGTTTCGCGCTTGCCGAACAGGCCCTGCGGCCGGATCGTCAACACGCCTATCAAAAGCACGAAAGCCACGACCTCGGCCGCGGCGGGCGAGACGTAGCCCCCCACCAGCTTCTCCAGGATGCCGAGGATCAGCCCGCCCACCAAAGAGCCGAACGCGCTGCCCATGCCGCCCATGACCGCGGCGACAAAAGCCAGGATCAGCAGATGCAGGCCGAAATTCGGATCCACCGTGCCCGACACCTGCGACACCAGGATGCCGGCGATGCCAGCCAGCACGCCGCTCACCAGAAACGAGAAGACCACCACGCGGTAGACCGGTATGCCCATGAGCGACGCCAGGTCGCGATCGTGCGCGACCGCGCGCACGCCGTAACCCCAGATGGAATGGCGCAGGAACAGCTCCATCAGGCCGACGATCATCACACTGATGACGAACACGGCGATGTACTGCAGCGAAATGTAGGCGCCCATGAACTCCACCGTGTCGGTGCTGCTGAAGAGCACGTCCGGAAACGCCACAGCCTGTGTCCCGAACAGCCAGCTCGCCACACCCTGCAGGAAGATGCCTATGCCGAGGGTGGAGACCACCCACCCCATGCTGCCGGCAATGCGCCGCGTGGGCCGCACGCCGACCACCTCGACCACCCACAGGATGAAGGCCGTGGCCAGCAGCGACACGCCCACCGCCAGGAACACGTTGACCCCGGCGCCGACCATGACGGCCGTCAGCATCGCCCCCGCCATCAACACCGAACCCTGTCCGAAATTGAGCACGCGCGTGGTCCAGAACGTCAGGTTCAGGCCCAGGCCGATCAACGCATAGGCGGCGCCGACGCTCAGGCCTGACACGATCATTTGGATAAAGAAATCCATATCACCATCATCCATACAGACGGGCGCGGCCCGGCGCCTCATGGCGCCGGACGCGCGACATGCCAGTTACTGGGCGACCGGCTGCAGCCGGACCTTGTCGTCCTTCTTCACGTACTCGAACACCTTGACGCCATCCGTCTCGATGCCGTGATGACGGCTCTTCGAGAAGTTGTAGGTGGTGTTGACGCCCTGGAAGTCCTTGATCGATTCGATCGCCGCGATAATGGCCTTGGGATCGGTGGAGTTGGCCTGGCGTATGCCTTCGAACAGCACATTGGCCGCGTCGTAGCCGTTGGACACCGAGATCGCCATGAACAGCTGCGGATTCTCCGGGTCGTTGCCCCACCAGCGGTCGGCGCCGTACTTCGCCTTGTAGGCCTTGGCGAAGTCCGCCGCCGCCGGACGCATGGGATTGCCGAACGCGCCGATCATCGTGCCCAGGGTGCCCAGGGTCAGATCGCCCGCGCCCTCCTGGTAGGGTTGCCCCAAGGCGCCATTGGAGGCGACCAGCGGCACGTTCACGTTCAGCCGCGCCATGGTCCTGCGCAACACGGCCAGGTCCTTGCCCAGGCCGATGGCGGCGATCGCATCGACGTTGGCGCGCTTCATGCGCGCCACCTGCGCGGTCATGTCCTGTGCGCCCTGGTTGTAGGAATCCGTCGCAACAGGCTTGGCGCCGCCGTTCTTGCCTATGGAGGCAGACAGGTAATCGACTCCGGTCACGCCGTAGGCCGTGCTTTCGTGCACGATGCCGATGCGCTTGAAGCGCTTGGCCAGGTATTCGCCCATGGCCACGGCCTCGATGTCGTTCTGCAGCGCGAACGAAAACACATTGGGCCGCGGCTTTTCTCCGGTCTTCTCGCCCGCATAGGTCACAACCGGCGTCTGCGCGATGGGGTTCATATAGGGGCGGCCGTCGGCCTGGGCCATGTCGATCACAGCCAGGGTCGGTCCGCTGCCCGCCGGACCGATGATGCCGACAATATCCTTGTTGTCCAGAATGGCGCGCATGTTCTGCACCGCGCGGTCCGGATTCAGCTGGTCATCCAGCAGCATCGCAATCTCGATCTTCTTGCCGTTGATGCCGCCCTTGGCGTTCCATTGTTCGACGGCGAGCTCGACGGCGCGCCGGTTACCTTCGCCAAACTCGCTATAGGGGCCGGTCAAGGCCGAGGTCATGCCGATCTTGACCGTATCCGCCGCCAACGCGGCCCCCGAAACCAAGGCCGCCACGGCGGCCGCCAACCACGCAGGCGTGGATTTCCTGTACCAGGACATGTCGTCTCCTCCTAGGTTCTTGCACGTTGTAGTAACGCGCCCCGAATTCTCGAAGCGCCATCCACTGGCCTCTCAGCGGGCCGTCTGGATCTCTTTGAAGGCGGCAAGGACGTCTGCCATTTCCGCCCGTGGCAGTTCGGCCGCGAAACGTTCGATATGGTCATAGGCGCGCTGCGCCACACCGGTCTCTTCGCCGATGCCGCGTATCAGCGCGGACACCCGGGTCCGGTCGTAGCTGTATTCCGTGTGGTCGGTGTCCAGCCGCACTATCAGAGGTTCGCTCTCACCCTCCAGTTCCGCTTCGAGGCGGCAGGCCAGCAAGCCGAGAGCATCGTCGGCATGCAGCCGGATCCGCGGGATCAGGCTTGCCACGGCCGTGTCGCCGAATTGCGCCATATGCGCGATGGTTGGCGTTCCATGCAGCAAGGTCGTGGCAACGCAGAACTGCGTGCTCATGAGCGTTCCGGAAATGCTCTGGAACGGTCCCTCCTTGTCCATGCCCGCATAGCCCACGACCGTAGGGTTCAGGTATACGCGCAGGGTCCTCAGGGCGCTGGCGCGCGTGCCCAGCAGGTCCCGCAGCCGCAGGCAGGCGCGGACCGGCGTCTGGTTGAGTGCGCAGACGGGGTATGGCTTGAAAGTCACCTTGAGCAGCGACCAGTCCTTGCCCAAGCCGCCGGCTATGGCAGCGACATCGCATTCGGCCCTGACGAAGGCACGTGCGAAGCCGGACTTGCCCTCGAAGGCGCCGTCCGCGGATACGGAACCATGGGCCGCCAGCGTCGCCGCCGCCAGCCCGTTGCGCCCGGCCATTCCAACCTGGTAGCGCCATTCGTCGGTGCCATCGCCGAAAGACTGCAGGATGCCGCCTGTGAACGAGGCGGCGTTGGACAACGCCGCCGCAGTGCGCTCCTCGGACAAGCGCCATAACCGGGCAACGGCAGCCGCGGCGGCGACCGTGCCGTACAGCGGCGAAGCGCGCAAGCCTGCGGCGGTCGTCCGGGCCGAATAGGCAGATTCCAATGCGCCGCCGATTTCATAGCCTGCCACCAATGCGGGCAGGAAATCCTCCATGGCCCCTTCGCCGTGCTCCACCAGCGCTGTCAGGAGCGGCAGCAGGATGGCGCCGAAATGTGCCACGCCGCAGGTATCTTCCTGCGCCCTGCCATGGAACAGCGCGGCATTGGCAAGCGCCGCACCCGCCACCGTACTGCGGCGGCCGCTGCCAAGCAGCGTGGCGCCGCCGGGACGTTCACCGTCCATCGCCAGGACGGCCCGCTCGGCCACGTGGAAGAACGGCGTGGGATGCGAGCCTAATGCAATGCCGTAACCATTGAGCACGCAGGCGCGGGCCTTTTCCACCACGGGTTCAGGAAGGCTGTCGACGGTCAGACCCGTCGAAAACGCCGCGAATTTTCTGGCCAAACTCATGTCTTCTCCCCCTGCTTTCTTATGTGTTTGCCGCGTGTCAGCCGTTGTAGCGATCGCGTAGCACGCGCTTGAGGACCTTGCCGGAAGGATTGCGCGGCAGTTCCTCCACCACCTTCAATTCCCGGGGCACCTTGAAGTTGGCCACGCGCTTGCGGCAATGCCGGTCCAGCTCTTCCAGCGTCAGCGTGTGCCCGGGGTTGAGCACCACCACCGCAGTGATCCGCTCGCCCCACTGCTCGTCGTGCACGCCGATGACCGCGGCTTCGGCGATCTGCGGCATTTCGTAGAGCACGGCCTCGACTTCGCTGGAGGCCACGTTCTCCGCGCCAGTCAGGATCATGTCCTTGGTCCTGTCGGTGACGAACAGGAATCCCTCATCGTCCAGGTAGCCCACGTCCCCGCTGCGCAGCCAATCTCCGAAGAAAGCTTCAGCGGTTTTCTCGGGTGCGTTCCAGTAGCCCTTGGTCACCTTGGGCCCGCGCACGCAGATCTCGCCTTTCTCTCCGGCGGACAACCAGCGGCCCTCATTGTCCGCAATGCGGATCTCCACATGCGGCAATGCACGCCCGGTTGAACCTATCTTCTCGAGCTCACGGCCGGGTTCCATGAGCGTGTCGCCGCTGCAGGTTTCCGTCATGCCGAAGCCATCAATAAAGCGTCCCCGGGTAAACACGCGGGTGAAGTCTCGGATGCGGGATTCCGGCGTCTTTTCGCCTCCGGCAATGCACCAGCCGAAGGTATCGAGGGAGTACCGTTCGGGGTACTGCACGGCCAGCACGCGGCTCAACATGACAGGGGCCATCCAGCCGCAGGTGAGGCCATGGCGCTCGATGGAAGCAAGCACCGCTTCCGGGTCGAACTCTCGGTGCACGCACAGCGTGCCGCCCACCCACAGCACCGCGATACCTGGCAGGTCGAAGGCGCCGACGTGATAAAGCGGGCCCACCACCAGCAGGCGCTCCTGGTGCGTCAGGCCCAGCGCGATCACATGGTCGATCGATTTCCAGTGGAGGTTGCCGTAGGTATGCATCACGCCCTTCGGGCGCGAGGTGGTGCCGGACGTGTACATCAGCCGGACCAGGTCGTCCTGTGCCGTGGCGGCCGGTTCTGGCACTTCCCGCCCTGGCTTGCCAAGACTGCGCGAATCGGCCTGGCCCTCCGCGTTCAGCACTACCTTCGGCACTTCCAGGGCCGCCACCTCCGCGAACTCCTCGTCCACGAAAAGCAGCCTGGCGCGGGCGTCGGCAAGAATGTAGGCGGCCTCGGGCGCCGCCAGCCGGTAGTTGATGGGAAGGAACACCGCGCCCAGGTAGCTGGCCGCAAACGCCAGTTCCAGGAAGGCGGCGCTGTTCTTCATGAAGAGCGCCACCACGTCGTTGCGGCCTATGCCATGCGACTGAAGCAACGCCGCCGCCTGGCGGATGCGTTCATGGAAGTCGGCATAGCTGATGGCTTCATCGCGATAGATGATGGCGGCGCGATCGGGGGTGCGCCGGGCGTGATAGGCGATGGCTGCGCTCAGATTGAGCATGGTGGGTCTCCCTTGGATGGCGGCTCGGCGCGGGTGGCGGCCTGGGCCGGTCCCGCATCTCGATTCTGGCGCTTCAGTATGACTTCGGCATGCCGAGATCGTGTATGGCGATGTAGTTCAGGATCATTTCTTCCGACACTGGCGCGAACTTGAACAGCCTGGCGTCGCGCCACAAGCGCTCCACATGGAATTCACGCGCATAGCCCATGCCGCCCATCGTCTGCATGCTGCGTTCGATGGCATGGCTGGCAGCCTGGGAGCCTATCAGCTTGGCAATGTTGGCCTCGGTGCCATAGGGCAAGCCCTGGTCGCACAGCGAGGCCGCGTTCAGGTTCATGAGCCGCGCGCACTGCAGTTCCGCATGCGATTGCGCCAGGGGGAATTGCAGACCCTGGTATGCACTGATGGGCTTGCCGCCAAACACCTTGCGGTCGTTCGCGTACTGCACCGCCAGGCGCTCCGCCAACCTGCCCGCGCCGACCAGGCTGGCAGTCGTCACGATGCGCTCGGTATTGAGCACGTCCAGCAATTCGCGAAAGCCCTTGTCCAGCGTGCCCACCAGTTCATGTGCTTCGATGCGGACATTGTCGAAGAACACCGAACATGCGCTGAGCGTCTGGGTGCCCACCTTCTCGATGGCCGAGTAACTCAGGCCCTCGCGTTCGACGTCGATCATGAACATGGAGATACCGTCCGTTGGCCGCGCCCCTTCGACGGGTTTGGCAGTGCGCGCCACGACCAGCATCTTCTGCGCGGCATCCACGGCGGTGATCCAGATCTTCCGTCCATCCAGGCGCCAGCTGCCATCGGGCTGGGCAGCGGCGAAGCTCTTCATGGCCAGCGTGTTGGTGCCGGCATCGGGTTCGGTAAGCGCCATGCAGAAGTTGATCTTGCCGCTGGTCAGGCCGGGCAGCAGTTCGCGCTTCATCTGCTCGCTGCCGAACCTGGAAATCGGCACGCCGCCGAAGATGGGATTGATCATGAATAGCTGGCCCAGCGTCGAACCGCCGCCGCCTGCGGAAAGTTCCTCGACGATGAGCGCCAACTCCACCATGCCCAGGCCGGATCCGCCATGCTCCTCGGGCAGCGCCGCGCCTGCCAGGCCGGCCTCGCAAATGGCTTGCCAGCACGCCTGGGGGAACGCGTTCTTGCGGTCCTGTTCGTACCAGTATTCCACGCCATACGTTTCACCAATGCGGCGCGCGGTCTCGACTATCAGCTTCTGCTCGTCCGAAAGCGAAAAGTCCATGTGATCTATCCTTGAGTATGGGTACGCAGCAGCCGGTAGGGGTCCTGCAGCAATTCGATGACGTGATTGAGGAATTTCAGTGCGCCCGCACCGTCGTGCAGCCTATGGTCCGCTGCCAGCACCAAGCCCATTTCGCGCCGCAGCGCGGGCGCGCCTTGCGAGTCGGGCCGGAATATCTCGCGAATGCTGCCCACGCCCAGGATGGCCGACTGGGGCGGGTTGATGATGGGCGTCATGTATGTGACGTTGAACATGCCCGCGTTGGAAATCGAGATGGCGCCGCCAATCATGTCCTCACGGGTGGCATTGCCCGAGCGCACGCGTTCGAGCAATGCATCCGACTGCCGTGCGATGCCGTCCAGCGTGGCGCCTGCCAGCCCGTGCAGGACGGGCGCCATCAGCCCGCGCTCGGTCGTGACCGCCACACCGACGTCAATGGCCTGGAACTGCACGATATGGTCGTCGTTCCAGATGCGGTTCTGTTGCGGCAAGGCCTCGAGCGCCCGCGCCACCGCGGCGATGACGAAGTGGTTCAAGGTCAACCGGGGTGCGTCAGCTTGGCCATTCAACCGGCCGCGCAAGGCGAGCAGCTCGCTGACTTCCGCTTCGGCCGAGAGATAGAAATGAGGTACCTGCTTGGCTTGCGTCATGCGGCGGGCCATGGACTGCACCAGCCCGCTGGCGGTGACTCGCTGGCCGACGTCCTTTGCCGCAACCGTCAGTTCGTCGGCGCTCTTCGCCAGCGCCGCCGGCGCTCCCGCCTGGCGCACATCGGCCGCCTTGATGCGTCCGCCAGGCCCCGTGCCGCCGACCTTCGCCAGATCCACGTCCAGTTCACGGGCCAGGCGCCGCGCCAGCGGCGTGGCCACGATGCGGCCGCCCACGACTGGCGCCGGCTCGACGCACGCCGGCACGGCCGGCTTGGTCATGACGGTTGCCTCCTCCCCGGCAGCAAGGCCGGGTTCCTGCTCCGCCCGCTGGCCCGGGCCCGTCCAACGCGCGACCACAGCGCCGACTGGAACGGTTTCGCCCGCCTGCACCAGGATCTCGCCAATCTGCCCGTCTGCCTCCGCCGCGATTTCGTTGGCGACCTTGTCGGTCTCCACCACGAACAAGGGATCGCCAGCCTTGACCTGGTCGCCAGCGGCCACGCTCCATTCGATCAACATGCCCTCGGTCATGGTCAGGCCGAGCTTGGGCATCAGCAGGTCATTCAGCGCGCCCATGGGCTATTGCCCCGCGAAGCGCGCTTCGCGCTTTTCAAGGAATGCACCGATGCCCTCATGCGCGTCGCGCGTGTCCAGCACCAGGCCTATCATGGCTTGTTCGTGCGCCAGCGCATTGGCCAGGGGCATGTCGGCGCCGTCGCGCAGCGTGCGCTTGAGCAGCTTCAGCACCAGCGGCGACTTGCCTGCTATCTGCTCCGCCAGCGCCAGAGTCTGCGCCATGAGTTCGTCTTTCGGAACTGCGCGGTTGGCCAGGCCCATGCGCACCGCATCGGCGGCGCTGATGCGCCCGCCCGTGAACATCAGCTCCTTGGCCAGGCAAGGCGCGACCTGCCGGATGATGCGCTGCGTACCGCCCGCCCCCGGGAACAGGCCCAGGTTTATCTCGGTCAGCGCAATCATGGCGCTGTCGGCCAGGATGCGCAGGTCCATGGCCAGGAGCAGCTCGGTGCCGCCGCCCAACGCCCAGCCGTTGACCGCAGCGATCGTCGGCTTGTCGCTGACTTCGATGCGCCGGAACACGCGATGGATATCCTCGGCGAACTCCTGGTAGTGCGCCAGCCCCTGGCGTGAATTCAGGTCGGCCAGGTCGCCTCCCGCCACAAAGGACTTATCGCCGGCGCCCGTGATGACGATGACGCGGCAGTCGTCGCTGGCTTCCAATGCGGCGAAAGCCCGTTCCAGTTCGATCAAGGTTGGAATGTCCAGCGCGTTGTGCACCTTCGGCCGATTGATGGTGATGATGCCGACGCGATTGCGGACTTCGGCAAGAATGCTGGGTTCGTTCATGCTGTCTCCTGGGTTCACGCGCAGAGCTTGCGCGCGGCGGCTATGACATCGGCCTCTTGGGGCTGGTACTGTTCTTCGAGCGATGGAGCGAATGGCACCGGAACGAAGGGCGCCGCGACACGAGCGATGGGCGCGTCGAGTTCGTCAAAACCTATGTCCGCCATTCGTGCAGCGATCTCGGCGCCGACCCCGAATGCCTCCACGGCTTCGTGCACGATGAGCAGCCGATGGGTGCGTTTGAGCGATGCCAGCACCGCCTGTTCGTCCCAGGGCTGGATGCTGCGAAGATCCAGCACCTCGGCCTCGATGCCATCGGCAACCAGGGTCTCGGCGGCCCGCAAGGCCTTGTGCACGGTCGCGCCGTAGCTCACCACGGTCAGGTCTCGGCCCGGGCGTGCAACCCGGGCGCGGCCCAGCGGTATCGGTCCGGCATCATCGGCCACCTCGCCCTTGAGGGCATACAAGGCCTTGTTCTCCACGAACACCACCGGGTCCGGATCGCGAATGGCTGACTTCAGCAGGCCATAAGCATCGGCGGGGTTGCTGGGGCACACCACTTTCAGACCCGGAATGTGGGCAAACCATGCTTCCAGGCATTGGGAATGCTGCGGCCCCGCGCTGATGCCGCCGCCATGCGGGGTGCGCACCACCATGGGCACGCTGGCCTGCCCGCCAAACATGTAGCGAGCCTTGGCCGCCTGGTTGACCAGCGCGTCCATGGTCAGCGTCATGAAGTCCATGAACATGATTTCAAGCACGGGACGCAGACCGGACAGAGCCGCTCCCACTGCCGCGTTGGCCATGGCGGCTTCGGAAATCGGCGTATCGCGGATGCGGTCCGGGCCAAAACGGGCATGCAGCCCGCGCGTGACGCCGAACGGCCCTCCGGCTTCGGCGATGTCTTCGCCGAACAGGAACACCGTGGGATCCTCCTCCATGCACTCGGCCAACGCGCGGTTGATGGCATGGGCAAAACGTAGTTCAGCCATCTCAGTTCGCCTCGTTCATGGTGTAGACATCATTGCGCGCGTCCTCCCACACGGGCTGGCGCCCCATGCGCGCGCGTTCGACCGCGCGTTCGACCTGAGCCTGGACCTCCTCGAACGCCTGTTCGCGCTGCGCCTTGGCGACCCCGTTCTGATCCAGCACCGCTTCGAAGCGCGCTACCGGATCATGCTCGCCCAGGCCCTCGATCTCTTCGGAAGGGCGGTACTTCTGGGGATCCCCTTCATAGTGGCCGCGCCAACGGTGAGTGATGCACTCCAGCACCCGCGGACCTTCACCGGCGCGTATGCGCGCCACGGCCGCGCTGGCGGCGTCGGCCACCCCCAACACGTCGTTGCCGTCGATTTTTTCGTGGGGTATGGAAAAGGCGGCCGATAGCTTGTCCAGCGGCGCCACGAACTGTTTGTGGGTGGGAGAAAACTCGGCCCAACCATTGTTCTCGCACAGGAACAGCAACGGCAGGCGCCACAGCGCAGCCAGGTTGAGGCTTTCATGCAGCACGCCTTCGGCCATGGCGCCGTCGCCAAAGAAGGCCACCGCCACGCAGTCCTTTTTCTGCACCTGATGGGCCAGTGCGCTGCCCAGGGCTATCGGTATGCTGGCGCCGACGATGGCGTTGGCGCCCAGCATGCCGATGGACAGGTTGGCGACATGCATCGAACCGCCACGGCCCTTGCAGATACCCTCTTCGCGCGCCATCAGCTCCAGGAAGAAATCTTCGATGTCGATGCCCTTGGCCAGGGCATGACCATGGCCACGGTGGGTCGAGGCGACGGTATCGTCCGCCCGCAGCACCATACCCATCGCAGCGGCGACGGCCTCCTGGCCGATGCTCAGATGGATGAAGCCGGGCACCTCCCCGTCCGCGAACAAGCGTCCGAGCCTGAGCTCGGCCAGCCGGATGCGCAACATGCGCCGGTATGCGTCCAGCAACTGCTCTTTGTTGGCGCTAGCCACCATTGCCTCCTCGTAACAACCGCTATTTTTGATTCCATGCCGCCTGCCTTGGCGCCATGCTGTTACATATAAGTTATCGGTCAGTTAATTTACTAACCGTACGGTTAGATGAATCATAAGCAAAGGTTCTCGAGAACGTCAATCGGGTTTTTCAGGGAGTTTCCCGCGCTGGAAGGGGCAGCGGCCGCGCTGCCCGCACGGCGACACGGGCAGCGCGGCGTCAGCGGTGGGGAATCAGGCGCGGCCGCCCGAGAGTGCGCGGGAGATCAGCGCGGCGCGGTCGCGCAGGTCAACGCCCAGGCGCTCGAGCGCCTCGCCCGAAACCTGGGCGCTGAAGCCAACGGCGCTGATGGCCATGGCGGCTTTGCCGAATTCGTCGAGCACCGCGGCGGAAACCGTGCTGACGCCTTTGACGTAGTTGCCGGCGTCCACCGCGTAACCCTTTTCACGGGCCTCGCGCACGCCTTCCATATAGTCCTTGAAAGGCGGCTTGTCGTCCCACCTCAGGTTGTCGAAACGTTGCCGCAATTCCTTGTCATCCAGCCCGGAATGGGCCGCCATGCAGCGGCCCAGCGCCGCGATGTACATGGGCAGTCGCTGGCCCACGCTCATGTGCACGCGCACCGAACTGTCGGTGTCGGCACGGTCCACCAGCACTACGCGCTCATTGGACGTGCGCTGCCAGAGCGTCGCAGTCACGCCGTGGCTGCGCGCGATATCGCGCAAATGCGGATGCACCAGCCGCACGTAGGATCCCTGCTCCAGCGCGCCCTTGGCGAGCTCGACCAGCCCCAACGCGATGGAATAGGTTTTCGTGGCTTCATCGAACGACACCAGGCCTTCATATACCAGCGTCTTGAGGAAGTTGTAGCAAGTGCTGGAATTGAGTTGCAGGTCGCGCGCCACGCGGGTGACCCCCACGCCCGAGGGCGCCGCGCTCAGGTAGCGCAGGACGCGTAATCCGCCCACGAGAGCACCTACGAGTTTTTCCGGTTGTTCGGTCGTCATTCTGAAGACAGAGAATTTCTCTGGATAGAAAAGAGCAAAAATTGTGGCATAGAGCGCCTGCCCGCACAAACCCGGCGGGCATATCAACCGGAGCGCCTGGCGCGCATGCTGGAAAGATAGCCGCGTATGGTTTCCTGCACGCCGGGCCTGGCGAAGTTTTCGTGCATCAGGGGCTCGAGCGCTTCGATGCGTCCGACGGCGCAATCGGGCGGCTCCAGCAACAAACGCGCCTTGCGGGCAATGACCAGCGCCTCGCGGCGCGCGATGTAGAACGCCAGGCGCTCGGCGGAAAGCCGCTCGAAGTCCTCGGCCGGCAACACATCGGTCACCAGTCCCAGGTCGCGGGCGGGCTCGGCCTTCAGCAGTTGGCCGCTGAGGCACAACTGGCGGGCCCGCGCGCCGCTGATCTTGGTTTCCAGCGCGGTCTGGACCATGACTGGGTACATGTTGAAAGCGATTTCCGGGCACGCGAGCGTGAGGTCCGCCGAGGCAATGACGATGTCCGTCATCGCCAGCAGGATGACGCCGGCCCCCGCCGCCTTGCCTCGGGCGACAGCCAGGACGGGAGCCGGCGAGCGCGCCATGGCGGCCATCAGTTCACGCAGGCCCTGCCCCTGCGCTTGCAACAACGCCGCACTGCGGACGAACTCCTCGATATCGCCGCCGGCACAGAACAGGGAGGGCGAAGCGCTGCGGAGAACGATCAGCCCAATCCCTGCGGCCGGGGCGCTTTCAATCGCGCGCCGCAACACGTCGAGCATTTCCACGTTCAGGGCGTTGGCCTTGGCCGCACGGTCCAGGATCAGCGTACGGACGCCAGCGGCGTCGTGAACCAGCACATGGTGCGAGGATGCCGTCATTCGAACCTGCTCACGACCGCATCGAGCACCCAGGCCTGCCCCTCGCCCACTGCCAGCGGATTGATCTCGATTTCCGCCAGGTCCGGCCGCGCCAGGAATGCTTCGCACAACCCCGCAATCTGCCGAGCCAGAGCTGGCAGGTCAACGGCGCCGCGCCCCCGAAACCCCTGCAGCAGCTTGGCCGAGCGCAGGCCCTCGATCATTTCCTGGATGCCTTGTGCGTCCAGCGGCAGCAAACGGCAGACCACGTCGGGATCGAGCTCCACTTCCACCCCGCCGCGGCCCAGCGTCAAGGTGGGGCCGAATCGGACGTCGCGGCGTAGGCCCAGCAGCAATTCGTGGTCGAAGCGCTGCATGGATTCGAGCAGGATGCCCCTCGCGTCGATGCCCCTGTCGCTGGCGATTGCGCGCAGGCGCAGCAGGGCTGCTCGCAATTGCTCGTCGTCCATGATGCCGAGTACCACGCCGCCTATGTCGCTCTTGTGCAGGACAGTACTGGCCTGCAGCTTGGCGACGACGGGGTAAGCCAAGGGCGCGGGCAAGCGGTCGGGCATATCGCCGTCCACCAGCACGCCGTCGGGGATGCCGGCGGTTCCGAGTTCGCGCAATAGCGCCTTGCTGTCCCACTCAAGCAGAAACGCGATACTAGCGGCCGGCATCGCATCGCACCGGAGTGCCGGCAACGCCGGCGCCGTAAGCGCCGCATGGCGCAAGCCGTTCAGACGCACAGCAGCGCCCAGGGCTGCAACCGCGGGCGGGATATCGCGGAACACGGGTATGCGCGCCTGCTCCAGCACACTCACCGACTCTTCCTTGGCGCCGATCCAGATCACCACGATGGGACGATGGGTACGCTGGCGCGCCTGGGCGATGGCGTCGGTAAACGCCGTGGCGATGCTGTGCATCAGGCCAACGAACAGCACGATGGCGTCGTTGCCCGGGTCTCGCGCCACGGCCTCCAGCGCCCTTGAAATGCTGGCGGTGTCCTGCACCACATTGCCGGTCAGGTCCAGCGGATTGGCCGCCTTGACGAAGGAAGGCAACACCGGCGCCAGCGCCTGGGCCGTCTGCGGCGCAAGCGCGGGCAGCTCCAGCGCCCAGCGTTCGGCTTCGTCCGCGATGAGCACGCCCGCGCCTCCCGACACGGACATGACGGCCAAGCGCTTGCCCTGCGGCACGCTGTCGAACAGGAACAGCCGGGCCACATCCATCATCTGGCCCAGCGAATCCACCCGCAGCGCGCCATGCTGACGCAGGCAGGCGTCATACAGGGCATCGTCGCCGGCCAGCGCTCCCGTATGCGAAGCAGCCGCCGCCGCGCCCGCCTGCGAGCGGCCCGCCTTGATCGCGATGACCGGCTTCCCGGCTGCCGCCGCGCGCAGCAGCGCCCGTCGGAACGCCAGGGAATCGCGGATATCCTCGACGTAAAGTCCGATGACGCGCGTCTGCGGATCGTCGGCAAGATAGGCAATGGCCGACGCCGCATCCATGTCGCACTCATTGCCGGTGGTGATCCATTTGCTGAATCCCAGGCCAGAACGCAGGCAGATGTCCATCCAGTACGCGCCCAACGCGCCACTCTGGCTGACGAAGGCGAAGCCGCCCTGCTTGATTGGCGTTTCCTCCAGTGCGGTGGTGAACGAGGCGATGAGTCCGGTGGCGCTATTGGCCACGCCCAGGCAGTTGGGGCCGAGTATCGTGACGCCTTGGGCCCGCGCTAGTTCGCCCAGCCTGCGTTGCAGCGCCGCGCCTTCTTCGCCCGTTTCGGAAAAGCCCGAAGAAAACACGACGAACGCCTTGACGCCCGCGGCCGCGCCCTCGCGGATCACATCCTCGACCAGCCCCGCCGGCGTACCGACTATGGCCAGATCCACCGGCTCGCCTATCGCGGCCAACGAGGGATAGCTCTTGAGACCCTGCACCTGATCGCGCGTCGGATTGACCGGAAACAGTTTGCCGACAAAGCCGCGCGACAGCATGTAGGCCAAAGGTCGGCCGGCGATCTTCCCCGGATCGGCTGAAGCGCCCACGATGGCCACGCTGCGCGCCTCCAGCACGGCGGCCGCGCGCGCCGCCCCTGCCAGCGCCTGCGGTGACGCGCCGCCCACGATGTTCATGTCTTCCATCATTTCAGTTCGCATCGATGCCCGCCGTCTTGATGACCTGGTCCCAGCGCTTCATCTCGCCGTCCAGGAACTCGCTGAAAGCCTTCGGCGCGGAAGCTACCGGAATGACGCCCTGCCCCAGCAGACGCTTGCGCACGACGGGATCCTCGAACTCCGCGCGCACCGCTCCCTGCAATTTGTCGACGATGTTCTTGGGCACGCCGGCAGGCGCAACCAGGCCGAGCCAGGTATTGCCGTTGAACCCCGGCAAGCCGGATTCATTCAGCGTGGGATAGTCGGGATAGGCCGGCGACCGCTCCAATCCGGTAATCGCGATCAGCTTCAGCTTTCCTGACTTTACATAGGGTTCGGCCGAAAGCGCGTCGACGAACATCACCGAAAGCGACCCGCCGAGCAGATCCGTCAACGCCTGTGCGCTGCCCCGGTAAGGCACGTGCACCAGCTTGATGCCGGCGGCCTGCTGCAGCAACTCGCCTGAAAGATGATTGGATTGTCCGACGCCCGCAGAGCCGTATGTCAGGGTGCCTGGCTTGGACTTTGCCAGCGCGATGAACTCCTTGAGGTTGGACGCGGGGACCGCAGGATTGGCGACCAGGAAGTTGGTCAGCTCCACCATTTGCGTAATGTTGCTGAATCCGCGCGCGGTGTCGTACTGCAGCTTGGAATACATGCTGGGATTGATGGCGTGGCTGGTCGCTACCGCCCCCAAGGTGTAGCCGTCTCCCGGCGCGCGCGCCACTGCCTGCGTGCCGATGGTGCCGCCGCCTCCCGGCAGGTTCTTGACCACGGCAGGCTGGCCCAGGCGTTCGATGCCGTGCGCGGCCGTGCGCGCGATAGTGTCCAGGATGCCGCCCGCCGAGGACGCCACGATCACCTCTATCGGTTTGGACGGGTAGACAGGCTCGGCACGGGCCGACCCTGAGCCCAAAGCCATAAAGGCAGCCGCAGCCAGGCTGGCCGCCCGCGACGAGAATGAGGATTGAAGCAGGGGTAATCCGGTCTTCATGTTGTCTCCTTTATTCTGTATAGCGAATATTTATCTTTATAGCGAATAAAGTCTAGGATTGACCCTCCGGCTTGTCAAGGACAAAACCGCCTGATCCGATGATTGACGCATCAATGAACGCTGGCTATTATATTTTTTAACGAGAATATTATTCTCTATAAAGAATTTAAAGATGCCCGACACGCCAAGGGTGACGGGCATCGCCAGCGGAGACAAAAGGAGCATATCCGTGAGCTTGAGCTTTGCGTTTTCCAGTGAACACGAAGCCGTCCGCGATACCGTGCGGCGGCTTTGCCAGGATGAACTCGCCCCCCTGGTCTTCGATGCTGAAGAACAGGAAACCTTTCCGAAGCACGTCTTTGAACGCTGGGGCGATCTGGGCCTGCTGGGCGTGCGTTATCCGGAAGCCGATGGCGGCAGCGGCCTGGACAAAATCAGCGACTGCATCGTGCGCGAAGAGCTGAGTTACCTGTCCCAGGCGTTCGCCTCCACCTGGTCGGCCCATACGCATCTGGGCATCTGGCCCATATGGAAAGCAGGCACGCCGGCGCAGAAGGCGCGTTTCCTGGCGCCCGCGCTGGCCGGCCGGAAAGTGGCCGGCTTCGGCCTGAGCGAACCGGACGGCGGCTCCAACGTGCGCGCCATGAAGACCCGGGCCGAACGCGTTGAAGGCGGTTGGCGCCTGCATGGCAGCAAGCTTTACATCACGAATGCACCCTTCGCCGACTTCCTGCTGGTAGCCGCGCGCACCAGTCCCGACCTCCGTCCTGACTCGATCAGCCTGTTCATCGTCGAACTGCCCAATCCTGGCTTCGAAATTTCCAAGCTCAAGAAGGAAGGGATACGCGCGTCGGAAACGGCGCTGATCCACATCGACAACGCCTTCGTGCCCGACGATTGCCTGCTCGGCGAAACCGAAGGCACGTATCCGCTGATCCTGGAATCGCTCAGCGAAAACCGGGTCGGCGTGGCGGCCAATGCCCTGGGCATGGCGCGCGCGGCCTTCGATGCCGCCACCGCCTACGCCAACGACCGTCTGGTGGCCGGCAAGCGCATCGGCCAGTATCAGGCCATCGGCCACAAGCTCGCCGAGATGTCGGCGCAGATCGAAGCGGCCCGCTGGCTGGTCTATTACGGCGCCTGGCGCGTGGATCAGGGAACCCTGGACGCGGCCACGGCCGCGCGCGTCAAGCTGGTCGCCAGCGAAACCGCCGTTTCGGTCAGCGAGCAAGCCATCCGTATCTTCGGCGGCGCCGGCATCATGCGCGAGTATCCGGTCGGCCGCATCCACCGCGACGCGCTGGTCTACATCATCGGCGAAGGCACCAGCGAGATCCAGAAGAACATCATCGCCAACAGCCTGGGATTCAAGCCATGAACGACTATGTCCTGCGCGAGCGCCGCGGCGCGACACTCCTCATCACCCTGAACCGTCCCGAACGACGCAACGCCTTCGATCTCGAGGTGCGCCAAAGCCTGGCCGAAGCCGTGCTTCAAGCGCGCGACGACGACACGGTCAAAGCCGTGGTCATCACGGGCGCCCAGGGCGTGTTCTGTGCGGGCGGCGATCTGAAATCGCTGTCCGAGGCCAAACGGCCTGTGTACAAGGACCGGGATCGCATACGCCGTCTGCACACCTGGTTCCATGAGCTGGTCAATCTGGAAAAGCCCGTCATTGCCGCGGTGGACGGCCCCGCCTTTGGCGCGGGCTTCAATCTGGCATTGGCCTGCGATTTCATCCTGGGCACGCCGGGCGCGCGGTTCTGTGCCGTTTTCGGACGCATCGGCCTAGTGCCGGACCTGGGCGGCTTTTTCCTGTTGCCGCGCATCGTCGGCCTTCAGCGCGCCAAGGAACTCGTGTTCTCGGCACGCGAAGTGGACGCCGAAGAAGCGCGCGCCCTCGGCATCCTGTACCGCATCGTCCCGCCGCAATCCCTGCTGGACGAGGCATTGGCGCTTGCCGCCCGATTCCATGCCGCATCGACCGAAGCGCTGGGCATGTCGAAGAACATACTCAACCGCTCCTTCAACCTGGACCAGAACACGCTGGCCGAACTGGAGGCCCATGCCCAGGCGCTGGCTCTGCACACGGTCTACCACGACGACGCCGTGGCGCGCTTCCTGGACAAGCAGCCCCTCGCATTCAACTGGTCCGCCAAGCCCGGCAAGGACGGCGCCGCATGAGCATGAACGCCTACATCACTGGCGCCTGCGACACGCGCGTCGGCGAACTGCCAGGTTCCAGTTGCATGGGCCTGCACGCGGAAGCGGCATTCGGCGCGATACGCGACGCGGGCCTGGACCCCGGCGACATCGACGGCGTGTTGTGCGCCTATTCCTTTACCGAGCCGCACCTGATGCTCGGTTCCGTGTTCTGCGAATACGCGGGCCTGAATCCGAACTTCTGCACCGCGATACAGGCCGGCGGCGCCAGCGCCTGCATCATGGTCATGCAGGCGGCCGCCCTGGTGGCCAGCGGCCAGTGCAACCACGTCCTGGTCGTCGCGGGCGACAACCGTCTGACGGGGCTGTCCCGCGACGGCGCGGTGGCGGCGCTGGCCGAGGTCGGCCACCCGCAGTTCGAGCGCCCCTTCGGCATCAGCGTGCCCGCTTCCTATGCGCTGGTTGCGCAACGCTACATGCACGATTACGGTGTGACATCCGAGCACCTGGCAGCAATCGCCGTGGAGCACCGCCGCCATGCCGGCCGGCATCCCAAGGCCCACAAGCGCGAGCCGATCTCCATTGAGGACGTGTTGAACTCGCGCGAGATCAGCGCGCCCCTGCGCATGCTGGACTGCTGCCTGGTTTCCGACGGCGGCGCGGCGCTGGTGGTCAGCCGCCGCCCTGCCACCAACACCAGCCACCGTGCCGTGGAGATCCTGGGTGCGGGCCAGGGCCATACGCACGAACATATCGTGTCCGCACCCAGCCTGGTCGATTTCGGCTGCAAGGCCTCGTCGGCACGCGCGTTCGCGGCGGCCGGCCTGAAGCCCGCCGACATCGACGTCGCTCTCATCTACGACTCGTTCACCATCACCTTGCTGGTCGAACTTGAATCCATTGGATTCTTTGCGCGCGGCGAAGCCGGGCCCGCCGCCCTGCAAGGCCAGTTGGGCCTGGGCGGCGCCCTGCCCTGCAATACCCATGGCGGCCTGCTGTCCTATGGCCACTCCGGCGCGGCCGGCGGCATGTTCCATGCGGTCGAGGCCGTCCATCAATTGCGCGGCCAGGCGGATGCCCGCCAGGTGGATGACGCCAACCTGGCCTTCGTGCACGGAGACGGCGGCATCCTTTCCGCCCACTGCTCACTCATCCTGGGAGCCGCCTGAAATGGAAAAGCCCTCCATACGCCCCACCGCGGAAACGCAGCCTTTCTGGCAAGGTTGCCGCGACCGCAAGCTGCGCTACCAGACCTGCGGCGAATGCGGCGCGGTGCAGCGCATTCCGCGCAGTGTCTGCACTAATTGCCACGGACAGCAGCTGAAGTGGAACGAATCTGCCGGACTGGGCACCGTGCTCAGCCATACCACGGTGCATCGTGCACCGAACGCGGCCTTCAAGGCCGAAGCGCCCTATGTAATCGCCCTGGTCGACCTGGACGAGGGATTCCGCTTGATGGTCAACACCCGCAATGACGCCAACTCGCCGCTCGCCATCGGCCAGCGGGTGCGGATCGGATTCGAGCCCCGCGGCGACCACCTGCTCCCGATTGCCGAACCGGAGACGCCATGAGCGCGCTGTATACCTATGACAGCTTTACCCCTGGTTCCGTGCTGGGCGAATGGGAAGAGCCGCTCGACGCGAGGCTGCTGGCGCTCTGGGAACGCCTGTTCGGCCAGCACGCGCAGGACGCACCGGCCAGGCAGGCCGGCCTGGCCGTCGCGCTGATGATGCGCGCCTACCTGAACGTGGTGACGCCGCGCCCGCCCGGCAACATCCATGCGCGGCAAGCGCTTTGCGTCCAAGGGCTGCCGCGCTCTGGCGAACGCGTACGTTCCACGGTGCGCTGCCTGGACAAGGAAATGCGGGGCGAACGTCGCTATCTACGACTTGAAGTCGCTGGCGAGGGCGCAACTGGACGCCCCCTCTATACCGGCCGAATGAATCTGATCTGGGCCGCCTAGGACACACCATGACGCCTACACTGGAAGAAGTATCCATGAAGGTCACTCAGGCGGACATCGATCTTTATGCCGAACTGACCAACGACTTCAATCCCCTGCACGTAGATCCGGCATTCGCCTCGGCCACGCCCATGGGCGGCACCATCGCCCACGGCACGCTGTCGGTCAACCTGATCTGGCAATCGCTGGCGCGCAGCTTCGGTGCCGCGGCGCTGGAACGATTCGACCTGGACATCCGCTTTCTCAAGCCGCTGCATGCCGGCGGCCTCATCACCGCAGGCGGCCAATGCGTGGCCGATGCACCAGGGAGATATGACGTCTGGGTAAGAGATGCCGGCGGCGTCGCGCTGATCGCCGGCCACGTCACGCTAGCCGACGCCGGCGCACCGGCAGCCAACTGAACCAACCGGAAACAGCCATGCACCTGACCCACGAGCATCGCGAACTCGAACGGACCACCCGCCGCATCATCGCCGAACACCTGGACCCCTATCTGGACGAGTGGGAGGCCGAGCAGATTTTCCCTGCGCACCGCGTGATGAAGGCCTTCGGATCCGCCGGGCTGCTGGGCATAGGAAAGGCGGCAGAGTATGGCGGCATGGAGCTGGATTTCAGCTACGAAATGGTCTTCGCCGAGACCCTGGGCGAAGTCCGGTCCAGCGGGCTGACCTCGGCCATCGGCGTGCAAAGCACGATGTGCACTCCGGCCTTGGCGCATCATGGCAGCGATGCGCTCAAGCGCGCCTACCTGGCGCCCACCATCGCGGGAGATCTGGTCGGCTGCATCGGCGTAAGCGAAGCCTCGGCAGGCTCGGACGTGTCGCAGATAAAGACCTGGGCGCGGCGCGACGGCGACGACTACGTCATCAACGGATCGAAGATGTGGATCACCAATGGCGTGCAGGGCGACTGGATCTGCCTGCTGTGCAATACCTCGCAGGACGGCGGACCGCACAAGAACAAATCGCTCATCATCGTGCCATTGAACGCTCCCGGCGTCAGCGTGTCGCGCAAGCTGGACAAGCTGGTGCTGCGCGCCTCCGATACGGCCGAACTGTTCTTCGACGACGTGCGGGTACCAGTCAGCAACCGCATCGGCGAAGAGAACATGGGCTTCATCTACCAGATGGAGCAGTTCCAGGAAGAACGCATGTTCGTCGCGGCGCGCAGCATGCGGTCGATGGAGCGGGCCATCGAAGAGACCATCGAATACGCCGGCCAGAGGCAAGTGTTCGGCGGCACAATCCTGTCCAATCAGGTGGTCTACCACAAGCTCGCCGAAATGCAGACCGAGATCCAGGCACTGCGCTCTCTGCTGTACCGTGCCATCGAGCAATACCTGGACGGCCAGGACATCGCGCAGTTCGCCTCCATGGCGAAGTACTACGCTGGCAAGCTGTCCATGAAGATTCCCAACGAATGCCTGCAGTTCTGGGGCGGCCAGGGCGTCATGAACGAGAACTGGATCTCTCGCGCCTATCGCGACCTGAGGCAGACGGCCATCGGCGGCGGCGCCAACGAGATCATGCTGGAAGTCATCGCGAAGACCATGGGCATACATCCCGGCAAGCGGGCGTAGCGCCGGTCCGCGTTCAGCCCGCCCCGCCCCGCTGCGCCATGTACGCATGCCGGAAATAGTCCCGCACCGCCTGCATGGCGGGCGACACTTCCGCGCCCCGGCGCCAGGCCAACCCGACGTTCATGGGCGGAATCGGGTCCTTGAGCTGTACCGTTTCAATCCGCCGCCCCTCCAGCGACCAGGGCCGGTAGACCATGTCCGACAGCAGGGCCACGCCGCTGCCGTTGGCCACCATGCTGCGCACCGCCTCGACGGATGAGGTGCGCAGCCGCACGTCGGGCTTGAAGGGGGTTTCGTTCCAGTAACGCAAGGCGGTGTAGGCCGCCTCGTCCACGGTCAGCATGATGAAGGGTTCGCGCGAGACGTCCTCCAGAGTCACGGCGTCCGCCGCAAGCAAGGGATGCCTGGCCGGCAGCCACAGGCGTCGCGGCGAGCCGAAGAAATGCTCCACCGCCAGATCCGGATTGGCGACGTTCGAGGTCAGCAGCACCGCCATGTCATAGCGGTTTGCGATCAGGCCTTCCTCGATTGCGCTGCGGTTCAGTTCGTGCAGCTGGATGTCCAGGCGCGGATACAGCTGAGACAGCCGCTGCAGGTGATACGGCAGGAAGTAGCCGATCACCGTATAGGACGCCGCCAGCAACAGGCGGCCCGAGACCTCTTCCGCCGTCGCCGGCATGCGCAGGGCCTCGTCGACCGACGACAGGATGTTGTAGGCGTGGTTCAAGAAGGTGCGGCCGCTGTGAGTCAGCGTCACGCCGTGGGCGCCCCGCAGGAACAGCGCCGTGCCCACTGTCTCCTCCAGTTCGCGGATGGCGCTGGTGATGGCCGACTGGGATATCGCCAGCTGGATTGCCGCCTGCGAAATCTGGCCCAGTTCGGCTGCGGCGATGAAGTATTTGAGCTGACGTAGGGTAATCGACATGTCTGGTCTTATCTTTTTAATCGATATCTTTGCCTCAGAATATCTGAATATTCTCTCTGCGATCCGATGCGTCTTATCAGGGGTATCCCTTATTTTTCATAGGAAAAACGTCGGAACGATGCTGCCAATTCGACGGATAGTTATCTAAAAAACAGATATTGATCGATCAATAAAAAGGTCTTTTTATCCCCCTCGGCCTTGGCTAATGTTCACGTCACACGCCGCGTCGAATGCGGCGAGCAACGCCAAGGAGCCTCCGGCAATGAGCAAACGCAGCATCGACCTCAACTCGGACATGGGGGAAGGATTCGGCCCGTGGACCATCGGGGACGGCGTGGACGAAGCGATCATGCCCTTGATCAGTTCGGCCAACATCGCCACGGGATTCCATGCAGGCGACCCGCGGATCATGAACCGCACGGTGTTGCAGGCCCGCGAACACGGCGTCTGCATCGGCGCCCATCCCGGCTTTCGCGACCTGGTCGGCTTCGGCCGGCGGGACATGCGCGAAAGCGCCGAAGCGCTGGTGCACGACATCGTCTATCAACTGGGCGCGCTGCGCGAATTCGCCCGGCTGCACGGACTGCGCCTGCAGCACGTGAAGCCGCATGGCGCGCTGTACATGCAGGCCGCCCGCGACGAAGCCTTGTCGCGCCGTTTGATCGAAACGCTGCAGGAGCTGGAGCCCACGCTGGCGCTGTACTGCATGGAAAGCTCGGTCACCTACCGTCTGGCGCGCGAACTGAACCAGCCCGTGGTGCGCGAGTTCTACGCCGACCGCGACTACGACGCCAGCGGCTCCATCGTCTTCACCCGCTACACCCAGCCGCTGGACCCCGCCCAGGTCGCCGAAAAAGTGCTGCGCGCCTGCACCGAGGGCCGCGTGCGCACGGTCGAAGGCAAGGACATCCCCATCGACTTCGATTCCGTCTGCATACACAGCGACACGCCCGGCGCCCTGTCCCTGGTGCGCGCCACCCGCGAGAAGCTGGAAGCCCACGGTATCCGGATCGCGCCGCCCAGCGTGACCGGCCCCTGACCCCCTGCCGCCCGAACGACATTCCAAGGAGAAAACCATGCCGTTGCACGATATTCCCAGCCCCCTGCCCGGAACCTTCTACCGCCGCCCCAGCCCCGACGCTGCCCCCTTCGTGGAGCGGGGCGCCACGGTCGCCGCCGGCGCCGTGATCGGCATCGTCGAGGTCATGAAGCAGTTCAACCAGATCGAAACGCCCACCGGCGGCGTGGTGGCCGAGATCCTGGTGGAAGACGGCGAGCCGGTGGAAGCCGGACAGCCCCTGCTGCGCATCGAGGGATAGGCCGCGCCATGTCCGATACCCATCTTCCCTACCGGCCGCGCAACATCCACAAGGTGCTGGTGGCCAACCGCGGCGAAATCGCCTTGCGCATCATCCGCGCCGCCCGCGAACTGAGCATGCGCACCGTGGCCGTATACAGCGAAGCGGACCGAGACGCGCTGGCCACGCGTATGGCCGACGAAGCGGTGCTCATCGGCCCCTCGCACGCGACGCGCAGCTATCTGAACACCGAAGCGCTGCTGGAGGCCGCCCGCAGCACCGGCGCCCAGGCAGTACATCCCGGCTACGGCTTCCTGTCGGAAAACGCGGCATTCGCGCAGGCCGTGAGCGACGCCGGCCTGATCTTCGTCGGGCCCGATGCCGCCACCATCCGCACGATGGGCGACAAGGCGGCGGCGCGCGCCTGCGCCCAGGCGGCCGGCGTGCCGACGGTGCCTGGCAGCGAAGGCGTGCTGTCATCGCTGGACGAAGCCCTGACCCATGCCGCCATCATCGGCTACCCGCTCATGATCAAGGCAGCCGCGGGCGGCGGCGGGCGCGGCATACGCGTGGTGCGCGACGAAGCCGAACTGCGCGCGCAGATGCCGCAGGCCCAGGCCGAGGCGCAGGCGGCCTTCGGCGAAGCCGGTGTATACCTGGAGCGCTATCTGCCGCGCGCGCGGCACATCGAAGTGCAGGTTCTGGGCGACGGCAGCAACGCCGTCCACCTGTATGAACGCGAATGCTCCCTGCAACGGCGCCGGCAGAAGGTATTGGAAGAAGCGCCCTCTCCCGCCCTGAACCCCGCCACCCGGCAGAAGCTGTGCGAATCGGCGGCGCAACTGGCGCGCTCGGTCGGGTACCGGGGAGCGGGCACGCTGGAGTATCTGTACGACGACAGCCGCGGCGCCGGCGAGTTCTACTTCATCGAGATGAACACCCGCATCCAGGTCGAGCACCCCATCACCGAAGCCATCACGGGCGTGGACCTGGTGCGCGAAATGCTGCGCATCGCCGACGGCGAACCCCTGCGCTTACGCCAGCAGGACATCGCCATCCGCGGCGCAGCGATCGAATGCCGCATCAACGCCGAAGACCCCAAGCGCAACTTCGCGCCCAGCCCTGGCCGGGTGGAACACGTGCGCTGGCCCGGCGGGCCCGGCGTGCGCGTGGACTCGATGCTGTATCCGGGCTGCTCCGTGCCGCCCTACTATGACTCGCTGCTGGCCAAGCTGATCGTCTGGGACGAGAGCCGCGCGGCGGCGCTGGCGCGCATGGCGCGCGCGCTCGACGAAGTGGAACTGACGGGCGTGCATTCAACGCTGGCCCTGCACCGCGAACTGCTGGAGGATGCGGACGTGCTGGCGGGCCGCTACCACACCAATTATCTTGAAGCCTGGATGCAAAGGGACCGGGAGGAAAACCAATGAGCTTGCGCTACACCCATGGCGGCGACGAGTTCATCTTCGTCGAGATCAGCGAGGACATGTCGCTGGAATCCTTCTTCAAGGGCATGGCGATCACGCGGGCGCTGCGCGAACGCGCGGTCGACGGCGTGACCGAGATATGCCCGGCCAACGCGTCCTATCAAGTACGGTACGACCCCGACCGCATCGCGCCGGACGCCCTGCTGGCCCTGCTGCGCGAACTGGAGGCGGGCATAGACCTGGCCAACCTGACGCTGGCCACCCGCATCATCGAAGTGCCGGTGTACTACAACGACCCCTGGACCCACGAGACCCTGATGCGGTTTCGCGAAAGGCACCAGGATCCGGAATCCACCGACCTGGAGTACGCGGCCCGCATCAACGGCCACGACTCGGTGCAGGGCTTCATCGACGCCCACTCCGGTTCGCCCTGGTTCGTGTCCATGGTGGGCTTCGTGGCCGGGTTGCCCTTCATGTACCAGATGGTGGAACGCGAGCGCCAGCTGCAGGTTCCCAAATACCTGCGCCCCCGCACCGATACTCCCAAACACACGGTGGGACACGGCGGCTGCTTCGGCTGCATCTATTCGGTACGCGGCGCGGGCGGCTACCAGATGTTCGGCGTCACGCCAGCACCCATCTTCGAACCTGCCCAGCGCCAGGCGCATCTGCGCGATTCGATGGTGTTCTTCCGCCCGGGCGACATCGTGAAGTTCAAGCCCATCACCCGCGACGAGTACGACCAGGCCACGGCGCAGGTCGAGGCCGGCAGCTTCGACCTGCGCATCCGGCCCGTGTCGTTCTCGCTGGCCGAGTTCCAGCGCGCGCCCGATGCCTGCAACGCCCAACTGCTGGAGACGCTCCATGCCTAACGATCCCATCATCGAAGTCATCAAGCCCGGCCTGGCCACTTCGGTGCAGGACACGGGCCGCCTAGGCCACTACCACCTGGGCATACCGCCGTCCGGCGCGCTCGATCAGTACGCGCTGGCCGCCGCCAACCTGCTGGTGGGCAATGCCGCCGGCGACGCGGTGCTGGAATGCACGCTGCTCGGCCCGGAGCTGTTGTTCCACCGCACCGCCGTGATTGCCGTGACGGGCGCCAGCATGATCCCCAAGATCGACGGCGTGGCGCAGGCCTGCAATGTGGCGCTGGCGGTGCAGGCCGGCAGCCGGCTGTCGTTCGACTTCGTGCAGGCCGGCGCCCGCGCTTGCCTGGCGGTCGCGGGCGGCATCGACGTCCCTGTGGTCCTGGGCAGCCGCTCGACCTACGCGCTGGGCGCTATCGGCGGGCACGAAGGCCGCAAGCTGCAGGCCGGCGACCGGCTGGCGGTGGGCCGGGCGTCCATCCGCACGCGCGTGGGCCGCGAACTGCCGACCGCGTTGGCCGAGGCCCCGCCCAAGACGCAGACGCTGCGCGTGCTTCCGGGTCTATACGATCACCGCCTGGAGCCAGAATCCGCCGCCACTTTCTATGAAGACGCCTGGACCGTGACCTCCGAGGCCGATCGCATCGGCTACCGCTACAAGCAGGGCCGCCCGCTACGCTTTCGCGCCCGCGAGCAACCTTTCGGCGCGGGCGCCGATCCGTCGAACATCGTCGACGCCTGCTATCCCATCGGCTCCATCCAGGTGCCTGCGGGCGTGGAACCCATCATCCTGCATCGCGATGCGGTGTCCGGCGGCGGCTACGCCATGATAGGCACGGTCATCAGCGCCGACCTGGACAAGGTCGGTCAGATGCAGCCCAACCAGAGCGCCCATTTCGAGCGGGTGACGCTGGAGCAGGCGGTGGCCGCAAGGCGCGACTACCGCGCCCGCTTCGAGCGGCTGCATCAGGCGCTCAGCGGCTGATCCCCGGGGCGCGGCCGGTCCGCGCCCTTCTCCCGGTTTTTCTTATATCCCGGCCTTGCCCCCTGGCAAGGCCGGTGGGCGACACGCGCCCGTTCCGCAGTCGAACCGCAGCATCCGATCCCGCCAGGAGATCCGACATGGCCAACATGACCCCACGCAAACCGTCCGATGAGACGGACAACTCGCTGCATGCCGTCGCCAACAGCGACCGCATGCCCCGCTACGCCCTCACCATGGCCTGGTGGGCCGTGTGCAGCGCCGTGTTCTACATCGTCGTCGGCGCCACGCTGGCGCTGAAATACGGTGCCCGCAACGCCATCATCGGCATGGTGCTGTCGGTGATCAGCTACGGGCTGATCAACGGCGTCATCAGCCGCTACGCCATCCGCAGCGGCCTGTCGGTGGCGCTGTTCTCGCGCCGGCTCTTCGGCACCTCGGGCGCGGCGCTGGCCACCCTGATCTTCTTCGCCACCGCCATCTACTACGCGGTGTTCGAAGGCGCGGTGATGTCGGTCGCGGCGCATCATCTTTATCCTGCCGTGCCGTACTGGCTGGTGGCGCTGGTGGTGGTCATCTACAGCGTGCTGTTGATCTTCGGCAGCGTGCAAACATGGCTCGACAAGTTCAACGGCGTGCTGCTGCCCTTCTATTTGCTGGGGTTGTTGCTGGCCGTGGTGATGGCGACGCAGGAATACGGCTACAGCGATGCCTGGCTGTCATTCGGTCCGCCCGAAGGCCCGGTCCCCGGCGGTTGGTGGGACGCCTTCGTGTACTACATGGGCGTATGGGTCCTGATGATGTTCACCTTCGACTATGCCCGCTTCGGCAAGCGCGAAGACCAGACCTACCATAGCCGCTACAACTTCGGCATGCCCTTCTATCTGGTGACCTTCCTGCTCAACGGGGTGGCCGGCATCTATCTGGTCAGCACCATCCCCAGCGACGCCGCGCTGTCGGAAGTGTCGGTGGTGCTGGCGCTGCTCAAGCTGATGGGCCTGGGCGGATTGCTGTTCGTGTGGATCACGCAGACCCGCATCAACACCGCCAACTACTACCTGGCCACCATCAACATGCAGGCATTCTTCGCGCGCTGGCCGGGCATGCGCTGGCCCAAGGCGATGTGGGCGGTCATCGTGGGCGCGGTGACGTATGCGCTGATGCTGCTGGACGTGTTCTCGTATCTGCTGCAGGCGCTCGCCTACCAGGGCATCTTCGTGGTGTCGTGGGTGGCGGTGGCGCTGGTGCACATTCTGGGCGACCAGGAGTCCGCGCCGCAACATGGCGGGGCCGCATTCAACCGCGCAGGCCTGGCCGGCTGGTTCGCAGGCGCGATTTGCGGCCTGGCGCTGATGCACACGGAGGGTTTCGCGGCGACGCTGGCCGCGCCGGCCAGCTTCGTGGTGTCGGCGCTGGTGTACCGGATCTGCTCCATGGCGGCGGCACGGATGCAGGCGCAGGGCGGCTAAGGCCGCGCTGCGGGCCGCGCGGCAAAACGCCTGGCCCGAAAACGTCCTGTGTACACTTTCCGCTGGTCCCGAAGCTGGCGGAAGAAAATGAAGATGCGCGAAGATTTGGCGGCATTGCGGCCGCAGCTCATACTGATCGCCCAGAGCGCGGATACCGGTGACGGCGCCCATGACCTGAGCCATCTGGAACGCGTATGGAAGGCCGCCAACAGCATGCTGGCGCACCACCCCGAAGCCGACGCCATGGTGGTCATGGCCGCCAGTTACCTGCATGACCTTGTCAACCTGCCCAAGAACCATCCCGACCGGGCGCACGCATCGGCCATGGCGGCTGACGAGGCCGTGCGTGAGCTGCAGGCCGCCGGCTATCCCTCAACCAAGCTCGCAGCCGTCCATCACGCCATCGAGGCCCACAGCTACTCCGCCAACATCCCGCCCCGGACCATCGAGGCCCGCATCGTGCAGGATGCCGACCGCCTGGATGCGCTTGGACCGGTGGGACTGGCCCGCATGTTCCATGTCGGCGGGCAACTGGGGCGGGCGCTTGCGCACCCCACCGACCCCATGGGCATGCATCGGCAACTGGACGACGGCGCCTACGCGCTGGATCACATCGAATTGAAGCTCGCACGTATCGCGGGAACCATGCAGACGGATGGCGGCCGCGCGCTTGCAGCAACGCGGCTGGACTGGATACGGCGGTTTCGTGATGAGTTCGTGGCAGATTGGTCGGCCTGATTCAGGTTCCCGGCCACGCCATCAATTGGCAGGCTGGCGGCGCCTGGCCGACAAACCACGGATCCATCACAGCACGAAGCAATCCGCCGAAGCGCGCACCGTCATGTCGCTGACCGAAACGCCCCACGGTTGATCGATGGCCAGCAGGATCGCGTCGGCGATCGAGTCAGGCTCCACCGGCATATGCGACAGGCTCTCCGGATCGCGGAGATCAGGCGGCAGGGCCCCTTCCTGCAGGCCCTTTACCATTGCCATGAATTGCTCCATGTTGTTCCCGACTCTCCCGACGGCGGCAGCGTGGTTGGCTACGGACCCGCCAAGTCCGGTGTTGGGCACTCCGGTGGGGCTGATGGTCGTAATCTTGATCTTCCCGCGCGCCTCCGTCCTCACGGCTTCCGACATGAAATCGACTGCGGCTTTGGTGGCGCCGTAGATTGCCGCGCCCACTGCGGGGAAGTCCCCATAGATGGACGAGATGTTGATGAAGTGGCCCCGCCCCTGAAAGATCATCGCATCGTGGGCGGCAATCATGCCATTGAACACGCCCCTCATATTGATGTCGATACAACGCATCCAGGCATCGTAGGCACGCGAGTGATCCGCGACAAAAGCCAGCGGCATGATGCCTGCATTGTTGAGCATTACGTCAATCGAACCATAGCGCTGCACGCTGGCGCCGACGAGGCCTCTCAGGTCATCCAGAATGCGGACATCCGCGGCTAGGGCCTGCGCCCGGCCGCCCGCCGCGGTAATGCGCGCGACGGTTTCCACCGCAGCGTCCGCGTCGATATCGCCGCACGTCACCAGCGCGCCACGGGCGGCGGCCTGCTGCGCGACTTGGCGTCCAAAGCCGCCGCCTGCCCCGGTAATGACAATGGTCTTGCCTGAGATGTAATCGCTCATGATTCTCTTCTCCAATGCCGCTATGCGAGGAGCCGCGCCATGCCGCATCGCCGCCGTGCGCATGACCTGCCGTTGCATCCACGCAAGTCGCGGACTGATCCGTGGGATACGGCAGAGCTGGCAGGAGGACCAACCCACGGCCATATTTCGTTGTCACACAATAATTAGAATTCTAATTCTATTATTGGAAGGTACTTGAGGCCCTTCAACGCGAGGTTTCCCTAGGCCGAGATCAGCGCTGGGCCAAGCACCTGTGACCGCCGTTCGTCCTGCAAACAACCTCCCCGTTATGACGTGGCAGCAACAGGCGCTTGATCGATAAGAGAGCGCATCTGCTACGGCATAATGTGGCACTTCAGGTTTGGATAGATGTTGTCATGGCAGCCCCTCCATCGCAGAAAACAACTACCAAGACAACGCGCGCTTCCAGGGAGCGGAAAGCCGCTCGCCCGGTCGCGCAATCACCGGGCGTTCCGCGCCCTCCCCGTCAGTTACGCAGCGAGGAGTCCCTGGCCAGGATGATCCGCGCCGGCCGCGAATTGATAGAACGGCACGCCAACCTGGACCTGGTACTGATTGGTGACGTGATACGTCTCGCGGACACATCCATCGGCGCGTTCTATGGCCGTTTCCAGGACAAAGAGACCTTTCTTGCGGCAGTCCTGGACGCTGCCGTCACGGAAAGCAAAGCGCAAGCCGATAATCTTGTCCGCCAAGACGCCGTCTGGACCGAAGGCACCGCCTCGGATATCGTCGCAGCCATGGTGGATTTTTACGTCGATGGCTGCCGCGAAAGCCAGGGGACTTTCAAGGCCGTGCTACAGGATTTCTCGATGGCCGAACGAGAATCGAGTCCGTTGGTCATCTTGAATCGCCATATGCATGCCCTGTTCGTGCCGGCCTTGGCTCGAAAAATGCCGGTCCAGGCGGGCGTGGACACAGAATTGGAAATCCAGATCGCCATGCAGATGCTGCTGGGAACGCTCAGTGCCATGATGCTGACGGACCCGGGTCCAATGCGCCTCCCGGATGATGCAATCAAGCAGCTGCTGACGGAAAGGATGCGGCGGATGCTGCGCTTGACCTGAGGGTCGGCCCGGAAATGGCAAAAGGCCGTCAGCGACATATCGCTGACGGCCTTTCTTCATTGGTCGGGGCGGTGGGATTCGAACTCACGACCCTCTGCTCCCAAAGCAGATGCGCTACCAGGCTGCGCTACGCCCCGAAGGGTGGCAACTATACCAGATCCCGGCCCGGTTGGCCTATGCGGCTGGGCCTGCGGGGCTGTTACGCGCTGGCGGGGGTGTTCATGGTGCTGATTCCCGGCCGCCATGCGGGCAAGGTCCAGGAGCAGCCCCGGCGGGCTCCGAGCAGGTGCTGCTGTAACAGCAAATGAAAAACGGCGCGCTGTCCGAACAGCGCGCCGCCATTTGCAGAGCCGAAACGCAGCGGTCAGCCGAAGCGGCCCGTGATGTAGTCTTCCGTTTCCTTGCGCGAAGGCTTCACGAAGATCTGGTCGGTCTGGCCGAATTCCATCAGCTCGCCCAGGTACATATAGGCGGTGTAGTCCGAGCAGCGCGCGGCCTGCTGCATGTTGTGCGTCACGATGACGACGGTGTAGTCGTTCTTCAGTTCGGCGATCAGCTCTTCGATCTTGGCGGTCGAGATCGGATCCAGCGCCGAGCACGGCTCGTCCAGCAGCAGCACTTCCGGCTTGATGGCCACGCCGCGCGCGATGCACAGGCGCTGTTGCTGGCCGCCCGACAGGCTGTTGCCGCTCTGGTGCAGCTTGTCCTTCACTTCGTTCCACAGCGCGGCCTTGCTCAGGGCCCATTCCACGCGCTCGTCCATTTCCCCCTTGGACAGGCGCTCGAACAAGCGCACGCCGAAGGCGATGTTGTCGTAGATGCTCATGGGGAACGGCGTGGGCTTCTGGAACACCATGCCGACCTTGGCGCGGATCAGCGAGATGTCGGTCTTGGCCGTCAGCAAGTTTTCGCCGTCCAGGATGATTTCGCCCTCGGCGCGCTGGCCGGGATAGAGCTCGAACATGCGGTTGAACGTGCGCAGCAGCGTGGACTTGCCGCAGCCCGACGGGCCGATGAAGGCGGTGACCTTCTTCTCCTGGATCGACATGTTCACATTGCGGATCGCATGGAACTTGCCGTAGTAGAAGTTCAGGTTCTTGACCTCGATCTTGTTCTTGACGGCGGTAGCGGTGTTTTCCATTTGGTTTCCCTTGGCTCCGGCGCGCCCGGCGCGCCGGCATAGCGATCTTTACTTGCGGAACATGTTGCGGGCGATGATGTTGATGCCCAGCACCAGCAGCGTAATCAGGGTGGCGCCGGCCCAGGCCAGGTTGTTCCAGTCCTTGAAGGGGCTGGCGGCGTACTGGTAGATCACGACCGGCAGGTTGGCCATCGGGCCGTTCATGTTCAAGGACATGAACTGGTTCGACAGCGCGGTGAACAGCAGCGGCGCGGTTTCGCCGGAGATCCGGGCGATGGCCAGCAGCACGCCGGTGATGATGCCGGTCTTGGCGGCGCGATAGCACACCATGGTGATCATGCGCCACTTGGGGCAGCCCAGCGCGGCAGCGGCTTCGCGCAGGCTGTTGGGCACCAGCAGCAGCATGTTGTCGGTGGTGCGCACCACCACCGGAATCACCAGGATGGACAGCGCGATGGCGCCGGCCCAGCCCGAGTAGTGCCCCACCTGGGCCACGTACACGGCGTAGATGAACAGGCCGATGATGATGGACGGGGCCGACAACAGCACGTCGTTCAGGAAGCGCGTGGCCGGCGCCAGCCAGCCGCGCTGGCCGTATTCGGCCAGGTAGGTGCCGGCCAGGATGCCGACGGGCGTGCCGATGAGCGTGCCCACGCCAGCCATCATCACGCTGCCGAAGATGGCGTTGATGAGACCGCCGGTCTGCCCGGGCGGCGGCGTGATCTCGGTGAAGAGCGTGTACGACAGCGCGGGCGCGCCCTTCATCAACAGCGTCAGAATGATCCAGAACAGCCAGAACAGCCCGAACACCAGGGTGCCCAGCGACACGGTCAGCATGATGCGGTTGACTACGCGGCGCCGGCGATAGGTGCCGTTCTGCATATTGAGTACGGATACAGCCATGATCTTTTCCTTGTGCTCGCGGCGCGTCAGGTTTTCTTGCCTTCACTGGCGGACAAGCGAACCAGCAGCATCTTGGCCAGGGCGAGCACGATGGTCGTGATCAGGAACAGGATCAGGCCCAGTTCCAGCAGCGCCGACTTCTGTATGCCGCCCGCTTCATTGAATTCGTTGGCCAGCGCCGAAGCGATCGAGTTGCCCGGCGAGAACAGCGAACCGGACCACTTGAAGGCGTTGCCGATGACGAAGGTCACCGCCATGGTTTCGCCAAGCGCGCGGCCCAGGCCCAGCATGATGCCGCCGATGACGCCCGACTTGGTGTAGGGCAGCACCACGCGCCACATTACTTCCCAGGTCGTGCTGCCCAGGCCGTAGGCGGATTCCTTGAGCATCGCCGGCACCAGTTCGAACACGTCGCGCATCACCGCGGCGATGAACGGGATGATCATGATCGAGAGGATCAGGCCGGCCGTGAAGATGCCGATGCCGAAGGGCGGCCCCGCGAAGATGCCGCCGATCACGGGCAGGCTGCCTAATGTGGCGATCATGAAAGGCTGCACATACTGCTGGAACACGGGGACGAAGACGAACAGGCCCCACATGCCGTAGATGATGGACGGAATCGCCGCCAGCATTTCGACCGCTGTGCCCAGGGGGCGGCGCAGCCAGGTGGGCGACAGTTCGGTCAGGAAGATGGCGATGCCGAAGGACACGGGCACGGCGATGATCAGGGCGATGGCCGAGGTCAGCAGCGTACCGATGATGGGCACCACGGCGCCGTAGTTCGAATTGACCGGATCCCAGTCGTTGAGCCAGAGGAACGACAGGCCGTACTTGGCCAGCGATTCGCGGCTGCCGTAGATCAGGGAAACAAGAATCGCCGCCAGCAGGATGAACACCAGGAAGGCGAACAGGCGGGTCAGGTTCTTGAATAGCGCATCCATCAGCGCGTTTTTGTTTTGCTTCATAGGCGAAGGCGTGCCGGTAGTCACGGAGTCCGCCACGCTGGGCGAAAGCGGCACACTATTATCCATTACCGCGCTCATGGATGGACTTTCCTTAGGAAACCAGGGGAGAAACTTCGAAGGTCTTGCGGCGGACCGCCGCCAGCATCCCGTATCCGGAACGCCAGCGGCGGCCGCTGTGGATTGCGCGCGATGGAGATTGGCATTGTCAGCCGGCCTCCCTCGCGCTCAAGCCTTTATTGCCAGACGGCCTTTCCGTCGGCGGCCTTGACTTCGCCCCAGGCGGCGCGGATTTCCTTGGTCACGGCTTCCGGCAGCGGCACGTAGTCCATGGCTTCAGCCGACTTGGCGCCGTTCTTGAAGGCCCAGTCGAAGAATTCCAGCACGGCCTTGCCCTGCGCCGGCTTGTCTTGCGACTTGTGGACCAGGATGAAGGTGGCGGCGGTGACGGGCCAGGAATCGGCGCCCGGCTCGTCGGTCAGGACCACGCCCATGCCCGGCGCGCTCTTCCAGTCGGCGTTGGCGGCCGCGGCTGCGAACGCCTTCTGTTCCGGCTGGACGAACTTGCCGTCCTTGTTCTGCAGTTGCGTCCAGGCCAGCTTGTTCTGCTTGGCGTAGGCGTATTCCACGTAGCCGATCGAGTTCTTCAGCTGGCCGACGTAGGCGGCGACGCCTTCGTTGCCCTTGCCGCCCTGACCCACGGGCCACTTGACGGCCTTGCCTTCGCCCACGGTCGACTTCCAGTCCGGCGACACCTTGGACAGGTAGTTGGTCCAGCCGAAGGTGGTGCCCGAGCCGTCCGAGCGGTGCACGACGATGATGTCGGCGGCCGGCAGCTTCAGGTCGGGGTTCAGCGCCTTGATGGCAGCGTCGTCCCACTTCTTGATCTTGCCCAGGAAGATGTCGGCCAGGACCTTGCCCGACAGCTTCAGCTTGCCGGGTTCGACGCCGTCGATGTTCACCACGGCAACCGTGCCGCCGATGACGGCCGGGAATTGCAGCAGGCCGTTCTTTTCCAGATCGGCAGCCTTCATGGGATCGTCCGAAGCGCCGAAATCGACGGTCTTGGCGATGATTTGTTGCTGACCGCCGCCCGAACCGATGGACTGGTAGTTGACGGCGCTATTAGTGGCGGCCTTGTAGTCGGAGGCCCACTTGGCGTAGATCGGGTACGGGAACGAAGCGCCGGCGCCGGTCACGTCGGCGGCCTGGACGGCAAATACGGCGGCGCTCAGCGCGACGCCCAGGGAAACTTGTTTGAAGACACGTTTGAACATCAGGGTTCCTTCTGTGCTCGTTGGAGGAGTCTGGCAGGCTTGGAAAACTGCCTGTCTTTCAGCGACCCTCGAATAATAGAAGTCCCACATGACAGGATAGTGACAGTCATGATCCCCCCGAGGCGCTGCGCGCCTCCCTCCCAGGGGGCGCCGGTGGCGGACCGGCGCGGAGCCGGATCCGCGCGGCCTGGATCTGGGGAGGATTCGCCTCGAACACCGCCACCCCAAAAAGGGGGCGGAACATATGGGAGGCCTTGCTTCGAAAACCGCCCCGGTCGGGGCGGCTGGCGTTACACGCCCAGCTTCTGCATCAGGTACTGGTGCACGTTGAAGGGCTCGCGACGGCTCTTGACGCGGGTGTAGTCGCCGTCGGGCAGTTGCTGCCAGGCCAGCTGGTTGTCGCGCAGGGCGTAGGTGAAGGCTTCGTCGATGACGCGCTTCTTCAGGGTCTTGTCGTAGATCGGGAAAGCGATCTCTACCCGGCGGAAGAAGTTGCGGTCCATCCAGTCGGCCGACGACAGGTACACGGTTTCTTCGCCCTCGGCGTAGAAGTAGAAGACCCGCGAATGCTCCAGGAAGCGGCCGACGATGGAACGCACCCGGATGTTCTCCGACAACCCTGGCACGCCAGCGCGCAATGCGCATACGCCGCGCACGATCAGGTCGATCTTCACGCCGGCCTGACCGGCCTTGTAAAGCTCTTCGATGATCTGTTCTTCCAAGAGCGAGTTCATCTTGGCCATGATGCGCGAACGCTTGCCGGCCTTGGCCGCGCGGGCCTCGGCGCGGATCAGCGCCACCATGCCGTCGTGCATGGTGAAGGGCGACTGCATCAGCGCCTTGAGCGAACGGCGCGCGCCCAGCCCGGTCAACTGCGCGAACACCTTGTCCATGTCCTCGCACAGCTTAGGATCGGCGGTCAGCAGGCCGAAGTCGGTGTACAGGCGCGCCGTGCGCGGGTGATAGTTGCCGGTGCCCAGGTGAGCATAGCGGCGCAGCCGCCCTTTTTCGCGACGCAACACCACGGCCATCTTGGCGTGCGTCTTGTGCGCCACCACGCCGTACACGACGTGCGCCCCCACCTCTTCCAGCTTGGAAGCCCAGTTGATGTTGGTCTGCTCGTCGAAGCGGGCCATCAGCTCCACCACCACCGTCACTTCCTTGCCGGCGCGCGCGGCGGCCAGCAGGATCTTCATCAGCTCGGAGTCCTCGCCGGTGCGGTAGATGGTCTGCTTGATCGCCATGACGTCCGGATCCAGCGCGGCGGCGGTCAGGAAGTCGATGACGGGTTGGAACGACTGGTAGGGATGGTGCAGCAGGCGGTCCTGCTCGGCCACGGCCTCGAACAGTTCGGCCGGCTTGTCGCCCACGCGGTCGAACGGCGCCGGCACGGGCGCGCGGTAATCCGGGAACAACAGATCCGGGCGCGAATCCGAGTTGCACAGCTGCATCAGGCGCGACAGGTTCACCGGCCCCGGCACGCGGTACGTGTCCTCGGCCTTGAGCGAGAACTCGCGCTGCAGGAAGTGTTCCAGTTCGACCGGCGTCAGCTTGTCGATCTCCAGGCGCACGGCGGCGCCGAAGTTGCGCTGCGACAACTCGCCCTGCAAGGCGTGGCGCAGGTTGGTGACTTCTTCCTCGTCCACGAACAGGTCGCTGTTGCGCGTGACCCGCCACTGATAGCAGCCCAGCATTTCCAGGCCCGGGAAGAGCTCGCCGACAAAGGCGCGCAGCAGCGAGGTCAGCAGGATGTAGCCCTCGGGCTGGCCCGACAGCTCCTGCGGCATCTTGATCAGGCGCGGCAAGGCGCGCGGCGCCTGCACCACGGCGATCGAGGCCTGCCGGCCAAAGGCGTCGGCGCCCGACAGCGACACGATGAAGTTCAGGCTCTTGTTGTAGACCCGCGGAAACGGATGCGCCGGATCCAGTCCGATCGGGGTCAGCAGCGGCATCACGTCGCGATTGAAGACATCGCGCGCCCATTCCTGCTGCTGCGGATTCCATTCGGACGCGTGGTGCAACGAAATACCCTCGGCGTGCATGGCCGGCAGGATCTCGTCGTTGAGCAGGTTGTACTGGCGGTTGACCAGTTCGTGCACCGCCTGCTGCACATTGTCGAACGCCTGGTCGGGCGTCATGCCGTCGGGCCCCACCAGATTCGGCGACTGGCGCTGCTGCTCCTTCAGGCTGGAAATCCGGATCTCGAAGAACTCATCCAGGTTGGAACTGACGATGCAGACGTAGCGCAGGCGTTCCAGCAAGGGAGTCTTGGGATTCTCCGCCATCGCCAGCACGCGTTCGTTGAATTTCAGCAGCGACAACTCGCGGTTCAGAAGCAAGGGCTCGGCAGGAGGGCGTGAGGGCATACCGGATTCCATACGTAGGGAGAGCGTGGAGTTTTACTGCAAAAAAGTGACGGTTCCATGACACAGCAGCAAATACGTAGCGTACGCCAAAACCGGGACGCATAGCAGGCGGATCAGATGCCGCAAATCCCTGTTCCATAAGAAAAAAAACGTGGGCGGGGGCGCTGTCACATGGGATCTCTATAATCGGGCCACCTCTCAGACAATATTTACGAGCCGCATGGATCAACTTCTGGCCGCGGTGGACCTCGGGTCCAACAGCTTCCGCCTCTCCATCGGACGCATCGTTCAACAGGACGGTACGCCCCAGATCTATCAGATCGACCGCCTCAAGGAAACCGTCCGGCTTGCGGCCGGCCTGGACTCCGAAAAGAGGCTGGGCGACGAGGCCATCGACAGGGCCATCGCCGTGCTGGAGCGCTTCGGCGACCGCCTGCGCAGCTTCCATCCCAACCGGGTCCGCGCCGTCGCCACCAATACGTTCCGCGTCGCCCGAAACACCCGGGATTTCCTGCCGCGCGCCGAAGCCGCGCTGGGCTTTCCCATCGAAGTCATCGCCGGCCGCGAAGAGGCCCGCCTGATCTTCTCCGGCGTGGTCCACACCCTGCCCCCCTCGCCCAACAAGCGCCTGGTCATCGACATCGGCGGCGGCTCGACCGAAGTCATCATCGGCAAAGGGCACGAGCCCGGCCTGATGTCCTCGCTCTACATGGGCTGCGTCAGCTACAGCCGCCAGTTCTTCTCGGACGGCGTGGTGGACGCGCATCAGATGAAGCAGGCCGAACTGGCCGCGCGCCGCGAGATCGAAGTCATCGCCAAGCAGTACCGCAAGATGGGCTGGAAGGAAGCCTACGGCTCCTCCGGCACGGCCAAGGCGCTGTTCGCCATCCTGACCGAATGCCGCTTCTCGGACCGAGGCATCACGCGCGCCGGCCTGAACAAGCTGAAGGACCGCATCATCCGCTCGGGCCGCGTCATCCCGTCCGAACTGCCCGGCATCAAGATCGAACGCTCGGACGTGCTGCCCGGCGGCCTGGCCATCATGAGCGCCCTGTTCGACGAGCTGGGCATCGATGTCATGCACACCGGCGACGGCGCGCTGCGCCTGGGCGTGCTGTACGACCTGCTAGGCCGCGATGACGAGCATGACAAGCGCGATGAATCGGTGCGCCAGTTCATGAAGCGCTACCACGTCGACGTCAACCAGGCGCGTCGCGTGCACCACGCTGCGCTGACGCTGTTCGACGCCATGTTCCCGGACGGTCCGGAACGCGCGGAGCTGCGCCCCGCGCTGGGCTGGGCGGCCGATCTGCACGAAGTGGGTCTGTCCATCGCCCACAACGCGTATCACAAGCACACCGCCTACGTGCTGGAAAACGCCGACATGCCCGGGTTCTCGCGCGCCGACCAGCAGTTGCTGGCGCTGCTTGCGCTCGGCCATCAGGGCAAGCTGACCAAGCTGGAACCGCTGGTGCGCTCGCGCCCGCAATGGAAGGCCATCCTCAGCCTGCGCCTGGCGGTGCTGCTGTTCCGCCGCCGCAATGAAATCGAACCGCTGCCGCTGACCGCGTCGGTGCGCGACAACTCGATCGTGGTGCGGGTCAACCGCGAATGGCTGGCGCAGCACCCACTGAGCGACTTCACGCTGCGCGCGGAAGAAGCCGAGTGGAACAAGGTGGGCTTTTCGTTCGAACTGCTGGAGTTCTGAGGAACCAGCCGGGCGGCGCGCTCGCGCCGCCCTGTTCCGGCCCCGCGCTGCGGGGCCGGTGCGCTAGAACGGCGACAGATCGGTTTCGCGATCCAGCCGCTTGAGCTCCATGCGCAAGGGCCTGGTGGCCCGCCGTATCAACCTGATCTTCATGCGGCGGAACAGGCGGCGCATGGGGGTCTCAGCGCTGGACAGCGGCGGTTGCGGGCTGATCCAGCCCGAAATGGCGGCGGTAGCGCTCGTCCATGCGGTCCATCTTCAGCAGGACCGGGAAATCCGCGGCGTTGAAATCGGGGTCCCAGGCGGGCTCGCCACAGACCTTGGCACCCAGCTTCAGGTAACCCTTGATCAGCGGCGGCACGCGCGCCGGCAAGGTGCTGTTGAGCTTTTCCACCGGATAGCGGTGCAGCGGCGTCACGCGCGGCTCATCGCCCTGCGGCAGCTGCTTGGAAATGGTGCGCCACACTTCAGCGGCGGTGACGCCGTCGTCGCGCAGGCTGACGCTGGCGCAGCCCAGTACGTACTGGTAGCCGCCCCGGCGCAGGTATTCGGCCAGGCCAGACCACAACAGCATGATCACGCCGCCGCTGCGGTAGTCGGGGTGGGTGCAAGAGCGGCCGACTTCGACCAGCTCGTCCTGGATGGAGCCCAGCCCGGACAGGTCGAACTCGGACTGCGAGTAATACCCGCCAGCCTCTCGCGCCTTTTCCGGCGTCAGGATCCGGTAGGTGCCGACCACGCGGCCCGTATCCAGCTCGCGGACCATCAGATGTTCGCAGAACGGATCGAAGCGATCATGCTCGATGCCGTCCTGGGCGTCGGGGAACACCGCGCCCATGTCCTCGGTGAAGACGTCGTAGCGCAGGCGTTGAATCTGCTCGATTTCTTCAGCGGTGCGCGCCAAGCCCACCACCAGCACCTTGGCGGCGGCGCCGGTCCAAGGTTCCGCGGCATTACGGCTCGGATTGATGCGTGCTAATTCCAGCATTGCGCGAAGCTCCTAGAGAGTCCAGCCAGTGTGGACGCCCTGTATGTCAAAGACTTGACCAATATGTTACGTGACTATGAAGTTTAGTCTGGAGCGAATAAATCAATCCTCCGCCCAAATCGACAAAACTTTACAAATCTATACAACCCTTGAACAAACAAAGGCCACCCGTCACGCGCCGGGTGGCCTTGCTCGAAATCGTAAGGCAGCGTTTATCCCAGGCTGGCCGCAAGCTTCTCGGCGCAGGAGACGGCCAGGGCTTCATCCTCGGCCTCGACCATGAGGCGCAGCTTCGGCTCGGTGCCCGAAGCGCGGATCAGGATGCGGCCGCGACCGTCCAGCTCGGCTTCGACGGCCTTGCGCGCCGCGCTCAAGCCGGCATGCGTCTTCCAGTCCTGGCCCGGGGTCAGCGGCACATTGATCATCTTCTGCGGATACATGCGCAGATCGCTCACCCACTCCGCCAGCCCGACCGAGTTGCGGCGCAGCGCAGTCAGGACCTGCAGCGCGGCGACGATGCCGTCGCCCGTCGAATGGCAGTCCAGGCACAGCAGATGGCCGGAGCTTTCGCCGCCATACAGCCAGCCGCGCGCCTGCATCTGCTCCAGCACGTAGCGGTCGCCGACATTGGCGCGCTCGAAGCCCACGCCCAGCCGCTGCATTTCGCGTTCGAAGCCGAAGTTGGTCATCAGCGTGCCGACCACGCCGTCCACCTTGCCGCGCTGCATGCGTTCGCGGACGATGGCGTACATGAGTTCGTCGCCGTTGTAGATGCGGCCTTCGCCATCGACCATCTGCAGGCGGTCGGCGTCGCCGTCCAGCGCGATGCCCAACTGGGCGCCGCGAGCGTGCACTTCCTTGGCCAGCAGCTCGGGATGCAGCGCGCCCACGCCCTTATTGATGTTGAAGCCATCCGGATTGACGCCGATGGCGTGCACTTCGGCGCCCAGTTCGCGGAACACGTGCGGCGCGATGTTGTAGGCGGCGCCATGGGCGGCGTCCACCACGATCGTCATGCCGTTCAGGTCCAGATCGTTGGGGAAGGTGCTCTTGCAGAACTCGATGTAGCGGCCCTGCGCGTCGCCCATGCGGCGCGCGCGTCCCAGCGCTTCCGAGGCGACGCAGCCCAGCGGCTCGTCCAGGGCGGTTTCGATGTCGGCCTCGATCTCGTCGGGCAGCTTCATGCCCTGCGCCGAGAAGAACTTGATGCCGTTGTCCTGGTACGGATTGTGCGAAGCGCTGATGACAATCCCCGCCACCAGTCGCAGCGCCCGGGTCAGGTAGGCCACCGCGGGGGTCGGAATCGGACCGGCCAGCAGCACGTCGATGCCTGCCGCCGACAGGCCGGCTTCCAACGCGGATTCCAGCATGTAGCCGGAGATCCGCGTGTCCTTGCCGATCACGACCTGCGGACGGCTGCCGCCGCGCACGGCGTGCTCACGCGCCAGGACGCGGCCGGCCGCGTAACCCAGACGCAGCGCGAATTCGGCGTTGATCACCGGACCGCCGACTTCGCCGCGGACACCGTCGGTACCGAAATATTTGCGTCGAATCATGAACTGAGTGCTCCTTGTTCTGCCGCGTGCCATACCTTGAGCGCGTCGACCGTGGCCGCCACATCGTGCACCCGCACGATGGAAGCGCCACGCGCCACGCAGGCAAGCGCCGCGGCGATGCTGCCGGGCAACCTGTCGCCCACGGGCCGGCCGGTAGCCTGGCCGATCATGGTTTTGCGCGAGAGGCCGATCAGCAATGGATAACCGGCGCTGCGCAGGCTGGACAGCCGGCGCAACAGTTGGAAATTCTGGTCGCCCGTCTTGCCGAAGCCGAAGCCCGGGTCCAGCACGATGCGGCGAGGATCGATCCAGGCCGCGCGCAGCTTGTGCGCGCGAGCCCCCAGGAAGAGTCCGATTTCACCGATCAAGTCGGTGTACTCGGGCGGGGCGGCCTGCATGGTGCGAGGTTCGCCCTTCATGTGCATCACGCAAAGCCCGCAGCGCGAATGCGCCACCGCCTCGACGGCGCCGGGCTGCCTGAAGCCATAGATGTCGTTGATCATGTCCGCGCCGGCATCCAGCACGGCGCGCATGACTTCCGGCTTGAAGGTGTCGATGGACAGGGGCACGCCGCAATCGCGCAGCGCCTCCACCACCGGCAGCAGCCGAGCCAGTTCGTCGGCCACGGACACCGGATCGGCCCCGGGGCGCGTGGATTCGCCGCCCAGGTCCAGGATCTGGGCGCCTTCGGCGATCAATTGGCGCGCATGCGCCACTGCGGAATCCGTATCGTCATGCTGGCCGCCGTCGGAAAAGGAGTCCGGCGTGACGTTGACGATACCCATGACAAGCGGGCGCTCGAGATCAAACTCGAAGCGCCCGCAAAGGAAGTTATTTGCCATAACTCAGGATGAGCAGCCTCAGACAGCGGCAGCCGTATTGCCACCTGCCGCCAGGCCCGTGGGCGGCGTATCGGACGTATCCGACGGGCCCTGAGGCGTCTTCGGGGGACGCGGAGGACGGCCCTCGATGATGTCGTTGATCTGGTCGGCGTCGATGGTTTCCCATTCGAGCAGCGCGGAGGTCATGACTTCGACCTTGTCGCGGTTGTCTTCCAGGATCTTGCGCGCAACGCTGTACTGCTCGTCGATGATGCGGCGGATCTCGGTGTCCACCTTCTGCATGGTGGCTTCCGACATGTGCGTGGTCTTGGTGACGCTGCGGCCCAGGAACACTTCGCCTTCGTTCTCGGCATAGACCATCGGGCCCAGCTCGTCGGTCATGCCGTAGCGCGTGACGATGTCGCGGGCGATGGCGGTGGCGCGTTCGAAGTCGTTCGAGGCTCCCGTCGTCATCTGGTCCATGAAGATTTCTTCGGCGATGCGGCCGCCGAACAGCACGGCAATGGTGGACAGCAGACGACCCTTGTCCATGCTGTAGCGGTCGGTCTCAGGCAGCTGCATGGTCACGCCCAGCGCACGGCCGCGCGGGATGATGGTGACCTTGTGGACCGGATCGGTCTTGGGCAGCAGGCGGGCGACGATCGCGTGGCCGGACTCATGGTACGCGGTGTTCTTGCGTTCCTCTTCGGGCATCACGATGGAGCGGCGTTCCGCTCCCATGATGATCTTGTCCTTGGCCTTTTCGAAGTCGGACATGTCGACCGTGCGGCCATTGCGGCGGGCGGCGAACAGCGCGGCTTCGTTGACCAGGTTGGCCAGATCGGCGCCCGAGAAGCCCGGGGTGCCGCGCGCCAGCACGGTCGCATCGACGTTGGGCGACAGCGGAACCTTGCGCATATGGACCTTCAGGATCTGCTCGCGGCCGCGGATATCGGGCAGCGGCACCACGACCTGGCGGTCGAAGCGGCCCGGGCGCAGCAGCGCGGGATCCAGCACGTCGGGACGGTTGGTCGCGGCGATGACGATGACGCCCTGGCCGGACTCGAAGCCGTCCATTTCCACCAGCATCTGGTTCAGCGTCTGTTCGCGTTCGTCGTTGCCGCCGCCCAGGCCGGCGCCACGCTGGCGGCCGACCGCATCGATTTCGTCGATGAAGATGATGCAGGGAGCGTGCTTCTTGGCGTTTTCGAACATGTCGCGCACGCGGGCCGCGCCCACGCCGACGAACATTTCAACGAAGTCGGAACCCGAGATGCTGAAGAACGGCACCTTGGCTTCGCCCGCGATGGCCTTGGCCAGCAGCGTCTTGCCGGTACCCGGCGAGCCGACCATCAGCACGCCGCGCGGAATGCGGCCGCCCAGCTTCTGGAACTTGCTGGGGTCGCGCAGGAAATCGACCAGTTCCTGGACGTCTTCCTTGGCTTCGTCGCAGCCGGCAACGTCGGCGAAGGTGATCTGGTTGGTGTTCTCGTCAAGCATGCGGGCGCGCGATTTGCCGAAGCTGAACGCTCCGCCCCTGCCGCCGCCCTGCATCTGGCGCATGAAGAACACCCAGACGCCGATCAGCAACAGCATGGGGAACCACGACACGAAGATGCTCATCAGCAACGACTGCTCTTCGCGCGGCTTGCCCGACACCTGGACGCCATACTTCAGCAGATCGGAGACCATCCAGAGGTCGCCCGGCGAAGTCAGCGTGTAGGCGCGGCCCGCGTCAGGGGTGACGTACAGCACGTCGCCCTGGACGTCGACCTTGCGGATACGTCCCGCCTTGGCGTCGTCCATGAACTGCGTGTAGGTCACGCCGTCCTGGGTCTGAGCGCGTCCGTCGAACTGTTTGAAGACAGTGAACAGCACGAGGGCTATCACCATCCAGACAGCGACTTTCGAAAATGAATTATTCAAGGTCGATCTCCTGCTTTCGATTCCGACCGGCGACCGCGCACCCGCATATGGCACAGTCACAAGTATGTCAATAGCTCATTCTACCCTGTCAGACCAGATTGCGTCCCGGGATGCCTGAGCCCCTCTGAGTTTTGTCTTATTCGCGAATTTTCTGGTCGTTGTCCCGGCAGGCTGTAGGTTTTTCGAATCCGAGGCGGCGCGCCCCGGACCCGGGCTACTTCAGATCGCGCGCAACCAGAAAGGTTTCGGAGGATTTGTCCCGCGATGCCTTCGGCTTGCGTTCGACCACCCGCTTGAAGCGCTGCTTGAAGGATTCCACGATCTGCGAAAAGCCGCTGCCGTGGAAAGCCTTGACGATCAGCGCCCCGTTGGGCTTGAGGTGGGCGCAGGAGAATTCCATCGCCAACTCGCACACATGCTGGATGCGCGCGGAGTCGGCAATACCCACCCCTGACAAGTTGGGGGCCATGTCGGAAATAACAAGGTCCACCGCGCGCGATCCGACCATGTCTTCCAATTGTTTCAAAACTTCATCTTCGCGGAAGTCGCCCTGGATGAATTCAACGCCCGCCACGGGTTCCATGGGCAGGATATCGAGCGCGATGATGCGTCCGTCCACGACCCCGCCCGGCCCCGCCAGGCGCTCGCGCGCCACTTGGGACCAGCTGCCGGGCGCCGAACCCAGGTCGACCACGAGGTCGCCCCGGCGCATCAGCTTCTCGGTATCCAGGATCTCGATCAGCTTGAAGGCGGCGCGGGCCCTGTAGCCCTTCTGTTGCGCCAGCTTCACATAGGGATCGTTGATGTGCTGGTGAATCCAGTCTTTAGAGAATTTATTCTTGGCCATTACCGTACAATTCCACGCATGCCTATATTAGAACTTACCTCTCGTGAGCGCAGCGACCTTCGGTCCGCCGCTCACCCTTTGCGCCCCGTCGTCCTGATTGGCGACAATGGCCTGACCGAAGCCGTGCTCAAGGAAATCGACCTGGCGCTGACTTCGCATGGCCTCATCAAGGTGCGCGCCGGCGGCGACGACCGCGAGGCCCGCGACGCAATGCTGTCGACCATCTGCGACACGCTTTCCTGCGCCCCGGTGCACCACCTGGGCAAGACGCTGATCCTGTTCCGCCCGCTGGCCGGCAACATCAAGCCCGTCGCGCTGGCCGCCATGGAACCCGAGCGCCCTGCCAAGCGCCGCGCCTCTGAGCCGCACACGCCCAAGAAGCTGGCCGCCGAAGGCAAGACCCTGGCCAAGCGTCCGCGCCGCAGCGAATCCGAAGAGCCCAAGCCGAAGACGCGCTTCGTGCCCCAGGACCAGCTCAACAAGAACGGCAAGCCCATGCGCCCTGGCACCAGGAAGACCACCGCCAGCGGTCACGGCATTCCCCGCCGCGCCGGCAGCGCGCTCAGCCTGCGGGCCGGAGCACGCAGCGGCACCAGCCGCAAGTCGACGAAAAGGTAAGTGCAGGCACAAAAACGGGCGCTTTACGCGCCCGGTCCACCATAGCGATCCGCATTAAACCGCGGAATTCAGTCGAACGCACGGTTCGGACTATGGTGTTTTGACAACTTCCAGCTTACTACGTTGGCGTCAGATGTAGCGCACGCCCAGGACTTCATACTCGCGAACGCCAGCCGGGGCCTTGACCTCGACCACATCGCCTTCGCTTTTGCCGATCAACGCGCGCGCCACCGGGCTGGACACGGAAATCAGGTTCGACTTGATGTCGGCTTCAACGTCGCCGACGATTTGGTACGTCACACGATCGCCCGAGTCCAGGTCCTCGATGTCGACGGTGGCGCCAAATACGGCGCGGCCTTCGGCATCCAGGGCGGTAGGATCGATCAGGTGGGCGTTGGAAAGCGTGCCTTCAAGCTCGGCAATCCGGCCCTCGATAAAGCCTTGGCGCTCGCGAGCAGCGTCGTACTCGGCATTTTCCGACAGATCACCCTGCGCACGCGCTTCAGCGATCGCGTTGATAACGGCAGGACGTTCCACGGTTTTCAGCCGCTGGAGCTCTTCTTGCAAGCGCTCGGCCCCGCGCACGGTCAAAGGAATGGCAGACATGTCGTTTCCCAAACAAAAGTAGAAAACGCCCCGGACGGAGCGTTCTCGGTGAAGGTCGGAATCCTGGCGCGCGCAGGCAGCCGGGTAAAAGCAAAAACTGGCGAGCGGCGCGGACGACCAAAACAAAACCCCGGCTCGGGTCGGAACCGGGGCAATCAAGGTCATATTGTGGTCAAAGTCCACGGGAATTGCAAGCCGCCGGAGAAACCGCTGTTTTCGCCGCATTTCGCCGCTGTAACCCGCTAAAACCCGTCATTTTTTTCAGTTTTTCCTGATCCGCCCGAAAGCCGGATGGGGCAGGCCGCAATCGCGCTCCGCAGCGCAGGTGTGGCGTAAAAACTACTCTTGGATAGTTTTTTGCAACAGCCGAGGCTTACCTCTCAAAAACGCCAGCAAAAACGGACTGAATCAGTATAAAACAACAAATTGTGTCATTCATGACAATTTAATACATTGAAATCACTGCCGATGGGCCGGGCTGCTGATCGCAAGCACGTGCCAGGCGCAGGAGTCTTGTTTTTGCGGGTAGTTGCAGTGGAGGCGGACGCATCGCAGCCACCCGGCGCGACGTTCGCCATTCCGCCGCTCGGCAGGCGGCCTGGGCCGTTCCTTCGCACGGCGGATCGCGTTCAAGAACGAGGAGCTCTCATGCTGGAAAAATTGAAAGTCCGTACTGGAATGCTGTTGGTGCTGGGCTGCTTCGTCGTCGCCCTGGCGCTGGCTTGCGGCTTGAGCTGGATGAACGCCGAAAAAAGCGTGACCGAGATCAAGGACCTGAACAATGTCGCGGTCCATCAGGTCGACCCGCTCTACGAAGCCAACGCCGCCCTGCTGCGCGCGCGACTGGCGCTCGGCGCGGGCATGGCTGCCATGCAGGCCGGCGGCATGGACCAGGCCGGGCTGGCCGGGGACGAAGCCGCCAGCCATCTGAAGCAGGCGCGCGAGCGCTTCGCCCGCTACATGGCCGTCCCCAAGAGTCCTCGCGGTCAGGAGCTGGCCCAGACGCTGCAGGGACGCTTCACCGAGTACGCCGCCATCCTGGACACACTGGAATCCGACCTCAAGGCACGCTCGCCTGCCAAGTACCGCCAGGACGAGGGGCGGCTGCCCCAGGCAGACGCCTACTTCATGAAAGACATGCAAGCCTTCCTGGCCCGGGTCCAGGAGCGCAGCGACGGCGTGCTGGCAAGCTCGGAGCAAACCTACTCCACCGCCCGGATCTCGGCGGTCGCGCTGATATCCGCCGCCCTGCTGCTGACGGCATTGTGCTGGACCTTCATCCGGCGCGCCGTGCTGCGTCCGCTGCAGGAGGCTGGCAGGCATTTTGACCGCATCGCGGCCGGCGACCTGACGAACCGCGTGGAAACCCGCTCCAACAATGAGATCGGCGTCCTGTTCGCTTCGCTCAAACGCATGCAGGAGGGCCTCACCCGCACGGTGACGTCCGTGCGCCAGGGCGTGGATGAGATCAATGTGGGCGCGGCGGAAATCGCTGCCGGCAACTCCAACCTGTCAGTGCGTACCGAAGAACAGGCCGCGGCGCTCGAAGAAACCGCATCCACCATGGAAGAGCTGGCGGTGACCGTCAAGCAGAATGCGGAAAACGCCGCCCAGGCCAATCAGTTGGCCGCGGTCAGCATGGACGTGGCGCAGCGCGGCGGCCAGAACGTGGAGCAGGTGGTGGCCACCATGCACGGCATCTCGGACAGTTCGCGGCGGATCGCGGACATCGTGTCCGTGATCGATGGCATCGCCTTCCAGACCAACATCCTGGCGCTGAATGCGGCGGTGGAAGCCGCGCGCGCCGGCGAGCAGGGCAAGGGCTTTGCCGTGGTCGCGGGCGAAGTCCGCACCCTGGCCCAGCGCGCGGCGCAGGCCGCCAAGGAGATCAAGACGCTGATCGAAGCTTCGGTGGACACGGTCGCCGCCGGTTCGGCCCAGGTCGCCGCAGCCGGGCAGACCATGCAGGAAATTGTGGATTCCGTGCAGCGGGTGGCGGCGATCATGGCCGAGATCTCGGCCGCTTCGACGCAGCAAGCCGGCGGCATAGACCAGGTCAGCCTGGCAATTTCGCAAATGGACGAGGTGACCCAGCAGAACGCCGCGCTGGTCGAGGAAGCGTCAGCGGCGGCAGCCGCGATGGAGGAACAGGCGCGGCGCCTGGCGGAAGCCACCGCGGTATTCAAGACGCAATCCGGACAGGTGATCGAGGCGGTGCCGGTGGCCGTGACCGCCACGGCCTCTGCCACGAGGCTGTCGGGCACCTAGGCGCGCTGGCCGGCCACGCGCGCGACGCCGGGTCCGCGCGTGGTCGCGCCGCTTACTTCCTGCGGCGCAGCAAGGCATACAGGATGATGGCGCCGAAGGTGGCGGTGCCGATGCCACCCAGCGTGAAGTTACCCAACTTGACCGTGAAGTCGCCCGCGCCCAGCACCAGCGTGACCGCAGCCACGATGAGGTTGCGGTTGTCGCTGAAGTCCACTTGGTTGACCACCCAGATACGGGCGCCGGCAATGGCGATCAGGCCGAACACCACCACCGACATGCCGCCCAGCACGGGCCCCGGGATCATCTGGATCAGCGCGCCGAACTTGGGCGAGAAGCCCAGCACGATGGCGATCAGGGCGGCGACCACGAACACCAGGGTGGAATAGATGCGCGTGACCGCCATCACCCCGATGTTCTCGGCGTAGGTGGTGACGCCCGTGCCGCCCACGGCGCCGGACACCATGGTGGCGACCCCGTCGCCGACGAAGGCGCGGCCCAGATAGCGGTCCAGGTCCTGTCCGGTCATGGCGCTGACGGCCTTCACGTGGCCCAGGTTCTCGGCCACCAGGATGATGGCGACAGGCACGATCAGGCCCATGGCCTCGGCCTTGAACACCGGCGCGGCGAAATGCGGCAAGCCGAACCAGGCCGCGGCGGCCACGCCCGAAAAGTCGATGGGCTTGCCCAGCCCCATGCCGTTGGCCAGGATGCCGTACACCACGCAGGCCAGGATCATGCCGACCAGGATCAGCAGGCGCTGCACCATGCCCCTGGTGAACACGGCGATGCCGCCCACGCAGAGGATGGTGACCATGGACATCACGCTGTCGAAACCGGATGCGCCCATCGCGCCCTTGGCGGCGATCGGGGCCAGGTTCAGGCCAATGACCGCAACCACCGCGCCCGTGACGACGGGCGGCATCAGGGTGTCGATCCAGTTCGCGCCGCCGCCGGCGCGCGCGTTGACGAACCAGACGATCAGGCCGATCAGCGTGTAGGCCAGGCCGCAGGCGATGATGGCGCCCAGCGCGACGCCGATATTGGCGTTCGCCCCGCCGCCGGCATAGCCGGTCACCGCGATCACGCCGCCGATGAAGGCGAAGCTGGAACCCAGGTAGCTGGGAACGCGTCCGCCCACGAACAGGAAGAAGATCAGCGTGCCGATGCCTGACATCAGGATGGCAACGTTCGGGTCAAAGCCCATGAGCAGCGGCGCCAGCACGGTGGAGCCGAACATGGCAACCACGTGCTGGGCGCCCATGGCCACGTTCTTGGGCCAGGACAGCCTTTCGTCGGGCGCGATGATGACGCCGGGCTCGGCGTCGTCCGCCAGGCGCCAGCGCGGAAAGTAGGAATTGGACATGGATATCCCAAAGTAGGTGTTGGGTGTGAGCGGGCGCCAGTGTAAAGGGGGCCGCAAACAGGGGGCAATGCTTAAGTTCACCGTCAGAATGCCGTACTAGTGAAAACCCCGAAATCCTCATAGGCGGCAGGAGCAATCATGGCGATCGATCCCATCAGCGGCAGTTCCCGAATCAACAGCCTGGCCGACCTCTGGGCCCAGAAGATCCAGGCCAACAAGGAAGCCAAGAGCGCCTCGGACGCGGAAGCGAGCACGGTGTCCGCGGACGGCAAGATCCGCGTCAACAACCCAGGCGGCCTGAAAATGGGCAACGTGCAGGAAGCCAAGGAAACCGAAGACTCCAGCAACGACGACGCCTACACACGCCAGATCAAGGAACTGCAGAAGCAGCTCAAGCGCGTGATGGACCAGATCGCCAAGGTCAAGGCCAGCAGCATGCCGGCCGAAATGAAGGCCCAGCAACTGATGGCGCTCAACGCCCAGGCGATGCAGATCCAGCAGCAGATCACCGCAGTGATGGACAAGCAGGCCCGGGCCATGCAAGGCGGCATATCCGCCACGGCCTAGCGGGCAAGGCTCGGCGCCCCGCCCGGCCGGGGCGCCCGCATTGATGGCGCGCATCAAAATTTGTGATTGGACGCTGCCCAGGCCGGCCAGTACTGTCTCCGGACAAATCTAAAACTACGGAGACAAACCATGCATGCAATGCGCACAGCCCTTGCAGGTGCGGTGCTGGCCGTTTGCGCGGCCCCTGCCCTGGCAGGCACCGTCACGGTGATCACGTCGTTCCCCAAAGATCTCACCCAGGCCTACAAGACGGCCTTCGAAAAGGCCAATCCGGGCATCACGCTGGAAGTCCTGAACAAGAACACGGTATCGGGCATCGCCTATGTGCGCGAAACGCCCGCCGGCCAGCGCCCCGAGGTGTTCTGGGCCAGCGCGCCCGACGCCTTCGAAGTGCTGGGCCGCGACAAACTGCTGGCAAGTTCCACCGACGTCGCCAACAAGCAGGTGCCTGACAAGATCGGCAACTATCCCATCAACGATCCGGGCGGCATGTATTTGGGCCAGGCCCTGGCCGGCTACGGCATCATCTACAACACCCGCTACATCGCGGCGCACAAGATCCCTGCGCCGGTGGAATGGAAGGACCTGCTGTCGCCGCAGTGGTTCGGCCATGTCGGGATCACCTCGCCGTCGCGCTCGGGCACCATGCACCTGACGGTGGAAACCATCCTCCAGGGCGAAGGCTGGGACGAAGGTTGGAGCACCTTGCTGCGCATGTCGGGCAACAGCAGCGCCGTGACCGAGCGTTCGTTCGGCGTACCCGACGGCGTGAACAACGGCCAGTTCGGCGCCGGCCCGGTGATCGACTTCTTCGGCCTGTCCAGCAAGTATTCCAAGTTCCCGGTCGAATTCGTCTACCCCTCCGAAACCGCCATCGTGCCGGCCAACATCGCGCTGATCGCCGGCGCGAAGAACTCTGAGGAAGGCAAGAAGTTCATCGCCTTCACCCTCAGCCAGGCCGGGCAGGAACTGCTGCTGGAGCCCAAGATCTCGCGCCTGCCAGTGCTGCCCTACACGGCGCTGGCCGGCAAGATCCCCCAGGGCTACCCCGACCCCGCTGAAATCGCCAAGCGCAGCAAGGTGCAATTCAACGCCGACCTGTCGCAGTCGCGCTATTACGTGGTGCAGTCGCTGTATGACCAGACGGTCACGTTCCGCCTGAAGGAACTGCAGGCCGCCACCAAGGCCATCTACGACGCCGAAGCCAAGCTGGGCGACAAGGCCAAGAGCGGCAAGGCTGCCGAACTGCTGGCGCAGGCCCGCAAGCTGACCTGGGCGCCGCTGATCGACGGAAAGAAGGCCGCCGACCCGGCCTTCCTGGCGATATTCGCCGGCAACAAGAAGGACGCCGCCGTGAACCAGCAGATCACCCAGCTGGAAGGCGAATGGAACGGCCGTTCCAAGGCGAACTACGAAGAAGCCGTGAAGCTCGCCAAGCAGGCCGCCGCGCTCTAGGCCGCCACACCCGCAGGACGCGCAGTGGACGGGCCGGTCCCGTCCGCTACCGCGGTTTTCCCCTGGCAACGATTTCGGGAATCTCGATGAATTCTTCGGGCCACTCGCGCCTGCCCGTCGGCCCCCTGCTGACGGCGCTACTGGTGTTCGGTTTTCTGCTGCTGTTCCTGGCCGTGCCGGTGGGCACGGTGTTCTACAGCGCCTTCGTGAACGCCGACGGCAGCTTCACCATGGGCCACTTCGGCGCCTTCTTCAACCAGCCGCTGATGAAGGAAGCCTTCTTCAACAGCCTGTACGTGGCGGGCTGGTCGGCGCTGCTGGCGTCCCTGATCGCCGTGCCGCTGGCGTACTTCACGGTGCGCTTCGATTTCCGCGGCGCGCTGCTGATCCAGACGCTGGGCGTGCTGCCGCTGATCATGCCGCCCTTCGTGGGCGCGGTCGCGATGCAGCTGATCTTCGGCCGCTCGGGCAGCGTGAACCTGCTGCTCAATGACTGGTTCGGCTTCACCATTCCGTTCATGGAAGGCCTGAACGGCGTCATCTTCGTGGAAGCGCTGCACTACTTCCCCTTCATCCTGATGAACCTGGTGGTGGCGCTGCGCAACATCGACGGCGCCATGGAAGAAGCGGCCTTCAACCTGGGTTCGCGGGGCTTTCGCCTGTTCCGCCGCGTGATCTTCCCGCTGGCCCTGCCCGGCTACGTGGCTGGCGCCTCGCTGGTGTTCGTCAAGGTGTTCGACGACCTGGGCACGCCGCTGGTGCTGGGCACCACCAACATGCTGGCGCCGCAAGCCTATCTGCGCATCACGCAGGTGGGCCTGGAGGACCCGTTGGGCTATGTGATCAGCGTGATCATGGTGGGCTTCTCGATCCTGGCGTTGTGGCTGTCGGCACGGGTCCTCAAGGGCCGCGATTACTCCACCCTGCAGAAGGGCGGCGGCTCCATCCAGAAGCGCAAACTGCGCCCGATGGAGAGCGTGCTGGCCTATGGCTGGATCATCCTGGTGCTGCTGCTGGTGCTGTCGCCGCACATGGGCGTATTGCTGCTGTCGCTGGCCAGCGTCTGGAGCTTTGCGCCGCTACCTGACGGCTACACGCTGGCGCATTACGCCGCGGTGTTCTCCGAGTCGCAAGGCATGATCGCCAACACCCTGCTCTATTGCGGCCTGGCCGCCGGCGTGGACGTGATCCTGGGGACTGCCATTGCCTACCTGATGCTGCGCACCCGCTTGCCGGCGCGCCAGTGGCTGGACTTCCTGGCTTCCGCGGCGCTGGCGATTCCAGGCATCGTGCTGGCCATCGGCTTTCTGCGCACCTTCCGCGGCATAGAGCTGCCCGGCACGGGCACGCTGCTGACCTCGTCGTGGATCATCATCATGATCGCGTACTCGGTGCGCCGGCTGCCCTACGCCCTGCGTTCCTGCGTGGCCTCGCTGCAGCAGATCAACATCTCGCTGGAAGAGGCGGCGCAATCGCTGGGCGCGACGCGCATGAGCACCATACGGCGCGTGGTGGTGCCGCTCATGGCGGGCGGCATGCTGGCGGGCTTCGTAACCAGCTTCGTGACGGCGGCCGTGGAACTGTCGGCCACCATCATGCTGGTGACCAAGGATAGCCAGGCGCCCATGAGCTACGGCATCTATCTGTACATGCAGAGCGCAGCGGGGCGGGGTCCCGGCGCCGCGCTCGGCGTCCTGGCGGTGGCCGCGGTGGCCATCGGCACGTATGTCTCGCACCTGCTGGTGGAGCGCGCCCAGTCGCGCCAGCGGCCGGCTCGCAATGAAGGGGAATCCGCATGAAGAAAGTCAGCGTCGAATGCCGCAACATCCGGCTGTCCTATGGCAAGACGGAAGTGCTCAAGGACGTCAACATCAGCATCGAACCCGGCGAGTTCTTCGCGCTGCTGGGCCCCTCGGGCTCGGGCAAGTCCACGCTGCTGCGGCTGATCGCCGGCTTCAACCGGCACAGCGCCGGGCAGTTGCTGGTGGACGGCAAGGACATCAGCGGCACGCCCCCCTGGAACCGCAACATCGGCATGGTGTTCCAGAACTATGCGCTGTGGCCGCACATGACGGTCTGGGACAACGTGGCCTTCGGCCTGGTCGAACGCAAGCTGCCGCGCGCCGAGATCCATGCCAAGGTGGAGGCCGCGCTGGACCTCGTCGGCCTGTCCCAGTATGGCAAGCGCCGCCCCAACCAGCTTTCCGGCGGGCAGCAGCAGCGCGTGGCCCTGGCGCGCACCATCGTGATCGAGCCGCAGGTGCTGCTGCTGGACGAGCCTCTGTCCAACCTGGACAAGAAGCTGCGTGTGCAGATGCGCCAGGACCTGCTCAGCCTGCAGCGCCGGCTTGGCATCACCACCATCTTCGTCACCCACGACCAGGAAGAGGCCATGACCACCGCCGACCGCATGGCGGTGCTGGACCATGGCGTGGTCCAGCAGATCGGCGCGCCCAGCACCTTGTTCGACTATCCGGTGAACCGTTTCGTCGCCAACTTCGTGGGCACGATGAACGTGCTGGAAGGCGACGTGCGCGAACGCACCAGCGGCAGCGTGGTGCTGGCGGTGGAAGGCGTGGGCGACCTGCACCTGCCGCTCACGGGCGAAGCGCCCGCCGCTACCCGGCTGGCGGCCAGCTTCCGCCCGCACACGGTACAGATCGAAATGGCGGACGGGCTGGGCGACGCGCGCTATGTGTGGCTGCCGGGCATCGTGGAAAGCAGCGAGTTCCTGGGCGAGTTCACCCGCTATCAGGTGCAGATCGGCGAGCAGCGGCTGACGGCGGACCAATCGCATCTGGCCGGGCTGTCGCCCTTCCCCATCGGCGCTCCGGTTTCCATCGGTCTCGAACCTACCCAAGTGCGGCTCCTGGCGGCCTAAACTCGGGGCCATGGAAATCTATCAGATCCGCGCCTTCGTCACCGTCGCCCGGCTGGGCAATCTGACGAAGGCGGCCGAGGCGCTGTCGCTGACCCAACCCGCCGTGACCGCGCAGATCAAGGCGCTGGAACAAAGCCTGGGCGTGGCCTTGTTCGACCGCAGCGGCGGCAGGCTGGCCTTGGCCAAGGCCGGCGAGGTGCTGCTGCCCACCGCCGAATCGCTGCTGGTGCTGGGCGCGCAGTTCAAATCCGAAGCCCAGCAGCTGCAAGGCAGCCTGCATGGCGCGGTCGAGCTGGGCGTGCCCAGCGAAAAGCCGGATTTCCTGCGCCTGGGCGAACTGGCCTCGGCGGTCACCCAACGCCTGCCGCTGGTCGAGCTGAAGACCCAGACCCTGCCTGCCGCCGCGTTGGCGGAACAGGTCAGCACCGGCCGCCTGCCGGCGGCGCTGATCATCGCCGCCAATCCGCCGCGCGGCGTGCTTTGGCAGCCCCTGCGCAGCGTGCGCTACCGCATCGCCATGCCCAAGGAGCACGCCGCCGTGCTCAAGCGCGGCGGCTGGCGCGAGGTGGCGCAATTGCCCTGGCTGGACGGCCCCGCCGGCAGCCATACGCACCTGCTGTTGCGCGACATGTTCGAACGCCATGGCCTGTCGCCGCGCATCGTGATGCAGAATGACGACCAGGCCAACCTGGACGCGCTGGTGCGCGCGGGCGCCGGCTGCGCCCTGCTGCGCGAGGAAGCCGCGCTGGCCGGCGCGGCCTCGAACGACTTCATCGTCTGGGGCCAGGCGCGCGTGGACGCCATGCTGGGATTCATCCTGCCCTATGAGCGCGCTAGCGAGCCCGCGCTGGTCGCGTTAAGCTCGATCATTCAAACCATCTGGAAACCGCGCGCGCCCCTCGCGTCCGGCCAGCTCTAAATCCGCATCAAGACCGTAATGACTGAAATCTGGTTCATCCGCCACGGCGAAACCGACTGGAACCGCCAGCGCCGCCTGCAAGGCTGGCAAGACATCCCCCTGAACGAATTCGGCGTCAACCAGGCCAGCCTGCTGGCCGCGCGCATGCGCGAAGAGGCCCGCCACACGCCCATCCACGCCATTTACAGCAGCGACCTGCAGCGCGCCCACGCCACCGCCGTGCCCGTGTCCGAACAGCTGGGCCTGCGCGTGCGCGTGGAGCCGGGCATCCGCGAGCGCGGCTTCGGCGTGCTTGAAGGCCTGGACCATGAACGCATCGATGTGCTGGCCCCCGAAGCCGCTGCCGCCTGGAAGAGCCGCGACCCGCTGCGCCCGCTGGACGGCGGCGAAACGCTGGGCCAATTCCAGTCCCGCGTCATTTCCACCGTGGACGACATCGCCAGCCGCCACGACGACGAACGCATCCTGATGTTCACGCACGGCGGCGTGCTGGACATCATCTGGCGCCATGCCTCGGGCGTGCCGTTGAACGGGCCGCGCGACGCCTCGCTGCTGAACGTCAGCATCAACCGCGTCGGCGTGCAGGGCCGTAAATGGCAGGTGCTGGACTGGGGCGACGTGGGCCACGTGACCGACGAAGTCGGCAACGACGTGGTGCCGTGAACGCTTAGCGCGCGCGGCGCGGCTTGCGCGGCGCGTTGCGCGCCAGCCTGTCGTAGACGGCATTGGGCAACAAGCGCATCAGCTTGGCCACGATGCCCATCTGCCACGGAATCACCACATAGGACGCGCCCCGCCCGATCGCGCTGCGCGCGCGGCGGGCGAAGGCGTCTGCTTCCATCAGGAAAGGCATGGAATACGGGTTGTGGGCCGTCATCGCCGTCTTGATGTAGCCGGGCGCGATCGTCACCACGTCTATGCCTTCGGCGGCCAGCTCCAGCCGCAGGCTTTCGCAATAGGTCACCACCGCCGACTTGGACGCGCTGTAGGCGCCCGCGCCCGGCAGCCCCCGCACCCCTGCCACGCTGGCGATGCCCACCAGCCTGCCCGACCCGGCCTGGCGCATGGACGCGATGAAGGGTTCGAAGGTTGCCACGGTGGCCAGCAGATTGGTGTCGACGATGGCCTTGAAGACGTCGTAGTCCTCGCCATGCTCGGTCAGGGTGCCGGCGCTGATGCCGGCGCTGGCGATGACCACGTCCACCCGGCCCTGGCAAAAGGCAATGAAATCCTGTGCCGCGGCATGCAGCGCCTGGCGGTCGCGCACGTCCACTGCATAGCAGCGGTGCTCGCCGGGCAGGCTGTCGGCCAGTTCGCGCAGCGCGTCCTCGCGCCGGCCCAGCAGGCCCAGCGTGGCGCCCGTAGACGCGTATTGCTGCGCCAAGGCGCGTCCCAGGCCGCTGCTGGCGCCGGTGATGAAGACTCTTTCCATGTGTGCCTGATGCCTGTCGTAGCGTTGCGGAATCGCGTTGCAAAAAAATAGGGCACGCTTTCGCGTGCCCTATTGTGTCGCTTGCCGGCTTAGCCTTGCAAGGAAGCGTGCAGCTCCTGCAGCGGATACACCTGCAGGCCCAGGCCTTGGCGCAGGTATTGCATGCCTTCGACCGCGGCTCGGGCGCCGGCGATGGTCGTGAAGAAGGTCACGCGGGCGGCCAGCGCCTGGGTGCGGATGGTGCGCGAATCAGCGATGGCGTTACGGCGCTCTTCGACGGTGTTGATGACCAGCGAGATCTCGCCGTTCTTCACCATGTCGACGATGTGCGGACGGCCTTCGGTGACCTTGTTCACCAGTTGAACCGGAATGCCGGCGGCTTCGATCTCGGCAGCCGTGCCACGCGTGGCGACCAGCTTGAAGCCGAGCGCGTGCAGGCCGCGCGCCACTTCCACCGCCAGGGGCTTGTCCTGGTTCTTGACGCTGATGAACACCGTGCCGGATTCCGGCAGGCGCACACCCGCGGCCAGCTGCGACTTGACGAAGGCTTCGCCGAAGCTCGTGCCTACGCCCATCACCTCGCCGGTCGACTTCATTTCCGGACCCAGGATGGTGTCCACGCCCGGGAACTTCACGAACGGGAACACGGCTTCCTTGACCGAGAAGTAAGGCGGCACGACTTCCTTGGTGATGCCTTGCGCAGCCAGGGTCTGGCCGGCCATGGCGCGCGCGGCGATCTTGGCCAGTTGCAGGCCGGTGGCCTTGGAAACGTAGGGCACCGTGCGCGAAGCGCGCGGGTTCACTTCCAGCACGTAGACGTCGCCGCCCTGGATCGCGAACTGCACGTTCATCAGGCCGCTGACGTTCAATGCCTTGGCCATCATCGTGGTCTGGCGCTTGATCTCGGCGATGACTTCCGCCGACAGCGAGTACGGGGGCAGGCTGCAAGCCGAGTCGCCCGAGTGCACGCCGGCCTGCTCGATGTGTTCCATGACGCCGCCGATGAAGACGGTTTCGCCGTCGGCCAGGCAGTCCACGTCCACTTCGGTGGCGTTGTTCAGGAAGCGGTCCAGCAGCACCGGCGAGTCATTGCTGACCTTCACGGCCTCGCGCATGTAGCGCTCGAGGTCCTGCTGCTCGTGCACGATTTCCATGGCGCGGCCGCCCAGCACATAGCTGGGACGCACGACCAGGGGATAGCCGATTTCGGCGGCGTGGGCCAGGGCCTCGCCTTCGGTGCGCGCAGTGCGGTTGGGCGGCTGGCGCAGGCCGAGCTTGTTGAGCAGCTTCTGGAAGCGCTCGCGGTCTTCGGCCACGTCGATGGATTCAGGGCTGGTGCCGATGATGGGCACGCCGTTGGCTTCCAGGGCGCGCGCCAGCTTCAGCGGGGTCTGGCCGCCGTACTGGACGATCATGCCGACCGGGTTTTCCTTGTGGACGATCTCGAGCACGTCTTCGAGCGTCAGCGGCTCGAAGTACAGGCGATCCGAGGTGTCGTAGTCGGTGGACACGGTTTCCGGGTTGCAGTTGACCATGATGGTCTCGTACCCGTCATCGCGCAGCGCCAGCGCGGCGTGCACGCAGCAATAATCGAACTCAATGCCCTGGCCGATGCGGTTCGGACCGCCGCCCAGCACCACGATCTTCTTGCGGTCGGTGGGCGCGGCTTCGCACTCTTCCTCGTAGGTCGAGTACATGTAGGCCGTGCGGGTGGCGAATTCGGCGGCGCAGGTGTCGACGCGCTTGTAGACCGGACGCACGTTCAACTGGTGGCGCAGCTTGCGCACTTCGGATTCCGAGGAATCCAGCAGGAAGGCCAGGCGGCGGTCGGAGAAACCGCGGCGCTTGAGTTCCCACAGCGTGGCATAGTCCAGGTCAGCCAGCGTCTTCTGTTCCAGCGCCAGCTCGATGTCGACGATTTCCTTGATCTGCGACAGGAACCACGGATCGATGTGCGTGATGTTGTGCACTTCGTCCAGCGTGAAACCCTGCGCGAAGGCATCGCCCACGTACCAGATGCGTTCCGGACCGGGTTCGCCCAGTTCGACCTGCAGCTTTTCGCGGTCGGTGGTCTTCTGGTTCAGGCCGTCCACGCCCACTTCCAGGCCGCGCAGCGCCTTCTGGAAGGATTCCTGGAAGGTGCGGCCAATTGCCATGACTTCACCCACGGACTTCATCTGGGTGGTCAGGCGCGCGTCGGCAGTGGGGAATTTTTCGAAGGCGAAACGCGGCACCTTGGTGACCACGTAGTCGATCGAGGGCTCGAACGAGGCGGGCGTGGCGCCGCCGGTGATTTCGTTCTTGAGCTCGTCCAGCGTGTAGCCCACGGCCAGGCGCGCGGCGACCTTGGCGATGGGGAAGCCGGTAGCCTTGGACGCCAGCGCCGACGAACGCGACACGCGCGGGTTCATCTCGATGACGATCATGCGGCCGTTCTTGGGATTGACGGCGAACTGCACGTTCGAGCCGCCCGTATCCACGCCGATCTCGCGCAACACCGCGATCGATGCGTTACGCATGATCTGGTATTCCTTGTCGGTCAGCGTCTGAGCCGGCGCCACGGTGATGGAGTCGCCCGTGTGCACGCCCATCGGGTCCAGGTTTTCGATGGAGCAGACGATGATGCAGTTGTCCGCCTTGTCGCGGACCACTTCCATCTCGAATTCCTTCCAGCCCAGCAGCGACTCTTCGATCAGCAGTTCGCTGGTGGGCGAAGCTTCCAGGCCGCGGCGGCAGATGGTTTCGAATTCTTCGGCGTTGTAGGCGATGCCGCCGCCCGAACCGCCCATGGTGAAGCTGGGGCGGATCACGGCGGGGAAACCGGAGGTGCCGACTTCGGCCGCGATGCGGCGCTGCACTTCCCAGGCTTCGTCCATGCTGTGGGCGACGCCCGACTTGGCCGATTCCAGGCCGATGTCGGTCATGGCCTGCTTGAACTTCTGGCGGTCTTCGGCCTTTTCGATGGCGTGCTCGTTGGCGCCGATCAGCTCGACGTTGTGCTTCTTCAGCACGCCGTGGTGGGCCAGGTCCAGGGCGCAGTTCAGCGCGGTCTGGCCGCCCATGGTGGGCAGCAGCGCATCGGGCTTTTCACGCTCGATGATCTTTTCGACGGCTTGCCAGGTGATGGGCTCGATGTAGGTGACGTCGGCCGTTTCCGGGTCCGTCATGATCGTGGCCGGGTTGCTGTTCACCAGGATGGTGCGGTAGCCCTCTGCCTTGAGCGCCTTGCACGCCTGTGCGCCGGAATAGTCGAATTCGCAGGCCTGCCCGATGATGATGGGGCCGGCGCCGATGATGAGTATGCTTTTTAGGTCTGTACGCTTGGGCATGATGCAATCTTTACTTTTGGCCGGACATCAGGACGATGAACTTGTCGAACAGTTCAAGGATGTCGTGCGGACCCGGGCTGGCTTCGGGGTGACCCTGGAAGCAGAAGGCCGGGCGGTCGGTGAGCTCGAAGCCCTGCAGCGTGCCGTCGAACAGCGAGACGTGCGTCACGCGCGCGTTGGCCGGCAGGCTGGTCGCGTCGACAGCGAAACCGTGGTTCTGGCTGGTGATGAACACGCGCTTGGACTGGAGGTCCTGCACGGGGTGGTTGGCGCCGTGGTGGCCGGTCTTCATCTTGAGCGTCTTGCCGCCCAGCGCCAGGCCCATGATCTGGTGGCCCAGGCAGATGCCGAACACCGGCAGCTTCTTGTCCAGGAAGGCGCGCGTGGCTTCGATCGCGTAGTCGCAGGGCTCGGGGTCGCCAGGGCCGTTGGACAGGAACACGCCGTCGGGATTGAGCTTCAAGACTTCCTCGGCGCTGGTCTGGGCCGGCACCACCGTCAGGCGGCAGCCGCGGTCGGCCAGCAGGCGCAGGATGTTGGTCTTGATGCCGAAGTCGTAGGCCACGACGTGGAACTTGGACTGGTCGGGCTTGGAGAAGCCCTCGCCCAGTTGCCAGGTGCCTTCGGTCCATTCGGCGCGATCCTTGAGCGACACCACCTTGGCCAGGTCCTGGCCGGCCATGCCGGCAAAACCGCGGGCCAGCTCGACGGCGCGCTCGGCGTCGGTGCCGACGAAGATGCAGGCGCCCTGGGCGCCCTTTTCACGCAGGATGCGGGTGAGCTTGCGGGTGTCGATGCCGGAAATGGCGACGACGCCTTGCTCGGAGAGGTACTCAGGCAACGATTGCGTGGAACGGAAGTTCGACACGCGGGCGGGACAGTCGCGGACCACCAGGCCGGCGGCAAAGACGCGCTTGGCTTCCACGTCTTCGGCGTTGACGCCGGTATTGCCGATGTGCGGATAGGTCAGCGTGACGATCTGGCCGCTATAGCTGGGATCGGTGAGAATTTCCTGGTACCCGGTCATCGCGGTGTTGAACACCACTTCGGCAACGGTATGCCCAGGCGCACCGATCGACACGCCTCGAAAAATGGTACCGTCCGCCAGAGCCAGAATTGCAGGAGGGAAGCGGTTGATCCCCTCGGGAAAGAGTTGCGGCAGCACAGTAAACCCCGGTTTTAGAATCGATAATCAAACCTTCGGATTATACCTTGAGCGGCCGTTTTTCTCGGGGAACCGCGCCAAATAAGGCCGGAAACGGGGTTTTCGCCTGTTTTTCCGCGTCCAGCCGTCCCCCTCCGCCGTCCGGCCGGCAGCGCGCCTGCGGCCTCGGTGATACGCTAGGACACCTTCAACCCTAGCCTGCAGCGAGCCGTACCGTCCATGCCCAGCCAACTTGACGCCCTGCGCAACCACACCACCGTCGTCGCCGACACGGGGGATTTCGAAGCGATGAAGGCGTTGCGTCCCACCGACGCCACCACAAACCCGTCCCTAATTCTTAAGGCCGTCCAGCAGGACGCCTACCGTCCCCTGCTGGAAAAGACCGCGCGCGAACACCGCGGCGCGCCCACTGCCGAACTCATGGATCGCCTGCTGGTGGCCTTTGGCCGCGCCATCCTGGACATCGTGCCCGGCCGCGTGTCGACTGAAGTCGACGCCCGCCTGTCCTTCGACACCCGCGCCACCATCGAACGCGCCCGCAGCCTGATCGCCCTGTACGAAGCCGCTGGCGTGCCGCGCGAGCGCGTGCTGATCAAGATCGCCTCCACCTGGGAAGGCATCCAGGCGGCCCGCGCCCTGCAATCGGAAGGCGTGCGCTGCAACCTGACCCTGCTGTTCTCGCTGCCGCAGGCCGTGGCCTGCGCCGATGCCCGCGTGCAGCTGATCTCGCCCTTCGTCGGCCGCATCTACGACTGGCACAAGAAGTCCGCCGGCGCCAACTGGGTCGAGGCCGACAATGCCGGCGCGCGCGATCCCGGCGTGCTGTCCGTCACGCGGATCTACCAGTACTATAAGCACTTCGACATCCCCACGGAAATCATGGGTGCGAGCTTCCGCAACGTGGGCCAGATCCTGGCGCTGTCGGGCTGCGACCTGCTGACCATCAGCCCCGAGCTGCTGACCAAGCTGGCCGGCACCGAGGGCGACGCGCCCGCGCAATTGCGCGCCGACGACGTGCCCGCCAACATCGCCCGCATCGGCGCGGACGAGGTCACCTTCCGCACCCTGCTCAACGAGGATGCGATGGCCAGCGAAAAACTGTCGGAAGGCATCCGCCTGTTCGTGGCGGACGCGGTCAAGCTGGATGCGTTGATCGAGGCGCAGCGCGCCTGAGCGCGACTTTCCGCTGCCACATGCGCAAGCATGCGCGCGGCCCTTGCGGCCGCGCGCGTGCGTCAGCGGTGATCGTGTGAATGCACCTGCAGCGCTTCCAGGAAGCGCGACACCATGTTGTAGGCCGCCACCGTCGCGGTCAGCTCCACGATGAGCTTTTCGGAGCCCATCGCCGCCTTCGCCGCCTGGAACACCGGTTCCGGCACCTGCACCTGTCGCGTCATGGCATCGGTGTAGGCCAGCACCGCCCTTTCGCGTTCATCGAACAGGTCTGACGCTTCCCAATCATTGAGCGCGTCCAGCTGCGCTTGCGAAACGCCTTCCTTCAGCGCGATCGGCGCATGCTGGTCGGCCTCGTAGGGCGCGCCGTTGATGGCCGCCACGCGCATGATGACCAGCTCGCGCAGATCGCCAGGCAAGGTGCTGAGCTGGCGGATCGAGGTCAGGTAATTGAGCCAGCCGCCGGCCACCGCGGGGCTGTGCAGCAGCATCTGGTACAGGTGCAGGACGCTGCCGCGTTCGGCGACGATGCGGTCGACCAGAGGCTTGGCTTCGGGATGGGTCAGGTCGGCGTAGGGTAGACGGGCCATGGGAAACTCCGGTCAGATCTTTTCGGTTTCGCCGGACCTGGGCTGCCATTTCATCAGCCGCTTTTCGCCCATGCCGACGATGGCGTCCAGCACCAGCGCAAAAGCCGTGAGCACGATGATGCCCGCGAACACGGTGTTGACGTCGAAGGTGCCTTCGGCCTGCAGGATCAGGTAGCCCACGCCGCTGGCCGAGCCCAGATACTCGCCCACCACCGCGCCCACGAAGGCCAGGCCCACGGAGGTATGCAGGCTGGAAAACACCCAGCTGGTGGCAGACGGCAGGTAAACGTGCCGCAACAGCTGGCGGCGGCGCGCGCCCAGCATCCTGGCGTTGTCCAGCAAGGTGGGGCTGACTTCGCGCACGCCCTGGTAGACATTGAAGAACACGATGAAGAACACCAGCGTCACGGCCAGCGCCACCTTGGACCAGATGCCCAGGCCGAACCACATGCCGAAGATGGGCGCCAGGATGACGCGCGGCATCGAGTTGGCGGCCTTGATGTAGGGATCGAGGATCGCGCTTGCGCCGGGCGACAGACCCAGCCACAAGCCAAAGGCCAGGCCGGCGATGGTGCCGATGAAAAACGCCAGCACGGTTTCGGTCAGCGTCACGCCCAGGTGGGTATAGATGTCCGCGTTGGTCACGAACCAGGCCCAGATGCGGCCCCACACTTTCAGCGGTTCGCCGAAAAAGAAGGCCACCTTGGGATCGCGCGACGCGAAATGCCAAACGAGAAGAATGATGACGAGCAGCAGCAACTGCCAGAAGCGCAGGCTGGCCGAACCGGGTTTGATCAGCTTGGACATGGCCTAGGCTCGCTTCTGTTGGGCGTAGCCCTTAAGAACTTCTTCGCGCAGCACGCCCCAGATGGCGGAGTGCAGCTCCACGAAGCGCGGATGCGTGCGCACTTCGGCCACGTCGCGCGGACGCGGCAGGTCGATGGCGAATTCGCCGATGGGGTGCGTGCCGGGCCCTGCCGACAGCACCACCACGCGATCGCTCATGGCGATGGCCTCGTCCAGGTCGTGCGTGATGAAGAGCACGGCCTTGCGCTTGGCCATCCACAGGTCCAGGACCTCGTTCTCCATGAGCTGGCGCGTCTGGATGTCCAGCGCCGAGAACGGCTCGTCCATCAGGATGATGTCGGGATCGCGGATCAACGTCTGCGCCAGCATCGTGCGCTTGCGCATGCCGCCCGACATCTGATGCGGATAACGGCCCTCGAAGCCGCCCAGGCCCACGCGGCGCATCCATTCGCGGCCGCGCTCCAGCGCCTGTTGCCGAGGCACGCCGGCAAAGTCCAGGCCCGCCACCACGTTGTCCAGCGCGCTGCGCCAGGGCAGCAGGGCCTCGCCCTGGAACATGTAGCCGGCCCGCTCATTGATGCCGGACAGGGGCTGCCCGAACACCTTCACGCTGCCCGAGGACGGCGCCAGCAAGCCGGCGCTGACGTTGAGCAGGGTGGACTTGCCGCATCCGGTCGGACCCACCACCGACACGAACTCCCCTGGCGCGATGGCCAGGGTCGTGTCGCTGACGGCGGTGTAGCGCTGCGAGCGGTCGTCGCGGGAGACAAAGGTGCAGCTGATGTTTTCCAGCGACAGCGCGGCTTCAGCCATTGGGGTACTTCTCGTTGGCGCGGCGCGCGTAGTCGTTGGTCCAGACCTTGGACGGGTCGATCTTGGAGCCGTCGAAATCCGCCTGGTAGGCAGCCAGCGCCTTGAGCGCAGTGGCGGCGCCATCCTCGGGGATCAGGCCGTCCGGCGACAGGCCTTCCAGGCTCTTGGCGATGGCGGCCTTGTAGACGGCCGGATCGCCCAGCAGATAGGTTTCCGGCACGACCTTGGCGATTTCGTCGGCGCCGGCCTTCTGGATCCACTTGTCGGCGCGCACCAGCGCGTTGGCCAGGGCCTGGGTGGTGTTGGGATTGGCGTCAAGGAAGGCCTGCGGGGCGTACAGGCAGCCCGCCGGCATGTTGCCGCCGAAGATTTCCTTGGTGTCCTTGAGCGTGCGCGTATCGACGATGATCTGGATGTCGCCCGGCATTTCCAGCATCGACACCACGGGGTCGGTGTTGGAGATGGCGTCGATCTGGCCGCTGCGCAGCGCGGTCACTGCGCCGGCGCCGGCGCCCACGCCGATGATGGACACATCCGAGGCCTTCAGGCCGTGCTTGGCGAGGAAGAAGCTGACCACCATGTTGGTGGACGAGCCCGGCGCGGTCACGCCGATCTTCTTGCCCTTCAGGTCGGCGGCGCTCTTGTAGTTGGGCAGGTTCTTCTTGGACACGCCCACGCCTATCATCGGCGCGCGGCCCTGCAGCACGAAGGCGCGGTAGGCCTGGCCCTTGGATTGCATGGACAAAGTGTGTTCGAACGCGCCCGACACGATGTCGGCGCTGCCGCCCACCACGGCCTGCAAGGCCTTGGAGCCACCCGCGAAGTCGGCAATGCTGACGTCCAGCCCTTCGTCCTTGAAGTAGCCGCGGGCTTCCGCGATGGACAGGGGGAGATAGTAGATCAGCGGCTTGCCGCCGACTGCGATCTGGACCTTGGTCTTCTCCAGCTTCTGCGCGCGCACGATGGCGGGCGCCATGCCCATGACGCCGGCGGCGCCGGCCATCTTGAGCAGATCACGGCGAGTGACTGACATGTGCTTGTCTCCTAGTTGTCGGGCAGACCGATAGCGCCGGTCTTTGCCAGCTCTTCTATAGCCGCTGAATCATACCCCAGCGATTTCAGGACTTCCTCGGTATGTTCCCCTAATACGGGCCCCACCCAGCGCGTCTCGCCGGGCGTCTCCGACAGCTTGGGCACGACGGCCGGCAGCTTGACCGGCGTGCCGTCAGGGAAGCGGTGCTGCTCTATCATGCGGCGCGCCAGGAACTGCGGATCGCTGAACATGTCGGCCACGCTGTAGATCTTGCCCACCGGCACGTCGGCGCCCTTCAGCGCGCCCAGCGCCTCTTCGATGCCGCGCGCGCCGCACCACTGCTGGATGGCGCCGTCGATCTCGTCCACGCGCTTGGCGCGGCCGTCGTTGCGCACCAGCCCCGGATCCGTGGCCAGATCGTCACGGCCGATGGCGCGCATCAGCCGGTGGAAGATCGCGTCGCCGTTGCCGGCGATGACGATGTTCTGGCCATCGCGGGTGGTGTAGGTATTCGAAGGCACGATGCCGGGCAGCGCGCCGCCAGTACGCTCGCGCACCACGCCGGCCACGTCGTACTCGGGCACCAGGCTTTCCATCATGTTGAACACGGCCTCGTACAGCGCCACGTCCACCATCTGGCCCTGCCCCGCCTGGCACTCCGCGCCCTGCTTGCCGTTCCAGCGCCCGCCGGTGGCGTCGCGGTGCCGCAGCGCCATCATCGCGCCGATCACGCCGTGCAAGGCGGCGATGGAATCGCCGATGGAGATGCCCACGCGCAGGGGCGGCCGGTCGGGATGGCCCGACACGTAGCGCAGCCCGCCCATGGATTCGCCTATGGCGCCAAAGCCCGGCTGGTCCTTCATGGGCCCGGTCTGCCCATAGCCGGACAGGCGCACCATGATGAGCGCGGGGTTGATGGCGCGCAGCTGCTCGTAGCCCAGCCCCCACTTCTCCAGCACGCCCGGCCGGTAGTTCTCGACCACCACGTCGGCGTCCAGCGCCAGCTTGCGGGCGATCTCCCGCGCGCGTGGATCTTTCAGGTTGAGTGCGATGGATTGCTTGTTGCGGGCCTGCACCGTCCACCAAAGGGAATTGCCCTCGTGCAGATGGCGCCAGCTGCGGATGGGGTCGCCGCCGCCCGTGCCGTCAGGCCCGTGGGGCGTTTCCACCTTGATGACATCGGCGCCGAATTCGCCGAAGATGCGCGCAGCGAACGGGCCGGCAATGAGCGTGCCGAGTTCCAGGACCTTCAGTCCGGTCAGCGCTGACATGGCTTGTCTTCCTCACGGTTTTTGCCGTTGCCGATACGTTGCCGGCAAGGCGTTCTGGCACTGCGGAATCAGGTGGTCTTGCGCTCCATCAGGGCCCAGGCGATGGTCCCGGCGTCGACGTATTCCAGCTCGCTGCCGGCAGGCACGCCGCGCGCCAGCCGCGTGACCCGCAGGCCGCGCTCGCCCAGCGCTTCGCCCAGGAAGTGGGCGGTGGTTTCGCCTTCGGCGGTGAAGTTGGTGGCCAGGATGACCTCCTGCACCACGCCGTCGGTCGCGCGCTTGATCACCCGCTCGAAATCCAGCTCGCGCGGACCGATCCCTTCGAGCGGCGCGACGCGGCCCATCAGCACGTAATACAGGCCGCGATAGCCGTGGCTGGACTCGATCATGTTCTGATCGGCCGGCGTCTCGACGATGCACAGCAGCGAGGGATCGCGCTTGGGATTGATGCAGGTGCCGCAGACTTCCTCTTCCGAGAAACTGTTGCAGCGGGCGCAATGCTTCAGGTCCCGCACCGCGCCCGCCAACGCCTGCCCCAGCATGTCCGCGCCTTGCGGGTCATGCTGCAGCAGGTGATAGGCCATGCGCCGGGCAGAACGCACGCCCACGCCGGGCAGGCGCCGCAGCGCCTCGATCAGCGAGACGAGCGGCTCGGGTTCAGGCAGTAGCGGGTCCATTGCGGCCTTGGGGCTGCGTTCAGAACGGCAGCTTCATGCCCGGGGGCAGCGGCATGCCGGCGGTGACCGAGGCCATTTTTTCCTGCGAGGTGGCTTCGGCCTTGCGCAGCGCGTCGTTGAACGCGGCGGCGACCAGGTCTTCCAGCATGTCCTTGTCATCGCCCAGCAGCGACGGATCGATGGCCACGCGCTTGACGTCGTGGCGGCAGGTCATGGTGACCTTGACCAGGCCGCCGCCGGAGGCGCCTTCGACCTGGATCTCGGCCAGCGCGTCCTGCGCCTTCTTCATGTTTTCCTGCATTTGCTGCGCCTGGCGCATCAGGCCGGCCAGTTGTCCTTTCATCATGATCGATGCTTCCTTGAACGAGGGGAATGAGAGATGGCCGCCGCTTCAGGCAGCGGCGGCGGGGGAATCTACGTGGCGGATCGAGCCGGCGACGACCTGGCCGCCGAAATCGGCGACGAGCGCCTGTACGAACGGGTCGACCGCGACCGCCTCTTCGGCGGCCTGCTGGCGGGCGGCGCGTTCGGCCTGGGCCACGGCATGCGCCGTCGCCTCGCCAGTCACGCCGACCTCGACGTCCAGCCGTATGCCTTGGCCGAAATGTTCGCACAACACCGTCTGCAGACGGACGCGGCTTTCGCTTTCGGCCAGCGTCTTGACGGCCACGCGCAGGATGACGGCATCGCCCTGCACGCCGGCCCATGCGCTCTGGCGCGCCAGTTCCGCCGCCAAGCCGGTGACCGGCAGGCGCGCAGCCAGCTCGGGCCAGGTTTCCGACGTCATGTCCGTCAGGCGGGCGCGCGACGACTGCCGCTTGCGCGCGGGCGCCGGACCTTCGCGGCGGGCCGCTGGCGGCGGCGCAGCCGAGGGCGCGCTGGCCAGGGTTTCGAAATCATCGTCGTCGGGATCCGACGTAAAGCCGTTGTCCGGCGCAAAGCCGCCTTCGGCTTCGAACGGGATTTCTTCGTCGACCCAGGCGGGCGGGCCTTCGCCATCATCGGTTTGGGGCGCGGGCGCGGGCGCGATGGCTGCGGCGGTCGCGGGCGTGATCGCCAGCGCGGCCGAACCAGCGGTCTTGCCAGCTTCGGACTCGGACATGGCCGGCGCATCGGCAGGCAGTTCTTCCCAGGGCGGCACGCTGCCGGGCCGGGTGGCTTGCGAAGTTTGTTCCAACGCGGCAGGTTCGGGTTCCGCCGCGGCAGGCGCCGGTTCAGCCTTCTGCGCGACGGCTGCGGGAGCCGCGGACTCAGCCGGAGCAGGAGCCTGCGCGGCCACGGGCGGCGCCGGAATCGCGGCGACCGGTGCAGGCTCCGCAACCGCTGGTGCGGCTGCGGGCTGAACGGCTGCCGGCGCGGGCTGGGGCTGCGCCGCGGCGGGCGCAGGCGCGGCAACTGCCGCCGGCGCTGCGGCCGCATCGGCAGTCTGACGGGCCGGCGCGGCGGGCGCTTCGAGCGCGGTCTGCGGGCCGGCGTCGCCATTGAGCGCCAGCATGCGCAGGCAGGCCATGATGAAGCCCGCGTACTCGTCGGGTGCCAGGGTCAGTTCGCTGCGGCTGTGCACCGCCACGGAATAGAACAGCTGCACCGCGTCCGGGTGCAGAGCCAGCGCCAGCCGGGCAATGTCGCCGGCCAGCGGATCCTCGGCGGGGGTCACGCCGCGCACGCGCTGCTCGATGGCGACGCGCGACAGCAGCACGGCCAGGTCGGCCAAGGCGCCAGCATAGGACAGGCCGCGGATGGCCAGTTCATCCGCCACCGCCAGCACGCCCTTGGCGTCGCCAGCGGACAGCGCATCCAGCAGGCGCACCAGATGCCGCTGGTCGATGGTGCCGAGCATGCCGCGCACGGCGTCCTCGGTCAGGTTGCCGGCGCTATAGGCAATGGCCTGGTCGGTCAGCGACAGCGCGTCGCGCATGGACCCCGCGGCCGCCTGCCCGATCAGCCGCAAGGCCGGCACGTCGAAGCCCACCGCTTCCTGGCCGAGCACGGCCTGCAGATGGCCGACGATGGAATCGGCCGGCATCTGCTTCAGGTTGAACTGCAGGCAGCGCGACAGCACCGTCACCGGAATCTTCTGCGGGTCGGTGGTCGCGAGGATGAATTTGACGTGCGGCGGCGGCTCTTCCAGTGTCTTGAGCATGGCGTTGAACGCATGCCCGGTCAGCATGTGGACTTCGTCGATCATGTAGACCTTGAAGCGCCCTGCTCCCGGCGCGTACACCGCCTGCTCCAGCAACTGCGTCATTTCCTCGACGCCGCGGTTCGAGGCCGCGTCCAGCTCGAGGTAGTCGACGAAACGCCCGGCATCGATCTCCGTGCAGGCGCGACAGACGCCGCAAGGCTTGGACGTGATGCCTGTTTCGCAGTTGAGGGACTTCGCCAGGATGCGCGAGAGCGTGGTCTTGCCGACGCCGCGGGTTCCCGTGAACAGCCAGGCGTGATGCAGGCGTTGGGTGTCGAGCGCATGCGTCAGCGCGCGCACCACGTGATCCTGTCCCACGAGGGTATCGAACGATCTCGGCCGCCACTTGCGGGCCAGTACCAGATAAGTCATGGGTGGATTGTAGAGCCTGTTTCGCAAGCTGGCCCGAAATGGCCGGTCCAGCTGCCGGGGTTCGGCGCTGAGCATGGCATCCATGCTCAGCGCGGCCTGAAACGCAAAGGGGACGGGCTTATTCCCGTGGAACGTATCCTTGGAAAATAACCCCGTCCCCCTTGAAAGCGGCGACATCATGGATAGTCATGACGCGCTGCTTTGAAGAATCCGGTTGGCGAGCCTTACTCCGGCACTGACCCTAAACGACTATGGCTGCTTCGTTCCCGACCTGACCAGGTTCACCGCCGAACCATGCGGAGGGGCCCGCCAGCCGAGATTCTAGCAGAGCTGCGCTTCGCTTGCTTGCTAGCCTCTCGGCTGGCGGGCCCCGGGGGGCTGAATGTGCGCCCCCTCCCCGGCCCTCCCCCCGAGGGGGAGGGGGTTGGGACGTCGCTTCGCTGGTCCTTTTGGCTCGCTTCGCTTTGCCTGGCTTGGACTGCTTTTGCGCGCCTTTCCCCCTCGTTTGGCTATCTCCACTGGGCTGCGCTTTTCTTGATATGCCTGATCGCGAATGGGAGGGGTGACGGGTTGCAGGGTTGGCCGGGCGATGGCTTCTTATTTGGACGTGGCGGCGGCCAGAACATAGAGTTTGCGGACAGTGGCGTGGATGTGCCAGACGCCTTGGGTGCCGGGGGGCATGGCCAGGGTGTCGCCTGCGCGGAATTGCAGGGGGGGCTGGCCGTCGGGCGTAAAGGTGCCGGAGCCGGCAAGGATGTGCATGATCTCGCCTTCCTGGACCTCGCGGCGGAACTGACCGGGGGTGCATTCCCAGATGCCGGCGCTGGTGGCTTCGGCGCCGGGGATCACTATCTTGCTTGCGCGCAGCGTGCAGGCGGGGTCGCTGAGCGGGATGCCGACGGGGCCGAGCTCGTCGAGCTGGGCGGAGTCGCCGGTCTGGGGGATGTGCTGGATGGACATGGGTGCTCCGGGGTTGGGGTTGGCGCCTCTACGAGAGCTTGTCGCACAGGCCGTAGTAGGCAACGCCGAGGGCGATGTAGAAACGCTTAAGGCCGTGGAACGGCAGCGGCGTGATCGGAGTGACCGGGTATGGCATGGGTTCGCCGGCGGCGATGGTGCGGGCGAGGTAGCGGCCCATCTGCGTCGCCAGCGCAACGCCGCGACCGTTGTAGCCCAGCAGGATGTGCAGGTTGGGCGAAGGCTGGTGCACGTGCGGCACGAAGTCGCGCGTCAGGGCGATGCGGCCGGCCCAGCGGTAGGTAAACGGAATCCGGGCCAGCTCGGGAAACAGCATGCGCGCCCCCCGCACCAGGTGATCCCAGTCTTGCTGCGCGACGGGGTCAGCGAACTGGCCCCGGCCGCCCAGGACGAAACGGCCCTCATGGTCGCGGCGGAAGTACAGCAGCAGGCGGCGGGAGTCCGAGGCCACGACGCCGCCGGGCATGATGTGACCGCAAGCCTGCGCGTCCAGCGGCCCCGTAGCGACGATGAAGCTGTTGGCCGCGATGACGCTGCGCTGCAGGCCTGGCCACAAGCCGTTGGTATAGCCGTTGGTGGCGATCAGCGCGTGGTCTGCCCGGACCGTGGCGCCCTGCTCCGTGCGTGCCAGCCAATGCTGGCCTGAACGCTCCAGCGCCTTGACGCGGGTATGGCCGTGCACGGCAGCCCCGGCGGCTTGCGCCGCCGCCAGCAGGCCGCGTGTGTAGAGCAACGGCTGGATGCTGCCGGCGCGCCGGTCTATCCAGCCGCCCAGGAACCGGTCAGTGCCCAGACGCGCGCTGACCGTTTCCCGGTCCAGGATTTCCACCGGCGCGCCGCGCTCCAGCCACTGCCGCGCCCGATCCGACACCGTCTCCAGGGCCCGGGCCGAGTGGGCCGGCTGTATCCAGCCGGCGCGCGTGGCATGGCAGGCGATGGCGTGCCTATCGATAAGTTCGAACACCGCGTCGGCGGCCGACCCCACCATGCTCAACAGCGGCTCCCCCCGTTCCTTCCCATAACGGGCCAAGATCGCCCGCGGGTCGTGCTTGATGCCCGGAATGACCTGCCCGCCGTTGCGGCCGGAGGCACCCCAGCCTGGGTCCTGGGCATCGAGCACGCAGACGCGCAGCCCCGATTCGCTCAGATGCAAGGCCGTGGACAGGCCGGTAATGCCCGCGCCGACGATGACGACGTCGTATTGGACGGAACCGGTCAGGGCCGGCGTCGCGGGCGCCTGTCCCGCGGTCTGCTGCCACAAGGATTGCCGGGCATCGGCCGAGTCTGGTGCGCGCATGGTGGGTATCAGCGTCCGCTGGCCTGGGGAAACACGAAGGGCGTGGCGTCGGCGAACCGGGCAAGCACGTTCGCGGTGATGCGCGACACGTTGTTGTCGTAGCCGTTCCAGGCCAGCGACGCGCCCCACGTGATCGAGCCCGTGGAGAACACGGCGCCGCCGTTCAGGCATTCGTAGAACACCAGGTCCGCATAGCAGTGCTTGGCTTCCTCGCCGTTGATGGTGGGATGGTGATAGGTGGTCTCTTCGGGCACCACGTTGTAGTAGCGCGTGTGCTTTTCCGAGCGGGCCACGATCAAGGTGTGCGGCGGCGTGCCCAGGCGGTAGTCGACGCGGTCGATCTCGTCGCCCGCGGCGCCGCCCCCGCTGCTGCCGAAATCGCCGATGATCTCGTCCTCCACGCCGTCGAACATGAAGGCGACGCGCGGATCATGGCTTTCGGGCCGCCGGCGGTAATAGGATGAGGCGTCGAACCCGGTCGCGGTCGTGCCGATACCGGTCAGCGTCTGCGGCGCGATCCCGATGCGGCGCCAGGTGCCGCCGTATTCGCCGGTATAGCTGTGGTAGCTCTCGCCCGCCGGCGTCTCGCTGTAGCGGGCGCCGGTCTCGGTCCGGCGCAGTTCCATCAGCCAGGGCTTCTCGGGATGGTAGGCGCAACGCCAGTAGAAGCCGTTGCCGCCCATGTACATGAGGCGACCGCCCTGCCCCTGGTATGCCACCATTGCCTGCCACATGCGCGTGGTCCAGTACTCGGGGTGCGCGCCGGTCATGACGACCTTGTAGCCATCCAGTGCCTGCAGACCCTCCGCGTGCAGCATGTCGTCCGTGATGACGTCGTAGTCGAAACCCTTTTCATCCAGCCAGTCCAGGAAATGCGTGTCGCCATTGAGCGACCAGGTGCGGCATTGCAGGTGCATGCTGAAAACCGGTCGCAGGCGCGAGGCGTAGTAGACGCCGTAGCCATCCGAATGCGTGTCGTACATGGACAGGCCGAGCTCGCGATGCTCGCCCAGATAGGTCTCCCATGGATACAGGACCATGAAGTTGCCGGACTTCATTTCCATGCCCTCTTCATCCAGGCGGTAGTGCGAGTTCGAGTACGCCATGTAGGTGGCCGTCGACGCCAGGAACGCGATCCGCTTGCGTGGGCCGCCCGCCTTCGGGCGCACGATGAAGGTGATGCGCTCCTGCTCTCCCGCCGCGCCGGTAAGGCGCGCCGCATACAGGCCGCTGGGCAGGTCATCCGGCACGGCCAGGCTGAAGTCGGTTTCCCAGCCCGCGTCTTCCAGCGTGTCGTCATGGAAGTGCAGCGCGGCGAAATGGTCTGGGCGTTCGCGCCAGAACATGACGCTGGAATCCCAGCGCAGGCCGGGCACGCCGCGCGCGGGCAGGTTCTCGATGCGCCCCTCGGACCAGGGCCGGGCTGCGTCGACGATGACGTCGGTGTCGATGCGTTGCGAAAAATCCCATGCGGCCAGAGGCGGCGCGGCATGGCGGCGCGCCGCGGCCTCGACGCGTAGCTGCGCCAGGTCGGCATCGCCCGCGGCATACGGCAGCAACGTGGGCGAATCGAGCCGCCCGTTATAGTGCCGGGCATAGCGTGGAAACGGCTTGCCGGTGGCGGCCGCGCCCATCGTCAGCGGCAGGCTCGCCAGCGCAGCCGGATCCACCGCTGTCAGCCGGCCACTAGCCTGCGCATGGGAATCCACGGCCAGCAAGGGATTGGCGGGAGTCTGCCGCAGCGCGACCGTTCCCGCATCCAGGTCCATGTTCACCGCCACCAGGTACCACTGTCTCGCGGCCATGGGCAACGCCAGCGTGAGACGCTCGCTCTTGCCCCCACTGCCCTGCTCCCAGAACAGACGGCCGTCTCTGTCCAGGCCCAGCGCGTAGCCGACGTGCGCGGCCTCGTCCCAGCGCGACAGGATCGCCTGATCGCCGCCGTTGCAGGGCAAGGTCGGCATCACCGCCAGGATCCAGCTCTTGCAGCCCGAGACAGGCTCGCTGAACGCCGGCGCCACCGCGCGCGAGCCGGTTTCCGTGCCTTGCGGACGTCCGGCGATACCGGTGGCGATACCAGACAACACCACGGTTTCCTTCAGCCCCGGCGCGCCCGGCGACACGTCGCCGCTGCGGATGCGCACCAGATCGGCGTCGTAGCGCAGTGCCTGCGCACAGCTGACTTTGAATTCTATGGTCTCTCCCGGCGCGATCGTCCAGGTGCTGGGGTACCCCAGGATCTCGTACATACAGGCTCCGTCGATTGGGTTCAGGCCACACGGCGTGGCGGCCGGCGTTCAGTCCAGGTCGGACGGCCAGGGATAAGGGGAATGAATGGCCCAGCGGATCTTCAGCAAAGCCCACTGCGCATCGGCCAACTTGGCGTAGCGCTGCGGCGCCAGCTCGACCGGATCGCCCCGCCCCTCGCCCAGCGTGCCAATGGCATATTCCGAATAGGGCTTGGTGCAGACGATGACCTGCTTGCCGGCCATGGGCTCCATCCGCAAGCGGTTGAGCAGGCGGTTCAGCTTCAACGGCCGGTTCTTGGTGGTGGTCGTCCTGAAGTGCTTGAGCAATTCCGCATCTTCGGGCTGGATCTCATACATATCGGGCTCCGGACATAAAAAGGGGTTCAGTGGTCGCGCTCCGGCGCGGCGAACATCTCCAGCCCGACCGTGCGCTCCAGCAGCAGCACCAGCGCAAGCGTGAAGACGATCAGGGACGTGGCGATGGCGGCGATCACCGGGCTGGCGCTTTCCTGTATCTGCGTGAGGATGCGCACGGGCAAGGTGTTGACATCGGGGGCGACCAGGAAAACGGTGATCGTCGCCTCGTCGAACGACACGATGAAGCAAAACAGGAACGCAGTGATCAAGCCGGGCTTGAGCATGGGCAGGGTTACAGTGCGCAGCACCTGCGCGGGCCGCGCACCCAGGCTCATGCTGGCTTCTCCCAGCGCGGGGTCCAGCTTGCGCAAGGAGTTCAGGATGGGGCGATAGGCGAACGGCAGCGTAATGATGCAATGCGCCAGCACGATGCCCAGGTACGAGCCGCTGACGCCCAGCAAGCCGAGCAGTCCGAGGAAGGCCACGCCCAGCGCCGCGTTGGGAAACACCAGCGGCAGCATGATCAGGGACTCCATCAGGCCGCTACCCCTGATGCGGCTGCGGTCCAGCACCAACGCGGCCAACAGGGCCGCCGAGGTGCTGATGAACGCCACCAGCAAGGCGATGACGGCGCTGACGGCCAGCAGGCCCAGCCACTGCGCGTCGGTAAAGAATTCCAGGTACCAGCGCCACGACAGCGAGGCCAGAGGCAAGGTGAAATAACCCGTGGAGGTGAACGACGACACCGCCACCACCAGGATGGGCAAAGGCAGGAAGCCGAACAGCAGCACCAGCAGCAAGCGGTAGAGCCAGCGCATATCAAACTCCCATTCCGGACACGCGCGCGGCGACGCGGCGTTCAAGCCATTGCAGCGGGATGACCAGCGAGAACGCCGCGAACAGCAGGACGATCGCCATGCTGGCGGCCTTCGGGTAGTCGAAGACCTGCAACACGTCCTGGTAGATCTGCGTGGCCAGCATGCCGTCGCGCACGCCGCCCAGCAGCAGCGGCGTGACGATGGCGCCGGTGGACAGCAGGTAGACCAGCATGGCCCCGGTAATAACGCCCGGCAGACTCAGCGGCAAGGTGACGTGCATAAAGGTCTTCACCGGGCCAGCCGACAAGGTTTGCGACGCCTCGTCCAGCGCGCGGTCCAGGTGCAGCAGCACCGCCAACACCGAAACGATGAAGAATGGACAGAAGACATGCACCAGGCCGATTACGACGCCGGTCATGTTGAAGATCAACCGCATGGGCGTATCGATCAGACCGAGCGACAATAGCAGCGAGTTCAAGGTGCCCTTGGGGCCCAGGATCACCACCCAGCCGTAGGTGCGCACCACCACGCTGACCAGCCACGGCGTGATGACCAGCATCATCAGGAGATTCCGATTGCCCCGGTAGCGCGAGATAGCATAGGCGATGGGATAACCGACCAGCACGGAGAACAGCGTGACAACCAGCGCGATCCCTATCGTGCGCAACAGCACCGCGACGTAGTCGGCCCGAGCGAAGAAGCTGGCGAAGTTGCCCAAGCCGAAACCTTCCCCGGTGCGCAGCGATTCGACGACGAGATAGGCGATTCCCGTGACGAACATGAGGATCAGGATCGCTGGAGGAAGCAGCAGTATCAGCGGCGGCCGGGTCGATTTCATCGAGGCGGCTCCGGGCTTACCGGCCAGCGCCCGCCATGGCGCGCTCGACCAGCTCGATGCGCGACTTGCGGGATTCGGCGATGTAGTTCCAGTCCGGCTGGTAGAGCTGGTCGCGCAGGGCTTTCAGCGGTTGTCCCAGTTCTTTTTCAGTGGCCGCAGACAACTTGGCCATGCTGTTCAGCGGCAGATAGCCGGCGACGTCGGCGATGCGCGACTGCCCTTCCGGCTGCGCCACGTAGTTCAGCCACTTCAGGTAGCTGGCGCGGCCCTGCGCCTTCTTGGGCACAACCACGATGTAGGGCAGGATCAGCGCGCCCTCCTTGGGGATGACCATCTCGATATTGGTCTGCCCGTCGCGCTTCATCTGCCAGACGCGGGTCGAGTAATAGGGAGCCGCCGTGACCTCGCCGCGCTGCAGCAGTTGGTTCATCTGCGCCATCGAGCTGTACATCGCCAGCGAGTTCTTGCCCAGCGCGGTCAGCAGGGCCAAACCCTTGGCGGTGTCGCGCTCATTGCCGCCTTCGGCCACCGACATGATGGTCAGGTCATAGGCCGAGCTGTAGACCGGGCGGGTAACGGATAGCTTGCCCGCCCATTTGGGATCGCCGAGCGCTTTCCACGACGAAAAATCGGAGGGTTTGGCCAGGTCCTTGTTGACCGCGATACCGTAGTAGGCGAAATAGGTGCTGACGCCGATCAGGCGCCCGCCGGGCGTCTTGAGCAGGTACTTCTCAGGCACGTTCTTCAGCGCCGGCACCTCGCTCATGTCGAAATCTTCGAGCAGACCGTCGCTGTACATCTGCGAGGCCTCGAAGAATGACGACAATGCCGCGTTGAATTTGGGTGCGTCCTTCTGCGCGCGCACCTGGGCCTCGGGCGTGGGCACTTCGACGATCTTCACGCCGATTCCGGTCTCTTTGGTGAAGGGCTCGGCGTAGGCCTCGCGCCACGCCGCACCGACGCCGCCGCCCCAGGTGGCCATGGTGATTTCCTGCGCGCCGGCTGCGCCGCAAACGGCCATGAACGCGGCGGTGGTCCAGTTGGCGAATCGATGGATGCTCATTGTGCGACTCCAGTAAGAGTGAACAGCGCTAGAGGGAAACGACCGAAATGCGGCTGTCGTCCCAGGTCAGTCCAACGGCTGCGCCCTGTTCGGGCAGGGGCAGTCCGTCCTGTGCAGGCCAGTCGGCGATCAAGGTGCGGGCGCCGGCCTGTAGCCAGACGCGGGTGTTCTGTCCGGCGTAGACGCGGCGTTCCACGCGGGCCTGCAGGCGCGCGCCGGCCATCGGCGTCAGCTTCAGGTGCTGGGGGCGCAGCGACACACCCACGGCACTGCCCGCGGCGAAACGCGGCTCCGGCAGATCAAAGGCACAGCGGAGTTCGGCGCAGTCCACGCGCGCCGCGCCGGTCTGCACCACGCCTTCGAAGAAGTTCGTGTCGCCCACGAACTCCGCAACGAAGCGGGTCTGCGGCTTTTCGTAGATGGTGGCGGGATCGCTGACTTGGTCGATCAGACCGTTGCGGAACACGGCAACGCGGTCGGACATGGTCAGGGCTTCTTCCTGGTCGTGCGTCACGAAGATGAAAGTGGTGCCGAGCTTTTCCTGGATCAGCTTCAGCTCGGTCTGCATCTGGCGGCGGATTTTCATATCCAGGGCGCCGAGTGGCTCGTCCAGTAGCAGCACCCGCGGCTCCATGACGATGGCGCGCGCCAGCGCCACGCGCTGCTTCTGTCCGCCGGAGATTTGGCCGATGTAGCGCGCGCCATAACCCTCCAGGCCCACCATCGCCAGCGAGCGCTCCACCTTGCTGCGGATGGCGGCAGGCGTTTCGCGACGCATCCTCAGGCCGTAGCCGATGTTCTCCGCGACGGTGAGGTGCGGAAACAAGGCAAGGTTCTGGAAAACCATCCCGAGGGGACGGCGGTATGGCGGCGCGGACAGGATCGACAGCCCGTCGATCCGCACCTCGCCGGAGGTGGGTGTTTCGAAGCCGGCGATGATCCGGATGAGCGTGGTCTTGCCGCAGCCGCTCGGGCCCAGCAGCGTCAGAAACTCGCCTTCGCGCACATCGAGGCTGACGCCCTTCAATGCCGCCGACGCGCCAAACGTCTTGCTGACGTTCTGGACCTGGAGGATCGGCGTCCCCGCTGTTTTCTGACCCTGCCCCATGCTCACACACTCCGGCAAAACAGATGAATGAGCGCAGAATATTGGAACGAATATGCTTTGGGCAATAGTAAAATCCCGCATGAAGATTTAATATTACCGCTAGGCGATAATTAACACCCAAAATTCGGGAAAACGAGGAGCCCAAAATGCTGGAACAGGCCGAACTGGAAGTCGACGATGGCATGTTCAATCACTCGTTCGCGAGAGGGCTGAAAGTGCTGTTCGCGTTCCGCGGCGCGCAAAGCGCAATGTCCTTGTCGGAAGTGGCGCAAGCCGTGGGCACCAGCGTCAGCACGGCCCAGCGCACCGTGTACACGCTGGAAAAACTGGGCCTCATCAGCAAATCGCCCAAGACGCGCAAGTTCAGCCCCACGCTGCGAGTGCTGGAACTCGGCTACAACTACATCGCGGCCGACCCGCTGGTCGAAGCCGCCAATCCATTTCTGGCCGAACTGTCCAACATCACCGGGGAAACAGTCAACCTGACCGAACCCCTGGACCACGAAATGGTCTACGTGTCCCGGGTCGTGGCAGCGAAGTTCATTCCCATCCACATGCCCATCGGCAGCCGCATCCCGATGTACTGCACGGCCAGCGGCCGCGCCTACCTGGGAGCGCTGCCGGAAGACGCCGCCCAGGCCATACTCGATGCATCGCCGCTGCAGCGCCATACGCAATGGACCGAGACCGATCCAACCAGGTTGATGGAGATCGTCCGCCAAGCGCGGCGCGAAGGCATCGCGTACAACAAGGAAGAGCTGTTCCTGGGCGACATGACGATTGCCGCGCCCATCATGGGCCAGCGCGGCACGCCCGTTGCCGCCGTGCACATAGTGGCGCCAACCAGCCGCTGGACCCTTGAAGAGGCGCTGGCGCGACTGGGTCCGCTAGTGTTCGACTGCGCCCGCGGCATCAACAATTCGGTGCGCTCGTTTACCTGACGGCCACCGGGCCGGCGGCCCGCGCTACAACAGGTCGATCCAGGCGCGGGCCCGCGGAAAGTAGAGGGCGGCGCGCGCTGCGCGGCCGTCCAGCGCCGTGACCTGCGCGCAATAGCGCAACAGTTGGTCGCCGTGGCGTTGGCGCATGCGAGCGGCGAAGGCGGTGGGGGTTTCGCCGGGGTGCGGGCGGCCGGTCTTGTAGTCGACGATGAGCCAGCCGTCTTCGGTGCTGAGGGCCAGGTCGATGACGGACACCTTGCCGGCGGCGTCGATCAGGGGCCATTCGCGGCGGGCGCCGGATTGGGACAAAAGCCACAGGCCACGTTCGTCGGCCAGGGTGGCTTGCAGGGTTTCGAGCACGGCCTCGGAGGCGGCGTCGGCCTGGCTGGCGGGGATGCCGGCGCGCGTGAGTTGGCGGCGCATGGCGGGCAAGCGTTCGGCCAGCGCGTCGGCGGACCAGGCCTGAACGCCGTCCTGGCCGATGCGCGCCAGCCAGGCATGCGACAAGGTGCCGATGGCAGCGTCGTAGCCGGCCTCCAGTTGCCAGGCGGGATGTTCGCCGCCATCGCCCCAGGCGCCGCGCGCTGCGGCGCCAAAGCCGGGGCTGACCGCCACGTCCGCCACGCGCGCCAATTGCGCCAGGCCCGCGCGGTCCACGCGCCGCAAGGGTTCGCCCTGCCACTCGGGACCGTCGGCTTCCTGCACCACCGTTTCGCCATCCAGCGACGGCGGTGTCGGTGTGGCCAGGCAGGGCCACAAGCGGCCCAGCAGGCTGGCGGAGGACGGCGTCTTGACCTGGCCGCTGGCTTCGTCCACCGACACGTGGCCCACGAGGTGCAGGCGCTTGCGCGCCCGCGTCGCTGCCACATACAGCAGGCGATCGATTTCGTAGGATGCGCGGCGCGCCTCGCGCGCGCCCAGGTAGCGCGACAGGGGGTCGGCCTCGGTTTCGGCGCGCGGCTTTACCGGACCGAACAGCACGCGGCCGCCGCTCTGCTCAAAGCGCACGAGCGGCGCCTGATCGCCGCGCGGCGCGCGGTGCAGGCCGTACAGGATGACGGTTTCGAACTGCAGTCCCTTGGACTTGTGCATGGTCATGATTTCGACCGCGCCCGTGTCTTCGTCCGCCGCGTCCGGCGCGGCGAACAAGCGCGCGATGCCGGCGTCCAGGGCCGCGACGTCGATGGCGCCGTGCGGCGCCAGGCGCTCGACCAGCTGGAACAGGCTTTCCGCATCGTTGGCGACAGACAGGCCGGCGTACAACGCCGGGCCGCCCAGGCGGCGCCACAGCGACTCCACCCACGCCGCGAAAGGCATGGCGCCCGAGGCGTTGCGCTTGTCGAGCAGGATGCCCGCCACCTGACGCAAGCGCTCGAACTCGTCGGCGCCGAGCACGCTTTGCGCCGATGGCGTGTCCGGCGCTGCGGGCGCCGCGTCGAACAATGACCCCTGAGGCGCGCTGGTGGCGGATGAAGGTACGGTCTGCGGCGCGATGCGCAGGGCGCGCTCCAGCAGCACCGGCACCGGCGTGATGTGGTCGTCGCCGAATAAGCGCTGCAGGGATGTCAGCGTCAAGCCGCAGTACGGCGCGCGCAGCACCGACAGCCAGGCCAGACGGTCGCCTGCATGCGACAAGGCCCGCACCAGTTGCACCAGGTCTGCCACCACCGGCCGCAGCGCCAGCGGCACCAGGTCCACCGCGCGGCAGCGTATGCCTTCCTGCGCCAGGCGGCGGGTCAGGTTGCCCAGATGGCTGCGTGCCCGCACCAGCACGGCGACGGGATGCTTGGCCCCCTTGTGGTCGATCAGCGCCTGGCGTACCAGGTCCACCGCAATGTCTTCAGCCTGCGCTTCCGCGGGGGCCGCGCCCTCGCGCGACCAGGCCGGGTGAAAGCGCACAGCGGGTTCCGGCAGCGCTTCATGGAAAGCGGTGGACGGGCTGTAGGCGATGGCTCCCGCCGCCGCATCGCTGCGCCGGGGCAGCAACTGCGCAAACGACTGGTTGACCCATTCGACGATGCCCGCCTGCGAGCGGAAGTTGTCGGTAAGGTTGAGGAAATCCGGCTGCAGTTCGCCTACGCCGATGTCGGCGACTTCCAGGAACAGGCCCACTTCCGCCTTGCGGAAACGGTAGATGGACTGCATCGGGTCGCCCACCAGGAACAGGCTGCGGCCGTCGCCCTGCTGCCAGCCCGAGGTCAGCGTGCGCAGCAGGTCCAGCTGGGTCTGGCTGGTGTCCTGGAATTCGTCGATGAGCAGATGGCGGATCGAGGCGTCCAGCTTCAGCAGCAGTTCGCCCGGATCGTCGGCGCTGCCCAGCGCGGCCGCGGCGCGCTGCGAGATTTCGATGAAATCCACCTCGCCCGTGTCGGCGAAGCGCAGCCGCAACTGCGCCACCGCCAGCGCCAGCGTCATCAGCTGCGCGCCCAGCACCTCCCATTGCGCATCGGTGAAATGTGGCGCGGGCACGTCGCGCACCGCATGCAGGCGGCGCACCCAGACTGCGTCCGGGTCGGCGGCTTCCAGCCACGCCACGAACGGGTCCTTGTGCGCGCACTTGGCAGGAAAGCCCAGGTTCTTGTTGACGGTCTTGCGCAAGGTGCCGGTGCCCGTCAGCAGCAGATGCGCCACGGCTTGCCAGAGCTCCAGCGCTTCGGCGTCAGGCGGCGGCTCTTCTGTCCAGTCCAGCAAGGCCAGCAGCTTGTTTTCGGCCTCTCCATCCTGCAGATTGGCGGCAGCCAGCCGCGCCGGGCCGCATAGCGCTTCGGCCCAGCCATAGGGCATGGCCTCGCTGAGCGCGTCCAGGTCTTCGCCGATGGCCTCGGCCAGCATGGCTTCCATGCCCTCGCGGTCGGAGCCGTGGCGCAGCAGTGGCAGCCACTGGTCACGTTGACCCAGCATGTCGGCGATGGCCTCCTTGGCGGCCTGCACGTCCACGTCCAGATGCTTGAGGAGGATGCGCACGGCCTCGTAGTCGTCGGCAAGGTCCAGGGTGGCGCGCGCCGCCGCCTCGTAGTGGGTGCGCGCATCATCCGTGATCTCGGGCATGCCGCCCAGCTCCGACAACCAAGGCATGCTGCGCACCAGGCCCGCGCAGAAGGAGTCGATGGTGCGGATGGCCAGGCGCGCGGGATGGTCCAGCAGATGCCAGCCCTGCTCGTCGTTGCGCGCCAATGCGGCGCGCGCGAGTTCCCAGCTGCGGCGCTCGTGCATGGCTTCGGGCGGCGCATCCAGTCCGCGGCGCAGCTTGCTCAGCACGCGCGCGTGCATCTCCGACGCGGCCTTGCGCGTGAAGGTGATGGCGACGATTTCTTCCGGACGGTTCACAGTGGCCAGCAGCGCCAGGATGCGATCCGTCAGCAGCTCGGTCTTGCCCGAGCCGGCGGGCGCCTGCACCAGAAACGAACGGGTCGGATCCAGCGCGTCGGCGCGCGCCATATGGTCATGCGGCAAGCGTTCTTGTTCAGCCATGGCTCATGCGTCCTCGTCGTCCAGATGCAAACGCAGGAACGGCAATGCATCGCAGTATTTCAGGTCGTCGCGGCGATACGCGACGTTGGCCGCGTAGCCCGCGGCGTACTCGTCGGCCAGCGCTTCGATGGCACTGCGCCAGCGCTGCCGGATCTCCGGCCAGGACAGCCCGTCGAAGTACTTGCTGTCGCTGGCCAGCGTAACGCCGGGCACGCCCAGGTCCTCGTCGGCCAGGCCTTGTGCGGCGACCTGCCGCGCATGGATCTGCGCCAGCACCAGGCCCGCCACTTCGCCGCCCGCGGCGTCCGCCAGCACCGAGGCATAGAACGGCAACTGCACGTTCACGGGGCGACTGCGCGACCAGTCGGGTTCGGGCTTGGCCGCCGCCACGCCGGTCTTGTAATCGACGATGACATTGCGGCCATCGCCGAGGGTATCGATGCGGTCCAGCCGCAGCTTCAGGTTGAGCGCGCCGCGCTGCCATTGATGGTTCTTTTCCACCTGCGCCACCGCGAAGGGCAGGCGCTGCGCTTCCATATCCAGCCAGGACGCCAGCACGGCCTGGGCGCGCTGGCATTCCAGCGTGCGCAAGGCGGGCGCGTAGTCTTTCAGTTCCTCGTCCGCGGCTTGCGCCACTGCCTGCTCCAGCAAGGCAGGCAGGCGGCCCGTGGCCATGACCTCGTGTAGCGCGTCCTGGTCGGGCATCATGCCCCACACCAGTTCCAGCGCCTTGTGCAAAAACTGGCCGCGCACGTTGACCGTGGCCGCATCCGCATAGGGCGCCATTTCGCGGCCGCCCAGGCGATGCCGCACGAAGGCCCACAGCGGATTGCGCGCCTGCGTGTCCAGCACGTCCAGGCCGCCGCCGCCACGATTGCCGGCCGCCAGAGCGGGCCCTTGCGCGTCGTCCAGCGATTCCTGCGGCAAGGCCGGCAACGCTTGCGCCGCCGCGGGCGTCCAGTCCGTCAGCGCTGCCGCCGCGATCAGCGGCGACGGACGCAGCTCGCGTTCGCCGTCCATGTGCGCGTGGCTGACGATGATCTCGGGCGCGCAGCGACACAATGCCGCGTACATGCCTTCGGCCCATTCGCGTTCGCGCTCGGGCGTGGCGCGCGGCGCCTTGGCCTGGCGCAACACTGCCAGCGGCAACAGCGGATTGGGCTTGGGCGAGGCCGGCAACACGTCATCGGTCAGGCCCAACACCCAGACGCCGTCCCAATAGCCGCCCTCGGCTTCCAGCAAACCCAGCACGTCCAGGCGCACCTGCGGATCGCGTTGCGGCTGGAACGAGGCGGAACGCGCCACGCTTTCCAGCAGGTTCACGGCGGCCACGCCGCCCAGGCGCCCGGCGGCCGGCGCCAGCGCCGAAAAACTGCCCAGCGCATCGCCCAAGGCGCCCATCACCTGATAGCCGACGCTGTCCAGCACGCCTTCGCCGGGAAAGCCCAGCGCCATCAGCGCGGCCTTCATGCGCAACATCCACACGTCGCAAGTGGCCTGGCGGCCGCCCTGCGTCCAGATTTCCATGGCCTGATTCCAGGCCTGCGCCAACGCTGGCAAGTCCGCCAGCAGCTTGCGCCAATCCTGCGGGCCGACATGCAGTTGCGCCTGGCGCCGCCAGCGCGCGTCGATCGAGGCCAGCCGCGCGCGGTCGCGCACGTCGCCCGCGCAATGCCCGCCCAACAGGGCCGCGCCCAGCACCTCCACGCCACAGCCCTTGCCCGGCGCGCATTCGGCCAGGGCGCGCAACCAAGCGAGCGCGGCGCGCGCCATCGGCCATTCGTTCAACGGCCGCCCCACCGCCACGTTGAAGGCGTACGCGGCTTCGCCGCCACGCCCGGCCAGGGCCTGGCTGAGCACCCGCCGCGCGAACGGCGATTCCACCTCCAGCTGGGGCGAGACGATGGCGTAGCGGCCATGGGGATGCATTTTCAAGCGCTCGGCCGCCCAGGCCGCGGCAGCGCGCCATTCCGCGCCTTGATCGGCGGCCTCGAACCTGCGCGCCGGCGTTTCAATGCGCTGCGCGTCGCGCCACTGCGCAACGGCCGCGCCCTGCTCTTCAAACGCCTGCAGCAGCCGGCGAAAGCGCGGCGACATGTCCGTGAATCCGGCCAGCACAAGTTGGCGCGGCACGGGCAGGCGTCCGTCCTCCAGCGCCCGCAATACGCGCGCATAGCCCTGGTTGGCATCCTCGGCATCGATGCCGGCCAGCGCCTGGCGGTAGCGAACCCGCCATTTCGCGAAGCCGCGGTATTCGTCGGTATCCGCGCCCGAAGGCACGTGCAGTTGCCATTCGTCCATCAGCAGGTCTGCATCCATCGACAAGCGCGCGGCCTGGCTCGCATCCAACAGCACGCGCTCGGCTTCTTCAGCGCGGATCGCCTCGGTCCACACCAGTTGCGTGGCGAAACTGTCCAGCCGATAGGCAGGCACATCGCCATCCGTCTCGAACGCGAGTTCATTGGCGGCATCGGCCAGCCAGGCGGACAGCGGCAATATGCGCGGCAACTCGCTGACCTGGCGCTCCTGGCGCAGCAGGCCCGCCAGCTCCAGCGTAAGCCGGCGCGACAGGCGGTTGTTCACCGTCAGCACCAGCGTGTCGGCGGCAGGCATGCCGCCGATGTCCGGCAGCGATAGATCGGGATAGGAGGGCGATGAGTCCTGCATGGGCATCCGTAGCGCCCGCCCGCAGGCGGCGCGCGATGAGGAGAGAAATACCGCCGTAGGATACCGCGAGGCCGAGCGGAAAAAGCGCCTAGAAGCCGCAGAGCGCGGCCAGGTTTTCCCAGTGGATCTGCATTTCCGGCGTGGTGTAGCCCCAGAAAGCCAGGCCCAGGACGGCAACCAGGGCCAGCGCGCCAATCGCGCGCCAGCCGCGATGGCGGCGGGCGGCGGGCGCGGAACGATTGGCAGGGTTCATGAACGTCTCAGGCCGCGGCCGGCTGGGCAACCGGCTGTTCGCGCACCGGCAGGCACAACAGCGCCGCGATGACGGCCAGGGCCACGCCCAGCCACCAGACGGCGTCGTAATTGCCGGTCTTGGCATAGGCATATCCGCCCAGCCATACGCCGATGAAACTGCCCAGCTGGTGCCCCAGGAAGACGATGCCCGACAGCGTGGCCGCATAGCGCAGGCCGTAGATCTGGCCGATCAGGCCTTGCGTGAGCGGCACGGTCCCCAGCCAGAACAAACCCATCCACGCGGCGAAGGCGTACAGCACCCATGGCGACAACGGCATCCAGAGCAGCAGCAGAATGCCGAAGGCGCGCATGCCGTACACCACGGCGAGGAGCCGTTTCTTGCTGTACTTGCCGCCCAGCTTGCCGGCATAGAACGAGCCCAGCACGTTGAACAGGCCGATCAGCGCAATGGCGGTCGCGCCCTGCCCCGCGCTCAGGCCGCCGTCCGTGACATAGGCGGGCAAGTGCAGCGTGATGAAGGCGGTGTGGAAGCCGCAGACGAAGTAGCTCCAGAACAGGAAATGGAACGAGGGGTGGCGTACCGCCTGCTTGACCGCCGAGGCCAGCGATTGCTGCGGCCCGGTGTGGGCCTGCGGACGTCCGCGCAGGAAATACGCCAGGGGCGCGCCGCAAGCGACGAACAGCGACAGCACCCACAATGCGCCCGTCCAGTCCAGGCCGCTGATCAGCACCTGTCCCGTGGGCACCACGGCAAACTGACCGAGCGAGCCGCCAGCGCTGGCGATGCCCATCGCCGTGCTGCGGTAGGCGGGAGGAACCGCGCGGGCCACCACGGGCAGGATCACCGGAAAGGTCGTGCCGGCCTGGCCCAATCCGACCAGCACGCCGGCCGTCAGATAGAGCGTGGCTTCATCCGTGGCGAAGCGCGTGCCTATCATGCCCAGCATGTACAGCAGCGCGCCCAGCGCGATGGTGCGGCCCGAACCGTAGCGGTCGGCCATGATGCCCATGAAGATACAGGCCACGCCCCACACCAGGTTCTGCAAAGCGAAGGCCATGGAGAACACTTCGCGTCCCCAGCCTTGCGCCAGCCCCATCGGCTGCATGAAGAGCCCGAAGGTGGCGCGCACCCCCATCGCGAGCAGCACCACCAGCGTACCCACGATCAGGGTACGGATGAAATTCGTATCGGTTTGGTTAGACATGAAACCCGTTTTTCGTTGTTTTGTTCGTCGCCCCCTCCACGGGACGGTCCCGCGCGCAGCGCGGGACCCGGTCATCATATACAAATAGCCTCCGCGCTCCGGCAATAGCCACGTTGGGCGTCGGGTCCAGCGAGCCGGGTTGCAGGGCAACGGATTTGGGGCTTGCGCCGCCTGCTGATAGACTTGCGTCCTGCGCCGAAACCCGTGCCCCCAGTGATAAACTCAGGGCCGACAGAATCGTAGCGATATCAAGGCCTTAGCAAGCAAGCGCGATCACTCGACCGACGCTGCCGCCTGATCAGCAATAGTCTCGCCGTAGTTAAATGGATATAACCGGCCCCTCCTAAGGGTCAATTGGTGGTTCGATTCCACCCGGCGAGGCCATCTCTGGCGTCGGTTCCGACGCTCCCCTTCCCTGCATCCCCCTACGCGCCCGAAGCCCTGCGCTTTTGTGAGCGCGGTTTGCCTGCTCCGGCATGGACAAAAACCTCGCGCGTTCAGCCGGATGAGGGTTAATCCGGGCTACGCTCACGCGCGGCCTGCCGTTAGCTTCTCGCACTTGTCTTGTGACGAATTGAAGCTGCGTCAATACGTCACTATTATTTTTTTGGACGATGATAGCGAATCGCCTTGCGCGCAACTTGAAATTGCTGTTTAAATTCGACGCGTAAGCCTCTAATTCATCTGGACTTTTTCTGGCCCGACGAAACGCCGGCTTAAGAAACATTTACTGACAGACTGACAAGCCAGCTCAAACCATGGCATTTCCCTGGAAACGTGCGATTGCGAACGCGATAGCGCCTGTGGCGCTGGCGGTGTGCGCGCTCCTGCCCCCCGCCGCCCAAGCCGCGAAGAATACGGACCCTTGCAAGACCAACGCCAAGTCGTCGGCCTGCAAGGCGCAACAAGCAAAGAAGGCTCCGGCCCCCAAAGCCAGCTCCGGCAAGAGCGCCTCCGGCAAACAAGCCGCCTCCTCCGCCAAGAAAGCTCCCCCCAAATCCTCCTCCGGCAAGAAAGCCGCCGCCCCCAAAGGCGGCAAGCAGGTCGCAGCCAAGGGCACGCCGCCCAAGAAGGGCGCGGCCGCCGGCAAGAACGGCAAGCCAAACAAGCCGTCGCGCGCGCAACGGGCCGCCGCTGCCGCCGCAGTCGGTTCGGCCGCCATGCCGCCGCCCGCCTCCTCGGTGCGCGCCGAAGCCGCCGCCCTGCGTTCCAGCACCGCCTATGTGCAGGATCTGGAAACGTCCACGGTCATCTTCGCCAAGAACGAAAACGTAGTGCGCCCCATCGCTTCGATCTCGAAGCTGATGACGGCCGTCGTCGTGGTCGACGCCAACCTGCCCATGGACGAAATGCTGGAGATCACCGACGAAGACGTCGACGGCCTCAAGCACACCACCTCCCGTCTGCGCGTGGGCACCAAGCTGTCGCGCGGCGACATGCTGCACCTGGCTCTGATGTCGTCCGAGAACCGCGCCGCCAACGCGCTGGGCCGCCACTATCCGGGCGGCCTGCCGGCTTTCGTGGCCGCCATGAACGCCAAGGCGCAGGCGCTGGGCATGACCAGCACCCGCTTCATCGAACCCACCGGCCTGTCCAGCGACAACGTCTCGTCGCCGCACGATCTGGCCCGACTGCTGCGCGCTGCCTCCCAGCGCCCGCTGATCCACCGCTACTCCACCGATACCGAGTACGACGTCGAGGTCAACAACCGCACGCAGACCTTCCGCAACACCAACCTGCTGGTGCGCAAGCCCGACTGGGACATCAAGGTGTCCAAGACCGGCTACATCAACGAAGCCGGCGAATGCCTGGTCATGCTGGCCCGCATCAACGGCCGCGATCTGGCCATCGTGCTGCTGGATTCGCAAGGCAAACTCTCCCGCATCGGCGATGCGGTGCGCATCCGCCGCATCGTGCAGAACGAAGTGGCGATGGCGTCGATCCAGTCTGGCGGCTGAACGCCTGCTGCGCTACCGTCACATGAACAAAGGGCCCGAGAATTCGGGCCCTTTGCTTTTTGCCGTGGCGGCGGCGCCAGTGTTGACCGATTAGGCGGCCTTGCGTTTCGGGCGCAGAGGCTGGGCGTCGTACAGCGTGGGCGGCAAGCCTTCCAGCACGGCCTGGGGGTTGAGCGAACGGATCGGCACGGCTGCGTCCAACGGAATGCGGCCCTCCGCCTGCAACAGTTGGTAGCGCAGGCAGCATACGCGCAGGAACGACGTGAAATTGGCGGCCTCGCCGCGATACTCGATCAGTTCGTCGTACAAACGTTCGATCAGCTGCGTCACGCGCATGCCGTCCCGGCCGGCGATTTCTTCCAATACCTGCCAGAACAACTGTTCCAGCCTCAGGCTGGTAGCCACGCCATGCAGCCGCAGCGAACGGGTTTCGGGCGCGTAGGACTGTTCGCTGGCGCGGATGAAGATTTCACACATGGGAGCTCCTGGAACTCGGGACTGGGCGCGAGGCCTGGGCCGGGAGGCCTACGGCTGACTGTACGCCGTTTGCCGCGGCCCGGGCAAGGGCGCGGCGGCCGGCCTCTTTCTGCAACCACACGTTTCCGGCATCGGCGGGCAGCCCGCTCGGTTGATATAAATCATGGTCGGGAAAGCGTCCACGTTCGAGCATAAGGAATCTTGATCAGACTTCGGAGGCAGTGATGGATAAAACCATGAAAGCAGCGGTTGCACGAGCATTCGGCAAGCCCCTGGCAATCGAAGAAGTCGCGGTGCCGCGCCCGGGTCCGGGCGAATTGCTGGTAAAGATTGAAGCCTGCGGGGTCTGCCACACCGACCTGCACGCGGTCGAAGGCGACTGGCCCGTCAAGCCCAACCCGCCCTTCATTCCCGGTCACGAGGGCGTCGGCCATGTGGTCGCGGTGGGCGCGGGCGTGACCCATGTGAAGGAAGGCGACCGCGTCGGCATACCCTGGCTGTATTCCGCCTGCGGGCATTGCGAGCATTGCCTGGGCGGCTGGGAAACGCTGTGCGAAACACAGAAGAACGCCGGTTACTCCGTGAACGGCGGCTTCGCCGAATACGCGCTGGCTGACGCCAACTACGTGGGCCTGCTGCCCAAGAACGTCGGTTTCGTCGAGGTCGCGCCCGTGCTGTGCGCCGGCGTGACCGTCTACAAGGGCCTGAAGATGACGGACACCCGTCCGGGCAACTGGGTGGTGATCTCGGGCATTGGCGGATTGGGCCACATGGCGGTGCAGTACGCCAAGGCCATGGGCCTGAACGTGGCCGCGGTGGACATCGACGACGCCAAGCTGGACTTCGCCCGCCGCCTGGGCGCCGAGGTCACGGTCAACGCCAAGACTACCGACCCGGCCGCCTACCTCAAGCGCGAGATCGGCGGCGCGCACGGCGCGCTGATCACGGCGGTATCGCCCAAGGCCTTCGAGCAGGCGCTGGGCATGGTGCGCCGCGGCGGCACCGTGGCGCTCAACGGCCTGCCGCCGGGCGACTTCCCGCTGTCGATCTTCGACATGGTGCTCAACGGCGTCACCGTGCGCGGCTCCATCGTGGGTTCGCGCCTGGACCTGCAGGAATCGCTGCAGTTCGCCGAAGAGGGAAAGGTGCACGCCACTGTCGCCACCGAAAGCCTGGAGAACATCAACGACGTGTTCGACCGCATGCGGCGCGGCCAGATCGAAGGCCGCATCGTGCTCGATTTCGCCTGATTTCCAAGCCGTAAAGGAAGAGCGCCAGGGCCGCATGTTTGCGGCCCTGGCGCTTTGTGGCGTTGAAGATCAGGGCGTGATCTTCGTGCCCAACACCGCCAGGAATTGCGACATCCAGGCCGGATGCGCGGGCCAGGCCGGCGCCGTCACCAGATTGCCGTCGGTGTAGGCCTGGTCGATGCCGATCTCGGCATAGGTGCCGCCTGCCAGGCGCACTTCCGGTGCGCACGCCGGATAGGCGGAGCAGGTGCGGCCCTTCAGGATGCCGGCCGCGGCCAGCAGTTGCGCGCCGTGGCAGACCGCCGCGATGGGCTTGCCCGCCTTGTCGAAGGCGCGCACGATGTCCAGCACCTTTTCGTTCAGGCGCAGATACTCCGGCGCGCGGCCGCCCGGAATCACCAGGCCGTCGTAGGACGACGGCTCGACGCGATCGAAGTCATAGTTCAGCGCGAAATTGTGGCCGCGCTTTTCGGTGTAGGTCTGTGCGCCTTCGAAGTCATGGATCGCAGTCGCGATGGTGTCGCCCGCCTTCTTGTCCGGGCATACCGCATGCACCGTGTGCCCCACCGTCAGCAGGGTCTGGTACGGCACCATGGTCTCGTAGTCCTCGGCGTAGTCGCCGACCAGCATCAACAGTCGCTTGCTCATGTTTGTCTCCTAGGGATGGCGGAAAGCCGGTTCAGCGCCCGTGGCCGGGCTCCGGTTCTTGATCTACGCCCCTATTGTGACGCCGCCATCGGCTTGGGTGGTGGTATGGGAATACCACGCCCACGCCAGCCCGCCCTATTCCAGCGCGACGGTTACGCCCTTGGCGCCCAGCAGCGTGACCAGTACCTTGGGGTCTATGCCGATCAGATACCCGCGCCGCCCGCCGTTGATGTAGACCACCGGGTAGTCCAGCACTTCGGCCTCGACCCACACCGGCATCTTCTTGCGCGTGCCGAAGGGCGAGGTGCCACCCACCTGATAGCCCGAATGGCGCTGCGCGACCTCGGGTTTGCAGGGCTCGACGCGCTTGAGCCCGGCCTGGCGCGCCAGGTTCTTGGTGGAAACTTCGCGGTCGCCGTGCATGACCACGATGAGGGGTTTGGCGGATTCGTCCTCCATCACCAGGGTCTTCACCACCGCATGCGGATCCAGGCCCAACTGGCGCGCGGCTTCGCCCGCGCCGCCATGGTCGATGTAGTCATAGGTATGTTCCGTGTACGTCACCTTGTTCTGCTTGAGGAACTGGGTGGCGGGCGTTTCGGAAACGTGGCGGGCTTTGCTCATGGTTATGCGTGAAAGAAGAATTTCGAAGCGGCGCGCGCCGGCTAGCCGCGGGGATGGTGGGTCGCGTGCAGCGCCTTCAGGCGTTCGCGCGCGACGTGCGTGTAGATCTGCGTAGTGGAAATGTCGGCATGCCCCAGCAGCATCTGCACCACGCGCAGGTCGGCGCCGTGGTTCAGCAGGTGCGTGGCGAAGGCGTGCCGCAGCACGTGGGGCGACAGCGGCGCGCGCACGTCCGCCAGCAAGGCGTACTTCTTCACCAGTTGCCAGAACGCCTGGCGCGACATCGCTTCGGCCCGGCCTGTGATGAAGAGCGCATCGCTCACGCGCCCGGCCGCCAGCTCTGGCCGCGCGGACTTCAGGTAGCGGTCGATCCAATGCGCGGCCTCGGCGCCCAACGGCACCAGTCGGTCCTTGCCGCCCTTGCCCAGCACCACCCGCACCACGCCTTCGTTCAGGCTCACGTCCAGCGTGCGCATGCCCACCAGCTCGGACACGCGCAAGCCCGTGGCATACAGCGTTTCCAGCATCGCGCGGTCGCGCAGGCCACGGGCCTGCTCCAGGTCGGGCGCGCGCAGCAAGGCATCCACCTGCTGCTCGGACAGCGTCTTGGGCATGCGCGGCGGCTGCTTGGCCGCGATCAGCGTCAGGCAGGGATCGCGTTCGGCGCGGTGCTCGCGCAAGGCCCAGGCGTAGAAGCGGCGCAGCGCGGCCAGCCTGCGGTTGGCGGTGGTGGCGCGGGTTTCCTCGTGGCGGAAGGCGAACCAGGCTTCGATATCAGCCTTGCCGGCATCGCGCAAGGGCTTGGCGGGTCCAGCAGGCAGCGCGTGGGCCTGTGCCGCATCGCCATGGCGGTCGGCCATTTCGCGCGCATAGGCTTCGGGGTCTTCCAGCCAGCGGGCAAAGCCCGTCAGGTCGCGCCGGTAGGCAGCCAGGGTGTTGGCCGACAGGCCGTCTTCCAGCCAGACGGCGTCGATGAAGGCGTCGATATCGGCCTGGGATTCAAGCGGGGGGCGGGTCGCGGGCATGCCAGGATTCTACGGCTCAGCGTCCGCCCACGCCCGCGGCGGCGGACTTCAGCCAGCTCTCGAAGAGCTTGAGCGCCTCGGAGCGTTCGCTGCGCTGCGGATAGCCGAAGTAGTAGCCCTGGCTGACCGACAGCGATTGCGGCACGGGCATTGCCAACGTGCCCTGGTCCAGCGCGGGCTGGGCCAGGAAGCGCGGCATCAGCCCGACGCCCAGGCCGGCCTGCACCGCCGCCATCACCATGGTGAAGAGTTCGTAGCGCGGGCCGCCGGCGGCGTGCGGACCATAAAGATGGCTATTGGCCGCATACCACTGGCGCCAGGCGTCGGGCCGTGATGCCAGGTGCAAATGGGTCATGCCGGACAAGGCGCTGGCGCCCGGCTCCGGCGTGCGCGCCGCCAGCTGCGGCGCGCACACGGGCACGAGTTCGCGCTCGGGGAACAGCAGCACGCCCTGGGTGCCTGGCCACAATCCGTCCCCGTGATACAGCGCTCCGTCGAAGGGCTGGTCCTTGAACTGGAATGGCAACGTGCGCACGGACAGGCTGACCGTGATGTCGCCATGCTCGCGCTGGAAATCCGCCAGGCGCGGGATCAGCCAGGTCGTCGCCAGGGTGGGCACCACGGCGATATGGATGCTGCGGCCCATGCCGGTGCGGCTGACCAGGCCGAAGGTGTCTTTTTCGATCTGGTCCAGATGGTGGCGGATGCGGCCGGCGTACTCGGCCCCATGGTCGGTCAGCACGATGCGCCGGCGTACCCGGGTGAACAGCTGCACGCCCAGGCGCGCCTCCAGGCTGGCCACCTGGCGATAGACGGCGCTGTGCGTCAGGGACAGTTCCTCGGCCGCGCGGGAAAAGCTGCCCAGACGGGCTGACGCTTCAAACGCCTGCAGGGCGCTCAGGTTGGGAATGCCGTTTCTCATATCGAGGGAACCGCCAGGTGCCGGCGGGCGTCCCCGCCGCTCGGCCGCGCGGATCTTGCCGCGGCGCAGCATGGCAGGTCGTGCCGGTGGGTCAATAGATTGTGCAATTTTATCAATTGCATTGTGCGATCAAGGAACATTATGCTCGGATGTCCTAACCTCGGCTCATCATGACTACCACCCCCATGTCCCAGCAAGAATCCCGCCTTGGCGGTCACATCCTGGTCGACCAGCTGGTTGCGCAGGGCGTCAAACATGTTTTCTGCGTCCCCGGCGAAAGCTATCTGGCAGTGCTGGACGGCCTGCACGATGCGGACATCAAGGTCACGGTGTGCCGCCAGGAAGGCGGCGCGGCCATGATGGCCGACGCCCACGGCAAGCTGACCGGCGAACCCGGCATCTGCATGGTGACCCGTGGCCCGGGCGCGTCCAACGCGCTGGCCGGCGTGCACATCGCCAAGCAGGACTCCACCCCCCTGATCCTGTTCGTCGGCCAGATCGAGCGCGGCATGCGCGAACGTGAAGCCTTCCAGGAAATGGATTACCGCGCCGTGTTCGGCACGCAAGCCAAGTGGGTCACCGAGATCGACCAGGTCGAACGCATTCCCGAACTGGTGTCGCGCGCCTTCCACATCGCCACCTCGGGCCGTCCCGGCCCGGTCGTGATCGCGCTGCCCGAGGACATGCTGGTCGAAACCGCCAAGGTCGCCGACGCGCCGCGTTACGAAATCATTGATTCCGCCCCCACGGCCGGCCAACTGGCCGACCTGGAAAAGCTGCTGGCCGAAGCCAAGAATCCGGTCGCCATCCTGGGCGGCACGCGCTGGGACGCCCGCGCGGTGCAGCAGTTCGCCGATTTTGCGCAGCGCCATGCGCTGCCCACGGCCGTGTCTTTCCGCCGCCAGATGCTGTTCCCGGCCGACCACCCCTGCTTCATCGGCGACGTGGGCCTGGGCATCAATCCCGCGCTGCTCAAGCGCGTCGCCGACGCGGACCTGATCCTGCTGGTGGGCGGCCGCATGTCGGAAAACCCCAGCCAGGCCTACACGCTGCTGGACATTCCGGTACCCAAGCAGAAGCTGGTGCACGTGCACCCCGATACCGCCGAGCTGGGCCGCGTCTACCGCCCCACCCTGGCCATCAATACCTCGCCCGCCGCCTTCGCGCAGGCGCTGGCCGGCCTGAAGGCGCCGGCTCAGCCCGCGTGGGCCGCCGGCACGCAGGCCATGCGCGAGTCGTACCTGAAATGGAGCGACCCCAGCGCCATCACGACGCCTGGCGCGCTGCAGATGGGCCAGGTCATGGCCTACCTGGAAAAGACGCTGCCGGCAGACGCCATCATGACCAACGGCGCCGGCAACTACGCCACCTGGCTGCACCGCTTCCATCGTTTCACCCGCTACGGCACGCAGCTGGCGCCGACGTCGGGCTCCATGGGCTACGGCCTGCCCGCCGCCGTGGGCGCCAAGCGCGTGTCGCCGGACAAGACCGTGGTCTGCTTCGCCGGCGACGGCTGCTTCCTGATGCACGGCCAGGAATTCGCGACCGCGGTGCAGTACGACCTGCCCATCGTCGTGGTGCTGGTGGACAACGGCATGTACGGCACGATCCGCATGCACCAGGAAAAGCACTACCCCGGCCGCATTTCCGCGACCGAGCTGAAGAATCCGGATTTCGCCGACTACGCGCGCGCCTTTGGCGGCCACGGCGAACGCGTCGAAACCACCGAGCAGTTCGGCCCGGCCTTCGAACGCGCCCTGGCCAGCGGCAAGCCGGCCATCCTGCACTGCTTCATCGATCCGGAAACCATCACCCCGGGCACGACCCTGGAAAAAATCCGCGACGCAGCGCTCAAGGCGCAGCACTGAAGGCGGGACGGAACGGCGCCGCCGCGCGCCCGCCGTTCCATTCGCCGCTTGCCGCCTGAATTATTTTAGGTTTAAACTTTCTAGCATTCCGAAATCCATAGCGGAGACCCAGCATGTCCTCGAATCCTTCCTTTCACTGGCAAGACCCCCTGTTGCTGGACCAGCAACTGACCGAAGAAGAACGCATGGTGCGTGACGCAGCCTACGCCTATGCGCAGGACAAGCTCGCCCCGCGCGTTCTGAACGCGTTCCGCAACGAACAGACCGACCCGGCCATCTTCTCCGAAATGGGCGAACTGGGCCTGCTGGGCGCCACCATCCCCGTCGAATACGGCGGCGCCGGCCTGAACTACGTCAGCTACGGCCTGATCGCCCGCGAAGTCGAACGCATCGACTCCGGCTACCGCTCCATGATGAGCGTGCAGTCGTCCCTGGTGATGGTGCCCATCAACGAATTCGGCAGCGAAGCGCAAAAGCAGAAGTACCTGCCCAAGCTGGCTCGCGGCGAATGGATCGGCTGCTTCGGCCTGACCGAACCCAACCACGGCTCCGATCCCGGCGGCATGGAAACCCGCGCCGTCAAGACGTCCGACGGCTACAAGATTTCCGGCAACAAGATGTGGATCACCAACTCCCCCATCGCCGATGTCTTCGTGGTGTGGGCCAAGTGCGTCGGCGGCGACTTCGACGGCAAGATCCGCGGCTTCATCCTGGAAAAGGGCATGAAGGGCCTGTCGGCCCCGGCCATCCACGGCAAGGTCGGCCTGCGCGCCTCGATCACCGGCGAAATCGTCATGGACGAAGTGGAAGTGTCCGCCGACCAGATGATGCCCGGCGTGTCCGGCCTGAAGGGTCCGTTCACCTGCCTGAACTCCGCCCGCTACGGCATCGCCTGGGGCGCCGTCGGCGCCGCTGAAGCCTGCTGGCACACCGCCCGCCAGTACACGCTGGACCGCAAGCAATTCGGCCGCCCCCTGGCCGCCAACCAGCTGATCCAGAAGAAGCTGGCCGACATGCAGACCGAAATCACGCTGGCCCTGCAAGGCTGCCTGCGCCTGGGCCGCATGAAGGACGAAGGCACCGCCGCCGTCGAAATCACCTCCATCATGAAGCGCAACTCCTGCGGCAAGGCACTGGACATCGCCCGTCTGGCGCGCGACATGCTCGGCGGCAACGGCATCTCCGACGAGTTCGGCGTGGCCCGCCACCTGGTGAACCTGGAAGTGGTCAACACCTACGAAGGCACCCACGACGTGCACGCCCTGATCCTGGGCCGCGCGCAGACCGGCATCCAGGCGTTCTATTGATCGCTTGTTCGGTTCCGACGAAACCGCCCTACGGGGCGGTTTTTTTTCGCGCGACTCAACACAGGGCGGCGCCTGCTGCCCCTGGACAGCGAGCGCCGCGCCCGCCTTCCAGATACCGGTGCCGTTGAAAAGTCGTTAGTCAGACGGGGGGATTCAGCAACTGTTCTGCAGCACGCGCAAAGACCGCATAGCAGGTCTCGAATTCCGGCTTCCGCGCAGCGTAGAGCAGTGGCTTCAGACGTTGCTCGAAGTTCGTCTTCAATCCTTCATGAACGGCAGCAGACGCCAATGTGCGCCTCAGCACCGAGTATGCGTCTTGATCAAACCCAGGATGCTGGCCGCGGAATTCCTCTACCTCTTTTCGGACCAGTTCCGCAAAGATCTGACGGGCTGCCGCCAAGGCATCGGGCCGGATTTCTGCAATACGCCAGACGTCATAGACATGGCGCACCAAGGCGGCGTCGTACTCCCCGCGCTGATGCCCATCCCAATTCCAAGCGCAGCGCCGCAGCAGTGACAACACCTTCTCCGCGAGCGTCTCCGCGACCGTGATGCATGCCATCGAAAAACGCAGGGGCGCTACGCGCTGAACAAGGCCGTCGAACATGTAGCCCATGTCGCGCATTTCAGCCGCCAACACGGTAGAACGATGTATCAGCTCAAGCTTGAGCTCGGGACGCAGCGCACCAGATACGTCCTGAAAATGCGCCGCATATGAAATCGAAAGACAGTAGTAACGACGGCTGTCCCGCGCAACGGGGTTATCCTCATCGTCACGGGTCACAAGTTGGAAGCCGATATCCGTGAGAAGCCGCTCCACCTGCCGATGCAGATTGCCTAGCCGAGCCCGGTCTGTGTGACCGTCTTGCAGCACATAGCCTTCCGGCACATTGTCCAGCACAACCTTGATGTCTATGTCCTCGGACATCCGCTCAACCAGACCATGCGCTTTCGAAAGGCAGGTCCCGCCGGCGAAGACCAAGCGCGTAGCCACGGGGATGGACGCCGGCCTGGGATCCCCCTTCTTGCGGCCTTTCTGATGCGCAATGTGCGTGACCTCGATCTGGGCCAGAATTCGTAGCACATCAGTGATGTGCAGGTCTTTCTCAACGACGGCAGGCGGCAAGGCGCCCAGCAGGCCTGCCGTGGCGGCGTCTTCAATATCAGACTTCTGTTCGTCTGAGATCCTTTTCATACGTCAGCGTGCTGCTCCCTACAGTCACTTTTCGAGTGATGCGCCGGCGTCCCGTACTGACAGTCGCCCCCATGGGAATCTGGGTCGATTTGCCGCAGTTGTATTCGGCTACGAACGCGCTAGGTTTCACAGAGATCTTGAGCTTGCGAAAAAGCTCCGCAGCAATCATTTCCAGCGTTCCTGCAGCGGTCGGCTTGCCCGTGAACTGGTTGACGCGGGTCTTGGCAAAAGCCCCTTTGCTGATGCGTACAAGCATCCCGTCATCGACGAAGCGGGCCAAGACTCGCCCGACCTGTGAGTCGCTCGCCATATCAGCAAAGTCCGAGCGCAAAACGACAACCCCTGCGCGCTGCTTGATCGAGCGACTCATGCGGTCTTCCAGCTTCATACTTTACCTCCGACGGAGCATTGAATTCCATAAGGTCACTGTACTTTATAACTGGCAATTCTTCTAGTAATTACAGCATATTACGTAGCAATATCCATGCATTAATGCGCAGTTTTTGCTAGGCCGAGACGGCTGTGGCCGCGCCACCCAAATTTCGTTTACAACGTAAGTCCCCCCAAAAAAAGGAAGCACACATGACTCCGCGGCAACTGGTCGAAGAATGGGTCCTACAGTTCAATGCCGCCGATGCCGCAGGCCTGGCGGAGCTTTACGATGAAGCGGCGGTGAACCATCAGGTCACCCAGGAGCCCATCGTCGGACGCGAGGCCATACGCGCGATGTTTGAACGGGAGTTCGCCCAGGCCGACATGACCTGCATCGTGGAGACGATCCATGAAGCCGGCGAGGTTGCTGCCCTGGAATGGCGCGATCCCCTGGGACTGCGCGGCTGCGGATTCTTTACGGTGCGCGGCGGCAGGATCGTGTTCCAGCGGGGTTACTGGGACAAGCTGTCCTTCTTGAAGATGCACGGCCTGCCCATCCAGTAATTGCCGCCAGGCCGCTCTCGTCCCCGCAACAACCCGCGCATTGCCGAAAGCCCGTATAGGCGAGCCCTTGCACTCGCCGTACGCTTTGCAGCATCGGCCAGGCACAGGGCCGGGCGCTCCCGCGCCCTGCCGCGTGTCCCGACCAGGTTTCCCCCCGAGCCCAGGAGCCGCGCATGCAAGGCTGTCCCACCCTCCGCCTGATGACAGGCATTGCCATGGCGTTCATGGCCCATGGCGCCTACGCCGTCACCACCCTCACGATGGCCACCGAGTATCCGGCCACCTCCATGCCCGGACAAGGCGTATCCACGTTTGCCGAACTGGTCCGCGCCAAGACCGCGGGCAACGTGGTCATCGACGCCAGCTATGACGCGGCCAAGGGGATCAAGTCGGCCGACATGATCGATGCGGTGCAAGCGCGCAAGGTGGATGCGGGCGACGCCTTCGCCGGCGCGCTGGCGGCCAAGTATCCCTTGTTCGGCGTGTCGTCCCTGCCGTTTCTGGCGGACTCGCTGTCCAAGGCCCGCAACCTGAACAAGGCTGCCCGCCCCGCCTACGAGAAGCTGCTGGCGGCTCATGGACAGAAGCTGCTGTACACCACGCCGTGGCCGGCGTCCGGCATCTGGTCCAAGCAGAAGCTGGACAGCGTCGCCGCGCTGAAGAAGCTGAGCATCCGCACCTACGACGCCACGTCGCAGGACGTCATGCAGAAAGCCGGCGCCCGCGCGCAGAACATTTCCTTCGCGGATGCGATGCCGCTGATCGCCTCGGGCGAGGTGAACGCGGTACTGTCGTCAGGCGACGGCGGCGCGGGCCGCAAGCTCTGGGAGCACCTGCCCAACTTCGCGGAAATCAACTACGCGATGCCGATCTCGGTGGCGACGATGAACCTGCAGGCGTATCAGGCGCTGGATGCGCGCACGCGCCGCGCCATCGACCAGGCGGCGGCGCAGACCGAAACCGAACAATGGAAGCGCATCGACGGCCGCCTGCAGCAGAACTACGCCAACATGCGCAAGAACGGCGTGGCGATCAATACGTCGGTGCCGCTGCCCGTGCAGCGCGCGCTAAAGGATGCCGCGGCAGACTCGGTCAAGAACTGGAAGGCAGCAGCCGGTCCTGAAGCCGCCGCCATCCTGAAGCAGACAGGCAAGCGCTAGACGGCCAGCCTCAGTTTTCGCCGGACAGATCGAACAGGCTGGTCGCGTCCAGCTCCAGCACGCCTTCGTCGTGCTGGTTCAGGACCGTCCAGGCCCAGGTAATGATGCCCAGGTCGGGACGCGACGACGAGGTGCGCACGCCCTGCACGCGCGCTTCGAGGCGCAGGGTGTCGCCCGGACGCACCGGCGTGCGCCAGCGCACCTCGCCCAGGCCGGGCGAGCCGAAGGATTCGGAATCGTGCAGCGCCGCGTCCACGGCCATGCGCATCGCCAGCGCGCAGGTATGCCAGCCGCTGGCGATCAGGCCGCCCCAGCGCCCTTCGGAGGCACGCTTGGGATCGGTGTGGAACCACTGGGGATCGAACTTGCGTGCGAACTCCAGGATCTCGGCTTCCGTCAGGGTGACCGGACCGCCCTTGATGACCATGCCGTCCTTGAACTCGGCGAACTTCATTTTGTGGATTCCCCCCGCAAATGCAATCGGCGCGCCAGCGCGCGCCGATTGCCACGCATGTTTGTGGATTCAGTACGTTTCGAAATGCAGGCGCCCTTCGCGGCGCAATGCATCATGCAGGATAGACCAATCCTGGCCCGCTTGCACCGTCACATCGCGCAGGGCGTCCAGCACGCCTACTTCCATGCCCTTCAGCCCGCACACGTAGATGCAGGTATTGCGGTCCGCCAGCAGTTCCCGCACCGCGCCTGCGCGGTCGCGGATCAGGTCCTGCACGTAGCGCTTGGGTTGCCCGGCTTCGCGCGACAGCGCCAGGTTGATGTCGATGAAATCTCGCGGCAGCTTCATTAGCGGCCCGAAGTACGGCAGTTCACGCTCGGTGCGCGCGCCGAAGAACAGCAGCAGCTTGCCGTTTTCGCCGGTCTCGATGCGGCGGCGGTAGCGCTCCGTCATCGCGCGCATGGGCGCCGAACCCGTGCCGGTGCAGATCATGATGAGATTGGCGCGGGGGTGATTGGGCATCAGGAAGGTGTGGCCGAACGGCCCGATCACCTGCACCTTGTCGTTCTTGGCCAGGTCGCACAGGTAGTTCGAGCACACGCCATGCGCGGCGGCGCCCGCATGGTCCTCGGTGACGCGCTTTACGGTCAGCGAAAGATTGTTGTAGCCGGCCCGCTCGCCGTCGCGCGGACTGGCCAGCGAGTACTGGCGCGCGTGGTGCGCCCGGCCCTGCGCGTCCACGCCGGGCGGCAGGATGCCGATGGACTGCCCTTCCAGCACGGGAAACGGCAGCTCGCCGAAGTCGAGCACGATATGGTGGATGTCGCTTTCCGTGTCGGCGCCGGTCACGCGGTAGTTGCCGACCACGGTGGCCGTCATCGGCGTCTTGTGCGTGTACAGGTTGACGTATGGATGGGCGGCGGACCAGGGCGGGACCGTTGCGCCGGGCGCGGTGGACGGCGCGGGCGCGGCAGGCTGCGGCGTATCCGGCTCATCGCCGGCCGGCGCGGCGGCAGCCGTTTCCGGCAGCGCCTTCTCGCCCGGCAGTTCTTCCCAGCCCAGTTGTTCCTGCACGCCATAGGCTTCGGCGCGTACCATCAGCCGCCAGTTGTCGATCGCCCCCGTGGGGCAAGGCGGCACGCAGGCCATGCAGCCGTTGCAGATCTCGGGATCCACCACGTAATTGTTCGAGTCGTGGGTGATCGCCTTGATCGGACAGGTTTCTTCGCAGGTATTGCAGCGGATGCAGATCTCGGGATCGATCAGGTGCTGCTTCAGGACTTCTGCTGGTAAGGGAGCGTTCATCTCGGTCTTCCCCATGCTCCGGTAGGCGGCCGTGGAAACAGCCGCCGCCCCGCTTTAGTTGAAACGGACGTACTCGAAATTCACCGGCTGGCGGTTGACGCCCATGACGGGCGGCGCGATCCAGTTGGCGAACTTGCCCGGCTCGGTGACGCGGCCCATCAGCGATGCAACGAAGGCGCGGTCCTCGGGCGTCGGCAGCCATTTGTGACTGTTGGCCTGCCATTGCGATTCGGACAGGATCTCGCCTTCGGGCGACATGCGGATGCCTGCCAGCGTGCCGATCTGGCGGTTGAAGGCCTTGTGCGGCACTTGCAGCCGGAACGGCAGGCCGCTCTTTTCGATGACCTTGTTCCAGCGCCCGATGCCAGCGACCGAATCGCGGATGAAGTCGTCGCGCAGCACTTCGTTCAGGGCGTTCAGCATCGGCACCTCGATCTCGCGCAGCCTGCCGTTTTCCACGGTCAGCACGCGGTAGGTGTCGTTCTTCAGCTGGTGGTCGTCGGTGCGCTTGCTTTCCTCGTAGCGGCCCTTCAGGCCCGAGCCGTAGAAAATGGCCGCATTGGAGGACTGATCTGCGCCGAACAGGTCGATGGTGACGCTGTAGTGGAAGTTGAGGTAGCGCTGGATGGTGGGCAGGTCGATCACGCCGGCCGCGCGCACCGCTTGCGGGTCATCGGTCTTGAGCTGGTTCATGACCTCGCAGGTGCGCTGGATGACGCGCGAGATGCCGGATTCGCCCACGAACATGTGGTGCGCTTCCTCGGTCAGCATGAACTTCGTGGTGCGCGCCAGCGGATCGAAGCTGGACTCCGCCAGCGCGCACAGCTGGAACTTGCCGTCGCGGTCGGTGAAATAGGTGAACATGTAGAAGGCCAGCCAATCGGGCGTCTTCTCGTTGAACGCGCCCAGGATGCGCGGATTGTCGGAATCCCCCGAGCTGCGCTGCAGGAGCGCGTCCGCCTCTTCGCGGCCATCGCGGCCGAAATAGCGGTGCAGCAGGTAGACCATGGCCCACAGGTGGCGGCCTTCCTCGACGTTGATCTGGAACAGGTTGCGCAAGTCGTACTGCGAGGGCGCGGTCAGGCCCAGGTGGCGCTGCTGCTCGATCGAGGCCGGTTCGGTGTCGCCCTGCGTGACGATGATGCGGCGCAGGTTGGCGCGGTGCTCGCCGGGCACATCCTGCCAGACGTCACGGCCCATGTTCTCGCCGAAATGGATCTTGCGCTGCCCGTCCTGCGGCGCCAGGAAGATACCCCAGCGGTAGTCCGGCATCTTGACGTGGTCGAAGTGCGCCCAGCCGTCGGGCTGCACACTGACCGCCGTGCGCAGATAGACGTCGAAGCCGTGGGAGCCGTCGGGCCCCATGTCCTGCCACCACTGCAGGTAGTTGGGCTGCCAATGCTCCAGCGCGCGCTGCAAGGTGCGGTCGCCGGACAGATTGACGTTGTTGGGGATCTTATCGGTGTAGTTGATTCCAGACATGTCTCGCTCCTGTTCCTTTGGGGTGGCCGCGTTCACGCGGCGCGGTGACGCGGGGCCATCAGACCCGGTTCCAGTCGAATGCGGCTTGCTCGCCCTTGCCGTAGAGCTTGAGCGCGCCCTTGTCGCCGGCAGCGTTGGGGCGGTTGAAGATCCAGTTCTGCCAGGCCGTGAGGCGGCCGAAGATGCGGGTCTCCATCGTTTCCTGTCCGCCGAAGCGCAGGTTGGCTTCCAGTCCGGTCAGGGCGTCGGGCGACAGCGCGCGGCGCTCTTCCAGCATCATGCGCACTTCGTCGTCCCAATCGATGTTGTCCGGCGCATAGGTGACCAGGCCCAGCTCCAGCGCGTCGGTGGCGGACAGTTGCTGGCCGGCTCGCGCGCGCACCGCTTCCAGGGGCGCTTCCTCTTCATAGAAGCGGCGCTGCAGGCGGCTCTGGCCGTTGACCAGCGGATACGCGCCGAAATTGCGCTCGCCCACCACGATCTGCGCGGGCGCGGATTCGTCTTCGTTGTCCAGCATGTAGCTGCGGTCGGCAGCCAGCGCCAGTTCGAGCAAGGTGCCTGCAAAGCAGGAGCCGGGTTCGATCAGCGCGAACAGGCTGCGCGAGGTCACGTCCAGGCGCGCCAAGGTGCGGCGCAGCATGCCGGCGGTTTCGCGCACGAACCAGTGGTCCGCATGCTGTTGGAGCGCGGCATCCGCGGCCAACACCAGCGCGGCGTCGCCTTCGGTCTTGATGATCCAGGTGCCGATGTCCAGTTCGTTGGTGCGCATCGACAGGATGGCATCGTCCAGTTCGCGCGCCATCTGCAGCGGCCACCAGGCCGCGCCGGCCGCGACGATGTCCTGCAGCTCGGTTTGCACCGCGCCCTCGGGCGCGCGCACCGTCCAGGTGGCCTGGCGCTTCTCGCGGTCCAACTTGATGTCCACATAGCGGTAGGACAGGCCATCGGCGCTTTCCGTGCGCTGCACCGGCGTCAACGCGATGCCTTGCTCGCCTGCCGGGCGGTCGCTGCCCTGCGCCAGCGCCTGCGCGCGCTCACGCACGGCCTCCTCGAAGCGGGCCGGCTTGACCACTTCGTCCACCAGGCGCCAATCCTTGGCGCGCTGGCCGCGCACGCCCTCGACCAAGGTGCAGAAAATGTCGGCATGGTCGTGGCGCACCCGGCGCTTGTCGGTCACGCGGGTCAGGCCGCCGGTGCCGGGCAGCACGCCCAGCAGCGGCACCTCGGGCAGTGCGACCGCGGACGAGCGGTCGTCGATCAGCATGATCTCGTCGCAGGCCAGCGCCAGCTCGTAGCCACCCCCGGCGCAGGCGCCGTTGAGCGCGGCGATGAACTTCAGGCCGCTGTGGCGGCTGGAATCTTCAATGCCGTTGCGGGTTTCGTTGGTGAACTTGCAGAAGTTCACCTTCCAGGCGTGCGAGGACAGACCCAGCATGAAGATATTGGCGCCGGAACAGAAGATGCGGTCCTTCATGCTGGTCACGACCACGGTGCGCACTTCCGGGTGTTCGAAGCGGATGCGCTGCAAGGCGTCATGCAGTTCGATGTCCACCCCCAGGTCGTAGGAATTCAGCTTGAGCTTGTAGCCCGGACGCAGGCCACCGTCCTCGGCAACATCCATGGCCAGCGTGGCGACCGGGCCGTCGAAGCTCAAGCGCCAGTGGCGGTACTGCTCGGGGTCGGTCCGGAAATCAACCCGGTTGAGGGTGCTGCTCATAGTGTGTCTCCTCGTACGCCTGCCAAAACAGGAAAAATACTGCACCACATGAATTATTGTGCAGATTAGAGGACAAAAAAAGCCCCGTCAAGCGGGGCATGCACAAAAATGCATATTGCCGGCGCTGCCGGCATCGAATCCAGCTATAGCGGCAGGCCGCAAGCCTTACGCACCTGGGTGCGCAGGCCGGCAAAGCTTTCCTGCACGTCCAGGTTGCTGGTGACCCAGGTGAGGTCGGCCTTGGCGTAGAAGGCTTCGCGTCCGGCCAGGATGCGCTTGAGATCCGCCATGGCCTCGTTGTTGCCCGACATGGGACGGAAATCCCCCTGCGCCATGACCCGGCCCATGTGCTCCTCGGGCGTGGCGCGCAGCCATACCGTGTAGCAGTGCGCCAGCAGCAGATTGAGGGTGGCGGGCTCGGACACCAGCCCGCCCGGCGTGGCCAGTACCATTTCCGGGTAGATCTGCACGGCCTCTTCCAGCGCCCGCCGTTCGTAGCGGCGGTAGGCATTGGGGCCGTACAGATTGTGGATTTCCAGGATGCTGCAGCCGGCCACGCGCTCGATCTCGCGGTTCAACTCCACGAACGGATAACCCAGGTCATCAGCCAGCATCTGGCCCAGCGTGGACTTGCCCGCGCCGCGCAGGCCGATCAGCGCCACGCGCTGGGTGCGGTTGGGGCGCTGCGCCCCCGCCCCTACGCCGAACAGCTGGGTCAGGGCCTCGCGCGCGCGCTGCAGGTCGGATTCCGTGCGGCCGCTGAGCAGCTCGCGGATCAGCAGCCAGTCGGGCGATTCGGTGGTGACGTCGCCCACCAATTCGGCCAGCGCGCAGTTGAAGGCGCGTGCGATCTGCAGCAACACCAGGATGGAGGCATTGCCCACCCCATGTTCCAGATTGGCCAGATGGCGCTCCGATACGCCAGTCACCTGCGACAGGCTCTTGCGGGTCATGCCGCGTATGGCCCGCAGGCGGCGCACCCGCTCGCCCAAGGCCACCAGGAACGCTTCCCGCCTGGGTTCGGATGGCGCCGCATCTAGCGCTTGATTCATGTTTACGTGACTCCGCAAAAACCCTGATTACCACGTTTTATGCACTATAGTGCTTGACCATAATCAATGGAAGCACTATTTTTCCATTCAATCAGTCCAAAGCGCCTCATGTGCAAAAAAGCAGCAGTCGATTTCATGTCGATTCTGAAGCGCCGACAGTGTAAAGGAGGAGCCCGGTGAGTACGCCTGATCAATTCCATGCCCTGATGCGCGAGGTCACGCGCCTGACGCAAGGCCAGCCGCTGGACGCGGCGCTGCAGGAAAGCCTGAACCGCGAGGCCGGCCCGCAAAGCGCCCTGTTCCAGGAGATCTACGCCACCTGTAGGCAGGGCGTGGCCGAAGGCTGGATGTGCAGCCGGGAAGGCGGCGGCATCCGCTACGGCCGCGTCATCAAGCCCGCGCCAGACCTGGCGGACTGCTCGGTGGACGTAGTGGACATGAACAATCTTGCCGGCCCGCACCACGCGCACCCCAATGGCGAGATCGACATGATCATGCCGCTGACCGAGGGCGCCCGCTTCGACGGCCACGGCGCCGGCTGGCTGGTCTACGGCCCCGGCAGCGCGCACAGCCCGACCGTGAGCGGCGGCCGCGCGCTGGTGCTGTATCTGCTGCCGGGCGGCGCCATCGAATTCACGCGCACCTGAGAGGCCCCGCCCCACCCGCCGCCAGAAAAACACACAAAGCGCGGCTCCCCCCACAGGACATCAGGAGACAACCGTGAACGCCTGTCCCGACGAACTCAACTTCGCCAGCCACCTGGCGGCGCTCAATGCGCCGCGCGCCGCCAAGCCGGCCTACATCGACGACACGCGCCAGATCAGCTACGGCGAACTGGCGGAGCGGGTGGCGCGCATGGCCGGCGCGCTGCGCCAGCTGGGCCTGCGGCGCGAGGAGCGCATCCTGCTGCTGATGCAGGACACTGTCGACTGGCCGGTGGTATTTCTGGGCGCGCTGCATGCGGGCGTGGTGCCGGTGGCCGTGAACACCCTGCTTACCGCCGATGACTACGCTTACATCATTGGCCACAGCCGCGTGCGCGCCGTGTTCGTATCGGGCGCCTTGCTGCCGGTGGTGCAGACCGCGCTGGGGCAGGCCGCCGCCGATGTCGAACACCTGGTAGTTTCCCAGCCGGCCGGCGCCTTGCCCGAAGGCGGGCGCGAATTCGAATCGCTGCTGGCCGCCGCCCCGCTCGCGCCAGCGGCGCGCACCCTGTCCGACGAGATCGCTTTCTGGCTGTATTCGTCCGGCTCCACCGGCAAACCCAAGGGCGTGGTCCACACCCATGGCAACCTGTGGCACACGGCCGAACTCTATGCCAAGCCCGTGCTCGGCATCCGCGAGGACGACGTGGTGTTCTCGGCCGCCAAGCTGTTCTTCGCCTATGGCCTGGGCAATGGCCTGACCTTCCCCCTGTCCGTGGGCGCGACCGTCATCCTGATGGGCGAACGCCCCACGCCGCAAGCGGTCTTCAAACGCCTGACGCAGCATCGGCCTACCGTGTTCTACGGCGTGCCCACGCTGTACGCCAGCATGCTGGCCTCGCCCGACCTGCCGGCGCGCGAACAGGTCGCCATGCGCATCTGCACGTCCGCCGGCGAAGCGTTGCCGCGCGACATCGGCGAACGCTACACGCGCCACTTCGGCTGCGAGATCCTGGACGGCATCGGCTCCACCGAGATGCTGCACATCTTCATCTCCAACCAGACCGGGCAGCTGCGCTACGGCACCACCGGCAAGCCCGTGCCGGGCTATGAGGTGCAGTTGCGCGACGAGAACGGCGCCCCGGTGCCGCCCGGCGCCATCGGCGACCTCTACATCAAAGGCCCCAGCGCAGCCCTGATGTACTGGAACAACCGCGACAAGACGCGCCAGTGCTTCCTGGGCGACTGGCTCAAGAGCGGCGACAAGTACACCTGCGACGCGGACGGCTACTACACCTATGCCGGGCGCAGCGACGACATGATCAAGGTCAGCGGCCAGTACGTGTCGCCAGTGGAGGTCGAGAACATCCTGGTGCAGCACGAGGCTGTGCTGGAAGCGGCCGTGATCGGCGTGCCGGACCACGACGGGCTGGTCAAGACCAAGGCATACGTGGTGCTGCGTCCCGGCTTCGAGCCCGACGCGCAGACCGGGGCTGCGCTGCAGAATTACGTGAAGCAGCATCTGGCGCCGTTCAAGTATCCGCGCCAGATCAATTTCACGGAAGAACTGCCCAAGACGGCCACCGGGAAGATACAGCGCTTCCGCCTGCGCCAATTGGAAGAGGCCACGCTATGAGCGCCTGCGCCGTGGCCGAGACCGTGTTTGCCGAGTTTCATGCCGGCGGCCGGGATCTGCGCCTGGAATACCAGTGGATAGGGTCCGACAGCCCCGGCGCCCCGTTGCTGGTCTTCCTGCACGAAGGACTGGGGTCCGTATCCATGTGGAAGGACTGGCCCGAGCGCGTCTGTGCAGCAGCCGGGTGCCGCGGACTGGTGTATTCGCGCTACGGCTACGGGCAATCGACGCCCCGGCCGCCAGCAGAAAAGCGGCCGGTGGATTTCATGCACATCGAGGCGCGCGAGGTGCTGCCCGCGCTGTTGATCGCGCTGGGCGTGGACGCCCGGCGCTACAAGCCGGTGCTGCTCGGCCACAGCGACGGCGGCTCCATCGCCCTGCTGTATGCGGCCATGCATCCCGACGCGGTGGCCGGCGTGGTCGCCGCCGCGCCCCATATCCTGGTCGAAGACGTGTCGGTCGCCAGCATCGCGCAGGCGCGCCAGGCCTATCTGGACACGGACCTGCGCGCCCGGCTGGGGCGCTATCACGCGGACCCGGATTCGGCGTTCTGGGGCTGGAACGACATCTGGCTGGACCCGGCTTTCCGCCGCTGGAACCTGGACGAATACCTGCCCCGCATCGCCTGCCCCGTGCTTGCCATCCAGGGCGTGGACGACGAATACGGCAGCTTGGCGCAGATACGCGGCATACGCCGGCTCGCGCCCCAGACCGAACTGCTGGAACTGCCCGACTGCGGCCACTCTGCGCACAAGGATCAGCCGGCGCTAGTCATCCAGGCCGTCGCCGCTTTCGTCGGCGGCCTGGCACAACCCCGCTGACCTCACGTCGGCCCATAACAAGCACGGAGACTAACCATGAACCACGCCCTGACCCGGGCTGCGCTCGCCGCGGCTCTGACGCTCGCCGCCACCGGCGCCCAGGCCGCCGACAAGATCAAGGTCGGCTTCATGCTGCCCTACAGCGGCACCTACGCCGCGCTGGGCAACGCCATCGAGAACGGCTTCAAGCTGTATGTCGCGGAACAAGGCGGCAAGCTGGGCGGACGCGAGATCGAATACTTCAAGGTGGACGACGAGTCCAACCCCGCCAAGGCCGCCGAAAATGCCAACCGCCTGATCAAGCGCGACCAGGTGGACGTGTTGATCGGCACCGTGCACTCGGGCGTGGCGATGGCCCTGGCCAAGGCCGCCAAGGACGCCGACACCACGCTGATCGTGACCAACGCGGGCGCCAACGCCATCACCGGCCCGCTGTGCGGCCCGGGCATCTTCCGCACCTCGTTCACCAATTGGCAGCCGGCGTACGCCATGGGTCCGGTGGCCTTTGCCAAGGGCCACAAGACGGCCGTCACCATCACCTGGAAATACGCGGCCGGCGACGAGGCCATCGGCGGCTTCAAGGAAGGCTTCGAGAAGGCCGGCGGCAAGGTCGTGAAGGAACTGAGCCTGCCGTTTCCCAACGTGGAATTCCAGCCGCTGCTGACCGAGATCGCGGCGCTCAAGCCCGACATGGTGTTCACGTTCTTTGCAGGCGGCGGCGCCGTGAAGTTCGTGCAGGACTATTACGCCGCGGGCCTGGGCAAGACCATCCCGCTGTACGGTTCGGGCTTCCTGACCGATGGCACGCTGGAGGCCCAGGGCGCTTCGGCGCAAGGCCTGCTGACGACGCTGCACTATGCAGACGGCCTGAACACGCCGCGCGACAACGCCTTCCGCGCCGACTACAGCAAAGCCTACAAGGCACAGCCCGACGTCTACGCGGTGCAGGGCTATGACGCCGCGCAGCTGATGCAGTCGGGCCTGGCCGCGGTCAAGGGCGACTTCGCCAAGAAGGAAGACTTCCGCAAGGCCATGCGCGGCGCCACGGTGGACAGCCCGCGCGGCCCCTTCACGCTGTCCAGCGCGGGCAACCCGGTGCAGGACATCTACCTGCGCCGCGTCGACGGGCTGCAGAACAAGGTCGTGGATATCGCCGTGAAGAAGCTGGCCGACCCGGCCCGCGGCTGCAAGCTCTGACCGCAATCCGCCACAGGGAGGCCCCATGGACATCAGCATCCTGCTCATCCAGAGCCTGAACGCTTTCCAGTACGGCTTGCTGCTGTTCCTGGTGGCCAGCGGACTCACGCTGATCTTCGGCATCATGGGCATCATCAATCTTGCCCACGGCAGTTTCTACATGATCGGCGCCTACATGGCGTTCGCGCTGGGACCGGCCGTCGACCGCTGGCTGGGCGGCGGCTTCCTGGCCACGCTGGCGGTCTGCGTGCTGGCCGCCGGCGCCCTGGGCTATCTGCTGGAGGCCGCCTTTTTCAGCTACCTGTACAAGCGCAACCACTTGCAGCAGGTGCTGATGACCTACGGCCTGATCCTGGTCTTCGAAGAACTGCGCAGCATCCTGGTGGGCAACGACGTGCACGGCGTGCCCCTGCCTGCCTGGCTGCAGGGCAGCATCGCGCTGGGCGACGTCATGACCTATCCGGTCTACCGGCTGTTCATTTCCGCCGTCGGCATCGCGGTGGCGCTGTTGCTGTACTGGGTCATCACGCGCACGCGGCTGGGCATGATGCTGCGGGCCGGCGCTAGCAACCGCGAGATGATCGGATCGCTGGGCATAGACATCAACAAGCTCTATCGCCTGGTGTTCGCGGCAGGCGTTGCGCTGGCGGCGCTGGCAGGCAGCATCGCCGCACCGGTGTCCTCGGTCTATCCCGGCATGGGCAACGGCGTGCTCATCATCTGCTTCGTGGTGGTGGTGATCGGCGGCATCGGCTCGATCCGTGGCGCCTTCCTGGCCGCGATGCTGGTGGGCGTGGTGGAAACCTTCGGCCAGGTGCTGTTCCCGTCCGCGGCGGGCGTGCTGGTGTACCTGCTGATGGCCTTCATACTTCTTTGCAAGCCCGAAGGGCTGTTCAAGCAGGGCTGACCATGTTGAACCGACTCTTGCCCATTGCGGCGCTGCTGGCGCTGGCCGCTTTCTCCTGGAGCGGCAGCGACTACTACACCGGCCTGGCGATCAAGATCATGATCTATGGAATCTTCGCGCTCAGCCTGCAGCTGCTGGTGGGCGGCGCGGGACTGGTCAGCCTGGGCCACGCCGCCTTCTTCGGCATCGGCGCCTACGTCGCGGCGCTGCTGTCGCCGGAATCCGAAGCCGCCGGCCTGTGGTGGCTGCTGCCGGCCGCCCTGCTCGCCGCCGCGGCCTATGCGTTGGCGACCGGCGCGCTGGCGCTGCGCACCCGCGGCGTGTACTTCATCATGGTCACGCTGGCCTTCTCGCAGATGGCCTACTACGTGTTCCACGACACCAAGATCGGCGGCGGCAGCGACGGCATCTACCTGTACTTCCGGCCCGAACTGTCCCTGGGCGGCTGGCTGCCGTTCGACCTGGGCGATGCCCGGACCTTCTACTTCTTCGTGCTCGCCTGCCTGGCGCTGACCTGGGGCTTCCTGGCGCTGCTGCGGCGCTCGCCTTTCGGCGCCGCGCTCGCCGGCATCCGCATCAACGAACAGCGCATGCGCGCGGCCGGCTACTCGACCTATCCCTACAAGCTGGCCGCCTATGTCATCGGCGCCACGCTGGCCAGCCTGGCGGGCTTTCTGTTCGCGCTGAAGGACGGCTTCGTCACGCCCGAGCTGCTGGCCTGGGAACAATCGGGCCTGGTGCTGCTGATGGTGATCCTGGGCGGCATGGGCAGCCTGGGCGGAGCGGTGCTGGGCACTGTGGCGCTGGTGCTGATGCAGGAACTGTTCCAGTCGCAGGAGATTTTTGGCGAATACGCGCGCCACTGGCACCTGCCGCTGGGCGTGGCCATCATCGCGCTGGTGGCCTTGCTGCCCAACGGCCTGGCCGGGCTGCCGGCTCAGCTGCGCCAGCGCCGCGCGGCGCACGTTGCCGCCCCCAGCCTGGACGCCGACACCGCCCGCGCCGCGCCCAAACCGGATGCCGCGCATTCCAGCCGTCAGCAGGCCCCCGCCCGCCTGCCCATCCAGGGAGAGCCCCATGTCTGATGTCCTGCTGGCCGCAAGCGCGGTCACGCGCCGCTTCGGCGGCCTGACGGCGGTGAACGGCGTGTCGCTGGAATTGCAGCGCGGCCAGGTCCACGCCGTCATCGGCACCAACGGCGCGGGCAAGTCCACGCTGATCAACATCCTGTCGGGCGAACTCGCGCCCAGCAGCGGCCAAGTCATGCTGGGCGGCCGCGACATCACGGCCTGGCGCCAGCCCGACCGGGCGCGCGCGGGCCTGGGCCGCAGCTACCAGCGGTCCACCATCTTTCCCGAACTGAGCGTGTTCGAAAACTGCAGGCTGGCCGCCCAGGCTCGCCGCCAGCGCTTCTGGCACTGGTGGCGGTCCGCCGCCGAATGCCGCCACAGCGCGGAGCTTGCGCGTCACGCGCTGGAGCGCACCGGCCTGGCGGACGACGCCGCGCGCGACGCCGGGCTGCTGCCGCATGGCCGCAAGCGCCAGCTTGAGATCGCCATGTGCCTGGCTGGCGAACCGCAGGTGCTGCTGTTGGACGAACCCCTGGCCGGCATGGGCCCCGAGGAAACCGACCGCATCCTGGAGCTGCTGGAAGCGCTCAAGCCCGGCCACGCAATCCTGCTGGTGGAACACGACATGGACGCGGTCTTCCGCGTCGCCGAAACCATTACCGTCATGGTCAACGGCGCCGCCATCGCCAGCGGCACGCCAGACGCGATCCGCGCCAACCCCGACGTGCGCACTGCCTACCTGGGCGAAGACAGCCATGGAGCCAGCGTATGACCGCATTGATCGAAGCAGGCGGCCTGCACGTTTACTACGGCGCCAGCCATGTGCTGCGCGGCATCGACATGCATATCGCGCCCGGAGAATCCGTAGGCCTGGTGGGGCGCAACGGCATGGGCAAGACCACGCTGATCCGCAGCCTGATGGGCCACGTCAGAAGCGCCCAGGGCAGCGTGCGCGTGGACGGGCGTGACTGCACCCGTGCGCAGCCCCACGCCATCGCCCGCATGGGCGTGGCCTATGTACCCGAAGGGCGCGCCATCTTTCCCAACCTGAACGTGCGCGAGAACCTGCAGGTGGCAGCGCGCGCCGGCCGCGACGGCCGCCAGGACTGGACCTACGCGCGCGTGCTGGAGGTGTTTCCGCGCCTGCGGGAACGCCTGGGCCATGGCGGCCAGCAGCTATCGGGGGGCGAGCAGCAGATGCTGGCCATCGGCCGGGCGCTGATGACCAATCCCGAACTGCTGATCCTGGACGAAGCCACCGAGGGCCTGGCCCCGCTGATCGTGGCCGAGATCTGGAAAATCATCCGCCAGATCCGCTCCAGCGGCATGTCCACGCTGATCGTGGACCGCAATTACCGGGCGGTGCTGGAACACACCGACCGCTGCCTGGTGATGGAAAAAGGCCAGATCGTGCAGGACGGCGACAGCGCGTCGCTGGCCCGGCAGCCCGAGCAGTTGACGCGCTATCTGGGGGTTTAGATCAGGCCGCCCCGGCGGCGTCCAGGACGCTAACGACCGCGGCGTCCAGCACCACCCCGACCTCGGCGCCCTGCCGCAGATCCGGAGCGCCTTGCGAGCCGGCGACCAACTCCAGGTACAAGGGCGTGCCGCGGGGCGTGCGCAACAGATAGTTGAGCAGGTTGCCGGCATAGCTGACCGCCTCGACCCTGGCCTGCAGGCCGCCATCACCCGCCAAGGCCAGCCGCAGTTTGTGCGGCCGCACCACCAGGCTCACGCTCTCGCCCGCGGCGTAGGCGCGCGAGGCGCCGCCCACCTGGATCGTTCCCCCCTCGTAGTCCACCGCCACGCCCTCCTGCCCCGTGGATCGCACCGTGCCCTCGAGCACGTTGCTGCGGCCCAGGAACTCGGCCACGAACAGGTTCGCCGGCCGCTCATAGAGCTCGGACGGCGTGCCGATCTGCGCAATCCGCCCCTGGTTGAAAATAACGATGCGGTCCGACATGGACAGGGCTTCTTCCTGGTCATGCGTCACGTACAGGAACGACGCGCCGGACTCCTTGTTCAGCTTGCGCAGTTCCCATTGCAAATCCGCGCGCAGCTTTTTGTCCAGCGCGGATAGCGGCTCGTCCAGCAGCAACGCATCGGGCCGGTACACCAGCGCGCGCGCCAGCGCCACGCGCTGCTGCTGCCCGCCGGACAGCTGCCTGGGATACCTGCCGGCATAGGCGCCCAGCTGCACCTGTTCCAGCGCGGCGCGGGCGCGAGTTCGCGCTTCGGCGCCCGAGACCCCGCGTATCGACAGAGGAAACCTCACGTTCTGCTCCACCGTCATGTGGGGAAACAGCGCATAGCCCTGGAACACCATGCCGAAACCGCGGTCCTCGGGCGGCCGGCGCGTAATGGATTCGCCCTTGTGGAAGATCTCGCCGGCGCTCGGCGCGACGAAGCCCGCAATCGACATCAAGGTGGTCGTCTTGCCGGATCCCGACGGGCCCAGTAGCGTCAGGAATTCGCCCGGCGCCAGCGAGAAATCGACGCCATCCAGCGCCACCGTCGCACCAAAGAGTTTGCGCAGCCCCTGCACGCGCAGCAAGGGTTCGGATAAAGAGTGAGACGAGTTCATGAGGATTCCCGCTTTCCTTTCCGATGCGCGAGCAGGCGCTCGACGCACAGGCAGATGAAGGTGATCAAGATCATCAGGGTGGCCACGGCCGCTATCGTGGGGTCGACGTTTTCGTTGATGCCGTCCCACATCGCGCGCGGCAGCAGATAGACGTTGCGAGTGGTGATGAACAACAACACAACCAGCTCGTCCCATGACACGATGAACGCGAAGATCGCGCCCGAAACGATGCCGGGCCGGATGCCGGGCAGCGTCACCCGCCGCAGCACCTGCAAGGGCCGCGCCCCCATGGAACGGGCGGCCTGCTCCAGGCGCGGGTCGAAGTTGGCGAGGGCCGAGCCCACCGACACAAAGACGAACGGCGTGGCCGCCACCACGTGCGCCAGCACCACGCCGGTGTAGGTATCGAGCAGCCCCAGGTCGATGTACAACCGGTAGTACGCCAGCGCACCCACGATGGTGGGCACGATCAGCGGCAACAGGGCCAGCATGCGCACCAGGCCGCCCAGCCTCGCGCCCAGCTTCCATGCGCCGATGGCGGCCGCGCACCCCAGCACGGTGGCGGCGCAGGTGGAGACCGCGGAGACGGCGACGCTCTGCAACAGGCTGTCGCGCCATACCGGACTCTCCACTAGTTGCCGGTAGTGCTGCAGCGACCAGGACTCCGACGGAAACGACAGATAGCTGCGGTCAGTGAACGAAACCGGCACGACCACCAGCGCTGGCAGGAACAGGTAGGCCAGCACCAGCCCCGCGCCCAACGCCGCCAGGGCGAACCACAAGGAAGGACGTATCGTCATGGCGCACCGAACAGGGAAGGAACACGCACGCAGCGCGACATCAGGATCAGGCTCAGAACCACAGTGACCAGCAAGGCGCTGGCGAATGCGGTCGAAATCCCCCAGTTCATGGTCTCGCTGATGCCGAACTCGATGTACTGAGCCACCATCACGGTCTTGCCTCCGCCCAACAGCGCCGGCGTGATGAAGAAGCCCAGGCAGAAGATGAACACCAGCACGGCCGCGGCCAGCACGCCCGGCAGGGACAGCGGCAGGTATACGCGCAGAAAGGTGCGTACGGGTCCAGCGCCCAGCGCGCGCGACGCCGCCATCAGCGACCGGTCCATGCCCAGCATGTTGGTCAGCATCGGCAGCACGGCGTAGGGAATCATGTAGTGCACCATGCCGATCAGCACGCCGGTCTCATTGCGCAGCAACGCCAGCGGCCGGTCGACCAGGCCCAAGGCCATCAGCGTCGCATTGACCACTCCCTCCTTGGACAGCAGCAGCACCCACGCGAACGCGCGCACTAGCACCGACAGCCAGAACGGCACCAGCAGGCAGATCGTCATCCAGCTGCGCACATGCTCAGGCACGTTCGCCATGACATAGGCCACCAGATAGCCCAGCACCAATGCAATGACCGTGGTCCAGAGGCATACCCTGGCGGTCGTGGCCATGATCTTCAGGTAGAGCGGCTGCGTGAACAGCGCCACATAGTTGCCGATGCCCGCGACGGGCTCGGTGAAGCTGATCGCCAGGATGTGCAAGACCGGCAGCAGGAACAGGCCTCCCACCAGCAACACCACGGGCAGAACCAGCACGGCGGTAAGGAACGCTGCATGGGGTCAATCCTCCTCGTGCAGTTGATCCGCCCATGATGAGAGCGGCGAGCGGAATACGGCGCGGCCGCCGACCAGCGTGGCGCGCACCGCGGCCTCCTTGATCTGGTCAGAGGGAATGCGGTACAGGTCGCGATCCAGCACAATCAGGTCGGCCAGCTTGCCCGGCGCCAGCGTGCCCTTGCTCGCGTCCTGGCGCTCGGCCCGCGCCGGATTGACGGTGTAGCAGCGCATGGCCTCGTCCACCGAAATCGCCTGAGAGGCGCCGATCACGGCCCCCGAGGCGGTCTTGCGATTGACCATCGACCACATGCCCAGGAAGGGATTGCGGTCGCATACCGGCGCGTCCGAATGCCCGCAGACCAGCACGCCCCGGTCCAACATGTCTCGGTGCGGCCAGAGCCAGGGCCAGTCGGACTCGGGCCGGTTGCGCAAATACGCATCGCCCAGGTTGTAGGCAAAGCCCGCCGCCGAGGAATCGATCACGCCCAACCGCGCCATGCGTTCCTGGATCGCGGGCGGCGCGCAGCAGCAATGCTCGATGCGCGGCGGCACCGCGCCGGGATGCGCGGCAAGCGCCTGCTCGAACGCATCCAGCGCGAAGTCGATACCGCGGTCGCCATTGCCAGTAGCTGCCGCCTGCAAGCCCGCTGCCATGACTCGGCCTACCTTGAAGGCGAGTTCCTCGGCAGAGAAATTGACGTCGCCGTACTCCTTCGGGGCATCCGTCTTGCCCGCCTGGACGGCATAGGGCTGGTAGTACGCGGCCGTGCGGCCGCTGGTGCTGCCATCCGATCCATACTCCACGCCAAGCAGGTGCAGGTATTCATCGCCAAAGCCGAAACGCAGGCCCGACCCGATGACATCCTCGACCAGAGCCTCGTCGCGCCCGTTGAGCATCATGCCCACGCGCACCGGCAGCCTGCCCGCCGCATGCAGCTGGCGGTATGCCTGCATCGCCAAGGCGCTGGTCAGGGCGTTGTGCACGCTGGTGATGCCCACCCTGGCCATCTCGCCGAAAATCGCGGGATAGCCCTCGAGATAGTCTTCCACCTGGTCACCCGCCGCGATATGCGTGGTGAAGGCGAAAACGCCGCGGCCGCGCGCCATGCCCTCGCCCTGGCTCAGGCAATGGTCCGGAACGGTGCGCGCCAGGCCGCTGGCCGCGAGAGCGTCGAACGCGGCCTTGCTGGCCACACCCACCTGCGCATCCCGCCGCAACAGGAACACCGGCCGTCCCGGCGCCGCAGCGTCCAGCGCCGCGCGCGAGGGGTAGCCGCCGATATCGTTCTCGTCCAGGCGGAAACCCAGGTACCAGGCGCCGGCTGGAGCGCTACCGTGGAATGCCGCGACGCGCCACAGCAGCGCCGCTGGCGAACCGATGCCGGAAAGGTCCTCCCATCGCCCCGCCTTGACCGCCTGCCCGTCCGGATGGCAATGGCTGTCGTTGATGCCCGGCATGGCGAAGGCGCCGTCCAGGTCGATCTTCGCCGTGGCGGGTCCGGCCAGCGCCAGGCAGTCCGCATCCGTGCCCGCGCCGACCACGCGGCCATGCCGTATCGCCAGCGCCGGCACGACGCCCAGCGTTTCATCCAGCGTGGCGATGCGGCCGCCATGCAACACCATATCCGCGTATGCGCTCATGCTGGCGGCTCAACCCGTGATGACTTTGACGTACTCGTTGTAGATGCGGTCCTGGTTCTCGCCATGCCAGGTCGCATCCGCCACGATCTGCAGGCGGAAATTCTCTTCGTCCGTAGGATTGTCCTTGCGCAATTCCGGCGGCACCAGCGCATTGGCCGCGGGGTTGGCGGGGCCATTGCCCATCAGCCGCAACAACTCGATCTGGCTTTCCGGCGATTGCGTCGACGCGATGAAATCGAACACCTTGCGTCCCGCCGGATTGCCCTTGGGTACCAGCCAGCCGGCGGGAATCAGAATGCCCTGGTTCCAGGTGAAATCGATGGTCGAACCCGGTTCCCGCCGCATCACGGTCGCCCGGGTGTGCCATACCAGCCCCATCGTGGCCTCGCCTTGCCGCAGCAATTGCTGGCTCTCGGCGCCAGTCTTCCAGAAAATCGCGTGTTCCTTGATCGCCGCGATCTTGTCCAGCGCGCGCTTCTCGTCGATGGGATAGAGCTTGGACGCGTCCGCAGGTACGCCATCCGCCATCAGCGCGGCCTCCAGCGAGGCCAGCACGCGATCCGGCAAGATGCGGGTGCCAGGGAAATCCTCAGTGTTCCAGAAGTCAGCCCAAGTCCTGGGCACGCGGTCCCCGAAGGCCTTCTTGTCGTACGCCAGCACAAAGCTGTAGATGAAGTGCGAAACCCCGTATTCGCTGCTGAAGCCCGGCCGCACCTTGCTGCGGTCGACGATCGTGTAGTCGATGGGCTCCAGGTAGCCTCGCTTGCCCAGCGAATGCGCTGCGGCCAAATTGGCATCGCAGACGTCCCACACCACGTTCTTCGATTCCACCATGGTGCGGATCTTGCCGAAAGACGGACCGGTTCCATCGAATTCGACCTTGGTGCCGGAGGCCTTTTCAAAAGGCTTGCCCCATACCGTGGGCTGATGCTTGATGGCGTCTCCGCCCCAATTGCAGACCACGATCTTGCCTGCGTCGGCATGCGCCCGGCCCAGCGGCAACATGGCCGACATGCCGGCTGCGCCCAATAGCGCCAATAACTGACGGCGGCGTGCGGAAGTCAGCGAGGGATCGCTCAGCGCAAGGTGCGCCGCATCGGTCAGGCAAGGGTCTTGCATAGGCGTCTTCATCGGCTTGCTCCTGATGGGGAGAGGGGGAGCGGGCATGATGACGGGGCCATTTCTTTCATGCAATATATGAGCTTTGCACCTATCCGTACTTCCCCTAAGCCCCGCTTATGAGCCCTCGCTCGCATCTCGGACTGACCAGGTCCCATGAACCACGCGAACCAAGCTTCGCGCAGCTGGGCGTGTTCAACGCCATCATGATTTCGGGCTCCGTGTCGCGTGCGGCCAAGCTGCTGGGCATGACGCAATCGGCGGCCAGCAAGATGCTGCGCCAGCTCGAGGACGACACGGGCCTGCTGCTCTTCGAACGCGCGCATCAGCGCCTGGTGCCGACGCCGCAGGCGCTACGTTTGCAGGAAAGCGTGGAGCACCTATACGGATCCTATGGCGTGGTGCAGCGTTTGATCGGCAGCCTGGCCAATCCGGACCATGGCAACGTCACCGTGGCCGCCATACCCACGCAAGCGGCAACCTTCATTCCGCAAGCGGTCAAGCGCCTACGCGAACGCCATCCCGGCATCACCGTCACGCTGGAAATCCTGGCCAACCAGCCGGTGGTCGACCGTGTGCTGAACGGCCAGGCGGATTTCGGACTGGTGCATGACATCACCGCCTCGCCCGACACGCACAACGAGGACCTCGGGCCGCAACACCTGGTCTGCGTTGCCGCGCGCGGCCATCGCTACACGGACCTGGACCATGTCACGGCGCAGGACTTGAAATCCGAGACATTCCTGTCGTACGGCCCGCAAACGAATTTCGGCAGTTTCGTCGAGCTCGCCTTCTCCGAGGCTGGCTTGCACATGCCCGTGTCAGTCGAAGTGACCTCCTCGGCTGCGCTGTTGGCACTGATACGCGCGGGCGTGGGCGTGGGCCTGGTTGAGCCCGCCGCCATCGTGCCTTTCCCCGAAGACCAATTCGTCGTCAGGCCTTTCCGTCCCAGCCTGCTGATCCACTCGCGCATCGTGCGCTCGCGCATACGGCCGCTGACGCGGCACGCCGAACTGCTGCTCGACGAATACCGCGCGGTCATTGCCGCGCCCCAGCCCGCCTATTTCCTGGACTGAGGCGCGCAGGCCGCTCAGATCACCGCTTCAATCAGGAACGGGCCGCGGCGCTTCAGGCCTTCCTGCAGCGCGCGCGCGAAGCCTTCCACCGTATCCACGCTGACCGCTTCCACGCCCATGCCGCGCGCCAGATGCGTCCAGTCCAGGTACGGTTCTTCCAGATCCAGCATGCGGCGGGCGTTGCGCCCGGGTTCCTGTACGCCCACGTTCTTCATCTCGCCGTGCAGGGTGGCGTAGGAACGGTTGGCCAGGATCACGGTCAGGCAATCCAGGTTCTCGCGCGCCTGCGTCCATAGCGCCTGCAAGGTGTACATGCCGCTGCCGTCTGCCTGCAGGGTGACGACCTTGCGGTCCGGGCAGGCGACGGCAGCGCCGGTCGCCAGCGGCAGGCCGATGCCGATGGCGCCGCCCGTCAGCATGAGCCAATCGTGCGGCGCGCTGTTGACGCTGTAGAGCGGGAATTCGCGGCCCTGGGTGATGGACTCGTCGCAGACGATGGCCTGCTCCGGCAGATGGTGCGCGACCAGGATGTTGACGGCGGCGCCAGTCAACTTGCCGGACTGCGGCACCTCGTAGTTGGCGGGGGCAGCGGCCAGGCGCGGCGCGTCCTGGGCGATGCCTAGCTCATCGGCCAGCCACTCCAGCGCATGCGCCAGGTCCTGCTCGGGCGTGCCCAGCACCACCTGCTTGCAGTCGGGCGGCGCCAGCAGGCTGGGCTTGCCGGGATAGGCAAAGAAGCCGACCGGCGCTTTCGCGCCCACCAGCACCAGATGGCGCACGTCCTTCAGCTTGGCCACCGCCAGGTCGATCGGATACGGCAGGCGGTCCACCGGCGTGCGCGAGCCGCCGCGCTCGATGCGGCGGTTGGAGGTTTCCGACACCAGCCGCACGCCGGTGGCGCGCGCGATACGGCCGGCGGCGTTCAGCGCGCGTTCACGCAGCGCGGAACCGCCCAGCATCAGCGTCGTGACTTCGCCCGAGCGGATCGCGGCAACCGCCGCGCGCACCGCGTCGGCCGAGGTCTGGGCCAAGGCCTCGCTCTTGGCCAGCACCGGCGCGGTGTTTTCCGGCAAGTCCGTCCAGGCCGCGTCGGCGGGCAGGATCAGCGTGGCGATGTTGCCCGGCGAGCGGCGCGCCACGCCCACGGCCTCAGCGGCGTCGGCGGACAGGTCGGCGGCCTTGGTGGTGCGCTTGACCCAATGCGACATCGGGCGCGCGACGCCTTCGACGTCGCTGGTCAGCGGCGCGTCGTACTGGACGTGATAGGTGGCGTGGTCGCCCACGATGTTGACCATGGGCGTGCGGGCGCGCTTGGCGTTGTGCAGGTTGGCCAGCCCGTTGCCCAGGCCCGGGCCCAGGTGCAGCAGCGTCGCGGCAGGCTTGTCGGCCATGCGCGCGTAGCCGTCGGCCGCGCCGGTCACCACGCCTTCGAACAGGCCCAGCACGCAGCGCATCTTCGGCTTGCGATCCAATGCCGCGACAAAGTGCATTTCGGATGTGCCGGGGTTCGCGAAGCAAACATCCACGTCGTTGGCCAGCAAGGTATCGCAAAGACTATCAGCGCCGTTCATCGTTTTTCCCTGATCATTTTCCATTGGCGGTGCATGGGCGCATGCGCGCCCGCGTGACATGCATGATAGGTAGCGTAGCCGAAACCGGCTAGAGCCATTTCAGGCCGCCGTCATGGAACCATTCCACAGGTTCCGCCAAACGGAATTTGAAAGGCCCGATCAGCCCAGTATCTGCCCCAGGAAGGCCTGCGCGCGTTCGGTGCGCGGCGCGCGGAAGAAATTGTCCGGCGTGTCGGCCTCGACGATGGCGCCCTGGTCCATGAAGACCACGCGGTCGCCGACCTCGCGCGCGAAACCCATTTCATGCGTCACGCACACCATGGTCATGCCGTCGCGCGCCAGCGCCACCATGGTGTCCAGCACTTCCTTGACCATCTCGGGGTCCAGCGCGGATGTGGGCTCGTCGAACAGCATGATCTTGGGCCGCATGCACAGCGCCCGTGCAATCGCCACGCGCTGCTTCTGGCCGCCGGACAGCTGGCCCGGGTACTTGGAGGCGTGCTGCGGAATCTTGACGCGCTCCAGGTATTCCATGGCGCGGGCCTCGGCTTCCTCGCGCGGCACGCCCTTCACCAGCATCGGCGCCAGCGTGCAATTGTCCAGCACGGTCAGGTGCGGAAACAGGTTGAAGTGCTGGAACACCATGCCGACCTCGGCGCGGATGCGCTCGATGTTCTTCAGGTCGTCGTTCAGCTCGATGCCGTCGACGACGATGCGGCCTTGCTGGTGTTCCTCGAGCCGGTTCAAGAGCCGGATGGTGGTGGACTTGCCGGAGCCGGACGGCCCGCACAGGATCAGCTTTTCGCCTGGCAACACCTCCAGCGCCAGCTCGTCCAGCACCTTGAAGTCGCCATACCATTTGCATACGCCCTGCATCGTGATGATAGGGGCGGCGTAGTTCAATCCATCCATCGCATCAGGCCTTGGAAATGTCATGGTTTTCGCCCGCGCCGCTCCAGTAGCCCGGCACGGTCAGGCGCTTTTCGGAACGGCGGAACACGTAGGACAGCACGCTGCACATGGCGAAGTAGATGACGCCCACCATGGTGTAGACGGTCAGCGCCTGGAAGGTGGCGCCCGCCAGCATTTCGCCCGCGCGCATCAATTCGTAAACGCTGATGACGGCCACCAGCGAGGTTTCCTTGATCAGCACCAGCGCGTAGTTGCCCAGCGCCGGGAACACCGTGCGCAAGGCCTGCGGCAGCACGATGCGGCGCAGCCGCTGCATCTTGCCCAGGCCCAGCGCGCGCGCCGCCTCGTACTGGCCGCTGTCCACCGACTGGATGCCGCTGCGGAAGAGTTCGGCCAGATAGGCGCCGAAGTTCAGCGTCAGGCCCAACACGCCGGCAACGAAACCGTTGATGACCACGCCCATCTCAGGCAGGCCGTAGTAGATGTAGAACAGCTGCAGCAGCAGCGGCGTGCCGCGTATCACGTCGATGTAGAAACGCGCGCCGCGGCTGAGCAGCCGCGACGGCGACAGGCGGCACAGACAGACGACCAGGCCCAGGGCCACCGCCAGGAATGCCGAAGAGAAAAACAGCGCCAGGGTCCAGACCGTGCCCTCGGCGAGGGGGGTCAGGTACATGCGCAGGGTCGCGAGATCCAAGTCGTACTCCTTATCCGTGCCGGTACGGCGTCACTTGCTCATCAGGTCGGCCACGCCCCACTTCTGCCCGATGGCGGCGAGCTCGCCGTTCTGTTTCATCTGCGCCAGCGCGCCGTTGACCGCCTCCAGCAACGCGGCGTTGCCCTTCTGCACCGCCATGCCCACCTGCCACTTGCGCTGCGGCTGATAGCCCGTGTCCAGCTTCACGCCGGGGATGTTCTTGGTCTTGATCTGGTAGATGATGCTGGGCGGATCCACGATGCCCAGGTCGATGCGGCCGGCGCGCACGTCGGCCAGCAGCGTGGAATAGTCTTGGTACGTCGACACCTTGGTGCCGGGCATGTCCTTGATCATGTTGAACTGCACCGAGTCCACCAGCACGCCTACGCGCTGGCCCTTCATGTCTTCGAACTTGGCGTACTTCTTGTCGGCCTTGTCGCTGACCACGATGCCCTCGCCCCATTCATAGACCGGCGCCGAGAAATCGATGGCGCGGGCGCGTTCCTCGGTGATGAAGAGCGGCGCGGACATCACGTCGGCGCGGCCCGAGGTCAGCGTGGGAATCAGGCCGGAGAACGGCACGTCGGACAGCTTGTCCGACACCTTCAGGTGCTTGGCCACGGCCGCGGCCACGTCCACCATGATGCCCTCCAGCTGGTTCGACTTCGGATTCTTGAAGCCGTGCGGCGGCGCGGACGCCGTGGTGACGACGTTCAGGCTCTGGTCCGCGCGGATCTCGTCCAGCGTGCGCGCCTGCGCGCCGCCCTGGGCCAGCAGGCCGGCTACAGCCAGGCCCAGCAGAATGGATTTGAGTTTCATCGTTTTCCCCTTGGATGAATTGGTTGGCGTGGCGCTGCCGGCTCAGGCCGGACGCCCCTGCGGATACTGCTGCACCGCTACCGCCGCCAGCGCGCAGAATTCCTGCATGACGGTGGCTGCCAGGAAGGCCGTGGCCCCCTGCACGTCTTGCGGCGGCGACACGGTGTTCACGTCGAACGCCACGAAGTTCAGGCCCGCGAGCTGGCGCAGCAGCGCCAGCCCTTCCTTGGCCGTAAGTCCGCCCCACTCCGGCGTGCACACGCCCGGCGCGCAGGAAGGATCGAAGATGTCCATGTCGAAGCACAGGTACACGGGCCGCTGGCCGATGCGCTGCTTGATGTTGGCCAGCGCGCCCTTCTGGTCCTGGTCAAAGTCGTCATAGGGCAGGATCGTGTAGCCGACCTCGCGGCCGAATTCCAGCACGCCCGGCATGAAGGAACTGCCGCGCGTGCCGATGTGAAAGCTGGACGCCACGTCCAGCAGCCCTTCTTCGGCGGCACGCGTGAAGGTGGTGGCGGTGTTGTAGCCGGGGATGGGATAGGTGTCGGTGTGCGAATCGAAATGCAGCACCACGAAATCCGGGTGGCGGCGCGCCACGGCGCGCAGCTGCGGCAAGGTGACCGCGCCATCGCCTCCCATGGAAATCGGTATGGCGCCCGAATCCAGGATGGCGCCTATGCCGGCCTCGATCAGCGGATAGGAGGCGTCCGGATCGCCCGGATGGCAGGCCACATTGCCCACGTCGATGGCGCGCAGGAACTCCGGCGGGTTGTCGATGCCGTGGCGCCGGAAGATATCCACCGGCCGCAGCAGCCTGGACTGCTCGCGGATCGCGTCCGGCCCCTGGCGCGATCCGACCCGGAACGGATGCGTGCCGCAATCGAAGGGAATGCCGACCACGCAGGCGCGCGCCGCGCCCATGCCCGCGGCGCGGACGGCAGGCAGGCCCATGAACCCGGCGACGGGATGAAAACAGACTTCGGCTGGCTGCTGCACAACTCGGCTCCTGGGTGACGACCGCTGCCCTGGATAAGGCTGGGATCACTATTTAGATTCAATCAAATCGCTGTGCGATATGATCGTGTCGAAATAAGAGTAGCGTGCGTACAAGCATCCGGCCAATTAGGGAGTTTCCCCTAATCAGCAGTTTTATATCCGACTAAATTAGTATGAATAACGAACGCGCGTGGTCGGCGCGTCCGGGACCCGGGCCTCCTGGAATCAGGCCTCGTCGCCCGCGAACGGCATCGCGTCGCGCAGGGCGCCGCCCGGCGGCTCCATTTCATAGAAGGGGCGCGACCGCCCCAGCGTGCGCGACGCGCTGATGGCGTGCGCCGTTTCCACCACTTGCGGACCGAACACAGCCTGCGCCTGCTCGAACGACCAGCGGCTGGACGGCACCGATACGTTGACCGCGCCTACCGGCGTGCCACCGGCATCCAGCACCGCGGCGCTGACCGTGATGTCGCCCGGATAGAACTCGCCGTTGGAGCGCGCATAGCCGTGCCTGCGGGCAAACTCCAGCTCGGCCAGGAGCTCGTCCATGCTTGTGATGGTGGCGGCCGTGTAGGCCTTGCGGTCGCACCGTTCCAGGAGACCACGCGCGACCGCGGGATCCAGCCTGGCCAGCACCGCCCGGCCCGCCGCCGTGCAGTACAGCGGCAGGCGCATGCCCACCGGCATGTTCACGAACATTTCCTTGTGGGTGGCAAAGCGCGCCACGTACACCATGTCCAGACCGTCGGGCTCGGCCAGGCTGCAGGTTTCCTGGCTGTTGCGGTTGAGCGTGTGCAGGAAGGGATTGCCGCCCAGCACCAGCGGGCTGGTCTGCACGTACTTCATGCCCAGCTCCAGCGACCAGGGCCCCAGCGAGAACTTCTTGCTCAAGGGGTCCTTGCGCAGATAGCCCAGCGTCCACAGCGTGTGGGTGAAGCGCTGCACCGAACTCTTGCTCAGTCCGGTCGCTTCGGCCAGCTCCGGCAAGGTCATGGCGGGCTGCCCCTCGCTGAAGGCCCGCAGGACGGAGACGCCGCGCGCCAGCGCGGCGATGAACAGTGGGGAATCCTCGGCGTTTCGGGTCTGCGTCATGGCGCGTGGGCCGTCCAGTGGAAAGCGCATAGCGTACCGCAATACGGTGCAGACGTATCGCGTGGCGATGCCATAAAAAAACGGCCCGGAAATCCGGGCCGTCCTGGCTGGCGCGAACCTTAGCGGATCGGCCAGGGATACATGGCGCCGCCCTTGTTCCACAACGCATTGGTGCCGCGCTGCAAGCCGAGCTTGCTGTCCTTGCCCACGTTGCGCTCGAACACTTCGCTGTAGTTGCCCACTGCCTTGATGGCGTTGTAGGCCCACTTCTCATCCAGCCCCATGTTCTTGCCCGCCCCCGGCGTCACGCCCAGGATGCGGGCGATGTTGGGGTTGTTGCTCTTCAACATTTCGTCGACGTTCTTCTGGGTGATGCCGTATTCCTCGGCCTCCATCAGCGCGAACAGCGTCCAACGCACGATGCCCAGCCAGTTCTCGTCGCCCTGGCGCACCATCGGACCCAGCGGCTCCTTGGAGAAGCGTTCCGGCAGGATCTCGTAGTCGTCCGGCTTGGCGACCTGGGTGGCGCGCACCGCGGCCAGTTGCGAGGCGTCGTCGGTGAAGGCGTCGCAGCGGCCCGATTCGAAGGCGCGCACGACCTCGGTCACCTTGTCGATCACCACCGGCTTGAATTCGATGTTGTTGGTGCGGAACCAGTCGGCCAGGTTGAGCTCGGTGGTGGTGCCGGGCTGCACGCAGACCGTGGCGCCGTTGAGTTCCTTGGCGCTCTTGACGCCCAGCTTCTTGCTCACCAGGATGCCCTGGCCGTCGTAGAAGCTGGCCGCCACGGCCGCCAGGCCCAGCGACGTGTCGCGGGTCTGCGTCAGCGTGACGGTGCGCAGCAGCACGTCCACCTCGCCCGATTGCAGCGCCGTGAAGCGTTGCTGGGTGGACAGCGGCGTGCCCTTGAATTTGGTCGGATCACCGAACACCGCCGCCGCGACCGCGCGGCAGATGTCCACGTCCATGCCTTCCCATTCGCCCTTGCTGTTGGTCGCCGAAAAGCCGGATACGCCGTCGGTCAGGCCGCACTGCACGAATCCTTTTTTCTTCACGGCATCGAGGGTGGGCCCCGCCACCGCCGCCTGGGATGCGCAAGCCAGGGCCAAGGCGCCGGCTGCAAACAAGATGGACCGCTTCATGATCACTTCTCCTGAGTATGGATGCCGCGCCGGCTTGTAAGCCGACTGCGGTTGAAACCGAGCCCTGCCTTACTGGGCCGGCCGCCAGATTAAGCCATGTCCACGGCGTGAACAACGCGAAGGCGCCTAGTGGAAACCCGGAGGACCGGGCGCGATTCCTGAAGGTTGCAGACCTGTCCGGTGAACGAACTTTATCCGCCCGCCAGACCGCGATGGCCGCTTGCCTTGGTGCCATACTTTTTTCGCGTCCCGGGCCCGCCGCTGCCGGCGCCGCGATCTCTCAAAAAATAACGGCCGCGACTACGCGAGCGGCCGATTCATGGAGGAGACCCAACCCATGACCCATGCAAGCCACTTGCAGTCCCGCCGCAGCACCCTCAAATCCCTGCTGGGCACGGCCCTGGCGGCCGCCGGCCTGGCCGCCGGCGCTGGCGTTCACGCCGCAGACGACTGGCCCAGCAAGCCGATCAAAGTCATCGTGCCGTACACGCCGGGTGGCTCGACCGATATCGTCACGCGCATCGTGATGGACAAGCTCGGCCCGCGCCTGAAGCAGACCATCATCATCGAGAACCGCCCCGGCGCCAACAGCAGCGTGGGGGCCGCCATCGCCGCGAAGGCGGAGCCGGACGGCTACACCTTTCTTTCCATCCTGCCCGCCTACATCATCAATTTCCATCTATACAAACTGGGCTACAAGCCCGCCGACCTGACGCCCGTGGTGCAGATGGCGGACCTGCCCCTGTTCCTGTTCGTGGCCGAAGACATTCCCGTGAAGACGGTGGCCGAACTGGTCGACTATGCCCGCAAGAATCCGGACAAGCTCACCTATGCCTCCAGCGGCAACGGTTCCAGCGCGCACCTGACCGGCGCGGACTTCGCGCTTCAAAGCAAGATCACCATGACGCACGTGGCCTACAAAGGCAGCGCCCCCATCCTGGCGGACCTGCTGGGCGGCCGCGTGTCCATGGTCTTCGATCCGATCCTCGTGCCCATGCAGTACGTCAAGCAGAACCGGCTGAAGGCGCTGGCGTTCACCGGCAAGCAGCGCTGGCCGACCGAGCCCTCGATCCCGACCATGGAAGAAGCCGGCCTGCCCGGCTTCGTCACCGGTTCGTGGGCGGGCCTGATGGCGCCGGCCGGCACGCCCACGCCGGTCATCGACCGCATCGCGCGCGAGATCAGCGAGATCGTCAAGGAGCCCGACGTCAGGCAGAAATTCCTGGACGCGGGCTTCCTGCCGGTCAGCGGCACCAGCGCGCAATTCGCCGACCTGATGAAGACGGACTCGACGCGCTACGCCGGGATCATCAAGCAGGCGCGTATCACCGTGGACTGAAAGCGCAGGAGCCCCGCATGATCGACAAGTTCTACGACACTCCCGAGACCGCCGTTGCGGACGTGCACGACGGCGCCACCGTGCTGATCAGCGGCTTCGGCGGCGCCGGCATGCCCACCGAACTGATCCACGCACTGATCGCGCAGGGCGCGCGCGAGCTCACCGTGGTCAGCAACAACGCCGGCAACCACGAAACCGGCCTGGCGGCATTGATCAAGGCCGGGCGCGTGCGCAAGGTGATCTGCTCGTTTCCCAAGGCGTCGCACTCCTGGGTCTTCGACGAGTTCTACCGCCAGGGCCGCATCGAACTGGAATGCGTGCCGCAAGGCACCATCGCCGAACGCCTGCGGGCGGCCGGCGCGGGCCTCGGCGGGTTCTACACGCCCACGGCCTATGGCACCGAACTGGCGCGCGGGAAGGAAACGCGCATGATCAACGGCCGCGGCCACGTCTTCGAACATCCCTTGCATGGCGACTTCGCGCTGGTGAAGGCCGACCTGGCTGATCGCTGGGGCAACCTCACCTACAACAAAAGCGCGCGCAACTTCGGTCCCGTCATGTGCATGGCGGCCAGGACCGCCATCGTGCAGGTGCGCGCCAAGGTCGCCTTGGGCGAACTCTCGCCCGAAGCCGTGGTGACGCCAGGCATCTTCGTCAAGCGCGTCACCCAGGTCGCCAACGCCGCCTTTTCCAGCTAGGGCTGGCCGAATCCCAAGGAGTCCGCATGTTCCAACCCTTGACCCGCGAGGCCATGGCGCGCCGCCTGGCCCAGGACATACCCGACGGCAGCTATGTCAATCTGGGCATCGGCATGCCTGTGCTGGTGGCCGCGCATCTGCCGGCCGGCCGCGAGATCGTGCTGCACAGCGAAAACGGCATCCTGGGCATGGGTCCGCCGCCCGCCGAAGCCGACATCAACCTGGACCTGATCAACGCCGGCAAGCAGCCCGTGACCCTGCTGGAAGGCGGCGCGTATTTCCATCACGCCGATTCGTTCGCGATGATGCGCGGCGGCCACCTGGACATCTGCGTCATGGGCGGCATGCAGGTCGCCGCCAACGGCGACCTGGCCAACTGGTCGCTGGCAAAGCCGGGGGAAGCGCCGGCCGTGGGCGGCGCAATGGACCTGGCGGTGGGCGCGCGCAGCGTCTACATCATGATGGAGCACAACAGCAAAAGCGGCGAATCCAAGATCGTCGAACGCTGCACCTATCCGCTGACAGGCGCCGGCGTGGTGGACCGCATCTATACCGACCTGGCCGTCATCGAGGTCACGCCGGACGGGCTGGTGGTTCGGGATATGATCGACGGCATGACCCTCTCAGCCCTCCAGGCGCGCACCGGCGCGCCATTGCGCGCAGCCTGATGCGGCCCAATCTTCCGCCGCCCGGCTACGCCGCGCCGCTCGCGGCGGAAGACCACCCCGACCAGCTGCGCGGCGATCCGGATTACATGCTGACGCTGGCGCGCGGGCTGCATGTGATCCGCGCCTTCGGCACCCGCCGCCATCCGCAGACCGCGGCCGAACTGAGCCGCCGCGCCGGCTTGCCGCGCGCCGTGGTACAGCGCTGCCTGCACACGCTGATCCTGTTGGGCATCGCCGAACAGCACGGCAGGCTCTATGTACTGACCCCGCGCATCCTGGGCCTGGGCTACGCCTATTTCTCGTCCACGCCCTTTGTGTCGCTGGCGCAGCCGGTGCTGGAAGAACTCAGCGCCACGATCAACGAGACCTGCGCGCTCGCCATCATGGAAGGCCACGAGATGCTGTACCTGGCGCGTTCCGAGGTGACCCGCCTGCTGGCGACCTCGATGGGGCTGGGCAGCAGGCTGCCGGCGTACTGCACCTCGATCGGCCGGGTGCTGCTGGCGCAATTGCCCGAACCCGCGCTGGCCCGCTACTTCGCCGCGACCGAGCTTCAGCCGTACACGGAATTCACGCTGGTCACCGAGGACAAGCTGCGCGCCGAACTCGCGCGCATCCGCGAGCAGGACTACGCCGTCGTCGACCAGGAACTGGAACTGAACGTGCGCGCCATCTCCGTGGCGGTGCGCTCGGCCAGCGGCAAGGCCTGCGGCGCGGTCAACGTCAGTGTCAAGGCGGCGCGGGTGCCGCTGAACCGGCTGACGGAGGAGTTCCTGCCGCCGTTGCGGCAGGCGGTGGAGCGGATCGGGGAGTTCCTGGCGGCCTGAGGCGCAAGGCCTACAGGTCCGTCGTATCCAGCGTGAAGGCAGCGGCGGCGCGGCCGATGCGGTCGTTGACCGCGTGCCAGTCATCGGTGGCAGGCGGCGCCTGCACGATGATGCGCGCATAACCCTGCTTGTCCAGGTCGCGCAGCAGGCCGTAAAGGGCCTGCGCATAGCGCGCCGGATCGGCTGGCACGCCCTGCCACTGCACCCGGGCGTCGAGCACATCGGGGCGCTCGCCGTAGGCGACCACCACGACCTTGCCTTCGGGCAGGCCCTGCCCCTGCACCACGTCCCGCAGGCGTGCGTCGGAAGCCAGTTCCAGCGCCGTGCGCGGCGCGTAGTGCGCCTTCAGCGTGCCCGATGCCCTGGGCGCGGCGGCGTCGGGCGCGAAGACCTGCACGCCCAGCACGGCCTCGATCTGCGCGGCGCTGATGTGGCCGGGACGCAGCAGCACGGGGCCGGCGCCGCGGTCCAGGCGCGACAGGTCAAGGATGGTGGACTCGATGCCCACTTCCGAGGCGCCCCCTTCCAGCACCGGCATGCCGGCCGCGACTTCCTCGGGGAACTCGCTGCGCACGTGCTCGGCGCGCGTCGGCGACACCTGGCCGAACTTGTTGGCAGATGGCGCCGCGACGCCGCCCTGCCCGTTGGGCTTGCCCGCGGCAAAAGCCTCCAGCAGCGCCTGCGCCACCGGATGCGAGGGGCAGCGGATGCCGATGCTGTCCTGGCCGCCGCTGACCGTGTCGACGATGTGCGGCGCGCGCTTGAGAATCAACGTGAGCGGACCGGGCCAGAAAGCGTCGATCAGCAGGCGCGCCTCTTGCGGCACTTCCGCCGCCCAGTACGACAGATCGCCTTGCGGCGCGATGTGCACAATGACGGGATGGTTGGAAGGCCGGCCCTTGGCGGCGTAGATCTTGGCGACCGCTTGCGGGTTTTCCGCGTCCGCGCCCAGGCCGTAGACGGTCTCGGTGGGAAATGCGGCCAGCTCGCCGTCCAGCATGCGCTGGGCGGCGTGGGCGATCTCCGCGGCGGTGGCGGATGCTGACGGGGACAAGGAAGTCATGGAATCCGCGCTTTACTCGGGAGCCTGCATGCCCAGCGCCGCCGCCACGCGGGCGGCGTCGTCGCGAGCCTGCTGCAGGGTGGGCGCCACGATCGTGATGTGGCCCATCTTGCGGCCACGGCGCGCTTCGCGCTTGCCGTACAGGTGCAGCTTGGCGGTTGGCACGGCCAGCGCGGCGGCCCAATCGGGTTCGCGCTGCGCCGTGGCGGTGGCCGACGGATACCAGATGTCGCCCAGGATGTTCAGCATGACGGCGGGCGCCAGCAGGTCGGAGCCGCCCAGCGGCAGGCCGGCCATGGCGCGCGCCTGCTGCTCGAACTGGCTGCTGAGGCAGGCATCCATGGTGTAGTGGCCGCTGTTGTGCGGGCGCGGCGCGATCTCGTTGACGATCAGGCTGCCGTCCTTGAGCACGAAGAATTCCACGCACAGCACGCCGTGGTAGCCCAACCCCTGCGCGATGGCTTGCGCGGCCTGCGTGGCGCGGGCCTGCCTTTCGGCATGGGCTGCGTCCTGCTGCACCGGCGCCGCGGTCGACACCGCCAGGATGCCGTCGCGGTGCACGTTACGCGCCACCGGGAACACCACGCTCGCGCCATCGAAGCCGCGCGCCAGCACCACGGAAATTTCGTAGTCCAGCGGCATCAGCGCTTCCAGCACGCAGGCCACGCCGCCGAATTCGGCGAAGGCCGCCAGCGCTTCCTCGCGCGTGTTGATGCGGGCCTGGCCCTTGCCGTCGTAACCCAGGCGCGCGACTTTCAGGATGCCCGGAAACAGCCCTTGGGGCGCTGCGCGCAGGTCGGCTTCGCTGCGGATCGCGGCGTGCGGCGCGACAGCAATGCCTTGCGAGGCAATGAACGTCTTTTCGGCGATGCGGTCCTGCACGATGGCCACGGCGTCTCCGGCCGGGCTGACGCGGCAGCGCGTGGCCAGCGTGCGCAGGCTGTCCGCGGGCACGTTCTCGAACTCGGTGGTGACGGCCTGACAGGTCTGGGCCAGGCGCTCGAGGCCGGCCTCGTCGTCATAGGCGGCCTGGATGTGCAGGTCGGCCACCATGCCCGCCGGGCATTCGGCGGCCGGATCCAGCACCGCGACCTTGTAGCCCAGGCTCTGGGCCGCGTGGCAGAACATGCGGCCCAGTTGGCCGCCGCCCAGCAATCCCAGCCAGCCGCCGGGAGCAATCATGAAAGCAGTCGATTGAGTCATTCTGATCAGGCCTCAGGCGGAACCTTCATGTCGCGCGCGGCTTGCGTCTGGCGGGCGCGGAACGCCACCAGCTTCTTGTGCAAGCCCGCGTCCGTGCCGGCCAGGGTAGCGATCAGGTGCAGCGCGGCATTGGCCGCGCCGGCTTCGCCGATCGCGAAAGTGGCCACCGGCACGCCCTTGGGCATTTGCACGATGGACAGCAGCGAATCCTCGCCGCGCAGGTACTTGGACGGCACCGGCACGCCGAACACCGGCACTTCGGTCAGGGCGGCCATCATGCCCGGCAGGTGCGCCGCGCCGCCGGCGCCGGCGATGATGCCGCGCAGGCCGCGGGCATGCGCCGCCGCGCCGTACTCGGCCATGTCCTGCGGCATGCGGTGCGCGGAGATCACGCGCGCCTCATGGGGAACGCCAAAATCCTCCAGCATCGTGACCGCGTGCTTCATGACCTCCCAATCGCTGGAAGAACCCATAATCACGCCCACCACGGGGGTGGCCTCTGCCGCTGCGGAAGTCTTGGCTGTCATAACCGGTGTCGTAGAGTTGAGACCGCGGCGCAGGGCCGCGGAAAGTCAAAGGACCGCGGACGGATGCCGCGAAACCCGGTATTTTACCCGGCGCCGGCAAGGGCTATGTCGCGGAGGCGGAATCCAGCCATTGGTAGCTGGCGGGGTTGTCCGGACAAGGCCCGAAACCGCACTCCAGCGTGGTGCTGCCCACATTGGCCAGCGCCACCAGGAAAAACAGGGCCATGACCAGCACGCCCAGCACAGACACCGGCTTGCGCAGCATGTTGTCGCCCCATTTGCGGTCGACGGCCAGCATCACGGCGCAGAACACGATGATGGCGGCAAAGGCGATGAACGCCCAGGTGTAGAAGTGCAGGCCCAGGAAGGGCGAGCCGTAGCCCGGATCGCCCGGCGCGATGTGCAGCAGCACTTGCCGGCCGGCGGCCAGCATGCCGCCCAATGCGGCCGCGATGCTCATCGCATAGTGCATGGGCGAAGGCCCCAACCGCATGTTCAGCAAGAAGCCCACGCCCGCAAGCAGCAGCGCCACGCGCTGCAACAGGCACAGCGGACAAGGCAGCTCGTCGTAGGCGATCTGCCAGAAGAAGGCCATGCCCAGGGCGCTGGTGACGCCCAGCAGCGCCAGGCCATTGAGGACGCGCGAGCCGCGCGCGGGATTGCGGGAGAAGATCATTGCCCCGCCCTCAGAACGACAAGGCCAGAGGGCTGGTCATGTGGTACTGGCACCAGCCGGCGAACAGCGCCAGCGTCAGCAGCCAGAAGGTCACGCAGGGGCGGCGCCTGCCTAGCATGCCGAACCACACCGCGATCAGGCCAGTCAGGAAAGGCAACATCATTACCATGCTGGGAGCTCCTTTCTGGGGAACGTCCCCATGCAAGCAGCCGGGAATTATAACGTCACAATTCGCAATAAATCCTATCGAAAGCCCTGATAACACTTGCAGGGCAAGCGCTTTTCGGGTCGAAAAAACCGCTCCATCTGGACCGCCCGCGGTAAGTTGGACGTAAATCCAACTTGCTGGGGGCGAAGCGGTAGGGCTTCGAGCTTGCGGGCGTCAGGGTTCTTTAGCCGCCGAGGCTGCCCTGCGCCATTCCGATGCTCGCCCCGGTGGGGCTGCGCTTCGGATGGCTTCGGGGTCCTCGGCTGGCAGTCGCCTAATGCGTTGGCCTCAGACCCCGTTCATAGGTAGATGCTGTAAGCCGGTGTCCGGGCGGAGGGATCCGAAGCGCAGCCCCACCGGGGCGAGCATCGGAATCCCGCAGTCCGGACGCCGGCGACTCAAGAACCCCGCCTCACAACACCGAAGCGGCAGGGCTTCGCGCTTGCGGATGTAGGAGTTCTTTAGCCGCCGAGGCTGCCCTGCGCCATTCCGATGCTCGCCCCAATGGGGCTGCGCTTCGGATGGCTCCGGGCCGCATCGGCTACAGTCGCCTAATGCGTTGGTTTTGGACCCCGTTCAGGGGCAGATGCCGTGAGCCGGCGGCCGGGCGGAGGGATCCGAAGCGCAGCCCCACCGGGGCGAGCATCGGAATCCCGCAGTCCGGACGCTGGCGACTCAAGAACCCCGCCTCACAACACCGAAGCGGCAGGGCTTCGCGCTTGCGGATGTCGGAGTTCTTTAGCCGCCGAGGCTGCCCTGCGCCATTCCGATGCTCGCCCCAATGGGGCTGCGCTTCGGATGGCTCCGGGCCGCCTCGGCTACAGTCGCCTAATGCGTTGGTTTTGGACCCCGTTCAGGGGCAGATGCCGTGAGCCCGCGGCCGGGCGGAGGGATCCGAAGCGCAGCCCCACCGGGGCGAGCATCGGAATCCCGCAGTCCGGACGCTGGCGACTCAAGAACCCCGCCCCACAAAACCGAAGTGCGATCCGGATTTTCTTCATCCAGACGCCTTGGGAGCGGGCTTTCCTTACCCGGCAGCGTTCAGGCGACCAGGCGGTCCAAGGCTTCGCGGTACTTGGCGGCGGTCTTTTCCAGCACGTCCTGCGGCAGGCGCGGCGCGGGCGGGGTCTTGTCCCAGGTCTGGGTTTCCAGCCAGTCACGCACGAATTGCTTGTCGAACGACGGGGGGCTGATGCCCACGCGGTAGCCGTCGGCAGGCCAGAAGCGCGAGGAATCCGGCGTCAGCACTTCGTCCATCAGATACAGCGTGCCGTCGTCGTCCAGCCCGAATTCGAACTTGGTGTCGGCGATGATGATGCCCTTGGTGGCCGCGAACTTGGCGGCTTCGGCATACAGTTTGAGGGTCACGTCGCGGATGCGCTCGGCCATTTCCTGGCCGACTTCCTTGACCACGTGGGCAAAGTCCACGTTCTCGTCGTGCATGCCGAACTCGGCCTTGGCGGCGGGCGTGAAGATCGGTTCGGGCAGCTGGCTTGCCTGTTGCAGGCCGGCGGGCAGCTTGATGCCGCAGACGGCGCCGGTGGCCTGGTAGTCCTTCCAGCCCGAGCCGATCAGGTAGCCGCGGGCGACCGCTTCCACCAGGATAGGCTTCAAGCGCTTGACCACCACGGCGCGGCCGCGCACCTGGTCGACTTCGTCCGGCGCGACCACGTCTTCGGGCTTGATGCCGGTGGAGTGGTTCGGCAGGATGTGGGCCAGCTTCTGCAGCCAGAACTCGGTCAGTTCGGTCAGCACCTGTCCCTTGCCGGGGATGGGGTCGTCAAGAATCACGTCAAACGCGGAGATGCGATCCGATGCGACGATCAGCAACTTGTCGTCGCCCACCGCGTACATGTCGCGCACCTTACCGCGGCCCAGCAGCGGCAAGGACTTGATGCTGGATTGATGCAAAGCAGAAGTCACGGGAATGGCCTATGGCAATAATGAAGATTCCCGCCTCGGGCAAGCGCCAGGGCGGGAAGTAGAACGGAATCCGGGAACTGCGGGCAAGGCCGGCGCGGCGCGCGCGGGTCCTGCGAAGCGCATAGGTTACTGCAAATGGGCAGGTTTTGCCGGCCCTCCCCTCGACGCCGCCCGGCGGCCGGGTTAGGCTCTTGCCTCCCCTATGATGCGCGCCGGCCGCCTCTCGCGTCACGGCGCTGACCCCAAGCCGGAGACAAAGCCGTATGCAGGATGCTTCCCTAAAACGCAGCGCCCACGCCGACGCGCAGGTACACCTGACCGGCGGTTGCCAGTGCGGCGCTGTCCGCTACGCCATCACCGATGAACCAATCATGGCGGCAACCTGTCATTGCCGGGACTGCCAGTACTCCAGCGGCGGCGCCCCCGCCCATGCCCTGATCTTCCCGACCGGCTCCATCACGCTGTTGCGCGGCAGCCCCAAAGAGCACCGCTACCGCGGCGAATCCGGCCATACCGTGATGCGTAGCTTCTGTGCGGACTGCGGCACTCCGCTGTTCGGCAATTCGGCGGGCATGGGCTATGACATCGTGCGGGCCGGTTCGCTGGACGATCCGGAAGCCTTCCGCGCCCGCGCCACCCTCTGGACCGAGTCGGCCCCGTCCTGGCACCACGTGGACCGTACCGTGCCGCACTTTCCCCGCAACTCGCCGGCGCCCTAGCGGCGGCGCAGACAAAAAAAGGGCGGTCCGCCTGGGTGGACCGCCCTTTTTTGCGCTTTGGCGCCAGACGCCTTTTGGCGTCACGCGCCTGCGGCAGATGCTTACTGCACCACTTGAGCCAGCTTGCCCGACGCGTATTGCGCGGCGATTTCGGTCAGCGGCAGGGCCTTGATCTTGCTGGCGTTGCCGGCGGTGCCGAATTCAGTGTAGCGAGCCACACAGATCGCCTTGGCGGCGGCGCGGGCCGGCTTCAGGTATTCGCGCGGGTCGAACTTTTCCGGGTTTTCAGCGAAGAAGCGGCGGATCGCGCCGGTCATGGCCAGACGGATATCGGTGTCGATATTGATCTTGCGCACGCCGTACTTGATGGCTTCCTGGATTTCCTCGACGGGCACGCCGTAGGTTTCCTTCATGTTGCCGCCGAATTCGCGGATCTCGGCCAGCAGTTCCTGCGGCACGCTGGAGCTGCCGTGCATCACCAGGTGGGTGTTGGGCAGGCGGGCGTGGATTTCCTTGATGCGGGAGATCGACAGGATATCGCCGGTGGGCTTGCGCGTGAACTTGTAGGCGCCATGGCTGGTGCCGATGGCGATGGCCAGGGCGTCCAGCTGCGTGCGGCGCACGAAGTCGGCGGCTTGTTCCGGGTCGGTCAGCAGCTGATCCATGGTCAGCTTGCCGTCGGCGCCGTGGCCGTCTTCCTTGTCGCCTTCCATGGTTTCCAGGGAGCCCAGGCAGCCCAGTTCGCCTTCGACCGTCACGCCCAGCTTGTGGGCGGTGTCCACGACCTTCTTGGTCACTTCGACGTTGTAGTCGTAGTCGGCGATGGTCTTGCCGTCTTCCTTGAGCGAGCCGTCCATCATGACGCTGGAGAAGCCCAGGTCGATGGCGCCTTGGCAGATCTTGGGCGACTGGCCGTGATCCTGGTGCATGACCACGGGGATGTGGGGATAGGTTTCCACGGCGGCCTGGATCAGGTACTTCAGGAAGCCTTCGCCCGCGTATTTGCGCGCGCCGGCCGAGGCCTGCATGATCACCGGGCTGTCGGTCTCCGCAGCGGCTTCCATGATGGCCTGGACCTGCTCCAGGTTGTTGACGTTGAAAGCGGGAATGCCGTAGCCGTGCTCGGCGGCGTGGTCGAGCAACTGGCGCATGGAGACTAGGGCCATGAGTGGTCCTCCTTAGGTACTGTCTATTGAAAGATGATTGAAGACTTGCTGAATGGGGTGATTTTACGGGGGATTCGACGAAAGGTCTTGCAACCGCCCGTATCCGGTCCATTCAGATGAGCACGAAAGGCTCAGGCCAGCCTTCGGCTCCCCCGAAGGACCGATGGCGCGGCGGCTTGCGCCGCGCCAGAAACCGCAGCGCCTACGGCCGACCGGCGTGCGGCACGTCCACCCGGGTCATCAGGATGCAGCCTTCGTGCCTGGCCCGGCGGTTGGCCTCGATGAAGTCGGGCGCGGCCGCCATGAACAGGGTCCGGCCGTCCGGCCCGCCCAGGGCGGCGGCGAAGATGCCGAATTCGCCGGTGTCGATCTGCTCCAGGATCTTGCCGCCGCGCGCCACGCGCACGATGCGCTTGCCGATGGCGTCAGCCACCCACAAGGCCCCTTCCGCGTCCAGCGCGCCGCCGTCCGGTCCGATGGCGGAGGCGGCGATCAACACGCCCAGGTCGTCGCTGGCCGGCAAGGGGCCGAAATCGGCCCAGTCGCGGCGCGGCCCCAGCCCGCCATCGGCCAGGATGTCGAACTCGGAAATGCGGTTGCCGAAGGTTTCGTTGACGATCATGGTCTTGCCGTCCGGCGTGATGAACGAACCGTTGGGAAAGCACAGTCCGCCGGCCACCTGGCGCGCCGAGCCGTCGGGATCGACGCGCACGATGCCGGTATTGCGGACCGGCTCGCCCGCCATCAGGTCGAAACCGAAATTGCCCACATAGGCCCGACCCTGCGCATCCACCACCATGTCGTTGACCGGGCCTCCGGTGTACGCCGACAGGTCGGCGTGCACGGCCAGCGTGCCGTCCGTCTCGCGCCGCAAGAGCTTGCGGTCCTTCATGGACGCGATCAGCAGGCGGCCGTCCGGCAGCCAGCCCAGCCCGGACGGCTGCTGCGGCACCTTGCAGATCTGCTCGACCGTGCCATCCAGGTCCACGGCGATGACCTGCTCGGTATAGAAGTCCGACGCCCACAAGCGGTTTTCGTGCCAGCGCAGCCCCTCCAGATAGGTGTATCCGGACGCCAGCACGGACAATTCGCGTTTCGGCATTGCCTGGTCTCCTTGTGCGGCCCCGCGCAGGGGCCTGTTGTTCGTGTTGCCCTGCGCCGCTGCCGCGCACGCCGGGATCGGCCCATTCTGGCATGAGCGCGAGCGATAGCGCAGCAGTTCCAAATTGATACAACTTCGACATCGCCGGTCCCGAAGCCGCTCCCGGGTAAGCCGCCTTATCCGTCCCCGATCTGACAACTACGTGTCAGGTGCGCGGCGTTAAGATCGCGCCCCAAGGGTAAACCCGGGCCTCTCGGCCTACCCTGGCATTCCCTCTCCGGATCCTCTTGCCCGCCTCTTGCCGGCGCGCCCGCCCTGCCGGGCCAGGCAAACGATCCCTGTTTTCCGTTTTGATCATGAACACTAAGAAGCTGACGCGTTACATCGGCATCGCCATGGTGCTGGGCATCGTGGTGGGCTATTTCTGCCACAACTACGCGCAGAACGAGAAAGAGGCCTTGCAGATCGCCTCGTACTTCAGTCTCGTCACCGACATCTTCCTGCGCATGATCAAGATGATCATCGCGCCGCTGGTCTTCGCCACCCTGGTGACCGGCCTGGCCAGCATGAGCGACGCCAGCGCCGTGGGCCGCATCGGCATGCGCGCCATGGTCTGGTTCATCGCCGCCTCGGCCCTGTCGCTGCTGCTGGGCCTGGCGCTGGTCAACATCTTCCAGCCCGGCGCGCACATGAACCTGGCGCTGCCGGACGCGAACCTGACCTCAGGCCTGAAGACGGGCGACTTCACGCTCAAGGCCTTCATCACGCACGTATTCCCGCGCAGCATCGCCGAGGCCATGGCCAACAACGAGATCCTGCAGATCCTGGTGTTCTCGCTGTTCTTCGGCGCCGCCCTGTCCTTCATCCGCGGCAAGGGCCACAACACCATCTACAACCTGATCGACGAGCTGGCCAAGATCATGTTCCGTGTGACGGACTACGTGATGCGCTTTGCGCCCCTGGGCGTGTTCGCCGCCATGGCCGCCGCCATCACCACCGAGGGCCTGGGCGTGCTGGTGAGCTACGGCAAGCTGATAGGCGAGTTCTACCTGGGCCTGGCGCTGCTGTGGGCCATTCTGTTCGCCGTGGGCTATCTGTTCCTGGGCAAGTCGACCTTCCGCCTGGGCGGTTTGATCAAAGAGCCCACGCTGCTGGCGTTTTCCACGGCCAGCAGCGAATCGGCCTACCCCAAGACCATCGAGGCGCTGACGCGTTTCGGCGTGCCCAAGCGCATCTCGGGCTTCGTGCTGCCGCTGGGCTACTCCTTCAACCTGGACGGCTCGATGATGTACCAGTCCTTCGCGGTACTGTTCATCGCCCAGGCCTACAACATCCAGATGAGCTTTACGCAGCAGCTGACCCTGCTGCTGGTGTTGATGGTGACCAGCAAAGGCATGGCCGGCGTGGCGCGCGCCTCGCTCGTGGTGGTGGCCGCGACCCTGCCGATGTTCCATCTGCCGGAAGCGGGCCTGCTGCTGATCATGGGCATCGACCAGTTCTTCGACATGGGCCGCACCGCCACCAACGTGGTCGGCAACAGCCTGGCCACCGCCGTGATCTCCAAGCTGGAAGGCAATCGCGAGGACACGGCCGATACCGAGTCCGCCGCGGCCGAGGAAGCCCCCGCGGGCCAGGCCGCACGCCAGAACGCCTGACGCAGCGGGCAATGAAAAACGGGCCGCATGGCCCGTTTTTTTTCATGGCTAGCGCCAGCTTGACCGGCGCCATGGCGGGGAGCAACATATAAGCCCTTCGCTTCCCATCCCGGCGCGGCGCGCATGGGCGCCACGCTCAGTCCTCATGCCATGAAACGCCTTAGCCTGCGCTGCGCCCTGGCAGCCGCGGCCCTGATGTCCGCCGCGCCCGCCTCCCACGCCTGGACCCGCATTTCCTGCGAGCTGGGCGGCACCGTGGCCAACCTGCCCGTGGTGATGCGCCAGTACCGCACCGACGGTACGGAACTGACGCAACTGATGTTTCGCTTGAAGGTCAGGAACGCGGACATCCCCGATGGCGCCCGCGCCGATACCGACTGCACCGAATTCGTCGGCCGCGAGATCGACGTGGTGCTGGAGAACACCGCCGCCAACACGGTCCGCAAGGGCAAGACCCTGAAGATGCTGTACCGCTACGACGATTCGCTGGGCCAGAGCCAGGCGACGAAGTTCGAGCTGGACCGGCCCTAGGCGCTGTACGCCCTAGTCGTTGACCGAGCACGAGACGGGCGCGCCGTCCTCGAATTCCACGTCGTAGGTGTGCACCGGATCCCAGGGCAGCGTGAACCACAGTTCATAGCCGTCGCCGTCTTCGTCGAACAGCCACAGCGCGCGCAGCACGGCATGCTGGGCCATGGCTTCGGGGGTTTCTTCCTGCAGCAGCTGGTTGTCGTCCAGGCCGAGCTTCTTGTAGTGCTCGTAGGAGTAGTTTTCCAGCAGGAATTCGGCCGCGGCCAGGATCTGGTCATCGAGGTCGTCGATGATGGCCTTGACCACCTTGGACGCGCTGCTGTCGGGTTCTTCGCCGTCAGTCTGGATCATCACGTGGATGGGCGGACGGCCCTTGCCGGCGGCGACGTTCTCCGCGGCCCACAGATCGGGTTCCTCGGGATCCTGGGTGAAATTGAATCGTGCCATCGCAAACTCCGGAAAAAGGGCCGGCGCGCCGCGGAAATCGCGGCCGCGCCTTTCCCGTCATTTAACCAGATGCACGGCCTCCCGGCTGCGCATATCGGCGATGTTTTTGCGACAGGCCGGCCTTGCGCGGACGGCGTTCAGACACGCTCCAGCGGCAGGTGCGGCAGGTCGGGCAGCGCCACGAGGATGGGATCGCCGGCGCTCACCGTGCCGCCTTCGATCACGATGCCCATGATGCCGGCGCGGCGCATCAGGCTGCCGTCCGGATGGCGGCCCAGCACAGCGGCGGTCAGGCCCTGCTGGTAGTTGTCGAGCTGGGAGCAGGGATTGCGCAGGCCGGTGATCTCGACCACCGCATCCGCGCCGATATGCAGGCGCGCCCCGCGCGGCAGGCCCAGCAGGTCGATGCCACGGGTGGTGATGTTCTCGCCCATGGTGCCTTCGGCCACGTTGAAACCGGCAAGCTGCAGCTCGTCGTGCAGCTCGCCGTGGATCAGGTGGACCTGCCGCAGATTGGGCTGGGCGGGATCCGCCTTGACGCGGGAGCGGTGCTTGACCGTAACGCCCATGTGGGCGTCGCCTTCCACGCCCAGCCCTTTCAGCAACATGATGGCCGGCACCACCGGCTTGCTGAACCCGTGCGTCGGGCTGCAGGCCACGGCTGTCACGATGGGATGCAACACATCTCTCTCCAGGAACCGGTTCAGGCCGCCACGGCCTGCTTTTCGGACGCCCGCTGCTCGCTGGCGCGCACGGGCGGATAGTGCGCCGAGAATACCAGCCGCCCCGCCGACCAGGTATGGCTGATCAGCGGCTGCGTGCCCACTTGCGCCACCGCCACCAGGTCCGCGCGCAGCCCCGGCGCGATGCGCCCGCGGTCGGACAGGCCGCAAGCCTGCGCCGGATTCAGCGTCACCAGCGCGACCGCCTGTGGCAGCGTCAGGTCGGTCTGAGCCGCCACCGTGTAGGCGGCGGCGATCAACGCCGACGGCTGGTAGTCCGAACACAGGCAGCTGGCCACGCCCGCGCGTATGGCATCGATGGCGCGCATGGAACCGCTCTGGCTCTGGCCGCGCAGCACGTTGGGCGCGCCCAGTATGGTGGGCAGTCCGCAGGACACCGCGGCGCGCGCGGTATCCAGGGTGATCGGGAATTCGCTCATCGCGACGCCCAGGTTGCGCATGGTGGCGATGCGCTGGATCGAATCGTCGTCGTGGCTGGCGGTGGGGATGCCCAGTCCCTGCGCATGCGACAGCAGCGCCTCCACCCGCGCCACCGCGCCATCCTTGGCGCGCGTCTTGGCCTGCGCGGCCTCCTCGGCCTGCTCGCGGCTCATGGCATGGTTGCCCATCATGTACTGCAGATAGGACTCCAGCGTCTTGAACTGGCCCTGCCCCGGAGAATGGTCCATCACCGACAGCAGGTCCACCGCGCCCTCGTCCATCAGCGCGCGCAGCACGTCCACCGAGGACGCGTCGGTGACTTCGTAGCGGCAGTGGACGCGGTTGTCGACCAGGCTGTGCTGGCCGAAGGCGCGCACCGTGCGCACCACTTCCGCCGCCGTCTGGTTGTTGCGCACGCCCCACTCGCTGTTGGCGAAGGACAGCGCGTGATACGGCGTGGTGATGCCGGCCGCGGCATTGCGGCGGTCCACCTGGGCCACGGCAAAATCCAGCGGAAACAACACTCGCGAACGCGGCTCGGCTTCCTTTTCGATGGCATCGCAATGCAGGTCGATCAAACCAGGCAGCAAGGTCTGGCCACGGAGATCGATCTCGCGGTCCGCGCGCGCGCCGGCAGGTTCGATGGCGACGATGCGGCCATCGTCGATCAGCACGGCGCTGTCCTCCAGGATGCGGTCCTGCAGTACCACGCGGGCATGGGTGAGATAGGTGCTCTGCATCATTGCTCCAGGTCGGCCAGGGCGGGTTGGGCGGGACGCAAGGCCAGCGTCTGCGTGGCGACTGCATCGCGCACTTCGGCGTCGTGGAAGATGCCCAGCAGGCAGCGGCCTTCTGCCATGGCCTCGCGGATCAGCGCGATCACGACCTGGCGGTTGTCCGCGTCCAGCGACGCGGTGGGTTCATCCAGCAGCAGGATGGGATGGCGCGCGATGAAACCGCGTGCGATATTCACGCGCTGCTGCTCGCCGCCCGAGAACGTGGCGGGCGCCAGTCCCCACAGGCGCGGCGGCACGTTCAAGCGTTGCAGCAGGGCTGCTGCGCGGGAGCGGGCTTCGTCGGCCTCCACGCCCGCTGCGCGCAGGGGTTCGGCCACCACGTCCAGCGCCGACACGCGCGGAATCACGCGCAGGAACTGGCTGACGTAGCCGATCACCTCGCGCCGCAAGGCCAGAATGCGTTGTTCGGGGGCGCCGGCCAGCTCCACCCATTCGTCGTTCCAGCGCACCCGGATGCTGCCTTCGGTCGCCAGATAATTGCCGTACAGGCAGCGTAGCAGGGTGCTCTTGCCGGTGCCGGACGGTCCCGCCAGCACCAGGCAGTCGCCCGCCGCCGCGTCGAAGTCGACCGACTCCAGCACGGGCAGGCGCATGCCCCCCTGGTTATGCAGGGTGAACATCTTTCCGAGGCCCCGCACCTCGATCATGGGAGTCTTTTCAGGCATGGTCAGCTCTGCAAAATGGAGGACACCAGCAACTGGGTGTAGGGATGCTGCGGATCGTCGAGGATCTGGTCGGTCAGGCCGCTTTCGACCACTTCGCCGCCGCGCATCACCAGGGTCCGATGCGCCAGCAGGCGCGCCACGGCCAGGTCGTGGGTCACGACGATCGCAGCCAAACCCAGATCGGCCACCAGCTGACGCAGCAGGTCCAGCAAGCGCGCCTGCACCGACACGTCCAGCGAAGCCGTGGGTTCGTCCATGAACACCAGGCGCGGGTGCGTAACGAGGTTGCGGGCGATCTGCAGGCGCTGCTGCATGCCGCCCGAAAACGAGGTGGGCCTGTCATCCAGCCGTCCCGCGTCGATCTCCATTTTCTGAAGCCAGTTGCCAGCGGCCTGACGCAAGTCACCGTAATGCCTGTCGCCCACGGCCATCAACCGCTCCGCGATGTTGGCGCCCGCGCTGACCTGCATGCGCAGGCCGTCGCGGGCGTTCTGCCGCACGAAGCCCCAGTCGGTGCGCGACAGCAGGCGCAGGCGTGCGCCGGGCAGCGCGGCCAGGTCGGTAAAGCCCTGGTCGCGGGTGTCGTACCAGACGCTGCCCGCGTCCGGCCTGGTCTGGTACGACACGGCCGACAGCAGCGTGCTCTTGCCGGAACCGGACTCGCCGACCACGCACAAGACTTCGCCCGGATACAGATCGAAGTTGACGTTGCGGCAGCCGTGCACGCCGTCCCAGGTGCGCGTCATGTTGCGCACTGAAAGCAAAGGTTGGGCGTTCATGCCGCGGTCTCCTGGTTGGCTTGCTGTTGCGCCTGCCGGTCGTTGCAGTACTCGGTGTCGGAGCAGACGAAGCGGCGCGTGCCGGCGTCGTCCAGGATGATTTCATCCAGATAGCTCTCGCGCGATCCGCACAGGTCGCAGCATTCGTTCCAGGTCTCGACCTTGAACGGGTGGTCCTCGAAGTCCAGGCTCTTCACCTGCGTGTAAGGCGGCACCGCGTAGACGCGCTTTTCGCGGCCCGCGCCGAACAGCATCAGCGCAGGACTGCGGTCCAGCTTGGGGTTGTCGAACTTGGGGATGGGCGAAGGCCGCATCATGTAGCGTCCGTTCACGATGACAGGATAGTCATAGGTGGTGGCGATATGGCCGTGCTGCGCGATGTCCTCGTACAGCTTGACGTGCATGCCGCCATATTCGGCCAGCGCGTGCATGGTGCGCGTCTCGGTTTCGGAAGGCTCCAGCCAGCGCAGCGGTTCAGGAATGGGCACCTGGAACACCATGATCTGCCCTTCCGCCAGCGGCGTCTCGGGGATGCGGTGGCGGGTCTGGACGATGGTGGCGGCAGAAGTGGATTCCGTCGTCGCCACGCCCGTGACACGGCCGAAGAAGCGGCGGATGTTGATCGCGTTGGTGGTGTCGTCCGAACCCTGGTCGATCACCTTCAGCACGTCGTTTGCGCCAATGATGGACGCCGTGACCTGGATGCCTCCAGTGCCCCAGCCATAGGGCAGCGGCATTTCGCGGCTGCCGAAAGGCACCTGGTAGCCGGGGATGGCGACGGCCTTGAGCAAGGCGCGGCGCAGCATGCGCTTGGTGGATTCGTCCAGATAGGCGAAGTTGTAGTGGTCGTCGCGTTCGACCGTTGCGTGTTGCGTAGTCATGGGGAAACCGCCTCGTCCATCAGATCGTTGCGCGCGGCCTCGGGCGCGGCGCGTTCGGCGCGCATGCGCCGCAACAGTTCAAGATTGGCCTGGAAGTCCACGTAGTGCGGCAGTTTCAAGTGCTGCACGAAACCGGAGGCTTCGACGTTGTCGCTGTGATAGAGCACGAACTCGTGATCATTGGCAGGCGAATCGGCGCGTTCGCCCAGGTCGCGCGCCTTCAGCGCGCGGTCCACCAGCGCCATCGACATGGACTTGCGTTCGCCATAGCCAAAGGTCAGCCCATAGCCCCGGGTGAACTTCGGGCCTTCCTCGGCGCTGCCCGCGAACTGGCTGACCATCTGGCATTCGGTGATCTCGATCTCGCCCACGGTGACGGCGAATCCCAATTCCTCGATGTGCATTTCCACCTCGAGCGCGCCGTAGCGGATCTCGGCGGCGAAGGGGTGGGTATTGCCGTAGCCGCGCTGGGTCGAATAGCCCATGGACAGCAGGAAACCTTCGTCTGCGCGCGCCAGGTTCTGCAGGCGGGCCGCGCGCGAGGCCGGGAAATCCAGCGGCTGCCGGGTCAGGTCGAAGGGTTCGGGATCGCCTTCGGGCACGGCTTCCGCGTCGATCAGGTCGTCATGCGCCAGCAGGTCGGTGACGCGCGGCATCGCGCTGTCCAGCGCCTCGCCGCCCGGCGGCAAGGCGTCGGCTTCGCGCTGCGCTTCGAGCGAGAAGTCCAGCAGACGCTGGGTGTAGTCGTAGGTCGGACCCAGGATCTGGCCGCCAGGCACGTCCTTGAAGGTGGACGAGATGCGGCGCTGCAGGCGCATGCGGCCGGTGTCGATGGGCTGGGTATAGCCAAAGCGCGACAAGGTGGTGCGGTAGGCGCGCAGCAGGAACACCGCTTCGATCAGGTCGCCCGCGGCCTGCTTGATGGCCAGCGCCGCCAGTTGCGGATCGTAGAGCGAGCCCTCCGCCATGACCCGCGATACCGCCAGCGGCATCTGTTCGCGGATCTGGTCCAGGCTCAGCTCGGGCACTTCGCGGTCGCCGCGCCGGTAGTCGTCCAGCATGCGGTAGGAATTGAGGATGGCGCGTTCGCCTCCTTTTACGGCTACGTACATGTCAGTTCTCCTTGCGCGTGCTGCGCGGCAGTGCGCAGATCCGGCGCTCGTGCGTCAGGAACACGTCGACACCGAGCGGAAACCGTTGATGATTGAGACGCCACTCGCGCCAGAAACCCTCGGGCAGCCCTGCCGCATGCAGCAGCTGCTGGCTCTTGATACCCGGGCCGCTGAGGATGGCGGGTTCCCCGCCCGACAAGGATTCGACCTCGATCAGCAAGGTAGTAGACAGATCGGGATAGGCCGGATCGCCCTGGTGGCAAGCCGAAAGCGCCGGCGCCTTGCTGCCAGCCGGCACCGCGGCAAAACGCGCGAGCGAGGGCGATGGCACGATGGGGCAGGCGCAATGAAATCGCAGAAACGCGATCGCGTCCGCGCTGACGGTTTCAGGCAGCCAGAGCGGCGTGTCCACGTCCACCAACGTCAGCAGCAGCGCGGTCATGGCAGGCGACAGGCCCGCCGGCACGTCGGTTTCGATCAGGATTTCATGGATGCGGCCCGGGTGGGCCATAGCGTCCAGCGCGGCGCGGAACGTGGCCTGCGCGTCGCCGACGGGATCCGCGAATCCGGGGAGCAGCGCCCGGCCCGAGGCCGCGGCGGCTTGTATCTGTTGCTGCATGTCAGTCCTCGCCTCGCACCATCGTGAAGAATTCCACCTTGGTCTGCGCCGCCACGCGGGCCTGGCGCTCGACCCGTTCGGCATGCAGGCGGGCCAGCGGCTGGATCAGCTGGGCCTGCACCGTGTCATGCCATTCCGGCAGTTGCAGCAGGGCGTCGGCCACGGCGGCCTGCTCGGCATGGCGCTGCGAGCGGCCCTGCACATAAGCCACGCCCACCACGCCCTCGCCCATCGTCACCGCGCAACGTGTCACGCTCATTTCGCCCAGGTTGAAGCGGGCCCCAGTGCCGCCGCTGCGGGCGCGCACCATGGCCATGCCGGTTTGCGCGGGGCGCAACGTCTGGTGTTCCGGCTTGCCCGCCAGCGCGCAAAAAGCGCCATCCAGCGCGGCCGGATCGGCCAGCGCCAGCACGCGCATCCAGGCGGCGCGTTGCGCGCCCGCCGCATCCTGCCCTGTCTTGGGGTGATCCATCTTTTTCCTCTAAACGTCTAGACGACCGGATGGAGTATGATCGCTCCGAAATGGAAGTTCAACAGCCTGGCGTGAATTTTTGATGACAGTTGCAGCGCGTCCGCAGCGCCTTTGCGGCCGCCGCCGCATGGTGCACAATCACTGCCATTCTTCATGAAGCTGATGTGACAGCACGAGCACACCCTATGGTCGAAAGAGGTTCCGGCATCGCCGTCTGGCGGCAAATCGGCGAAGCGCTGGCGGACGATATCCGCAACAAGCTCTATGCGGCAGGCGAACAGCTGCCGTCCGAGCCCGAGCTGGCCGCCAAGTTTTCCGTCAACCGCCACACCATCCGCCGCGCGATGGGCGAACTCGAACAAGGCGGCCTGGTCCGCATCGAACAAGGCCGCGGCACCTTCGTCCAGGAACACGCGATCGACTACGCCATCGGCAAGCGCACGCGCTTTTCCGAGAACCTGCGCAGCCAGGGCATGCTGGGCCACCAGGAAGTCCTGGGCAGCCAGAGCCTGCGCGCCGGCGACATCGCCAAGCACCTGGGCCTGACGCGTACCGCGCCGCTGTTGCGCGTGCAGATCGTAGGCAAAGCCGAGAACCGCCCGATCAGCGTCTCGGAACATTTCTTCGACGAAAAGCGCTTCCCCGACTTCGCCGACCGCCTGGCGTCGCTGCGCTCGATCTCCAAGGTCTATGCCCACTATGGCATCGGCGACTACACGCGCAAGTGGTCGCGCATCACCGCCGCCCTGCCCACGCCCGAAATCGCCCGCCTGCTGGGCCAGCCCAAGACCCGCCCCATTCTTCAGGTGGAGGCCTTGAATGTGGACCAGGAAGGCTCGCCGCTGCAATATAGCGTGGCGCGCTTCGTGGGCGACATGGTCCAGCTGATGGTGACGGACGACAGCTGACGCAAGGCCGCCGCCTGCGCGCGCAGGCGGCGCGGAAGACTCCGGCCAACGGATTAACTCATCTAGACATCTGGTTGTAATGCAATCCCGCTAACGTCACGCCATGAACACACACACGCACGCCCCCTCGCCCTTGGCCGGTGTCACAGGCCAACGCATCCTGACGCCGCGCGGCGTCGAACAGGCCAGCCTGCGGTTCCATGGCGGACTGATCGAAGGCTCCGCCTCCGCGGCGCCGCGGGGCGCGCCCTGGTTCGACGCCGGCGATCTGCTGGTGTTGCCCGGCATCGTGGACCTGCACGGCGACGCCTTCGAGCGCGCAGTCATGCCGCGGCCCAGCGTGACCTTTCCGTACGACAGCGCCCTGTTCGACGTGGACCGCCAGCTGCTGGCCAACGGCATCACCACCGAGTTCCATGGCGTGACCCTGTCCTGGGAAGGCGGGCTGCGCGGCGAGGCTTACGCCGAACGCATGTTCGACGCGCTGGAAAGAATGCGCTATCTCATGGGCGCGCGGCACTATGTGCACCTGCGCTTCGAAACCCATCACGTGGGCGGCCTGGATATTGCCCAGCAATGGATACGCGACGGCCGCGTGCGCTTCCTGGCGCTGAACGACCACCTGCCCAGCATGGCGCGCCGCCTGGGCGACGAGCGCAAACTGATGCAGTACGCCAACCGCGCCGAGTGCGACCTCGACGTCTTCCAGGACCGGATCCGCGCCGCCATGGCAGCCGCCGATTCGGTGGCGGACGCCATGCGCGAGCTGACCGGCTGCGCGCAGGAAGCGGGCTTGAAGGTGGCCTCGCACGACGATCCGGACGCCGCCACCCGCCGCTACTACCACCAGCTGGGCTGCGGCGTGGCGGAGTTTCCGCTGACCCGCGAGGCCGCCGGCGTGGCCCGCGACCTGGGCGATTCCGTGGTCTTCGGCGCGCCCAACGTCGTGCGCGGGGGCAGCCACACCGGCGCGCCCAACGCCACCGAAATGGTCCGCGCGGGCCTGTGCGACATCCTGACGTCCGACTATTACTACCCCGCCCCGCTGGCCGCGGTGATGAAGCTGGCCAACGACGGCGTGCTGCCGCTGGCGCAAGCCTGGGATCTGGTGTCCTTGAATCCGGCCCGCGCCGCCGGCCTGAAGGATCGCGGCGCGCTCGCGCCCGGACTGATCGCCGACGCCATCGTGGTGGATGACCAGGTGCCGGGGCTGCCCCGCGTCTGCGCCGCGATCGTGGGCGGCGAACTGCGTTACGCCACGCGCGCCTTCGACGACAGCCACAGCCAGCGCATGGCGGCCTGACCATGCCCCTCGCCCATCGCTACGCCCTGTACCTGGCGCCCACCGGCCCCTGGCGCGAACACGGCAGCCGCTGGCTGGGCCGTTGCGCCGACACCGGCCTGGCGCTGCCGCCGCGGCCGGGCCAGAACGCGGAAGCGCGTAACTGGACCGAAGCGCCGCGCCACTATGGCTTGCACGCCACGCTGAAGCCGCCCTTCCGCCTGAACCCGGGCGCAAGCCCCGAACAGGTCGACGCGGCCGCCCGCCAGTTGGCCGCAGGCGGCACGCCGTTCTCGTTGGAACTGGAATGCGAACCGCTGCGCGGCTTCCTGGCCTGGCGCATCGCTGCGTCCGACACGCAGGGACGCGTGCGGATCCAGGCCCTGGCCGAAGCCGCCGTGCGCGACCTGGATCCCTTGCGCGCGCCGCCCACGCCCGAGGAAACCGCGCGCCGCCAACCGCAATCGCTCAGTCCGGCGCAGCAAACCATGCTGGCGCGCTGGGGCTATCCGTACGTATTCGATACCTACGTCTTCCACATTACGTTGACCGGCAAGCTGCAAGGCGAGGCGCTGTCGCAAGCGCAGGCCGAAATCGCCGCGTTCGCCGATCCCTTGCGCGGGCAGCCCATGGCCGTGCCCGGAGTCAGCGTCTACGTGCAGCCCGCGCCGGGCGCGGACTTCGTCGCGGCGAGGCACTACGGTTTTGATGGTTCCAGCATCGATGCGGCCGGAGCCGGCTATCTGCAAGGACCGGCGGCGGCATGAGCGCCTCGGTTCCCGCCGACGGCGCCAGGCTGATCTACCTGATGGGCGCTTCGGGCAGCGGCAAGGACACCTTGCTGCGCCTGCTGCGCGCCGAGCTGCGCGGCGATGAGCCCGTGCTGGTCGCGCATCGCTACATCACCCGCGACAGCGGCGCCACCGAAGACGCGCTAAGCCTGACCGAAGACGAGTTCGGACGCCGCGCCGCCCTGGGCTGCTTTGCCCTGCGCTGGGCCAGCCACGGCCTGCACTACGGCATCGGCATCGAAATAGACGCCTGGCTGTCATGCGGCGCCGCGGTCATCATCAACGGCTCGCGCGCGCACCTGGAACAGGCGCACTCGCGCTACCCGGCCTTGACCGCCGTGGAAGTCACGGTTGATCCCGGCCAGCTCGTCAGTCGCCTGGCGGGACGCGGACGGGAAAGCGCGGAACAGATCGCGCAGCGCCTGGCGCGGGCGACGCAGGCATTCCCCGTACCGCCACAATGCCGCTTGCTGCGCGTCAGCAACGATGCCGCCCCGGAAACCGCTGCCGCCGCACTGTTGAACATCGCCCGCGACAAGCTCAACGCCTAGCGCCGCCGTTCAACGCGGGTCGCCCTGGCCCCAGGGCGCGGCGGCGTCTCCGCACAGATCCAGCAGGATCTCCGAAAAGCATTCCTCCGCTGCGAGCGGCTGTTCGCGCTTGCGCCGTATCAGGTTGATCGGCGGCAGTTCCCAGCCGAAGTCCCAGGGCACCATGCCCAGCTTGCCGCGCTGGCAGAGTTCGCGCGCGATGTCTTCCGGCACCACGGAGATGAGGGTCTCGTTCATCGTCAGCATGCCTTCGATCACGTCGGTGGAGTACGCCTCCAGCACCGGCGATGGCGGCTGCAATTCGGCGCGGATGAAATGCTCCACGATCAGTTGCCGCGTCGGCGTGTTGGCCGCCGGCAGCACCCAGTCCATCGCCGCCACAGCGGCCCAGTCCGGCTTGCGCCGCGCCAGCCGCTGCGCAAGCCGGCCATGCGCGATCAGGCGCGGCCGCTGGCGGTACAGCACGCGGTGGATCAGATCCTCCGGCGCCACGGTCGAGGTGGCGCGGCTGATGATGCAGTCCAGTTCGTGCCGGCGCAGCATGGGCACCAGATGGTCGGTGGTGGCGCGGTGCAGGCTGAGCGTCACGCCGTGGCGCTGGTGCAGGCGGCTGATGGCCGCCGTCAGCAAGGCGCTGGACACGTAGGGCACCACGCCCACCTGCAGATGCGCGGAACGGCCGGCGTGCAGGGCCTCGACCTCGCGCGCCCACAGGTCCAGGTCGCTGAGCATGTGGCGCGCGCGCACCAGGGCCAGGTCGCCCAGCGGCGTGGGTTGCAGGCCGCGACCGGTGCGCGTGAACAGCGGCGCGCCGAAGATGTCCTCGATCTCCGTGAGCGCCTTGGTGACGGCGGGCTGGCTGATGCCGGCCGCGGCGGCCACGCGCGTGAGCGAGCCGTGCCTGGCGATTTCGATCAGCAGCGCCAGGTGGCGATGCTTGAGACGGTTGGCGAGACGGGCGGCATCCCAGGTCACGATCTTTCCTATAACCAATTGGTTATTCAATTATGCCAACAAAGGAAAAATCAGTTATTTCATGACCCTATACTGCAAGCATCCCCTGCTGCCCGGACCGGCCTCATGAGCGCATCCTTCACCACCCGCCCCGAAATACGCGGCACTTTCGGCGTGGTCTCTTCCACCCATTGGCTGGCCTCGCAAGTGGCCATGAGCGTGCTGGAGCGCGGCGGCAATGCCTATGACGCGGCGGTCGCGGGCGGCTTCGCGCTGCAGATCGTGGAACCGCACCTGAACGGTCCGGGCGGCGAAGTGCCCATCCTGCTCTGGAGCGAACGGGAACAGCGCATGCGCGCGCTCTGCGGCCAGGGCCCCGCGCCCGCGCTGGCCACGCCCGCCTATTTCCGCGGCCTGGGCCTGGACCTGGTGCCCGGCATCGGCCTGCTGCCCGCCACGGTGCCCGGCGCCTTCGGCGCCTGGCTGACCCTGCTGCGCGACTACGGCACCTGCGAACTGGCCGATGTGCTGCGCCCGGCGATCGACTATGCGCGCAACGGCTTTCCGCTGGTGCCGCGCATTTCGCAGGCCATTCTGGCGGTGCAGGCGCTGTTCCGCGACGAATGGACCAGTTCGCGCGAGGTCTGGCTGCCGGACGGCCGCGTACCTGCGCCCGACGCGCTGTTCCGCACGCCCGCCATCGCCGCCACCTATACCCGCATCCTGGACGAGGCGCACGCCCGCAGCACCGACCGGCGCGGCCGCATCGACGCTGCGCTGGAGGTCTGGTACCGCGGTTTCGTGGCCGACGCGATCGACGACTATTACACGCAGGCCGAGGTACGCGATACCACGGGCCAGCGCAACCGCGGCCTGCTGCGCAAATCCGATCTGGCCGATTGGCGCGCCACCTACGACGAGCCTCTGACTGTCCAATACGGCCGCTACACCGTGGCCAAGTGCGGGGTCTGGTCGCAAGGCCCGGTCCACCTGCAGCAACTGGCGATACTGCGGCACCTGGGCCTGGACGGGCTGGAGCCGACCTCGCCGCAATTCGTGCACTACGTGGCCGAGGCGGCCAAGCTGGCCTTCGCCGACCGCACCGCCTGGTACGGCGACCCTGCCTGCACGCAGGTGCCGCTGGCCGCTTTGCTCAGCGATGAGTACGCCCGCTCCCGCGCGGCAGGCATCGGCGCGCACGCTTCGTCCGAGTTCCTGCCGGGCAGCCCAGGCGGCCAGACACCGCGCCTGCCCGACCTGGACGCAGCCGTGCGCACCCTGGCTGCCTCCGACACCCGCTTCGGCGTGGGCGAACCGACCTTCGCCGCACTGCCGCCGGTAGCCGAATGGGCGGCGCGCGAGATCTTCGTGGGCGATACCTGCCAGATCGACGTCATCGACCGCGACGGCAATATGGTGGCCGCCACGCCGTCGGGCGGCTGGCTGTCGTCCAGCCCCGTCGTGCCCGGCCTGGGCTTCCCGCTGACCACGCGCCTGCAGATGACCTGGCTGGACGAAGGCGTGCCGGGCCAACTGCAACCGGGCAAGCGTCCCTGCACTACGCTGTCGCCCGGCCTCGCGCTGCGCGACGGGCAGCCTTACATGGCATTCGGCACGCCGGGCGGCGACCAGCAGGACCAATGGACGGTGGCATTCTTCCTGCGCCATGTCATGGGCATGAATCTGCAGGAGGCGATCGAAGCGCCCTCCTGGCATATCGATCACTTCCCGGGCTCGTTCTGGCCGCGCAGCCTTACCTTGAACCGGCTGACCGTGGAATCGCGCATGCCGGCCGCCACGCTGGAGGCGCTGCGCGCGGCGGGCCACGAGGTCAAGGTGGGGCCGGACTGGTCCGAAGGCCGCATCAGCGCCTGCACCCGCGAGCCTGCCGCGGGCGGCGGCCTGCTGCTGCGCGCCGGCGCCAACCCGCGCGGCATGCAGGGCTATGCCGCCGGCCGCTGAACCTGTTTCATTCAACCGGCATGCAGACCGGATATCAAGCAAAGGGGTAAACACCATGAAACTGCAATTCAAACGACTGCTGCGCTCGTTCGCGCTGGGGTTGGCGCTGGCCGCGCCCGCGCTCACCCACGCCGCGTGGCCCGAAAAACCCATCACGCTGATCGTGCCGTGGGCTGCGGGCGGCTCCACCGACATCCTGGCGCGCGTGCTGTCCGAAGGATTGACCCAGTCGCTGGGCCAGCCCGTCATCGTGGAAAACCGCTCGGGCGCGTCCGGCAACATCGGCACCACCTTCGTGGCGCGCGCCAAGCCGGACGGCTACACCTTGCTGGTGGGCTCGATGAGCACGCACACGATGAACCAGGCGCTCTACTCCAGCATGCCGTTCGACGGTGTGAAGGACTTCACGCCCATCGCCGAGCTCGCGCTGGTCACCAACACCCTGGTGGTGAACCCGTCGGTCCCCGCGTCCAACGTGAAGGAGTTCATCGCCTACCTGAAGGCCAATCCCGGCACCGTGGCCTATGCCTCCGCCGGCCAGGGCTCCACCAACCATCTGAGCGCCGCGCTGTTCGAGAAGGCCGCCGGCGTGAAGATGATGCACATCCCCTATCGCGGCGGCGCGCCCGCGGTGCTGGACACCGTGGCCGGCCGCACGCAGGTGCTGTTCAGCGCCGGCACGCAGACCCTGCCGCATGTGCAGAACAACAAGCTGAAGCTGCTGGCCGTCACCGAGGAAGCGCGTTCGCCGCTGTTGCCCGAGGTGCCCACGGTAGCCGAGACCTTGCCGGGCTACGAGCTGTCGGTCTGGTACGGCGCCTTCGGCCCGGCAGGCATGCCGCCCGAACTGACCGCACGCCTGAACCGCGAGATCAACCTGATCCTCAAGCGTCCCGAAGTCATCAAGAAAATGGGCGACATGGGCGTGCTGCTGACCGAGACCACGCCGGAGCAATTCGGCCAGATCCTGGCGCGCGACGCCGACAAGTACGGCAAGCTGATCAAAGAACTGGGAATCACCGCCGAATGACCGTGAGCATCCAATCCACCGCGCCGGCACAGGCCGGCGTGGCCGCCATCGCCCGGGCCTACGCGGCCGCCGATCCGGTCGCGGCCTTGCGCGCCATCGACGCCCATGCGCACGCCGCGCTGGCGCACACGCTGTGCACGGTCAACCGCTATGACGCGCAGGCCATGCGGGTGCTGCGGCTGTATAGCTCCAACCCCGAGGCCTATCCGCCCGGCGGCAGCAAGGACAAGAGCGGCACCGCCTGGGGCCGCCACGTCCTGCTGGAGCAAAAGCTGTTCGTCGGCGAAGGCGAGGACGCGATCCGCGCATTCTTCGACGACCATGACGCGATCCAGCGTCTGGGCCTGCGCTCGGTCATCAATGTGCCGGTCGTGTACGGCGGGGTCTGCCTGGGCACCGTCAACTTCCTGATGCCGCGCGCGGCGGTTTCGGATGCCGATGTGCAGGCCGCGCAGCTGGCGGGCCTGCTGGCGCTGCCTGCGTTCCAGGCGCTGCTTCCGCAGGCCTGAGGCCGCGGGGCCCGCCCGGGCCCCGCGCATGCTCAGATGAGCGCGCGCCGGATGCGCGCCGACGCCATGTCGATGATGACCACGAAAGCCACGATGATGATCATCACGGCGCAGGTTTCGGCGTAGCGGAAACTGCGGATGATCTCCCACAGCACGGTGCCGATGCCGCCCGCGCCGACGATGCCGACCACCGAGGCCGAACGCACGTTGGATTCGAAGCGGTACAGCGAATACGAGATCCACAGCGGCAGCACCTGCGGAATCACGCCGTAGACGATTTCCTCCAGCGCGTTCGCGCCGGTGGCGCGCACGCCTTCCACCGGACGCGGATCGATAGCCTCGACGGCTTCCGAGAACAGCTTGGCCAGCACGCCGGTGGTGTGCACCCACAGCGCCAGCACGCCGGCGAACGGGCCCAGCCCGACCGCCACGATGAACAGCATGGCGAACACCATTTCGTTGATGGCGCGGCACGCGTCCATCAGGCGTCGCATGGGCTGGTACACCCAGGCCGGCACCATGTTCGACGAGCACAGCAGCCCCAGCGGCACGGCGACCACGATGGCCAGGAAGGTGCCCCAGACCGCGATCTGCACGGTGACGATCATCTCGTCCAGGTACATGCGCCAGTCGCGGAAATTGGGCGGAAAGAAGTCGGCGGCGAACTGGGCCATATTGCCCGAATCGCGCAGCAGGTCCAGGGGCCGCATGTCGGCGCCCTTCCACGACATGACCAGCAACGCCAGCACGACGGCCCATACGAGCAGGACTGGCAGCGAGGAGCGCGGCGCGGCGGAAAGGCGGGAGGTCTGCATGGCTACGTTCATAGAAAAGGCGATCCGCTAGTTGGGTTTCAGTTGCGGGCAAGCCGGCGCGCCCCGCGGCGCGCCGGCTTGCCGCTTGCAGGCTTATTGCTTGGCGGCGGGCTGGCCCAGGCTGGCCAGCTTGCTGTCCAGCTCGGCCAGCTGTTTCTGCTTTTCGGCCTGGCCCAGCGTGGCGTCGGCTTCGACCTTGGCCTTCTCGCGCGCCAGTTCGATCTGGCGGATCGGCACCAGCTGCTGGTTGTCGGAGGCGCGGAAGCCCTGGTAGGTCAGCGCCTTCAGGTTGGCCAATTCGCGCTCGGCGTCCTTGCCCTTGCCATAGTTGACGAAGAAGTCGCGGATGCGGACCTTCAGGTCTGCCGGCAGGTCGGTGCGCATGACCAGCGGATCGGCGGGGATCAGCGGCGACTTCCACAGCACGCGCACGCTGTCGTTGGCATCCTTGCCCGTGTTCAGGCGATAGCGCTCCAGCGCCTCGGTGTTGTTGACGGCCACGTCGACCTGCTTGTTGATGACCGACAGCAGATTGGTTTCGTGGTTGCTGGCGCGCACCGTCTTGAAGAAGGTCTTGGGTTCGATCTTGTTGGCGGCCCACAGGTAGTAGCCGGGCACAGCCGTACCCGAGGTCGAATTGGGATCGCCCGCGCCGTAGCTCAGCGTGCCGCCGCGCTTGAGCACGTCGTCCAGGGTCTTCAGGTTGCTGTCCTTGTTGACGATCAGCAGCGACCAGTAGCCGGGGTTGCCGTCCTTGTCGATGACGGAGGCGAACACCTCGCCCTTGGCGCGGTCCACCGCCTCGATTGCGGACTTGTTGCCGAACCAGCCCATCTGCACCTTGTTGAAGCGCATGCCTTCGATGATGCCGGCATAGTCGGACGCGAAGAAGGGCTTGACCGGTACGCCGATCGCGCGGCTCAGGTCGTCGATGACCGGCTGCCATACGGACTTCAGGTTGGTCGACGATTCCGTCGAGATGATGCCGAAGTTCAGGGTCTTGGCGTCTTGCGCGTAGGCCTGCGCGGACAGGGCCGCGGCGGCGATCAGGGTGACAAAGGTTCTGCGTAGCATGGAAGGCTCCGGGGGGAAATGGGTCGGGATATCAGGCGGCTTGCGCCAGGCGGGACAGCGGCGCCATGCCGGGCATGGCCGGCGCTTGCGGCGCATATTCGGGAAGGAGTTCGCTCAATTCGGAGCCATACAGGTCGCTCAGCATCGAAGGCGTGAGCGCGGCGGAGGGGCCGTCATAGACGACCTTGCCATGGCGCAGCGCCACCACCCGCGGGCAGTAGCGCAGGGCCACGTCCACCTGGTGCAGCGACACCACTACGGCCACCTTGCGGCCGCGGTTGATCTGGGCCAGCGTGTCCATCACGCGGCGCGAGGATTCCGGATCCAGCGAGGCGATGGGTTCGTCGGCCAGGATGACGCGGGCGTTCTGCACCAGCGTGCGGGCGATGGCCGCGCGCTGCTGCTGGCCGCCGGACAGCGTCGAGGCGCGCTGAAATGCGTAGTCGTCTATACCAACCTGGGCAAGCGCTTCGAGGCCTTGCTGCACTTCGCCGCGCAGGAACCAGCGCGTCAGGCTGCGCCACAACGGCACGCGCGGCAGCAGCCCGGTCAGCACGTTGGTGATGACCGGCAGGCGACCGACCAGATTGAATTGCTGGAACACGAAACCGATGCCGGCGCGCGCGGAGCGCACGTCGCGGCTCAGGCGGCCATCGCGCTGGATCATGCGGCCGTTTACGGCCACGCTGCCCGAGTCGCCGGCCACGAAACCCGACAGATGGCGCAGCAGCGTCGACTTGCCCGAACCCGAGGCGCCGAGCAAGGCCACCATCTCGCCGTCGGCCACTTGCAGGTTCACGGCGTCCAGCGCCTTGGCGCCGGCGTGGAAGCTCTTGCTGAGCCCTTGTACTTCGATGGCGTAGGTCATCGTTGAATCCCCTTGGATGTGTTCATGGCGGCATTCTGTTTTCGCGGCATGACAGCACGATGACCTGGGAATCGATTCATTTGGCTGAAAATAGGGACACTGGAACGATCTGAAAGACGTTCGTCACAAAGGCCGTCTCCGGCCCGGCGCGCCGCAGGTATATTGGGGATATTCCCCACCAGCCTGGCGTTCATCATGATCAAAGGTTCCTGCCTGTGCAGCCGCGTCGCCTACGAGATCACGGGTCCGCTCACCGACGCCCTCAACTGCCATTGCACGATCTGCCGCAAGGCGCATGGCGCGGCATTCCGCAGCCGGGCGACGGTCCAGGTCAAGGACTTCGCCTGGACCCGCGGAGAAAACCACGTCACCTGGTACTGCTCGTCCCCGGGCAGCTACCGCGGCTTTTGCGAAGCCTGCGGCACGCCCCTCCTGACCCGCTTCGACCAGACGCCGGACGTCTACGGCCTGCCTCTAGGTCCGCTGGACGACGACCCGGGCATCAAGCCGGCAGCCCACTGCCACGTGGCCAGCAAGGCGCCCTGGTTCGACATCACCGACGGCCTGCCGCAGTACCCCGATGCGTATGGGGCGATGGAAGAAGACCATCCGCAGGCGGTTACATAAAAATTCAACCGAGTAGTTGAATTTTTTGGCGAGGCCAGACTATATTCAACCTCATGGTTGAATCTATTCCCTCCCCCGTCCTCGATGCCGTCTTTCGCGCGCTGGCCGACCCCACGCGCCGCGACATGCTGCGCAGCCTGGCCGGTGGCGAGCAGACCATCGGCGAACTGGCGGCGCCCCACAGCATGAGTTTCGCGGGCGCCTCCAAGCATGTGCAGGCCCTGGAACGCGCCGGTCTGGTGCGGCGCTCCATCCGCGGCCGCACGCACGTATGCAGCCTCAATCCCGAACCCATGGCCGAGGCCATGCAGTGGCTGCGCTTCTATGAGCAATTCTGGTCGGGCAAGCTGGGCGCGCTGGAAGCCGCGCTCGCCGCCAGCCGGTCCCCGGCCGCGTCTTCTGGAGAACCACATGAGTGATCACGGCGTCGTTCTGGACCCCACCTCCATCCGCTTCACGCGGATACTGCCCGCCAGCGTCGACGAGGTCTGGGCTTTTCTCACCGAATCCGAAAAACGCGGGCGCTGGCTGGCATCCGGCGACATGGAACTGCGCGAAGGCGGCGGCGTGACGCTGCGCTTCGTGCATGCGGACCTGTCCTCGGTGGCAGAACCGGTGCCTGACGCCTACAAGCCGTACGAAGGCGGCGTCACCACGCAAGGCGTCATCACCCGCTGCGAACCGCCGCATTTGCTGGCTTTCACCTGGGGCGGCTCCCCCGGCCATCCTTCCGAGGTCACCTTCGAGCTGTCGCCTCAGGGCGAGGAAACGCGCCTGGTGCTGACCCACCGCAAGCTGTCCTCGCGTGACGGCATGGTGGACGTAGCTGGCGGCTGGCATGTGCACCTGGGCGTGCTCGAAGCTCGCCTGGCCGGCCGTGCCCCCGGTCCGTTCTGGTCCGTGCTTAACCGGGTGGAAGCCGAATACCGTGAACGGATCCCGGCTCGCTAGAGTCGTTGAACAGCAACTATCGCAGCGCGGCTACAGATAAATACTGGCTAAATATTGCGCTTTGCAGTACCATAAGTCCGTGATTTTTCCGCAAAAACCGGGCTTCGGTCACTCTGCGTGCCAACCTGTACCGCCTGCGGGCAATGCTCCGGGGCAACCCAGGACGTGCCTGATTTTTCCGGAAAAACCCCTCCGCCACCGGGCGCGCCTCCACCTCCATAGTTGCGCGGCCTGGCAGCACAAGCTCCACCCCGCTTCTTCCGGCGATTTGCGCAAAACGCGCCGCCGCGACCAAGCCGCGCACCGCGCGCACACTGCCCACGCGGCGCGAGTATCCGTCATTTCAGACATCCGCTTCGGATGCCGTGGCCCTTACCCGCGCTTGCCCGGACGTTTTACGTTCAAACCGCTGGACCCGCCCGTTCGGGTCCGACGCGCTTGCCGCCTCGCGCGGCGCGCCATGCCGTCGGTATGGCTGCGCGTTTTGATAGGAGAAAAGAATGGCTAAAGAAGAACTCATCGAACTGGACGGCATCGTTGACGAAGTGCTGCCCGATAGCCGCTACCGTGTGAAGCTGGACAACGGCATCGAAGTCGGCGCCTACGCCTCCGGCCGCATCCGCAAGCACCGCATCCGCATCCTGGCCGGCGACCGCGTCACCCTGGAAATGTCGCCGTATGACCTGACCAAGGGCCGCATCAACTTCCGCCACAAGGACGAGCGCGGTCCCGCGCCGCAGCGTCCCCAGCAATTCCGCCGCTAAGCCAGGGCGACAGGGCCGGCCCCGCGCCGGCTCCCTTTTCGCGCCAGCCTTAAACCTGGGCCGCGCGATGCCGTAATGCGTGGAGCGCCCGTTCATGAAAGAATGGCGCCCTCTGCCCGGCGCGACGCCCGGCAGGATGAGCATGAAGCAAGATGGACCTGACACAAGATCTGCAAGCCGCCGCTGACCAGCTTGCCCTGGCGCGAAGAAAATTCGTCAAGGGCGAGGAAGGCCTGCGCCTGCTGCATCAGTCGCGCGAGGCCTTCATCAACAGCCTGCGCAATACCGGCCTGACCTACGCCGAGGCCAAGACCAAGTACGACAACTGCCTGGACGAGCAGGAAGCCGAGCAGCTCGAAGTGCGGCAGCAGATGGACTATGCCGAGCGCGTGCATCAGCACGTGCTGCAACTGATCGCGCAGCAGGCCGCAACGGCCTGAGGGCGCGGGTCCGCGCCCCCATCCCGGGACAGGATCAGGGCTTGAACGCCCCGATGAAGATGGCCGGATCGACGCGCGCGTCGTTCAGGCTGACGTTCCAGTGCAGGTGCGGGCCAGTGGCGCGGCCGGTGGCGCCCACCTTGCCCACCAATCCGCCGCGCGGCACTTCGTCGCCGACCTTCACGTCGATCGCCGACATGTGGCAGAACATGCTGACGAAGCCCTGGCCATGGTCCAGGAACACCGTCTTGCCATTGAAGAAGTAATCCCCCACCAGCACGACCACGCCAGCGGCCGGCGCCTTGATCGGCGTGCCCGAGGGCACGGCGAAATCCAGGCCCGAATGCGGATTGCGCTCTTCGCCATTGAAGAAGCGGCGCAGGCCGAAGGGACTGGACAGGCGGCCGCCGTTCACCGGGCGATCCAGCAGCAGGTTGCTGGGCGTGATGCCAGCGCGGTAGGCGCGGTTGGCGGCGGCCTGCTCGGCCTGCTCGCGTTCGATGCGCTTCATGTCGTCCGGATCCGGATTGACCTGGCGCGGATTCTTCAGCGTGATGTGCTGGGCCTTGTATTCCTTGGCGCCGACCTTGAAGGACACTGAACGCTTGCCTTGCGCGTCCTTGATATCCACCTGCTGCTCGCCCGGCTTCACGCTGAGCGGGATGCCGACCACGGCGATCCACTGCTTGCCTTCTTCACGCACGACCAGCACGCGCCGGCCCAGGAAGCTGACCTCGGGCGCGCGTTCGGCATTGCCCAGGCCCAGGACGGCGACGCCGCCAGGCACGGGAACGTTGAGCTTGCGGCTGATGAAACCGCTCTGCTGCTGCGCGCGGGCCGGCAGGCCCAGGCAAAGGGCGGCCGCGGCCAGGCCCAGCCGCAGGACGTCGCGACGATGCTGCATGGCGTTCACAGGCACAGGTTGGCGGGTTCGATGATGCTTTGGTCGCGGCGGGCGATGCGCGTGGACAGGCGCGCTTCGGTCTTGCCCTTCCAGTGCGTGGTCGTCAGCACGGCTTCGACACCCAGGCTGTCCTCCTGGATCAATTCAAAGCCGTTGCGCACCGCCTTCTGCTGGAAATTGATGCCCAGGTTCTTCCAGGATTCGGCGACGCAAGCCGTGTAGTCCTCGGGCGTACGTTGGGTGGAACCGTAGAAGACCGGATCGCGGTCGCGCACGTCTTTGACGTTGGCGCAGGCCGACAAGGCTGCCAGGACAGTAAGGGACAAAGCGGTGCGGACCTTCATGGCGATGGAACTCTCGAGCGGTTGGAGGTGGATGGGGCGGCCAATATAACGCAGCGCCAGGTCAAGCCTGCGGCGCGCGCCGGGCCGATTTGGGACGGAAGGCCGCAATGACTTCCGGCCGGGTTTCGGCGTATGGGCCGCCGATAAGATCGATGCAATAGGGAATGGCGGCGAAAATCCCCGGCACCAGCACGGCGCCGTCCTCGCCCTTCAGTCCTTCCAGCGTTTCGCGGATGGATTTCGGCTGGCCGGGCAGGTTCACGATAAGGGCGGCGTGCGCGGGCGTTTCCCGGATGACCGCCACCTGGCGCGACAGGATGGCCGTGGGCACGAAGCGCAGGCTGATCTGGCGCATCTGTTCGCCGAAGCCGGGCATTTCCTTGGTGCCGACGGCGAGCGTGGCCTCGGGCGTGACGTCGCGGCGCGCCGGACCGGTGCCGCCGGTGGTCAGGACCAGGTCGCAGCCGCAGCCGTCCACCAGTTCGATCAGCGTCTGGGAAATGCGTGCGGGTTCGTCGGGGATCAGGCGGTCCACCGCCTGCCAGGGCGAGGCCAGGGCGCCGCCCAGCCATTCGCGCAGCGCGGGCAGCCCCAGGTCCTGATAGGTGCCGCTGGAGGCGCGATCGGAAATGGACACCAGGCCCACGATCAGTTCGTCGGGATGCTTGCGGGCGATACGGGTAGTGGCGGTCATGGGCTGCGCAATCTTGGTAAGAAACTGTCGGGCGGCGCGGATGCGGCCGTGGGCGAGGTCAATCATGGAAATCCAGAAGAGGCCCGCCAGAGCGATGCTATCGCATTCCTTCCCTGCGGGAATCGCGTCAGCAGGCAGCGCGCCGGCGGCGGCCCCTGTCGCAAAAAGGCGAATCGGCTTTGGCCCCGCTTTCCCGCGCTTGTTCCGGACATGTCCGCTCGATAACATCCGCTAACAAACCTATCCCAATAAAGAGGGCCCCGAGCGGCATTGGTTCCCCATGTTCAAACGCACACTACGGCAGCATGCGCTGGCGGCGGCGCTGGCCCTGGCCGCGGCGGCGGCCGCCGGATGGGGCGCCCTGCACTCCCTGGCGCTGAAGACGGAACCCGTGCCGGCGGCCGCTCCGGGCATCTACATCCCCAACCTGGGCAATACGCTGGAGGAACAGACGCGCAACCTGTCCCGCATGAGCCAGGCCTTGCGCACGGGCGACAGGCTGGTGATCCTGGGTTCGTCGGAGCTGACCAGCAACGACCTGCGCTTCGTGCCGTACCGCTACCTGGCCGACGAATTGCAGATGCCGGTGCTGGCCTATGGCCATTCAGGATTCCAGTCTCTGGGCATGCAGCTGGTGCTGGCGGCGATGGCCGAGGACCTGTCGCCGGCCTCGCGCGTGGTGGTGATGCTGTCGCCGGGCTGGTTCGACGGCGACGGCGGGCTGGGTCCGGACGAATTCAAGGAACACGCCAATCCGCTGCTGCCCCGCCTGCTGCGGCAGCCCGAGGGCCGGGCGGAGGTGGTCCGCTGGCTGCAGGCCAAGGGCGACGCGGGCGTCGCCTGGTCCATGGCGGCCGAGCAGGCCTACGTCTTCCGCCAGCGGCTGGTCAACCTGTGGGCGCCCGTCCACGCAGCGCCTGCCCCCGAGCGCGAGCGCGAGGGGCCGCCCGCGGCCGCCCGGGTGGTGGACTGGGAGGCGCTGGCTGCCGACGCCCAGGGCGCAGAACAGGCCCTGATGGGCGGCAACCGCTACGCCGTGCGCGATGAATTCTTCAATAAATACCTGCGCAGCATTCCCGAGGGCGGCAAGACCGCCTATCTGCCCCAGCCGCTGACCGGCCGGGACGAGCTGCGCGAACTGGACGCGCTGATGGCGCTGCTGCGGCAGCGCGGCGTCAATGCCCTGTTCGTCATGCAGCCGCTGCATCCGCTGGTGTTCAAGGACCTGGACCGCTTCGGGCCGGTGCAGCGGGAAGTCGCGGCGCTGTGCCAGCGCTATGCCATGCGCTGCATGGACATGTACAGCGCCCCCTTCGAGGTGGGGATGCTGCGGGACGTACAGCACCTGGGGGAACTGGGCTGGCTGCGCGTGAACCAGAAGATCGCTGAAGTGTTCTACCCATGAAGGATGGCCGGCAATGAAACGAACCCTGTGGCTGTGCCTGCTCTACCTGGGCGTCCTGGCGGTGATGGTGATCCAGGCGGATACCTCGGCGAACCTGGGCAAACCGATGGAAATCGAGTTCCAGTATTCGAAATTCTGACCCCGGGCGGGGTCGGCTGGCCGCACTTGGTAGCCGCAAGCAACCAGTGACAGGTCACAAATCTGCAATAATCGGCTCCTCTCGCCGGAACCTCCCCCGCCTCCATGTTCGACCTCTTCCACGGCCTAGACCTCTGGGTCGGCCTCAGCCTTGCGCTGGCCCTGACATTCGTCCTGGCCTTCGAATTCATCAACGGATTCCATGACACGGCGAACGCCGTGGCCACGGTCATCTACACCAAGGCCATGCCGCCGCATCTGGCGGTGGTGCTTTCCGGCATATTCAACTTCCTGGGCGTGCTGCTGGGCGGGGTGGGCGTGGCCTATGCCATCGTGCACCTGCTGCCGGTGGAGCTGCTGATCAACGTGGACACGGGCCGCGGGCTGGCCATGGTGTTCGCCATGCTGGCCGCGGCCATCGCCTGGAACCTGGGCACTTGGTACTTCGGCATTCCGGCGTCCAGCTCGCACACGCTGATCGGCTCGATCCTGGGCGTGGGCCTGGCCAACGCGCTGATCACCGACCTGCCGCTGGCGGACGGCGTCAACTGGGGCAAGGCCATCGACATCGGCCTGTCGCTGGTGGTGTCGCCGGTGGCCGGCTTCCTGGTGGCGGGCGGCCTGCTGCTGGCGCTCAAGCGCTGGCTGCCGCTGTCCAAGATGCACAAGACGCCGGAACAGCGCCGCGCCATCGACAATAAAAAGCATCCGCCCTTCTGGAACCGCCTGGTGCTGGTGCTGTCCGCCATGGGCGTGAGCTTCGTGCACGGCTCCAACGACGGACAGAAAGGGATTGGCCTGATCATGCTGGTGCTGATCGGCATCGTGCCCGCCAACTTCGTGCTGGACACCAACAGCACCACCTACCAGATCGAGCGCACCCGCGACGCCGCCAACCACCTGAACGTGTTCTACCAGCGCAATGAAGCCATGCTGGGCGAATACCTGGCGCTCAAGCGCGTGGACGCGACCACCGAACTGCCGCGCAACTTCCGCTGCGACCCCGAACTGACCATGCCGACCATCGCCGCGCTGCAGGCCGATCTGCACGGCGTGTCCAACTACGCCGACCTGTCGGCCGAGAAGCGCATCTCCGTGCGCCGCTACCTGCTCTGCCTGGACGACACGGCCAAGAAGGTCGCGCGCATCGAAGGGCTGCCGGCCCGCGAACGCGCCGACCTGCAACGCCTGCGCGCCGACCTGACAGCCACCACCGAATACGCCCCCTTCTGGGTGATCGTGGCAGTCGCCCTGGCGCTGGGCGCGGGCACCATGGTCGGCTGGCGCCGCGTGGTGCTGACGGTGGGCGAGAAGATCGGCAAGCAGGGCATGACCTATGCGCAGGGCATGTCCGCACAAGTCACCGCCATGGGCGCCATCGGCATCGCCAACGTCTTCAGCCTGCCTGTTTCCACCACCCACGTGCTGTCCTCGGGCGTGGCCGGGACCATGATCGCCAACAAGAGCGGCCTGCAAGGCAGCACCGTACGCAACATCCTGATGGCCTGGGTGCTGACCCTGCCCGCCTCGATGCTGCTGGCCGCCGGCCTGTTCTGGATCGGCGTGCAGATCGCCGGCTGATGATTCGCGGCCGTGCAGGCAATCTGCACGGCCGATGCAACACTCTGGCTATCCCGCCAGGCTTCCTGCCAGCCGTGCCCGCGTCTACCATGGCGCCATGGCTACCTCAAATCCCACCCTGCATTACATTTTCGACCCGCTCTGCGGCTGGTGCTATGGCGCCGCGCCGCTGGTGGAGGCGGCTCGAGCCGTCTCCGGGCTGGACATCGCGCTGCATGGCGGCGGCATGATGACGGGCGGCAACCGCCAGCCGGTCACCGACAGACTGCGCCGCTACGTCATGCCGCATGACGAGCGCATCGCCGGCCTGACCGGCCAGCCCTTCGGCGAAGACTATTTCAACGGCCTGTTGCGCGATGAGGGCGCGGTGTTCGATTCCGAGCCGCCCACCACTGCCATCCTGGCCGCGCAGACGCTGGCCGGTCGAGGCCTCGACCTGCTCAAGCGCATCCAGCGCGCCCACTACGTACAGGGGCTGCGCATCGCCGATCCGGCCGTACTGGCCTCCCTGGCGGCCGACATCGGCCTGGACCCGGCAGCCTTCCGCGCGGCCTATGACGCAGCCCAGGGCGCCGAAACCGCCACGCACATCGCCGCCAGCCGCAGGCTGCTGGCGCAGGTCGGCGGCAGCGGTTTTCCCACCCTGGCACTGGAGCGAGATGGCGTCTACGAGATGCTGGAGCCCAGCCGCTACCTGGGCCGTCCGCAGGAATGGCAGGCGGACCTCGGCGCGCGCATCGGCCGCGCTTGAAGGCGGCCCCCCGCGTCAGGCTTCCTCGATGTCCCCGTCGCGCTGCAAGGCGCGGTGCATGGCCGGACGGTCGCCCAGCCGCTCCGCGTAAGCGGTGAACACAGGGGTCTCGGGCAGAACCTTCACCTGCATCATGTATTGCAGGGTGCCGCCCAGCACGATGTCCGCGGCCGAGAACTTGTCGCCCAGGAAGAACGGCCGCGCCTGCAAGACCCGGGTCAGCACCTGCTCGACCTCCTCGGCCGAACCCCAGCCCAGCGCGCCGCCCGGATGCGGCGTCTTGAAGGCGCGCTCGGCCATGGCCGGTTCGAACACGCCGGTGGAATAGGCCAGCCAGGTCAGGTAGGGCCCGCGCAGCGGGTCGCCCACCACCGGACCCAGCCCCGCTTGGGGGAACAGGTCGGTCAGGTAAAGGGCGATTGCCGGCGTCTCGAACACGGGCACGCCGTCGTGCACCAGGGCCGGCACCTTGCGATGCGGGTGGATGTCGATGTAGTCCGAGGGCATGTGGCCCGCGCTGTCGGTGCCGCGGATGGACACCATTTCGGTGTCGTAAGGCACGCCTAGTTCCTCGAGCAGCCAAAGTATCCGGAACGAGCGCGAACGCGGCGCATGATAAAGCGTAAGCATGGTCGGTCTCCGTGGAAGTCCGACCATTTTGCCCCGCGGGTCTTACGCCGCCAAGGCCAGCAACACCCCGTATCCCGCCATGCCCAGCAGCACCGCGACGCCGGCATTGCTGACCAGGCGGGCCGCCACGGCGGTCACGACCAGGCCGCCTGCGTAGGGGCCGAGGTTCGCCGCCTGGTCGCCGGCGGCCAGCAGGTCGGGCACGATCACCGCCGCCGCGATCCCAGCCAGCAGCGACGGCCCCAGGGCGGCCAGCGCCGAGCCTTCGCGCGACAGGTGGCGCAGCAGGCGGCTGCGCTCGGACAGCATGAAGGGCAAGGCGCGCGTCAGATAGGTGATGGCCGCCATGGCGATCACCGCGCCCCAGAAACCCAGTCCGTCGGTGTTCATGCGGGCCTCCTCATTCGATACGCCACGCAGCCGATGATCGCGCCGGCCAGGATGGCCAGGCTGGTATGGCCCAGCGCGGCCACGGCCCCGGCTCCGGCCACCGCCGCAACGATGGGCAGGCCCATGCCGCGCTTCGCGCTCTGGCACACCAGGGCCATGAACAGCGCCGGCAGCGCAAAGCGCATCACCTGTGACAGCATGGGGTAGTGGCGCTCCAGGCCGTCTCCCGCATAGACGCCGACGGCCGTGCCGGCGATCCAGGTCAGCCAAGCGCCCAGCCCCAGCGCGATCATCCAGCGCTGGCGGCCCGCGGGCTCCACGGTCTGCAAACGATTGAAAGCCGTGGCGAAGACTTCATCGGTGAGCAGGAAGGCGACCTTCAGGCGCTCATTCAGTCCCGCCGGCAGGAACCGCGACAACAGCGGGCCGTACAGCAGATGGCGGGCGTTGAGCAGCGAGCACAGCGCCACCACCCACAGCCACGGGGTGCCGGCCTTGATGGAAGCGAGCAGCAGGAACTGGCTGGCGCCGGCATAGACCAGCACGGAAATCAGCACCACCTGCAGCGGAGACAGGCCCGCGGCCACGCCCGCGATGCCGAAGGTCACGGCCACCGGGAAGTAGCCGATCATGACGGGCAGGCAGGATTTCAGGCCGTCGATGCGGGCGCTGCCCGCCAGAGCGGGCGCATGGGCTGGAGGGGTCTGCAAGGTGTTCCGCTGGTCTCTTCAACAACCAGCTAGTTTACCCACCCGCGCACGGCCTACTTGTCCTCCAGGCCCAGCGCGCGCAGTTGCGCCTTCAGGCGACGGACTTCCTGGCTCAGGTCCAGGATCAGCGCCGCAGCGTCCAGGCCGGCGCCGTAATCCCGCACCAGGCGGCGGGCGTCCAGCGCGCGTTGCAGGTCGGCGCTGTAGAAGCGCCATTCGGCGGGCCTGGGACCGCTGGCATTGACGATGCCGACCTCGACCAGCCTGACGACCCATTCGACCTCCTCGCCGCAGGCGCGGGCCAGGTCGTCGGCGGAAAGCGGCCGGGACTTGCCCACGACCGTGGCGGTGGTGACGACTATTTTTTTCATGGTCATACCCCCAGGTGGCGCCGCGGATTGAAGGGCAGGTCCTGCTGCAGCTTGCGGTAGGCCTCCTTGGCCGCTTCGCTATCGGCGGGCGGCAACACCAGGTCCAGCACCAGGTAGAGGTCTCCGGGCGGATCGCCCGGAATGCCGCGGCCGCGCAGGCGCAGCTTGCGGCCGTTGGCGGACCCCGCGGGGATCGACACTTCGACCGTGCCGCCCGGCGTGGGCGCATGCACGCTGGCGCCGAGTGCCGCTTCCCACGGCGCCACCGGCAGCGTCATGTAGAGGTCGCGGCCGTCGGCGCGGTAGCGCGGATGCGGCTTGAAGCGGACTTCCAGATAGAGATCGCCGTTCTCGCCGCCGCCGTAGCCGGGCATGCCCTGCCCGGCCAGCCGGATGTACTGGCCTTCGCGCACGCCGGCGGGGATGCGCACGCTGAGCGTGCGGGTCTGCATGTGGGGGCGGCCCTGCTCGTCCATCTGCATGGAACGCAGGCTGATGTCGCGCGTGGCGCCCTTGAGCGCGTCTTCGAGGTCCACCTCGATCGCGGCGTGGTGGTCCTCGCCGCGCGCGCGGAATTCCTGTTGCTGCTGCGCCCCGCCGCGCCGGTTGCGGCCGCCGAACAGCGAAGAGAAGAACTCGCTGAACTGGGCCTCGTCGCCGGGCGCGGCGCCGCGGTGGAACTCGAAGCCTTCGTCCCAGCCGGGCGGCGGCTGGAAGCTGCCCTCGGGCGAGACGCCTGCGGCCAGATTGTCGTAGGCCTGGCGCTTTTCCTTGTCGCGCAGCACGTCATAGGCTTCGTTGACGTCGCGCATGCGCGTTTCGGCGTCGCTTTCCTTGCTGACGTCGGGATGGTATTTGCGGGCGAGCTTGCGGTAGGCGCGCCGGATGTCGTCTTCGGAGGCGTCCCGCTCCACGCCCAGCATGCTGTAGTAGTCCTTGAACTCCATGTGCAGCCCTTGGCAAAGCGTTGCGGCCGCTTCCGGTTGCGCCGGGTCCGGCCTGGGATATCAAGAAGATAGGGGTTATGGGGCGATTTTTCAATGCGCCTTGTCAGGCGTCGGGCATCGCGCATAATGTCCGGTTGGCGCCCGGATGCGCCAGCCCCGACCACGACAGGCCCACAGGAACAGATCGTGCTGGAAATCATCGACGCAGACTTCAACAATCCCGAACACGGCCGCCAGGTGCTGGCCATGCTGAACGAGTACGCCAGCGGCCCCATGGGGGGCAACGCTCCCCTGCCCGCCTACGCACAGCAGAACCTGATCGCCGAACTGGCCCGCCGCCCGACGGCGCGGGCGCTGCTGGCCCGCATCGACGGCGAAGCCGCCGGCGTCGCGGTCTATCTCGAAGGCTTCTCCACCTTCGCCTGTCGCCCGCTGCTCAATCTGCACGACCTGGGCGTCGCGGAAAAATTCCAGGGCCGCGGCGTGGGCAAGGCCCTGCTGTCGGCGCTGGAAGAGCGGGCGCGTGACCTGGGCTGCTGCAAGATCACCCTGGAAGTGCTGGAAGGCAACGCGGTCGCCCAGGGGCTGTACCGCAAGCTCGGTTTCGAAGGCTATGCCCTGGACGATACCACCGGCCGCGCGATGTTCTGGCACAAGAAACTGCCCGCGCTGGCGTAGTCTCCATTCTTTGGCGGACGCCATTGCGTCCGCGTCACAACGCAGGAATCACCATGAAGATGAGCAACATCCCCTTCGGCACCACCGACTGGTCCGAGGTCGAGCGCACCGAACACGCTGGCGAGACCGGCATGGCCTATTGGCGCACCCGGCAGTTCGGCGACCTGCGCGTGCGCATGGTCGAGTACACGGCCGGCTACCTGGCCGACCACTGGTGCAGCAAGGGCCACATCCTGTTCTGTCTGGAAGGCGAACTGCACACCGAGCTGGAAGACGGCCGGCAATTCGTGCTGACGCCGGGCATGAGCTACCAGGTCGCCGACCAGGCCGAACCGCACCGCTCATCCACCGCGACCGGCGCCAAGCTCTTCATCGTCGACTGAAGCCCCCCGGCGCGACAGCCCGGCCGCAGATGCGTTACGCTTTGACGTATCCGCGGCCCGCCGCCGCGGCACATGCCGTTACCCGTCAAACCGGAGACTAGATTTTGGGCGCCCCGCTTACGCTATTCGTCGATTCCCTGTTCCTCAGCCCCTACGCCATGTCGGCCTATGTGGCGCTGACTGAAAAACAGCTGCCGTTCGAGGTGCGCCCCATCGATCTGGAAGCGGGCGAGCAGCGCATGCAGCCCTACCAAAGCCGCGCGCTGACCTCGCGGGTGCCGGCATTGACCCACGCGGATTTCAGCCTGACCGAATCCAGCGCCATCACCGAATACCTGGAAGACGCCTTCCCCGCCCCCGAGCACCCGGCGCTGTATCCGCGCGACCTGCGCCAGCGCGCCCGCGCCCGCCAACTGCAGGCCTGGCTGCGCAGCGACCTGGGAGCGCTGCGTCAGGAACGCCCCACGGAAACCGTGTTCTACGGCGCCGCCGGCCTGCCGTTGTCGGACGCCGCCCATGCCGCCGCGGCCAAGCTCATCCACGTGGGCGCCCATCTGCTGGGCGCGGACCGGACCTCGCTGTTCGATGAATGGTGCATCGCCGATACCGACCTCGCGGTCATGATCAAGCGCTTGTTCCAGGACGACCTGCCCGACGCCCTGCGCGCCTACGCCGACGCCCAGTGGCAGCGCCCCTCCGTCCAGAAATGGCTGGAGCACAACGCCGCCGCGCGCGCCTGAACCGCCCGGGAGCCGCGATGCAACTGCTGGATCACGTCTCCATCACCGTTTCCCGCCTGGACGCCGCCCGCCCTTTCTATGACGCCGTCATGCAGGCCTTGGGCGCGGCCAAGGTCTATGACCGCCCCGACGCGCTAGGCTACGGCGAGCGCTGCCGGGCAGGCAGCAGCCAGCACAGCTATCTCTCCGTGTTCGCCGATGACGCAGCCGCCCCCGCGGCGCGCCGGCACTGGTGCTTCAAGGCGCCCAGCCGCGCCGCCGTCGACGCTTTCCATGCCGGCGGCATGGCCCACGGCGGACGCGACGACGGCGCCCCGGGCTTGCGCGAGCACTACCACCCGCAGTATTACGCGGCCTTCCTGCTGGACCCTTCCGGCAACCGCATCGAAGCGGTGTGCCACGACCCTGACTGAACCGCTGCCCGGCTGACCAGTCCTAAAGGGGACGGATATATCGGCCACTGCTTGACCTGCATCAAGACACTTGATGTTGCACCGCAACATCAGTTGCGGTGTAATGGGGAGGTCAACTCGGCCGGTTCCACTCTGAATCGGCGCGGCGGCCCGCCGCCGCAAGCAACCTACAGGAGATCGCCATGGCCGGATCTGGCAACGATCGCGTACCCGCCCCGCCCTTCAACCCCTGGACTGCCGCCTACGAATACGCGGTGGACGCCTGGCAGCGCGGCGTGCTGTACGCCGATGTGATGCGCCAGCGTGGCAACCAGTACCACGAGCACATGGCCAAGCGCGCGCCCAACGTGCTGAGCATGGAGTCCGAACTGGTCATGGACGGCCGCTGTCTGCCGCGCCCCGTCAATTACGGCCTGCTGCGCATCAAGCCGCCGGAAGGCGTGGAAACCGACCCCATCAAACGGCCCTTCCTGGTGGTCGATCCGCGCGCCGGGCACGGCCCCGGCATCGGCGGCTTCAAGCCTGAAAGCGAGATCGGCGTGGCGCTGCGCGCCGGCCACCCCTGCTACTTCGCCACCTTCCTGCCGCAGCCCATGCCGACCCAGACCGTCGAGGACGTGATGATGGCCGAGGCGCGCTTCCTGGAAGAGATCATCGCGCTGCACCCCAACGCCGAAGGCAAGCCGGTGGTGGTCGCCAATTGCCAGGCCGGCTGGCAGATCATGATGACCGCCGCGGTCCGTCCCGAACTGTTCGGCCCCATCATCGTGGCGGGCGCGCCGCTGTCCTACTGGGCGGGCTGGCGCGGCATGAATCCCATGCGCTATGCCGGCGGCCTGCTGGGCGGCAGCTGGCTCACCGCCCTGACCAGCGACCTGGGCGACGGCAAGTTCGATGGCGCCTGGCTGGTGCAGAACTTCGAGAACCTGAATCCGGCCAACACCCTGTGGTCCAAGCAGTACAACCTGTACTCCAACGTCGACACCGAGGCCAAGCGCTACCTCAGCTTCGAAAAATGGTGGGGCGGCCACGTCTTCCTGAACGGCCCGGAAATCCAGTACATCGTCGACAACCTGTTCGTCGGCAACCGCCTGGCCACCGCCGGCCTGGTGACCTCGGACGGCATCCGCATCGACCTGCGCAACATCCGCTCGCCCATCGTGGTGTTCTGCTCCAAGGGCGACAACATCACGCCCCCGCCGCAGGCGCTGGGCTGGATCCCCGATCTGTACCAGGACGAATCCGAAGTGCTGGCGCACGGCCAGACCATCGTCTATGCGGTGCACGAAAGCATCGGCCATCTGGGCATCTTCGTGTCCGGCAGCGTGGCGCGCAAGGAGCACCAGGAATTCACGTCCAACATCGACATGATCGACGTGCTGCCGCCGGGCATCTACCAGGCGGAGATCGCCGACAAGACGCCCGACACGCCCAACGCCGACCTGGCCTATGGCAACTACGTGCTGTCGTTCGAGCAGCGCACGCTGGATGACGTGCGCGCCATCGTCGAGCGCAACGAAGAGGACGACCGCCGCTTCGCCGCCGTCGCCCGCATTTCCGACATCAACCTCGGCATGTACCGCAGCTTCATGCAACCCTGGCTGCGCGCCCTGGTGACGCCGCAATCGGCGGAATGGTCGCAGCGCCTGCATCCGCTGCGCCTGCCCTATGAACTGATCTCCGACCGCAATCCGGCCATCGCGCCGATTGCCCAAGTCGCCGAACAGGTGCGCGAACACCGCCAGCCGGTGTCGGCCGACAACCCCTTCCTGATGGCCCAGGAAATGTTCTCGAACCTGATCGAGACCAGCCTGAACATCTGGCAGGAACTGCGCGATTCCGCCGACGAACGCACCTTCATGGGCGTTTACGGTTCGCCGCTGGTGCAGGACCTGGCCGGCCTGGGCGCGCGCTCCGGCCCGCCGCGCAAGCATCCGGGCGTGTCGCCCGAGCACCGCCGCTTCATGGAAGAGCGCGCCGCCGAGCTGCGTTCGCTGATGCTGGAAGGCGGCCTGCGCGTTGCCGCGATCCGCATGCTGCTGTATGTGTCGGGCGCCGAAGGCGGCCTGGACGAACGCAGCTACGCGCTGATCCGCAAGATGCGCGCCGAATCGGACACCGCGCTGTCGTTGCAGGAATTCAAGGACATCATCCGCGACCAGGCGTTGATGATGACCCTGGACGCCGCCGGCGCCATCCAGGCCATACCGCACCTGCTGGACAACGCGCCCGCCGCCGCAATCCGCGAAACGCTGGACACCATGAAGCATGTGCTGGAAGCCGCCGAGCCCCTGAGCGAGGCCGCCCGCATCAGCCTGGACGAAATGGAACGCATCTTCGAGTACGCCGAACGCCGTGCGCAGAAGCGTGAGGAGGCTCAACAGCCGGCGCCCAGGAAAACGGCGACCGTTGCACGCAAATCGGTGCGCGCTGCGGCGGCCAGGCCCGAAGCGGCCTCGGCCGCGGCCGAGCCTGCCGTCCCGGTGCGCGCCAAGAAGCGTAGCGCCTCCGCCAAACCCGCCGCGCGTCCCGCGCGCAAATCCGCCAAGGCGAAATCCGCATGACGCTGCCTCCCACCTCCCACTACGACAGGCTCATCGCGCGCGCGCAGACGCTGGCGCCGGCGCATTGCGCCATCGCCCACCCCTGCGACGAACCCTCGCTGTCGGCCGCGCTCGAAGCCCGCGACCTGGGCCTGCTCAAGCCCATCCTGGTGGGCCCCGAGCAGAAGATCCGCGCCGTCGCTGCCGAGCACAAGTTCGACCTGGGCGATGCGCGCATCGTCGACGCGCCGCACAGCCACGCGGCAGCCGAATGCGCGGTCGCCCTGGTGCGCAGCGGCGAAGCCGAACTGCTGATGAAGGGCAGCCTGCACACGGACGAACTCATGCACGAAGTGGTGGCGCGCAACACCGGGCTGCGCAGCAGCCGGCGCATCAGCCACGTCTTCATCATGGAAGTGCCGACCTACGCCGAACCGCTCTTCATCACCGATGCGGCGATCAACATCTTTCCGGACCTGGAAACCAAGGCCGACATCATCCGCAACGTGATCGACCTGCACCACGGCCTGGGCCTCGGCGAGCCGCGCGTGGCGATCCTGTCGGCGGTCGAACAGGTCAACCCCAGCATCCCCAGCACCATCGAAGCCGCGGCGCTGTGCAAGATGGCCGACCGCGGCCAGATCGAGGGCGGCCTGCTGGACGGCCCGCTGGCGCTGGACAACGCCATCAGCCCCGACGCCGCGCGCATCAAGGGCATACGCTCGCCGGTGGCCGGCGTGGCCCAGGTGCTGGTGGTGCCCGACCTGGAAGCCGGCAACATGCTGGCCAAGAACCTGACCTTCCTGGCCAATGCCGAGGCAGCCGGCATCGTGCTGGGCGCGCGCGTGCCCATCATCCTGACCAGCCGCGCCGACAGCCCGCGCTCGCGCCTCGCGTCCTGCGCGGTGGCCGCCATCTACGCCCACCACTTGGCCCAGCAACAGGCCCGCCCGCTCGCTTGAAGCGCCCCTCGGAATCCGGAATCACAGCGCCATGACCGACACCATCCTCGTCATCAACGCCGGCAGTTCCAGCATCAAGTTCTACCTGTACGACATCGACGGGGCGCAGGAGCTGGCCCCGCGCCTGGGCGGCCAGCTCGAAGGCATAGGCACCTCGCACCCGAAGCTGAAGGTGCGCGACGCCGCCGGCCAGACCCTGGTCGAACGCGAAATCGCGCCCAGCCACGCGCCCGACGTGCCCAACGGCCAGGAAGTCGTCGGCACCTGGCTCAGCGGCCACCTGGGCGGCGCCCCGCTGGCGGTAGGCCACCGCGTGGTGCACGGCGGCCCCGAGCTGTCCGAGCCGGTGCTGATCGACGACGCCATCCTGGCCAAGCTCGACACCTTCACGCCGCTGGCGCCGCTGCACCAGCCGAACAACCTGGCGCCCATCCGCGTGATCCGCGAGCGCCGGCCCTGGATTCCGCAGGTCGCCTGCTTCGACACCGCGTTCCACCGCAGCCACTCCGACGTGGCCGACCGCTACGCGCTGCCGGAACGGCTGTACCAGGAAGGCGTGCGCCGCTACGGCTTCCATGGCCTGTCCTACGAGTACATCGCGCAGCGCCTGAAGAAAGCGCTGCCGGACATCGCCGACGGCAAGATCATTGCGGCCCATCTGGGCTCGGGCGTTTCCGCCTGCGCCATGCATCACGGCAAGAGCGTGGACAGCACCATGGGCTTCACCGCGCTGGAAGGCCTGCCCATGGGCACCCGCCCCGGCCGCCTGGATCCGGGCGTGGTGCTGTGGATGATGGAACGCGGCATGACCCATGACGAGATCGAGCACCTGCTCTATCACGACTGCGGCATGAAGGGCCTGTCCGGCATCAGCAACGACATGCGCGAACTGCTGGCCAGCGACGCGCCCTCGGCCAAGCTGGCGCTGCAGTACTTCGCCTGGCGCGTGGCCGAAGGCATGATAGGCCTGGCCTGCGCCATGAACGGCGTGGACGGCATCGTCTTCACCGCCGGCGTGGGCGAGAATTCCGCCGAGATCCGCCAGGCCATCAGCGAGCACTGGGGCTGGCTGGGCATCAAGCTGGATCCCGAACGCAACGCCCGCCATGGCCCCCGCATCTCGGCCGACGACAGCCGCATCGGCGTCTACGTGGTGCGCACCAACGAAGAACTGATCATCGCCCAGCACACGCTGGAACTGGTGAGGCAGCGATGAGCGCGCTGCTGCCGCTGGCGGGCAAGCGCGGCCTGGTGACGGGCATCGCGAATGCGGATTCGATCGCCTGGGGCTGCGCCAAGGCCTTCCGCGCCCTGGGCGCGGAGCTGGCCGTGACCTACCTGAACGACAAGGCCCTGCGCCACGTGGAGCCGCTGGCCCGCCAGGTGGAGGCGCCGCTGCTCTTGCCGCTGGACCTGATGCGCGAGGGCCAGCTCGAAGCCGTGTTCGACAGCGTCGCCGCCGAATGGGGCCAGCTGGATTTCGTGCTGCATTCCATCGCCTTCGCCCCGCGCGACGACCTGCATGGCCGCGTGGCCGACTGCTCGCGCGAGGGCTTTTTGCAGGCCATGGATGTGTCCTGCTGGTCCTTCATCCGCATGGCCAAGCTGGCCGAGCCGCTGATGCGCAACGGCGGCGCGTTGTTCTGCATGAGCTACTACGGGTCGCAGATGGTGGTCGAGCACTACAACATGATGGGGCCGGTAAAGGCCGCGCTGGAGTCCGCCACCCGCTACCTGGCGGCGGAACTGGGCCCGCAGGGCATACGCGTGCACGCGATATCACCAGGGCCGCTGAAGACGCGCGCCGCCTCGGGCATCGCCGAATTCGATACGCTGCTGGACCGCGCCCAGTCCAAGGCTCCCGCGCGCAGCCTGGTGTCCATCGACGACGTGGGCGAAGCCACCGCCTGGCTCGCGACCGACGCCGCCCGCCGCATGACGGGGCAGACGATATACATCGACGGCGGCTACCACATCATCGATTAAGCCAAGGCGCCCAGCCGGGGCGCCTTAGCCCAGCGCCGCGGGCGGTGCCTGGCGCCAGCGTTCGATCGCTTCCACGGCCTGCTCGGGGCTGCCGAAGATCTTGTCGCGGCCGATCTTCTTGACCAGGCCGGAGCGTTCCAGCGCGGTGCGGAACTGGCCGTGTCCGCCCGCCACCAGCAGCGTGATGCCGCGCTCGTCCAGCACATGCTTCAGTTCATACAGCGCCTCGACTGCGTCGGCATCGGCCTGGGTCATGGCTTCGGCGTCCAGCACGAACCAGCGCACGTCGCCTGCCTGCTCGATGACCTCGCGCGCACGCCGGCGGAAGGCGTCGGCGTTGAAGAACCACACCGAAGACTCGAACAGCCAGATCACCGTGCCCGGTACCGGCTGGGCCTCGGGATTCAGGTGCAGCTTGCCCAACACCGTTTCGCCGGGCAAACGGCCCAGCAAGGCGTCGCGCGGATTGCCCGACACGTACATCGCATACAGCAGCGTGGCGCCCACCGACACGGCCACGCCCTGCAACACGCCAAAGCCCACCACGCCCACCGCGGCAAGGATGCCGAACGCCAGCTCGATGCGCGAGATGCGCGCCAGGCGCATGAAGGCGTGCCCATCGAACAAGCTGATGGCGGCCAGCAGCAGGATGGCCGACAGCACGGCCTGCGGCAGCCAGAACAGCGGCCCGCTCAAAAGGCTCACCACCACCGCCAGCGCCAGCGCCGCGGTGACGCTGACCAGCGGCGAAGAACCACCAGCCACCAGTCCCACCGCCGTGCGCGAGTCCGCGCCCGTCACCACGAAGCCCTGGAACAGGCCCGCCGCCATATTGGCCGCGCCAAAGCCCACCAGCTCGCGGTTGGGATCCACGTGTTCGCCCGTGCGTGCGGCGAAGCTGCGCGCCGTCACGATGCCGCTGGAGAAGCTCACCACCAGCACACCCGCCGCGCCCAGCAGGATGCCGTCCACGCCCTCCAGGCGCACCGGCAGGCTCAGGGCCGGCAAGCCGGCAGGCACTTCTCCCACGACGGCGATGCCCAGGCCGGGGAAGTTGAACAGCCAGGACAGCACGCAGGCCAGCACCACCAGCAGGATGGGGCCGGGCCAGTTCGGCCGCCAGCGCTTGACCGCCACCAGCAAGGCGCAGGACGTCAGGCCCAGGATCAGGGTGGGAATCTGGATTTCCGGCAGGCGCCGCGACAGCTCCAGGAACGGATGCACCAGTCCGCTGTTGCGCAGGCCCACGCCAGTCAGGCCGCTCAACTGCGACAACGCCAGCGTGATCGCCACGCCCGCCATGTAACCGATCAGCACTGGCCGCGACAGCAGGTTGGCCAGCACGCCCAGCCGCAGGGCGCGCGCGATCAGGCAGCCCACCCCCACCGTCAGGGCGATGCCAGTGGCGGCCACCAGCCGGTCTTCCGGCGTGGTCAGCGCCATGCCGGTCAGGGTGGCGGCGATCAGGGTGCAGGTGGCAGTATCGGGCCCGACGATCAAGGTGCGCGACGAGCCGAACAAGGCATAGCCCAGCATCCCGGCGATCGCCGCCCACAGGCCCGCCACCGGCGGCACGCCCATCATGGCGGCATAGGCCAGGCCCACCGGGAGCGCCACCGCCGCCACGCTCAGGCCGGCGGTGATGTCACGCCGCGCCGATTCCCGGGTGATGCCGCGGAAATTGTTGAGGCCGGGAATGAAGCGTAGGTTCATGGTGCTGCGGAGAAATCGGGGATGAAGCGAGCCCGGGGCGCGCCGGTTTGCGCCAAGGCTACACCAAGCCAGCCAAACCTGGGCAGCCTGGATCAAGGCGCCGGCATAAAAAAAGCCGCCCCATCGGGGCGGCTTCGGCCTTGCATGGCAAGACGTATTACTTGGCGTAGCGGGCTTCCAGCACGGCCACGGCAGGCAGGGTCTTGCCTTCCAGGAATTCCAGGAAAGCGCCGCCGCCGGTCGAGATATAGCCCACCTGCTCGCCGATGCCGTACTTGGCAATGGCGGCCAGGGTGTCGCCGCCGCCGGCGATCGAGAAGCCTTCCGATTCGGCGATCGCCCGCGCCACCACTTCGGTGCCGTTGGCGAACTGGTCGAATTCGAACACGCCGACCGGGCCGTTCCACACGATCGTGCCGGCCTGCTTCAGGATCTCGGCCAGTTGCGCCGCGGTCTTGGGACCGATGTCCAGGATCATGTCGTCGTCGGCTACGTCTTCGGCCGCCTTGACGGTGGCTTCGGCGTCGGCGCCAAAGGACTTGGCGCACACCACGTCCACCGGAATCGGCACGGCCGCGCCGCGCTGCTTCATGATGTCGATCACGGCGCGCGCCTGGTCGACCTGATCGGGTTCAGCCAGCGACTTGCCGATGGACAGGCCGGCAGCCAGCATGAAGGTGTTGGCGATGCCGCCGCCCACGACCAGCTGGTCGACCTTGTCGGCCAGCGATTGCAGGATCGACAGCTTGGTCGACACCTTGGAGCCGCCCACGATGGCGACCAGCGGACGCTTGGGCTCGTGCAACGCGCGGCCCAGGGCTTCCAGTTCGGCGGCCAGCAGCGGGCCGGCGCAGGCCACGGGTGCGAAACGCGCGATGCCGTGGGTGGTGGCTTCGGCGCGGTGGGCGGTGCCGAACGCATCGTTGACGTAGACGTCGCACAGCGCGGCCATCTTCTTGGACAGCGTTTCGTCGTCTTTCTTTTCGCCGACGTTGACGCGGCAGTTTTCCAGCAGCACGACCTGGCCGTGATCGACCTGGACGCCGTCGACCCAGTCGCGCACCAGCTGCACAGGCATGCCCAGCAGTTCGGACAGGCGCTGGCCGACCTTGGCCAGCGAATCGGCTTCGGTCAGCACGCCTTCCTTGGGACGGCCCAGGTGGGAGGTGACCATGACGGCGGCGCCGGCGTCCAGCGCCATGCGGATGCCGGGCACCGAGGCGCGGATGCGGGTGTCTTCGCTGATGCGGCCGGCGTCGTCGAACGGCACGTTGAGATCGGCGCGGATGAACACGCGCTTGCCGGACAGGGCGCCGGACTTGGCCAGCGCGGACAGAGTGTTGACCTTGGACATATTTGGATTCCTACGATGGGCGTACAAAGGGGACGAACCCATTTTCCGCATACGCGGAAAACAAATCCGTCCCCTCTATCTAGCCGTGTTGCTTACTTGGCCGACATCAGCGCGACGGTGGTGTCGAGCATGCGGTTCGAGAAGCCCCACTCGTTGTCGTACCAGGACGAGACCTTGACCAGGCGGCCCGAAACCTTGGTCAGCGACGCGTCAACGGTGCTGGAGGCCGGGTTGTGGTTGTAGTCGACCGAAACCAGGGGCTCGGTGTTGTAGTCCAGGATGCCCTTGAGCTCGCCTTCCGAGGCGGCCTTCAGGATGCCGTTCACTTCTTCGGCGGTCGTGTCGCGGCTGGCCACGAACGACAGGTCGACCAGCGACACGTTGATGGTCGGGACGCGGATGGCGTAGCCGTCCAGCTTGCCGTTCAGTTCCGGCAGCACCAGGCCCACGGCGGCGGCAGCGCCGGTCTTCGTGGGGATCATGCTCATGGTGGCCGAACGCGCGCGGCGCAGGTCTTCGTGGTAGACGTCGGTCAGGACCTGGTCGTTGGTGTAGGCGTGGACGGTGGTCATCAGGCCGTTTTCCAGGCCCAGCTTGTCGTTCAGCGGCTTGACCAGGGGGGCCAGGCAGTTGGTGGTGCACGAAGCGTTGGAGATGACGGTGTCGGTGGCCTTCAGCACGCCGTGGTTCACGCCGTACACGATGGTGGCGTCAACGTCCTTGCCGCCGGGGGCCGAGATGATGACTTTCTTGGCGCCGCCCTTGATGTGCGCGCCGGCCTTTTCCTTGGTCGTGAAGAAGCCCGTGCACTCCAGCACCACGTCGACCTTCAGCTCGCCCCAGGGCAGCTCGGCCGGGTTGCGGTTGGCCAGCACGCGGATCTTGTCGCCGTTGACGACCATGAAGTCGCCGTCGACTTCGACGGTGCCCGGGAACTTGCCGTGGGCGGTGTCGTAGCGCGTCAGGTGCGCGTTGGTCTTGGGATCGCCCAGGTCATTGATGGCGACGATTTCGATATCGTGCTTCTTGCCACCTTCGTAGTGGGCACGCAGGATGTTGCGGCCGATGCGACCGTAACCGTTGATGGCGACGCGAATGGTCATGACTAAGCTCCTTTTTACAAAACTTGCTTGACGGTCTCGGCCACCTTGTCGGCGGTCAGCCCGAAGAACTTGAACAGTGCGCCGGCCGGCGCGGATTCACCGTAGCGGTCGATGCCGACGACGGCGCCTTCCAGGCCCACGTACTTGTGCCAGAAGGCGGTAACCCCGGCTTCGACGGCCACCCGCGGCAGGCCCTTGGGCAGCACGGATTGCTTCCAGGCGGCGTCCTGGCGGTCGAACACGTCGGTGCTGGGCATGGAGACCACGCGCACGGCGATGCCGTCCTTGGCCAGCTGCGCCTGCGCGTCCAGCGCGATGGCGACTTCCGAGCCGGTGGCAATGATGACTGCGCGGGCGCCTTCGGCATCGCGCAGCACATAGCCGCCGCGGGCGATGGCCTCGACGGTGGCGGCGTCGCGCTGCACGAACGGCAGGTTCTGGCGCGACAGCAACAGGGCCGTCGGGCCGCCGTCGTGCACGTCCATGCCGATGCTGGTCGGGCGCGTCACGGCCGCGTTCCAGGCCACGGCGGTTTCAGCCGTATCGCAAGGACGCCACAGCGACAGGTTGGGGATCAGGCGCAGGCTGGCTGCGTGTTCGATCGACTGGTGGGTCGGGCCGTCTTCGCCCAGGCCGATGGAATCGTGGGTGAACACGTGGACCACGCGCTGCTTCATCAGCGCGGCCATGCGGATGGCGTTGCGCGAGTAGTCGGAGAACGTCAGGAACGTGCCGCCGAACGGCAGGTAGCCGCCGTGCAGGGCCACGCCGTTCATGATGGCGGCCATGCCGAATTCGCGCACGCCGTAGTTGATGTGGCGGCCGAACTGGATGCCCTTGTCGCCGGCGCGGACGGCGGCAACGCCCTTCCAGTCGGTGAAGTTGGAACCGGTCAGGTCGGCCGAGCCGCCCAGCATTTCCGGCAGCAGCGGCGCCAGCGCGGTGATGGCGAACTGCGACGCCTTGCGGGTGGCGACGGTTTCGGCCTTTTCCAGCGTGGCGTCCAGGAACGCCTTGAACTGTTCGGCGTAGCCGGCGGGCATTTCGCCCTTCATGCGGCGCTTGAATTCAGCGGCTTCGGCGGGGAATTCGGCGGCGTAGGCGTCGAACGCCGACTGCCATTCAGCCTGGGCGGCGGCGCCCTGCTTGCGGCCATCCCAGCCGTCGTAGATGTCTTGCGGAATCTGGAACGGTTCCGACGACCAGCCCAGCGCGGCGCGGGTGGCGGCGATCTCGTCCTTGCCCAGCGGCGCGCCGTGCACGTTGTGCGTGCCGGCCATGTTGGGCGAACCCTTGCCGATGACGGTGCGGCAGACGATCAGCGTGGGTTTTTCCGATTGCGAACGCGCGGCCTTGATGGCGGCGTCCACGGCGGCGACGTCATGGCCGTCGATGCCGCGGATCACGTTCCAGCCGTAGCCTTCGAAGCGCTTGGCGGTGTCGTCGGCAAACCAGTGTTCCACGTGGCCGTCGATGGAAATGCCGTTGTCGTCATACAGCACGACCAGCTTGCCCAGCTTCAGCGTGCCAGCCAGCGAGCAGACTTCGTGCGAGATGCCTTCCATCAGGCAGCCGTCGCCGGTGAAGGCGTAGGTGTGGTGGTCGACGATGGTGTGGCCGGGCTTGTTGAATTCAGCAGCCAGCAGCGCTTCGGCCAGCGCCATGCCCACGGCATTGCCCAGGCCCTGGCCCAGCGGACCGGTGGTCGTTTCCACGCCCGGGGTGATGCCCACTTCGGGGTGGCCCGGCGTCTTGGAATGCAGCTGGCGGAAATTCTTCAGTTCTTCGATCGGCAGGTCGTAGCCGGTCAGGTGCAGCAAGGCGTAGATCAGCATCGAGCCGTGGCCGTTGGACAGCACGAAGCGGTCGCGGTTGGCCCAGGCGGGATCCTTGGGATTGTGACGCAGGTTGCCGGCCCACAGGGCTTGGGCGATTTCCGCCATGCCCATGGGAGCACCCGGGTGCCCGGAGTTCGCTTGTTGCACGGCGTCCATCGCGAGGGCGCGGATGGCATCCGCCAAGGCAAGTTTAGGGGCGGTCGGATTGCTCATTCGGAAGGCTCTTTGAAGCTGGCGGGCCTACGGTCAAAATAGGGGCCAGTTGAGTAGGTTGCGAAGCATGGGATTTTAGCATCCAGGGGTTTCCCCGACGCCATCGGCCATAAGGCGGCCCGTGCTAGGCTTCCTTTCTGAATAAAAGAACCATAGATGTCCATGTCAGCCCCCCGCTTCTTCTGCGATATCCCCCTGAGTACCGGCGCCCGCGTGGCGCTTCCCGAAGCCCTGGCGCACCACGCGCTGCGCGTGCTGCGCCTGCGCGCGGGCGAGGCCGTCGCGCTGTTCAACGGCCAGGGCGGCGAGTATCCCGCCACGCTCGAAGTCGAAGGCAAGGCTGGTTTTGCCCAGTTGGGTGAATTCCTGCCGCGCGAGGCCGAACTGGACGGACGCGTCACCCTGGTGCAGGGCCTGCCTTCCGGGGACAAGATGGACTGGGTGGTGGAAAAGGCCGTGGAGCTGGGCGCCGCGCGCGTCAGCCCCATCGCCGCCCAACGCAGCGTGCTGCAGCTGTCGGGCGCCCGGCTCGACAAGCGCGTGGCGCATTGGCAGCGCATCGCGCAGTCCGCCAGCGAACAATGCGGCCGCAACCGGCTGATGACGGTGGACGCGCCGCTGACCCTGGCCGAATGGCTGCAACAGCCCGCCGAGGGCCTGCGCCTGCTGTGCCACCCGGAAGCGCAGGACGATCTTGCCGGCGCGCTGCGGGCCGCCCCCGGCCTGCAGGCGCTGACCCTGCTGGTGGGGCCGGAAGGAGGATGGTCGGACAAGGAATTGGCCCAGGCCCGCGAGGCGGGCGTGCAGGCGGTGCGATTCGGCCCCCGGGTGCTGCGCACCGAAACCGCGGGGCTGGCGCTGCTGTCAGCGGCCAGCGCGCTAATGGCCTGGTAGAACGGCCGGGTCAGTGGTCTTCGCCGTAGGGCGCTGCCGCTACCCCGGGCTCGGGGTCCGGATGGCGTCCGGCGTGTTCGATGACATACGAAAAAACGCGGCCGTTTTCGCGGGCGAAATCGGCCGCGTCGGAGCAGACGGTTTCGATGCGGCCCGAGTCTTCTTCCAGTGCCGGATCGCCCGAATGCAGCTTGTACAGCCACAGCACCACGCCGGTCTTGTGGTCCAGCACGGTATCGCACAGGCAGTCGTAGAGGGCGTCCAGGTTGCCGCCGAAGTATTCGGGGAAATCCACTGCCTTGACGATGGCGCGCAGCACCGCGGAACGGCTGCGGGCAGGATCGCAATTGGCGACGAACAGGGCCAGGCCAAGCTCATGGGCGGCGTCCACCACGGCCTTCTTGTCCAGCCCGTCATGGGCCAGCGCACCGCCGCGCATCAGTTGCCGCTGCAGAGTAGATTGGCCATTGCGCGTCATGCCTGAGCCCCCTTGAAAAAGGCGATCACTTCGTCGTTACGCTGCATCGTATCGGCATAACCCAGTTCAATCAATCGCTTGGTGTAGCTGGATTCAAATAAGAGGTAGGACATCAGCGAACCGCCGCCGGGACGGTCTGGATCGGACGATACACCGAGTACGCGGAAAAGAGCACGGGCCTGGGCCGGCATATCCTGCAAATGTTCCAGCGCCATGACGTCCAGCGACTGGCTGGGCGTGATCGTCAGGACCTCGATGCGGCGCGCATGCCCGTGCTGCGCGCCTTCCGGGCCGGACTGATCCATCAGGAAGTTGATGCGCTCCAGGCGCTCGACGTCGGCCGACAGGCCGTCCAGGAAGATGCTGGCCAGCGCATGCCCGCCGACCTGGGCCAGCGACGGGTAAGGCGGCGAGTCTTCGCGGTTTTCCGGGTGGGTTTCGTCGCGGAAACCCGTGCCGATCACCAGCACGCGATGCGCGCCCAGGTGAATGGCCGGACTGATGGGCGCGAGCTGGCGCATCGAACCGTCGCCGCACCACTCCCCCTTGCCGTGCACCTGCACCTGCCGGGCCGGAAAGACGAAGGGGATGGCGGACGAAGCCATCAGGTGATCGATGCCGATGGGCGTGGGCAACGCCAGGCGCAGATAGCGGTGCCAGGGCTCGATGGGCGTGTGCGCCTGGTAGAAGGTCAGGTGCTCGCCACTGGTGTAGCCCGAGGCCGTGATCGCCAACGCCGACAGCGCGCCGGTTTCCAGGTTGGTGCGCAGATGCTGGAAGTCCAGCACCCGCTCCAGCAGAGCCTGCATGGGACTGTTGTCCAGCAGCGAATGGGGCCGCTTGCGCGTCAGGCCCGAGTACATCCACCCCAGCGACAGCAGGCCCAGCCAGCGCACGCCGGTACGGATCAGGCCGGGCGCGTCGGCCCGGTAGATCATGTCGGTATTCAGGGAAGACCACAGCCGGCGGATGCGGCGCACGCCCAGATGGGGCCGGTCGGCGCGGCAGGCCAGCGCGGCGGCATTGATGGCGCCGGCGGACGTGCCGCAGATGATGTGAAAGGGATTCTGGAAACGCGAATGCCAGTCCGGATCCAGCAATTCCATGATGGCGCTGAGCACGCCCACCTGATAGGCGGCGCGAGCGCCGCCTCCGGTCAGGACCAGGCCGGTCGGCGTGCGCGGGCACGCCGGACCGGGTGGCGTCACGTCAACGCGGCGTATTGACATCGACCACCGTCATCGCGGTCATGTTGACGATGCGGCGCACGGTGGAGCTGGAGGTCAGGATGTGCACCGGTGCGTTGGCGCCCAGCAGGAACGGACCCACCGCAACGTTGCTGCCTGCGGCGGTCTTCAACAGGTTGTAGGCGATGTTGCCCGAGTCCACGTTCGGGCACACCAGCAGATTGGCCTGACCCTTGAGCGTGGACGACGGCAGGATGCGCATGCGCAGCGCTTCGTCCAGCGCGCAGTCGCCGTGCATTTCACCGTCGATCTCGAGTTCCGGCGCGGCCTGGCGCACCAGTTCCAGCGCGCGGCGCATCTTCGCGCCCGAGGCCGAACTGCCCGAACCGAAGTTCGAGCGCGACAGCAGCGCGACCTTGGGCGCCAGGTACATGCGGCGCATCTCGTTGGCGGCGGCGATGGTGAATTCGGCGATCTGCTCGGCCGAAGGTTCATCGTTGACGTGCGTGTCCACCAGCACCACCGTGCGCTCGTTGAGCAGCAGGATGTTCATGGCGGCATACACGTTGTGGCCGGGGCGGCGGCCGATGACCTCGTCCACGAAGCGCAGGTGATCATGGTAGGCGCCGACCGAACCGCAGACCATGCCGTCGGCGTCGCCCAGGCGCACCATCATGGCGCCGATCAAGGTCATGCGGCGGCGCATTTCCACACGCGCCATTTCCTTGGTGATGCCGCGGCGGCACATCAGCTCCCAGTACGTGGTCCAGTACTGGTGGAAGCGTTCATCGTATTCGGGATTGGTGACTTCGACGTCTTCTCCGAGGCGCAACCGCAGGCCCAGCTTTTCGATGCGGGTCAGCAGTACCGACGGACGGCCCACCAGGATGGGACGGGCCAGGCCTTCATCGACGATCACCTGCACCGCGCGCAGCACGCGCTCGTCTTCGCCTTCAGCGAACACGATGCGCGCTGGGCCGCCCTCGCGCACGATGCGCTTGGACGCCGAGAACAGCGGCTTCATGAAGGCGCCCGAGTGGTACACGAACTGCTGCAGCTGCTCTTCGTAGGCTTCCAGGTCCGCCAGCGGACGCGTGGCCACGCCGCCTTCCATCGCGGCCTTGGCCACCGCCGGCGCAATGCGCACGATCAGGCGCGGATCGAAAGGCTTGGGGATCAGGTATTCAGGGCCGAACGAAATATCGAAGGTGCCGTAGGCCGCGGCCACGACTTCGTTCTGTTCTTCTTCCGCCAGCTCGGCGATGGCGTACACCGCCGCCTTTTCCATTTCACGGGTGATGGTGGTGGCGCCCACGTCCAGCGCGCCGCGGAAAATGTACGGGAAGCACAGCACGTTGTTGACCTGGTTCGGATAGTCCGAACGGCCGGTCGCCATGACCACGTCGTCGCGCACCGATTGCGCCAGTTCCGGCAGGATCTCGGGCGTGGGATTGGCCAGCGCCAGGATCAGCGGGCGCGGACCCATGGCCGCGACCATTTCCGGCTTGAGCACGCCGCCCGCCGACAGGCCCAGGAACACGTCGGCGCCCTGGATCACTTCGGCCAGCTTGCGGGCGTCGGTCTTTTGCGCGAAGCGCGCCTTGTCCGGATCCATCAGCACCGTGCGGCCTTCGTAGACCACGCCTTCGATGTCGGTGACCCAGATGTTTTCCAGCGGCAGGCCCAGGTCCACCATCAGGTCCAGGCAGGCCAGCGCGGCGGCGCCTGCGCCCGAGGTCACCACCTTCACCTGCTTGATGTCCTTGCCCACGACCTTCAGGCCGTTGATGAAGGCGGCGGACACACAGATCGCGGTGCCGTGCTGGTCGTCGTGGAAGACGGGGATCTTCATGCGCTCGCGCAGCTTGCGCTCGACGGTGAAGCACTCCGGGGCCTTGATGTCTTCGAGGTTGATGCCGCCGAAGGTGGCTTCCAGGCCCGCGATGATCTCGACCAGCTTGTCCGGGTCGGTCTCATTGATTTCGATATCGAAGACGTCCAGGCCGGCGAACTTCTTGAACAGCACCGCCTTGCCTTCCATCACCGGCTTGGAAGCCAATGCGCCGATGTTGCCCAGGCCCAGCACCGCGGTGCCGTTGGTGATCACGCCCACCAGGTTGCCGCGCGCCGTGTAGCGGTACACATTGGCCGGATCGGCCACGATTTCTTCGCAGGCCGCCGCCACGCCAGGCGAGTACGCCAGGGCCAGGTCCCGCTGGTTGGTGAGCTGCTTGGTCGGCGTGACCGAGATTTTGCCGGGGCGTCCAAGCTCATGATATTCAAGGGCGGCTTTGCGGAGATTGGCATCCATAGGGGCGGCTACTGGCTAGAGTGTGTGACACGAAAGGGGGGAATTCTATTCCGATGGCGGGCGCCGCGATACCTCGGCAATGCCCGCCTGCCCCTTGGATAAGCGGGCTCGTCCCATGTTAGCGCTGGCTTACAAATTGTCGCTATTCCGCGATGTGGAATGAGAGAAAACGTCCATCGGGATCGAACAGGGCCTTCACCCGAGAGTCCAGGCGGGTGGTAGCCAGCCCCGGCGGCTCGTTCGGGCAGGCAGGAGCGTGCGGCGCCGGCCCGGCGTCTGCCAGTGTCACCGACTGCACCCAGGCCAGCGTGCCGCCATGCCCCAGTAGCAGATGCGCCAGGTTGACGGTGGCGGGCGCTTCCGGCTTGAGCGCGTCCAGCCGGTAGCGGCCCAGCCAATGCTCGCCGTCCCGGGTGGCGAAGGCGTCCCCCCCCGACGCCAGCTGGAACAGCGCCGGCACCAGGCGCTGCACGGTGGCGGAACGCAAGGGCTGGACGTCCGACTCGCCGAACGGCCCCAACGTTTCCTCTATGCCGTCAGCCAGCATCACCTCCAGCGCCACCACGCCGGAGTCGGCGCAGCGCCCGGCGGGCCAGTGGGCCTTGGCCGCCAGCCATGCAGCCAGCGTCAAGCCCCCGGGCAGGCCGGCGAACTGGCGCAGCCCGGCCTGCGCCAACATCGCCAGCGGCGTGCCCGGCTGCGCGCGCCAGCGCCCGGTTTCGCCGGACAGGCGCACCAGGCCGGTCATGGCGGACGGGTCCACCGTGAGGAGCGGACCATGGACGGTCTCGAAAGGCCCTTCGGCGCCCGCCAGCGCCAGCGTCACGCGGTACTCGGCGCACAGCGTGCGCGCGTGCGCCACATCCGCGTCGCGCGCCGGCGTCAGCAGGCCCCGCGGGCCGCCCTCTCCCGCCTCGCCCGAGTCTCGGACAGATCCCTGACAGAGCAGGCTCAACCGCTCCATGAAGGCCGACCACGGGCTGCGGGCCGGACGACGGCCCAGGAGGAAAGCGCGCCGGGATGGCTGCATGACTACAATTCCTTTTTCGCTACAAACGCCTTCGAGAATCCGATGCCCCGCCTTGCCCATCGCACCAATGACTTCCTGACCTTCCAGGTAATGGAACTATTCAAGCAGGCGCAAGCGCTGCAGGCGGCCGGCAAGGACATTATCAGCCTGGGCATCGGCGAACCGGACTTTACCGCGCCCCCCCAGGTCGTGGAAGCGCTGGAGCGCGCGGCGCGCGCCGGCCTCAGCGGCTACAGCCCCTCGGCCGGCCTGACGCCGCTGCGCGAGGCCATTGCCCAGTTCTACCACGAGCAGTTCGGCGCCAGGATCAACCCGGCTCGCGTGATCGTCACCGCGGGCGCCTCCGGCGCCCTGACGCTGGCCTGCGCGGCGCTCGTCAACCAGGGCGGAGAAGTGCTGATGCCGGATCCGTCCTACCCCGCAAACAGCAATTTCGTGCTGGCGGCGGGCGGCGTGCCGCGCCTGATCCCCAGCACGGCGGCCAAGCGCTTCCAGCTGTCGGCGCAGGACGTGGCCAGCCACTGGACGCCCGCCACCCAGGGCGTGCTGGTCGCCTCGCCCAGCAACCCTACCGGCACCTCCATCGACCATGGCGAGCTGGCCGAGCTGCTGGCGCAGGTCCGCGCCCGCGACGGCTTCGCCATCGTCGATGAAATCTACCTGGGACTGTCCTATGAAGGCCAGCCGCGCTCGGCCCTGACGCTGGACGACGACGTCATCGTCATCAACAGCTTCTCGAAGTACTTCCACATGACGGGCTGGCGCCTGGGCTGGATGATCGTGCCCGAGGACATGGTGGCGCCGGTGGAGAAAATCGCCGCCAGCCTGGCGATCTGCGCGCCCACGCTGGCCCAGCATGCCGCGCTGGCCTGCTTCCAGCCAGGAGCAATGAAGACCTTCGAACACCGCCGCGAGGCCTTCAAGCAGCGCCGCGACTACCTGCTGCCGGAATTCGAGCGCATGGGGATCCAGGTGCCGGTGAAGCCCGACGGCGCCTTCTATATTTATGCCGACATCGCCAACCTGGGCATGGATAGCGCCGCGTTCTCACAGCGCCTGCTGCTGGAGGCCGGCGTGGCCGCGGTGCCGGGCCTGGACTTCGGTCCGGCCCACGGCAAGCACACCATGCGCTTTTCCTATGCCACGGGCCTGGACCGTCTGGAAGAGGCCGTCGCCCGCATCGGCCGGCTGCTGCAGGGCTGAGTCCGACAGCCAAACCGCGAAAAACAAAGCGCGTCCCTAGGGACGCGCTTTGCATTCAGGCCAGGACGGGAATCAGTCGCGCGCCAGCGCGATCCCGGAGGCCAGCGCCAGGCGGCGGCGTTCCGCCTGCACCTTGGCGCCGTAGCCGTTGTCGTCCGGTCCCGTGGCGCCGACGTAGCATGCCAGGCCGCCATCGACCGAGCCGCGGCGATTGATGCAATCGCGCAGGATCGTGGCTCCGACCCCAATATTTGCGGCCGGGTCCAGCGCGGTCTTGCCGACCGCGTCGAATTTGTCCTGGTGCACGCTGGTCATCACCTGCATCAGTCCCTGGGCGCCCACGTGGCTTTCGGCCAGCGGGTTGTAGCGGGACTCGATGGCGATCACGGCCAGCACCAGCAGCGGGTCCAGCTTCTTTTCGCGGCTTACCTTGTACACGGTATTCAGCAGCGGGCCGGTGGCGTCATACGCGACCTTGTACTTGCGCGAAATATAGTTGCGCAAGGCTTCTGCCTGCGGGCCAGTGGCGCTCATCGCAACGGGCTTGGGCGCCGCAGGCGCGACACGGGCGGGCCCCAGCATGCCGGTGGCATTGCTGGCGGGAGCAGAAGGAACGGCCATGGCAATTGCCGACGACATGTCGGAACCCAGTTCGGAACCGGCTTCGGATTCGGTGCCGGTTTGCATGGATGTAGGCGCTAGGGCGGTCAACAAGGCTTTGTGCACTTGCAATGCCTGGTCGCGCAAACCAGGCAGGGCGAATCCCATGCTTACCGTCACAATGACCGCAATGCCCAGATAAACGGAGCAAATGCGCAGGGACTCGGCAAGATATTGGTGCACTCCTTGGGCCAGGCTTCGGAACAGGCTGGCCACTGACGCATCGGGCATAAAACCTCCTGCGTTAAAAAGAGGGAGTCAATGTTAACCTCTCTGTCTACCCAATATGTAACCAAATAGCTGGGATCTGTAGTGAAATACCGCGACCTTAGAGACTTCATCGCCCAACTTGAACGCATGGGCGAGCTCAGACGCATCGCTGCGCCGGTGTCCACCCGGCTGGAAATGACTGAAATATCCGACCGCGTCCTGCGTGCGGAGGGCCCTGCCCTGCTGTTCGAAAACGCGCAGCACAATGGCCAGACGGCGCAGATGCCGGTGCTGGCCAACCTGTTCGGCACCCCGGCCCGCGTCGCCCGCGGCATGGGCGCCGACGACGTCAGCGCCCTGCGCGACATTGGCGAACTGCTCGCTTCGCTGCGCGAGCCCGAAGCGCCCAAGGGCCTGCGCGATGCGTTGGCCAAGGTCTCGATGCTGAAGTCCGCGCTGTGGGACATGAGCCCCAAGAACGTCAAAAGCCCCGCCTGCCAGGAAATCGTCTGGGAAGGCAAGGACGTCGACCTGAACCGCCTGCCGATCCAGACCTGCTGGCCCGGCGACGTGGCGCCGCTGTTGACCTGGGGCCTGGTGATCACGCGTGGCCCCAACGCCCGCCGCCAGAACCTGGGCATCTACCGGCAGCAATTGCTGGGCCCCAACAAGCTGATCATGCGCTGGCTGTCGCACCGCGGCGGGGCGCTGGATTTCCGCGACCACGCCCTGGCGCATCCCGGCACGCCCTTCCCCATCGCCGTGGCCCTGGGCGCCGACCCGGCCACCACGCTGGGCGCGGTCACGCCGGTGCCCGACAGCCTGTCCGAATATCAGTTCGCCGGCCTCTTGCGCGGATCCCGCACCGAGGTTGCCAAGGCGCTGGGCAGCGACCTGTCCGTGCCGGCCTGGGCCGAGATCGTGCTGGAAGGCCACCTGCTGCCGTCATCCGACCCGCGCGCCATCGCGCCCGTCGTGCCCGAAGGCGTCAACCCGCCGCCGAACACCGATTACGAAATGGCGCTGGAAGGTCCCTACGGCGACCACACCGGCTACTACAACGAGCAGGACTGGTTCCCCGTCTTCACGGTGGAGCGGATCACGATGCGGCGCAATCCCATCTACCACTCCACCTACACCGGCAAGCCGCCCGACGAGCCCGCCGTGCTGGGCGTGGCGCTCAACGAGGTCTTCGTGCCGCTGCTGCGCCGCCAGTTGCCCGAGATCGTGGACTTCTACCTGCCGCCGGAAGGCTGCAGCTACCGCCTGGCAGTGGTGTCGATCCGCAAGCAGTATGCCGGCCACGCCAAGCGCGTCATGTTCGGCCTGTGGAGCATCCTGCGCCAGTTCATGTACACCAAGTTCATCGTGGTGGTGGACGAGGACATCAATCCGCGCGACTGGAAGGAAGTGGTCTGGGCGATGACCACCCGCATGGACCCGGTGCGCGACACCTTGCTGGTGGAAAACACGCCCATCGACTACCTGGACTTCGCCTCGCCGGTCTCCGGCCTGGGTGGCAAGATGGGCATGGACGCCACCAACAAATGGCCCGGCGAGACCAATCGGGAATGGGGCACCCCCATCACCATGGATGCGGACGTCAAGAAGCGGGTGGATGAGATGTGGGGGCAGCTGGGGCTGTAAACAGCGGGCGGGCGCAGCGCCCCTCCGATATGCAACCTGGATTTCAGCGGGGCAGGATCAGAAAATGCTGATCCTGCCCTGGATCCAGCCGGGCGACCAAGGCACTGTTCTCCTGCGCACTGCGCGCAACCAATCCCGTCAGCACGGCCAACGAATTGACCCGATGCGTCTGCGCCAGATGCTGAAAGCGTCTGATTTCAGCCGACGAGCAAGCCCGTCGCGCATTCCGCAATAGGCCATTGGCCTGCAATAGCCGCAGGTTTTCCGGGTGGATCAGTTCCAGCAGACTTTCTGCCTTTGCCGCCTTTTCCTCCAAGTGCTGCACGGCATCCGTCTCGGTCAGCACGCCGTAGCGCTTCCAAGCCGGCTCATGGTGAAACAGGCGATTGCGGAAGTCGCGCAGCGTGGCGACCAGATCGTGCACATGAGCAAGCATCGCGCCAGCCTGGCGTAGCGGCCATTTTCCACGAAACACGGCGGACAAATGCTTGGGCCAGATCAGTCCGCGCCCCATGAACTCCCCGTCCAGCAGAAACTCCCAGGTCGGCCACCAGCGCCTGGTCGATGGCGTTGCGCAGGGTGACCTCTACCGCGCCCATCAGGGGGTACAGGGCACCGCAGGCATGCGCATTCCATAGATACGCCCCCACCAGCTCCATGTCATTCGCCGGCTGGAATACGCTCTGATAGCTGCCGATGCGTTCGTTGGTGATGAGCGTATCGATCAGCAGTGGACGGTACTGCAATGTATGGGGCATATCGCCGAACCTGGAAGAAGGGTCAGGCCGTCGCCGTTGACGGTGGCCGATGGAAATACATACAATCTTCGTAAGGTTGGTGATGGCTTCCAATGGGCGCAAGCCTACGACCCATCATGTAAGACCTGATACCCACCCCGGCCTGGAGCCGGGGCTTTTGCTTTCTGGCTGGCCCGAATCGGCAAGCAGAACGTTGCGCCAGCCCCAGCATAAAAAAACCCGCCAAAAACAATGGCGGGTTTTTTTGTTGGGCGAAGCCGCAGCCTCAGCGCTTGCCAGCGTCCAGATCATCATCACGGCGCGAGTTCTGCCAGGCCTTGAACAATTGCCAGCCGACAAAGGCGCCGCCGGCGATCTTCAGAAGCTTGGAGCGCTTGCCGCCGCGCATGATCATGGCGGACAGCGATGAACTGACGATGGGATAGCGACGCGCCAGGCTGATTGCCTGCAAGGCCCAGCGCGATGCGCCTCCGGAAGCCAGACCCGGCAGCAGCCCCTTGAGGAGCGCGGCCGGTTCCAGCTTGCGTCCGGTGGACGCGATGCTCTGCGCCAGCGATTCGCGTTCGATGGCGGCGCGGGCGCGCAGCAGTTCGATGCGCACGGCGCGGTCGACGGTGGGAGACCTTTTCGTCATGCTTCAGCCCTCCTCGCGCCGGCGCGCCTGCGCTTCGTCGTCGTCCTGCGCGTCGCGCACCCGATCCAGCAATTCAGCGTCGCGCCCAAGCTCTTCGAGCGTGGCCGCGAACGGCGGCGCGCCGTAGACCAGCCCGCGGCGCACCGCCACCAGCAAGGCCACGCCAACCAGACCGTAGAAACCCGCCAACAGGCCCAGGGCCAGATAGCGGTCTTCAGTGGGCCAGAACGCCACCGCGACCGTGACGGTGAAGACCAGCACCGCCAGCGTCAGGAACAGCAGCGCAGCAAACGCCATGCCCAAGAGCTTGAGCAGGCGCGCCTTTTCGTCCGCTGCTTCCAGAGCCAGCAATTCCAGGCGCGTGCGCAACAGCCCGACCACGCTGGAGGCAACGCCGAAAACAGATTTTCGTAGACCCATGGCTGAGAAGGACGCCGGGCGGGAAGCGCGGCCTTGCGCCCGCGCCGCCCGCCCGGACGTCCTGCCCTATCAGCGGCGGCTGATCAGCAAGCCGAGCAGCAGGCCGGTCACGCCTGCGATGCCGATGGCTTGCCAGGGATTGTCGTGCACGTAGTCATCGGTCGCGCGGGCAGCCTTGCGGCCGCGTTCCAGCACGGCGTCCTGCGCTTCGTACAGGGCTTCACGCGTGCGCTTCAGGGACGTCAGCGCACGGTCGCGCAATTCGTTGGCCTTGTCGCCCGTGCTGCTGGCAGCTTCGCGCAGCAGGCTTTCGGCGTCATTCAGGCTGGACTTGACACTGTCGATGAGTTTTTCTTTTGCGACTTCTTCGGATTTTCTCGTGGCCATTATTTGAGCTCCTGTTGTGTGTCAATGACGGAACCATCATACCAGCCGCCATGCGGGAGACACGGCGCGCTTGCTACGGTGTGCTACTTGATTTGCGTAATCTCAACGGCGGATTTGACGCCGCCCTGATCGATGTCCTGCTTCATCACCAGATTGATCGCCGGACAGTACCAGTCCGTCACGGTGGTGTTCATGCCGGGGATGGGAATGGTCAGGCCCTGGAACGTGGCCATGGTGGGATCCGAATTGCGGGTGTAGGTAATCGGATGGCAGGACTGCGCGCCCAGCGCGGTGCTCACCGAAGTCTTCTGCCCCACGGTTTTCTCGCCGATGCGCACCGTGGTGCTGGGCTGGCCGCCGACGGGCGCCTCCTTGCCAATCTTCAGGCGGAACGACGAGCCAGGCAATTTCTGGCCGGCGCTGAGTTTGCCGTCATAGGCGAAGAGACCCAGCATGCGCAGGTCGAACTGGCCTTCGGAAGGCTTGGGCGCTTCGCCCGCGGAGGCATAGCGCAGGAAGGTAGCCTGGCCGCCCTTGACCGTCATCAGGTAATCCAGCTTGGACTTGCCCGGGGGCAGGCCCGCATAGCTGAACGTGGCCACGCCCTGCACGCGCGCGCGGCAGTTGTCGCCATTGCTTTTTGTAACTTCGGCGAAAGTAAGGTCGGCGCCCAGCGCCAGATTGCCGCTGCCGGTCAGTTGCACCGCGCCGCCGTCATGCATGAACTGCGCATCGCACACGCCGGCCTGCGCCGCAGCGGCCGCGCCCAGCGCGCCCACCGTAAAAACCAGGGATGCCATTTTTCGCATCGTCACAAGCCACTCCATGAATCCGGATAAAAACCGCCCGCGCCTGGCGCATGGCTGGCTTGATACTACACCGGTTGCGAGACGCGGCGCGTGTCGGAACGTGTCGGCCGCAGCCAAGCTGGCGGCGGCTATGCCGGTGCGGCGGCGCGCGCGGCGCGGCCGATCAGGGCCTGGATCTCCGGCACGCAGGAACCGCAGCCGGTGCCGCAACCCAGCGCAGTCTTCAAGGCCGCCAGATCGCAGCCCCGGGCGATGCCGGCAAGGATCGCGGCCTCGCTCACGCCATTGCAGACACAGACCGTGCGCGAGCGGACCGCGCCCGCAATCCGTCCGGTCAGCAGCGCCGCCACGCTGGCCGGCGCATCGCCGCCGCCGGCCCAGGACAACAGCGCATCCTGCGCCCGCAGATCGCCTGCCAGCAGAAAGCCGCGCAAGGCGCCTTGCTCCACCTTCACCCTGCGCATCTGGCCGCGCGCGGGATCGTCGAAAGCCACGTCGGGCAGGCGCAGGTCCAGCGCATCCGCCATCGCATCCAGGACCTCTGCCGACGGCGCGGCGGGGGCTGCCAGACGCATCCGCACGCCACCCGCGCCCGCCGGCAGCACGACCGCGTAGTCGAAGCGCCGCAGCCAGGGCGCCAGCCGCGCGCGCAACACGACGCTGTCGCCCTGCAGCCAGCCCGCAGCCTGCCACGCCAGGCCGGCCGGTTCGGCGGACACGGCGCTGTGCTTGAGTTCCGGCTGGCGCGACAGGGGATCGGCAGCCGGATTGGTCAGCGCGTTGACCCCATGTCCCGCCATGTAGGCGCTGCCCCAATGCATGGGCAGGAACACCAGTCCCTCTGCCAGCGAGTCGTCTTCCTGCACGGGTAGCACCACACTACCCCGGCGCGATGCCAGCCTGGCCAGCGCGCCGGCTTCGAGCTTGAGCCGGCGCATGTCCTCGGGATGCATGGACACCCAGGGTTCCTCGACATGCTGCGTCAGCGCGCGGGCCAGGGATGTGCGCGCCATGGTGTGCCAGTGGTCGCGCAAGCGGCCGGTGGTGAGCCGCAGCGGATATTCCGGCGTAGCGGCTTCGGCGACAGGGCGGTAATCCACATCGCAGAAACGGGCGCGTCCGCTGGCGGTGGGGAACATGCCATCGGCATACAGGCGCGCAGTACCCTGCCCTTGCCGATACGGCCATTGCTGCGGTCCGTGCGCATGCAGCGCCGCGTAATCCAGCCCGCTGTAATCCAGGTCCCGGCCCGCGGTTGTGCGGGCATGTTCGGCAAAGACCTCGCTTTCATCCCGATAGGCGAATAGCGCCGCCTTGGGCGGGGCCATGCGGGCGGCCAGGCGCAGCGCGACCTCCTGTGCCAGCCGCCAGTCCGGCAGCGCGTCGCCAGGCGGATCGATCGCGGCGTGCACCCGGCTGATGCGCCGTTCCGAATTGGTCACGGTGCCGGACTTCTCGGGCCAGGTCGCGGCGGGCAGCACCAGGTCGGCGTAGGCCAGGGTCTCGGTGCCTGCATACGCCTCCTGCACGATGACGAAGTCGGCGCGCTCCAGCGCCGCGCGCACCCGGGCCTGGTCCGGCAGGGACTGCGCCGGGTTGGTGGCCGCGATCCACAGCACCTTGATGCGCCCATCCAGCGCCGCGTCGAACATCTCCAGCGCGGTGACGCCCGGCGCCTGCGGCAAGGCGTCCACGCCCCACAGTGCGGCCGTCGCCTCACGGTCGGCCGCCGACGCGGGATCGCGGTGGCCCGGCAGCAGCGTGGCCATGCCGCCCGCCTCGCGCCCGCCCATCGCGTTGGGCTGCCCCGTCAGCGAAAACGGCCCCGCCCCCGGCTTGCCGATCTGCCCGGTCGCCAGATGCAGATGTATCAGGGCGGCGTTCTTGTCGGTGCCGCTGGTCGACTGGTTCAAGCCCATGGTGTAGAGCGACAGCGCCGCGCCGGCCGTGCCGAACCAGCGCGCCGCCTGGACGATGTCCTCCGCCGGCACGCCGCAGATCTCTTGCGCCGCTTGCGGCGTGTACCGCCGCGCGCGCGCCATCAAAGGCTCGAAGCCTTCCGTATGCCGCTGGATGTAGCCGTGGTCCAGCAACCCCTCCTGCTCCATGACATTGAGCATGGCGTGGAACAAGGCCACATCCGTACCCGGCGCCAGCTGCAGGTGCAGATCGGCGAAGGCCGCGGTATCGGTGCGCCGCGGATCCGCGACGATCACCTTGATGCCAGGACGCCGCGCCCGCGCGGCCTCCAGCCGCCGGAACAGCACGGGATGCGCATAGGCCATGTTGGAGCCGGCGATCAGCACCGTGTCCGCCAGGTCCAGGTCCTCGTAGCAGGCCGGTGGCGCATCCGCGCCGAGCGTGCGCTTGTAGCCCGAGACCGCGCTGGACATGCACAGGCGCGAATTGGTGTCGATGTTGTTGGTGCCGGCCAGCGCGCGAGCCAGCTTGTTGAAGACCGCGTAATCCTCGGTCAGCAACTGCCCCGACAGGTAGAAGCCCACCGCGTCCGGGCCATGCTGCGCGATGGCGTCGGCCAGCCTGGCCGCGGCGATATCCAGCGCCCGGTCCAGCGCGATGGCGCGCCGGGGGTGGGCACGCGTCTCGCGCCATTGCGCCGACAGCACACGCGCGCCATCGCGCCGCACCGTTTCCGCCAGCGCCAGGCCCTTGCTGCAGAGCCGGCCATGGTTGGCGGGATGCTGCTCGTCGCCGCGCACGCGCAGCACCGCGCCATCGCGCGCTTGCACCCGCACGCCGCAGCCGGTGCCGCAATAGCAGCATACCGACGCCACTTCGCGCACGCCTTGCGGCGCTGCGTCCGCGATATCGATCCGGCGAATCATGGGCGCGTCCATCCCTTATTCCTCCGCCGCGCCTTCGCCGTGCATGAGCCGCTCGCGCAATGCGCCGATGCGCCGGCCCTCGCGGATCAAGCGCACATACCAGGCGCTATCCGCCGTGTCGCCGTACAGGCAGGCGCCCACCAGCTTGTCGTCGCGGATCACCAGTTTCTTGTAGACGCCGCCAGGCGTATCGGCCAGCGTGATCGACTCGGTCTGTTGCCCTCCGGCGAAATCGCCGGCGGAAAACAGGTCGATGCCGGTGACCTTGAGCCGGGTCGACGTCACGCTGCCTTCGTAGCGGCCAATGCCGTGCAGCGCCAGATGGTTGGCCGCCACCTTCGCCTGCTCATACAACGGCGCGACCAACCCATAGGCGGTGCCGCGATGGCTCACGCACTCACCCACCGCGTAAATGCGCGGGTCATAGGTCTGCAAGGTGTCGCTGACCACCACGCCGCGGTTCACATGCAGCCCGCAACGTTCGGCCAGTTCCGTGTTGGGTCTGACGCCCACCGCCATCACCACCAGGTCCGCCGGAATTTCTGCGCCGTCCGCGAAGCGCAGCGCACGCACCCGCCCGTCGGCCCCGCCCAGGATCTCGCGGGTCTGGCGCCCCAGCAGGAACTTCAGGCCGCGCGCCTCCAGGCCGCGGCGCAGCATGGCCGCGGCGCCGCCGTCCAGCTGCCTGTCCAGCAGCGCTTCCCCCAGATGCACCACGGCCACGTCCATGCCGCGCGCGGCCAGGCCGTTGGCGGCCTCCAGGCCCAGCAGGCCGCCTCCTATCACCACTGCGTGCCGGTAGCGCGAGGACGCCTCTATCATCCGGTTCACGTCGCCAATATCGCGAAAGGCGACGACGCCGTCCAGATCACTACCGGGCACCGGCAGAATGAACGGATTCGAGCCCGTGGCCAGCAACAGCCGGTCATAGGGCGTCTCTGACCCATCGTCCGCCAGCACGGTACGACGGGCGCGGTTGACGCCCACGACCTTGCGGTTCAACAACAGGCGGATGCCGTGGCGGACGTACCAGTCCTCATCGTTGAGCACGATATCCCGCAAGCTCTGTTCGCCGGTCAGCACCGGCGACAGCAGGATGCGGTTGTAGTTGGGATGCGGCTCGGCGCCGAATACCGTGATCTCGTACAGGTCGGGCGTCAGCTTCAGCAGCTCTTCCAGCGTGCGTATGCCCGCCATGCCGTTGCCGACCACCACCAGCTTCTGCTTCGCATCCATGGCGGTCCCTACGCGGCGGCGCGCGACGCCCCGGCCTCGGCCAGCGGCTGCGGGTCCGCATCCAGCGCCGCGTTGGCCTGGAGCGCCGCCTGCGAGCGCTCGGGATTGCCATGGCGGCGATGCAGGAAGTCGACCACCGCGGCCCGGCACGCCAGATAGGCCGCGTCATTGGCCAGCCGTACGCGGTCGCGCGGGCGGGACAAAGGCACAGGCAGGATTTCGCCGATGGTCGCGGCCGGGCCGTTGGTCAGCATCACGATGCGGTCGGACAACAGTACGGCTTCGTCGACGTCGTGCGTGACCATGACGGTGGTGGTGTGCGTCTTGGCGACGATCTTCAGCAATTCGTCCTGCAGGTGCGCACGGGTCAGCGCGTCGAGCGCGCCAAAGGGCTCGTCCATCAGCAGCACGCCCGGCTCGATCGCCAGCGCACGCGCGATGCCGACGCGCTGCTTCATGCCGCCGGAAATCTCGCGCGGCAGCTTGTTCTGCGCTGGCAGCAGGCCCACCAGGTCCAGCGCCGCGCGTGTGCGCTCGACCAGCTGCGGGCGCTTCTCCTGGCCGCCGAACACCCGCTCCACCGCCAGGTACACGTTCTGGAAGCAGCTCAGCCAGGGCAGCAGCGAATGGTTCTGGAACACCACGGCGCGGTCCGGGCCGGGGCCCGTGATCTCGCGCTCCGCGCACAGCAGCACGCCGCTGGTGGGGCGGGTCAGGCCGGCGATGAGATTGAGCAAGGTCGATTTGCCGCAACCGGAATGGCCGATCAGCGTAATGAACTCGCCCTGCTCCACGGTCAGGTCGATGTCGCGCAGTGCCACGAAAGCGCCCTTGCGGGTGTTGAACGTCTGGCCCACGCGCTCGATGCGTACGTATTTCTTCATGGCGCTATTCCTCGGTATAGGTGTAGCGGCGGGCCAGGGCGACCAGCAGGGTTTCCAGCAGCAGCCCGACGATGCCGATCACGAAAATGGCGATGACGATGTGCTCCACCTTCAGGTTGTTCCATTCGTCCCAAAGCCAGAAGCCGATGCCCGTGCCGCCGGTCAACATTTCCGCCGCCACGATCACCAGCCACGCGGTGCCGATCGACAGGCGCACGCCGGTCAGCATGTAGGGCAGCACGGCGGGCAGCAGCACCTTGGTGGTCACCTTCCATTCGGACAGGTTCAGCACCCGCGCCACGTTCAGGTAATCCTGCGGCACGCGCGCCACGCCGACCGCGGTGTTGATGATCATCGGCCAGATCGAACAGATGAAGATGGCCCAGATGGCGGCCGGGTTGGCCGCCTTGAACAGCAGCAGCCCCAGAGGCAGCCAGGCCAGCGGCGACACCGGCCGCAGCAGGCTGACGATGGGCGAGAACATTGCCCGCACCGCCGCATAGCGGCCGATGGCGAAACCCGCGGGGATGCCGACCAGCGCGGCCAGGCCGAAGCCCACCGCCACGCGCTGCAACGATGCCAGCAGGTTCCAGCCTATGCCTTTGTCATTGGGGCCGTTGTCGTAGAACGGATCGGAAAACAGCTCGACGGCGGCGCGCCAGGTCACGCCTGGCGTGGGAATCTCCGGTATCCGCATCGCCACCACCTGCCACACCAGCACAAACAGCGCGAAGCCCGCCACGGGCCCCACCACGGCCCGCAACGCGGATTCCAGGCGCTCGCGCCAGAGGGCGAGGAGTTCATCGCCGCGGCTCATACTCGTTGCGTCAGACATTGCATGCCCCTTTCGTATCGGCGCTCAGGCCTTGACCTTGAATCCGTCGGCGTAGGCGGCAGGGTTGCTGCCGTCCCAGACCACGCCGTCGATGAGTTTCGAACTGCGCATCTCGCTGGCCGGCAACGCCGCGCCAGCGGCCTGCGCGGCCTGCTTGTAGAGGTCTATCCGGTTGATCTGTTTCGCCATCGCCAGATAATCGGGATGCTCCTTCAGCAACCCCCAGCGCTTGTGCTGCGTCAGGAACCACATGCCGTCGCTCAGGTACGGGAAATTGGCGGCGCCGTCGGCGTAGAAGCGCATGGCGTGCTCGTCCGTCCAGCTTTTCCCCAGCCCATCGTCATAGCGGCCCAGCATGCGATCGACGATGCCGCTCGCGTCCGTGTTGACATAGGACTTGGCCGCGATGGTCTCGGCGGTTTTCTGGCGGTTGGCGGGCGAGGCGTCGATCCATTTGCTGGCCTCCAGGATGGCGGCCGTGACTGCGCGCGCGGTGTTCGGGTGGCGCGACACGAAGTCCGCGCTCGTGCCCAGCACCTTTTCGGGATGGTCGGTCCAGATGCCCTGCGAAGTGACGGCGGTGTAGCCGATCTTGTCCAGGATGGCGCGCGCCCCCCAGGGTTCGCCCACGCAGTAGCCGTCCATGTTGCCCACGCGCATGTTGGCGACCATCTGCGGCGGCGGCACGGTGATGACCTTGGCGTCCTTCATGGGATGGATGCCGTAGGTCGCCAGCCAGTAGTAAAGCCACATCGCGTGCGTGCCGGTGGGAAAGGTCTGCGCAAACGTGTACTCGCGCTTGTCGGACGCCATCAGCTTGGCCAGCGATTCGCCGTCGCGCACACCCGCCGCCAGCAGCTTGTTCGACAGCGTGATGGCCTGGCCGTTCTGGTTCAGGCTCATCAGCACGGCCATGCCCTTCTTCGGCCCGCCTATGCCCAGGTGCACGCCGTAGACCAGGCCGTACAGCACGTGGGCCATGTCCAGCTCGCCGTTCATGAGCTTGTCGCGCACGGCAGCCCAGGACGCTTCCTTGGACGGCGTGATCGTCACGCCGTGCTTCTTGTCCAGGCCCAGCACCGAAGCCATCACGACCGAGGCGCAGTCGGTCAGCGGAATGAAGCCGATCTTGACCTCGGTCTTCTCGGGCGCGTCGGTGCCGGCGGCCCAGGCGCCGGCACGCACCAGCGGATCGACCAGCGACAGCAGGCTGGCGCCGGCCACCGCGCGCGCCGTGCCGCAAAGCCATTTACGGCGTGCGGCGTTGGCGCTGAGATCCCCGGCCGCGGCGGCTTCTGTGGAGGGGCTACGGGTCGATGGCGTCATGCATGGCTCCTGGCAAAAAAAAACGTCCCGCGCGCCCCGGATTCCCATCCGGTGGCGCTGCGGAACGTCGTTGTCCCTTGCCGCAGGTCGCGGCGCGTTGCGTCGGGCAACCTTCGTTGGCCGCCCGCTTTCACTGAAGCAAACGCTGTGCCAGAAAGAAAAAAACATGGCCTGAAAGGCCGCCAGCCCGCGCCCCCGCTGAGGCTGCCTCGCCAATCGGCGCGCGCTCCGCGTTGACGGAAAACAGGGTGCGACCCAACTTGGTGCACCTCCGGTTGCGGCAGTGCACCATCCGCGTGCGGAGTGCGCTCCGCGGCTGTGCGCGACTGGCGGCCCGCGCGGCGCAACACGATGGCATGGAACTTGCATGACTGAAAGCATCAGGGGGAATCTCATGCTCAAGGTCATGCTGCTCAACGATGGCGAGGGACGCGCGGCGTCGCTGCGGCAAACGCTGGCCGCAGCGGGCGTACATGTCGTGGCCGAAATGGCGCCGGACATGGATCTGGCCGCCGCCATCGCCCAAGCTGCACCCGATGTGGTGTTGATAGACAGCGACGCCCCCGGCCGCGACACGCTGGAGAACGTATGCGTGGCCAGCGAACACAGCGACCGCCCGGTCGTGATGTTCACCGACAACGGCAATCGCGAAACCATACGCAGCGCCTTGCGCGCAGGCGTCGCGGCCTACGTGGTCGGCGACGTGCCTGCCGGACGCATCGAGCCGCTGCTGACGGTGGCGATCGAGCGCTTCGCCATGGAGAAGTCGCGGCGCGAAGAACTGCGCGAAGCGCAATTGCGCCTGGCCGACCGCCAATGGGTGGAAAAGGCCAAGGGCATCCTGATGAAGGCGCGGGCGATTTCCGAGGATGAGGCCCACGGCCTGTTGCGCCAGCGCGCCATGCAAAGCCAGAAGCGGCTGGGCGAAGTCGCGCGGGAGGTCGTGGAAATGAGCGCGTGGCTGGGCAAGGCCACTTAATAAGCTTTGGTTATATGGAACAAAGAAATCAAAAGTTGTGGGGATGAAGCCCCCTTCCTATGATCCAACGACACTATGCCGGGTACGCCCGAGGCTGGCATTCATGAAGCTTTTCCCGATTTTTGCCGATTTGAAAGACAGGCTGGTCCTGGTGGTGGGCGGCGGCGCCGTCGCCGAACGCAAGACGCTGTCCCTGCTGGAAGCCTCCGCCGACGTGCTGGTGGGAGCGCCGGAACTGACGCCCACCCTGGCCGCGCTGGCCGCCGAAGGCCGCATCCGCCATTTGTCCGGCCGATTCGATCCCGCCTGGCTCGACGAAGTCTGGCTGGCGGTCGCCGCCACCGACGACCGCGAGACCAACGCCGCCGTCTCGGAGGCTGCCGGCGCCCGGCGCATCTTCAGCAACGTGGTGGACGATCCTGAGCTGTCGTCCTTCCAGGTGCCCTCCATCGTCGACCGCTCGCCCGTGATCGTCGCCATTTCCTCGTCCGGCGTGGCGCCGGTGCTGGCGCGGCGCATCCGGGAACGCATCGAATCGCTGTTCGACCATACCCTGGGCCAGTTGGCCGGACTGGCCGCCAGCTACCGCAAGCGCATCCGCGCCAGCCATCCCGACCTGGGCGCGCGCCGCCGCTTCTACGACTGGCTGCTGGACGGCCCGGTGGCCGGCTTGCTGCGCCAGCAGCAGCCGGCCCAGGCCGAAGCCGCGTTGGCGGGGGCCTTGGAGGCGCCGCGAACGCCCGACGCCGGCAGCGTAGTGCTGGTGGGCGCCGGCCCCGGCGACCCCGGCCTGCTGACGCTGAAGGCATTGCGCGCGCTGAACGAGGCCGACGTCGTCCTGCACGACCGTCTGGTCAGCGCCGACGTCATGTCGCTGGCGCGCCGCGACGCCGAGCGCGTATCGGTCGGCAAGCTGCCCGGCGAAGACCATAACGCCACCCAGGCCCGCATCCACAGGCTGATGGTCGAGCACGCGCGCGCCGGCCGCCGCGTGGTGCGGCTCAAGGGCGGCGACGCCTTCATCTTCGGCCGGGGCGGAGAGGAACTGGAATACCTGCGCGCGCACGGCGTGCGTTATGAAGTGGTGCCCGGCATCACCGCCGCGCTGGCCTGTGCGGCCTATGCCGGCATCCCGCTGACGCACCGGGAACACGCCCAGTCCGTCCGCCTGGTCACCGCGCATTGCCGCGAAGACGAGGACAACCTGGATTGGCCTGCCCTGGCCCGTGAAAAGCAAACCCTGGCTTTCTACATGGGCGTGGGGCAACTGGATCTGCTGACCGGCCGCCTGCTGGCCCACGGCCGTTCGCCCGACACGCCGTTCGCGCTGATCGAGAACGGCAGCCGGCCCGAGCAACGCGTGCTCTCGGGCACGCTGGAACAGCTGCCGGCCCTGGCCGCCGAACACGCGATCCGCTCACCCGCGCTCTTGATCGTGGGCGAAGTGGCGGGATTGGCTTCGCAATTGCAGTGGTTCGGCCAGCACCTGGACGGACGCCTGGAGCGTCTGGCAGCCTGAGGGGCCGGGGGCCCAATGCAAAACGCCAGCCTGCGGGCTGGCGTTTTTGTTCGTGGCCGTACCCCGGCCGCTATTCCGTCTTCTGCGTGGTGCCGAAGATGCGGTCGCCGGCGTCGCCCAGGCCAGGCATGATGTAGCCGTGTTCATTCAGGCCGTCGTCGATCGACGCGGTGTAGATGTGCACGTCGGGGTGCTTGGCCAGCACGGTATCGATGCCCACGGGCGCGGCGACCAGCACCAGGGCGCGGATTTCCTTGCAGCCCGCGCGCTTGAGCAGGTCAATCGCGGCGACCATCGAGCCGCCGGTGGCCAGCATCGGGTCGACGATCAGCGCCAGGCGCTGGTCCAGTTCGCCCACCAGGCGTTCCAGGTAGGTATGCGCTTCCAGCGTTTCTTCATTGCGGGCCACGCCCACCACGCTGACCTTGGCGCCTGGAATCAGGCTGAGCACGCCGTCCAGCATGCCGATGCCGGCGCGCAGGATGGGCACCACGGTGACTTTCTTGCCTGCGATCTTTTCGACTTGCACCGAACCGCACCAACCTTCGACGGTGGCCGGCGCCAGCGGCAGGTCCTTGGACGCTTCATAAGTGAGCAGCGCGCCCACTTCCTGGGACAGCTCACGGAAGCTCTTGGTGCTGAGGTCGGCGCGGCGCATGATCCCGAGCTTGTGGCGGATCAGCGGATGGCGGATTTCGTGCACGGGCATGTGCGTAACTCTCCAGAGTATTGATAGACAGGGTATTCGCCTCAGGCGGAACCATGACGGCGCGGCGCGCTTTGCATCGCCCAGCCGTCGAGCCACATTTGAGGATCGTAATCGGTTTGGAAGGGAATTGTTATTGACCGCCCGCAGGATGATCCGAAGATACTCGCCGGCGAGGCGGAGGCATGTTTATTGTTCAGTGAGCCAGGCGATCAGGGCGTCGTCGAAGGCCCGCACGGCGCCCGCCTGTTCATGGTTGACGATGCTGACCACCACATAGCGCTTGCCGCTGGCGCCCAGCACGTAGCCCGCGATGGAACGCACGTCGCGCAGCGAGCCTGTCTTCAGGTGGGCCATGCCCGCCGTGCCGTCGCCCTTGAGGCGACGACGTACCGTGCCATCCACTCCCGCGATTGCAAAGGATGAAATGTACTCGGGCATGACCGGCGAGTTCCAGGCCACGGTCAGCATCGACGCCAGGCTGTCGGCCGACACCCGCGCGTCGCGCGACAGGCCGGCGCCGTTGTCGATGACCAGCTCGGGCATGTCCAGGCCCTGCCTGGCCAGCAGCCCCTTGGCCACGGCTTCGCTGCTGGAGACCGTGGCGGGCCGGCGGCCGCGCTCGGCGCCCAAGGTCAGCAGCAAGGTGCGCGCCATGACGTTGTTGCTGCGCTTGTTGATCTGGCGGATCGCCTCGGCCAGCGTGGGCGAATCATGCGAGGCCAGCACCACCGCGTCGGGCGGCACCATGCCGGAACGGACCTGGCCCTTGAACGTGCCGCCCAGCTCCTTCCAGAGCATGCGGAACACTTCGGTGGCGTACTCGGGCTGGGACAGCGCCAGGCGATACAGGCTGAATTCGCCGCAGGAGCCGGCCACCTTGCCGTTCACGCGGATGGTCACGCCCTGCTGGGTGATCACCGGCTCGGTCGTCACCACCGGGGGGCCCGGGCACCGGGCATCGCTCCATTCGACGCGGCCCTCGATCTTCAGGCCCGGCAGCGGCGGATCGATCAGTGGCACCCATTTATTGGCGGCGGGGTCCGGCGTGAAGAGCAGCCGCATCGCGCCAAAACCCACCATCAGGGCGTCCGGACTGGCGTTGTAGGCCCGGTCCGGGGCGCCGTCGAAGGCACCCGGGTCGGTCGCGACCTGGCCGAAGATGCTGCGGTCGATGACCAGGTCATTGATCTGCTTGACGCCGCGCAGGCGCAGTTCGCGCAGCAGCACCCACAGGTCCTGCAGCAGGAATTGCGGATCGCCGCCAGCCCGCAGGTACAGCGGGCCGCTCAGCACACCCTTGGCGTCGGGACGCGCGCCCGGCGCCGTCATGAATTCGGTGCGCCAGACGTAGTTGGGCCCCAGCTCGGACAACGCGGCCCAGGTCGTGACCAGCTTCATCACCGAGGCGGGATTGCGCGACTCCTTGGCGTTCAGCGCCACCAGGCGCGGCCCGCCCACCTCCTGCACCACCAGGGACAGGGAACTGTCGGGCAGCTTGCTGGCTTTCCAGGCGTTCACCACGTTGGGCGGCAGGCCGGGCACCTGCGCCCAGGCCGCGCCCGCCACCGCGGCCAGCAGCCCGCCGGCCAGCCATCGCTTCAGCCCGCCCCTACGCTTATACGCTTGTCCCGTCATGCCACGCCCACCCGGTTGCTCGTCCTGCAAAACCGAGAGCATACAAAACCTGGACGAATTGCGGCGTGGGAGGCCCTCCCACCGTCAGCCCCGAACAAGCAAAAAAGGCCTCTTGAGGACGCGGCAGATACATATTGCATGCGCAACGCCGGGGCCTTCCTCCTTATTTCTGCAGCCTCCACTTGCCGGAAGCCACGGTCGCCATCACCAGCGCCCGCTCATCCAACCCGTTGTGGTCGGTGGGACTCATGTTGACCACGCCGGTCGCGGTGGGCAGGTTCTTGACGTTCTCCAGCGCATCGCGCAGCGCCGCCCTGAATTCGGGCGTGCCGGGCTTCGCGGTCTTCAGTGCCACCGGGATGGCCTGCTGCAGCAAGAGGCCGACGTCCCAGGTATAGGCGGCGAACAGGGACACGCTGCCCGCGCCGTTGGCCGCTTCATACTTCTTGGCGAAGGCCTGGGCGGCGGACTTGACGGGGTTGGTATCCGGCAGCAGGTCGGCCACCATCACCGGTCCCACCGGCACCCAGGCGCCCTCGCAGGCATCGCCGCAGACCCGCAGGAAGTCGTTGTTGGCCACGCCGTGGTTGAAATAGATCTTGCCCTTGTAGCCGCGTTCGCGCAGCGCCCGCGCCGGCATCGCGGCGGGCGTGCCGGAGGCGCCGACCACCACGGCGTCAGGCGCCGCGCCGATCACCTTCAGGGTCTGGGCCACGGCGGACGTGTCGGTGGGCGCGAAGGCTTCCTTGCCCACCACCTCGATGCCATGCTTCTTGGCCGCCTTCTCGATTTCCACCCAGAAGGTTTCGCCCAGCGCGTTGTTGAAACCGATGAAGGCCAGCTTCTTCACGCCGTTGGCCGCCGCATGCCGCGCGATGCCCTCGGCCATCAGCGAATCGGAGTGCGGAGTCTTGAACACCCAGCGGCGCTTGTCGTCCATGGGCTCGATCAGCCGCGCCGACGAGGCCAGCGTAATCACCGGCGTGGCGCCGCTGGCCACGGTGTCCAGCATGGCCATGGTGTTGGGCGTGGTGGTGGACCCGACGATCAGGTCCACCTTGTTCTCCGAGATCAGCTTGTGGGAATTGCTGACGGCGCGAGTGGTGTCGGAAGCGTCGTCCAGCACCACGTACTCGACCTTGACGCCCCCGATCTCGGTGGGCAGCAGGCTGATCGTGTTGCGTTCGGGGATGCCCAGCGAGGCCTGGGGACCGGTGGTGGACAGGGTGGCGCCGATTTTCACCTGGGCCAGCGCGGGCGCGGCACCCGCTGCCAGCAGGGCGGCCAGCGCGGCGGCCATGAGGGTACGACGAGGGGTCATGCGGAGTCTCCTTGGATACGCGGATGTCTTATGCTTTGCGCCGATCCGCTACGGCGTGGAACTCTGTTTATACGGCGGGGAACCCGGCTGGCGGGCGCCTCGGTGGCCCGCTGCGGGTTTGTCCGAACGGCCTCGCAGCGCGGCGCGGCTGCGTTCTTGCTGGTCTCCACGTTGCCAGTGACTGGCAAGCGCTGTATTTTTTAGTGATACACGTATTCTAATAAGAGACAAACTCATGTCAACAGATAGCAGCACGGGGATCCAATCAGCCGAAATCGCCCTGGACGTGCTGACGCGGCTGGCCGAATTGGGCGGCGCCCTGTCCGTGTCCGAGCTCGGCCGCAGCCTGGACATGCCGCGCGCCAAGGTGCACCGTTACCTGGTGTCGCTGGAGCGGCGCGGCTATGTGGAGCAGGACGCGGCCAGCGCCCGCTACCGGCTGGGCCCGCAGGCGCTGCACACCGGACTGGCGGCGCTGGCCGAAGTGGATTTCGTGAAGCTGGCGGCCGGCAGCCTGGACGGCCTGAGCGCCGCCATCGGCCAGACCGTGTTCATCTCGGTCTGGGGCCAGCACGGTCCCACCATCGTGCAATGGCGCGACGCGCGGCTGCCGGTGACCGTCAACGTGCGGGTGGGCTCGGTGCTGCCGCTGCTCAACAGCGCCACCGGCCGGGTCTTCGCCGCGTGGCTGCCCGAAGCCCTGGCCCTGCCGCGGGCGCTGTCCGAATGGGAGGCGCTGCAGGCGCATGATCCCGAGGCCGCCCGCAAGCTGGATGCGACTGAACCGCCCGCCGATCTCGCCGCCGCGCTGCGCCGCCAGTGGCAGGCGACCCGCAAGCGAGGCTACGCCAGCGTCAGCGGTCACCTGCTGCACGGCATCAATTCGGCCTCGGTGCCGGTGCTGGATGCCCAGGGTCATCTGGCCGGCGCCATCACCAGCCTGGGACTGCACGGGGGATTCGACCTGTCGGCCGACGGCGAACCTGTGCGGGCGCTGACGGCGGCGGCCGCGGATTGCTCGCGCCGGCTGGGCTGGAGCCCGGCGCGCTGAACCCAGCCGGGAGGCCCATCCGTCCCCAGGACCGGCAGCCCGATCTTGCGGGCGCTTTACAATACAGGGTTGCCCCGGGCCTGCCTGGCCCGTTTCCGCCCTCTTTTTGCCGCCCTTGCCGGACGGATAGCCGCGTGTCCCAGCCCCTCACCGTCGCCGATTTCAATTACGAACTGCCGCCCGAGCTCATCGCCCAGGCGCCCGCCGCCGAACGCACCGGCAGCCGCCTGCTGCACCTGGACGGCGCGGGCCAGCTGCACGACCGGCAGTTCGCCGACCTGGCCTCGCTGCTGCGCCCGCAAGACCTGCTTATCTTCAACGACACCCGCGTCATCAAGGCGCGGCTGAACGGCCACAAGATCACCGGCGGCAAGATCGAGGTGCTGGTCGAACGCATCACCGAACCCGACCGCGTCCTGGCCCATGTGCGCGCCAGCAAGTCGCCCGGTCCGGGCATGGTGCTGCGCCTGGCCGACGCCTTCGAAGCCACCGTGCTGGGCCGCGAAGGCGAACTCTTCGACATCCGCTTCCCAGGCCCCGTGCTGGACCTGCTGGACGCGCACGGCGCCACCCCGCTGCCGCCCTACATCACGCACGAAGCCGACACCGGCGACGACGAGCGCTACCAAACGGTCTACGCCCGCGAGCCCGGCGCCGTGGCCGCGCCCACCGCCGGCCTGCATTTCGACCAACCCACGCTGGACCGCCTGGCCGCGATGGGCGTGGAACGCGCCTTCGTCACGCTGCACGTGGGCGCGGGCACCTTCCAGCCGGTGCGCGTGGACAACCTGGCCGACCACGTCATGCACGCCGAATGGTTCACCGTGCCGCAAGCCACGGTCGACGCGATCGCCGCCGCCCGCAGCCGCGGCGGCCGGGTCATCGCCGTCGGCACCACCAGCGTACGCGCCCTGGAATCCGCCGCCGCCCAGACCGAAGGGCGCACCGCCCCCGGCCTGCCGCTGGCCGCCGCCCAGGGCGATACCCGCCTCTTCATCACCCCCGGTTACCGGTACCGCGTCATCGACGCCCTGGTCACCAACTTCCACCTGCCCCAGTCGACCCTGCTGATGCTGGTGTCGGCGCTGGCCGGCGTAGAACCGATACGCCGCGCCTACGCCCACGCCGTTGCCGAGCGCTACCGCTTCTTCAGCTATGGCGACGCCATGTTTATCGAGTCCCCCGCCCCATGACCGGACTGAATTTCGAACTGCTCGCCACCGACGGCGGCGCCCGCCGCGGCCGCATCACGCTGAACCACGGCGTGGTCGAGACGCCCATCTTCATGCCTGTGGGCACCTATGGCAGCGTCAAGGCCATGATGCCGCACGAACTGAAAGAGATCGGCTCGCAGATCGTGCTGGGCAACACTTTCCACCTGTGGCTGCGCCCGGGCACGGAAATCATGGAAAAGCATGGCGGCCTGCATGGCTTCATGCAGTGGGACAAGCCCATCCTGACCGATTCCGGCGGCTTCCAGGTGTTCAGCCTGCAAGGCATGCGCAAGATCACCGAGGAAGGCGTCAAGTTCGCGTCCCCGATCGACGGCGCGCGGCTGTTCCTGACGCCGGAAGAATCCATGCGCATCCAGCGCTCGCTGAATTCCGACATCGTCATGGTGTTCGACGAGTGCACGCCCTATGAAATCGACGGCCGCCCCGCCACCGTCGAAGAGGCCGCCCGCTCCATGCGCATGTCGCTGCGCTGGGCGCGCCGCTCACGCGAGGAGTTCGACCGCCTGCAGAACCCCAACGCCCTGTTCGGCATCGTCCAGGGCGGCATGTACGAAGCCCTGCGCGACGAATCCCTGGCCGGGCTGCAGGAGATCGGCTTCCACGGGTACGCCATCGGCGGCCTGTCGGTCGGCGAGCCCAAGGAAGACATGATGCGCATCCTGGCGCATGTCACGCCCAAGCTGCCGGCCCAGGCGCCGCGCTACCTGATGGGCGTGGGCACGCCGGAAGACCTGGTCGAAGGCGTGAGCCGCGGCGTCGACATGTTCGACTGCGTCATGCCGACCCGCAACGCCCGCAATGGCTGGTTGTTCACGCGCTTTGGCGACGTCAAGATCCGCAACGCCAAGTACCGCGACGACACCCGACCGCTGGACCCCAGCTGCAGCTGCCATACCTGCGCGAATTTCTCGCGGGCCTACCTGCACCACCTGCAGCGCGCCAACGAAATCACCGGGGCGCGCCTGAACACCCTGCACAACCTGCATTTCTATCTGACCATCATGAAGGAAATGCGCGAAGCCATAGCCGAAGGCCGCTTCGACGCCTGGCGCGCGCAGTTCGCGGCAGACCGGGCGCGGGGGGTGGATTAGAATTTCAGGACCTATATACAATAGTCGGCTTGCCCTATCCATGGCTCGCGCGGGGATGGGCGCAGAAAAACACTAGATACAAACACCCAAACAGACTAAACGCAGGAGAATTCAATGTCCGTTATCGATACCGCCAGCCTCGTCGTGGCTCAGGCCGCCGCCCCCGAGGGTAACGCGCTGATGGGCATGCTGCCCATCATCCTGATGTTCGTGATCCTCTACTTCCTGATGATCCGTCCCCAGATGAAGCGCCAGAAGGAACACCGCAACCTGATCGCCGCCCTGGCCAAGGGCGACGAAGTGGTCACCGCCGGCGGCATGCTCGGCAAGGTCACCAAGGTCAACGACAGCTACGTCACCGTCGAAGTCTCCGAACTGGCCGACAAGCCGGTCGAAGTGATCATGCAGAAGTCCTCGGTCTCGACCGTGCTGCCCAAGGGAACCATCAAGGCCCTGTAAGCGTCCCACAGGAGCCCCCATCGGGCTCCTGTTGCTTGATGGCCCTGTCGCCGCCCGCCGCGCTTGCCGCCCGGGCGGCCCTTTCATCACTTTTACATGAAGTAGCCGGCAATGAACCGCTATCCCCTTTGGAAGTACATTACGGTCCTGGTCGCGGTCATCATCGGCCTGCTGTACACGCTTCCCAACTTCTACGGCGAATCCCCGGCCGTCCAGGTTTCCAGCGCCAAGGCCACGATCAAGGTCGATCCCGCCATGCTGAGCCGGGTCGAACAGATCCTGACCGACGCCAAGATCCCCAATGAAGGGGTCTATTACGAACAGAACGGCACGCTCGGCACCGTGCGCGCCCGCTTCACGTCGACCGACCTGCAGCTGCAGGCGCGCGACCTGATCGACAAATCCCTCAACACCGTCGCCGGCGACCCCCACTACACGGTCGCGCTGAACCTGCTGCCCGCTTCGCCCGCCTGGATGCGCGCGCTGGGCTGGTTCGCGCCCAAGCCGATGTACCTGGGCCTGGACCTGCGCGGCGGCGTGCACTTCCTGCTGCAAGTGGACATGCAGGGCGCCCTGACCGCCCGCTACGACTCCCTGGCCGCCGACGTGCGCTCCGTGCTGCGCGACCAGAAGGTCAACGTGGCCGGCGTCGAACGCTCGGGCATGGCCATTGCCGCCACCTTCGCCAATACGGATGACCGCGACCGCGCCATTTCCACGCTGCGCAGCCGCCTGCCCGACCTGGAATTCACCGAGCGCATGGAAAACGGCAAGCCGCTGCTGATGGCTGCGCTGAACCCGGCCGCCGTCACCCGCGTGCAGGATTCCGCGCTCAAGCAGAACATCAACACGCTGCACAACCGGATCAACGAACTGGGCGTGGCCGAACCGGTCATCCAGCAGCAAGGCGCCGACCGCATCGTGGTACAGCTGCCCGGCGTGCAGGACGTGGCCAAGGCCAAGGAACTGCTGGGCCGCACCGCCACGCTGGAAATCCGCATGGTCGACGACTCCCCCGCCGCGCAGGCCGCGTTGCTAGGCGGCAGCGTGCCTTTCGGCCTTGAACGCTACAACGACCGCGACGGCCGTCCCATCCTGGTCCGCCGCCAGGTCATCCTGACCGGTGAAAACCTGCAGGACGCCCAGCCCGGCCGCGACTCGCAGACCCAGCAGGCCGCCGTCCACCTGACCCTGGACTCCAAGGGCGCCCGCATTTTCCGCGACGTCACCCGCGACAACATCGGCAAGCGCATGGCCATCCTGTTGTTCGAAAACGGCAAGGGCGAAGTGGTCACGGCCCCGGTCATCCGCGGCGAAATCGCCGGCGGCCAGGTGCAGATCTCGGGCAGCATGAGCTCCGAAGAGGCCGCCGACACCGCGCTGCTGCTGCGCGCCGGCGCCCTGGCTGCGCCCATGTCCATCATCGAGGAACGCACCATCGGCCCGAGCCTGGGCGCGGACAACATCGCCAAGGGCTTCTACTCGACGCTGTACGGCTTCCTGGCCATCGCTGCCTTCATCATCCTGTACTACCACCTGTTCGGCGTGTTCTCCACGATCGGCCTGACCATGAACGTGCTGCTGCTGCTGGCGCTGCTGTCCATGCTGCAGGCCACGCTGACCCTGCCGGGCATCGCGGCAATCGCGCTGACGCTGGGCATGGCCATCGACTCGAACGTGCTGATCAACGAGCGGATACGCGAGGAACTGCGCGCAGGCGCAAGTCCGCAGCAAGCCATCCATCACGGCTTCGAACGCGCCTGGGGCACCATTCTCGACTCGAACCTCACCACGCTGATCGTGGGCCTGGCGCTGCTGGCCTTCGGTTCCGGCCCGATCCGGGGCTTCGCCGTGGTGCACGTGCTGGGCATCCTGACCTCGATGTTCTCGTCGGTGGTGGGTGTGCGCGCGCTGGCCAACCTCTGGTACGGCCGCAAGAAGAAGCTCACGTCGATCTCCATCGGTGAAGTCTGGAAACCGAAGACCAACTGAACATGAGCGCGGGCGGCCCGGCCGCCCGCCACAGATAAAGCCTAAGGCGAAAAATGGAATTTTTCCGTATTCACCGCACCATCCCGTTCATGCGCCACGCGCTGGTGCTGAACATCATCAGCCTCGTCACATTCCTGGCGGCTGTTTTCTTCATCGTCACGCGCGGCTTCCACCTGTCGATCGAATTCACCGGCGGCACGGTCATGGAAGTCAACTACGCCCAGACGGCGCAGCTTGAAAACGTGCGCGGCGTGGTCTCCAAGCTGGGCTACACCGACTTCCAGGTGCAGAACTTCGGCACCTCGCACGACGTCATGATCCGCCTGCCGTTGCAGGAAGGCCAGACCTCGGCCACGCAGAGCGAAACCGTCATGGCCGCGCTGAAGACCGCCGACTCCGGCGTCGAACTGCGCCGCGTCGAGTTCGTGGGCCCGCAGGTGGGCCAGGAGCTGCTGCACAACGGCCTGATGGCCCTGCTGGTCGTGGTCATCGGCATCATGGTCTACCTGGGCTTCCGCTTCGAATGGAAGTTCGCCGTCGCCGGCGTGATCGCCAACCTGCACGACGTGGTGATCATCCTGGGCTTCTTCGCCTTCTTCCAGTGGGAATTTTCGCTGTCGGTGCTGGCGGGCGTGCTGGCGGTGCTGGGCTACTCCGTGAACGAATCCGTGGTCATCATGGACCGGATCCGCGAGAACTTCCGCAAGTACCGCAAGGCGGACGTGCATGAAGTCATCAACAGCGCCATCACGCAGACCATCTCCCGGACCATCATCACCCACGGTTCCACGCAGATGATGGTGCTGGCCATGCTGTTCTTCGGCGGCCCCACCCTGCACTACTTCGCCATGGCCCTGACCATCGGCATCTGGTTCGGCATCTACTCGTCGGTGTTCGTAGCCGCGGCCCTGGCCATGTGGCTGGGCGTCAAGCGCGAAGACCTGGTCAAGCCGGTCAAGAAGGAAGGCGAGGAAGGCGAAGCCGCCTGATCCGTTTCCGCTTGAAGACAAACCCGCCGCAATCACGGCGGGTTTTTTATTTCACGATGACATCCACACCGTCCTCCGCTGCACTTTGCTCAAACCCGATATAGCAGGTTTATCAATCACTTAGGCGAGTTCAGCATATGACGGTGCTTTCTCAACCCTGACCCGGTTCTCTCTCTGGTGGCCCCTGGCTGGCTCTTGGAATCCGGGTCTTTCCGAGGAGTCATCGTGGCCAAGATCAAATTGACCAAGAGCGCGGTGGATGCCGCGCAAGCCCAGGCGCAGGCCGTCGAGTTGCGCGATACGCTGGTGCCCGGTTTCTTGTGCAAGGTTACCCCAGCCGGGCGCAAGGTGTTCATGCTCCAGTACCGCACCAACGCGGGCGAGCGCCGCAAACCGGCCCTGGGGCAGTATGGCGAACTGACCGTCGAGCAGGCCCGTTCGCTCGCGCAGGAGTGGCTGGCCCAGGTTCGCCGGGGTGGCGACCCCGCCGCCGACAAGGCGGCCGCTCGCAAGGCCCCCACGGTCAGCGAACTGTGCAAGAAGTTCATGGAGGACTACTCCAAGCTGCGCAACAAGCCCAGCACGCAGCGGGGCTACCTGGGGAACATCAACCGCAACATCATCCCGATGTTGGGCCGCATCAAGGTGCAGGACGTCAAACGCGCGGATATCGCGGCCATGATGAAGAAAATGGCCTATAAGCCCGCCGAGGCCAATCGCACGTTCGGCGTCATGCACAAGATGTTCAACATGGCCGAAGTCTGGGGCTACCGGCCCGACGGCACCAATCCGTGCCGCCATGTGCCGATGTACCCCAATGGCAAATCCACCCACCTCATCAGCGACGAGGACATGGGCAAGCTGTTCCGGCACCTGGCGACCATCGAGGCCGAAGGGCTGGAGAACTACGTCATTCCCCTGGCGATCCGTTTGCAGTTCGAGTTTGCCGCCCGCCGCTCGGAAATCATTACCCTGCAATGGGATTGGGTCGATCTGGAAAACCGCCGCGTGGTCTGGCCTGACAGCAAAACGGGCGGTATGTCCAAACCCATGAGCGAGGAGGCGTACCGGCTGCTTTCGACCCCGCCCAGGCGGGAAGGTTGTCCCTACGTCCTGCCGTCGCCCATGCACGAAGGCCAGCATCTGACCGAGGGCGAATACTACGGTGGCTGGTGCCGGGCGTTGAAGGCCGCTGGTGCCGTTCACGTGGGCACCCACGGCATTCGGCATCGCTCCGCGACCGACATTGCCAATTCGGGCATTCCGATCAAGGTGGGCATGGCGTTGACGGCGCACAAGACCGTGGCGATGTTCATGCGCTACGTGCATACCGAAGATGATCCGGTTCGCCAGGCCGCCGAGGTCGTGGCTTTGCGGCGCAAATCGGTGGTTCAGGGCAAATCTCCCCGTTACCACGAAGACCGGGCGGCGACCGGCTGATGACTATTGCTGAACCCGGGTTTGCCTTGATTTCCCTGGGTTTGGCCAGTTATCCCCAGAATCGGCGTTCTCTTATAACTAAGTTAAGAATTTAAGTTAATAAGTTACGGAGGATGCCGACCCGCATGAATACTGGCTCTGCGGCCGATTTTGTTGCCTGATAGCACGATAGTTCGTTGCCTGACAGCACGATACCGGAGTTGCCTGATAGCACGAGTCTATTCACAGTATATCCACAGGGTTATGCACAGGCCGTGTGGACAGCTTTCCGATCCAGTCCGATCCCTTGATATGGGCAGACAGGCCGCATCCCCAGGCAATTTTCAGCAGAAATTCCCGCTCAATCCCACCGGCTGCGCCCTGGCGCGCTGAGGCGGGTTGTGTGTCGGCGTGTGCGCCGCGACCCTGGCAGGTAGTCCTGCAACCGGAGTCCAGGGCGGCTCAGACTTGCGCCGTCACGCCTCATGGCGCACCCCGATCACGCCAACCGCCTGCCCGCGCCACAGCCGTCGCGACGACCGCCGTCTGCGCCTATCGGCATCGCGTCGATGGTGGTGGAACCAACGCGTGTGCCGGCAGCCGCAGCACCGTCCGAGCGCATGCAACTGGCGCTGTTCGGGCACTGCCCAGCGACATGGCTCCGCGCGATGCGCAGGACCTGATGGCGTATCCCTTTTTCTCGCTCTCCAAATCCCGGCGCACCGCACCCATCGACTTTCGCAGTGGCGATGTCTCGGTCAACGTCGAAGGTACGCACAAGTACGGCATCGCGACCATCTGGGATGCGGACATTTTGATCTGGGCGGCGTCACAGATCGTTGCCGCCCGCGATGCAGGCCTATCTCCCTCGCGCCTGATCCAGGGCACGCCTTACGAGATTCTGCGTTTCATCGGGCGCGGTGTCTCGCAGCGTGACTATCAGCGGCTGAAAGCCGCGCTCGATCGCCTGCAATCGACGACCATCGAAACATCCCTCCGCTGTGCAACGGGCGGGCGATTACAACGCTTTTCGTGGATCAGCGAATGGCATGCCGTCAGCGATGCGCGCGGCATCCCGCAAGGCATCGAGTTAATCCTGCCCGAGTGGTTTTATGCGGTCGTACTCGACGCCGGTCTGGTGCTCACGATTGACCCAGCATACTTCCGGCTCAGCGGCGGCATCGAGCGCTGGCTATACCGCGTGATACGCAAGCACGGCGGTCATCAGCCCGACGGCTGGCGGTTCACGTTCGCGCAGCTTTATCGCAAATCGGGCAGCATCGCTCGCTACTATGATTTTGCAGCCGATCTGCGCGTCCTGGTCGCTAAGCAATCCCTGCCCGGCTACGTGCTTGGCATCGAGTTTGCAACCAGCATCGGCGCGGATGTGTTGACCTTTCGGCCAGTCTAAACATCACATGGCCAGCTGCATCCGTGGCTAAATCCGATTGTACGCAGGGGTGGCAGATAGAGTTATGTACCGTGCGCATACTCTGTTGCCGAGCTACATCAAAACCCGTCACCTCCAACCGTCACGCTACGGCACCGCCATTGCACAGCGTTGCGCATGGGTTCCGCCGTGCTTTATGCACGCGGGCGTGCATAAAGCACGACGGCCTGGTTGCACGAATCCGTGCAATGTCCGATGCAATGCCGCTGCACCGGGCGATGCCATCCCCCATGTCCAACTCGTGCCAGGCTATGTTCCGTCCACCATCAGCGCCCGAGGGCGCTGCGCCGCCAACTGCGTGCCGTCAGGCACAAGGCGGCGGAAGACAAGATAAAAGGTCGCGGCACGTCGCCGCGAGGAAAGCGGGTCTGCACATGGGGTTGGTGCGGCACGCTCAAACCGGGGCATCGTGCTGCGAGGGCACGAAATGCCGCGTGGGCATTGACGAAAGTGCGTGCCTGCCACGGGCAGCAAGCTGTTCGGGGCGGAAGCCAAGCATTCCATGGCCAGCTCTATATTTACATGCTAGATTGCGTCTTTGCGATTTAATACGACTTTGTGCCGCCACTTCATTGGCGCTGGAGCAGCCGTGACCGAGCCTTGGGTATCCGTTGAACAGGTCGCCGAACACTTGGGCGTGACGCGCGATTCCATCTATCGCTGGATCGACCGCAAGAGCCTGCCTGCGCATCGCGTGGGGCGGCTGTGGAAGTTCCAGGTGTCGGAGGTGGACGAATGGGTGCGCGCCGGGGGTGCGGATGAAGGTGCCGCACAATACGAAAAATCAGCAACCTCGCGCCGCAGTTAAGAGGGGCCAATGGACAAATACCAGCTCAGCGAGCGCGACATCTGCACTAAGTTCATCACACCGGCTATTCAGCAGGCGGGGTGGCAACAGCACCAGTTCCGTGAAGAGGTGAGCCTCACCGATGGCCGCGTGATGGTGCGTGGCAAGCTGGCGTCTCGTATCAAGAATCCCGATGCCAAAGGTGGCCCCAAGCGGGCTGACTTCGTACTTTACGGCCGCCCCAACGTTCCCATTGCCGTCGTAGAAGCCAAACAAGCCAAGTTCTCGGTCGGCCACGGGATGCAACAGGCGCTGGCCTACGCCGAAATGCTCGATGCCCCATTCGCCATCAGCAGCAACGGCGATGGCTTTCTGCTGCATGACCGCACGGGTTTGACACAGCGCATTGAGCGCGAGCTCCCGCTCACCGAGTTTCCCACGCTGAACGACTTGTGGCCGCTGTACCAGCAGTGGAAAGGCTTGGCCGAAGCCTCCGCCGTAAAACTGGTTGAACAGCCGTTCTATTCCGATGGCAGTGGCAAAGAGCCGCGCTATTACCAGCGCGTCGCCATCAACCGCGCCATTGAAGCAATCGCCAAAGGGCAGCAGCGCGTACTTCTGGTCATGGCCACCGGCACTGGCAAAACCTACACCGCTTTCCAGATCATCTGGCGCTTATGGAAGGCCAAGGCTAAAAAACGCATCCTTTTCCTGGCCGACCGCAACATCCTTGTTGATCAGACCATGCAGCAAGATTTCGCGCCGTTCGGCGAAGTGATGCACAAGGTCACCAACCGAGAGGTGAAGAAGAATTACGAAATCTATCTGGCGCTCTATCAGGCAGTGACAGGTCGTGAGGAGTGGAAGCAGATCTACCGCCAGTTCCCTGCGGATTTTTTCGACTTGGTTGTGATCGACGAATGCCATCGAGGCAGTGCCGCCGATGATTCCGCCTGGCGCGATGTGCTCGACTATTTCAGCAGTGCTACGCACCTGGGCTTGACCGCTACGCCGAAGGAAACCAAGGACGTCAGCAACATCACCTATTTTGGCGATCCGGTCTATACCTACTCACTGAAGCAAGGCATTGAAGACGGCTTCCTCGCACCCTACAAGGTGATCCGCATCGCCACCGATGTCGATGCCGTGGGCTACACCCCAGAGAAGGGCAAGGTCGACAAGTTGGGCCAAACGGTGGAACAGCGCCAGTACAACACCAAGGATTTCGACCGCAATCTGGTGCTGGAAAAACGCACCAAGCTCGTCGCCAGCAAGGTATGGGAATACCTCAGGGCAACCGACCCAATGGCCAAAACCATCGTTTTTTGTGACGATCAGGATCACGCCGAACGCATGCGCCAAGAGTTGGTCAAGCTCATTCCAGCCGCTGCGAGCAACCGCCGCTATGTCATGCGCATCACAGGTGATGACAACGAAGGCAAGGCGCAGCTTTCCTACTTCATCGACAACGACGAACCCTATCCGGTCATCGCCACCACGTCCAAGCTGCTCACCACCGGCGTGGATGCAAAGACTTGCAAGCTCATTGTGCTAGACCAGAACATCAATTCGATGACCGAGTTCAAGCAGATCATCGGTCGTGGCACCCGTCTGCGTGAGGACTACCAGAAGCTGTACTTCACCATCATGGATTTCAAGGGTGCCACGCGCCTGTTCGCCGATCCTGACTTCGATGGCGAACCCGTGGTGATTTACGAGCCCAACCCTGACGAGCCTGTGGTACCGCCCGACACCGAGCTGCCAGAAGGCGCCAACCCGCCAGGCATTGGCGAACCCGAACCGCCACCTTATGGCTCGGACCCAACCGGTGGTGACGACACGCCATCTGGTGGCGATACGGGAGGTGGCGGAGGTGGTGGTGAAGGCCGCGTCAAATATGTGATCGACGACGTCAACGTGCGCGTGGCGGTAGAGCGCTCCCAGTATCTGGACGCCGACGGCAAACTCATCACTGAGGACTACCGCGTATTGCTGAAAGACGACATCAAGAAAGCGCTGCAGGCAGAATTCGGTAGCATGACCGACTTCCTGCGCCGCTGGAACAGTGCCGAACGCAAGCAGGCCGTCTTGGAAGAACTTGCAGATCACGGCGTGCCGCTCGAAATCCTGCAGCAGGCCGTGGCCAACGGCAGCGAACTAGATGTATTCGATCTGGTGGTCCACGTCGCTTTCGACCAAAAACCCCTCACCCGCCGCGAACGCGCCAACAACGTCAAAAAGCGTGATGTGTTCGGCAAATACGGCGAACAGGCCCGCGCCGTGCTCGATGCCCTGCTCGACAAATTCGCCGACCACGGCGTGCAAGACATCGAAGACGCCAAGGTGCTGGAGTTGCCGCCGTTTGACCAGTTCGGCAGCAAAACCCAGATCCGGCGTGGCATTTTCGGCAGCATCGAGCAATACACCCAAGCCGTGCAAGAACTTGAGCACGCGCTCTACGACCAGAACGAATTGAAACAAGCCTGATCGCGCCTCAGGCCACGTACATCGAGAACGACAAGATGAATCTCAGCAGCACCATCAAATCCATTCAGGACATCATGCGCAAGGATGATGGCGTTGACGGCGACGCCCAACGCCTCGGCCAGCTCACCTGGATGCTCTTCCTCAAGGTATTCGACCAACGCGAAGAAGAATGGGAAGACGACAATGCCGACTACCAGTCGCCGCTGCCCGAGCGCTTCCGCTGGCGCAACTGGGCGGCATACAAAGCCGATGCCGATGGCAAGAAAAAGCCGCAGATTGCAGGCAGCGAGTTGATCAGCTTCGTCAATAACGACCTGTTTCCCGCACTCAAAGACCAGATCGACGCTGACCGCAGCCCCCAGCACAAGGTCATCCGCGAAGTGTTCCGCGATGCCAACAACTACATGAAATCCGGCCCGCAAATGCTGGCCGTGATCGAAAAGCTGGAAGACGCCATCAACTTCCACGACTTCAAAACCCGCGCCAACCTGGGCGATGTCTACGAGCAAATGCTCAACGACCTGCGCGGCGCGGGCAATGCGGGCGAGTTCTACACCCCACGCGCCATCACCGCCTTCATGGCTGGTCGCGTCAACCCACGCCTGGACAAGCGCGAAACCGTGATGGACCCCGCCTGCGGCACGGGCGGCTTTTTGACCGCCGCCATCGACCACTTTCGCAACCAGCTCACCACCAAGTCCAGCGCCGAAGACAAGCGTGCCATTGAAGACCTGATCCACGGCATCGAGAAGAAGCAGTTGCCCCACCTGCTGTGCACCACCAACATGTTGTTGCATGGCATCGACGTGCCCAGCCAGATTGAGCACAAAAACACGCTGGGCATCGGCTGGAACGAATGGAGCGCCAACGACAAGGTCGATTGCATCGTCACCAATCCGCCGTTTGGCGGTTATGAGGACGATGGCGTCGGTAGTGACTACCCGGCGGACCTGCGCACCCGCGAAACAGCCGACATGTTTATGGCGCTCATCATCAAAAAGCTGCTGAAAGCAAATGGCCGCGCTGCCGTGGTGCTGCCAGATGGCTTTTTGTTTGGTGATGGCATCAAAGGTACGCTCAAAAAACTGCTGCTGCGTGACTGCAAGCTGCACACCATCATCCGCCTGCCCAAGGGCGTGTTCGCGCCGTACACCACCATTAAGACCAACCTGCTGTTCTTTACCAAGGGCAGCACGGTGGATGACGGTACCGAGCACTTCCACACCGACACCATTTGGTTCTACGAGCACCCCTACCCACCGGGCTACAAGAGCTACTCCAAAACCAAGCCCATCCGGCTGGAGGAATTCAAGTCCGAGCAAGACTGGTGGGGAGATGAGGCAAACGACTTCGCCGACCGGGTGGAAAACGAATTCGCCTGGAAGGTCGATTTCAAGGCCAAGCGTGAACAGGCTGAAGCCGCTGCACAACCGCATTGGCAACGCGCCGAAGAACTGAACAACCAGGCTGTTGCACTGGAGGCCGAGACCAAGGAGTTGCGCAGTAGTCTGATCGGTAGCACCGACGCAGCCTACCGCGAAAAAGTCGAGGCGCAGATTGCCGATCTGCGCACCCAAGCCGAATCCCTGCGCCTGCAAGCACGCGATGCGCAGGCGGCAGGTGATCGCCTCTACTGGCCTATTTTCAATCTCGATCTGAAAAACCCGAATGCGCCGGAAGAAGAAACCCACGACCCGGACCTGCTGCTGGAGAAGTACAAAAAACTGCTGGGTGAAATCGAAGAGACCGAAAACCAACTCAAAAGCGAACTGGCTGCCGCACTGGCGCATCACTTCGTCAGTGAGGATGCCTGATGGATGCGCAGCAGTTTTTGGCGGAGTTCGGGCATATTGCCAATGCGCCGGGGGGCGTAGAGAGGTTGCGGGAGTTGGTGCTGCATCTTGCTGTATCAGGCGATCTGACAGTTACGGAATCACCCGTTGATGCAGCACCTTTACTCGACTCTATTGCAAGGCAGAAACAAGGTCACAGGGAAAAGAAAAAAGTCATTTCAAAGCAATCTTCTATTTCGCGTGAGGTTGTCAAAGCTCCGCCCCACTGGGCTGTTTGCCGCTTGGGCGACTTGGCATTGACTGTAACTGGTGGTGGAACACCGTCCAAAAATAACCCCGCTTATTGGGGGGGGGATATTCCTTGGGCGAGCGTGAAGGATTTGAAGGAGCTGAAGTTCCTGGATGACACAGAAGACCACATCACGAAAGAAGGGCTAGAGAACAGCTCTTCAAACCTGATTCCACCTGGCCGAGTAATCGTTTGCACGCGTATGGGTCTTGGCAAGGTTGCAATTAACCGTGTTGCAATTGCAATCAACCAAGACCTGAAGGCATTGGAATTGCCGAAGGAAGTAAACGCCGATTTCTTCTTGATTCTTTATCGGACTCGTCAGGTAACAGGCACTGGAACAACAGTTTCTGGTATCAAGCAGGATCAGTTATTGGCGTTGCCCGCTGTGTTGCCGCCAGTCAAAGAACAAACCCGCATCGTCGCCAAAGTCGATGAGCTGATGGCCCTGTGCGACAAGCTGGAAGCGCAACAGCAAGCCCGCCGCAAACTGCAAAACGCGCTGCGCCAGTTCACCCTGCAAGCCGTCGCTAACAGCCAAAGCCCGCATGAGCTGCAAACTAATTGGGCGCGCCTAGCCGACAATTTCGGGGGACTGTTTCATGCACCGGAGGATGTGGCGACGTTCAAGGGCTTGGTCCTTGACTTAGCAGTGAGTGGCGAATTACTGAACGTTGAGCATCGCCATGCTGCTACGGGTGCCAACTTGCTCGACGCCATCGCAGCGAAGCGCATTGAATGGTCACGGGAACCAGAGGGACAAGAGAAGAAAGAATCTTTAGCGATGCTGAAAAAGCTCCGTATTCAGCAAGTAAATATTCCAGAAGATCGATTGCCCGAGCACTGGGCATGGGCGTCACTGCTTGAGGTTTCACAAGTCATTATTGACTGTGACCACAAGACACCAGCCTACTCTGACAGCGGAATTCACCTTATTCGCACTACTGACATTCGCAATGGTGAAATGCGGCTTGATGCCACAAAAAAGGTTTCCAGGGAAAGCTATCTTGCTCGTTCGCGACGATTAACTCCGCAGGCTGGGGACATATTTTTCACGCGCGAAGCCCCGATGGGTGAGGCTGCAATAGTTCCTAATGGGCATGTTGTCTGCCTTGGCCAGCGGCTCATGCTCATCAGGCTTTTTACCGAGTTGTTTAGCAACAGATTCCTCATTTACGTAATTCAAAGCCCGAGCTTTCAAAAACGATTGCAGGCATCGGCCATCGGCATGACGGTGAAGCACATAAATGTTGGTGATGTCGAAAATCTAGTGCTTCCGGTTCCACCCAAGGCAGAACAAGATCGAATTGTTGCAATCGTCGATGGGCTTTTCCGCATGTGTGATCACTACGCAGATCAACTTTCCCGAAAACAGCGCATAGCGACCAATCTTGCTGCTAGCGCGGTTGCCAGTCTCACCGGAATCGCCATCGAACAAGAAGAGGAACCCATGAAAGCCCCGCAAACCGAGTTGATTGCCCCGCTGCGCTTGGGCACCACCCCCGACATCAAAGCGCAAGCTCCGCTGGCAACCATTCTGGTCCGTCACCGTGGCGAAATGAGCGCAAAGGACTTGTGGCAGCGCTACGGCGGCGAGATTGATGCTTTTTACGCGCAACTGAAAATCGAAGTGGCACATGGCTGGATTCAGGAACCCGCGCCCGCCAAAGTGCGCGAGAAGCCCGCCGACACGGTGAGCGCCTGATATGCAACTGCTGCGCATCCGTATTCCCGCCTTTCGCAACCTGCGCGATCTCGACATTGCGTTTGACTCGCACTTGCCACCTGCTACCGGTGCAGCATCGGATGCGCCGCGCAAGCCCATTCGCAGCCACGCGCTGATCGGTCAAAACGGCACCGGAAAATCGAATCTGATCGAGGCGCTGATCACCATCTTTCGCGACGTGGATCTGGATCGCGAAGCGGCCTTCGATTACACGCTGGAGTACAGCATCCGTGACCATACGGTGCGCATCGAAGCTGATACCGCCAAGCAGAAGCGCCCCTATGTGTGGGTGGACGGCAAGACCGAATCGCAGGGCTATTTGCTGAAGAACCGCGAACTGCTGCCCGCGCACATTTTTGCCTATTACTCTGGCCGCAATGAACGCATCGAGGCGCTGTTTCAAGAGCATCAGCGCCGATTCAACCAACGCCAGGAAATCACCACCGACGAGGTGCTCCCCGAACAACTTCTGGAAAACTTTACCGGCTCGGATGCAGATATCCGCGCGGTGGAAGAAGCCAAACGCCGCCGAGAAGCGCGCTTGAAGCAAGCCGGCGACGACCGCCTGCGCCGTCTGTTCTACTGCCGAGGCGGCCACAGCCAGTTGGTGCTGCTGGCGTGTTTGCTGTCCGACGACCCGGTGTTTCAAAAGGTGCTGAAGAACCTGCATATTGAGTCGTTGGAATCCGCCTTGTTTGTATTGAAAGAGCCGCATCGCCTGCGCGAAAAGCGCCGGAGTGGCAGGTTTGACGAAAACGAACTCAACGAAGGCGACCCGCGTTTCTGGTACGCGCGCGGCAATGTGGTGAGCGAGTTTCTCGACAAGCTCTGGCAGGTATCCTGGGCTCCGATCGAGCAGGAAGCCACCACACAGATCGACTTCCGTGGCCGAACCGAAAAGCAGAAGCAGCTTTATCTGTTCGTGCCGAATCAGGACAAGCTCAAGCAACTTGGCGAACTGGTCGGCAGCACCGACAGTTTTTTCCGCTACGCCGAAGGCGCCTACATCGGTGACTTGATCGACGAGGTGCGCATCACAGTGAAGAAACGCGATGAGCATGGCGGCAAGATGAGCTTCACGCATTTGTCGGAAGGTGAGCTACAAATGCTCACCGTTCTGGGCTTGATGCGCATCACTCGCGAAGACCACTGCTTGTTCTTGCTCGATGAGCCGGACACCCACCTGAATCCGATCTGGAAGCTGCGCTATTTCGACGACATCGAAGGCGTGCTGAGCGATGCTCGTGAAGGTGAATTCGATAGCGATGCGTTTGATCGCAGTGCCTTTGATGCCTCGGCTGGGCAATCGCAAATTCTCATCACCACCCACGACCCGATGATGGTGGGCAGCCTCAAGCGCGAGCAGGTTCACATTTTGCGCCGCGATGGTGCTCGCACGGTGGTGGATGTGCCCGATGAGCACCCACAAGGCATGGGCGTGACAGGGCTGCTTAAGAGCGAACTGTTCGGCCTTTCATCCACACTGGACATAGAAACCGAGCGGCGCTTGTTCCGCCGCAATGAGCTATTCGTGAAGTCTCCACGCACTGCGGAGGAGGATGCGGAGCTGAGTCGTTTGTCTGCTGAATTGGCTGATCTAGGATTTTCGACCGCTGATTTCCGCGACCCGGACTACGCGCTCTTTGTACGCAAAATGGCGCAGCACCGCCGCTTCCGCAAACCAACCCTTACGCCACAGGAGCAGGCCGAGCAGGATGCAATTGCCGATTCCATCATCGACGAAATCTTGCGCGAGGAGGATAGCCGGTGATCTTCATTGATCTGGAAAACAAGTTGCCGACCGATACCGACATCCCAAACTGGACACCGTGGACTCAAGCGCAGTGGGATGCCTGGATGGCGAAATCCGCCCAATTGGTGGAGAATTTGGCTGCGCTGGACACAGCTGGCAAGTGCGACGAGCGCAACGCACTGATTGATGCGAATAGTGCGCACTGGGGCGCTTTGAAGGAATGGCTGTTGGCTCTGTCGGCGGGAAAATGCTGGTTTTCGGAAGTGCGTGAGTTGTACTCGCACTATGACGTTGAACACTTTCGTCCCAAGAAAGAAGCCAAGGCACTGGATGCCAGCCTGCGCGATGGCTATTGGTGGCTGGCCTTCGACTACATGAACTTCCGCGTCTGCGGCAATGTCGGTAACCGCAAAAAAGGCGGATGGTTTCCGCTCAAGGACGGCTCTTTGTGCTCCACCGCCGCCGCTCGCTGTGAGGAATCGGAAACACGCTATCTGCTCGACCCGATTGATGATGATGACGTTGCGCTAATTGCTTTCGACGAAGAGGGCAAGGTTATTCCCATTCCAGGTTCCTCTGCGTGGGAACAAGAGCGTGTCATCGAAACAGTTAAGCGGCTCAAACTCAATGAGCATGCTCCGTTGGCAGAAGCGCGCCGCAAGGTATGGCAACAAGTGGATAGGTTGATCGACGACTTTACAAAAGCCAAGGCCCGATGTGGCGCAGGCAATAACCCAGCAGCCAAGGCAAAACTAGCCGAGGTTCGCACGAAGGTGCGCAAGATGACGAATCCAGCTGCAGAGCTGTCAGCGGTCGCTCGCTGGTGCCTGCTGGTGCGCAATGATCCACAACTTTCCAGACTGGTCGGGTGAGCGGTTGAAATGAACAAACTCCCCATCAACCTTGACGACCTGCTGCGCCAACGCACGGTCGAGGGCGAACGCATCGAGTACAAGGCCGGCTGGAACCCGGACGCGATCATCCGCACCCTATGCGCCTTCGCCAATGACTTCGAGAACCTGGGCGGCGGCTATGTGGTGATCGGGCAGGACTGCGATGCCAACGGCCAGCCCGTCTTTCCGCCGGTTGGCCTGCCCGACAACCAGCTCGACAAAATCCAGCGTGAACTGCTGGCGCACTGCCAATTGATCCAGCCGCCGTATTTCCCGGTGTTGAGCATCGAAGTGGTCGAAGGTCGCAACCTGATCGTGCTGCAAGCGCCGGGCGGGCAGACCCGACCGTACAAGGCACCCGAAGCCGTCACCGCCAACAAGAAAACTTGGCGCTACTACATCCGTCGCTACAGCAGCACGGTCGAGGCCAAGAGCGACACCGAACAGGAATTGTTGAGCCTGGCGGCCAAGGTGCCATTCGACGACCGCTTCAATCAATTCGCGCGCGTCGATGATCTTGCCAAACCCTTGATGCAAGAGTTCTTGCAGGAAGTTGGCAGCGCACTGGCGGCGGATGCACCGGGGCTTTCCGTCGAGGCGCTGGCACGTCAGATGAACGTGGCGGGCGGCCCTACTGAATCGCCCTGGCCAAAGAACGTGGGTCTGCTGTTTTTCAACGAAACGCCGGAGCGCTTCTTCCCCAGCTTGCAGATCGACGTGGTCTGGTTCCCCGAAGGCGCGGGCGGCGACCGCTTCGACGAGAAGATCTTCAAGGGGCCGGTGGCGCGGATGACGCGCGAGGCGCTGGGCTACATCCAGCGCAACTTTCTGCGCGAGACGGTCATCAAGCATCCCGACCGTGCCGAGGCCACGCGGGTCTGGAATTTCCCGTTCGCCGCCATCGAAGAGGCCGTGGTCAACGCGGTCTATCACCGTTCCTACGAGGAGCGCGAGCCCATCGAGGTGCGCATCAGCAACGATGAACTAACTGTCCTCAGCATCCCAGGCCCGGATCGGTCGATCCGGATGGAAGATCTGAAGGCGGGCCGTGCGGTCAGCCGGCGCTACCGCAACCGGCCGCATCGGCGAGTTCCTCAAAGAGCTGGACATGACCGAGGGGCGCTCCACCGGCATTCCGAAAATCCTGAAGGAAATGGCGGCCAACGGCTCGCCCGCACCACTGTTCGAGACGGATGATGATCGGCTTTCGTTCGTGATCCGACTGCCGAGGCATCCGCTGGCGCTTGTTCCGACCCCGGAAGTCACCGGGGAAGTCACCGGGGAAGTTGAGCGCCTGCTACGCATTCTGGCCGGAGAGATGTCCCGGCAGCAGTTGCAGGAGGGGTTGGCGCTCAAGCACGAGGATCATTTCCGCAAGGCCTACCTGCTCCCGGCCCTTGCATCAGGACTGGTCGAAATGACCCTGCCCGACAAGCCGCGCAGCAGCAAACAACGATACCGGCTGACGGATGCAGGGCGACGCTGGCTGGCGCTGCGGCCCGATGGCTCTGGGAGTGTCATAAATTTTGTG
>NZ_JBXAIJ010000004.1:0-488710 GCF_058796095.1 Achromobacter sp. GW823-FHT04E03 | reverse complement strand
CGCTTGTGGCCGAAGCCACTATGCACTCGCATCAAGCGCCCACACTTATCGGTTGTTTAATTGTTAAAGAGCGGTACTGCCAAATTCTGTACTACTTACTGCCTGCTCGCTTCGCTACGCCGCTTTCGCTGGCGCCGCGCTGTTTGCAGCAGAGAAGCGAGATTATGAAGAAGTTTTTTCCGCTTGTCAAGTCGGCGTCACATACTGCGTTTCGCTTTCTTGCTTGCGACCTCTTCAGGTCCGCCTCTCTTAGCAGCTATCGAAATATCAGGGTTAACCCTAAGCTTTCGGCAACTGCCAAGCCCAAGACTATAACACGATTTTTGCAGATTGTGCAACTGGCTTTTGCCTAACTTGCACCTTATCTAGCAACCCCATCGCCGCCGCTTTCGCTTTGAATCTGAGATCGGTTACCGCCTGGATGGCCAGCGATATAAGGGTAAACCCTTAATAATCATCACCAGCCAAGCCCAAGACTATAGCACGTTTTTTGCAGATTACGCAACTGGCTTCTGCCTAATTTGCTGCAACCCTTGCAATAACCGCTGTCAACATCGCTGCTGACCTGGCGGCAGGCCGGCTAGTTTTCCCTTAGCCAACCCGTGTGCCTGCTTGGCTTCACGCTTCAAAACTGCCCGAATCGCGAAGGAGCGAGACTATAGCACGGAATTTTGGCGGGACTACGAAGGTGACACCCTTTTTTTAAAAGATGCATCCTTTACGGGGACGCACCATTCGCTCTGGACACCCCACGACAAACGTCTGATGGCGGTACCTATATATAGAGAGGGGCTGAAAAGCCATAGCTAGAGCCTGAGCTCTGTGGTTTCCTTGATCTGCTGTAGGGCGAAGAATGAACGCATGTCCACCACTGCAGGGTGGCGCATCAGCGTATCCATGGCGAACCGGGAGAAATGCGCCAGGTCGGCGACCTGTATACGCAACAGGTAGTCCATGTCTCCGGACATGGCATAGCACTCCACGACCTCCGGCCATAGTTGCACGTCGCGTGCGAAGTCGCTCATGGGAGCATGACTGGATCCGCTGTGCTTGTTCAGACGGATGTTTACGTAGGCGAGCAGCCCCAGGCCGACCTTCTTCGCGTCGATCAGGGCGACGTACTTCTTGATGAAGCCCTTCTCTTCCAGTCTGCGGACCCGCCGCAGGCAGGGACTGGGCGACAGCGACACACGATCGGCCAGCTCCTGGTTGCTGAGGCGGCCGTCGCGCTGCAATTCGGCCAGAATCCGTATATCTGTCCTATCCAGCTCAATGTCAGACATTTTCAGCCCTTAATATTTTCTATCCGGCAATATTATTGCTCAACCTACTGGCTTTCGCGACATGTTTGCAATTGTCTGCCCGTCGTTCCTTCCTACAATCTCCGTCTAGACTTGAAGAACAAGTCGTCCTTAAAAACGATGCAAGGGAGCAGACTTATGAGCAGCGCTTTCCAACCCTGGGACAACCCGATGGGCACCGCCGGGTTCGAATTCATTGAATATGCCGCGCCGGACCCCGCCGCGCTGCGCAAGGTGTTCGAACTGCTGGGCTTCAAGGCCATCGCCAAGCACCGCCACAAGGACGTGACCCTGTACCGCCAGGGCGGCGTCAACTTCCTGATCAACGCAGAACCGGATTCCTTCGCCCAGCGTTTCGCGCGCCTGCACGGCCCGTCGATCTGTGCGATCGGCTTTCGTGTGCAAGATGCCAACGCCGCCTACAAGCGCGCGCTGGAACTGGGCGCGTGGGGCTTCGATTCGCACAGCGGCCCGATGGAATTGAACATTCCGGCGATCAAGGGAATCGGCGATTCGCTGATCTACCTGGTGGACCGCTGGGCTGGCAAGGACGGCCATGGCGGTATTGGCGACATCAGCATCTATGACGTGGACTTCGTTCCCGTGGATCCGCAAAACGCCCAGGCCGACTTGAATCACCGCGGCGCAGGCTTGACGCTGGTGGACCACCTGACGCACAACGTGCACAAGGGCCGCATGGCCGAGTGGGCAGAGTTCTACGAACGCCTTTTCAATTTCCGCGAAGTGCGCTACTTCGACATCGAGGGCAAGGTGACGGGCGTGAAGTCCAAAGCCATGACCTCGCCTTGCGGCAACATCCGCATTCCGATCAACGAGGAAGGCACGGAAGAAAAAGGCCAAATCCAGGAATACCTGGACCTGTACCGTGGCGAAGGCATCCAGCACATCGCCATGGCCACGGAAGATATCTACGCCACCATCGAAGCGCTGCGCCAGAACGGCGTAGTGTTCCTGGACACGCCGGAAACCTACTACGAGCTGCTGGACCGGCGTCTGCCGAACCACGGCGAAGACGTAGCGCGCCTGCAAAAGAACCGCATCCTGTTGGACGGCGCCCCCGGCGGCGGCCTGCTGCTGCAGATCTTCACCGAAAACCAGATCGGCCCGATCTTCTTCGAGATCATCCAGCGCAAGGGCAACGATGGCTTCGGCGAAGGTAACTTCAAGGCCCTGTTCGAGTCGATCGAACTGGACCAGATGCGCCGCGGCGTGGTGAAGACCGTCGAATAAAGTCTTCCCCCGCCAGCGCCCGGTGCTCGGGCATCGGCGCTGGCTTTGAAACCTCACCTTGTGGTGAGGTTTTTTTTGCCTGCTACTTTTGCAGCCGCTCCTGGAACTGCTTGCGGAACTTGGCGACCTTGGGCGCGATCACGAATTGGCAATAGCCTTGCTCGGGATGCAGGGCGAAGTAGTTGCTGTGGTAGTCCTCGGCCTGCCAGAACTTGGCGGGCGGCAGCACGTGCGTCACGATGGGCGCATCGTAGATCTGCTGTGCATTGACCTCGGCGATGACGGCTTGGGCCTGCTCGCGCTGCCCCTCGTTCTGCCAGAAGATGGCGGATTCGTATTGCGGACCGACGTCATTGCCCTGGCGGCCCGGTGTGGTGGGGTCGTGGGTCGCGAAGAATACGCGCAGCAAGTCACTGTAGGACAGTTCAGCGGGATCGAACTCGATGCGGGCCACTTCGATGTGGCCCGTGGCCTTGCCGCAGACCTGCTCGTAGCTGGGATTGTCCACATGCCCGCCGCTATAACCGGGCAGCACGCTCTTGACCCCGCGCAGCTCGGTGAACACCGCTTCAACGCACCAGAAGCAGCCGCCGCCAAGTACCGCGACCTCATTGCCCGGAGAGGGTTGTTCTGCCATGACGATTCCTTCCTGATAAAGGGCCGCGGAATACGGCCTGGCGTCCCGGCTTTCGTGCGCGGAACGCGAGAGAATAAGACTACTGCTTGGGCGGAGCCAGCGACAAGATCCATTCGGCGAGCGCGCGGGCGTCGTCCGGGCTGACCTGAGTCTGCGCGGGCATGGGCACGGCACCCCAGGCGCCGCGACCGCCGCCGCGGATCTTGCCTGCCAGGTAATCGACCATGGCGTCGCCCTGCCCCGCATAGCGTTCAGCCACGCTCTTGAGCGGCGGGCCGACACGCTTGGCTTCGACCTGGTGGCAGGCCATACAGGCCTTGTTCTTGGCCAGATCCAACCCGGTGGTTTGCGCTTGCGCCGCCCCCGCGCCCAGGACGCAGGCGGCGGCCAACAACAGACTACTCTTCAAATGCATCGGTAACTGCCCCACGGCTCGCGGTGCTGGCGAGCTTGCCGAATTTGGCAAGCACACCGCGTGTATAACGCGGCCGGGGCTGAACCCAGGCCTGGCGACGAGCCGCCATTTCTTCGTCGCTGATATTGAGCTGCAATAGCAGCTTGTGGGCATCGATGGTAACCGAATCGCCCTCGCGGATCAGCGCGATGGGGCCGCCCACGAAAGCCTCCGGCGCGACATGGCCCACGACCATCCCCCAGGTGCCACCGGAAAAACGGCCGTCGGTGATGAGACCCACCGTTTCGCCCAGTCCCTGGCCGACCAGCGCGGAGGTCGGCGCAAGCATCTCACGCATGCCGGGACCGCCCTTCGGCCCTTCGTAGCGGATGACCACCACGTCGCCATCGCGGATCTCGCGCGCCATGATGGCGGTCATGGCGTCATCCTCGGAATCGAAGACGCGCGCCGGGCCCGTGATGACGGGATTCTTCAGGCCAGTGATCTTGGCGACACAGCCTTCGGGAGAGAGATTGCCTTTCAGGATGGCAAGATGGCCTTGCGGGTACAGCGCGCGATCCAGCGGCATGATGACATCCTGGTCCGCCCTGGGAGCGTCGGGCACATCAGCCAGGGTCTCGGCGATGGTCTTGCCGGTGATGGTGATGCAGTCGCCGTGCAACAGGCCGGCGTTGAGCAGCAGCTTCATGACCTGCGGAATGCCGCCGGCGCGATGCAGGTCGGTGGCGACATATTTGCCGGACGGTTTCAGGTCGCACAGGACAGGCACGCGCTTGCGGATGCGTTCAAAGTCGTCGATGGTCCACGGCACTTCCGCCGCATGCGCGATTGCCAGGAAATGCAGCACGGCGTTGGTGGAGCCGCCCGTGGCCATGATGACGGACACCGCGTTTTCGATGGATTCGCGCGTGATGATGTCGCGCGGGCGCAAACCCTTCCTGACCGCCTCGACAAGCACGCGCGCAGACTCCGCGGCGGAGGTGACCTTTTCTTCGTCCTCGTTGGCCATGGTGCTGGAATACGGCAGGCTCATGCCCATGGCTTCGAACGCGGAGCTCATGGTGTTGGCGGTGTACATGCCGCCACAGGACCCGGAGCCGGGAATCGCGCACTTCTCTATCTGCTTGAAATCTTCTTCGGGCATGCGGCCCATGGTGTATTCGCCCACGGCCTCGAAGACGGAGACGATGGTGAGATCGTTGCCCTTGTAGTGGCCGGGCTTGATGGTGCCGCCATAGACGTAGATGCCGGGCACATTGGTGCGCGCCAGTGCGATCATGCCGCCAGGCATGTTCTTGTCGCACCCGCCTATCACCACCACGCCGTCCATCCACTGCCCTTGCGCCGCGGTCTCGATGCAGTCGGCGATGACCTCGCGGGAGACCAGCGAGTACTTCATGCCCTCGGTGCCCATGGACATGCCGTCTGAAATGGTGGGCGTGCCGAATACCTGGGGATTGGCCCGTGACGCGCGGATCGCATCGATGGCCGCATCGGCCAGGCGCTGCAGGCCGCTATTGCATGGCGTGATCGTCGAATGGCCGTTGGCCACGCCGATCATGGGATTTTCGAAGTCGGCTTCCTGATAGCCCAGCGCGTAATACATGGCGCGATTGGGCGCGCGCGCGACACCGTGGGTGATGTGGCGGGAACGATCGTTGTGCGGCATGGTCTGTCTCCTGTCGGCCGCCGGGGCTCGGACATGGCAACCGCCCCGGGGGAACTGGCTCGCTTGCGCGCGAATCTTCAATGTTCGCCGGTTATTATCATTCAACTTTATTGTGTCGGGCAGAACATGCTGCAATATCCCCAATTTGACCCCGTCGCCCTGCAGATCGGGCCGCTTGCCATCCACTGGTACGGACTGATGTACCTGGTGGGCTTCGCCCTGGTGTACCTGCTGGGACGCCGCCGCATCACTTCCGGCCACACCACGTCACTGAACGTGAAGGATCTGGAAGACCTGATCTTCTATAGCGTGCTGGGCGTGGTGCTGGGCGGACGGCTGGGTTATGTGCTGTTCTACAAGCCCTCTTACTACCTGTCCCATCCGCTGGAAGTGCTGTACCTGTGGCAGGGCGGCATGTCGTTCCATGGCGGGCTGATCGGCGTAATCGTGGTGATGCTGCTGTTCGCACGCAAGAAGAAGCTGCCATTCTTCGCGGTCAGCGATTTCATCGCGCCGCTGATTCCGCTGGGGCTGGGCTTTGGCCGCCTGGGCAACTTCATCAATGGCGAACTCTGGGGCCGGCCCACCGATGTGCCGTGGGCCATGGTGTTTCCGGGCAGCGGCGACGGACTGGCGCGCCACCCCTCGCAACTCTATGAGCTGGGCCTGGAAGGCATCGTGCTGTTCGCGCTGCTGTGGTGGTTTTCGAGCAAGCCGCGCCCGCTGGGCCAGGTGAGCGGGCTCTTCCTGATGGGTTACGGAACGTTCCGCTTCCTGGTGGAATTCACCCGCGAGCCGGACAATTTCCTGGGCCTGCTCGCGGGCGGGTTGAGCATGGGACAGTGGCTGTCCGTGCCGATGGTCGCCCTGGGCGCCATCATGTTCAGCCTTACTGCAAAACGATCGTCCCGTTGACCGCGATGCTGACCGTGACGTTGCCCGCTTCCAGCGGGACGTCCGGGCTATAGCCGCCCGAGGCGTCCTTGGCCATGGCCGCGGCGCCCATCATGCGCGGCATCGGCACGGGGCCGCCCGAGCCGCCCAGTTCCAGCTTGGACAGGCGGTAGCCCGAGAAACCGAAGGCGTTGGCTGCGGCCAGCGCGCGGTCCTTGAAGGCTTGCGCGGCTTCCTTGAGCAGCTTGCGCTCTTCCGCCTCGCGCACTTCGCGCGACAGCAGGAAGCTGATATTCGAGATGGCGGTCTTGTCCGACAGCTTGGACGCCAACGCCGCCGCGGCTTCGAAGTCCTTGGATTCCAGGATCACTTCGCCCTGGCCGCGCCAGGAACCGATCTTGCCCTTGCTGGAAGTGTTCGGCCAGACGTTGTAGCCGCCAGTGCGCACTTCCACGCCTTTGACGTCGCGCGCACGCTTGACCACGTCGTCCAAGGCCGCGCTCAGCTTCTTGCCTGCGGCGGGCTGGTCGGGCGCCTCGACTTCGGCGGACAAGGAAATGCGAACCGTGTCCTGCTTGACTTCAGAAGACGCATTGGCCTGCAGAGTCAGTTCGGGCGCGCGGCTGGCCGACGCTTCGGTCGCGGCGGCGGGCGCCTGGGTCTGCGCATGGGCAAGCGGCGCGGCGCTCAGAGCGGCCACGGCTGCGCACGCTGCGCCGAGTTTGGTCAGCGAGAAAACAGGGTGTTTGAACATGGACTGGTCCTAGAGGGAGGACGAAGGGGAGTGGTGAGGCGCCCGAGGCGGACCTGCTCTTATGGCAGGCCCGCTGGGATAGATGCCCCGCCTGTGCCGTCAAGGCCGGCATCTCGAACCCTGAGGTTCAAGGTGGTCGCGTTCCGAAGAGCGTCGGGTTCGTCTACAGGAGACGATCACTCCAGCTCTGCACTCCCGCAACCAATATGCCATAAGACATAGGTTCAGAGAATGTATGGCCTAGTCACGAACACGGCAGGGACAAACTGAAAATACTTGAGTACTGCTATATGAACTGTCAGAGCAGCTTTTCCTGACCCGACAAGGCGTCATCGAGTACTGCGTTCATGTCCTCGATTCTACGCTTGAAGTCGCCGACCGCCAAACCGCCCAGCGGACCATCGGGCGCTTTCATGGCGAGCAGCTCGCCCGCGACTTGCAGCGCGGCCATCACGGCGATGCGTTCATTGCTGGAGACCTTGCCCGTGCCCTGGATGCGCAGCATCAGTTGGTCCACGTGGCGCACGGCGGCCAGCAGCGTCGGCTTCTCTTCGGCGGAACACGCCAAAGAATAGTCGCGCCCCAGTATGGTGACATCTACGCGTTCCATCAGTGTTGCTCTCCAGACGGTGCGCCCGGCAAGCGGGCCAGCACGGCGTCAATGCGCTCGCGGGCCGATGCGGCGGCCACGCGCAAGCGCTGTAATTCGGTGTCGCGGGTCTGCAAGCTGCCTTGCAATTCGGTTTCACGGGCGGAGAAACGCGATTCGAGAGACTGGCGCTCGGAGGTTTCGCGGGCCAGTTGCTCGCGTAGCGCGGCCTCGGCCTGCTGGGCTTGCTCGAGCATGGAGGTGACCGCGCCGTCGTGATCCTGAAGCTTGCTCTGGAGCGTGACGATTTCGGCCTCGCGCTCGGCGGCGCGCTGCTTGAGCACACGCTGCTCAGCTTCGGTTTCGTTCAGGCGTTGGCGCAACGCGTCACGCTCTGCGTGGAGTTGCCGGGTGCGTTGCACCAGTTGCCCTATGCGGGCGGCGAGTTGGTCTAGATCTTGCAGCATGGGCGCTATCGTAAACCATCCTGAGTTGAACGGGGTCTCTTCACGCAAGGTGAGAAACCCGGCAATATTCAGTAGGATTTATTCCTGCCTCATTCGAAAGCCACGCATCCGGCCGATCCTGCTTTCGTCTTTCTTTCTATAAACTTTCACTTAGCTTTCAAAAAGCCCTCAAACTTCCTGACCCGTTACAACTCGGGGTCGGGAGTTCCCGAATTCTAGGGAAAACCCCAGCCTTTCACCGACCTTACAGGGTTTGCAGCGTGGCGGGCGTCCATTACCATTCGCCCTTTCAAGAATCCCAGCCTTACCTTTCATAAGAACAAATGGCACCCTGAAGTGCCTTTTTTGTGCCTGTCACTCGCCTGTCGGCGGGATTGGCCACAGACCTTTTTATCTACATGCTGTAAACAGGAGCCAACCAATCATGCAGCTACGCAATCGACAGGACTTCTGGTCGGGGGTGATGTTCATCGCCCTTGGACTGGGATTCGCCTGGCAGGCCAGCAGCTACCAAATGGGTACTGCCGCCCGAATGGGCCCAGGGTATTTTCCTTTCTGGCTAGGCATTGTTCTGGCATTGCTGGGCGCCATCGTGCTGCTTGGCTCGATGTCCAAGAAGGCGCACGAAACCCACGTCGACAAGTTCGACTGGCGCATCGTGTTCCTGGTGGTCGGATCGGTCGTGCTCTACGGCTTCATCCTCAAGCTGCTGGGCATCTACATCTCGGTGTTCGTTCTGGTTGTCGTCAGCAGCCTGGCCAGCCATGAGTTCAGCCTGAAGGTCGCCGTTGCCAACGCGATCTTCCTGGTGGTGTTCTCGTATCTGGCATTCGTCAAGGGGCTGGGGCTGATTTTCCCGCTGTGGCCGTCGTTTCTGGGCATGAACTAAGGAGCCTTCGGCCATGGAATTGTTTGACAACCTCATGCTGGGCTTCTCGGTGGCGTTCACGCCCGAGAACCTGGCCTATGCCCTGCTGGGCTGCATCCTGGGCACGCTGATCGGCGTGCTGCCGGGCATCGGCCCTGTCCCGACCATCGCAATGCTGCTGCCGATCACGTACGTGCTGCCCCCGGTGGCCGGCCTGATCATGCTGGCAGGCATCTACTACGGCGCCCAATATGGCGGCTCCACAACGGCAATTCTCGTGGCCTTGCCAGGGGAAACGTCCGCGGTGGTGACCGTGCTGGACGGCCACCAGATGGCCCGCAACGGCCGCGCGGGCGCCGCGCTGGCAATCGCTGCGCTGGGTTCGTTCTTCGCAGGCTGCGTGGCCACGCTGCTGCTGGCCGCCTTCGCGCCCCCGCTGGCTGAAGTCGCGTTCAAGTTCGGCCCGGCCGAGTACTTCTCGCTGATGTGCCTGGGCCTGGTCGGCGCCGTGGTGCTGGCTTCGGGTTCGCTGCCGAAGGCCATCGCGATGATCCTGCTGGGTCTGCTGCTGGGCATGGTGGGCACCGACGTGAACTCGGGCGTCGCCCGCTTCGACTTCGGCATCCCCGAACTGCAAGACGGCATCGACTTCGCCATCGTGGCCATGGGCGTGTTCGGCTTCGCCGAAATCATGACCAACCTCGAGCAGAAGGAAAACCGCGTCGACATCACCGACAAGATCGGCTCGCTGTACCCCAACAAGCAGGAATTCAAGGAAGCCGCCCCCGCTGTGCTGCGCGGCACGGCTCTGGGTTCGGCCCTGGGCATCCTGCCTGGCGGTGGCGCCGTGTTGTCGTCGTTCGCCTCCTACACGCTGGAAAAGAAGATCTCGCGCAATCCGGAACGCTTCGGCAAGGGCCACCCGGCCGGCCTGGCTGGCCCGGAATCGGCGAACAACGCTGCTGCCCAGACCTCGTTCATCCCGCTGCTGACCCTGGGCATCCCGGGTAACGCCGTGATGGCGCTGATGGTCGGCGCGATGACCATCCACAACATCCAGCCCGGCCCGCAAGTCATGACGAGCCACCCGGAGCTGTTCTGGGGCCTGATCGCCTCGATGTGGATCGGCAACCTGATGCTGGTCGTGCTGAACCTGCCGCTGATCGGCCTGTGGGTCAAGCTGCTGAAGGTGCCCTACCGCATCCTGTTCCCGGCGATTCTGGTGTTCTGCACGATCGGCGTGTACTCGTTGAACTACAACACGTTCGACATCTTCACCACCGCCATCTTCGGCATCATCGGCTACGTGTGGTCCAAGCTGAAGTGCGAAGGCGCACCGCTGCTGCTGGGCCTGGTGCTGGGTCCCATGATGGAAGAGAACTTCCGTCGCGCCCTGCTGCTGTCGCGCGGCGACTTCACGACCTTCGTGACGCGTCCGCTGTCGGCTTCGCTGCTGGCCGTCGCCGTCTTCCTGGTGATCCTGGTGGCCCTGCCGGCGATCCGCAAGAAGCGCGAAGAGACCTTCGTCGAAGAAGACTAAAGCCAGCCTGCCGCCCCGCTGCGGCAGTCTCGCCCTGAAAACCCCCGGGTTCCGCCCGGGGGTTTTTCTTTGCGCGTCCGGCATCCAGTCCGATAAACGCTACGAATCAATACAACTCAATACGAGTTATGTTCAAACGCAGTTCGCGTACGGTAAGCTAGGGGTTTACCCCACGCGATGATTCGAGATGAATTTCAACTGGAACAACCCCTATCCCACCACCCGCCGCCCCGTGTTCGCACGCAACGTGGTCGCCACGTCACAACCGCTGGCCGCCCAGGCAGGCTTGCGGATCCTGGCGCAAGGCGGCAACGCTGTCGACGCGGCGATCGCTGCGGCCGCCACGCTGGCCCTGACGGAGCCGGTCAGCAACGGGCTGGGATCGGATTGTTTCGCCATCATCTGGGACGGGTCCAAGCTGCATGGACTGAATGCATCGGGAACGGCGCCGGCAGCCTGGAACATGGATTATTTCCGGCGCAAGCACCAGGGCGCCATCCCGATGCGCGGCTGGGACAGCGTGACGGTGCCGGGCTGCGTGGCGGGCTGGGCCGCCCTGCACGAAAAGCTGGGCCGGTTGTCCTTTGCCGACGTGCTTGCACCCGCCATCGAATACGCCGAGCGCGGCTTTGCCGTGTCGCCCATCGTGCAGGAAAAGTGGGCGGCGCAAGCCGACCTCCTGCAACCGCAGCCGGGCTTCGCCGAGCATTTCCTACCTCGCGGACGCGCGCCGCAGGTCGGCGAGCACTTCGTGCTTCAAGGCGCGGCCGCCACGCTCAAGCGCATTGCGGCCAGCGGCGGCCGGGACTTCTACGAAGGCGAGACCGCCCACAAGCTGGTGGCGCATGCCCAAGCCCACGACGCCGCGCTGACGCTGGCGGATCTGCGCGATTACGCGCCGCAGTGGGTGACGCCGATCAGCCAAAGCTACCGCGGCCACACGTTGCATCAGATTCCGCCCAACGGCCAAGGCATCGCCGCCCTGATCGCCCTGGGCATCCTGCAGAACTTCGACGTGGCGGCACGCCCGGTGGATCACCCTGCAACGCAGCACCTGCTGATCGAGGCGATGAAGCTGGCCTTTGCCGATGTCTACGCGCACGTGGCCGACTCGCAGCACATGCAGGTCACGCCCGAACAGATGCTGGCCGCGGACTATCTGGCGCAGCGCGCGCGCCTGATCGACCCCGATGCGGCGCAGCCCCACGCCAGCGGCCACGCGCCGCGCGGCGGCACCGTCTACCTGACGGCCGCAGACAAGTGCGGCATGATGGTCAGCTTCATCCAGTCGAACTACATGGGCTTCGGCTCCGGCGTGGTGGTGCCGGGCACCGGCGTCAGCCTGCAGAACCGCGGCCATTGCTTCAGCACCGACCCTGGCCACGCCAATGCGGTGGCGGGCGGCAAGCGCCCCTTCCACACCATCATCCCCGGCTTCCTGATGCGCAATGGCGCACCCGTCATGAGTTTCGGGGTCATGGGAGGCAATATGCAGCCCCAGGGGCAGGTGCAGACGCTGGTCCGGATGCTGGACTATGGCCAGCAGCCGCAGGCCGCCTGCGACGCGCCTCGCTGGAAATGGAATCATGGACTGTCGCTGGACGCGGAGGCCGGCCTGCCCGCGGCCGTTGCCGAGGGACTGCGCGCCCGCGGCCATGTGCTCGAAAGCATGGCGGATCCCTACATGGACTTCGGATCGGGGCAGTTCATCTGGCGCCTGGGCGACCCGGCCGTGGACGGATATGTCAGCGCCAGCGACAGCCGGCGCGATGGACTCGCCGCGGGCTTTTGATTGCGTTAAGGTTAGGGCCTGTTTACAGGCGTCAACGCCTGACGGCCCCAATCACATAAAGCGGAGTCCCCTGCATGGCAACGATCGGTACCAAGAGCTACGACGCTGTCGTAGCCCAGAAAGTCACTTTCCTCGGATTGGGCGTGATGGGCCTGCCCATGGCCGGCCACCTGGCGCGCGCAGGACACGACGTCACGGTCTACAACCGCTCGCCCGCCAAGGCCCAGGCCTGGGTCGCCGAATTCGGCGGCAAGAGCGCAGCCACGCCGCGCGAAGCCGTGGCCGGCGCGCAGATCGTGTTCGCCTGCGTCGGCAATGACGATGACCTGCGCAGCGTCGTGCTGGGCCCCGACGGCGCTTTCGCCGGCATGACGCCCGGCGCGGTCTTCGTCGACCACACCACCGCATCCGCCGACGTGGCGCGCGAACTCTACGCGCAGGCCAAGGAGCTGGGCCTGAATTTCGTCGACGCGCCGGTATCCGGCGGACAGGCAGGCGCGGTCAACGGCGTGTTGACCATCATGTGCGGCGGCGAACAAGCCGTGTTCGATGCGATCAAGCCCGTGGCGCAGAGCTTCGGCCGCGCGGTCACGCTGGTGGGCCCGCCCGGAGCCGGCCAACTGGCCAAGATGGTCAACCAGATCTGCATCGCAGGCGTCGTGCAGGGCCTGTCCGAGGCGATCGCTTTCGGCCAGGCTGCCGACCTGGACATGAAGCTGGTGCTGGACGTGATCAGCAAGGGCGCGGCGCAGAGCTGGCAGATGGAAAACCGTGGCGGCACCATGGTCGACGACAAGTTCGACTTCGGCTTCGCGGTGGACTGGATGCGCAAGGATCTGGGCCTGGTGCTGGCCGAAGCCCGCCACAATGGCGCGCGCCTGCCCCTGACGGCCCTGGTGGACCAGTTCTATGGCGACGTCCAGAAGCTGGGCGGCGGCCGCTGGGATACCTCCAGCCTGATCAAGCGCCTGCGCGACTGAGCCCTGCCCTCGCGGCAAGAAAAAAGGCGAGCCGCAAGGCTCGCCTTTTGCTTTGGACGCCTGCGCTTACGCAGCCAGGCTGTCCTGCTGCGCAGCGGGCAGCAGCGCGTCGATGCGCTGCTTGGCCTGCGCCATGCCTTCCAGCGCGGCCACTTCACCCATGGCCATGCCTTCGGCGGCGATGAAGGTGACGTCGGTCATGCCCAGGAAGGCCAGCATCTGGCGCAAGTAAGGCGTCATCGTGTCCGAAGGCGTGCCTTCGGCCTTGCCGCCGCGGGCGGTCAGCACGAACACCTGCTTGCCCTTGACCAGGCCTTCCGGCACGCCTTCGGGGGTATAGCGGAAGGTGACGCCGGCGCGGGCGAGATGATCGAGATAGCTCTTGAACTGAGCGGGCATGTTGAAGTTGTAGACCGGAACGGCGAACACGATGCGATCGGCATCCATCAATTCGGCTACCAGCGCGTCGCTCATCTCAACCAGGCGTTGCTGGTCCACGCTGCGGGCATCGGCCGGAGTGAACAGGGCGCCGGCGGTGTTGCCGTCGAAGTAAGGGATGGGCTGGGCGCCGATGTCGCGGACCTTGATGGCCGCGGCCGGATTAGACGCCTTGACGCGGTTGATCAGGTGATCGGCCAATTGCTTGCTGTTGGAACGATCGCCGAGAATAGAGGAAAGGATAACCAGGGTCTTCATTGCAAATTTCTCCAGTGAGGGCCCGCTCGCTGCGGGCGGTCAGGATCCGTAGGCTTTGATCAGATCCCGAGTGCATGGCGTCACTGTAGACGGGTTAATTGTTCACATAAATCCGGTTATGATGAACTATTCGTTCCAGGAATAGAACAATCATGCAAGATCTCAACGACCTCTACTACTTTTCCCAGGTAGTCGAACAGGGAGGGTTCAGCGCCGCCGCCAGGGTGCTGGACATTCCGAAATCCCGCTTGTCGCGCCGAATCTCGCACCTGGAGGAAAGCCTGGGCGTGCGCCTTCTGCAACGCACGACGCGCCGCTTGCGCCTGACCTCGGCGGGCGAACGTTATCTGCACTATTGCCGCGAAATGGCCGCATCGGCGCGCGCGGCGGACGACGCCATGCGGCAGTTGCAGGCCGAACCCACCGGCCCCGTGATCGTGAGCTGCCCCGTATCCATCGCGCAGGACGTGCTGTCGCCGCTGCTGCCCGAGTTCCTGGACGCCTGGCCCGCCGTGTCGGTGCAGTTGCTTGTGACCAACCGCCGCGTGGACCTGATCCGCGAGGGCGTGGACCTGGCGCTGCGCGTGCGCACCAAGCTGGATACCGACGCCGAACTGGTCGTGCGTCACTTCGGCACCGCGCGCGGCACACTGGTCGCCAGCCCCAGCTACCTGCAGCGCCATGGCACGCCCGACACGCCGCAGGACCTCGCCACGCACACCACACTGAGCTTCAGTGATCCGCAAAACGAAGTGCGCTGGCCCCTGCGCAACGACAAGGGCGAGGAAGTGCATGTGGAATTGAAACCGCAGCTGTCATGCAACGACTTCATCGTGCTGACCGAAGCCGCGGTGCGGGGCCGCGGCATCGCCCTGCTGCCCTCGATCGCCACGCATGAACAGCTGCGGCGCGGCCAGCTGGTGCAGGTCTTGCCGCAATGGCAGTCACCCGAGGGCATCGTGCATTGCATCTATCCGTCGCGGCGGGGCATGATGCCCGCCGTGCGCGCCCTGCTCGATTTCCTGTCGGAGCGCCTGCCCGCCATGTACCAGCGGCTGGAAAAAGCCCCGCTGCCGCCGGCTCAGTAGCCGCGCGAGCGGTCGACCACGCCGGTGATGGCTTCGCCGCGCTGCAACTGCGCGACCTTGCCTGCGATCTGGCGAATGCTCTCATCGCGCAAGGTGCGCGCCGCGATGTGCGGAGTCACGTGCACCCGCGCATCGCGCCAGAACGCGTGGTCCTTGGGCAAGGGTTCGGTGTGGAACACATCCAGCGTGGCGCCGTCGATTTCGCCTTCTTCGAGCATCTGCACCAGGTCATCCTCGACCAGGTGTTCGCCCCGGCCCACGTTGACCAGATGCGCATGGGGCAGCAACTGCGACAGCGTTTCGCGGTTGAGGATGCCAACGGTGTCCGGCGTGAGCGGCAGCACGTTCACCAGGAAGCGCGTGCGGGCCAGGAACGCCGGCAAGGCGGCCGCGCCCGCAAAGGTCTCGACGCCGGGAATTTCGCGCGGCGTGCGCGACCAGCCCGCCACGGGATAGCCGAATTCGGCCAGGGTCTGAGCGACTCTGGCGCCCACCTGCCCCAGGCCCAGCACGCCGACCGGCCAGTCCGCCTGCCGCGAGCCTTCGCGGGTATCCCAGTGCTGCCGCGCCTGCGCATGATCGAAAGCTTCGAAATCGCGCGCGACGCGCAGCAACGCGTACAGCGCGTATTCCGCCATCTGCACCGACATGCCCGCGTCTTCCAGACGGACGATGCGCACCTGCGGCGGGATCTCGGGCATCTTCAGCAAGGCGTCGACGCCCGCGCCCAGGTTGAACAGCGTGGTGAGGCCGGTCTCGTGCTTGAAGAGTTCGGCCGGCGGACGCCACACCAGAGCCGCCTGCGCGCCCGAAGGCGGGCCGTCCGGGTTCCACACGGAAATGCGGCATCCGGGCATGGCGGCTTCCAGCAGCGGAACCCAGGCGGCGGGATCATGGTGGGGACAGGCAAAGAGTATGTGCATGGTGGCTCTGTGTGCAGACTGGGGAAGCCTCAAGCATGAGGGATGCCGCCGCACAAATCAAACGGCCCGGCATGTAGCCGGGCCGCGTGCAGGCAAACGGAAAAGCGCTCAGGCCGCCTGCGGCACCTCGGGCTTGCCTTTGCCCTTGTTCTTGTTGCGGCGCAGGAAGGCCCACACCTGCAGGAGGACCAGCAAGGCGCTCGCACCGATGAACCACGCGCTGATCGGGCGCTCCACAAACACCGCCAGATCGCCGCGCGACAGCAGCAACGCCCGGCGGAAGTTCTCTTCGACCATAGGGCCGAGCACGAAGCCGAGCAGGATGGGCGCAACCGAGAATTCCAGCGTCATGAGGATGGCGCCGATTACACCGAAAGCCAGCACTTCCCAGATCTGGAAGAGACTGTTCTGGGTACTGAACACGCCCACCGCGATGAAGAACAGCGCCGACGGGAACAGATAGCGGTACGGTACCTGCAGCAGTTTCACCCACACGCCGATCAGCGGCACGTTCAGCACCATGAGCAGCACATTACCCACCCAGAAGCTGGCGATCAGGCCCCAGAAGATGTCCGGATGCTCGGTGATCAGTTGCGGGCCGGGCTGGATGCCCTGGATCAGCAGCGCGCCCAGGATCAGCGCCATCACGGCGTCGCCGGGGATGCCCAGGCTCATCGTGGGGATGAAGTCGACCTGCGTCTTGGAGTGCGAGGACGCTTCCGGCGACGCCACGCCGGCGATCATGCCGGTGCCGAATTTCTCGGGCGTCTTGGAGATCTTGCGCTCCAGCGCATAGGCCACGAAGGTGGTGATGGTAGGACCGGTGCCGGGCATGGCGCCAAACAGCGTGCCTACCGCCGTGCCGCGCACCATAGGCCAGAAGGCGGTCTTGAGCTCCTGCTTGCTGGGCCGCATGTCGCGCAGGCGCAGCTTGGCGCCGCTGCCGATGATGGTCATGCGGTTGACACTCATGAGGAAGTCGGCAACGCCGAACAGGCCCATGGAAATCGCCACCAGCTCCAGGCCGTCGGACAGGTCCAGCAGCCCGAACGAAAAGCGGATGGTGCCGGTATTCACGTCCGTACCCACCACGCCGCACATCAGGCCGAACAAGGTCATCGCCACGCCCTTGAGCGGCGAGCCGCGCGACATGGTGGCGCCGGCCAAAAGGCCCAGCAACATGATCGAGAAGATCTCGGTGGGACCGAACTTGAACGCGACTTCGACCAGCAGCGGAGACGCGAAGATCATGACGATGATCCCCACCGACGCGGCGAAGAACGAACAGATCATCGTGATGCCGAGCGCCGTTCCGCCCTTGCCTTGTTTGGTCAGCGGATAACCGTCCAGGCAGGTGACCGCGTGCGGCGGATGCGAAGGCAGATTCAGCAGGATCGCGCCGATGGCGCCGCCGTACTGCGAACCGTAGAAGATGCCGGCCAGCATCAGGATGGCCGGCACCGGATGCATCACGTAGGTGAGCGGCAGCAGAATGGAAATGGCCGACAGCGCGCCCATGCCGGGCAGCACGCCGATGAGGTTGCCCACCAGCACGCCGAAGAACGACCACATCAGGTTATGCCACTGGAAGGCGACGCCGAAGCCGTACCAGAGGTCCATCAAGGATTGCGAAATCATGGCGCTTCAACCCCAGCGAAACAGCGGAAGCTGCAGCTGCAGCGCCCACCAGAAGACGACGACCGCGATGACGGTCATGGCGATCGAAAGCAGCAGAGCCTGCTTGATCGTGTTGTTGCGGTCGCCCAGCGCCGAAATGAAAACGATGGCGAACGTGGCAGGCAGCAAACCGCCGTAATGGCCCAGCAGCAGGAAAGCCAGGATGCCCAGCAGGATGCAGGCGCCGCCGCGGAAGTCCGGCAGGCCGTGGGCATGGCCGTCGCCGGGCGCAGGCGCGGACGATTCACCCGAGCGCGCCGAGATGGCGATCAGCACGCCGGTCAGCGCCAACAGGCCGCCGAGCGCCGCGGGAAAAAAGCCCGGCCCCATGTGACTCAGGGTGCCGATGTGATAGTCGGTGCCACCGTAGATCGCCCCCAGCCCGATGAGGACCATCAGCGCTCCGCCGTAATAGTCCTTTCTATTGATTGTCTTTTGCACTTCATCCTCCTTCGTGGTGCGGCCGTGTGCCTGGCCGGGACGCACCCGCGAAACGAGCGCCATCCGGTGCCTGGCGACAGGCCCGGACGCAGATTACGGAAGGAAGCTGCTAATCCGCTTTCTGTGCGCTGTCGCGTTCCTGAATTCAGGGGTTATCCCTGAACGGAAGCCGCGCATGACTGCGGAAATGGGGAGAAGTTACTGATCGCCCTTGAGCTCGACATCGAGCGGACGAGGATATTGGGAGACCGTGGACGCCAACGGCAGCCACAGCACGGAGGCCAGGCCAACACCGCCTTGCGCGTTCGGTTCGCCGTCGCGCAGTTCGATGTCACCGTCGTTGCGGCGCGCGTAGGCGCGGGCAATCGCCAGGCCCAGGCCCGAGCCCGACGAGGCGACCGGCTTGTCCGTGCCGACCCGCTCGAAACGCGCGAAAGCGCGCTGGCGCAGTATCGGGTCCAGCCCCGGCCCGTTGTCGGAAACAGCGACCTCGGCGCGGTTGTCGTGGCAGCAGACCGACACGGTGATGCGTGCGCCCGCGGGCGCGTAATGGATGGCGTTGTGCACCAGGTTCGACAAGGCTTCGTGCAGTTCGGCCTCGTTGCCCGACACCGGCGCGGGGATTTCCTGGCCCTCTTCGGAACCCGCCTGTACCCAGCCCAGGTCCTGCTGTTTTTCGTGCGCCAGCGGCAGATATTGCAGCACCACCTCGCGCGAGACGGCGTTCATGTCCAGCAGTTGCCGCGGCAACTGGTCGGCCTGGTTGGCGTGAGCCAGCGACAGCAGCTGTTCAGTCAGGCGACGTGTGCGACCCAGCTGGTCGACGATGCCGCGCAGGCCCTCCTGCGCCCGCGCCGGATCGCGTTCGCGCAGCGCATACTGCGCCTGCGTCAGCATGATGGCCAGCGGCGTGCGCAATTGATGCGACGCATCGGCCAGGAACTGCGACTGCTCGTCGAGGACGCGGCGGTAGCGGGCGATATGGTGATTGACCGCATCGACCAGCGGCGCCACTTCGCTGGGCACGCGCGAGGCATCCAGCGGCGTCAGGTCGTCGGGGCGGCGCGCGCGGATGTCGTTACGCAGGCGGCGCAGCGGCTTCAGCGCCCACGACACGCCCCACCACACCAGCAGCGCGACCAGCGCCAGCATGCGGGTGTCGCGCAGGATTTCCTGGCGCCGGGCATTGTTCTCGGCCTCGATGCGCTTGCCTGTGCTTTCAGCCACCACGACCAGCACCTGGCGGTGCTGACCCTGGTAGTACAGGTCGCGCACGACGGCCACGACGCGCACGGGATCGTTGCGATAGACGCTGTCGTAGAAAATCGGCTGGCTGTTGGAACGCGGCCAGGTGGGCGGACGCGGCATTTCCGGCATGCCGAGCAAAGTCTTGCCGGGCTCGGTGGGCACGGCGGCGCCGTCCGGCAGCGGCGGATCGATCTCTTCGATGCGGAAATACTTGCGCAGGCCAGCGCGGGACTCGAGCATCACCTGCGCGTACAGCGGCGTAGCGACCTGCAGGTTGCCGTCAGCAGTGAATTCCAGGCTGCTTTCCAGCACCCGGGCCGGCTCGACCAGGGCGCTGTCGTAGGCTTCGTTGGTGATCTCGGCCAGCGTGCGGTAGTCGTTCACGCTGTCCACGACCAGCAGCATGATCACGCCCGGCAGCAGCAGAATGATCAGCAGCGCGCGGATGCCCACGCGCGGCAGCTCGGATAGCCGCAGCCTCACTCAGGATTCCGCGGACTCGCTGGCGACGCTTTCCAGCATGTAGCCCAGCCCGCGCACGGTGACGATGCGCACGTCGCTGCCAGCCAGCTTCTTGCGCAGCCGGTGCAGCACCACCTCGATGGCGTCGGGATTGGCTTCGCTGTCGTGCGTGAAGACCTTGCCGAACAGCTGGGATTTGTCCACCGGATAGCCGCTGCGCGTGAGCAAGGCAGCCAGGGCGGCATGCTCGCGCGGGGTCAGGAACAGCAGCGAGCCGTCCAGGGTGAAGGCGCGGCTTTCGCTGTCGTAGGACAGCGAACCGCATTGCAGGCGCGGATGCTGGCGGCCGCGGCTGCGGCGCACCAGCGCCGTCAGGCGCGCTTCCAGTTCCTCGAGCGCGAAAGGCTTGGTGAGGAAATCGTCCGCGCCCAGGTTCAGGCCACGCACGCGGTCCTGCAAGGCGCCCTGGGCGGTCAGCAGGAGCACGGGGGTGCGGTCGTCGCGGTTGCGCATTTCACGCAGCACCACCAGGCCGTGCTTGTCGGGCAGGCGCAAGTCCATGACGATGGCGTCGTATTCGGTACCGGCCATGAAGGCTTCGGCGGTGCGGGCGTCGGCCGCGTGGTCCGGCACGAACCCGCTCTGGGCGAGCGCGCGCATCAACCAGGACGCCATGTCCCGTTCGTCTTCAACCAACAATATGCGCATGACCGTCCGTTCCTTCGGGCAGATTCTCTGCCGCCCGTTGCCCGTGCACCCGCTGGCGCAAGTAGCGGGTTTCGTGATGGCGCCGGAAGAGGATAGCCGACAGCTCGTTCAGCGCCTGGGTGTAGACGTCGCGCTTGAACTCGATCACGGCATCCAGGGGCACCCAATACTGGCTCCAGCGCCAGGCATCGAATTCCGGATGCTGCGTCGCGCGCAAGCACACGTCACTGTCACGTCCTACCAGGCGCAACAAGAACCAAATCTGTTTTTGTCCTTTATAGTGGCCACGCCACTCACGCCGGACGAAGTGATCGGGCACGTTATAACGTAACCAATCGCGTGTACGCCCCAAAATACGGACATGCTCGGGCTTCAAGCCCACCTCTTCATGGAGTTCGCGATACATGGCCTGCACCGGGCTTTCGCCATACTTGATGCCGCCTTGGGGGAACTGCCAGGCATGTTCCCTGATACGCTTGCCCCAAAAGACCTCGTTTCTACCGTTGACGAGAATGATGCCGACATTGGGGCGGTAGCCTTCGCGGTCAAGCATGGGCCACCCCCACCGAATTCAATACAATTACGATCGATTATACGTATCTGCAGCCACCTTTAAACATGCGCGCATCCAACTACCACATCAACACCCTCAAAGAAGCCCCTTCCGAAGCCGAAGTCGCCAGCCATCAGCTGATGACCCGGGCAGGGATGATCCGCAAGCTCGCGGGCGGCATCTACACCTACATGCCCCTGGGGCTGAAAGTCATTCGCAAGGTCGAGGCCATCGTCCGCGAAGAAATGAACGCCGCGGGTGCGATCGAGCTGCTGATGCCGGTGGTGCAGCCGGCCGAGCTCTGGCAGGAGTCGGGCCGCTGGGAGCAATACGGCGCCGAGCTGCTGCGCATCAAGGACCGGCACCAGCGCGATTTCGTGCTGCAGCCTACGTCCGAGGAAGTCATCACGGACATCGCGCGCAATGAAATCCACAGCTATCGCCAGCTGCCGGTGAACTTCTATCACATCCAGACCAAGTTCCGGGACGAGCGCCGCCCGCGCTTCGGCCTGATGCGCGGCCGCGAATTCACCATGAAGGACGCCTATTCGTTCGACCGCGACGAAGCCGGCGCGCAGGCCAGCTACGACACCATGTTCAACGCCTACATGCGCATTTTCGGCCGTCTGGGCCTGGAATTCCGCGCCGTGGCCGCTGACACGGGCTCGATCGGCGGCACCCGCAGCCACGAATTCCAGGTGATCGCCGACACCGGCGAAGACCTGCTGGTCTACAACGCCGACTCGGACTACGCCGCCAACATGGAACTGGCCGAGGCCCCCGGCCTGTACCCCACCCGCGCCGAACCCGCCCAGGCCATGGCCGAAGTGCCCACGCCGGGCGCCGCCAAGTGCGAAGACGTGGCCAAGCTGCTGGGCCTGCCGCTGGAGCGCACGATCAAGTCCATCGTGCTGGCCACCGACGGCGAGAAAGGCGCCGACATCTGGCTGCTGCTGCTGCGCGGCGACCACGAACTCAATGAAATCAAGGCAGGCAAGCTGCCCGGCCTGGCGGGCTTCCGTTTCGCCACGGAAACCGAGATCGTCGAAACCTTCGGCTGCAAGCCGGGCTACCTGGGCCCGGTCAAGACCGTCCGCCCCGTGCACGTCATTGCCGACCGCACCGTGGCCAACATGGCCGATTTCGTCTGCGGCGCGAACAAGGAAGACTTCCACATCCAAGGCGTGAACTGGGGCCGTGACCTGCCCGAGCCCGAACTGGTAGCGGACCTGCGCAACGTGGTTGCCGGCGACCCCTCGCCGGACGGCAAGGGCACCCTGTCGATCCAGCGCGGCATCGAAGTCGGCCACGTGTTCTACCTGGGCAAGAAGTACTCGGAAGCCCTCAAGGCCACCTTCCTGGACGAAACCGGCAAGCCCGCCGTCCTGGAAATGGGCTGCTACGGCATCGGCGTGACCCGCATCGTGGGCGCGGCCATCGAGCAGAACCACGACGCCCGCGGCATCATCTGGCCGCGCGCGATCGCCCCCTTCGAAGTGGTAATCTGCCCGGTCGGCTGGGGCAAAAGTGAAACCGTGCGTGACACCGCGCAAAAGCTCTATGAATCCCTGCTGGCGCGCGGCGTGGACGTCATCCTGGACGACCGCGATGCCCGCCCGGGCGTGATGTTTGCTGAATGGGAGCTGATCGGCGCCCCGCTGCGTGTAACAGTTGGAGAACGCGGGCTGAACGATGGTGTGGTGGAATTGCAGGCCCGTCGGGAAACCGAAGCGGCCAAGATTCCGGTAGAGTCCGCGCTTGAAGCCGTGCTGACGAAACTCGACACGCTGTAAACTTTATAGTAACTACGGACTTTCCGCGTCCCGACTGCCCTTTCCTATCCATCGTGACCGATCCGAAGTCCGCCGAATCCGTCCTGCAGGTCCGTGTCTATTACGAGGACACGGATGCAGGCGGAGTGGTTTTCTACGCCAACTACTTGAAATTCCTGGAGCGCGCACGCACCGAGTGGCTGCGCGACCTGGGGGTCAACCAGTCCAACCTGGCGGTCAGCGAGCAACGTCTATTCGTTGTCCGCTCCCTGGACATGTCCTACCGCAAGCCGGCCAGGCTGGACGATTTACTGACGATACGCAGCCGGGTCACACGACTGGGCCGCGCTTCGATACACTTCGCGCAACGCGCGGAACGCGACGGGGAACTGCTTGCCGAAGGCAACATCCAAGTCTGCTGCGTCGATGCCGTTCACATGCGGCCGGCGGAGTTGCCGGCTGACGTTCGCGCCAAACTGGAATTCATTCAGGAATAACCATGCAAGTCACCAACGACATGTCGTTGCTTTCGCTGATTTCGCACGCCAGCGTGCCGGTCCAGCTGATCATGCTGATGCTGTTGGGCATTTCGATCATGTCCTGGACCTATATCTTCGCCAAGCGGCTGGCGATCAAGCGGGCCCATGCCCAGACCCGCCGCTTCGAAGACGATTTCTGGTCGGGCGGCGACCTGTCCATGTTGCAGCAGGCCGTGGCCTCGCGCCGCGACGAGCAAGGCGCGCTGGCTCGCATCTTCGATGCCGGCATGACCGAATTCCTGAAAGCCCGCCGCGGCAATGCCTCCGGCGACGCCACCGCCCTGCTGGACGGCCCGCGCCGCGCCATGCGCGCCGCCTACCAGCGCGAGATGGATTCGCTGGAATCGCACCTGAACTTCCTGGCTTCGGCCGGCTCCGTGTCCCCTTACATCGGCCTGCTGGGTACGGTCTGGGGGATCATGCACGCCTTCATCGGCCTGTCGAACATGCAGCAGGCCACCCTGGCCTCGGTGGCTCCCGGCATCGCGGAAGCGCTGATCGCCACCGCCATCGGCCTGTTCGCGGCCATTCCCGCCGTGGTCGCCTACAACCGCTTCACGAACGACATCGATCGCATCTCGATCCGTTTCGACAGCTTCGTCGATGAATTCCTGAACATTCTGCAACGGCAGGTGCGCTAATGCCCTCGGTAAGCTCACGCGGCAGGTCCGGCCGCCGCATGAAGGCCGACATCAATGTGGTGCCGTACATTGACGTGATGCTGGTGCTGCTGGTCATCTTCATGGTGACCGCCCCTCTCATCACGCCCGGCCTGATCCAGTTGCCCTCCGTTGGCGCGGCCTCGGACGTGCCGGTCAAGCCGCTGGAAGTCCAGATTTCGGAAGACGGCAAGATCGCCCTGCGCGTGCGCGAACCCGGCGCCACCATGCAGGACATCGCGCGCCCCGAGCTGGTGGCGCAAGTGCGTTCGCGAATTACCGCGGAAACCCCGGTGGTCATCGCCGCCGACGGCAAGGTGCCCTACGAGACGGTCGTGAAGGTCATGGATGAACTTCGCACCAGCGGCATCACCCGCCTGGGTCTGCTGGTGGACCAGTCCGCCGGCGCATCCCAGCCAGCTCCCGCGAAAAAACGCTAACGCGACGCCTTCCGCCGGCGCCGCCGGCATGCAACGCTCATGACGCCACCCATAATCCGACACCGCAGCGGCCCCCCGGCCACCCCGCCCAACCACGACAACCGGAAGGCATTGATCCTGGCCGTGGCCGTGCACGTGCTGCTGCTGATCGTCTTGATCTTTGGCGTGAACTGGCGCTCCGAGAGCCCCGGCCCCGTGCAGGTACAGCTCTGGGCAGACGGCAACTCGCCCGACTCCCCGCCGCCCACGCCGCAACCCGAACCCCCGAAGCCGCAGCCCAAGCCGGAACCGAAGCCGGAACCTGAAAAGGCGCCCGAGCCTCCCCCGCCGCCGCCCCCTCCTCCCAAGCCTGAGCCCGAGGCCCAGCCCAAGACCGAGGAAGTCGATCCCGAGATCGCGCTGCAGGAAGCCAAGAAAAAGCGCGAGCAAGAGGAAAAGGCACGCCAGGCCGCCGAAGCCGCCAAGGAAAAGGCGCGCCTCGACGAAGAACGCAAGCAGGCCGAACTGAAGGAAAAGAAGCGCCTGGAGCAGGAACGCCAGGCCGCTGAAAAGGCTGCTGCCGAAAAGGCCGCCGAGAAAGCCGCCGCCGACAAGGCTGCCGCCGAGAAGAAGGCCAAGGACGACGCCGCCAAGAAGGCCGCGGCGGAAAAGGCTGCCGCCGAAAAGGCCGCTGCCGAGAAGGCTGCGGAAGAAAAGGCTGAAAAGGCGGCTGCCGAAAAGGCTGCCGCCGAGAAGAAAGCCGCGGCCGAGAAGAAGGCCAAGGAAGAAGCCGCCAAGAAGGCCGCCGCCGACAAGGCGCTGAAGGATGCCTTCCGCAATGACGCCCTGGGCGCCGCCGGCATCCCCGGCGGCACGGCCGACCGCAACCAGGCGGGCGGCGGACGCGACAGCGGCTATGGCGCCAAGGTCCGCGCCTGCGTGCAACCCGGGGTGGCTTATCCGCCCCCGCCCCGCAGCGGATCGGAAAATCCCACGGCACAATACCGGGTACAGTTAGGTTCCGACGGGAAGGTCAACGGCGTCACCTTGACCAGTTCTTCGGGCAATGCCGGCTTCGACCGTGCGGTCGAGACGGGCATCCGCCGTTGCAACCCCTTCCCGAAGCCCTCGACGGGCCGCTACGAACCCATTATTGACGTTGTGTACAGAATGTATGATTGACAGGAGATTGATGAATATGACTCCCGCTTATAGCCGACGAGTACCCCCCCTCGCTCTCTGGCGATCGTATGGACTCGGGCTGCTGATGCTGGCCCTGGCCTGCCTGATGGCCATCAAGCCCGCCCATGCGCAGCTGCGCGTCGATATTTCCGGTACCGGCGCCACCCAATACCCCGTGGCCATCGCCGATTTCGCGGTCGACGACACCCATGGCCGCGCCCTGGCCGAAGTCATCCGCGCCGACCTGACCCGCACGGGCCAGTTTCGCCTGATCAACGCCGCCGGTTCCGGCCTGAACGTGGACTCCCCCATCGCCCATGACGACTGGCGCGGCAAGGGCGCCGATTTCATCGCCTACGGCAGCATCGTGCGCGGCGCCGACGGCCGCTACGACGTGCGCTACCGCCTGGCCGACACGGTCAAGAAGAGTCAGCTGGACGGCGTGGCGTTCTCGGGTACCGAGCAGGAACTGCGTCGCGTGGCGCACCAGATCGCCGACCGCATTTACGAGAAGATCACCGGCGTTAAGGGCGTTTTCTCGACTCGTATCGCGTACGTGCTGAAGAAGGGCGCCACCTACGAACTGCAGGTGGCAGACGCCGACGGACAGAACCCGCAGGTCGCCCTGCGTTCGCGCGAGCCCATCATTTCGCCGTCCTGGTCGCCCGATGGCTCCAAGCTCGCCTATGTGAGCTTCGAATCCGGCAAACCTGTCGTCTACGTGCACAATCTGGCAACCAGCGCCCGCTCGCCTGTCGCCAACTTCAAGGGCAACAACAGTGCGCCCGGCTGGTCGCCCGATGGCAGCAAGCTGGCGGTGGCTCTGACCCGCGATGGTTTGTCGCAAATTTACATCGTTGGCGCGACCGACGGCTCGAATCCGACCCGAGTTACGCGTTCTCCCGGGATTGACACCGAACCGAGCTTTACGCCAGACGGTGCTTCCATTATCTTTACGAGTGACCGCAGCGGCGGGCCGCAGATCTACCAGACCGGCTCGAGTGGTGGCGAAGCACGCCGCCTCACGTTTAATGGTGGTTACAACATATCACCCCGAATTTCCCCCGATGGATCGACGCTGCTGTACGTTGCAAGACGCGACGGCGCGTTTCGAATCGCATCGTTGAACCTGTCCTCAGGCTCCGAGACCTTGTTGACTGATGGTCGTGACGATCAGTCCCCGAGTTTTGCGCCGAATGGAATGCAAGTCCTCTACGCAGCCATCCAAAATGGCCGTAGCGTGCTTGCTGGTGTCTCGAGCGATGGCCGCGTACGGCAGACGCTTTCGGTACTGAATGGGGAAATACGTGAACCGACTTGGGGCCCATTTACCCGATAACACGTGTGACTCTCTTTGCAAAGGAACTATCATGAAGTCGCGCATTGCCAAAAGCCTAACCATCGCCGCTCTGGCTGCCGCCCTGGCAGCTTGCAGCTCCGTCCCTCTCGACGATAAAGCGGGTCAGGGCGGAGGCGCTGGCCAAGGATCCTCGGCCTCTGGCCAGATCCTTGATCCCTTCAACCCCCAAAGCATCCTGGCGCAACAGCGCTCGGTGTACTTTGACTTCGACAGCTACACGGTGTCGGACCAGTACCGCAGCTTGGTCGAAACCCACGCCAAGTACCTGGCCTCGCATCAGCAGCAGACCATCAAGATCGAAGGCAACACCGACGAACGCGGCGGCGCTGAATACAACCTGGCCCTGGGCCAGCGCCGTGCCGACGCTGTGCGCCGCATGATGACCCTGCTGGGCGTCAGCGACAACCAGATCGAAACCATCAGCTTCGGTAAAGAAAAGCCGAAGGCGACTGGCACGTCGGAAGCCGACTTCGCGGAAAACCGCCGCGCCGATATCGTTTATCGCCGCTAAGCTTTTTCGTATAGTCTAGAGCCCTACCACGCGTCGGGACGGTCAACCGGCCGTCCCGACGTTTGTTTTTATACCCGGGAATTTTCATGCGCGATAACGTTCTGTCCCTGCGTCCTCTGATTGCGGCCACCGGCCTGGTGCTTGCCGCCCTTGCGGCGCCCGCCCACGCTTTTTCCGACGATGAAGCCCGCCGGGCCATCCTGGACTTGCGCCAACAGGTGCAGCAGCAGAACGAACAAAGCCAGCGCGCCAAGCTGCAATTGGCCGACCAGATCCAGGCCTTGCAGCAGGAAGTCGCCCAACTGCGCGACCAACTCGAACTGGTGTCGCGCCAGCAGCCCTCGGCCAAGCCGGGCGGCGCGGCGGGCAGCGCCAATCCGCCGGGGGCCTCCGCTGGCGATCCCCAGGAACAGGCCGCCTATGACGGCGCGATCGATCTGTTCCGCAAGGGCCAGTACAAGGAAGCGTCCGAATCGCTGGCCGCCTTCACCGCCCTGTACCCCGCCAGCCAGCTCGCGCCCAGCGCCCAGTTCTACCTGGGCAGCAGCCGCTATGCGCTGAAGGACTTCAAGGGCGCCATCGAGCAGTTGAACGCCATGGTGCAGAAGGCCCCGGACAACGCGCGCGCACCGGACGCCCTGCTGGTCATCGCCGGCAGCCAGATCGAAATGAACAACCGCGCCGGCGCCAAGACCACGCTGCAGCGCATCGTGCGCGACTACCCGACCACGCCGGCCGCCAACACGGCCAAGAGCCGTCTCCAGCTGCTGCAGTAATGCCGCCTGCCGCGAGCGCGGTTGCCGCTTACCAGCACATCCTGCGCCGCCGGGCAGGGCTTATCGCCCTGCTGCTGGCGGCGCTTTTCATTGCGCTGCTGGCCGACTTCACGGTCGGCCCTTCGGGCCTGCCCTGGGGCGAACTGTGGCAGACGCTCACGGCTCCCGCCGCGGCCGATCCAACCACACGCGTGATCGTGTGGGAGATCCGCCTGCCATCGGCGCTGATGGCGGCTCTGGTCGGCATGGCACTGGGAATGGCGGGCGCGGAAATGCAGACCATCCTGAACAACCCGCTCGCCAGCCCGTTCACGCTGGGCGTGTCGTCCGCTGCGGCCTTTGGCGCCTCGCTGGCCATCGTGCTGCAGCTGGGCCTGCCCGGCGTCCCCGCCGGCTGGCTGGTGGCGGGCAACGCCTTCCTGTTTGCGCTGCTGGCGGCGCTGATGCTGGACGCCGTGACCCGCTGGGGCGGCATGAATACCTCGGGCGTGGTGCTGTTCGGCATTGCCATGCTGTTTACCTTCAATGCCCTGGTGTCGCTGGTGCAGTTCATGGCCAGCGCCGAGGCGCTGCAGAACCTGGTGTTCTGGACCATGGGCAGCCTGTCGCGTTCCAGCTGGACCACGGTCGGCGTGCTGGCTGGGGCCTTTGCAGTGGCGCTGCCGCTGGCCATGCGCCAATCCTGGAAGCTGACCGCGCTGCGCCTGGGTGAAGACCGCGCCGCAAGCTTCGGCGTGGACGTGCGCCGCGTGCGCGTCGCGGCGCTGGCCCGGGTCAGCCTGCTGTCGGCGCTGGCCGTGGCTTTTGTCGGCACGATAGGCTTCATCGGGCTGGTCGCGCCGCACATTGCGCGGCGGCTGTTTGGCGAGGACCACCGGTTCTTCCTGCCGGGCAGCGCGCTGGTGGGCGCGGTGATCCTGTCGCTAGCGTCGATCGCCTCCAAGAACCTCATGCCGGGCGTGATCGTGCCGGTGGGCATCGTGACGGCACTGGTCGGCATACCCTTTTTTGCGTCGGTGGTGCTGCGCCGGCAGATGCCATGACCGCGCCGCGCACCGCTTCTGCAACGACGCTATCCGTGCGCGGCCTCACCGCCGGCTACGGACGCACGGACGTGCTGCATGCGCTGTCGATACCCGAGTTGGCCGCCGGCCAGGTGACCGCCCTGCTCGGTCCCAATGGCAGCGGCAAATCCACCCTGCTCAAGGCACTGGCGGGCCTGGTCCGCGTGCGCGCCGGAAACGTCACGCTGGACGGCCGCGACCTGCTGCGACAAAGCTTCGGCGAACGCGCGCGGCACGTGGTCTACCTGCCCCAGGGCCTGCCCGCCGCCGTGCACCTGCGGGTGTTCGAATCCGTGCTGGTGGCGGCCAAGGCCGGCGACGGCCTGGGTACGCCGGTGGACATGCACGCCATAGACCGGCTGCTGGAGCGCCTGGGCATTGCCCATCTGGCCTTGCAGTACCTGGATTCGCTGTCCGGCGGACAGAAGCAACTGGTGGGACTGGCGCAGGCCTTGATCCGCCATCCGCGCGTACTGCTGCTGGACGAGCCGCTTTCGGCGCTGGACCTGAACTACCAGTTCCACGTCATGCAACTGCTGCGGCAGGAAACCCTGGAGCACGGCCTGATCAGCGTCATCGTGCTGCATGACCTGAACGTGGCGCTGCAGCACGCCGACCGGGCCGTCATGATCCATGATGGCCAGCTGCACGCCGAGGGGCTGCCGGCGGATGTGATCACGCCGGCATCGCTGGCGGCGGTCTACGGGGTGGAAGGACGGGTGGAGGCCTGCTCGCGCGGCCTGCGGCAGGTGCTGATCGACGGGCTGCAAGCACACCCGCACTGAGCGCGAGACGGCGCGATGTCAGGCGCGCAGCGCCACGTCCACGACCGGCGCGCCGGTCATGTCCGCCAACTGCCGCGGCGTCAGGTTGAACACCGCGTGCGGATGCCCGGCGGCGGCCCACAGGCTGTCGTAGTTGAAGAGATCCGCGTCCAACAGCATCACCGGCTTGACCGCATGGCCGATGGGGCACACGCCGCCGATCGCGTAGCCGGTCATGTCGCGCACGAACTTCGCGTCCGCCTTGGCCAGCCCGCCCACCTGCGAGGCCACCTTGGCCTCGTCCACGCGGTTCGCGCCGCTGGCGATGACCAGCACCGGCGCGTCATCCGAGGCGCGCCGGAAGATGATGGACTTGGCGATCTGCGCAACCTCGCAGCCTAGCCCCGCCGCCGCTTCCGCCGAGGTCTTGCCGGTTTGCGGCAGGACGACCACGGGCTTGTCATGGCCCAGCTCCAGCAGCAGGCGCGCGACGCGCTGGGCGGATTCGGGCAAGGCGGCAAGGGACTCAGGCGACATCGGGGCGGCTCCGTGGAGTTGGGAAATCAGCGCGACCAGCGCGCCGAGGGATCGGAAAACGAGTTTATCAGCGCCGGCGCCCGGCGCCCGGCGCCTGCGGGCTAGAATGCGCTCCTGGCTTTCCCATCCGACACCCATGCGTTCCGAACCCGTCCTGCCCCTGCAAACCGCCCTGATCGGCGGCTACGCCTTGTCCTACACCGAGTACGGCAGCGGCGCGCCTCTGGTGCTGGTGCACGGTTCCCTGTCCGACTGCCGCTACTGGAAGTCGCAGATGGCGCCGTTGGGCAAGTCGTTCCGCGTGCTGGCGGTATGCCTGCGCCGCTACTGGCCCGAGACCTGGGATGGCGAGGGTGATGGCTTTTCGATCGAACAGCATGCCAGCGACGTGCTGGAGTTCGTCGATACCGTGGCGGGCGAACCGGCCCATCTGGTGGGGCATTCCCGCGGCGGCCGCGTAGCGCTGGAAGCGGCGCTGCAGCAGCCCGGCGCGCTGCGCAGCCTGACCCTGGCCGACCCGGGCCTGCCCTTGCCTGGTGACGACGACCTGCGCGGCGGTTTTCGCCAGCGCGCGCTGGCGCTCATCCGCGACGGCGAGATCGAAGACGGCCTGGCGCTGTTCGTGGATACCGTGACTGGCCCCGACACCTGGCAACGCATGGTGCCGTGGTTCAAGGAGATGGTGCGCGACAACGTCGGCACGCTGTTCGGACAGGCCGAGGAGAAGCCCGAAGCGCTGACGCCGGCGCAGATCGGCACGCTGAAGCTGCCGACCCTGCTGATTGGCGGCGCGCTCAGCCCTGCCCCCTACCCGGCCGTGCTGGACGCGTTGTCGCAATGGCTGCCGCAGGCGCAGCGGGTGACGATCACGGGATCGTCGCATGGCATGAACTTGGGCAACCCGCGCGCCTTCAACGGCGCCATCGAAGCCTTCATCAACGGCTGACGCCGGATCTGCCCGGCCGCAGCGCGCGCCTCAGGGTTCGACCGAAGGCGTGTGCTTCAAGCGCCGCAACACAAAGGTGGATCGGCTGTGCCGCACGCCGCGCAGCTTGTAGAGCCGCTTGCGCAGGAATTCCTCGTAGCCTTCGGTCCCCGCCACTGCCACCTTGATCAGATAGTCGTACTCGCCCGTCACGAGAAAGGCCTCGACCACTTCCGGCAGCCGCGTGATCTCTTCGCCAAAGCGCGCCAGCGTGTCGTCGTCGTGATGTTCCAGCGTCACCTCGATCATGACGGTGTCCGGCAGGCCCAGCGCTTTCTGGTTCAAGAGGGCCGCGTAGCCTTCGATCACGCCCGCCTCTTCCAGGGCCTTGACCCGGTTCCAGCAGGGCGTGGGCGACAGCCCCACCTGCTCGGCCAGCTTCAGGTTGGTGAGGCGTCCGTCGGCGCGTAGCGCGCGCAGGATCTTGCGGTCGGTTTCGTCGATTTTGGGCGATGCGGGCATGATGGACGGATAACGAAGATATTTTCCCTTCAAAAACTAATTCTACAAGACAACTATTCTTCAGATTTCCCAAATATGGCGTGAATCAGGAAACCTATTTTGCCCTCCTGCCCGTAGACTCTCCTGCAAGACGGTCACCTATCCCGCCCGTCCGATTTCGGCGTCCACGCTGCGGCACAACCCGGCGCAGGCGCCGGCAGTATCAACGCAGCACGCCGCGCGCCGATCCGCGCGGCAGGAAACCATGTCTCTCGCAGCAGCAGCACCCGCAAGATCCGGCCTGGGCCTGTCCGGCACCGCCATGCTTTTCGCCGCTCCGGCGCTATTCGCCTCCAACATGGTGGCGGCCCGCTGGGCCCATGATGCCAACCTCCCTCCTGTTTTTCTGGCCTTCGGCCGCTGGCTGATCGCCCTGCTGATCCTGCTGCCGCTTGCCGCGCCCGCACTGCGCGCGCACCGCAAGACCTTGTGGCGCGCCCTGCCGTCGCTGGCGCCGCTGGCAGTGCTGGGCATGGGCGTGGCCGTGGCACCGCAGTACATCGGCGCCCAGAACACCAGCGCGACCAATATCGCCCTGATCTTTTCGTGCAGCCCTATCCTGGTGGCGCTGCTGGAAGCCATCATCTGGCGCAAGCCGCTGTCCGCCCTGCGCGGCGCGGGCCTGGCGCTGGCCCTGGGCGGCGTGCTGGTGGTGCTGGCGCGCGGCGATGCGCAGACGCTGGCCCGCCTGGATTTCGGCCAGGGCGACCTCTGGGTGCTGCTGGCCGCCACCGGCTGGGCCTTCTACACCGTGCTGCAAAAGCGGCTGAGTCTGCCCGCGGTGCCGGACAGCGCCCGGCTGGCGGCCATGATGCTGGGCGGCGTGCTGGCCCTGGCGCCCTTTGCCGCGATCGAGGCTGCGGCCGGCGCCACGCCGCCCTGGGGCGATCCGCGGCTGGCCGCGGTGCTGCTGTTCCTGGCGGTGGTGCCCAGCCTGGGCGCGTACTACGTGTACGGCCGCCTGATCAGCCAGGCGGGGCCAGCCACGGCGGGGCTGTCGATGTTCCTGGTGCCGGTCTATGCCGCGCTGCTGGCCTGGCCGCTGCTGGGCGAGGCCCCGCAGCTGTTCCATGCCTACGGCTTCGTGATGATTCTGCTGGGCGTGAAACTGGCCTCGTCGCGCATGCGCGCGGCGGCGGCCACGGCCGCCGCCCCCGCCTGACGTTGACTCAGCGGCCCGAGCCCTGGGCCGCCATCACTTCCTGCGCCACCTGGCGCGGCGCCTCGGCATAGTGCTTGAACTCCATGCTGTAGGTCGCGCGCCCCTGGGTCAGCGACCGCAGCGAGGTGGAGTACCCGAACATTTCGGCCAGCGGCACTTCGGCGCGCACCAGTTTGCCGCCGCCACCCGCGATGTCCTCCATGCCCTGCACCATGCCGCGCCGCGAGGACAAGTCGCCCATGACGTTGCCGGTGAAGTCTTCGGGCGTTTCCACCTCGACCTGCATCATGGGTTCCAGCAGCACGGGATCGGCGCGGCGCATGCCTTCCTTGAAGGCCATCGAGCCCGCCATCTTGAAGGCGTTCTCGTTCGAGTCCACGTCGTGGTACGAACCGAAGAACAGCGTCGCCTTCACATCCACCACGGGGTAGCCCGCCAATATGCCGGCGTTCAGCGCTTCGCGTATGCCCTTGTCGACCGCCGGAATGAATTCGCGCGGCACCACGCCGCCCTTGATGGCGTCGACGAATTCATAGCCCTTGCCGGGCTCCTGCGGCTCAAGCTTGAGCACCACATGGCCGTACTGGCCGCGTCCGCCGGATTGCTTGACGAACTTGCCCTCGACCTCGTTGCAGGTCTTGCGTATGGTTTCGCGGTACGCGACCTGGGGCTTGCCCACCGTGGCCTCGACGCCGAACTCGCGCTTCATGCGATCGACCAGGATCTCCAGGTGCAGCTCGCCCATGCCGGAAATGATGGTCTGTCCGGACTCTTCATCCGTGCGCACGCGGAAGGACGGATCCTCCTGCGCCAGGCGGCCCAGCGCGATGCCCATTTTTTCCTGGTCTGCCTTGGTCTTGGGCTCCACCGCCTGCGAAATGACGGGCTCCGGAAAGACCATGCGCTCCAGGATGATGATGTGGGCCGGGTCGGTCAGCGTGTCGCCGGTAGTGACGTCCTTGATGCCCACCGCCGCGGCGATGTCGCCCGCGTAGACCTCGGTGATTTCGCGCCGTTCATTGGCGTGCATCTGCAGGATGCGCCCCAGGCGTTCCCGCTTTTCCTTGATGGGATTGAAAACGGAGTCGCCCGACTTCACCACGCCGGAATAGACGCGGAAGAACACCAGCTGGCCGACGAAGGGGTCGGTCATGATCTTGAAGGCCAGCGCCGAGAACGGTTCGTTGTCGGTGGGATGCCGTTCGATTTCGTGGTCGCGCTGGTCATGGCCCTTGATCGCGGGTACGTCCACCGGCGAAGGCATGTAGTCGATGACCGCATCCAGCATGGCCTGCACGCCCTTGTTCTTGAACGCGCTGCCACAGAGCATGGGGACGATTTCGTTGGCGATGGTGCGCATGCGCAGACCCTGCTTGATCTCGTCTTCGGTCAAGGGTTCGCCCGACAGGTATTTTTCCAGCAGGGTTTCGTTGGCTTCAGCCGCCTTCTCCACCATCTTGTCGTGCCATTCCTGGGCCTGCGCCTGCATTGCGGCGGGGATGTCGCGGTACTCGAAGCGCACGCCCTGGCTGGCCTCGTCCCAGATGATGGCCTTCATCTTGACCAGGTCGATCACGCCTTCGAAATGGTCCTCGGCGCCCACCGGCAGCTGGATGGGCACGGCGTCGCCCTTCAGGCGCTCGGCGATCTGGCGCTGCACGCGCAGGAAGTCCGCGCCGACCCGGTCCATCTTGTTGACGAAGGCCAGCCTCGGCACCTTGTACTTGTTGGCCTGGCGCCAGACGGTTTCCGACTGCGGCTGCACGCCGCCCACGGCGTCGTAGACCATGACCGCGCCATCCAGCACGCGCATGGAGCGTTCGACCTCGATGGTGAAATCGACGTGGCCCGGCGTGTCGATGATGTTGATGCGGTGTTCGGGATAATTACCCGCCATGCCCTTCCAGAAGGCGGTGGTGGCGGCCGACGTGATGGTGATGCCGCGCTCTTGTTCCTGCTCCATCCAGTCCATCACGGCGGCGCCGTCGTGCACCTCGCCAATCTTGTGGGTGATGCCGGTATAGAAGAGGATGCGCTCGGTGGTCGTCGTCTTGCCCGCGTCGATGTGGGCGCTGATGCCGATATTGCGGTAAAGCTCGATACGCGTCTTGCGAGTCATGGCCTCTTCCCTTGCAGTGAACTACCGGGCGAAGACGGCAAGCCCGACCGGGCCTTGCCGCGGCGGGCGCCATGCCGCGTAGGGTGCTTGAGAATCGCGGAACCGCGCCCGCACTGATGCGTAAATATTACGCGCGGCGCGCCAGGAAACAAGCCTAGTCCCTGCAAAGGCCAAGGATAAAAAAAGCCCCTCCAGCGGGAGGGGCTCGGTAGCCATGCACCAGCCTGGGGCAGCTCCGTAGAGCATTCCGCGGCGGTCGATGCGACAGGCTACTTCTTTTCTTCCTTGACGCGATACACCAGCACTGCCGTGCTGGCCAGCGACAGGACCTTGGCGGTGACGCTGCCCAGCAGCAGGCGCGACAGGCCGCTGCGGCCGTGGCTGCCGATGAAGATCAGGTCGCAGCCGGCGTCGGCGGCGGCTTGCACGATGCCGTCGGCAACGTTGAAGTTCGACACGGCGCGCGACTCGGACTTCACGCCAGCGGTGTCGGCGCGGTCGGTGATCTGCTTGAGGTACTTGTCGGCCTGCTCGGCGGAGGCCTTTTCGTAGTCTTCGTCGGTGATGGCGTAAGCGGCAGCCATGCCGTCAAAACCGATCGTTGCCGCGAAAGGCTGGGTCACGTAGAGCGCGACGACTTCAGCGCCCACGGAACGCGCAAAGCAAATGCCGGCATTGGCGGCTTGGGCCGAGAGCGGAGAACCGTCGGTGGGAATCAGGATCTTCTTGAACATCTTGCCTGCTCCTGTTTGTGAGGTACCTCCATGCTACCGGAAACGCGCCAGGTTCACATCAACCGAACCCAGCGCGCCTTGACGCGCGTCAAGCCTGCGTTCAACCCAGCTGCTGGGCGGCGGCGAACAGATTGGTGCAGCGGGTGCCGGTGCGGCAGTACGCCAGGACCGGGCCGGGCAGCGTGCGCAACAGCTCGGCGAAACGCACCACGTCGGCGGCGGTCATGGCGCTGCCCACGACGGGCTGGTACTCGATCTGCAGGCCGGCGGCCAGGGCGGCCTTGGACACGTCTGCGGCGGTGGGCTGGTCCGGGCCGCCTTCGAAATCGGGACGGTTGATGATCACGCTCTTGTAGCCGGCGGCGGCGACGTCCGCCATGTCGTCCGGGCCGAGCTGGGGCGCGACGGCGAAATTCTGGGTCAGGGGTTTGATGGGTGCGGACATGGCGGTTCCTTCAATGGCTTCAAAGAGACAGCTTTCTATTATTGATTGCTGGAGACGTTTTGCGCGAAGATTTTTTCCAGATCGGTCCAGACGCCCCGATGATCGGCGATCGTGACCGAAAAGCGCAGCATCGTCGACGGCGCCTGGGACGGGGAAAACAGCGTGCCCGGCGCCAGCAGCATGCCGTGGTCGGCCGCCACGCGCGCCAGCGCCTCGGTATCGCGACCGTAGTCGGCCCAGACGAACATGCCGGCGTGCGGCTCGTGATGCACCGTCAGGCCCAGTTTCAGCAGTCCTTTCAGGCACCGCTGGCGGGCATCGTCCACCCGCAGGCGCACGCGCTCGATGTGGCGGCGGTACTGCCCTTCCATCAGCACCCGGTGGATCACCCGCTCGCCGAGTTCTGGCGAGGTCAGGCCGGCCAGCATCTTCAGGTCGGCGAGCTTCTGCAGGATCTCGGGATTCGCGGCCAGATAGCCCACCCGCAGGCTGGCCGCCAGCATCTTGGAATAGCCGCCCACCAGGATCACCCGCTTCAGGCGGTCCAGCGCGGCCAGCTTCATGGCGCCGCCTGGATGCAGTTCGCCGTAGGTGTCGTCCTCGACCACCAGGAAATCGTGGCGTTCGGCGATGCGCAGGATGTCGTAGGCGGCGCCGGCCGACAGCGTGTGGCCGGTGGGGTTGTGCACCGAACCGTTGATGATGAAGAGCTTGGGCTTGTGCTGGGCCGCCAGCTGTTCGAGCAGCGCCGTGTCGGGGCCGTCCGGGCCGCGCGGCACGCCGATCAGGCGCGCGCCGAAGGCGGCCAGCCGGCCGAAGATGACGAACCATGCCGGGTCTTCGACCAGTACGGTGTCGCCCGGTTTGACCAGGTGCCGCGCGATCAGGTCCAGCCCGTGCGTGACGCCGTTGGTCGTGAGCAGATTGAGTTCCGGATGCGCAGGCACGCCGTCGTTCTGCAGGAAGGCGGCGATCTGCTGGCGCAAGGGGCCGAAGCCCTGGGGATGCCCATAGCTGACCAGATGGCCGCGTACGGAGCGGCCCACGGCGCGCACCGCGCCTGCCACCATCTCGGGGTCCAGCCAGTCCGCGGGCAGCAGTCCCGCGCCGCCGGGCATGCCTGAAGGATTGGTGTCGCGGAACATGCTGCGCAGCAGCCAGGCGACGTCGATCCGCGCAGGCGGCGTGAACGCCGCGGGCGCCGCGCTGGCCACGGCGGCCAGTTGCCCGCTGCGCGCCCGTACGAAGAATCCCGCGCCGCGCCGCGACTGCACCAGGCCGCGGGCCACCAGGCGGTCGTAGGCCTCGACCACGGTGAAGCGGCTGACGCCCGACTGTTCGGCCATCTTGCGGATCGACGGCAGGCGGGTGCCGGGCCGCAGGCCCTGTTCATCGATGCGGCGCGCCAGCCCGTCGGCCAATTGCGCCACCAGGGTGGCGTCGGCCTGGCGCACGGGCTGCCAAGGCATGGAGGCGGTCGCGGCGGAAGCAACTGTCATGGGGATTTCACCAGGCCAGTGATTAAAGTGATATGCAAAAGTGTACCGGTACTGTACCGACAACTATGCGTAGAGTGACAGCAATGCCGAAAACCCGCAATAGCGGATGGGCGCGATGCCCGCGGCGTTCCCCTACCTTGGTGGCTGCGATGACCCGTCCCGCTTTCTATCCGACCTCTCAGGCTGCGCCTGGCGCGCCCGCTGGGCTGTGGGAGGGGTACGGCTATGGTTTTCTGGGGGTGCTGGTCTTTTCCCTGACGCTGCCCATGACGCGCCTGGCGGTCGGCGAGCTGGCGCCGCTGCTGGTGGGACTGGGCCGCGCGCTGCTGGCGGCCGTGCCGGCGGTTGCCGTGCTCTGGCTGACGCGCGCCCGCCGGCCCAACCGTGAGGAATGGCCCGGCGTGATCCTGGCCGCCCTGGGCATCGTGGTGGGCTGGCCGCTGGCGTCCTCGCTCGCCATGCAGACCGTGCCCGCGTCGCAGGGCGCCGTCTTCAATGGGCTGCTGCCCCTGTCGACCGCGGCCTTTGCCGCGCTGCGCAGCGGTGAGCGCCCCTCGCCCGCCTTCTGGGCCTGGGCCGTGCTGGGCGCCGCGCTGGTGACGGCCTATGCGCTGCGCCAAGGCGAAGGCGCCCTGCAGACGGGCTATCTGTGGCTGCTGCTGGCCGTGTTGCTGGGCGGCCTGGGCTATGCCGAAGGCGCGCGCGCTTCCCGCACGCTGGGCGGCGGGCGCACCATCTGCTGGGCCCTGGTGATCAGCGCACCCGTGGTGGCCGCGCCAGTCGGCTGGATGGCGGCGCAGCAGGCCAGCTGGCCCAGCGCCCCGGTGATCTACGCCAGCGCCTATCTGGCGCTGGGATCGATGTTCCTGGGCTTTTTTGCCTGGTATCGCGGCCTGGCCGTGGGCGGCATCGCCCGGGTCGGCCAGGTGCAGTTGCTGCAACCGTTCCTGACGGTGGTGGCGGCCGCATTGTTGTTTGGCGAATCGGTGGAACCGGCGACGTATGTCTTCGCCGCTGCCGTGATCGCCGTCATCGCCGGCGGACGCCGCGCCATCGTCAGGACCAAAGAATGAATCTGCTCCCCTCCAACTGGGCCGACGTGCCTCTGATGTCCCTGTCCTTGCTGGGCCCCCTGGCCATGTTCGCGCTGGTCAGCTCCATTACGCCCGGACCCAACAACGTAATGCTGGCCTCGTCCGGCCTGAATTTCGGCTTCCGCCGCAGCGTGCCGCATCTGCTGGGCGTGAACCTGGGCTTCACCTTCATGATCTTCCTGGTGGGCATCGGACTGGGCTCGGTGTTCCAGCAGGTGCCGCAGTTGTACACCGTGCTGAAGTACGCGGGCGCGGCCTATCTGCTGTACCTGGCGTGGAAGATCGCGAATTCAGGTGAAATGGACGACGGCGAGACGCGCGGCAAGCCGTTCACCTTCCTGCAGGCCGCCGCCTTCCAGTGGGTCAACCCCAAGGCCTGGGTCATGGCCGTGGGCGTGATCGCCACCTACACGCCGCAGAACGGTTTCTTCGCCAATCTGGTCATCGCCACCGTAGTCTGCGGCATCGTCAACCTGCCCAGCATCGGCATCTGGGTGACCTTCGGCACGGCGCTGCGCCGCGTGCTGCACAAGCCCTGGGCGATCCGCGCCTTCAATGTGGGCATGGCGCTGCTGCTGGTAGCGTCGCTGTATCCGGTGGCGCTGGAAATGCTGCACTGACGCGGCCCTCAGGCCAGCAATCCCACAACCACGGCGGGCGTGACCAGCACATTGAACAGGCCCGCCATCACCATCACCAGGCCCGCGACGGCGCCCTCATCGGCCGCCAGCTCGCGGGCCTTGGCCGTTCCGGCGCCATGCGCGCCCATGCCGAACAACGCGCCGCGCGCCAGCGCCGATCGCAGCGGCAGCCAGCGCCGCATCAACTGGCCCATGGCCGCGCCGAACACGCCCGTAACGATCACGAAGACGGCGGTCAGGTCCGGCACGCCGCCCACGTGCGACGACACGGCCACCGCGAACGGCGTGGCCACCGAACGCGGCAGCAGGCTCAGGCGCAGGTCCGGCGACAGGCCCAGCAAGCTGCCCAGCATCCAGGCGCTGGCGCCTGCGATCAGGCTGCCCACCGCCACGCCCGCCACCAGCACGGGCCAGTAGCGGCGGATCAGCGCGCGCTGTTCATACAAGGGCAGCGCGAAGGCGACGATGACCGGCCCCAGCATCGCCATCAGCCAGTGCGACCCCGCCATGTAGTCCCGGTAGCCGGTGTGCAGCGCAAGCGCAAGCGCCAGCAACAGCGCGGGCGCCACCACCAGGGTCGACGTGCACCAGTAGGCGTAGCGCCGGTAGAACAGGCGCGCGCAGACATAGGCCAGCACCGTCGCGGCGGGCCAGAACAACAAGTTGAAATCAGCTGGCATGGCGGTTCATCCAGCGGTAGCAGAGATCGATGGTCAAGGCCGTGCCCGTCATCACCAGGGCCGTGCCCAGCAGGATGACGGCCAGCAGCTTCAGGCCTAGCACGCCCAGGAATTCGCGGTGGTCCAGCAGCGACATGACGGCCGGCACGAAGAACAGCAGCATCTCGCCCAGCAGCCAGCTGGCGCCGCGATGTACGTTGCGCACCCGCAGGCGGCGCGTGGCCAGCAGCAACAGCACCAGCGCCATGCCGATGACGCCGCCCGGCACGGGCAGCCCCAGCAACTGGGCCAGCGCCTGACCCAGCAGGGAGAAGAGGACCAGCAGGCAGATTTGCAGCACGCGGCTGCGGCGCAGCTTGCTGCGTAGAAGAATGGCGAGGCGTGGGCGAGACATGAGACGAAGTTCCTGCGGCAAGCAGATGTTTTACGCCTGCGCCGCCCATAGATAAAATGAATTCATTGAATTCATGCCATTCCAATAAGGCATAAACATGGAACTGCGTCCCCTGCGCGCCTTGGTCGAAGTGGTCCGCCAGGGCGGTTTCTCCCAGGCCGCCAAGACCATCTTCGCGACCCAGCCCACCGTGAGCAAAGCGGTGCGGCAGCTGGAAGACGAACTGGGCATGCCGTTGCTGGACCGCCACGCCCAGCCGCCGCGGCTGACCGCCGCCGGCGAAATCGTCTACCGCCGTGCCGTCGCCATGCTGGCGCAGCGCGACGATCTGCACGCCGAGCTGGACGAACTGAAGGGGCTCAAGCGCGGCGTGCTGCGCCTGGGCCTGCCGCCGCTGGGCAGCAGCACGCTGTTCGCACCCATGTTTGCGCGCTTTCGCAGCCGCTATCCGCAGATTGAAATCAGTCTGGTGGAACACGGCAGCCGCCGGCTGGAGGAAATGGTGATGGCCGGCGAGATCGAACTGGCCGCCTCGCTCAAACCGGTGCCCGACATCTTCGAATGGCAGCCCGTGGCGCGCGAGCCGCTGGTGGCGCTGATGCCGGCCGACCACCCCAAGGCGCATGCTGAAACCGTCGGGCTGAGCGACTTGCGGGACACGCCTTTCATTCTGTTCGAGACGGGCTTCGCCCTGAACCGCATCATCCACGACGCCTGTCAGCGCGCCGGCTTCGCCCCTGCCGTTGCCGCGCGCAGCGGCCAGATCGATTTCATCGCGGCGCTGGTGGCGGCCGGCCTGGGGGTGGCCTTCCTGCCGCGCCTGAAGGCCCGCGAAGAGCTGCACGCCGGCGTGGCGCGGGTGCCGCTGCGCGATGCCGGCACGGACTGGGAGATGGTGCAGGTGTGGCGGCGCGGCGGTTACCTGTCGCATGCCGCCCAGGCCTGGCTGGCCCTGACCCGCGAAGTCCATCCCGAAGTATGCTGATGCCGGAACCCAGCCGCCTCGCCCGGGTCAGATAATCCATGCCAGCCTTCCCCCGCCTCTCTCCCCGCCGCCTGTTCGCCGTTGCCCTCTTGGCCGGCGCCAGCGTCGTCGGCTGCACCCAGCTCGATTCCTGGCAGCGGCAGACCATTTTCTCCCCCCAGTCCGAACCGCAAACGTGGTGGCGCGAGCCCGCCGCCGGCACCCAGGTTTACGACCTGACGCTGGCCGGCGGCGACAAGGTGCGCGCCTGGTACTGGCAAAGTCCCCAAGCCGGCGCGCCCACCGTGCTGTACCTGCATGGCGCACGCTGGAACCTGAACGGCAGCGCCTTCCGCATCGACGGCTGGACGCGCATGGGCTATTCCGTGCTGGCTATCGACTACCGCGGCTTCGGCGCCTCGACCCCGCGCCTGCCGTCCGAGGAAAGCGCGCTGGAAGACGCAATGGCCGGGTTGAAGGAGCTGGCCCGCATCCAGCCCGATCCGGCGCGCCGTTTCATCTACGGCCACAGCCTGGGCGGCGCGATCGCGATCGACCTGGCCGCGCGCCCCGAACAACCGGCGTTCGCCGGCCTGATCGTGGAATCCAGCTTCACCAGCATCGGCGCGATGCTTGCCACGCTGCGCTGGGGCAAGGTGCCCGGCGCCAGCCTGCTGGTCACGCAGCCGTTCGCCTCGGTGGAAAAGCTTGCGCGCATGCACACGCCCATGCTGTTCATGCACGGCACCGCCGACCGCGTGGTGCCGCACACCATGAGCGACGAGCTCTACGCCGCCGCCAGCAACGTCGCGCCCGAGCTCAAGCGCCTGGTCAAGATCGAAGGCGCCTCGCATTCCGGCGCCTTCCGCAGCGGCGCGCAGTATGAAACCGCGGTGAAGACTTTCATGCAGGACGCGAGCCGCGCGTATCCGCGCAAGGCAGGCTGACAGCCCTCCGCGTCGACGCGGCGGGCTCGGACTGCCTGCCCATGCCTCCTTAGCGCGCTTCCCTTTCGTGACCCGCCCCGCGGAAAGACACGCGCCGCGCTGGCCCCACGCCGAAAGCAATGCCCTCTTGGGAAATCCCCCCGGGTTGACCCGCCCCGGGAAATCCCCGAATCAAAATATCTTCTAAATATATTTATCAGATATTAGACTTTGCACCTGCTCGCCGCTCCGCCATTGAAGCGACGGCATCTTGAGGAGAAGCCAGTTGAGTAACGTGCATTGGCAGGGCGTCTTCCCTGCCGTAACGAGTAAGTTCCATGCCGACGAGACCCTCGACTTCGAGGCGATGCGCAAGCACTTCGGCTTCCTGATCGACAACGGCGTACACGGCCTGGTCACTTGCGGTTCGCTGGGCGAAGCCAGCACCCTGACCCTGGAAGAAAAGCTGGAAGTGACGCGCTGCGCGGTGGAAGTCAGCGGCGGCCGCATTCCGGTCCTGGCCAACGTGTCCGAGACCAGTACCCGCGAAGCGCTGCGCTTCATCAAGGCCGCCGTGGAACTGGGCGTGGACGGCTTCATGCTGATGCCCTCGCTGATCTACGTGGCGGACTCGCGCGAAGCGATGCAGAGCATCCGCACGATGGCCGAGGCCGCGCAGAAGCCCTGCATGATCTACAACAACCCCGTCGCGTACCGCGTGGATCTCAAGCCCGAGCACATGGCCGAACTGGCCGACTGCAAGTGGCTGGTCGCCATCAAGGAAAGCAGCGACGACGTGCGCCGCCTGACCGACCTGCGCAACGCGCTAGGCACGCGCTATCAGCTGTTCATCGGCGTGGACGACCTGTCGTTCGAGGCGCTGGCGCTGGGCGCGGACGGCCTGCTCGCCGGGCTGGTCACCGCCTTCCCGCGCGAAACCGTGGCCCTGTACGACCTGATGAAGGCCGGCAAGTGGCAGGAAGCGCTGGCGCTGTACCAGTGGTTCACGCCGCTGTTGCACCTGGATGTCTCGACCAAGCTGGTGCAGAACATCAAGCTGGCCGAGACCCTGGCCGGCGTGGGCAATGAGCACGTGCGCCGCCCGCGCCTGCCGCTGGCCGGCGCCGAACGCGAACGCTGCGCCGCCATCATCCAGGCCTCTCTGGCCAAGCGCCCCGCGCAGTACCAGTCGAAGTAAGGCCGGGCTCCGGAAGAAGCACGAACCTCCTGGCGCGTGGCGGGACCGCGACGCGCCAGGGCCTGTCCCCAGCAAGCCCAACGGACATCATGCAAAGCGACATCATTCTTCAGACACGGGGCCTGAGCAAGGAATTCCGCGGCTTCGTGGCCGTCAACAACGTCGACATGAGCGTGCGCCGCGGCGCCATCCACGCGCTCATCGGCCCCAACGGCGCGGGCAAGACCACCTTCTTCAATCTGCTGACCAAGTTCCACATCCCGACGCGCGGCGAGATCCTGTACGACGGCGTGGACATCACGCAGGAACGCCCCGCGCAGACCGCGCGCCGCGGCATCGTGCGCTCGTTCCAGATTTCCGCCGTCTTTCCGCAACTGTCGGTGCGCGAGAACGTGCGCGTGGCCCTGCAGCGCAAGCTGGGCGTGGACTATTGCTTCTGGCGGTCGGAACGCACGCTGGAAAGCCTGCACCACCGCGTCGAGGAACTGCTGGATCAGGTCGGCCTGCGCACGCACCTGGACGTGGCCGCGGGCGACCTGCCCTATGGCCGCAAGCGCACGCTGGAAATCGCGACCACCCTGGCGCTCGAACCCGAGCTGCTGCTGCTGGACGAACCGACGCAAGGCATGGGCCACGAGGACGTGGACCGGGTCAAGCATCTGATCAAGCAGGTCAGCGCGGGCCGCACCATCCTCATGGTCGAACACAACATGAAAGTGGTGGCGGACATCTCCGACACCATCACCGTGCTGCAGCGGGGCGAGATCCTGGCCGAAGGCCCCTACGCGACCGTATCGGAAAACCCGGCGGTGCGCGAAGCCTACATGGGAGCCGAAGATGAATGAAGCCGCCGCAGCCTCCAGCATGCTGGAGATCCGCAACCTGCACGCCTGGTACGGCGAATCGCACATCCTGCACGGCATCGATCTGGACGTGAAGCCCGGCGAATGCGTGACCCTGCTGGGCAGGAACGGCGCGGGCCGCAGCTCCACGCTGAAGTCCATCCTGGGCCTGGTGGGCCGGCGCAGCGGCTCGATCAGGATCCAGGGCCAGGAGACCGTCGGCCTGCCGCCCCACAAGATCGCGCGCCGCGGCATCGGCTATTGCCCTGAAGAGCGCGGCATCTATGCATCCTTGACCGCCGAGGAAAACCTCATGCTGCTGCCCTCGGTAGGGCCGGACGGCATGTCGGTGGCAGAGATCTACGACATGTTCCCCAACCTGAAAGAACGCGCGCACAGCCCCGGCACGCGCCTGTCGGGCGGCGAACAGCAGATGCTGGCGATGGCGCGCATCCTGCGCACCGGCGCCCGCCTGCTATTGCTGGATGAAATCACGGAAGGCCTGGCCCCCGTCATCGTGCAGTCCCTGGGCCGCGTGATCCGGCAATTGAAAGAGCGCGGCTACACCACAGTGCTGGTCGAGCAGAACTTCCGCTTTGCCCAGCACCTGGCCGACCGCCATTACGTCATCGAGCACGGCCAGGTGGTGGCGGTGATAGACCGCGCCGAAGTCCAGCAATCGCAGGACAGGCTGAACGCCCTGCTCGGCATTTGAGTTTTCCAGACGCATTCCTTCCGACCGCAGTCCCCTTCCTACACGGAGCGTAGTCAGATGAAATTGAATCGAATCTCAGCAGCGCTGTTCGCCATCGGCATGATCGGCGCCGCCCAGGCCCAGACCAAGGTCAGCGATGACGTGGTCAAGATCGGCGTCCTGACCGACCTGTCCGGCGTCTATTCCGACCTGGCCGGCAACGGCTCCGTGATCGCGGCCCGCATGGCCGCCGAGGAAATGGGCAACAAGGTGCTGGGCAAGCCGGTGGAAGTGGTTTCCGCCGACCACCAGAACAAGCCCGACGTCGCGGCCAACCTGGCCCGCGAATGGTTCGACCAGGGCAAGGTCGACATGATCACCGACTTCCCCACCGCGTCCACCGCGCTGGCGGTGATGGAAATCGCCAAGCAGAAGAACCGCGTGACCATGCCGTCGGCGGGCCTGTCCACCGCGATCCTGGGCGAAAAGTGCTCGCCGTTGAACGCCCAATGGACCACCAACACCTACGCCCTGGCCGCCGGCACCGCGCGCGCGCTGGTCAAGGAAGGCAAGAAGAGCTGGTACTTCATCACCGCCGACTACACCTTCGGCCACTCGCTCGAAAAGGACGGCACCGAAGTCATCCAGGAGAACGGCGGCAATGTGGTGGGCGTGTCGCGCCATCCCTTTCCCGGCAACGACTTCTCTTCGTTCCTGCTGAAGGCGCAGGCCTCCAAGGCCGACGTGATCGCGCTGGCCAACGCCGGCAACGACACGGTCAACGCGGTCAAGCAGGCCAACGAGTTCGGCATCAACAAGAAGCAGATCGTGGCGCCGCTGCTCACCTACATCTCGGACGTGCACAGCATGGGCCTGGCCAAGGCGCAGGGCATGTACCTGACCGAAGCCTTCTATTGGGACTATGACGACGCTTCGCGCGCCTGGGCCCAGAAGTTCTTTGAAAAGGCCAAGAAGATGCCGACCGCCTCGCAGGCCGGCGTGTATTCGGCCACGCTGTCGTACCTGAAGGCGATCGAAGCCGCCGGCACCGACGACGCACCCGCCGTGATGGCCAAGCTGCGCGAAATGACCATCAACGACGCCGTGATCCGCAACGGCAAGCTGCGCGCCGACGGCGCGCTGGTGCACGACATGCTGCTGCTGCAGGTCAAGACGCCCAAGGAGTCCAAGGCGCCGTGGGACTACTACAACGTGAAGTCGGTGCTCAAGGGCGAGGACGTGTTCCCCAAGCCCCAGGCCGCGTGCTCGTTGAACAAGACCTGATGCCGCCACGCGCCGCACGCACAGCGTGCGGCGCCGGCTGCCATGGCCGCGGCGCACCGCCGCGCGCTTCCCGGAAATCGACGCGACACCTTTCCGCCCGCCGCCTACCATGTTCGACATCTCGCTTTCCGCCTTGCTCGCCCAACTGCTGGTGGGTCTGATCAACGGCTGCTTCTACGCCATCCTCAGCATGGGGCTGGCCATCATCTTCGGCTTGCTCAACATCGTCAATTTCACGCACGGCGCCCAGTTCATGATGGCGGCGTTCCTGGCCTGGATCGGCTTCACCCAGCTGCCGCAGTTGCTTGGGCCGGGCGTGCAGATCAACTTCTGGGCCGCGCTGATCCTGGCTCCCCTGCTGGTGGGGCTGGTGGGCGTCGTGATCGAGAAGACGCTGCTCAAGCGCCTGTACCACCTGGACCACCTGTACGGCCTCTTGCTGACCTTCGGCATCGCGCTGATGATGGAAGGCGGCTTTCGCTACTTCTACGGCATTTCAGGGGTGGGCTATGAGCCGCCCGAGGTTCTGCAGGGCGGCTTCGACCTGGGCTTCATGTTCCTGCCGGCCTATCGCGCGTTCGTGGTGGTGGCGTCCCTGGTGCTGTGCCTGGCCACCTGGTATCTGTTCGAACGCACCCGCCTGGGCGCCATGCTGCGCGCCGGCACCGAGAACCCCAGGCTGCTGCAGGCTTTCGGCGTGAACGTGCCAGTGATGATCACCCTGACCTACGGCTTCGGCGTGGCGCTGGCCGGCGTGGCCGGGGTGCTGGCCGCGCCCGTCATGCAGATCAACCCGCTGATGGGCTCGAACCTGTTGAACATCGTGTTCGCCGTGGTCGTGATCGGCGGGCTGGGCTCCATCATGGGCGCCATCGTCACCGGGCTGACGCTGGGCCTGCTGGAAGGGCTGACCAAAGTGTTCTATCCCGAAGCCTCGACGGTGGTCGTCTTCATCGTCATGGCGATCGTTCTGCTGACGCGCCCCGCCGGCCTGTTCGGCAAGGAGAAATAAGGTGCAGCGCATACCCTCCTCGATCCGCATCCTGGCGCTGCTGCTGGTGCCGGCCCTGCTGGTGCCGCTTTTCCCGCAGATCGTCTATCCCGTGTTCGTCATGAAGGTGCTGTGCTTTGCGCTGTTCGCGCTGGCCTTCAACCTGCTGACCGGTTTTACCGGCCTGGTGTCGTTCGGCCATGCCGCCTTCTTCGGCTGGGCCGGCTACGCGGCCGGCGAAATGATGATCCTGTTCGGCGCCCGCGGCCTGCCGCCCGAGATCGCCATCGCTTGCGGCGTGGCCATGGCCGCGGCCATCGGCTGGGCCATCGGCTGGCTGGCGATCCGGCGCACCGGCATCTATTTCGCGATGATCACGCTGGCGCTGTCGCAGGTGGCGTACTTCATGGCGGTGCAGGTGGGCTGGACGCGCGGCGAGGACGGCATGCAGGGCATCCCGCGCGGAAAGTTCCTGGGCCTGGTGGACCTGAGCGTGGACGCCAACATGTATTACTTCACGCTTGGGGTCTTCCTGCTGGGCTTTCTGTTCGTCTACCGGGTGATCCATTCGCCCTTCGGCCAGGTGCTCAAGACCATCCGGGACAACGCGCCGCGCGCCATATCGCTAGGTTACGATACAGACCGGTGCAAGCTGCTGGCCTTCGTGCTGTCGGCCTCGGTGGCCGGCCTGGCCGGTTCGCTGAAGGCGCTGGTGCTCCAGCTGGTTGCATTGAACGACGTTTCGCTCGCCACCTCCACCGAGGTGCTGCTGATGACGCTCCTGGGCGGCATCGGCACGGTATGGGGGCCGGTGGTGGGCGCGACGCTGGTCGTCAGCTTGCAGAACTATCTTGCCACCCTGGGCGACATCGTCACCATCGTCATCGGACTGATTTTCGTGTTGTGCGTGTCGTTCTTCCGGCGCGGATTCGTCGGCGAATGGCTGGCCTACACGCAGTGGCGCAAAACGAAGGAAAACAACAGTTGATGGCAGCAGCAGAATCCAAACGGCGCGCCGCCGATGTCGCCTACGACCAGATCGAAAGCATGATCGCCACGCTGCAATTGCAGCCGGGCAGCGCGGTCGTGGAAGCGGATCTGGTGGAAATGACCGGCCTGGGACGCACGCCGCTGCGCGAGGCGCTGCTGCGCATGGTGGCCGCCGGGCTGATACGCCAGGAACCGCGGCGCGGCCTGCGCGTGTCCATGATCCAGCTGGCAGACCACATGGACCTGATCCAGACCCGCCGGGCGCTGGAGCAGCTGATCGCGGCCAGCGCCGCGCGCCGCGCCACCCCGGCGCAGCGCAGCCAGATCGTGGATTGCGCGGCGCAGATGATCCAGGCGGCGGAAGGCGGCAATCTCGACAACTACATGCATGCCGACCAGATGCTGGACCACGTCTGCCACCAGGCCTGCCGCAACGCCTCGGCCGTGAATGCGGTGGCCCCTTTGATCATCCAGTGCCGCCGCTTCTGGTACGCCTACCAGCACGAGGGCGACATCGCCGAGGGCGCTCGCCGCCACATGCTGATGGCCGAGGGCATCGCCACCGGCAACGAGTCCGCGGCCATCAAGGGCGCGGACTCGCTGATGGACTACCTGGAGATGTTCACGCGCAAGGTGATTGACGCGTGACGGCCGGCGCGGCCTGCCCTTTGCGGCGGGCCAGCCACTGCAGGACCCGTGGCCGCGAGCGGTCATAGGCCAGGTTGTAGAGGAAGGCGTAGGGCAGATAGAACAGCACCAGCGCGATATCCAGCACAAAGGCCTGCCACAGGCTGATGTCTAGCCACCAGGCCGCCAGCGGGATCACGATCAGGATCAGGCCCAGCTCGAAGCCGAAGGCATGCACCACGCGCAGCCGCAGCGTGCGGGTCCAGCCCATGCGGTACTCGATGCGGTCAAAGCCGGCGTTGTAGATCATGTTCCAGACCAGCGCGATCCAGGCGATCACTGCCGTCAGCACGCCCATTTCGAACAGGGACTTGCCCATGGCCCAGGCGGCCGCCGGGGCGCACAGGCCGATGGCGATGATTTCGAACAGAAAGGCGTGGAGGAAACGTTCTTTAATGGATTTCTTGGCTTGCGTCATGACCCACCTGCGGTCGGTTGATACTCAGTGGCAGGGATTCTCGACGATATTTCCGTTACCATAAAGATAGTTTTCATCGGAAAAACCGATAACATCGGACATCCCACCCATGCGCCACTCCCTGGAATCCCTGGCGGCGTTCGCCCAGGTCGCCTCCGAAGGCACGTTTTCGGCTGCCGCCCGCAAGCTCGGGAAAAGCCAGTCCACGGTCAGTGAAACCATCGCCAACCTGGAAGTGGACCTGAACGTGACATTGTTCGACCGCAGCCAGCGCCAGCCCGCGCTGACCGAGGCCGGCCAGGTCCTGCTGGGCCAGGCCCTGCAAGTGCTGGCTGCCAACGATCGGCTGAACCGCAGCGCCAGCCAGCTGGCCGAGGGCCTGGAGCCCCGGCTGACGGTGGTGCTGTCCGACACGTTCCAGTCCGAGACCTTCGACACCATGCTCAGCCAGATCGACCAGCGCTATCCGGCGCTGCGCTTCGAATGCCTGATCGCGGAATACGAGGACGTGGTGGCGCTGGTGCAGCAGGGCCGCGCGCACCTGGGACTGATGGCCGCCCAGGACAGCTACCCGCCCGACGTGGCGCACGCGACGCTGGCAGAGCTGTCTGAGATCGTCCTGTGCGTGGGCCGCGGGCATCCGCTGGCCCAGCTGCCGCAGGTCACGCAAGACCAGCTGAAGTCCGAACGCGCGCTACGCCTGAGCACTTACGAGCTGGGCGACAAGGACGCCGAGCCTGCCTATGCGACCTGGTCGGCGCCCGGCTATCTGATGCTGCTGGAAATGGCCAGCCGCGGATTCGGCTGGACCGAGCTGCCGCGCTGGATGATCCAGCGCTTCGGCCAGGATCAGCTGGTGGAGTTGAAGTCGCCGGGCTGGCCGCGCCACATCCGCGTCGATGCGGTCTGGTCACGGCGGCGCGCGCTGGGACCTGCGGGCGCCTGGCTGCTGCAGAGCCTGACGGGCGGCTAGAGCCAGCCCGCGCCGCAACGACCTTGCAGCCGATCAGCGCGCCGTGGCCGGCAAGCGCGAGATATGCACCCCGTTGGCGTTGAGCCAGTCGCCCAGCTTGGGGCTGGCCAGCACGTCGAATTCCGCGCGGCGCTGGCGTGACATGGCGCAGCCGTCCTGGTTGCCCATGGCCGGATGGCACATGAGCAGGTCGCAGTCGCGCGCATTGAACAGCCAGTTCTGCAGCAGATCCGCATAGCGGCGCTTGCCGCCTGCGAAACCATAGACGCCCAGCAGCCGGCGGTTGGTGCGCATGCCATCCTGGCGCGCTTGGCGCGCCAACGCCGCGGCGCCCAGCGCGCCGATGACACGCGCCTTGATGGCCTCCTTCATGGGAATGCCGAACTGCATGCCCGGCGCCGTCTGGCGCAGCCATGGCATACGGGCGCCGTAACGGCGCTTGAGCAGTTGCAGCAGGCGCTCGCGAATGCCGGGCAGTTGATGCACGTGCTGGTGACCGTCGACATAGTCGGGCGCGCGGCCGAACGCGGCCTCGAAGGCGTCGAACTGACGCTCCAGCTGCGCCTCGATCCACCCTCCGTCCAGCCTGCCCGTGTAGGCATTGAGGATCAGCCGGCTCAGCGTCGGCATGGGCTCGGCGCCGGGCATGAGCGATTCGGTGAAGTTCACATGCAGGCCGATATCCACGTTCAGCGGCGCCAGCCGCCTCGCATTGGCCGCGAACGAAGGGCCCAGCGCGAGGCAGCTGACCGCGCTCAGGCGGCCCATGCCGGCCAGCGCAATCATGCCTTCATCGATGTCGGCATTCATGCCAAAATCGTCCCCGCAGACAACGATACGTTTGCTCATCGCTATACCTCTGACTTCCTTATCTTCACGGCTTTCATGCGCGCCCTGCTGCAACAAGTAAGCACTTTCATTGCTGTCGGATGCGCGGCCGCAGCCACCCATTGGGCTGTCGCCGTGGGTTGCGTCGAACTCTTCCGCCTGCCGCCCCTGGCCGCCAACCTCGTGGGCTGGCTGATCGCCTTCGCAGTGTCCTTCGCCGGCCATTACCGGCTTACATTCCGACATTCCAAAACTCCCTGGACGGTAGCAGCGCGCCGTTTCTTCTTTGTGTCAGCCGCAGGCTTTCTCATCAACGAAGCCACCTACGCCTGGCTACTGCACAACACTGCCATCCGCTACGACATCCTGCTGGCGCTGATCCTGCTCGGGCTTGCCGTGGCGACTTTCATCGTCAGCCGGTTCTGGGCATTCCGCCACAAACCCGCTGCCTGAACGCCGCGTCCACGTCGACGCGCCACATCACGTACTTCACGCTGCTCACCACCGGCGCCAGCCCCTGCAGCGGCGGATAGGTGGGGTTGTCGGCCGCAGTGCCCCACACCCAGAAACGCGCGCCTTGCTCCGCCTGGCACAGACGCGCGGTGAACTCCGCGGGACTGAGCAATACCTCTCCGCCCGTCTCGGGATCGAACTGGGCGGCGTCGTACAACTCCTTGCGCCAGTTGTCGCGCACGGGGACCTCCGGGTTGCGCCAGTCGTCCACCACCCACGCAGGACGCGCCGCCCTTGCGTAGAGCGCCAGATCGAAGGGATAGGTGTGCAGCGAGACGAACGTATCGTCCGGCCGCGCCTGTTCCCGCACCACCCTGGCCAGCGGCTCCGCGCTGCCGCGCGCGTTGTTCGCCGCAATGGCCACCGCGATGACGCAGATGCCCGCCGCCAGGACCGCGCTCAGGCGCACCAGGCGAGTTGCACCCTCGGCATCGGCGCGCCTGGCCCCCTGGATCACTTCAGCCAGCAGAAAAGCCAGCGGCGCCAGCGCCGGCAGGACATAGCCCACGAGCTTGGACTGCGGCAGCGAAAAAAACACGAGCACGACGGCAAACCACACCAAAGCCAGGCGCCGCAGGCTGCGCGTAGGGCCCACCCAGAACGCCTGGCGCAATATGCCGCCGCCCCACAGCGACCAGGGCAGGCTGAGCCCGACAATCACCGGCAGATAAAACCAGAACGGCTGCGCATTGTTGAAGCCGCTGGCCGCGAAACGCTGGAAATGCTGATAGACGAAGAAGTAGTCGTAAAAACCGGGATAGCGCAGCTGCATCAGCAAGAACCACGGCGCCGCCACGGCGATGAACGCCAGCAGCGCGGGCGGCCAGCACAGCGCGGCCAGGCCGCGCCAGCGCCGCTCCCACAGCAGCCAGACCAGCAGGATCGCGCCCGGCAGCGCCAGGCCGATCAAGCCCTTGGCCAAGACCGCCAACGCCGCCAGCACGCCGGCCGCCACCGCCATCGCGCGCCATGCCTGCCCGCGCTCGACGCGCAGCGCCGTGTCCACGGCGGCCAGCACGCATAGCGTGATCAGGCCGGCAACCAGCATGTCCAGATTTGCGAACTGCGCGCCGCCATAGAAGAACGGCATGGTGGCGAGGACCAGCACCGTCAATGCGGCGGTCTCGGTATCTCGGTAGCGCCGCACGAAGCAATACAGGGCCGCCACGGCGCCCCACGCGGCCAGCCAGGAAGGCACCCGCGCCGCCCAGGGATGCACGCCAAACACCGAGAAGGACAGCTCGGTCAGCCAGTAATAGAGCGGCGGCTTGTGGAAGTACGGCATGCCGTCCAGCAAGGGCACCGCATGCGAGCCGCTGCGCAGCATGTCCCAGGCCACGCCTGCATAGCGCCCTTCATCGGGCAGGGTCAGGGGCCTGATCCAGGCCAGGAAGGCAAGCCACGCGCCTATCGCAAGCAGGAAGCGTCCTGCCGGCGGGGTCCAGTCGGAACGCCGCCAGAAAGTCGTGGCGGACATGTCAGCCCAGGCCTTTGCCCGGCCGGGAAGCCTGGCCCTGCCGGCGGCGCACGACGAAGAGCGGCCGTCCCTTCACTTCATCGAAGATGCGGGACACGTACTCGCCCACCACGCCCAAGGAAATCAAATTTACGCCGGCAAAGAACAGCACCGCCGTCACGATGGTCGTCCAACCGGAGACCTGGTTGCCGAAGAACAGGTACTCGCCGACCAGATAGGCCGCGTAGCTCAGCGCCAGCATGGCGAAGGCCACGCCGACCAGGCTGACCAGACGCAGCGGCCAGGTGGTGAAGGCGGTCAGGCCATCCAGCGCCAGCCGGAATAAGCGCATGCTGCCGAAGCGGCTGTCGCCGTGCATGCGTTCCTCGGGGGTATAGGCCAGGGCCTCGCCCTTGAAGCCGACCCAGGCGTACAAGCCCTTCATGAAACGGGTGCGTTCGGGCAGCGCGATCAGCGCGTCCACCACGCTGCGGTCCATCAGGCGGAAGTCGCCCGCGTGCGCCGGCACATCCACGCCGCGCGCGCCGCTCAACAGCTTGTAGAACCAGCGCGCGCCGGTGCGCTTGGCCCAGGACTCGTCGGCGCGGGTCTCGCGCACCGCGTAGACCATTTCGGCGCCGGCGGCCCAGCGCGCCAGCATCTGTTCGATCAAAGCAGGGGGATGCTGCAGATCGGCGTCCAGGCAGATCACGGCATTGCCGGTGGCGGCTTCCAGGCCGGCGCTGATCGCGGCTTCCTTGCCGAAGTTGCGCGACAGCTGCACATAGCGGAAACCGTCGTGTTCGGTCCATTCGGCCATCAGCGCTTCCGTGCCGTCCGTGCTGCCGTCATCGGCCACGATGATCTCCCAGCTGGTGCAAAGCGCCTCCAGGCGGTTGCGCAGCAAAGGCAGCAGGACCCGCAGGTTTTCGCATTCGTTCAGGCAGGGAATCACGCAAGTCACGCAGGCGTCATACGGTACGGGCGCCTCGGCCGCCGGCCATACCGCTTCCAGAGGATACGATTTGGTCAACACTTGCGGGACGGCGGATTCGGACCGGAATTGGATGTGCATGGCTCTAGACTCGGAATGCAGGACTATGGCGAGCAGTATGCGAAGGGTGTCGTTGAATTTTCATAAAATGCGGCGCGCCCGACGATCCGGCAATCCAGGGCGAATTCTAGGGAGCCCCTCCCTGAAAACAATAAAGTCCCGTGAACCTGTGTCCCCAATTTGTGAAGCCCTGTAAAGCCTGAGGCCGTCCGTGCATCGGTAAAATGCGCCCGAGTTTTTTGTTTTCGCAGGTTGTCATGCAATATCAAGTCCGGCTCATGCGGGCCAGCGACGTGGACGCCATCCTGGCTCTCCAGACCCTGGCCTACCCCGGTTTCCTGCTGGAAAGCGCGGATTTCTTCCAGAATCGCCTGGCGCTCGCCCCCGCGCACTGCTGGGTGGCGCAGCCCGCGGCCAGCTCCGATGCGCTGCTGGGCTACCTGATCTCCTATCCCTGGGATGCGGGACTGCCGCCCGCCCTGGACGTCGCGCTCGCGACGCTGCCGGCCGCGGCCGACCACTGGTTCCTGCACGACTGCGCCGTGGCGCCCTCGGCGCAAGGGCTGGGCGTGGGCCAGGCGCTACTGCGCGCCGCCGCCCGCAGCGCGCATGAGGGCGGCTTGCACCGCGCGAGCCTGGTGTCACTGGAATCCGCCGTGGGTTATTGGCAGCGCCACGGCTACCTGCCGGTCAGCGCAGACAGCGCCGATCTGACCGAAAAACTGGCTGGCTACGGGCCGCGCGCGCAATACATGTCGCGCGCATTTCCGCTCTAGCCGCCCCGGCCGTGGCTGCCTGCGCCGCGGCTTTCCGCCCGCCCGGCTTCGCACCGCGCGCCGCCCCCCCTGCCCCCATGTACACCGCCCGCGCGGCGGACGTAACATAAGCCTCAGTCCGTGAGAGGCGGCAGGGTTCAAACAGCCAGAAAGTTCACCGTGCCCTGACAGGGCGCAAAGGTACCTATGATCTCGCTTACGCCCGTTCAATCACTGCTGGCATGCTGCCTCGTCCTGGTCATCGGACGCGTGCTCACCACCAGGATCGGCTTCCTCGCCCGCTACAGCATTCCGGACCCCATCGTCGGCGGTCTCCTGTTCGCCGTACTGGCCTACCTGCTGGCGACCTGGGGCGGCGTGTCCGTCTCGCTGGAAACCAGCATCAAGCCGACCTTGCTGCTGCTGTTCTTCGGCAGCATCGGCCTGACCGCCAACCTCAAGCTGCTGGCCAAGGGCGGTCCCAGGCTGATTGCCTTCCTGCTGGCCCTGATCCCGTTCCTGGTGCTGCAGAACGCCGTCGGGCTGGGCATGGCCTGGCTGCTGGACATGCATCCGCTGATGGGCCTTTTGGGCGGCACGATCACGCTGGTGGGCGGGCATGGCACGGGCGCGGCCTATGCCACGCGCTTCGCCGACTTCAACAACATCCAGGACGTGATGGCGCTGGCAATGACCGCCGCCACCCTGGGGCTGGTGCTGGGCGGCGTGGTGGGCGGGCCGGTGGCCGAATGGCTGATGCGGCGCCACAAGCTGGCCGGCAGCCTGGACCACGCGCCCGGCGACGGCCACGAGCCTGCGGACCTGACGGAAAACGCACCCGCGTCCTCTGCAGGCTCCTACATCGTGTCCCTGACCGCCGCCCTGGTCTGCCTGGTGGTCGGCGGCTACCTGGCCGCCCTGGTCGAGGACGCCCCGGTCAGCCTGCCGAATTTCCTGTGGTGCCTGGCCACGGGCGTACTGATCCGCAACGGCGGCGAAAAGCTGGGTCTGAAGCTGGACGACCGCGCCACCGAAATCATCGGCACCATCTCGCTGTCGCTGTTCCTGGGCATGACGATGATGACGCTGGACCTGTCCAGCGTGGCGCGCCTGGCCGGCCCGCTAGCCCTGATGCTGGCGGTGCAGACCCTGGTGTGCGCGCTGTATGCCGCCTGGGTCGTATTCCGCATGCTCAAGCGCGACTACGAAGCAGCCATCATGTCGGCCGCCTTCTGCGGCTTCGCGCTGGGCGCGACCGCCACCGCCATCGCCAATATGCAGGCGCTGACGCGGCGCCATGGCCCGGCGCCGGAAGCGTTCATCGTCGTGCCGGTCACCGGCGCCTTCCTGGTCGACATCCTCAACGTGATCGTGCTGACCTCGCTGATCTCCTTGCCGTTCGTGGGAGGCATGTGACCATGTTCAAACGTCTTGTCATTCTGAGCTTCTGCCTGCTGCTGGCGGCCTGCGGCCGCGCGCCCGACACCGATGCCCTGCGCGCCGACGTGGAACGCAGCCTGGCCACCGCCTACGGCGCGGATTTGTTCCGCATCGCCGAGATCAAGCGCATGGGCTCGGCCTCGGACAGCAGCGCCCCGGCGGGCGAAACCCGCCGCGTGGTCTATTACGACGTCGAACTGGACCTGGCGCGCAACATCACCCTGGGCGCCTGGGACCAGCCCGGCGCCGCCGCGCTGGTCACGCTGCTGGGCGCAGGTCCGCGCAGCATCAGCGGCGTGAAATCCGGCGGCAACCAGGCCGGCGACCGCATCGTCGCGCACGCCAGCGCCATCTACCGCCAGGAAGGCGACACCTGGAAGCTGGTGACCCCGGCCGGCTTCAAGGCGGCCGAGGCGCCCAACCTGGACACTGGCGCGCCGCCGCCCGTCACGCGCCAGCTGCTGGACACGCTGGACCAGATCACCCATTCGGTTTCCTACAGCGCCTCCAGCACCGCGCAGCACGTGGTGCAGCAGGAACTGGAGCGCTCGGTGGCGCGCATCAACGGCCGCCTGGCCCGCATGCAGCAGGGCTACCCGCTGGCCGGCGGTCCGGACCGTGGCGAGTATGTGGCGTTCGCGCGCGCCCTGAGCGACGTCGCGCGCAAGCAGCAGATCCGGGTCTCACCGCTGATCACGGGCGGCGGCGCCGAGAACATTGCGCTGTTGCGCAGCGGCGACGCGGTGGTGGGGCTGGCCCAGGCCGACACCGCACGACTAGCCTACGACGGCAAGGGGCCGTTCGCGGGCCAGGGACCTTTCACCGGCCTGCGCGCTCTGGGCAGCCTGTATCCGGAAATGGTCCATATCGTGGTGCGCGACGACACCGCCATGCGCGGCGTACGCGATCTCAAGGGCAAGACCATCGCCCTCGGACCGGAAGGCTCGGCGGTGCGCGCCACGCTGGAAACCGTGCTGGCCGCCCACGGCCTGCAGGCCGGCCGCGACTACACCGTGGCCGATACGCCCTTCACCGAGTCCCTGCCTGCACTGAACTCCGGCAAGGTCGACGCCGCCGCCCAGGTCATCGGCGTGCCCGCCACACCCTTGCGCGATGCGCTGACCCAGGCGCGACTGAAGCTGCTGCCGCTGGACCCTGCCGCCATCAAGACGCTGACCGGGGCCGAGGACAACGCGCTGATGCCGCTGGACATCGCCGCCGGCACCTACCCCAACCAGACGGAGCCTATCTCCACCGTGGGCATGGCGGCGCTGCTGCTCACCACCGCGGACCTGACCCGGGACGAGGCCCTGGTGATCGTGCGCGCGGTCTATGTGACCGGGCAGGACCTGCTGGCCGCGGGCTCGGCCCAGGGCGCTCAGGTGGGCCTGGCGACCGCCCGCCGCGGCCTGACCGTGCCGCTGCACGACGGCGCCCAGGAAGGGCTGGCCAAGCTTGAACAGGCCAAGCCGCAATAAAGCCGGTTGCGCTTATGATTGCGCTCCCTACCAGGAATCTCCATGAATAAATTCGATCTGCAGAAAAACCAGGCCCTGAAGCTGGCCGGCCAGCTCAAGCAAGCCTCCACCCCGGACCGCTTCGGCACCGCCTCGCAGGTGCCCGACCGCCGCGAACAGCGCAAGCTGGACCAGGCCGCCGGCCTGGTGCCGTTCCCGCTGAAGCTGTCGCAAGCCCACGCCGACAAGCTGCGCGCCCTGGCGGCCGAACGCGGCGTGTCCACCAACGACATCGTGGCCGAAGTGCTGCAAAACGCGCTGGACAAGTAAGCGCATGCACATCTGGGTCGATGCGGACGCCTGCCCCGCAGTCATCAAGGACATCCTGTTCCGCGCCGCCCAGCGCTGGCAGCTGCCGCTGACGCTGGTGGCCAACCAGATGCTCTACACCCCGCCCTCCCCGCTGATCCGCGCGGTGCAGGTGCCGCGCGGCTTCGACGTCGCCGACGCCCACATCGCCGAGCGCGCATCCGAGGGCGACCTGGTGATCACCGGCGACATCCCGCTGGCCGCGCAAGTCCTGGAGAAAGGCGCAATGGCCCTGAACCCGCGCGGCGAACGCTATACGCCGGAAACGATCCGGGAGCGGCTGGCGCTGCGGGACATGATGGAAGAGCTGCGGGCCAGCGGCGTGGATACCGGCGGCCCGGCCGCATTCAGCCAGGCCGACCGCAAGGCCTTCGCAAACCAGCTGGACACGCTGCTGGCGCGCGCGGCGCGCAAGACGCAGCAGGGCTGAAGTCCGGCCGGCCGCGGCTGGCGGTCAATAGAAGGTGATGTAGGCCTTGTAGATGATCGTGCCCAGGGCCGTGATCAGGCCTATGCCCATCAGCCCCATGCCGAGATTGCGGTCGCGCAGCCCGAAACCGATCAGCATGAGCGCCACCCCGGCGCCGATGATGATCAACATGGTAGTGGTGTGCTCGGACATGACCTTCTCCTGTTCGCCTACGCCTGGCCCCACGGGCCAAAGCCTTTGTTATCCATGATAGTCAGGCTTGCATGCGACGCGGCTCAATCGATGAGAGTCCGCTTGCGTCAAATCAAGCTAAGCGTAATGAAAGGGACGGTTCAGCGCAATGGCTTGCTCGCAATGGGCAAGGCGTCCGGGCTTGAAGGCGGAATCATGTTCGATGCGCACAAAACAAAAAAGCCAACCTCGCGGTTGGCTTTCTTTGCTTTGCGTCTTTTTTAACCTTGGTACGCCGACAACGATAAGCCTGGGGCTTACGTCATCTTCCAAGGGTCTTTGGTGGGTAGTACTGGGTTCGAACCAGTGACCCCTGCCGTGTGAAGGCAGTGCTCTACCACTGAGCTAACCACCCCGAAAGAGGCGAAATATTAGCACGTTTTTTTGGACGTGTGCAAGTCGCCTCGAAAAAACTTTATGCGGCCGCCACCGGCGCGTCGATCTTGCGCCAGGTGCACTCCCCGCCCACGGACTTGTCCAGGGCCGCGAGATAGTTTTCGTGTTCGGCCAGTTCCGCCTCGCTGGCCTTGATCACGGGCAGGCCCGAAGCGTCGAAGCGGGCCAGTTCGATGCCATTGCCGCCGCCGCTGGCGCTGTCGTCCACGTCGATCAGCAGCGCGTCCTGGCCGCGGGTCATGGCCAGCCAGACTTCCGCCAGCAACTGCGCGTCCAGCAATGCGCCGTGCAGGGTGCGGTGGGCGTTGGAGATGCCGAAGCGGTCGCACAGCGCGTCCAGCGAATTGCGCTTGCCCGGGAACAGCGAACGCGCATGCAACAGCGAATCCGTGACCGTCTCGCAGTACTCGGTGACCGCGCCGCGCCCGGTCTTGGCGAGTTCGGCGTTGAAGAACTTGACGTCGAACGCGGCGTTGTGCGCGATCAGCTCGGCGCCCTGGATGAACTTGACGAATTCGTCCGCGACATCGGCGAAGCGTGGCTTGTCCGACAGAAACTCCGTGGTCAGGCCGTGCACGGCCAAGGCCTCGGGGTCGCTGTCGCGGTCCGGGTTCAGGTAGATGTGCAGGTTGTTGCCGGTGGCCATCCGGTTGACCATTTCCACGCAGCCGATCTCGACGATGCGATGGCCCTGGGCAGGGTCCAGTCCGGTGGTTTCACTGTCAAAGATGATCTGGCGCATAACTTATTCCGACGCTTGGGCAGGCGCGGCGGGCTGCGCGTGCGGCGCCGGAGCGGGGTCCGGGTGATGCGCTGCGCTGCCGGCCTGGCCGGGTTTCTTGCGTGCGGTGGCGATCAAGGTATAGGCCACCGGCACGACGAACAAGGTCAGTAGTGTACCCAGCATCAGCCCGCCCACCAGGACCCAGCCGATCTGCTGGCGCGATTCCGCCCCCGCGCCCGTGGACAAGGCCAGCGGCACGGTGCCCAGCACCATGGCGCCGGTGGTCATCAGGATGGGGCGCAGGCGCAGCACGCTGGCTTCGACCACGGCCTCGAACAACTCCTTGCCCTCGTCGCGCAGCTGGTTGGTGAATTCGACGATCAGGATGCCGTGCTTGGTGATCAGCCCCACCAACGTGATCAGGCCGATCTGGCTGTAGATGGACAAGGTGCCGCCGGTCAGCCACAGCGCCAGCAGCGCGCCGGTCATGGACAGCGGGACCGACAGCATGATGATGAAGGGATTGCGCCAGCTTTCGAACTGCGCGGCCAGCACCAGGTAGATGAAGGCCAGCGCCATGGCGAAGACCAGATAGATGCTGCCGGAGGAATCGCGGAACTCGCGCGATTGGCCATCCAGGTCGGTCACGATGGTGTTGGGCAGCACGTCGCGCGCCACCTGGTGCATGTGCGTCAGGACTTCGCCCAGCGCGTAGCCGGGCGCCACCGCGCCGTCGATCTTCACGGCGCGCAGGCGGTTGAAGTGGTTCAGCGATTGCGGCGACACGCCCTCGTGCACGCCCAGCAGATTGTCCAGCTGCACCATGCTGCCGTCGCGCGCCCGCACGTAGATGCCCGAGATATCGGTGGGATTGGCGCGGTCGCGCGGCGTCACCTGCACGATCACGTCGTACTGTTCGCCTTCGTCCTTGTAGCGCGTGACCTGGCGGCCGCCCAGCATGGATTCCAGGGTGCGGCCCACGGTATCCACATTGGCGCCCACGTCGGCCATCTTGTCGCGGTCCACGCGCACGCGCAGCTCGGGCGTATTCAGGCGCAGGTCGGTATCCAGGTTGATCAGGCCGGGATACTTGCGCAGCTCGGCCAGGAACACCTCGGTCAGGCGCGACAGCTCGGCGTAGGACGCCTGGCTCATGATGATGAACTCAACCGGCTTGGAACGCGCCGACTGGCCCAGCGACGGCGGATTGGTCGGGAACGCGCGCACCCCGGGCAGCGAGGCGAATTGCGGCTGCAGCTGCTGCGTGATGGCCTGCTGCTTGCGGCTGCGCTCTTCCCAGGGTTTCAGGCGCAGGATAGCGGTGCCGTCCGTCACGGTGGGGAAGCCCACGGTCACTTGGCTGCCGCTGGCCTCCGGAATGTCGGAGTAGAACTTTTCGATGCCCAGCATGCTTTCCAGCGTGTAGTTCAGCGTCGCCCCTTCAGGCGAGCTGACGATGCCAAACACCACGCCGCGATCCTCGATGGGCGCCAGCTCGCTCTTGACGACCTTGAACAGCACGCCGCTCGCAGCCGCGACCGCCAGGCCGATGGCCACTACCACCCAGCGGTGGCGCAGGGCCAGCGCCAGCGCGCGCCGGTAGCCGTTGCTCATGCCGTTGAGCCAGCCTTCGATCAGGTTGTACCAGCGGCTGTGGCTGCTCTGGTGGCGCAGCAGCACCGAACACATCATGGGCGTGAGCGTCAGCGCCACGAAACCGGACACCAGCACGGCGCCGGCCAGCGCCAGCGCGAATTCGATGAACAGCCGCCCGGTGCGGCCCGTGGCGAAAGCCAGCGGCGCGTACACGGTGACCAGCGTCATGGTCATGGCGACCACCGCGAAGCCGATCTCGCGCGAACCGCGCAGCGCGGCCTCCTTGCGCGGCATGCCCTCTTCGATGTGGCGGAAGATGTTCTCCAGCACCACGATCGCGTCGTCCACCACCAGGCCGATGGCCAGCACCATGGCCAGCAGCGTCAGCGTGTTGATGGAAAAACCGAACAGGTACATCAGCGCACAGGCGCCCACCAGCGACACCGGAATGGTGACGATGGGGATGATGCTTGCTCGCAGGTTGCGCAGGAAGAAGAAGATCACCAGCACCACCAGGACGATGGCTTCGCCGATGGTGTGGAACACGGAGTCGATGGAGCGTTCGATGAACACCGACGAGTCATACGCGATGTTCAGCTTCATGCCGGCCGGCAGGTTCTCGTTCAGGCGCGCCACTTCCTCGCGCGCCGCCTTGGACAGTTCCAGCGGGTTGGCGGTGGACTGGCGCGTCACGCCGATGTTGATGGCTGGCTTGCCATTGAAGCGCGACAGCACGCGGTCGCTGGCGGCGGCGATCTCCACATTGGCCACGTCGCGCATGCGGACCGGATAGCCTTTGACGTTGGCGACGATCACGTTCTCGAACTGGGCCGGCGTCTGCAGGTCGGTGGAAGACACCACCGAGAACTCGCGGGCGCGCGACTCGATGCGGCCGGCCGGAATCTCGACGTTCTGGCTGCGCAGCGCGGCCTCCACGTCCTGCACGGTCAGGCCGTAGGCGGCGAGCTTGTCGCGGTCCACGTAGATGCGCATGGACGGCAGGCGTTCGCCGAAGACGCGCACCTCGGCCGCGCCGGGCAGCACCGACAGGCGGGTCTTGATGTAGCGGTTGATGTAGTCCGAGGTCTGGATCGCGGAGTACGAACCGGACTCGACCGCGATGTAGATGATGGGCTGGGAATCGGCCTCGACCTTGCCGATGATGGGCTCGTCGATCTCGTCGGGCAGGAAGCGGCGGGCGCGCGAAACCTTGTCGCGGACTTCCGCGGCCGCGGCGTCCGGATTGCGGGACAGGTTGAACTTGATGTTGATGAGGCTGCGTTCCGAGCGGCTGCGCGAGGTCATCACGTCCACGCCCTCGATGCCGGCCAGCTGGTCTTCCAGCGGCTTGGTCACCTGCGATTCGATCACCTCGGGCGAGGCGCCCTTGTAGGTGGTGTCCACCGACACGATGGGCTCGTCGATCTTCGGATACTCGCGCACGGTCAGGCGCGAATACGAAATCAGGCCGATCAGCACGATGATCAGCGACAGGACCGATGCGAACACCGGCCGCTTGATGCAGGTTTCCGAGATACGCATTGCGCTACCGCCACATAGGGAAAAAAGCCGGCGTCACGCGCCGTTGGCCAGGACGGTCACCGCGGCGCCGTCTGTCACGCGCTGCAGGCCCGACACCACCAGCCGGTCGCCCGCCGCCACGCCGGTCAGGATTTCGACGCGGCCCTCGCGGCGCTCGCCGATGGTGACCTCGCGCCGCTCGGCCACGCCATCCTTGACGCGGTAGACGTATTGCGTCGCGCCCGAGGGCGACAGCGCGGCTTCCGGCGCGACCAGCGCCTTGTCCTGGTTGAACTGCAGCTGCACGCGGGCGAACATGCCCGGACGCAGCACCGCATCCTTGTTGGGGACCGTGGCGCGCAGCAGGATGGAGCGTCCGCCCGCGTCGACCAGCGGGCTGACCGCGTAGACCACGCCCTGGCGCTCCTGGCCGGGCAGCGCGTCCATGCGCAGCGTCAATTGCTGGCCCACGCCCACCTTGCTCAAATACATTTCAGGGACGCGGAAATCCACCTTGAGCGGATCGATCGCCTCCAGCGGGGCCAGGTCCTGGCCCTGGTTGACGTAGTCGCCCACCGACACGCTGCGCAGGCCCGCGATGCCGCCAAACGGCGCCGAGATCGTCATCTTGTCCAGGCGCGCCTGCGCCAGCGCCACGGCGGCTTCCTGCACCTTCAGGGTGCTGGCGGATTCGTCGCGCGCCTGCTGGCTGACGAAACCCTTGCCCTGCAGCTCCACCGAGCGCCGGTAGTGGCTTTGCGCCAGCGTCAGGTTGGCGCGCGCCTGGGCCAGCTCGGCGCGCGGCACGGAATCGTCCAGCCGGATCAGCACGTCGCCGCGCTTGACCGGCTGGCCTTCCTTGAAATCGATCGACTGGATGCGACCCGCGACCTCTGGTCGCAGCACCACGGACTCGTCGGAGCGCAGGCTGCCCACGGCCGAGATGCCGCGCGCGAAAGGAATCTCTTCAACGGCGGCCACTTCGACCCGAACGGGCGCAACGCGCGTCACGAGGGGCGCCTCGACGGCGCCGGGTTGTGGACTGACGGTTCCGAAGGCGAGCCAGCGCGGCACAAAAACGCCGAGCGCGGCCCCCGCGGCCAACCCTGCCGCTACGGCGGCGAGCAGTACTGCTTTTTTCATGCGCGAATGTGGCGGTATTGCGGCGCGGGCCTGGCATGCCCCCACGCGGACTGCGCCGCAGGAACTGGAATGAGGGTTGGCACTTTAGCACCCGGATTTACATACTGGAACAATCCTGAAGCCGGATGAAAGAACTAAATCCGCCCCAGAGGGCGGATTTGAGGGTATATCCCGATGCCCTCAGCCCCGGCGGGCCGATTCCACGCCCATGTTGGCCAACTGGTCTGCCCGTTCGTTGCCGGGATCGCCGGCGTGGCCGCGGACCCAGCGCCAGGACACGGTATGGCGCTGCACCTGTTCGTCCAGCAGCTGCCACAGCTCGGCGTTCTTGACCGGCTTCTTGTCGGCCGTCATCCAGCCGCGCCGCTTCCAGTTGGCGAGCCACTCGGTCATGCCCTTCATTACATATTGGGAGTCCGTGTGGATGATGACCGTGCACGGGCGCTTGAGCGCGCGCAGGCCCTGGATGACTGCCAGCAGTTCCATCCGGTTGTTGGTGGTCTGGAGTTCGCCGCCATGCAGGGTCTTTTCATGGCTGCCGGCGCGCATCAGCACGCCCCAGCCGCCCGGACCGGGGTTGCCCTTGCAGGCGCCGTCGGTCCACATTTCCACTTTCTGCTCGTTCGCTTTGTCGTCCTGCATGGTGCTGCTTGGTATTCCTTGCTAAAAAAAGTCCCAAAAATTGGCCCCGCGGCGCGGGACTGGGGCCTCAGGAGCCGTCGTCCGCGTGGCGGTTGACCACCACGGACGCGGCGCGGGCGCGTTTGGGCTTGGCCTTCTTCCAGGCCGGGCCAATGATACGCATGCCGGCCACCCGCTTGACGGCCGACACCAGATAGACCGCGCCGCCCACGCTCCACCAGCGGGCGCCCGCCGACTCCAGGAAGGACCAGCGCTGCAGCCACTTTTCGCTGCGGCAGGCCGGGGCGTAGCAGCCGAAGTGGCTGGCCTCGACCTCGAGCGACAGCAGCTTGAACCAGTCCTTCAGGCGCGGCAAGGACACCTGGGATGACGGCGGCTGCGGCAGCCAGGGTTCCATGCCGGGCATGCGCGTGCGCATGCCCCACATGCTCCAGGGATTGAAGCCCGAGATCACGACCCGCCCTTCGGGCACCAGCACGCGTTCGACCTCGCGCAGCACGTTGTGGGGATCGTCCGCGCACTCGAAGGCATGCGGCAGGATCAGCAGGTCCACGCTCTGGGATTCGAACGGCAGGGCCTCGGGCTCGGCCAGCACCACCCGCGACTGCCAGGCCGCCGCGCTTTCCGCGGACGGGGTCTCGGCGCCCACGTAGCCCTTGAAGGGCATGCGGTTGGCGCGCAGCAGATTCATGTCCGCCAGACCCACCTGCCAGGCGTAATATCCGAACACGTCCGCGACAGCCGCATCGAACTGCGCCCGCTCCCAGGCCAGTACGTACTGTCCCGGCGGCGTCTGGAACCATTCGGCCAGTTCTACAATCGGCGGAGTATCTTCTGCCACGTTCTATTCCTTCGAATCCCATGCAAGCCTTGACCGCCCCCACAGGCGGCCGCGATCGCAACGCCGCGGTCTTGCCTCTACCCGCCTTCAACGACAACTACATCTGGGCCATCGTCCGCGGCGATGAAGCCGCCGTGGTCGATCCCGGCGACGCCGGCCCGGTGCTGCAATGGCTGGCCCAGAACGGCTTGAGACTGCGCGCCATTCTACTCACGCACCATCATGGCGACCATGTGGGCGGCGTACCGGAATTGTCCCGCATCGAGGGCATTACCGTATACGGCCCCGCGCATGAACAGCTGCCGCGCTGCGACGTGCGCCTGGCGCAGGGCGACCGCGTGGCGATCCCGGAACTGGACCTGGATCTGGCCGTGCTGGACGTGCCCGGGCACACCGCCGGCCATATCGCCTACTACGGCCGGGCGGCCGGTCAGGAGCCGGTTCTGTTCTGTGGCGACACCCTGTTTGCGGGGGGCTGCGGCCGTCTTTTCGAAGGCACTCCGGCGCAAATGCATGATTCTTTAGGGAAATTTGCTGTTTTACCGCCAGATACACAGGTTTTTTGCGCACACGAGTACACTCTAGCGAACTTGCGCTGGGCCTTGGCAGTCGATCCGGCCAACCGCAGCCTGCAACAGTGGCACCAGCAGGCCCAGCAATTACGAGCAGAAGGTCTTCCCACGCTTCCGTCCACCATCGGGCAGGAACGCGCGGCCAATCCGTTTTTGCGCACGCAAGAAGTTGAGGTCGTCCACGCCGCAGAGCGCTGGGCCGGCCGCAGCCACGCTACGCCGGTAGAGGTTTTTGCCTCCCTTCGTGAATGGAAGAACGATTTCAAGTGACAACCCGATGAATCTATCCCGACTCCTTCTGCCGCTCATGCTGGCAGTCCTCGCCGGTTGCGCAGGAACCAAAGCCCCCGATAGCAAGAACCTCACCACCAATTCGCAAGGGCGATACATCGCCCGCGACACGTCCCGGACGGTTGACCTGACCAACCCGCCCGCCGACGCCTGGGACCGCATCCGCCGCGGTTTCGCCATCCCCAACCTGAACACCGATCTCTCGCAGCAGTGGACCGAGTACTATGCGTCCCACCCCGAGTCGGTGCAGCGCATGGCGGAACGCGCAGGCAAATACCTGTACTTCATCGTCGACGAGATCAACCGCCGCGGCCTGCCGACAGAGCTGGCGCTGCTGCCCTTCGTCGAAAGCGCCTACAACCCGACCGCGCTGTCGCGCGCCCAGGCGTCCGGCCTGTGGCAGTTCGTGCCGGCCACGGGCCAGCACTTCAACCTGAAGCAGGACTGGTGGCGCGACGAGCGCCGCGACCCCATCGCCTCGACCAACGCGGCGCTGGATTACCTGGAAAAGCTGTTTGAAATGCAGGGCGACTGGTACCTGGCGCTGGCCTCGTACAACTGGGGCGAAGGCTCGGTGCAGCGCGCCATGGCCAAGAACGAGGCGGCCGGCCAGGGCACGGACTACCTGTCCCTGAACATGCCCGATGAAACCCGCAACTACGTGCCCAAGCTGCAGGCCATCAAGAACATCATCGCCGATCCGCAACGCTACGCGGTGGCCCTGCCCCCGGTGGGCAACACGCCCTACTTCGTGACGGTCCAGAAGAACAGCGACATCGACCTGGAAATCGCCGCCAAGCTCGCCGAAATGCCGCTGGACGAATTCAAGGCGCTGAACCCCTCGTTCAACCGTCCCGTGATCCGCGGCGACCACGGCCCCACCCTGCTGCTGCCGGCCGACCGCGTCGAGATCTTCAACGCCAACCTGACCAACTACAAGGGCGACCTCAGCGCCTGGAAGATCTACCATACGCGCCGCGGTGAATCCTACGCCTCGATCGCCAAGCGTTTCGGCGTGAGCGAAGCCACGCTGCGCCAGACCAACGACATCGGTTCGCGCCAGAAATCCGCCTCCGGCCAATCCCTGCTGGTGCCGGGCGAACCCGGCACGGGCGGCGTGCAGCTGGCCTCGCTGGCCACGCCGGTGGGCGCGCTGGACTCGACGCCGTCGGACAACAAGGCCGCCGCCCCGCGCGGCCGCACCACCCAGGCGCCGGCCGCCCGCGTGGCCAGCGCCCGCCCCAATGTCCGCACCCACAAGGTGCGCCAGGGCGACACGCTGTTCTCGCTGGCCAAGCAGTACGGCACCTCGGTCGACGCGCTGCGCGCGCTCAACAACATCAAGGGCAGCGCCCTGAAGGTCGGCTCGCAACTGCGCGTGCCGGGCACCAACGCCCGCGGCTGATCGGCGCAGAAACAATAAAGACTCACCATGAAACGACCCCAGAAGTTGGACTAGTGTCCGACTTCTGGGGTCAGTCCATTTTCGGCCGGTGATTTCTATGGAAAATTGCTCCCAATCGGCCGAAAAACCATGCGTCGTCAAGCGCAAGCCCAACAAGCTGCATAGGGAACGGCCCCGCAGGAGATTGATTGGCAAGTTCGCTTGCCGCAATCCCACTATCCCTTCTCTTAATCTTGTTGATAGCGAAATTAGTGAAATTATCGATTCAGGATAATTTCTCTAATTTCCGTACATATGAACCCTGTCCTGAACCCATACGCGCCAGGCGCAGGCAGCCCTCCTCCCGAACTCGCGGGACGTGCCCACATCCGCGAGGACGTGCGCGTGTGCTTGGAACGCCTGAAGCGGGGCAAGCAAGCCAAAAGCGTCTTGTTGTTCGGCCTTCGTGGCGTCGGAAAGACTGTGCTCTTGGACAAGATGCGATCCGATGCGGAAGATAGAGGCGCGCACACCGTTCGCGTCGAGGCCCCCGAGAATAAGTCCTTGCCAGCACTACTGGCGCCGCAACTGCGCTTGGCCCTCCTGCGCCTAAGCAGAGTAGAGGCCGCCAAAGACATCGCGATCAGGGGGCTAAGAGGCTTGGCCGGCTTCGCAAGAAGGCTCAAGGTCTCGTTTACGGACATCGAAGTCGGCTTCGACTACGAACCAGAACCCGGCCTTGCTGATAACGGAGACCTGGAAGAGGACCTTGCCGCGCTGCCCGAGCAGCGGATACCGTGGTCGCCCTCTTCATTGATGAACTCCAATACGTTGAAGAAGAGCAACTGGCGGCGCTGATCTCCGCGCTACACCGGTGTGCACAACAGCAGTTGCCCGTTACCTTGGTCGGCGCAGGACTACCCCAGCTACGCGGGCGCATGGGCCAGGCGAAGTCCTATGCGGAACGACTGTTCAAATTTGCCGAGATTGGAGCGTTGAGCACGGCTGATGCAACGTTGGCGATCAACGTACCGGCAAACAATGAAAACGTCGAAGTCGAGCCCGCCGCGATCGACTCGATCATTGCCGTAACGCAGGGGTATCCATACTTCCTACAAGAGTGGGGAAAATGCGCCTGGGATGTTGCGACAGCCAGCCCGATCACTGTGGAGGACGTCGAGAACGCGTCTCGCGAAGCCGTCGCAGCATTGGATGAAGGTTTTTTTCGCGTCCGATTCGATCGGCTTACTCCGGCCGAAAAAAAGTACTTACGCGCGATGGCGGAATTGGGACCTGGTCCTCACAGATCCGGTGATATTGCGCAGCAGTTGGGCCGGCCCGTTGCGTCCTTTGGCCCCGTTCGTGGCTCTCTGATCGTCAAGGGAATGCTCTGGAGCCCAACTCATGGCGACACGGCGTTTACCGTGCCTATTTTCGACGCATTCATGAAACGCATCATGCCCGGAGACAGCTGGCAGACGAACTGAGGCCTATGTATTGAGGCACTGGAGAGCTGTCCTTGAAGGCGCTCCCCGAGAGCGTCAAAACCAACTCCTTAACCTCCACCACCTGCTAACTGCGTACTCCATTGCGTCAGCTGGCCGGCCGTTACGCCCACGCCGCCGCACAGGATCACCGCCACCGATCGTGCGTTCTTCAGGAACTCCGAACCGCCGTCCAGCGCCGCAATCGAGGCGCCGCAGGCGGGCTCGACCAGAATGCGGTGCTCCAGCAGCACGTCCTCGCAGGCTGCCACCGCGGCGGCATCCGATACCACCACGCTCTCGATGGGATGCTCCTTCGCCAGCTCTAGCGCGCGGTCGCAGACCTGCCGCGCGCCCAATGAGGTCGCAATGGACCGGATCTCGGGCAACAGCACCGGCGCCCCCGCGCCCAGGGCCTGGGCATAGGAGTCGGCGCCGGCCGTCTCGGCCGCAATCACCGGCACTTCCGCCCAGCCATTGCGCCGCAGGCCTTCGACCACGCCGCATAGCAGCCCGCCGCCGCCGACCGAGCAGATGACCGCATCCGGCCGCCCGCCCTGCCGGGCCAGCTCGTCGATCATGGTCGCGTGCCCCTCCCACAGCAAAGGGTCGTCGAAGGGATGCAGGAACGCATCCGCCTCGGTCATGAGTTCCAGCGCGCGGGCATTGGCCTCCATCCAGGAGGCGCCATGCACCATGACCTCCGCCCCTTCGGAGCGGATCAGGCTCTTGGCGCGCTCCGAGGTCGTGGCGGGCACCACCACCGTCACCGGCGTGGCCAGCATGCGGCCGGCGTAGGCCACCGCATAACCGGCGTTGCCGCCGGACGAAGAGATGAAGCGCCGGGCCCCGCGGGATTTGTAGATCTGGCAGGCGTGGCCTATGCCGCGGGCCTTGAACGAGCCGCTGGGCTGCAGCGCCTCCATCTTCAGGCGCACGTCCTTGCCGCTGCGCAGGGAGAAGGCGCGGGATGCGAGCGCCGGGGTTTCGATATGGATTGCCATGTTCCGTTCTTCAAAATGGGTGAATCAGGCCGCGCTGGCCACAACGCAGCAGACGTTGCCGGGCACGACGATGCCGGGATGGCGCTTGGCGAAGATGACGCCACTGGTCCCGTAAACCAGCTCGACCGGCGCGCGGCGCGGATCGAATGTCTGGTGGATGCGGCCCGCGGGCTGGCCGGCCTCGACGGCTTCGCCATGCCGATGGTAAGCCTCGAACACACCGCGTTCGGAGGCGATGACGTAGGACTTCGCGCCGCTGACCTTGCACAGGGGCGCTGGCTGCGCCGCCAGCGGCTGGGCGCAAGCCTGGTCCAGCACGCCCCAATGCGCCAGCACGCGCAGCGCGCCGGCGCGGCACAGCGCGAGCGCACTGTCCGTCACCGTGCCGCGTCCCGCCATCTCGGTGCTGACACAGGTAAGCCCCGCCGCCACGGCCGTGGCGACGCTGGTGCGGGTATCGCCCAGCGTGTCCAGCATCACGTTGAACGGCGCGCCGAAGGCCATTACGGCATCGATGTTGCGCTGGGTCTGCCCGGCGTCTTGCGACGGCTGGACCAGGGCGCTGGGAATGATGTCCAGCGACGAACCGCCGGAATGCAGGCTCAGGAACGCGTCGCCGCGCGAGAACAGCTCGTCGCTGACGTAGGCGGCGATCTGTTCCGTGATGCTGCCCGCATGGTCGCCGGGAAACGTGCGGTTCAGGTTCTTGCCGTCCAGCGGCGAGGTACGCAGGCCGGCTTCCGCTGCCGGCGCGTTGAGCGCGGGCATGACGATCAGGCGCCCCCGAATGCGGTCCAGTGGCAGGTCGCGGATGAATTCGCCCAGCACGATCTGGCCTTCGTACTCGTCGCCGTGGTTGCCGGCTTCCAGGATGACGGTGGGGCCGTCGCCATTGGCCAGCACCGCCATGGGTATGCGTACCGTGCCCCAGGCGTCTTCGTGCGGCGACTGCGGGATGTGCAGGAAGCCCGCCTGGCGTCCAGGCGCGTCGAGATCGATGTCGGTGAAGGCCGTCGCGCAGTGCGGGTTGCGTGCCGACAGGTGCGCGACCCGCCGGTCACGCAATAACGACGACTCGCGGAATGTCGGTTTCGTCATAGACCTTTTGGGTATACGTTATGGGGTTAAATCCGAAAATATAGGTATTTGACTGATCAGCAACAAATACTTTTGATGCTTGCTACATATGCCCGGGAGGCATGGCATGGAATTGAGACAGTTGCGCTACTTCGCAGCGGTGTGCGCAGCCGGCAGCGTGGCCGGCGCGGCGAAGGCGTTGCATATCGCCCAGCCCGCCCTGTCGCGCCAGATGATGGCGCTGGAAGAGGAATTCGGCGCGCAACTGCTGGTCCGGTTGCCGCGCGGCGTGGCGCTCACGCGCGCCGGCGAAGCGCTGCTAGCCCACGCGAAACTGATGCTGGCGGGTTCCGAAACCCTGCGGGCGCAGGTGGCGCTGGCGGCCAATGGCAAGGCAGGCTCGCTGAAGATCGGCATCATGCCCGGCTACAGCTGGCTGCCCGGCCTGGGACAGGCGATCGCGGCCCTGTCGCGCGCCTCGCCCGATACCGATGTACAGCTGGAATCCGGCCTGTCGGCCTGGCAGCTCGATGCGATCAAGCGCCACGAGCTGGACGCGGGCGTCGTCGCCTGGCGCTCTCCGCTCGATGGCGAAGTGGAGGGAATGAAGATCTATGAAGACCGCATGCTGCTCGCCATGCCCGCGGCGGTGGCGCGCAACGTCGGCAAGATCCGCACGCTCAAGGACCTGGCGGGCCAGAAGTTCATCCTGTTCCCGCGCGCCGGATCGCCCTCGCACTATGACGCGCTGGTGCGCATCCTGAAGGCCGCCGGCATTCCGTTGACGCGCCCGGCCGCCGTGGCGACCGATCTTCCCACCATCCTCGGCCTGGTGGCGGCCGGCCTGGGCTGCGCCATCATTCCCGCCTCGTTCCGGCTGCATGGTCCGGCCGGCGTGGTCTTCAAGGAAATCGGCGGCATAGACCTGACGTTCGATCTGGAGTTGGTCTGGCGCGCCGACCAGCGCGATCCCTTGCTCGCCAGTTTCGTGCGCCTGTTTCCGTCGCTCTGAAAACCGTCCTAAAGGCTCATGCCGGTCGGATCCGTCCCAGGGATTTTCATATCGCGAAACCGCGCAAACTCCTTAAAATAGGCGGATTCCAGAGGGAAAAAATCAAAGGATAGAAATATGGGCTTTCTCGCCGGCAAGCGCATCCTGGTCACCGGGGTGCTTTCCAACCGATCCATCGCCTACGGCATCGCGCGCGCCTGTCACCAGCAAGGCGCCGAACTGGCGTTCACCTACGTGGGCGACCGCTTCAAGGACCGCGTAGGCGAATTCGCGGCCGAATTCGGCAGCAAGATCGTGCTGCCCTGCGATGTGGCCGAAGACAGCCAGATCGAAGGCGCCTTCGCCGAACTCGGCCAACACTGGGACGGCCTGGACGGCCTGGTGCACTCCATCGGTTTCGCCCCGCGCGAAGCCATCGCCGGCAACTTCCTCGACGGCCTGTCGCGTGAAGGTTTCCGCATCGCGCATGACATCTCGGCCTACAGCTTCGCCGCCATGGCCAAAGCCGCGCTGCCGCTGATGGAAGGCCGCAACGGCTCGGTGCTGACGCTGACCTACCTGGGCGCCGAACGCGTGGTTCCGAACTACAACACCATGGGCCTGGCCAAGGCCTCGCTGGAAGCCAGCGTGCGCTACCTGGCCACGGCGCTGGGCCCGCGCGGCATCCGCGCCAACGGAATTTCCGCCGGCCCCATCAAGACGCTGGCCGCCAGCGGCATCAAGGACTTCTCGGCCATTCTGAAGTTCGTGGAAGCCCAGGCTCCTCTGCGTCGCAACGTCACCATCGAAGACGTGGGCAACGTCGCCGCCTTCATGCTGTCGGACCTGGCCGCCGGCGTGACGGGCGAGATCACCCACGTGGATGCCGGTTTCTCGACCATCGTCCCGGGCATGGAAGACTGAATCCGCCCGCGGCGGGGCCGCCGCCAGCCCCTGCCGCCGCAACCGGCCCCGTCAGGCCGGCTGCACCACCACGGTGGACACCTGCACGTCCACCGCCGTCATCAGCTTGTGCACCGGGCACTTCTCGGCCACCGCCAGCAGTTCGTCGATCTGCGCGTCGGACAGCTCGCCGTTCAGCGTCAGCTTGGCCGTCAGGCGGTAGATCCCCTTGCGCTCCTCGCTGGCGTCGCGCACCACTTCCACGCCCACCGATTCCAGCGGCAGGCCCTTGCGCTGCGCGTAGACCATCAAGGTCATGGCCTTGCAGCCGCCCAGGGCGGTGTCGAAGTAGTCGTGGGGGTCGGGGCCGGCGCCGGCAGGCTGGGGCATGTCCAGCGGCAGATCGTGGCCTTCGGCCGTGGCGGTGAATTGCAGCGTGTTGGGCGCATTTTGGCTCACGCGGATGCTCATGGGTCCTGTCTCCTGGTAACGGGGTCCTGACGGGCAGCCGCCGCGGCCGCCCCAGACCACGTTGTATCACCTGGCGGGCGCTCCAAGGACGTCGCCCGCGCAAGCAACTGACTGTAAGCTGAACTTCTGCCTCCCGCTCCGGTCGGATATCTCTATCCGCAATACCTGAGCAAACTTTAAAGGGGGCCGCATGAGCGCCAGACAACTTCTCGATCAACTGCTGCAGTCCGGGCAAGGGCTGCTGTCGGACACCACCAATCGCGTGCAGAACGCCACGGGCGGCAAGGGTTCGTCCTTCCTGACCGGCCTGGGCGGCGGCGCGTTGGGCGCGGGCGCGCTCGGACTGCTGCTGGGCAGCAAGAAGGCCCGCAAGATCGGCGGCAAGGTTGCCATGTACGGCGGCATGGCGGCGCTGGGCGCCCTGGCCTATCGCGCCTATGGCGACTGGCAACGCAGCCAGGCTGGCGCGCCGGCCGCTCCCCCGCAGACGCTGGACCGCCTGCCCGCGCCCCAGGCCGAGCAGCACAGCACGGCGGTGCTGACCGCCATGATCGGCGCGGCCAAGGCCGATGGCCACATCGGCCCGGAAGAACGCGCGCTGCTCGAAACTGAACTATCCAAGCTGTCGTCGGACGCGCAAGACCGCCGCTGGCTTGAAGCCGAACTGTCGCGCCCCCTGGATCCGTCCGTGATCGCGCAAGCCGCGCAAACGCCGGAAATGGCGGCCGAGATGTACCTGGCCAGCCTGCTGGTGGTGGATGAGGAAAGCTACATGGAACGCGTCTATCTGGACGAACTGGCGCGCCAGCTCAAGTTGCAGCCGGGCCTGAAGGAACAGCTGGAACAGCACGCCCGGGCCGCCGCCGCGGCCTGAGTCCGGCCGGCCTGCGCCCGGCTCAGTCGGCGCGCAAGCCGATCGCCTGCGTCAGGGCGGTATATCGGTCAATATCCGCGTCGATCATGGCCTGGAATTCACGCGGGGTGCTGCTGGCGGGCGTAAAGCCCTGTTCGCGCAGCGCCGCCTGCACCTCGGGGCGCTGGACGATCTTCGCCACTGCCGCATTCAACTTGGCCACCACCGCGGGCGGCGTGGCCGCCGGCGCCAGCAGGCCATGCCACTGGTCCAGCGCGTAGCCGGGCACGCCCTGCTCGGCCACCGTCGGCACCGACGGCAACAGCGGCGAGCGCGCCGGCGAGGTCACGGCCAGCGCCCGCAACTTGCCGGCCGCAATCAAAGGCGCGGCGCTGGACGCGGTGACCACGCCCATTCCAACCTGGCCGGCGGTCACGTCGGTGAGCGCCGGTCCGCAACCCTTGTAAGGCACGTGCTGCAAAGGTGCGCCGGTGGCGCGCGACAGCATCTCGCCGGCCAGGTGTTGCGGCGTGCCGTTGCCGCAGGACGCGAACGGCAGCGGGCGGTCCGGCGTGGCGGCGGCCAGCGCATCGTCCAGGCTGCGCCAGGGCGAAACCGCCGGCACCACATACACCGACGGCACGAAGGCCACGTTGATGACCGCCGCAAAATCCTGCTTGGGCGAGAAGCCCAGATTGCTGTAGACCCCCGGATTGATCGCGAAGGAACTGTTGACCATCAGCAGCGTATGGCCGTCGGCTGGCGCTTCGGCCACGGCGCGCGCGCCGATGTTGCCGCTGGCCCCAGGACGGTTTTCCACCACCACCGCCATGCCGAACTGCTCCTGCAGGCTGGCGCCGATGCGGCGCGCCAGCAGGTCGGTGCCGCCACCCGGCGGAAACGTCACCACGATGGTGATGGGGTGCGAAGGATAAGCGGCGTCCTTGGGCGCTTCGCCCGAGGGTGAATTGCCGCAGGCGGCCAGGGGCAAAACCAGGAATGCGAGAACAGAGCTAAGCAGGCGATTCATGATGCGGGCTTGCAAGCGTCCCCGCGCGGCATGCGCGCGGGGGCATGGGCAATGCCGGCCGGCGGCCGGCGGAAGGTCAGGCGTCCAGGCCGATGTCGAGCACCTTGGCGCTATGGGTGATCCAGCCCACCGCGATCTGGTCCACCCCGGTGGCCGCCACCGCCGCGGCGGTTTCGGGCGTAATGCGCCCCGAAGCCTCGGTGATGGCCCGGCCGCGCGCCATGGCCACGGCGCGGCGCAGATCGTCCAGGCTCATGTTGTCCAGCAGCACCACATCCACGCCCAGGGACAGCGCCGTTTCCAACTGCTCCAGCGTGTCCACTTCCAGTTCGATCTTGACCATGTGGCCGATGCCGGCGCGCGCCCGCTCGACCGCCGTCGCGACCCCGCCCGCCAGCGCGATGTGGTTGTCCTTGATCAGTACCGCGTCGTCCAGGCCGTGACGGTGATTGCTGCCGCCGCCGACACGCACCGCGTACTTCTGCACGGCGCGCAGGCCCGGCATGGTCTTGCGGGTGCAGGTGACGCGGGCGCCGTAGCCTTCGATGGCGCGGGCGATGGACGCAGTGGCGCTGGCCACGCCGCTCAGATGGCACAGGAAGTTCAGCGCCACGCGCTCAGCCGTCAGCATGGCGCGGGCGTTACCGCTGATGCGGGCGATTTCCGCGCCTGGCTGCAATTCGCTGCCGTCGCGCAGCGCAACGTCGAACTTGATGCCCGGGTCCATGGCGCGAAACGCCAGGCGGGCCAGGTCCAGCCCGGCCAGCACGCCTTCCTGGCGCGCGACCAGACGGGTCTGCGCCGTGGCGTCGGCGGGCACGATGGCGTCGGTGGTCAGGTCCCCGGCGCGTCCCAGGTCCTCGAGCAAGGCCGCGCGCACCAGCGGCTCCAGCATGACTTCCGGCAGAGGGGGAACGGGCAGTCGGGCGATGGTCATAGGCGCTTCGGCTTTAATGCTCATTTTGAGTATTTACCAGTTAAAAAAAGGCGCGCGGAGATTGCGCACCACTTATGCTAGAGACGAGCATAAGGCTTGTCAAGCGTCAGCCATTTTCCGTCCAGTTTGAAATAGCTTGTGTGATCGATTAAATTTTAATCACTGTGATTATTTCGAGATCATTAGCGTGTCATCGAGTCCGAAATCTGCCTCGCGCTGATCACGGCGTCGCCAGGAGCAGGGCAAGATCAAGTTCTTAGACCAACCCGCGTATTGGCGAACAACTGTTCCAATTCGAACCACGAGAGGTGAGAAGAATCCTGGTTGGAGAGTACGAGATTCGCTACGAAAACCAGGATGCGGTTGTCCACGTGCTGCGGCTGTGGCACACCCGCGAGAACCGCTAAAACTCTTGGGTGACTTGGACTCTCAAGCGTGATGCATCTCAACGTCACATCGCCCGAGACAGCGGCAACTTGCTCCCTGCAATAGCGCGCTCCAGCAGCACGTCACGACGAAAACGGAACAGTTTGGCCGGCCTGCCGGCCGTGCCCGTGGCCATTTCGCCCGTCTCTTCGACCAGCGCCTGCTGCTCGATGAGGCGGCGGAAATTCTGCTTGTGCAGGCCGCGCCCGGCCAGCGCCTCCACGGCCAACTGCAATTGCAGCAGGGTGAACTGCGCGGGCATCAACTCGAACACCACAGGGCGGTACTTGATCTTGGCGCGCAGCCGCGCGATGCCGGTGGCCAGGATGCGACGGTGGTCGTGGCGCATGGGTTCGCCCGGCACCACGGCGCCCTTGCCCCCGCGCCGGGCCGCTTCGGGCACCAGCCCCGCTTCGAACAGCAGCTCGTAGCGCTGCAGCACCATGTCCTCGTTCCAGGGCGAGCCGTCCAGTCCGAAGGTGATAGCGGCGCGTTGGCGGCGGCGCATGCGCACGGCCGCATCGCTACTGTCTTCGCACCAGGCGGCCAGACGCGGGACGATTATTTCTTCCACCAGCGCGGGCGTGCCCGTGCGCTGGTCTTCCCAAGGGAAGTAGCGGTACCAATCCTGCCAGCCGACTTGCGCCACGCCGGTCTCGCCCGCCTCGCGCGTCAGGCCCAGGTAGCTGACCGACATCACGCGCGCGCCCGATTCATCGGAGCGGTCGCCGTCGGCGAAGGTGTAGAGCTGCTCCACGTAACCCAGCGGGTGATGGGTCTGCTCCTCCACCCAGGCGCGCAGCCCGGCCTGCAGCGAACGGTGCGACAGCTTGAAGGGACCGGCCGGCAAGGCGCGCGCATCGTCGGTCGTCAGCACCCGCGGCTCGCCGTTGGTGACGGCGACCAGCACGGCAACGAGTTCAGCATGGACGGAGCGTTCGACGGATTCAGTCAAGGTAGGCTTATGGAAAGTGAGAAACCGGGCGGCTTGCGGCAAGCCGCGAGGCGTCGGAAATTATAAGGGTCGGGCTCCTGCAACAGCCCCTTGCAAACGTGACAGGCATTCCTGCTCCCAGCCGGCCGCACGGCCCTAAGATGGAAGTGGCAACCAGGCGCGTCGCCATCCCGGGACGCCCGCAAGCGGAGCAGACATCATGTTGAAAACCGCCCCCGATCCGCAGGCGGCCAAGGCCGCTGAAACGGAACAACCCGTCGCCGTCGACCCGCGCAAAGGCACCGAAATCCTGCCGATGGCGGATCACAGCAAAGAGGTCGCCGGCATGCCAAGGCGCGGACGCGCCATGGCGGAACCTGGCGAACCCGGCATCATCACCCCGGAAGATGACGTGCTGGATACGTCTTACGAAAACCGCAAGAACTGAGCCGATGCGATGGCCAGATGATACGCGAGCCCGGGCGCGGCCCCTGCCGCGCTCAGGTCGCGTTCGGCTGCGCCTGGAAACCGCGCGCCAGGATCTCCACGAAGGCCTCGGTCACCGACGACGGCGCGGTCTGCGCGGGGTAAGCCATGCTGACGCGCACCGGCAGGCGCGGTGTGAACGGCCGTATCGCCAAGCGGTCCGCGAACACTGCGGCGATGTAGGGATTGACCACGCCCAGGCCGCTGCCGGCGGCAGCCAGCGCGCAGATGGTCGAGGAATACGTGGTCTCGATTTCCGAGGCGGGCTGCGCCCGGTGTTCCTGCATCGCGCCGCGCAGTTGCAGATAGACGTCGTCATCCGCGTTCAGCACTAGCAGGCGGCGCCCGTCCAGGTCCATGATGTCGACGGACGGCTGGGCCGCCAGCGGATGGTCCGGCCGCATCACGCAAACCGCCGCGCTTTCGTGCAAGGCCTGCATTTCCAGCAGTGCGCCATCCATGGGCGCCGTGGTCACCACCAGGTCGTAGGTGCCGTGCAGCAGCCCTTCCCGCAGGTACTGACTGCCCACGGTCTGCATGTTGATGTGGACCTCTGGATAGCGCTGCGCGAAGGTCTCGATCGCGCCGGGCAGCACGCCCAGGCCCAGCGCCGGCGTGCAGGCCAGCCGCAACACGCCGCTGCCGCTGCGCCGCATCGCGGCAACGCGGTCCTCGATGCGCTCCAGCCCCACGAAATGCCGCTGCACGGTATCGAACAGATCCTTGGCCTCGCGCGTGGGCCGCAGACGTCCGCGCTCCATGTCGAACAGCTTCAGGCCGCTGGCCTGCTGCACCTGCGCCAGCAGCCGGCTGACCGAGGGCTGGGTGGTGCGCAGCATCTGCGCCGCGCCGGTGGTGGTGCCGGCCAGCATGACCGCGTGGAAGGCTTCGATCTGGCGGAAATTCAGGGGTCGGCTCATGGCAGGCAATGTATAGCAAACTTGCATAGCCTATGTTGAAAAAAGAATTTTTTCAAATATATGAGGACTCCTACACTGGTTTTCCCAAGGGCGCCGCCAGATGCGCCCCCGCGCTACCCAACCTTCCAGGGGAAACTACATGAACCTCCGCCGCTCCTGGCGCCAACTCCTGCAAACGCTGTGCCTGGGCCTGACGGCAGCCACCCTGCCGCTGGCCGCGCACGCGCAAGCCAACTATCCCGACCGCCCGGTGCGCATCATCGTGCCCTTCACCGCGGGCGGCAGCTCCGACATCCAGGGACGCCTGCTGGCCGAACACCTGGGCAAGCTGTACGGTCAATCGGTAGTGGTGGAAAACCGCCCCGGCGCGGGCGGGCACATCGGCGGCAAGTTCGTCGCCGACTCGGGGCCGGACGGCTATACGCTGCTGCTGGGCTCCATCGGCCTGCATGCCACCTACGGGGTCTACAAGAACCTCAACTACCAACCCGCCCGCGATCTGAAGCTGATCACCATCGTGGCCGAAATGCCGCACGTGGTGGTGGCCAACCCCGCGCTGGAAGCCAACACCCTGGCCGAACTCACCGCGCTGGCAAAGGCCAAGCCGGAAACGCTGCACTTCGGCTCGGCCGGCGTGGGCTCGTCCGTGCACATGGTGGGCGAGCTCTACAAGATGGCCGCGCAGGCGCCCATCGTGCACATTCCATACCGCGGCAGCTCGGCCGCCACCAACGACCTGCTGGGCGGCCAGATCCAGCTGCTGTTCGAGAACGTGCCCACCACCATCGGCTACATCCAGGCCAAGAAGCTGAAGGCGCTGGCCATCACCGGCGCCACGCGCTCGCCGGCCCTGCCCGACGTGCCCACCGCCGCCGAAGCCGGCCTGCCCGGCCTGACGGTGACGTCGTGGACCACGCTGGCCGCCAGCAAGGACGTGCCGGACGCATTGATCGAAAAGATCAGCGCCGACCTGCGCCGCGTCTACGCCGACCCGGCATTCCGCGAAGGCCTGGAACGCCTGGGCATGACCCCGGTGGGCAACAGCCCCGCCGACGCGCGCGCCTTCGTCGAACGCGAACGCGCCCGCTGGAACAAGGTCATCGAGACCGAACACATCACCGCGGGCTGAACGCCTGCCAGGGGCGGCGCCTGCGCCGCCCTTTTTTCTTTTCGACCTTATCTTTGCTCCGCCATCCATGAACCGCATGCTCGCCACGCCCATCGCCTGCCGCCGCCTGGGCGTCACGCCGCACCACCATTTCTTCGGCTACTACAACAAGACCGTCTGGCATCGCGACGGCCGCTATCTGCTGGCCAACCGCACGCCGTTCAAGGACGCGCGGCTCACGCCCGAGTTGAGCGCCGAGGTGGGTTACTTCGATCTCCAGGACGGCGACCGCTACCACGCCGTGGGCAGCACCACGGCCTGGAACTGGCAGATGGGCTGCCAACTGCAATGGCTGGACGGCGAATCCGAGCCGCAGATGATCTACAACTGCCGCCGCGACGACGACAGCGGCTTCTATCCGGGCTTCCGCTCCGCGGTCCACAACGTCGCCACCGGCCAGACGCGCCACCTGCCGCTGCCCATCTACGTGGCCGCGCCCAACAGCCGCTACGCGCTCTGCGTGGATTACCGCCGCCTCTACATCACGCACGAGACCATCGGCTACAGCGAACACGCCCCCGGCCCCGTGGACTACGCCCCAGCCGACGACGGCATCCACAGCATGGACCTGGAAAGCGGCGCGCACCGCCTGCTGGTCAGCTACGCCGACCTGCGCAACTTCCATCCGCGCGACTCGATGGAGCGCGCCATCCACTGGGTCAGCCATATCGAGATCAATCCTTCGTCCTCCCGCATCCTGTTCCTGCACCGCTGGACCGAACGCGTCAAGGACGAGACCTGCTTCCTGCACCGGCTGATCACCATGAACGCCGACGGCAGCGACATGCGCCTGCTGGAATGCTCCGACCATCCGCTGCCGCAACTGGCCGACGACTTCGATCCCGGCGCGGTCGGCACGTTCGACTACGAGAAATCCGAATACCAGATCTCGCACCCGCTGTGGCGCGACGACCAGACCATCATCGTGTGGGGCCCGCATGACGGCAGCATCCACTACCACCTCTACCGCGATGCGCCCGGCGGCGCGGTCCAGGTCGTGGGCGACGGCGTGCTGACGGAGAACGGCCACATGACCTACTCTCCCGTGAACACGCGCTGGCTGCTCAGTGACACCTATCCGGACTCGACCACGCACGAGCGCATCCTGTTCCTCTACGACATGCAGACCGGCCTGCGCCATTCGCTGGGCAGCTTCTACGCCGATCCCAATCTGTCCAAGGAAAACCGCTGCGACCTGCATCCGCGCTGGAGCCGCGACGGCACGCAGGTCTGCATCGACTCCGTGCACGAAGGCGAGCGGCAGATGTATGTGCTGGACGTCACGCCCATCGTCGGGCCGCAAGACTGACAATCGCAACGCCGCCGCCTCAACCGGAATTCCGATCACGGGCTCGGTCAGGCGGCGGACTACCCACTTAACCATAAGGACTTCACACTATCGTCACCCCGTTGTAACGACCGACCTTTAACCTCGCTTTCGTTTTGCTTACAAACAATTGAGCGACTCGATCGCGACACTATGAGGTTGGAATGTCTTACTTGACTGATAAATTGCGCGCCCCCTATCGCGAAGCCCAAGACGAAGTCACCGTTCCCGGGCAGATGTTCGACGAAATCGTCGCCGCGAATCCCCAGCGCCGCACTTTGCTGAAGAACAGCTTCGGCCTGTCAATGCTGTCCGTGTTCGGCGCATCGACCCTGCTGACCGCCTGTGGCGGCAGCGACGATGACGACGACGACACCTCCGGCAACGAGCCGGGCGAAGGCGGCACCAAGCCGCCCCCCGGCCCCGACTATTCCGTCACGTTCACCCCGCTGGCCGACAAGATCGTCGCCGACACCGTCACGGTTCCCGCAGGTTACGTGGCCGAAGTGCTCTACTCCGCCGGCGACAAGTGCATGATCGGCTCGGCTGGCTACGCCGGCGTGCCGCAGTCCTATCCCGCCACGGAAACCCAATCCGGCGGCCAGCACGATGGCATGCACTTCTATGCCCTGCCCGGCGTGGACCCCAACCAGGGCGGCCTGCTGGTGCTGAACCATGAAGCGCTGGACGACGAGACCCTGGACCAGAGCGTCGAAGGCGTGAAGACCCGCCTGTCCAACGTCGGCGTGTCCGTCATCGAAATCGCGCGCAGCGCCAATGGCGCATGGGCCGTCAAGACCGACTCGCGCTACAACAAGCGCTACACCGGCAACACCGTCTACAACGTCAGCGGTCCGGCCAAGTCCGTCGTGGGCGACACCGTCGTCGGCACGCTGAACAACTGTTCCAGCGGCGACACGCCCTGGGGCACCTACCTGACCTGCGAAGAAACGCTCAACAACTACCACTACAAGACCGGCGACGCCGGCAAGCCGGCCGACGAAGGCTATGGCTGGGTGGTGGAAATCGATCCCCAGAACCCGGATTCGACCGCCGTCAAGCGCACCGCGATGGGCCGCTTCAGCCATGAAAACACGGCCTTCATGCTGGACGAGAACAACCGTGTTGCTTTCTACATGGGCGACGACACCACGCCTGGCTGCATCTACAAGTTCGTGCCGAGCAAGCCGTACGATCCCGCCAACCGCGCCGCCAACATGGGCCTGCTGGACGAAGGCACGCTGTACGCCGCGCGCTTCAATGACGATGGCAGCGGCAACTGGGTCGAACTGACCGTGGGCAAGAACAACCTGACCGCCGGCGCCACCGATCCCGGCAACTTCACGCAGGTCGCCAGCGGCACCGTGATCACCGGCAAGCTCGTCAACTTCAATACGCAGGCCGACGTGCTGGTCAACACCGGCGCCGCCGCCCGCGTCGCCGGCGCCACGCTGATGGACCGCCCGGAATGGATCACGGTGGGCGTGGACAAGACCGTGTACTGCACGCTGACCAACAACGGCAGCCGCAAGCGCACCAGCGCCGCCAACCCGCGCGTCAACAACTCGCACGGCCACATCATCCGCTGGCACGAGCGCGGCGACTCGCCCCTGGCCACCACCTTCGAGTGGGACCTGCTGCTGCTGGCCGGCCGCGACAAGGCCGACGGCGTGGCCGCCAACCTGACGGGCAACGTCAACGGCGACACCTTCTCCAGCCCCGACGGCATCCGCGTCGACCCCAAGGGCCGCCTGTGGGTCCAGACCGACGCCGGCACCAGCGCCTCGACCACGGACTTCTTCGGCAACAACTCGATGTACTACATCGACCAGAAGACCGGCGAATCCAAGCGCTTCCTGGTCGGCCCGCTGGGCTGCGAAATCACCGGCATCGCCTACACGCCGGACCTGACCACGTTCTTCATCAACATCCAGCACCCGGATCAGACGTGGAACACGTTGCGCACGGGCGGGGGCGACGCGCGTTCGGCGACGGTGGTGGTGCGGCGTACGGATGGAAAGCCGGTGGGCGCGTAAGCGTTACACCGTCGGACGCCGCCCGGTTGAACACGCCGGGCGGCGCCGCAAGACGGGCTGGCCTCGCGGCCAGCCGCCGTCAGAACCGGTGGCTGAAGCCCATCGTCACCAGCGCTTGCCTGTTGGACCCCGAATCGGCGCCAGCCCCCGGGATCTCCGCGATCGCGGCGCGTCCGACGACGGCGCCGCCCGCGCCCAGCACGGGCGCGATGCCATCGCCGCCCGCCTTTTGCAGGATGACCGCGCTGTAGAGTTCCGTTCTTTTCGAAAGCGTGTAGCTGGCGCCCAGATTGACCTGATGGAACTTCGGCTTCAGTTTCTGGTAATCCGCGCGGCCGGCGTTATAGATGTACGCCACGCCAAAGGAAAACGCCGGCGTGAACCGGTAGGTTGTCATCACCTCATAGCTGTCCATCGTAAAGTCGCCGCCATTGCCTGCGCCGGGAAACCCGTTCACAACAAAGTACTGGCTGTTCCGAAGCAGCGTACGCGCATAGGTGAAGCCGACAGTCGCCGCGCCGAACTGGTAGGACGCCCCGACGCCTAGCACCTTCATCGCATCAGCATCCTGCAAACCCACGTACTGGCCCAGCGCGCCGACATAATTGCCGTTGGACTCGTACACGCCCCCCGTGCCATTGGCGCGGGTCGCGGGCGGGTGTATGTCCAAATAGCCCACCGCCATCGCGAGCGGCCCGTCAGCATACGAGCCGGCCAATGCCCACGAGCGGTTCGCGGCAAAATCGCCCGTCTGCCCGCCAAAGCTATACATGCTGTGCAAACGCAAGCCACTCGCGTTCGGGCTCACATACTTCACCGCGTTGTTGATCCGGATCGACTGATTCAGGTTGTTCAGGTCGCCGAAGTGCGAGCCATAGCCCGTCGCGAAGTTGTTGCTGGACGGGAACATGCCGACGGTGTCCGACAGGGAATCGTATTGTCGTCCGAGCGTCAAGACGCCATAGCGTTCGCTGGAAAAGCCGACATAAGCCTGACGGCCGAACAGCAAGCCGCCCTGGCCGAGCTTGCCGTTCTGCAGATTGAAGCCATTCTCCAGGACGAACACGGTGGACACGCCATCGCCCAGATCCTCGCGGCCGCGCAAGCCGAACCGGTTGCAGCCCTGCGGACCGCAGATGTCGGCGTGAATGGAGCTGCCGTTGCCGCCGCCGCTGACATAAGTCAGGCCGGAGTCAAGCATGCCGTACAGCTCGACGCTGCTCTGGGCCGCAAAGGTCTGCGGGGCGACTACCAGCAGGGAAAGACACAAGCCGATCTTCTTCATGAATTGCTCTCAAACAAGGAGGGACTGGGGCGCACGAGGCCGCACCCGGCAACATGGCGGCCGGATGGGCAGGCATCGGATCTGTTGGGGGAAGCAGCCTCTCTTCATGGAGGCTGCGCGCGGCGCTAGGGTTTCTGGTCGCGCAGGGAGACCGAGGGCGACAGCGCGGCGGGATACACGCCAACGGCGATCGCCGCGGGCCTGGGAGCCGAGGTCAAAAGACTGACCACGATCACCGCCACGGCATTGATCGCCATCGCGATGAGGCCCGGCTCCCACTCGGGCGCCACGGTTTCCCAATACTGCGACGCGAACGGCGCAAGCAGCGCTATGAACCCTGCGGCCAGCCCGGCCAGCACGCCTGCCGCGGTGGTGCGCTTCCAAAGAAAGCCGAGGAACACCGGCGGGGCCAGCATGCCGATCGCCGCGTAGGCATTCAGCAGGATCCGCACCAGCGAGCTGCCCTGATGGATGGACAGGAATGCCGCAATCAAGGCAAAGCAGATCAGCGACGCGCGCGACAGGCGCAACGACATGGCGTCGGGCATTCCCTTCCAGAACGGCTGCACGATATTGCGCGTGAAGATGGTGCCCGCCGACAGCAGCAACAGCGATCCAGGTACCAGCGCCAGCAGGAAACCCGTGCCCGCCACCAGCCCCACCACCCACGAGGGATAGGACGTAGCGACGAATTGCAGCAACGCGGCGTTCAGGTTGTTCCCCGGCGGCTGCGTGCCGGCAAGCAAGGCCGCGAACCCCAGCAGGATGATGAAGAAGTAGGCCAGCGAATACAGCGGTTGCCAGATGGCATTGCGCCGGATCACGGTTGCGCTGTGCGCCGAATAGCACATCTGGAAAAGATGCGGAAAGACCCAGTTGCCCAACGCGATGTTCAGCGCGGAAGTCATGAGCCAGACCGAAGTCGTCGGTGAAGCCGGATCGATGCCCGGAAACTTGCCGATTCCGGGATAGGCGGCTTCAGCCATGTCGAAGATGTCGAGCAGCGAAGCGGCGCCGACCGTACCCGCCACGGTGGCGCTCAGCATCACCACGACCACGATCATCAGCACATCCTTGATGCCCGCGGCAAACGCCGCCGAACGCATGCCGGCCGCGAACACGAATGCGATCATCAACGCGGCGGCGACCAACGTTGCCGTCACGGTCGAGACTCGGCCATCCAGCGTCAGCTGCACCACCAGCCCGAGGCTGATCAGCTGGATCTGCACATAAATGACCAGCGAAGCGATGCCTATGACGCCTGTCAGCACCCCCAGCCAAGGCGCGCCATAGCGCGCGGCAAAGTAGTCGGCTTGCGTCACGAAGCCGCCGGCCCGGCCGGCGCGCCAGATCTTGGGCATCAGCCAGTACCCCAGCGCGTAGCTCAACGACACTGAGCAGAACGCCAGATAGGCGGGCGCTCCCAGCGCCCATGCATATCCCGAAATGCCCAGCACGGCGAAGGTGGTGTAGACCTCTCCCGCGTTCATGAACCAGAAGATCAACGTCCCCAGACTGCGGCCGCCGACCGCCCACTCGGCAAGGGTCTTGCCGCGCTTGGCCCGGCGGCCATAGCCCAGCGCGCCGGCGAGCGTCGCCAGCAAAATGATGAACACGATGCCCAGCGTCATGGGTGGCTCCCGTTCTGCGCGGCGGTCGCTGCCAGGAAGGCAGCCTCTTCGTCATCAACGCCGGCGATCCGGTCCAACCGGAACACGACGCCGATCACGATGCTGGCCAACACGATTCCGGCCATTTGCCAGGCCATCGGGAACGGCAGGTTCATCGGCCGGTACGCCACGTCGTTCACAAGGGGAGCGAGCGCCGCCTGCCAGATAAAGGGAAGAATGAGCAGCCATCGATGCAGCTGCCGCCCAGGCCGGCGAGCCGGTTGAACCAGATTTTCCATTGGAGACTCACGTAAAGTTTGACTGCACTATTGGATGACGTTTTGTGCATCCATACTGCACAGAAATTCTACGCAGATCTACACCACAAGACGCACTAGTGTTTACCACTACTCTACAAATTTTCGTTTCCCAGAGAAGCGAAGCTATCTTTGCTGTACACTTGCTTCATACATCGGCACACAAAATGTGCACTACCAGTGCACATCTAGATTCAGCAGATACGGAATAGGCAACATGATTGGTGAACGCTTGAAAGAGCTGAGGACGGCGCGCAACCTGTCGCTGCGCGATCTGGCGGCCCAGGCGGGGGTATCCGCCACCCTGCTGAGTCAGGTGGAGCGCTCCATCACCGACCCCAGCCTCGAAACCATCCGCCGCCTGGCCGCGGTGTTTGGCGAATCCATCACTTCGCTTTTTGCGGAACCCAGCGCGCCTTCAGTCTGGATAAGCCGCCCCGGCAATCGCACCAAATTGACCGCCCCGGCGGGACAGGTCGGCTACGAACGGCTGACCGCCGGCCAGGGCGACCTGGAAGTGCTGCGGGCAGTGCTCGAACCTGGACAGGTTTCAGCGGATGAGCCTCGCGGTCACCCATCAAGCGAATCCGTCTACGTCATCCGCGGCGAACTGATCGCACAGATCGCCGGCGTGGACTATGTGGTCGCCAGCGGCGAAAGCATCTCGTTCGACGCCCGGCTTGCACACCGCTACCGCAACGACTCCGCAGCAGCGACTGAAATCCTACTGTCCATCACGCCCCCCAGCCCCTGACCGAACTCTGACTACGCAGGATCCGTACGCCGCGTCGCCCCGGCGCGGCGGCGCTCGTCCCGACTTTCATGGAGCAACGCCGTGCAGAACAATCCCCTGGGAATTTCTCGTATCGACCACGTGTCCTGGACCGTCGAAAGACTCGATCCGGCGGTCGCGTTCTATGAGCGCGTTTTCGGTGCGCAGGTGCTGTATCGGCTCGGCCCGGTCCATGCCGCGCAACTGCCAGGCGCCACGGATGGCCGCGACTGGACGGAAGCGCACCTGGGCGTCAAAGGCGCTGGGCTCGAACTCGCCATGCTCGTGCTGCCCGGCGGCGCCAGGATCGAGATCTTCGAATACGAGAAAACGCCCGACGACATCCGCATCCCCGCCACCTGCGACCAGGTAGGCAGCTATCACCTCAGCATCGAAGTCCAGGATCTGGACGCCGCCGCGCAACTGCTGCGCGACAACGGCTGCACGGTCTTCGAACGCATCGCCTTTTCCGACGGCCCCACGTCAGGCTCGCAATTCCAGCGCTTTCTGGATCCTTGGAAGAACATCTTCGAACTTGCGGCCCATGCCCCGTCAGCCTGAACAGGCTGGCAGCCCATACCTTGCACACTCCTGGAGCATCGCATCGTGACACGCATCGCCATCAACCCCGATTCCATGTACGCGAGCCTGCCGTTCGGCTTTTCGCATGCCGTTGAACTGCGCGGCGCGCGCAGCCTGCACCTGGCTGGCCAGGTCGCGTGGGACAAGGATCGCAACCTGATCGGCGCGGGCGACGTGGTCGCGCAAGCCCGGCAGGCGCTGAGCAACCTCAAGCAGGTGCTGGCCGCCGCCGGCGCCACGCCGGCCGACGTGCTGCGCCTGCGCACTTACGTGGTCGATCACAAGCCGGAAAACCTGGGACCGATATGCGCCGAGATCAGCGCCTTCTATGGCGACGCGACGCCTGGCGCCAACACGTTCATCGGTGTTCAGACGCTGGCCCTGCCTGAATTCCTCATCGAAATCGAAGCCGACGCGGCACTGGACCAAGGAACCTCTGCATGAACCGCAATGACATCAACTGGACCGGGTACATCCCCGCCATCACCACGCCCTTCAAGCGCAATGGCGAACTGGACTGGACGGCCCTGCCCAAGCAACTCGAATGGTATGTGCAGGAGCGCATGCACGGCGTGATCCTGGCCGGAACCTCCGGCGAATGGTTCAGCATGAACGAGGCCGAACGCGCGCTGCTCTTCCAGGAAGCGAGCCGCGCGATCAACGGCCGCTTCACCGTCCTGGGCGGCTGCAATGCCTATACCGCCGCGGAAGCCATCCAGCATGCGCGTGCCGCGCAACGCGCGGGGTTGGACGGCATCATCCTGACGCCGCCCCCCTACATCGTGCCCAGCCGCAGGGAACTCCTGCAGTTCTACCAGGACGTCTCCGACGCCACCGACATCCCCATCTGCATCTACAACTGGCCTCGCGGGTGCGTCGTCGACATGGACGTGGACCTCCTGGACGAACTGGCCGATATCGACCATGTGGTCGCTATCAAGAACTCCACGCCCGACTTCGGCATGTTCCTGAAAGGCGCGTATCAATTGGGCCACAAGGTCCGCTACTTCAACATGCCGACCTCGGCGCTGGGCGCCGACCTGTCCGCGCTCGGCGTGGCCGACGGCCTCATGGGCGCTGGCGGCGTGCTGGGCGCGGACCACCCTGACTTCTGGCGCTGCATAGCGGCCGGCGACAAGGCGGCGGCCGTCATGCTGGGCGAGCGCGACCGGATCATCATGGGCGCTTGGTTCAACAAGGATTTCGCCGGCAATTTCGGCAGCGCTCAGGCCATCCTCAAGACGGCGCTGCGGCTGCGAGGCGTGCCCGCCGGATACGTCCGCCGCCCCCTGCTGGAACTGACCGAGGCCGAAGTCGGCCAGGTCCGCGCCACGCTGGAAGGACTGGGCATCGAAACGGTGCCGCTGGAACAATCGTGACTTCTGCCACACCCGCGGATACGGACGCCTGCGTTCGCGCCTCCACCCTCGTCATCGGCGGCGGCCTGTTGGGCTGCGCAATCGCCTACTACTTGGCCAAGACCGGAGTCGATGTGCTTTTGGCTGAAAAAAGCCAGCTCAACAGCCAGGCATCGGGCCGCAATGCCGGAAGTCTTCATTTCCAGCTTGAGTACCGCATGATCGAGCATGGCCTGGAGAGCGCGCGCAAGGCCGCCGAAGCCCTTCCGCTGCACCTGCACGCCCAGCGCGCCTGGAGCGGGCTTGGTGCCGAACTGCAGGACGATCTTGGCGTGGTCCAGCATGGCGGGCTGATGGTGGCTGAAACCACTGAGCAAGTGGAACGGCTGGAGCAGAAAGTTGCGCTCGAGCAGGCCGCCGGCTTGCAGATTGAGCTGCTTGATCGCGACGCTTTGCGGACCCGTGCGCCCTACCTGAGCCAGTCACTGCTCGCGGCAGCCTTCTGCCCCGGCGAAGGCAAGGCCGACCCGAGGCGCAGCGCGTTGGCCTACGCCCGGGCCGCCGCCCGCCTTGGCGCGCGCATCCGCAGCGCGACCGGCGTGCGTTCGCTGCGGCGTGACGGAAGAACATGGCGCATCGCGTTGGACGGCGGCGCATCCTGCCAAGCCGACAACGTGGTGCTTGCCGCAGGCGTGTGGTCGGGCAGGATCGCGCAAATGGCGGGCGTGACACTGCCAGTCAGCGCCGTCGGCCTGACCATGGCCGCCACCGCGCGCGCGCAGCCGTTCATCAAGCACCTGATCCAGCATGCGGGGCGGCGCCTCTCCATGAAGCAGACGCCAGAAGGCAATGTGCTCATCGGCGGCGGCTGGCCTGCCGCGCTGCCTCAGGCCGACGGCATACTCGACCTCGAGCGCCAGCCGGACCTGTTGCTGCCCTCAATGGCGGGCAACCTGAGCGCGGCCACGTCCGTCGTACCCGCGGTCGGCGAACTTCCCGTGTTGCGCGTCTGGACCGGCGCCACCGCCCTGGTTGCGGACCAGCTGCCGCTTATCGGCGCAGTCCCCAAGGCGGCCGGCCTTTTTATCGCCACGGGCGGGTCCGCTTTCACGCTGGGACCCACCTATGCGCAAATCCTGGCCGACGAGATACTGGGCCGCGCCAGAACCTTCGACACCTCTCCCTACGACCCCAAACGCTTCGGGAGCTTGACCTTTGCCTGACGCCACACGACTGCAGGACCGGGTTGCCAGACCCGCCCCCATCCGCATCCACATCAACGGCCGCGAGGCCTGGACCTATCCCGGCGAGACAGTCGCCACAGCCCTGCTGGCCGCTGGCGTCTCGGTGTTCCGCCGCAGCCACGGCCACGCGGCGCACGCGCCCGTCTGCAACATGGGCGTCTGCTTCGAATGCCTGGTCACCATCGACGGCTGCGGGTCGATACGCAGTTGCATGACCTTGGCAACGGAAGACATGCGCATCGAGGTTCCTTCGAATGTTAAATAGCGCCAACCAGAACACCGCCAAGCAGGCGGACACGCGGTTTGATCTCATCATCGTGGGAGCCGGACCCGCGGGCCTGTCGGCGGCATTGACCGCAACCGAGCACGGACTGCGCGTCGTCGTGATCGATGAACAACACGACGTCGGCGGGCAGATCTTCAGACAGGCGCCCGGCACCTTCAAGAGCGAGCCCAGCAGCGCCTTCAAGAGCTATCCTTTCGGCCGGCAACTGCTAGAACGGGCGCGGCAGTCGACGCGGATCCAATGGCGCTTCGGCAGCACCGCCTGGGGCGTCTTCCGCACGCCGGACCATCCCGGCGTACGGGTCGGCATCAACCGGGGTAATCAGGCCTCGCTGATCGACGGCGCTGCGCTGTTGATCGCCACCGGCGCCTACGACCTGCCCGTGGCCTTTCCCGGCTGGACGCTGCCCGGCGTCATGTCCGCCGGTGGCGTACAGACCTTGATGAAGAGCCAGTTTCTCCGGCCTGGAAAACGATTTGTTCTGGCTGGCTCGCACCCCTTGCTGCTGCTGGTCGCGGATCTTCTGGTCGAGTCCGGCGCCGAAGTCGCAGAAGTCGCCATTGCGCGGCCGAAACCCGCGTTGGCCGAAATGCTGTCGTCCTGGCGGGCGCTGCCAGGACACCTCAGCCTGTTCCGGCAGGCCGCCGGCGCACTGCGCAACCTGCGACGGCATCGGGTCCCGATACGCTTTGGCACGCTGCTGACGCGCGCCACGGGAAATGAGGCCGTGGAGCAGATTGTGTTGAGCGACGCCACGCCCGATTGGGAGCCCATTGCAGGAACCGAACGCACGCTGCAGGCCGACATCCTGGTCACAGGCTACGGGCTGCTCGCCTCCACCGAGCTGGCTCGGCAGGCCGGCTGCGCAAGCGTCTGGCGGCCGGAGCAAGGCGGCTGGATCGTGTCGCATGACGAACGCATGCGAACCAACCAGCCGCGGATTTTCGTGGCGGGAGAACCCGCCGGCATCGGCGGCGCCGAAATGGCTGCCATCGAAGGGCGCATCGCCGCCTTGCAGGCCGTGCTGGATCTGCATGGCGGCACACCCGACCAAACCATCCAGGCGTCATTGCGCGAAGAAGACGACGCGCGCCGAAAAGTATGCCGCTTCAGCGAAACCGTGCTTCGATTCTTCGAACCAAGACTGGACGCCCTGGCAAAACTCGCCACGCCGCAAACCACCATCTGCCGTTGCGAGGAAGTCACAGCCGGCGCCGTGCAGTCATTCCTGGACGACAACCGCCACGTCAGCGACGTCAACAGCATCAAGCTCGCCTGCCGCACGGGGATGGGTTTCTGTCAGGGACGCTATTGCCAGCATACCGTCGCCCATATGCTGGCCGCGACGCGCAAAATGGAGGTCGACGCGCTGGGCGCCTTCACCGCTCGGGCCCCGGTCAAGCCGGTGTCTGTTGCGGCGCTGGCGGGTCTGCTGGAGCATACGCCGTGAGGCATCCTCCGCTGACGCGCGTGAGTCGCCTAGAGCTGCTTGAAGCGACCGGATATCCGCCAAGGCACCTCGACAGTCGATGCCTCGACCGCATTGGCCTGTTCGACGATGCGAGGCCACCACAAAGCAAATTGAGACAGCTTTTCCCAATATCGCTTGGAAGCCCAAGATGGCTGAAGTACAAACACGGATAGCCCGCGCTGCCGAATGACCTGACGTTCAGCGCCGCTATGCTTGCGAAATTTGTCGCAAGATACGATTGCCCAATGCCCGGCGCTACCCAACTCGGCCAGCCATTCCTCGTCTTTGGTATTCGCCGCAAATTTCTCGCGTAGATGGCACACCTCGCCAAGCTCGGCATCAAGAAATATGCGTTTGCTCGCGGCAGAGAATGTGGCCGCCCAACCAGGCGGCAGATTATTGTCGAACAGAAAGTTCAATTTGCAGTCCGCCGCAAGCTCTCTTCGAACTTGACGGCGGAACGGACATACTTCGGCGCCACGTCGTAGGCCTCGGACGTGATGTGCAACGCTCGGTCGTTAGCGCCTTCCGCCAGGAAAGACGCGTACAGCGCATCAGTAGGCGTACCCGTGTCCTCAATGATGGGACTGCCGAACTGCCGGGAAGGATCGAGCACAACTCGATCACGCCGGGATGCCGGATACCATCTCGTTGCCTGGGAGCCGTTGTATTCGATTCCCGCGTACAGAGACGGGTGAATGATGTCTTTGAAAACGCCCTGCCTGCTGCGCAGGTCGACCATCGTCCCCTCGCTCTCGACCTGCTTGATGGCATCGCCGAATATGGTCTTACCGTCGGTCTTGAATTGCAGCGTGGTGAATGGATACTCCACGCCATAGATCGCCTGAGCGTTCTCCAGGCATCTACGGATCACCGCTAGCGGCACACCGTGAGCGATGAACGCCTGCACAAAGCGCACCTCCAGTAGATCGCGAAAACCAATGACGGGCTCATCGTAAGCCGCCAAATCTACCTGCGTTTTCCACAACGGCGCGGAAAAGGCGCGAACGGCATCGTCGCCCCGGCCTTTTTGGTAGTGATACCCAAAAAGCCAACGATTGAGGTCGCGAGACTGTGCTTGGACTAGCCGAGCAGCTTCCCGCAGCGAGTACATGCCGGTGCCGTCGTACATGGGGAAGGACTAAGAGATATCCAAAACGAGTTTAGCACCGGGCTATCGACTTCCCTGGGTGAAACCGTCTGGCAAATAGGCACGAAAAAGCCCCACCGTGCATCACGTGTGGGGCTTGGGCGTTCGTCGCTTCGTTCCAAGCGACGATCCATAGGTATTCCTGGCGGACAGAGGGGGATTCGAACCCCCGATACGCTTTTGACGTATACACGCTTTCCAGGCGTGCGCCTTCAACCACTCGGCCACCTGTCCTATCTGCGATTTTCGCTGCGGGCAAGCCGCTGCAGAAAATGCGAATCCGCGATTCTAGCAGATTTCGCGCAACGCCGACAAGCGGACAAAGAAAAAGGGACGCCGTGAGCGCCCCCTTCTGCCCTTTCAGCCGCTACGAAACCGAGGCCGGCGGGTCCTGTTCCCGGTAAGAGCTGACGGTGCCGTCCGGCTCGGTTTCCTCCAGCCGCACCCTGAAGCCCCACAACCGCGCAAGATGCTTCATGACTTGTTCGGCGTCCTCGCCCGCCAGCGGGCGGCCGCGGCTCTTCAGGTGGCGCAGCACCAGCGAACGGTCGGAGTCGCGGTTGAAGCGGACCACCTGGATGTCCGGCACCATGTTGTCGCGGTTGTGTTGCGCAGCCAGCAGGCGGCGGATGTCGCGGTAGCCTTCGTCGTCGTGGATGGCGGCGACTTCGAGCTTGGGGTTGGCCTGGTGGTCGGAGATCGCGAAGAAACGGAACTCGCGGATCAGGCGGGGCGACAGGTATTGCGAGATGAAGGACTCGTCCTTGAAGTTGCGCATGGCGAAGTCCAGCGTCTTCAGCCAGTCGCCGCCGGCGATGTCGGGGAACCAGCGCCGGTCCTCGGCCGTCGGCGCCTCGCAGATGCGGCGGATGTCGGACATCATGGCAAAGCCCAGCGCATAGGGGTTGATGCCGCCGTAGCCGCGTTCGTCGAAGCCGCGCTGGCTGACCACGTTGGTGTGGCTTTGCAGGAACTCCATCATGAAGCCGTCGTTGACCAAGCCTTTTTCATGCAGCCGGTTCAGGATGGTGTAGTGCCAGAACGTGGCCCAGCCTTCGTTCATGACCTTGGTCTGGGTCTGCGGATAGAAGTATTGCGCGACCTTGCGGACGATGCGCACCAGTTCCTTCTGCCACGGCGCGAGCTTGGGCGAATACTTCTCGATGAAGTACAGCAGGTTCTCTTCGGGCTCCGGCGGAAACACCGAGGCCTCGACGTGGGTGTCCTTGTCGGCCTCCAGGCGCGGCAGGGTACGCCACAGATCGTTGTACTGCAGCCGGGCATGTTCCTGGCGTTCGGCCTGGCGCGCGGCCTCTTCCTTGTAGGAAATGGGCGTGGGGCGCTTGTAGCGGTCCACGCCGTGGTGCGAGAGCGCGTGGCAGGAATCGAGCAAGGATTCCACCGCGTCGATGCCATAGCGGTCCTCGCAGGACATGACGTATTTGCGCGCGAAGACCAGGTAGTCCAGCACACCGTCGGCATCGGTCCATTGCCGGAACAGGTAATTGCCCTTGAAGAACGAGTTGTGGCCGTAACAGGCGTGGGCGATCACCAGCGCCTGCATCGTCATGGAGTTCTCTTCCATGAGATAGGAGATGCAAGGGTTGGAGTTGATGACGATCTCGTACGCCAGCCCCTGCATGCCGCGGCGGTAGAACTGCTCGTTGCGGATGAATTCCTTGCCGTACGACCAGTGCGGATAGCCGATAGGCAGACCGGCCGACGCATAGGCATCCAGCATCTGTTCCGAGGTGATTACCTCGATCTGGTTCGGGTACGTGTCCAGTCCGTATTCGGCGGCGACCTTGGAGATCGCGTCGTCATAGGACTGGATCAGTTCGAAGGTCCATTCGGAACCCTGGGAGATGGGCCGGGCGCTGCCGGCGGCCTCCGGTTCCACGAGCGCTCCCACGATGGCATTCATGCGGTTTCCTTTTTGAACAGGTCATGGAACACGGGGAAGATCTCGCCGCGTTCGCAGATGCGCCGCATGACGAAATGCGGCTCCAGTTTCTGTTCATATTCCGCCCACAGGCTGCTCTTGCGCGCCTCCTGCGAGTCGGGCACTTCGATGTAGGCAAAGTAGCGCGTGGCCGGCAGCAGATGTTCGGCCAGGAAGCGCGCGCTCTTGCCCGCGTCGGCGCCGAACGAGTCGCCGTCGCTGGCCTGCGCCGCGTACACGTTCCAGGCGGTCGGCGGATAGCGCTTCTCCAGGATCTCGCGCATCAGTTCCAGCGCCGACAGCACGATGGTGCCGCCGCTCTTGGGATCGTAGAAGAAGGTATGTTCGTCGACTTCCTCGGCGTTGTCGGTGTGGCGGATGAAGACCAGGTCCACGTGTTCGTACTTGCGCGACAGGAACAGGTAAAGCAGCGAAAAGAAGCGCTTGGCCAGGTCCTTCTTGTTTTCGTCCATGGAGCCCGACACGTCCATCAGGCAGAACATGACGGCGCGCGCCATCGGGATGGCCACCGACACCCGGTTGCGGTAGCGCAGGTCCAGGTCGTCCAGGAAAGGCACGCGGGCCAGGCGTTCGCGGCAACCTTCGACGTCCTGCTCCAGCGCCTTGATCTCGTCGGCGGGAGCGCCCGCTTCCAGCGCCTTGGCCAGGCGCTCCTCGGCATCCTCCAGATCGGCGCGCGCCTTCACGCCGAGCGACACGCGGCGCGCCAGCGAGGACTTGAGCGTGCGGCTGATGCTCAGCATGCTGGGCGAGCCCGTGGTCGTGTAGCCGGCGCGCTGCCATTTCTTCTGGCTGACCTCGCCCAGCTGCGTGCGCGCCATGTGCGGCAGTTCCAGGTCCTCGAAGAACAGGTTCAGGAATTCCGCCCGCGACAGGCTGAAGGTGAACTGGTCGACCGATTCGCCTTCGCCCGGCTCGGAGCCGCCTTCCCCCTGCCCGCCTTGCGGCCGGTCGAAGGTGTCTCCCTTGGCAAACTCGCGGTTGCCGGGGTGCACGATCTCGCGGTCGCCGCCCTGGCCGTGATGGAAGGTCGGCTCGGAGATGTCGCGGGCGGGCAGGTTGATCTCGCCGCCCTGATCCATGTCCTGGATGGAGCGGTCGCGGATCATCCCGTGTACCGCCTTGCGGATCTGGTTCTTATAACGCCGGAGAAAACGCTCCCGGTTGACGGCGCTTTTATTGCGCCCGTTAAGACGGCGATCGATGAGTGAATTCATGATTCACCTCGCTCAGGAAGACTTCCTCACACGGAGATACCACTCGCACAGCAGCCTGACCTGCTTTTCCGTGTAGCCCTTTTCAACCATGCGATCCACGAAGCTCTGGTGCTTGGACTTGTCCTCGGCCGACGCCTTGGCGTTGAACGAGATCACCGGCAACAGGTCTTCGGTGTTCGAGAACATCTTCTTCTCGATCACTTCGCGCAGCTTTTCATAGCTGGTCCAGGTCGGGTTGCGGCCGTTGTTGTTGGCGCGCGCGCGCAGCACGAAGTTGACGATCTCGTTGCGGAAATCCTTCGGATTGGCGATGCCGGCCGGCTTCTCGATCTTTTCCAGTTCGTCGTTGAGCGCGCTGCGGTCGAAGCTTTCGCCGGTTTCCGGGTCGCGGAATTCCTCGTCCTGGATCCAGCAGTCGGCAAAGGTCACGTAGCGGTCGAAGATGTTCTGGCCGTATTCCGAGTACGACTCCAGGTAGGCGGTCTGAATTTCCTTGCCGATGAATTCCGCATAGCGCGGCGCCAGGTAGCCCTTGATGAATTCAAGATAGCGCCGGCGGATTTCCTCTGGATAGTCCTCGCGGCCGATCCGCTGCTCGAGCACGTACATCAGGTGCACCGGGTTGGCGGCGACTTCGGTCTGGTCGTAGTTGAAGACGCTGGACAGGATCTTGTACGCGAAACGCGTCGACACCCCGGTCATGCCTTCGTCCGTGCCGGCGTAGTCCTTGTATTCCTGCAAGGCCTTGGCCTTGGGATCCACGTCCTTCAGGCTTTCGCCGTCGTAGACGCGCAGCTTCGAATAGATGCTGGAATTCTCAGGTTCCTTCAGGCGCGTCAGAACCGAGAACTGCGCCATCATGTCCAGCGTTCCCGGCGCGCATGGCGCCGTCGACAGCGAACTGTGGTGCAGCAGCTTTTCGTAGATGCGGACCTCTTCCGAGACCTGCAGGCAGTAAGGCACCTTGACGATGTAGATACGGTCGAGGAACGCCTCGTTGTGCTTGTTGTTGCGGAAGGTCTGCCATTCCGATTCGTTCGAGTGGGCCAGGATGGCGCCGTTGAACGGGATCGCGGAAAAGCCCTCGGTGCCCTTGAAGTTGCCTTCCTGGGTCGCCGTCAGCAACGGATGCAGCATCTTGATCGGGGCCTTGAACATCTCGACGAATTCAAGCAGCCCCTGGTTGGCCAGGCACAGCCCGCCGGAGTAGCTGTATGCATCCGGATCGTCCTGCGAGTGGCGGTCGAGCATGCGGATGTCGACCTTGCCCACCAGCGACGAAATGTCCTGGTTGTTCTCATCGCCAGGTTCAGTCTTGGCGATGGCGATCTGGCGCAGCACCGACGGGTTCAGGCGCACGACGCGGAACTTCGAAATGTCGCCGTCGAACTCCTTCAGGCGCTTCACGGCCCAGGGCGACATGATGCCGCTCAGGTAGCGCCGGGGAATGCCGTATTCCTTTTCAAGCGTGTCGCCGAAGCGTTCCGGATGGAACAGCCCGAGCGGCGATTCATTGACCGGCGACCCCTTCAAGGCGTAGATGGGATAGGCCTCCATCAGCGACTTGAGCCGCTCCGCGATGGACGACTTGCCGCCGCCCACCGGGCCCAGCAGATAAAGGATTTGCTTGCGCTCTTCCAGTCCCTGCGCGGCATGCTTGAAGAACGCGACGATCTGTCCGATCACGTCCTCCATGCCGTAGAACTCCTGGAACGCCGGATAGCGTCGGATGGTCCGGTTGGAAAACAAACGGGAAAGACGTGGGTCGTTGCGCGTATCCACGACTTCGGGTTCGCCTATTGCCGCCAGCATGCGTTCTGCGGGGCTGGCGTACGCCATGGGATCGCTTTTGGCGAGGTTGAGGTACTCCTCGAGAGAGAGTTCCGATTCCTGCTCTCTTGCATACTGCGACTTGAAGCCTTCGACGATGTTTTGCACGGAAACCTCCTACAACACGCGAAAAATCCAATACGTCCCTACCTGCCCCCATTGTGCCTCAGCGCTCGCGCATTACTAGACAATCTCGCGATAAGCACTGTCGGCCGGATGGTATGTTGCTTTCGCCACACATCAACCAAAGGCATGATCAGGCCCTTTCCAGTTAGGCTGCACTCTTCGGATGCAAGTTCCGTCAGGGAATGCAACTTAAGTGAATAAGTTCACTCGTTCGACTTCAGCATATCGCTGTATGCGTGCGTGCATGAGGCGTCCGCACATGAAATGCTCAGCAATGATTTGAAGGGAAGAGCGATGTCCCAGGGACTTTTTATGATGCGGGCGTAAACCCGATGCGCCCGCTGTGCGATGGCAGCGGACGGTCTGAACGGCGCGTAGCGTCTTCGTTCAGCAGCGTGCAGGTTCGGCTGTGAAAAGCACCGATGACGCTGCACGAGGATCCGTGGTGACGAGGGCGCGTGGCATTGCACGGTGTAGTCCATCAGTGCGTGGCGCCAAGTCATGTGCCTATGCTAAAGCCAATTGACGTTTTTGTGGCAATTCATTTAACGCAAGGCCAAAAATAGTCGTGTCGCGCGCTTTCAAATTCATGCAATAGACACGCGCTGCAACCACGCAAACCTGCGCAAACTTGATGGCATATCGATAGCGCTGGCGCATCGCGAATCGCCTGCAAGCCACGGATTACGGAGGTCTGCGCGATTGGCAGCCGCGAACGCAGAGTGCTAATACCCCTTGCGGCGGCGATAGAATCACGCATTCGAAACGCGCCGCGCATTTGGTTCGCTTCCTGTCGTCCGCCCATCGCCATCGCCACATCATAATTTTCCGATTTTTGACCCGCCGCATGAAGGTCCTCGTCAAACGCTGTCGCGCAGTGCTTTGCAGCGTCTTGCTGCTGCTTCTGGCCGCTTGCGGCAAGCAGGCGGATCTGCCGGCCGACGCCTATGTCTGGCAACGCGTCTGGACGCCGCCGGTCAGCCAGGCGCTGGCCGACAGTGCCGACGTGGTGCGGGCATGGCGCGTGCTGATAGCGGAAATGAACCCGGATGGCAGGTGGTTCACTGCTGCGCCCGATCTGGCCGCACTGGCCGCGGCCAAACGTCCCGTCATCATGGTTTTCCGCCTGGACGGTCGCGCCGATGCGCTGCCCGCCGCGGAAGTGCTTGCGCGGATCAACGCCGCGCGCGGCGCATGGGAAAGCGCGGGTATCGGCTTGGCCGGCATCGAAATCGACTACGACTGCCCAACCTCCAAGTTGCCCGCCTATGCGACGTTCCTGGAGACCTTGAAGCAGGGCCTGGGACCGGATCTGCCTTTGTCGATAACCGCGCTGCCGACATGGCTGGGCGGCGCCGGGCTCGACGCGCTGTTGCGGATTCCCGATGAAGCCGTGTTGCAGGTCCACGCCGTGCTGAGTCCCGAACAGGGGCTGTTCAATGCCAGGCGCGCAAGCGCCTGGCTGGCGGCGTTCGCGGACCGCACCCAGCGGCCATGGCGCGTGGCGTTGGCCACCTATGGCAGCCGCGTAAGCTGGAACGACGACGGCAGCATCGCCGCGGTCGAAAGCGAGCGCCCCGCCTTGCTGCCGGGCGGCCGCGCCAGCGAACTGGTGGCCACCCCGGCAGCCATGGCGGCTTTCATCGATGAGATCCACCGCGCCCGTCCGCGCGGACTGGCGGGCATCGTCTGGTTCCGCCTGCCCACCGCGCGCGACGAACGCGCCTGGAGCCTGGCCACCTGGCGCGCCGTACTGACGCGCCAGCCCCTGTCGCCGGCGCTGTCCGTCACGGCGCGCGCAGCTGGCAACAGCGGCGCGCAAGACCTGATTCTGGCCAACGGCGGCAATGCCGACGCAGCCCTGCCCTTCGCGATCCGCTGGCAAGGCGCTTGCCGCGCGGCCGACGGCATCAATGGCTATACCCTCGAACATGATTCCAGCGGCGCCTTCCTGCGCCGCTCCCAGAATGGCCTGCTGCATGCCGGCGGCCAACGCAACATAGGCTGGATACGCTGTGAAAACGGGCCCACGAGCTTCCATGTACAACCGTAAATCGCTTGCGGCGCTGCTGCTCCTGACGGGAGCCGGTATCGTCATCGCCTGCGGGCCGGAGTTCCCCGCCCAGCTGCTCGACGACCGCGCGGCTACGCTGCGTGCGACGCCGGCCAACGCTTTCAGCTATGAAACCGCGCGCCTCGTGGACGCCAGCGATGCGCTGCGAGCCCGCGAAGCCTATGAATTGCCGGACGGCAGCTACCTGCAAAACGCCCTGCCGGAAGACCGCGATCCCGCGCTCACGCCGGCGCAGCGGACCACGGCTCGCGCCATGCGCGCGCAGGCCGATGGCGACCGGGCCTATGCGCTGGGCGCCGATTTGCCGGAAGCGGTGCGTCTTTACGCCGCGGCCGCGGTCGACACCCATGCCGCCCGCGAAGCGCCGGACACCGACCGCCTGCTGGAGCAGGCGCGCGCCCGCTACCGCGCCATTCTCCAGTTGCCGGCGCAGCAGGCCGCGCCACGCAGCGTCTGGGCCGCCTATATGCTGGCAGAAATCGGGGACGAGACAGAGTTAGCCACTGACGACGCCGAGGCGCAGCGGCAGGCCGCAGCACAAGCCTATGGCCGCGTGCGGCAACTGGCGCGCGACGGTGCGCCGGACCCGCTGGGCCTGGCCGTTGCCAGCTACGGCCAGGAGGCGCGCCTGTTCCTCGCCGGGCCGCAGGGGCAATGCAGCTATATGGAGCTGGTCAATGCCGAGCCCTGCATGGACGCCATTCCCGCGGCCTCGCTAAAGCATGCGCTGCGCCTCTATGCCGAACAGGCCGCGCGCGACTCCGTGAGCGGCAATGCATCGCTGCGCATGCTGGCCGAATGGGCCTTGGAAGATCCGGCGCGCACGCGCCGCCTGATCGACGATCCGGTCGCGCAACGCCTGCTGGTGGCCTACGCGCTGGCCAGGGTCGGCGACATCGTGGACGGCAGGCCGGACAGCGCCAGCGATCCGTACGCCGCCTACGATACGACTGGCCAGGTGGGGTTGGCCGATGCGGCGCAAGGGCATGACGTCACACCCAATCCGGCGCTGCAATCGCTGGTTGCGGCATTGGAAACCCAGGACCTGAAGCAGGTGCCGAACGCCGACCGCGTAGCCGCGCTGGCCTACCGCATCGGCCGCTACGAGCTGGCGCAGACGTTGGCCGCGCGGCTGGACACGGCCTTGGCCTGGTGGGTCCGCGCCAAGCTGGCGCTGCGGCAAGGCGATACGCAGGCGGCGGCCCAGGCCTATGCCCAGGCTGCACGCGCGTTTCCGCGCGCCGACGGCAGCCTGGAGGCTGTCGGCGCGGCGCGCCTGCTGGGCGAACAAGGCGTGTTGACGCTGTCGCGCGGCCAGTATGTCGAGGCGCTGGATCAACTACTGCACGCCACCGTGAAGGACGATCCGGCCAATCCGGCCGGAGGCTTCTGGTTATCCACCCCGTACTGGAATGACGCTGCCTACGTCGCTGAGCGCGTGCTGACCACCGCCGAACTCAAGTCCTATGTGGACCGGCATGCGCCCGCCACTCCGGCGCCGGCAAGGTCCGTGCCGCGCGATCCGCAGAATTTCTACGACTGGGTAAGACAGCATCCCATCACCGCATCCGATCGCCTGCGCCTGCTGCTGGCGCGCCGGATGGTGCGCGAAGGTTCGATCGAGCTGGCGCTGCCCTATTTCCCCGCCGATTCGGACGCCCGCTACGCCACGCTGGAAAGCGTCGACGGCAAGTGGGAAGTGCGTCTGCAGGAAACCCGCCGGCTCGCCGCGGAGTATGGCGCGGCCTTGCGCCGTGCCGGGAGCGCCTGGGGCCGCACATCACGGGCGCAAGCCTGGTACGAAGCTTCGCGGCTGGCGCGGCGCGACGGGATGGAGATCATGGGCTACGAACAGGAGCCGGATTTTGCGGTCTATGGCGGCAACACCAGTTATGGCGCGGGACGCAGCGCGGTCCCAGGCTGGAAGGCAGAGGATGACGATGCAGGAACGCCCGACACGCCGGCCTTGCGTGCCGCCGCCGCGCTGCCGGGCCCGTTTGTCACCGAAGAGGAACGCCGTCGCTATGCCGCCAGCGAAGCGCAGCCCTACACTCGCTTCCACTACCGCGAGATCGCGGCCAATCATGCGCTGCGCGCGTCCGACGAGCTGCCACGCCGCTCGCAAGCCTACGCCGCCGTGCTGTGCCAGGGCGCCCGCTACATCATCGACGACTCCCCGGAACTGGCCGCCACGATCTACCGCCGCTATATAGAACACGGCGCGCAGGTGCCGTTCAGCGGCTCTTTCGGCCGCGAATGCGCCGCGCCCGATTTCCAGGCGGCTGCCTGGTTCCATTACACGCAGGCCGGAAAATCGTGGGAACGTCTGCGCCGCGACCATCCCGGCCTGCTGCTGGCGGCCGCGTTGTTGGCCCTGGCCGGCGGCGCTGCCACGATCCTGGCCTGGCGCTACACCGCGGCGCGCACGGGCCGGCGCCGCGCCTAAGACAGCTCAGGCAGCTCCACCCGCCGCGTCAGCTGATTCCAGGTGTCGGCCACCCGGGCGCGCACGCGCAGATCTGCGCCCACCGGCGCGGTCTCGATGAATTCATAGCGGCGGGCGCCGTCCAGGTGCTCCAGCATGGGCAGGCGGACCATGCCGGCGGCGTCGCCCAGCAGCACCGGCGCCAGGTACAGCAGCAGTTCATCCACGCAGCCCGCGGCGACCAGCGCGCCGCTCAGGCCCGCGCCGGCTTCGACGTGGACCTCGTTGAACTGTTCCTGCGCCAGCCAGCGCATCATCGCCGGCAGATCGACCCGGCCCGGCGCCTCGCCCGGCAGCAGCACCACGCGGGCGTTCCTGGCCTGCAGGCGCGCGGCCTTGGCGGCATCTTCGCGAGCCGTGAAGATGATGACCTCGGCGCCATCGAACAACCGCGCGTCCTCGGGGATTTCAAAACGGCCGTCCACTACCGCCTTGCGCGGCTGGCGGGGCGTGTCCACGCCTCTGACATTGAGCTGCGGATCGTCTTTCAGCACGGTGCCCATGCCGGTCAGCACCACGCAGGCGCGGGCGCGCCAGCGGTGTCCGTCGGCGCGAGCCTCGGGTCCGGTGATCCATTGCGAGACGCCGTTATGCAGCGCGCTGCGCCCGTCCAGCGAGGCCGCCATCTTCATCCACACCCACGGCAGGCCGCGGCTCATGCGCGAGATGAAACCCGCGTTGATGGCCAGCGCCTCCGCGCGGCAAACGCCCGTGGTCACCGCGATCCCGGCATCGCGCAGACGCGCCAGTCCTTGCCCATTGACCAGCGGATTGGGGTCGCCGATGGCCACCACGACCCGCGCCGGCCGGGCCGCAAGCACAGCGTCCACGCAGGGCGGCGTGCGGCCGAAATGGCTGCAGGGTTCCAGGGTGACGTAAAGCGTGGCGCCTTCCACGGATTCGCCGCGCGCCTGGACGTCGCGCAAGGCGCAGACTTCCGCGTGCGGGCCGCCCGGCGGCTGCGTGGCGCCTTCGCCCAGCACCCGGCCGTCGCGCACGATCACGCAGCCGACCCGGGGGTTGGGCGCGGTGGTGTACATGACGGTCTGCGCCAACGCCAGGGCGCGGCGCATCCAGAAAATGTCGTCGTTGTCGCTGGGAATCATCATGTCCAGGATTGTATGTCCGCCGCAGGGCGGGCAGGCGGTCCGGCAGCGGGTCCACCGGGGCAGCGGCGGCCAATGTCCGTTTTAGGCCGATGGCCGTCTTTCGCCGCACTCGCCGCCACCCCGGATTGCAGTAAAAATAGCTGCACACCCCTAAAATTCGCCCTCCAGGAGCGCGATCCATGAAACAAGCACTGATCGTCATCGACGTACAAGACTCTTTCCGGCAACGTCCGTTTTGGGATGAAGCCGAGTACCCTGCGTTCGTGGAACAGATCCAATCCCTGATCGACGCCGCCCAGGCCCGCGACATTCCGGTGCTGCAGGTGTTCCACACCAGCGTGTCGAACGACCCCGCCAACCCCTTCTCGATGGCCTCCGGCCACGTCAAGGCGCTCAAGGAACTGCGCATCGAGCCCACCGCCGTGTTCCACAAGACCGTGCATTCCTCGCTCTACGCCAAAGACGCGGACGGCGCCAGCCTGCAGGACTGGCTGGTGAAGCACGGCATCGAAGGCATCATCGTCAGCGGCATCCGCACCGAACAGTGCTGCGAAACCACCTCGCGCCACGCCAGCGACGCCGGCTACAAGGTGGTGTTCCCCACGGACGCCACCCTGACCTTTGCCATGCAGAGCCCGTCCGGCCAGCATTACACGCCGGCCGAGATCCGCGACCGGACCGAGCTGGTGCTGCAAGGGCGTTTTGCCCGCATCGCACGCGCGGCCGACGCGCTGGCGGCCTGACACTGGCGGAGGGCCGCATGGTTCCAGTGTATTTCGTGCTGACGCGGGGCGTCGTGCTGCTGGACGTGGCAGGCCCCGCGGAGGCCTTCCGCGTCGCCAACAAGCTGGTTCCCGGGGCCTTCGAACAGCATTTCTGCGGCCCGTCCCGGGAAGTCGAAAGCGGCCTGCCGGGCCTGCACCTGGCTCATATCCAAGCCTTGCCGGCCAGCCTGCCGCCCGAAGCCCTGGTCATCATTTCCGGCGTGGTGGGCAAGCCCACGCGCCTGGACGACCCCGACTCGCGCGCCATCATCGACTGGCTGGCGGCCCGCCATCCGGTGGACGGCTTCACGCTGATGACGGTGTGTGCAGGCGCCCTGTTCGCCGCCGCCGCCGGCCTGACGCGGCAGCGCGACTGCACCACACACCACACTTGCCTGGAACAGCTGGCCAGCATTGACCCGAGCGCGCGGCTGCATGACAACCGCATCTTCGTCGAAGACGGCAAACTGGTCAGCAGCGCCGGCATCACGGCCGGCATCGATTTGGCTCTGCACATGGTGTCGCGCCATTGCGGCCCGCGCGTGGCCAGCGAAACGGCGCGCGACATGGTGGTCTACCAACGGCGCGCCGGCACGGATTCCACGCTGTCGCCCTGGCTGGACCATCGCAGCCACCTGCATCCAGGCGTGCACCGGGTGCAGGACGCGGTCATCCGTGATCCGGCGGCGCCCTGGTCGGCGCAATCGCTGGCGGACCAGGCGCACACCAGCGCGCGCCATCTGACGCGGCTGTTCCGCGAACACGCGGGCTGCACGCCAATGGACTACCTGTATCAGATACGCGTGGCGCTGGCGCGCGACCTGCTGCGCGATACCCGGCTGGACCTGGAGCGCGTGGCCGAAAAGTCGGGATTCGGCTCGGCGCAGCACATGCGCCGCGTCTGGCGCAAGTTCCAGCCGCTGACGCCCAGCCTGGCGCGTACGGCTCCCACCATGCAATGACGGCGCCGCAGCGCCGTCATTTTCCAGCTTCCATGCGGCCAGCCGGCCGCGGATCGGTTGAACCTGAGCCCTGCTAGTCCTTGCGCAGCTTGCCCGGCAACAGCGGCCCTTGCATCTCGCGGATGGCTTCGACGAATTCGCCGATGTCCTCGAAGCTCTTGTAGACCGAAGCGAAGCGCACGTATGCCACCTTGTCGAGCTTGCGCAGTTCGTTCATCACGAGCTCGCCTATGTGTTCGCTGGGCACTTCACGCAGCCCGCTGGCCAGCAGCTGCTCTTCGATGCGCGCGACCGCGGCGTCCACGTCTTCCGTGCTGACGGGACGCTTGCGCAGCGCCAGGCTCAGGCTGGCGCGCAGCTTGCCGGGGTCGTAGTCGCTGCGGCTGCCATTGCGCTTGACGATGGAGGGCATGGCCAGCTCCACCCGTTCATAGGTGGTGAAACGTTTGTCACAGGACAGGCAGCGACGGCGACGGCGTATGGCGTCGCCTTCTTCGGAGACCCGGCTGTCTACGACCTGCGTTTCGGCATTGCCGCAAAATGGACACCGCATGTGTGATCCCTAAAGGCACTGAGGGGGCAATAGTTGAGCATATTGTAACGAGGCGTCCGGCCGCCAGCGCCAATACGGGCTAATCCGCCCCCGTATTTTTTACCAGGCGGCGCCAGCCGCCCGAAAACAAAGGGACGGCGCCTTGCGGGGCCGTCCCTGGTAGACCGCCGCGGCCGGGCCACAGCCCGCCGCAGGGATTGCTCGCTTACTTCTTGCCGTAGACCGGCAGGCGCGAGGTCAGTTCGTTGACCTTTGCACGCACAGCGGCGATGTTGGCTTCGTCGCGCGGATTGTCCAGCACGTCGGCGATCAGGTTGGCGGTCAGCTCGGCTTCGGCTTCGGTGAAGCCGCGCGTGGTCATGGCCGGCGTGCCCAGGCGGATGCCGCTGGTCACGAAGGGCTTTTCCGGGTCGTTCGGGATGGCGTTCTTGTTGACCGTGATGTGGGCCTGGCCCAGCACGGCTTCCGCTTCCTTGCCCGTGATGCCCTTGGAACGCAGGTCCACCAGCATGACGTGGCTTTCGGTGCGGCCGGAGACAATGCGCAGGCCGCGCTTGACCAGCGTGTCGGCCAGCACCTTGGCGTTCTTGACCACTTGCTGCGCGTAGTCCTTGAAGGCAGGTTCCAGCGCTTCCTTGAAGGCCACCGCCTTGCCGGCGATGACGTGCATCAGCGGACCGCCCTGGATGCCGGGGAAGATCGCCGAGTTGATGATCTTCTCGTGCTCGGCCTTCATCATGATGACGCCGCCGCGCGGGCCGCGCAGCGACTTGTGCGTGGTCGAGGTGACGAAGTCGGCGTGCGGCACCGGGTTGGGGTAGGCGCCGCCAGCGACCAGGCCGGCGTAGTGGGCGATGTCGACCATGAACAGCGCGCCGTTTTCACGGGCGATGCGGGCCATGCGTTCGAAGTCGATGTGCAGGGCGTAGGCGGAGGCGCCAGCCACGATCAGCTTGGGCTTGTGCTCCTTGGCCAGTTGCTCGACCTGGTCATAGTTCAGGACTTCGTTTTCGTCCAGGCCGTAGGAGATGAAGTTGTACAGCTTGCCCGAGGCGTTGACCGACGCGCCGTGCGTCAGGTGGCCGCCTTCGGCCAGGCTCATGCCCAGCACGGTGTCGCCCGGCTTCAGGACGGCCATGTACACGCCCTGGTTGGCCTGCGAACCCGAGTTGGGCTGCACGTTGGCGGCTTCGGCGCCGAAGATCTGCTTCAGGCGGTCGATGGCCAGCTGCTCGACCACGTCCACGTATTCGCAACCGCCGTAGTAGCGCTTGCCCGGATAGCCTTCGGCGTACTTGTTGGTGAGCTGCGTGCCCTGGGCTTCCATGACGGCCGGGCTGGCGTAGTTCTCCGAGGCGATCAGCTCGATGTGCTGTTCCTGGCGGACGTCTTCCTTCTGGATGGCGGCCCAAACGTCCGGGTCAGCCTTGGACAAGGTGAGGTTGCGGTCAAACATGACGGGGGGTTCCTGAGGCGGTAAGAGAGGAGAAAACTGCGCCCGGGTGGGTAAACCCGGAGAATGACGGATAGTTTACCCCGTCGGACAGGATCAAATGCTCCCAAAATGCAGGGAACCCGGGCAAAATTCCCGGCATGGGCGCGAAAACCACGCCATCCTCCGCGGCCGGAAAAGCCGTCTCAATCCGACTTGAGAAACTTTCATGCAAAGCGCCACGCTCATAACCTACTCGTTAGTAGCTGCGGTCAGCGTCGTCAGCCCCGGCCCGGCCACCATGCTGGCCATCCGTAACGGCGCGGCGGGTGGATGGCGGGCCGTGCTGCCCTCCACCCTGGGTAATGTCACCGGGCTGTTCCTGCTGTCGGCCGCCGCCATGCTGGGACTGGGCGTGGTGCTGCAATCGTCCGCCATGCTGTTCATGCTGCTCAAGCTGGCCGGCGCGGCGTACCTGCTCTACATCGGCCTGCGGCACCTGCTGGGCCGCTCGAACATTGCGCCGCCCGCAGACGCCGCCGCGCTGGCGCCGCGCAGCGCCGGGCGGCTCTATTCGGAAGCCGCGCTGGTTGCAACGCTGAACCCCAAGCCCATCCTGTTCTTCACGGCGCTGTTTCCTCAGTTCCTGAACGCGGCCGAGCCCTTGCTGCCGCAGTTCTTCATCCTGACGGGCATCTTCACGGGCATGTCGCTGGTGTCGCTGCTGGCCTATGGCGCCTTGGCCCACCGCGCCCGGCGCCTGCTGCGCCAACCCCGCATCGTGACCTGGATCAACCGCCTGGTCGGCGCCATCTTCATCACTTTTGGATTGGCGCTGCTGCGGCTCAAGCGCGCCACGGGCTGAATCTTTTCGGCGATGAAAAAAGGCCGCAGTCGCAAGACTGCGGCCTTTCTGTGGCGCGGCGAATCAGGCCGAGGTGGCGCCGATCTGCTTGGGAGCCAGTTTTGGATTGAGCGTATAGGTGCCGGTCAACGACGCCTGCGCCAACACGTGCTTCTGGATCGCGCGCAGCGCGTCTTCGCCGGTGAACGAACCCTGCAGGTTCAGCGTGGGCACGTCCAGCGCATACAGGGTGAAGACGTAGCGGTGCGGGATGGCGTCGTTCCAGGGCGGGCACGGGCCGTCATAGCCGAAGTAGTCGCCGCTCATGTCGTGATCGTTGGCGAACCATGACGAGTACGAGTTGATGCCCTGGCGCGCATCCATCGGCGCCAGCGGGCCGCCCTTGCCGCGCGGCGTGATGCCGCTGGAGAAGGCGCCTTCCTCGATGTCGCGCAGGTCGGCCGGCAGATCGACCAGCACCCAGTGGAAGAAGTCCACGCGGGGCAGGCTGGCCGGCACCTCGCGGCCTTCCTGGTTGACGTCGTCGGGTTCGGAGGGCACATCGGGATCATGGCAGATCAAGGCAAACGACTGCGTGCCCGCCGGAACTTCGTCCCAGGAGAACTGCGGGTTGAAGTTGTCTGCCAGCGCGACGTGCGATTGCGCATCGATCCTGCCGAAGGCGTAGCGTTCGGGAATCGACTCGTTATCGGAAAAGGACAAACTCGAAAGTTTCATGTCGTGCTCCTTGATGTGCCGCAAAGGCCCCACTGCCCCTGTCTGTACCCTCAGCGTATCAAAACTTCGCAATCATGGGTTCAAGTTAACACGCGCAAATTTGCGCTTGCCCACCTGAACGACGTAAGTCCCCGCCGGCAATTGCAACGATTTGTCTTCCACGCGGTCGCCATTGACGCGCACGCCGCCTTGCTCCACGTTGCGCTGCGCTTCCGAACCGGAGGCCACCAGGCCGGCTTCGCGCAGCAGCTTGAGGATGCCCACCGGCGCGCCGCCGATGTTCACTTCGGGGATGTCGTCGGGGATCGCGCCGTCGCGGAAACGGGCTTCGAACGAGGCCAGCGCCTCATCGGCAGCCTTGGCGGAATGGAAGCGCGCAATGATTTCCTGGGCCAGCATGACCTTGGCGTCGCGCGGGTTGCGGCCGCCATCGATCTCCTGCTTGAGCGCCGCGATCTCTTCCAGAGAGCGGAACGACAGCAGCTCGAAGTAGCGCCACATCAGCGTGTCGGAAATCGACATGAGCTTGCCGAACATCGAATCGGGCGACTCCGAAATGCCGATGTAGTTGCCCTTGGACTTGGACATCTTCTCTACGCCATCCGTCCCGACCAGCAGCGGCATCGTCAAGATGCACTGCGGCTCCTGTCCATACTCTTTTTGCAGCTCGCGCCCGACCAGCAGGTTGAACTTCTGATCGGTGCCCCCCAGCTCCAGATCGGACTTCAGCGCCACCGAGTCATAGCCCTGCATCAGCGGATACAGGAATTCATGGACCGAGATCGGGATGCCGCCCTTGAAGCGCTTGGTGAAGTCCTCGCGCTCCATCATGCGCGCGACCGTGTAGCGCGACGCGAGCTGGATCATGCCGCGCGCGCCCAGCGGATCGCACCACTCGGAGTTGTAGCGGATCTCGGTGCGCGCCGGATCCAGCACCAGGCTGGCCTGGGCGTAATAGGTCTTGGCGTTGGCCTCGATCTGTTCACGCGTGAGCGGCGGGCGCGTGTTGTTGCGGCCGCTGGGATCGCCGATGGTGGAGGTGAAATCGCCGATCAGGAAGATGACGTTGTGGCCCATGTCCTGCAGCTGGCGCATCTTGTTCAGCACCACCGTGTGACCCAGGTGGATGTCCGGCGCGGTCGGATCCAACCCCAATTTGATGCGCAGAGGCACGCCCGTGGCGCGGCTCCTGGCCAGCTTGCGGGCGAATTCGGACTCGACCAGCAACTCATCGCAACCGCGCTTCGCTATACGCAGGTCTGCTTCGACTTCGGGGGTAATCGGGGCTTCTGAGGGTGACATGGCAGGGGGACCAACTCGGCTTCAGCCGATAAAAAGGTGTAAAAAGTGACGAAAACTATCGAAAATTCTAGCCGAATCAGCTAGGATACCGCCCTAATCATACGCAATTGCCATCTATACGCAGTTGTGGTCCGGTTTACACCCCGTTGTTCACAAGATGCGCCCCGCGCCAGCCCTTGCCCCGAAATGTGCGCGCGAGGGCCGTTCGTGTCACGCACCCTGCGAGCTCTAGCCACCTGAGAGGGTATCTTCACGATGAATCGTGGCCTCCACGAAATGGCGAGTAGCATCAAACGCAAAGTTGCTGCCGTGTTTGCGCCCGGCGAGCCCAAGCCCCAGCGCTCGGGACTTTTCCGCCGCACTCTCCTCGTCACCGCAATTGGTCTGTTCGCTGGCGCCGCCGCCCTCGGCATGGTGCAGCAACCCGACCGCACTGAACTCCCCCCTTCGCGCATCATCAGCAGCGTCCTGCCGCTAAGCGCCGAGCAAGTCGAAGTCAGCACTCCCAGTGCCGCTCCCTATATCAGCGAAACCCGGATCCGCGCCGGCGACACGCTGGCCGCGGTGCTGCAACGCCTGGAACTCGACGCGCCCAGCCTGCAGACCTTCCTGACGCACGAAGCCAGCGCCCGCAGCATCTACAAGCTGTACCCGGGCCGCTCGGTGCAGGCCGCGACGGACGAAGCCGGCAACCTGATCTGGCTGCGTTACATCCACACCCCCGGCAACGAGACGGACGGCCAGGTCGTGACGCGCATGCTGCACGTCGCGCCGGCAGGCGACAGCTACAAGGCCGAGGAAATCACCGAAAGCACCGAACGCCAGACCCGCGTCGCCGTGGGCACGATCCGTTCGTCGCTGTTCGGCGCCACCGACGCCGCCGGCATCCCGGACTCGGTCACCATGCAGATGGCCGACATCCTCAGCGCCAAGATCGACTTCTTGCGCGACCTGCGCCAGGGCGACAAATTCCGCGTGGTCTACGAAGTGCGTTCGCACGACGGCCGCTACGCCGGCGCCGGCCGAGTGCTGGCGCTGGAATTCATCAACGGCGACAAGACCTACAACGCCGTCTGGTTCAGCCCCGACGAAAAGAGCGGTTCGTACTACGACTTCGACGGCACAAGCCTGCGCGGCGCGTTCCTGCGTACCGCCCTGAAATTCAGCCGCATCAGCTCCACCTTTGGCATGCGCATGCACCCCATCCACAAGACCTGGACGGGACACAAGGGCGTGGACTACGCGGCGCCTTCCGGCACGCCGATCCACTCCACCGCTGACGGCACGGTGGAATTCTCCGGCTGGCAGAACGGCTACGGCAACGTCGTCATCGTCAAGCACCACGGCAAGTATTCGACGCTGTACGCCCACCAGAGCCGCATCGCCGAAGGCATCACCAAGGGTTCGAAGATCTCGCAAGGCCAGTTGCTGGGCTATGTCGGCGCCACCGGCTGGGCCACCGGCCCGCACCTGCACTATGAATTCCGCGTGGACAACCAGCCGATCGATCCCCTGTCGGTGGACCTGCCGGTCGCCCGCAGCCTGGAACCCGCCGAAGTCCGCGCCTTCAACCAGGCCGTGGCTCCGTACAAGGCGCAGATCCAGCTGCTGACCGAGTTCCAGCAGACCCTGCCCGACGCGCTGACCAACGTGGCCAGCCGCTAAAGCCGGCCTAACGTCCCCGTCAAAGGCGGCCCCGCACTCTCAGTTGCGCGGCCGCTTTTTCTTTTTCGAGGCTCTCGTGAATCCTTCCACAACTAACGCTCAGCTCTATATCGGACTGATGTCAGGCACCAGCGTGGACGGCGTGGACGGCGTGCTGGTGCGCCTGGGCGACGGCGCGGCGCCAGCCGTGCTCGCCAGCGCCAGCCTGCCCATGCCTGCGGACCTGCGGCGCGAACTGCTGGCCCTGAATCAATCCGGCGACGACGAGCTGGCCCGCGCCGCGCTGGCCGCCAACGCCCTCGCCCGCCTGTATGCCCAGGCCGTGGCGGCCCTGTTGCAGCAGGCCGGCGTCGCGGCCGGCGACGTGACCGCCATCGGCGCCCACGGCCAGACGGTCCGGCACCGGCCCGACCTGGGCTACACCGTGCAACTCAATGCCCCCGCCGTGCTGGCGGAACTGGCCGGCATCGACGTGGTGGCGGATTTCCGCAGCCGCGACGTGGCCGCGGGCGGCCAGGGTGCGCCGCTGGTGCCGCCCTTCCACGCTGCCATCTTCGGCGCGCCGCAAGGCCGCGCCGTCCTCAACCTGGGCGGCATCGCCAACGTGACGCTGCTGGAGCCGGGGCATGCGCCCCGCGGCTTCGACACGGGACCCGCCAACGTCCTGCTGGATGGCTGGTGCCAGCGTCACCTGGGCCGGCCTTATGACGCGGATGGCCGCTGGGCCGCGACCGGCCAGGTGCTGGCGCCGCTGCTGGAACAAATGCTGGCCAGCGAACCCTGGTTCGCCCTGCCCCCGCCCAAGTCCACCGGGCGCGACCTGTTCAACATGCAATGGCTGGACGACCGCCTGGCCGCGTTCGACGGCCCCAAGCCTGCGCCGCAAGACGTGCAGGCCACGCTGCAACGCCTGACCGCGCGCACGGTCGCCAATGCCGTCGATGCGGCCGCGGCGGGCACGCAGGAAGTCTTCGTCTGTGGCGGCGGCGCGCGCAATCCGGGCCTGATGCGTGAGCTGGCCTACTGCCTGCAGCGGCCCGTGCACGCCACCGATGCGCTGGGCGTGCCGGCGCAGGAAGTCGAGGCCCTGGCGTTCGCCTGGCTGGCGCAGGCCTTCGTGCAGCGCAGGCCGGCGGGCCTGCCCGCCGTCACCGGCGCGCGTGGCCCGCGTATCCTGGGCGCGCTCTATCCCGCCTGAAAACCGCACGCCCATGCAAAAAGCCCTTCGGCGCGCCGAAGGGCTTTTGCTTTTCCTGCCTGGGTGATTACACCGAGAACGAGGAACCGCAGCCGCAGGTGGTGCTGGCGTTGGGATTGCGGATGACGAACTGCGCGCCTTCCAGGTCTTCCTTGTAGTCGATCTCTGCGCCGACCAGGTACTGGAAGCTCATCGGATCCACCAACAGTTGCACGCCAGCCTTGTCCAGCACGGTGTCGTCATCGTTCACGACTTCGTCGAAGGTGAAGCCGTACTGGAAACCCGAACAGCCTCCGCCCTGCACGAAAACGCGCAGCTTCAGCTCAGGATTGCCTTCTTCGGCCAACAGATCCTTCACTTTGGCCGCGGCCGAGTCGGTAAACACCAGGGGAGCAGGCGGGGCGGCCTGCAGGTCGACGGTTTCGGTCACTGCATTCATGGTTCACTCCTGGCCGGTTCGGCCATATTTCGGTGAGCGGCAACGGCGCTCGCATAGTGTCACTATAGCGCAGGGCTTGCGCAGACTCAAAGTTCGAGCTTGACGCTTCTTGACGCCCGGACCGTGTCGCCCTCCAGGACGCTGACGGTCACGCTTTCGGGGACAAATCCGTCGGGCAGCGCCAGGATGCCCTGGCTGCGCTGATACTGGTCGAACTGCAGTGCCAGCGGCGAGGTCGGCGTGCTGTCTCCAGGAATGGCGACGGAGCCGGATTCGGCCTTGACCTGCATGGGCGCCAGATCCACCTTCACGGTCTCGCCCTTCAGGATGCCGGTGGCCTGGAAACGCAAAGCGCCCGAAAACGGAGACCCGCCATTGCGGCCGCTGCGCATCAGCAGGACCTTGTAGCGCAGGCCGCCGCCGCTGCGGTCGATCTCGACGCCGCGGATGTCCACCGAACCCTCGGGGCCCGGCGGCAACAGCTGCTCATAGAACGCCAGTTGATCGCGGACCCGGCCGACCTCGGCCTGGACCGTGCGCAGCTGCGTTTCCAGTTCCTGGCGCGCGGCGCGTTCGATGACCAGTTCGCCGTCGGCGGTGTCCAGTTGGCCCTGCGTGTAACGCAGCTGGGTCGACTGCTGACGCATGGCCTCTTCCTGGACCTCGGCCTGCCGGGCGCTGATCACCACGGCATCCTGCGGCCGGTAGAGCTTGCGAGCGTAGAAAAAACTGGCGGAACCGCCCAGCAGCACGCCGATCAGCAGGCCCACGAATACGCGCGCCAATCCGCCGGCGGAGCGAGGCTGGGGCGTGGTAGAGGAATCGGCGGGCATAAAGAGCGGCGGCTTGCGGCCTTACGGCCGCAAGCCTGCGTACATCAAGGCAGGATCGCGACCTGGTCCAGGCCGGTCGATTCAGGGATGCCGAACATCAGGTTCATGTTCTGCACGGCCTGGCCAGCGGCGCCCTTGACCAGGTTGTCCTGGATCACCAGGACGATCAGTTGGTCGCCATTGCCGGGACGGCTGAGCGCGATGCGCAGATTGTTGGAAGCGCGCACCGAACGGGTTTCCGGCAGGCTGCCGGCGGGCATCACGTCAACGAAGGGTTCGTCAGCGTAGCGCTGTTCAAACAGGGCCTGGAAGTCGGTATCGCGGGCCTCGGGCAGGATGCGCGCGTAGATGGTGGAGAACATGCCACGGATCATCGGCACCAGATGCGGCACGAAGGTCAGGCCGACCTTGCCGCCAGCGATCTTTTCCAGCTGCGCGACGATTTCCGGGTGATGGCGGTGGCCAGCCACGCCGTAGGCCTTGAAGTTGTCGGAGGCTTCGGAGAAGAGCGAGCCCACTTCCGCCTTGCGGCCAGCGCCCGAGACGCCCGACTTGCAGTCGGCGATCAGGGTTTGCGCATCGATCAGCTTCTTGCCGCCTTCGAGCAGCGGGGCCAGGCCCAGCAGCACGGTGGTGGGATAGCAGCCGGGGTTGCCGATGACGCGGGCCTTGGAGATGGCCTCGCGGTTCAGCTCCACCAGGCCATACTGGGACTCGGCCAGGATATCCGGGCAGGTATGGGGAATCTTGTACCAGCGTTCGAACGTGGGGATGTCCTGCAGGCGGAAGTCCGCGGCCAGGTCGATGACCTTGGTGCCGGCATTGATGAGTTCCTGGGCCTGGGCCATGGCAACGCCGTGGGGCGTCGCGAAGAACACGACGTCGCAATCCGTCAGCGTGGCCTTTTCCGGCGCGGAGAAAGCGATATTCACGCGGCCGCGCAGGTTCGGATACATGTCAGCCACCGGCAGCCCGTCTTCCTTGCGGGACGTGATGGCGGTCAATTCCACATTGGGATGCTGCGACAGCAAGCGCAGCAGCTCGACGCCGGTGTAACCGGTGCCGCCGACGATACCAACCTTGATGCGGGTGTTCGATGCTTGGGCCATGATGTGTGCTCTTCGTAGAACGAGGATCGATTGTATCGCTCGGGAAAGCGGGTGTTGCGGCTAAGAGCCCGAAATGGCACCGCAGTCCTTCTTTCCGACCGGAGGGAATGCGCGGAGTTCCGCGCGGGACGTACAACGGCCGGACCGCATCCGGCGCTGGAACAAACAGTGCGAAAAAAAGCCCGCCGAAGCGGGCTTTTCTTGCAGCAGCGTATTAACGCTTGCTGAACTGCTTGCGCCGACGTGCCTTGCGGAAGCCGACCTTCTTGCGTTCGACTTCGCGGGCATCGCGGGTGACAAAGCCAGCTTGCGACAGTGCGGGCTTCAGGGTCGCGTCGTAGTCGATCAGGGCACGCGTGATGCCGTGACGGACTGCGCCGGCCTGGCCGGTTTCACCGCCGCCGTGCACGTTGACCTTGATGTCGAACGATTCCAGGTGGCCGGTCAGTTCCAGCGGCTGGCGCACGATCATGCGGCCGGTTTCGCGGGCGAAAAAGTCGTCGACGGGCTTGCCGTTGACAACGATCTTACCCGTGCCCTTCTTGATGAAAACGCGAGCCACCGAGGTTTTGCGACGGCCGGTTCCGTAATTCCAGTTACCGATCATGGCGTTTCCTTAGATATCCAGCGTCTTGGGCTGCTGGGCGGTGTGCGGGTGCTCGGCACCGGCGTACACCTTCAGTTTCTTGATCATGGCGTAGCCCAGAGGACCCTTGGGCAGCATGCCCTTGACAGCCTTCTGGATGGCGCGGCCGGGAAAACGCTCTTGCATCTTCTCGAAGTTCGTTTCACGGATACCGCCCGGGTACGTCGTGTGGCGGAAGTACTTCTTGTCCTTCGCCTTGGCGCCCGTAACAACGATATCGGCAGCGTTGACGATGACGATGTAGTCACCGGTATCAACGTGCGGCGTGAATTCAGGTTTGTGCTTGCCACGCAGACGACGTGCGACTTCGCTGGCCACACGACCGAGGACTTTGCCCTTGGCGTCGATCACAAACCAGTCACGTTGGACTTCATGCGGCTTGGCCACAAAGGTCTTCATGATGGTTCCTAAGAATAAAAATTTTCCTGGCTGGACCATCCAGCCAGTTTTTTTCCCCGAACTAGACCGAAATCCAAGAAAGAACCCATCGGGTTTTCCAAATATTCAGTCGATATCAGCGTCTTGCCTAAGCGTTATTACCCGCCCGTGCATTAGCCAAAATGAGGGAAAGCCTGCGATTCTAACACAGCTGCTCAAAAAGTGGGCAACTTAATCCGCGTTGGAAATACGCCGACGGCGCCCTGAGGCGCCGCCGGCACATCCAAACAATCAGGGACGCACGCCCTGGAGCGCCGGTTCAGGCGCCCAGGTAGGCTTCCAGCACGCGCGGATGGCCCAGCAGTTCGCGGCCGGTGCCGGTCAGCGCCATGGCGCCGTTCTCCAGCACGTAGCCGTGCTGGGCGATCTTCAGCGCCTGGCGCACGTTCTGCTCGACCAGGAACAGGGTCAGGCCGTCGGCGTTGATCGCGCGCAGGGAGCGGAAGATTTCCTGCACCACGATGGGCGCCAGGCCCATCGAGGGTTCGTCCAGCAGCAGCAGGCGCGGCTTGGCCATCAGGGCCCGGCCGATGGCCAGCATCTGCTGTTCGCCGCCGGACAGGTTGCCGGCGATGCCGGTGATCCGTTCCTTCAGGCGCGGGAACAGGTTGAACACGTATTCCAGGTCCGAGTCGACGTTCTTCAGGCCGCGGCGGTAGGCGCCCAGCTCCAGGTTTTCGAGCACGGTCATGGTGGTGAGGATGGCCCGCCCTTCCGGCACCTGGACGATACCGCGCGCCACCAACTGGTGCGGCGGCAGGTTGGTGATGTCCTCGCCTTCGAAAGTGATCTTGCCGCGCGCCTTGGGCAGCAGGCCCGACAGCGCCAGCAGCGTGGTCGACTTGCCGGCGCCGTTGGCGCCGACCAGGGCGGTGATTTCCTTGGCGTTCAGGTCCAGGTCGATGCCGCGGACGGCTTCGATGTGGCCGTAATTGACCTCGAGTCCGCGGACTTCCAGCATGGCGCTCATTTGGCGGCCTCCGCTTGTTCGGTGTCTTCGTCGTCTTCGCGGCCCAGATAGGCTTCGATGACCTGTTCGTTGTTGCGGATCTCGTCGGGTCCGCCGCAAGCGATGATCTTGCCGAAGTTCAGCACCGCGATGCGCTCGCACAAGCCCATGACGAAGCGCATGTCGTGCTCGATCATGAGGATGGTGTAGCCGCGGTCGCGGATCGCCAGGATCTCGCGCATGAGTTCGGCGCGCTCGCCGGTGTTCATGCCGGCGACCGGCTCGTCCAGCAGCAGCAGCTTGGGCTCGGTGGCCAGCGCGCGCGCCAGCTCCAGGCGGCGCTGTTCGCCGTAGGACAGGTTATCCGCCAGGTCGTTGGCCTTGTGGTCCAGGCGCATCCAGGTGAGCAGTTCGTGCGCGCGCTCGCGGGCGCGCTTTTCGTGCTCGCGGTAACCCGGCAGGCCCAGCAGCAGGCTGGGGAAGCCGTAGTTCATGTGGCGATAAGCGCCCACCACCACGTTCTCCAGCAGCGTCATCTCCTTGAAGAGACGGATGTTCTGGAAGGTGCGGGCGATGCCCATGCGCGTGATGCGGTGCGGCTTCTTGTCCAGCACGCTCTGGCCGTTGAACGTGATGGTGCCGCCGCTGGGCGGCAACAGGCCGGTGATGAGGTTGAAGACCGTGGTCTTGCCGGCGCCGTTGGGGCCGATCAGGCCGAAGATGGCGCCTTCGGGAACCGACAGGCTGACGTCATGCAGCACATGCAGGCCGCCGAAGCTCTTGGAGACGGAAGAAAGCTCAAGCATGGCGCTTGCCTCCCTGGCGTCCTTGGCGCATCCAGCGCTTGAAGCGCGCCGGATCCCAGATGCCTTGCGGCAGGAACAACACAATCACCACCAGAATCACTCCATTCGCGACCAGGCGCAGATCGGCAAAACCGCGCAGCATTTCGGGCAGCACGGTAATGATGAAGCTGCCCAGCACGGGACCGGCCAGGCCGCCGATGCCGCCCAGGATCGCCATGGTCAGGATTTCCACGCCACGGTCGAAACCGTATTCGTTGGGGCCGATGAAGAAGGTCAGGTGCGCGTTCAGGGCGCCGGCCAGACCCGCGATCATCGCGCCGGCCACGAAGGCCAGCATCTTGTTGGCGCGCACGTCGATGCCCATCAGGCCGGCCGCGGTTTCGTCGCCGCGGATGGCGTCGAACGAGCGTCCGATCTTGGAGGCCCGCACGCGCCACAGCACGAACAGCACGATGACGACCGACAGCACTACGTGCCACCACTGTGTCAGCTGCGGGATGCCGTTAAGGCCCAGCGCGCCGCCGGTGATGGACTCGGTGTTGAGGATGGTCACGCGAACCACTTCGCCAAAGCCCAGCGTGGCCATGGCGAGATATACCCCGGACAGCCGCAAGGTCGGCAAGCCGATCAGCGCCGCCACCAGCGCGGGCGCGGCCATGCCGCCGGCCAGCGCGACCGAGAACGGCGCGTCGTAGTTCATGGTGAGCAGCGCGGCGGTGTACGCCCCGATGCCCATGAAGGCTGCGTTGGCCATGGCCAGCATGCCGCAAGCCAGGGTCAGCCAGATGGAGAGGGCCAGCAAGGCGTTGGTGCCCAGCGTGAGCACCAGGTTGCCGTAAATGGCCCAGAAGTTTTCGAATCCGCTCATTCTTTAAGCCTTGCGTTGAACCACTTTGCCGAACAGACCTTGCGGGCGCACCAGCAGGATCAGGAACAGCAGGCCGAAAGCCACCGCATCGCGCATGGTGGAGCCGATGTAGGCCACCGACAGCACCTCGGCAAAGCCCAGGAACAGGCCGCCCAGCATGGCGCCGCGGATGTCGCCCATGCCGCCCAGGATGATGACCGCGATGCCCTTGTGCAGCATCGGCTGGCCCATCAGGGGGAACAGCGCGTTGGAGTACAGGCCGATCAGCACGCCGGCCACGCCGCCCAGGGCAGCCGCGGCGAACGAGGTGGTGACGAACAGTTTTTCGACGTTGATGCCCAGCAGCCACGCGGCCTTGGGCGATTCGGCGATGGCGCGCAGGGCGCGGCCGAATTGCGTGCGGCGCATGACGTACATCAGCACGGCCATCAGCGCGAAGGACAGGAAGATGATGCCCAGTTCAATGACGGTCAGGTGCAGGCCGGCGACCTCGATCACTTCCTCGGGCACGGTGCCGTGCGGGAAACGCAGGTTGCTTGCGCCGAAGATGCCCTGGGCGGTGTTGTTCAGGATGATGCCCACGCCGATGGTGGCGATCATGGGGATCAGGTGGGGCGCGTTGCGCTTGCGCAGCGGCTTGAGCACCAGGTAGTCGATGATGACTCCGGTGAAGCCGGCGACGAAGAACGCTGCCATCAGTCCCGCCCAAAGGGGCAGGCTGAATTGCTGCACGACGAACAGTGCCGCGTAGGCGCCAACCATGAAGACGGCGCCATGCGCCAGGTTGATCACCCCGAGCACGCCGAAGATCAGCGTGAAGCCCAGCGCGAACAGTGCATACACACAGCCCAGCGACAAGGCATTGACGAATTGTTGTTCGAACATGATGGGACTTTCCAAAGCTGTGAGGGCCCCATGCAGCGGCCACTGCATGGCCTTGAGCCTCCCGGCGGGGAGGCATTTCTTTTAGGGTGACGGCCCTGCGATAAAAAGCGCCTTGCGAGCGGCCGCGCCGCCCGCAAGGCGCATCCCCCCGCGCGGGGATGCGCAGCGCTTACTTTTCGATGACGTACTTGCCGTCCTTCGTCACGCTGACGATGGGAGCCTGGTCGGCATCGTAGCCGGCGGGCTTGCCGGCGCGGTCGTTGGCCTGACGGAACTTGAACGGGCCAGTGGCGCCGGTCCAGGTGACCGCGGGCAGCGCGTCGCGCAGGGCTGCGCGATCCTTGGGCAGGTCGCCCGAGATCTTGACGTTCTTCAGCGCCTGGGCGGCGATGTACATGGCGTCATACGACTGGGCCGCGAACTGGTCCGGCGCGCCATTGAACTTGGCCTTGTAGGCGTCGATGAACTTGACGTTCTCGGGAGCCTTGTTCTCGATCGACCAGGGGCTGCCGATCCACAGATTGTTCGACGCGCCGCCAGGGGCCAGGTCGAAAATCTTGACCGAGTTCATGCCGTTGCCGCCGATGACGGGAACGTTCAGGCCCAGTTGGCGGGCCTGCACCATGATCGGGGCGCCTTCGGCCAGCAGTGCGGACAGCACGATGGCGTCGGGGTTGGTGCCCTTGATCTTGGTCAGCTGGGCCTTGAAGTCCACGTCGCCCTTGGCGAACGTTTCGGTCGTCGTGACCGGGATCTTCTGATCTTCCAAGGCCTTCTTGAAGTTGTCGTAGCCGCTCTTGGTGAAAACGTCGTCGTTGCCGTAGAGCACCGCCACGTTCTTCAGGCCGGTCTTGGCCTTGACGGTGGCGATGGTGGCCGGCAGCACGTCGGCTTCGGTGACCGAGTTGCGGAACACGTAGTTGCCGATGGAGGTGATGCCGTCAGCGGTATTGGAGGTGCCGAAGGCGACCGTCTTGGCGGCCTGGGCGATCGGGTCGGCGGCCTGGGCCGAGTTGGACAGCGTCGGGCCGAAGACCATCAGGACGTTGTCCTTGAAGATCAGCTTCTTGAAGACGTTGATCGCTTCTTCTTTCTTGCCTTGTTCGTCCTCGACCACGAGCACGATCTTGTTGCCGTTGATGCCGCCGGCGGCGTTGATTTCATCAGCGGCCAGCTGGAAACCGTTGCGGATCGACACGCCGTACTGGGCGGCGCCGCCCGACAGGGCTTCGGCCACGCCGATCTTGATGTCGGCTGCATGGGCAGCCGGGACGATACCGGCAGCGATCAGCGCGGCCAGCAGCTTCTTGGTCTTGGATTGCATGGTTGTTACCACCTTAAAGTCTGTCTCGGAATATTGGTAATCCGGGCTGATGTAATCCTGCCGGATTGACGTCGGATGCCGCCTAAAGGCGCCATGTTTGCGCGTCAAGACCCGGGATATTACTCCTTTGTATCAGGCGGCTACTCGAACGCCATTCAACAAAAGCCTACAAACCGCCCATTTTTTTGTAAAAAACGTGTGGTTACTAGCAAAAACCCTAACGCTGGCCGAATGTTATTCGGCAGGCGTAAGTGTCCTACGTTCTGGCCGATAACGCTACGCCCAGGTATTGGTCGTAGGCGCTTTCGGTCAGGCGGAACCATGGCATTTCGCTGTCGCGAAAACCCATGTAACTATCATGCATCGCCTTGAATCTGGGGTCTTTGGCGCCCAAGTCCTTGTAGAGTTGCTGCGTGGCCTCGAACGCCAGGTCCATGATGGACCGCGGGAATGTACGGATTTGCGTGCCGTTTGCCGTCAATTGGGCCAGAGCGGCCGCGTTGCGGGCATCGTAGCGGGCGATGGCGGCGGCATGCGCGGCCTGTGCGGCGGCATCCACCACGGCCTGGTAGTTCTTGGGCAGCGCGTTCCAGGCCTCGTCGTTGATATACAGCGACAGCTGCTCGCCAGGCGCCCACCAGCCGGGTGCGTAGTAATACTTAGCAACCTTATTAAGACCGAGCTTGTCGTCATCGTAGGGACCCGCGCCCGCCACCGCCTGCAGGCCGTCTTTCTCGAAGGCTTCGGCCAGCTTGGCGGGATCGGCCTGCTGCGGCGCCACGCCCAGCTTGGCCAGCACGTCGCCGGCCAGGCCGCCGACGCGCATTTTCAGGTCTTTCAGGTCGCCGGCGCGCTTGATTTCCTTGGTGTACCAGCCGCCCATCTGGGCGCCGGTGTTGCCCAGCGGAAAGTTGATGATTTTTTCAGGCTTGAAGAGTTCGCGGGTCAGCCTCAGGCCGCCGCCTTCGCTCATCCAGGCGTTCATCTGCCTGGCGTTCAGGCCGAAGGGCACGCCAGCGTCGAAGCAGAAGACGGGGTTCTTGGCGTAGTAGGCGCGGGACGAGGCATGGCCGCATTCCACCTTCTTGGTGGAGACCGCTTCCATCAGGTCCGCGGCGGGCACGATCTCGCCCTCGGGGAAATGGCGGATGTTGAACTTTCCGCCCGTGGCTTCGGAGACGAACTTGCAGAAGCTTTCGCCGGCGCCGATGCGCAGATCCAGGGCGCTGGGGAAGCCGGAAGACAGGCGCCAGCTCAATGAGGGCATGTCCTGCGCGAACGCGGGCGCGCTGACGGCGGCTCCGGTGGCGACAGCGCCGAGACCGGCGTGCTTCAAGAACGAACGTCGTTGCATCTCTTTGCTCCTTTACCGCAACACCTGGGACATCACGCAATACCCGCTGGATATTACACGCCGATATGGGCCGACATTAACAGGACAGCGGGTAAAGGTTTGCAAATAGAGGGTGACGCGGGTCCGCGAATGGGCAGCGCGCAGGGGCTGCAAAGCAGTGCAAGGACCGGGGGCCGTGCAAGTCCGCGGCGGCCATGATGTGGCCGCCGCTCTAGCGGCGTCAGATTCCGGCGATCGCCATCTGCTCGATCAGGATCGAGCCAGTGGTCTTGGTGCCGCGCGATATCGTGTCGGCGCCGACCGCCACGATCTGCTTGAACATGTCGGCGAGATTGCCGGCGATGGTGATTTCCTGCACCGCGTGCTGGATCTGGCCGTTTTCCACCCAGTAGCCGAACGCGCCGCGCGAGTAGTCGCCGGTGACGTAGTTCACGCCCTGGCCGATCAGTTCGGTGACGAGAAAGCCCGTGCCCATCTTCTTGAGCATGGCTTCGAAGTCGTCGCCGCGGCGGGTCTGGGTGGAACTGAACACCAGGTTATGCGAACCGCCGGCGTTGCCGGTGGTCGTCATGCCCAGTTTGCGGGCGGTGTAGGACGACAGGAAATAGCCTTCCAGCACCCCGGCCGACACCACGCTGCGGCGACGCGTGCGCACGCCTTCGTCGTCGAAGGGCGAGCTGCCCATGGCGCCGCGGATGTGCGGGTCTTCGGTCAGGTTGATGTGCTCGGGGAAGACGGGCTTGCCCAGCGCGTCCAGCAGGAAGCTGGCCTTGCGGTACAGCGCGCCGCCATTGGCGGCCTGGGTCAAGGCGCCCACCAGCCCCAGCGCCAGGGGCGCTTCGAACAGGACGGGGAACTTGCCGGTGCGGATGCGGCGGGCCGACAGGCGCGACAACGTGCGCTCGGCGGCGTAGCGGCCGATGGCCTCCGGCGAGGCCAGCTTGGCAGGATCGCGTTCGGAGCTGTACCAGTAGTCGCGCTGCATGCCATTGCCGCGTCCGGCGATGGGCGCGACCGACAGGCTGTGGCGCGAGTACGGATAGCCGCCCAGGAAGCCGCGCGTGTTGCCCATCACGAACTGGCCTTCGTAGGTGCCCACGGTGGCGCCATCGGTATTGGTGATGCGCGGATCGACCTCGCGGGCGGCGCGCTCGGCGCGCAGCGCCAGCTCGGCGGCCTCTTCGGTGGACACGCCCCAGGCGCGGTGCAGGTCCAGGTCGGGGAATTCGGTGGCCAGCTGATCGGCGTCGGGCAGGCCGGCGGCCGGATCGGCGGCGGTGTGGCGCGCAATGTGCCAGGCGGCTTCGACCGTCTGGCGCAGCGCCGCTTCGGAAAAGTCGGAGGTGGAGGCCGAACCGCGGCTCTGGCCGGCGTAGACCGTCAGGTCCAGCGAACGGTCGCGGGTCTGTTCGACGGTTTCGATGTCGTTCTTGCGTACGGAGACCGACAGGCCCAGGCTTTCCGAGACTTCCGCCGCTGCGTCGGAGGCGCCGATCTGGCGCGCATAGGCGAGGGTTTGTTCGACGAGTTCAGAAAAACGCGCGTGATTCGCCGCCAGCGGCAAGGATGAGGAGGTTTTAACCATTGCTGTCCAATTTGCAGAGACGGTTATCATAGCCAAGTCTGTCATTGCGCAGTTTTCCATGAATTCCCATATTGAAGAAGAATCCGTCGACGACGGTTACGACGAGAACGGCTACGACCGTCCCAGCAAGTCGCAGGTCAAGCGCGAAATGCACGCCTTGCTGGACCTGGGCAAGCAGCTGATCGAACTGTCCCCCGAACGCCTCAAGCAATTGCCGCTGGCGGAGCGCCTCTATGAAGCGATCCGCACCGCGCAGCGCACCACCGGGCGCGAGGGCAAGCGGCGCCAGGTTCACTTCGTGGGCAAGCTGATGCGCGACGCGCCCGCCGACGAGATCCGCGCCCAGCTCGACGTCTGGGAAAACGGCTCGCGCGAGGAAACCGCCGCCATGCACCGGCTGGAGACCTTGCGCGACCGCCTGCTGGACGACGACGAGGCCCTGACCCGGCTGCTCAATAACAATCCGCAGGCCGACGTGCAACAGCTGCGCGCGCTGATCCGCGCCGCCCGCAAGGAAAAGCTGGCCAACGCCGCCCTGCTGCAAGGCCAGGAGCCGCAGAAGAAGCACTACCGCGCGCTGTTCCAGGCCCTGAAGACCCTTACCCTCTGATTTTCACCGTCCGCCGTCCATGAACGCTCCGACCGACCTGCTCGATTGCATCGAGATCGAAACCGCCCCCAATCCCACGCACGCCGTGATCTGGCTGCACGGCCTGGGCGCCGACGGCAACGACTTCGCGCCCATCGTGCCGGAGCTGGACCTGCCGGCCGGCGCGTCGGTGCGCTTCGTATTCCCCAACGCGCCGGTGCAACGCGTGACGATCAATAACGGCATGGCGATGCGCTCCTGGTACGACATCCTGGTCATGGACCTGGTGCGCGTCGAGGACGCCAGCGGCATACGCGCCTCCGAGGCTGCGATCCACAAGCTGATCGCGCGCGAAAACGCGCGCGGCATCCCGACCTCGAAGATCGTGCTGGCGGGCTTTTCACAGGGCTGCGCCATGACCCTGCACACCGGCATCCGCCTGCCGGAAAAGCTGGCGGGCATGATGGGCCTGTCGGGCTACCTGCCGCTGCTGGACACGGCCGAGGCCGAACGCCACAGCGCCAATCACGACACGCCCATCTTCCTGGCCCACGGCCAGTACGACCCGGTGGTGTCGCTGCCGCGCGCCCAGGCCTCGCTGGCCGAACTGCAGCGCCTGGGTTACGACGTGCAATGGCACACCTACCCCATGCCGCACTCGGTCTGCGCCGAGGAAGTGGCGGATATCTCCAAGTTCCTGTATCAAGTCCTGGTCTGAGGACCATGCAGGGCCGCGCCCGGCGGCCCTGATCGCGGCAGATCGGCGCCCGGCGCCCCTGCCCGCCCACTCGCAGGCCCTGGCGGCCTGCGATTTCATTTTGTATACCAAGTGGTATCCCAGCCTGGAATTTTCATAGGCTGGCTTTCTTGCGTCCATAGAGAAAAACGCCAACTGCAAAAAGCTTGTCGCCTATTTGTATTGAATATAGTATTCGATCCAAGCCTTACCGGCCCGAGCAAGCAGTTCGGGCTTCCCTGTTGTTGTTGTCGATCCATCCCATTGGCCGTGTCGCGCCGGGTTTCGGCGTGGCATTCAAGACGCAGGAGAAAGTCCCGTGAAATCCTTGCCATCGCCCCGTCTGGCGGTTGCGGCGCTGCTCGCGCTGTTCGCCCCCCTGGCCGTCCAGGCCGAAGCCCTCAATCCCCCCGTGAAGGTCCGCTACGAAGAAGTGGTGCGGTCCATTCTTTACGTGCCCAAGTACGTGGCCCTGTCGCAGGGCTACTTCAAGGACGCCGGCCTGGACGTGTCCATGAAGACCTCGCAAGGCACCGACAAGGGCATGACCGCCCTGCTGTCCGGCAGCGCCGACATCGTGCTGATCGGGCCCGAAGCGTCCATCTACGTCCACAACAGCGAATCCCCGGTCAAGCCCAAGATCTTCGCCGGTCTGACCGCCACCGACGGCTTCTTCCTCTTGGCGCGCAAGCCGGTGGAGAAGTTCGACTGGTCCATGCTCAAGGGCAAGGAAGTGATCGGCTTTCGCCCCGGCTCCAATCCCATCGTGTTCCTGGAAACGGCGCTGCGCAAGCATGGCGTGGATCCGCAAAAGGACGTGAAGCTGCTGAACAATATCGGCATTCCCGCGCGCGCGGGCGCCTGGATGGCCGGCCAGGGCGAATACGGCATCTTTCTTGAACCCGAGGCCGGCGAACTGGTGCGCAACGGCAAGGGCTACATCGTCGCCTCGGTGGGCCACGAAGTCGGCCAGGTGGACTACACCGTTTTCACCGCCACCGACAAGTACATCCGCGACAACCCCAAGGTCATCCAGGCCTGGACCGACGTGGTGGCGCGCGCCGAAAAATACGTGAAGGACACGCCCGCGGCCACGCTGACGCCGCAGATCATGACTTACTTCCCCGGCATGGACCAGGCCGCGGTGACCGAGGCCATCGAGCGCTACAAGAAGTACCAGATCTGGAAGACCACGCCGCTGGTGACGGCCGAAGCCATGAACCAGTTGCAGGACATGCTGATCGCCAGCGCGGTCATGAAGGACAACGCCCGCGTGAAGTACGAGGACGTGGTGGTGACCGACTTCGCGAAGAAGGCCCAATGATGGGCGCCGTTATCCACAACCTGAAGCCGGACACCGCCACGGCGAAGATCGAACTGCGCGAGGTCTGTCTTTCCTATTTCACCCAGGAAGGCGAGACGGAGGCGCTGTCGAATGTGTCGTTCACGCTGGCGGCGGGCGAATTCGTCAGCCTGATCGGGCAAAGCGGCTGCGGCAAGAGCACCCTGCTGTCGCTGATCGCCGGCCTGATTCCGCCGACCTCGGGCGCCGTGATGATAGACGGCCAGGCCGTGACCAAGCCCAATCCGCGCATCGGCTACATGCTGCAGCAGGACTACCTGTTCGAGTGGCGCACCATCCTGGACAACGTCATGCTGGGCGCGGAGATCCAGGGCCGGCGCGATGCGCGCAGCGAGGCGCGCGCCGTGCATCTGCTGGAGAAATGCGGACTGGGCGCGTTCCTGTCGCACACGCCGCGCCAGTTGTCGGGCGGCATGCGGCAGCGCGCCGCGCTGGCCCGCACCCTGGTCACCGAGCCGGACGTGATCCTGCTGGACGAGCCTTTCTCGGCGCTGGATTCGCAGACCCGGCTGGCAATCTCCGACGAAGTGGTGGACATCCTGAGGCGCGAAGGCAAGACCGTGGTGCTGGTCACCCACGACATCGGCGAAGCCATCGCCATGACCGACCGTGTGATCGTGCTGTCGCGCCGTCCCGGCCGCCTGAAGAGCCAGTACCGCATCCATTACGGCGACGGCCAGGCGCGGCCGACGCCATTCCAGGCGCGCTCGCGGCCGGAATTCAATACCTACTTCAAACAGCTGTGGGACGAGCTCGATGTCCACGTGGAGGGTTGACCCATGAACGCGCCCGTCGCCAACACCGTTCCGCTGCGCGCCGTGCGCGCGCCCAGCGAGAAGTACCTGAACTACCTCCGGCGCGACCGCGCCCGCCGCCGGCATATCCGCGTCGCGCAGGCGCTGCTCTTGGCCGTGTTCCTGTGCGCCTGGGAAATCCTGCCGCGCATGCACATTCTCAACCCGCTCCTGACCAGCTACCCCAGCGCGCTGTGGCCGACGTTCATCGAACTCTGGAACAACGGCAACCTGGGCAAGCACATCATGACCACGCTGAGCGCCACGCTGGTGGGCTTCGGCCTGAGCATGGCGATCGGCATCGTGGTGGCGGCGGCGCTGTGGTGGTCGGACTTCCTGTACAAGGTGCTGGACCCCTTCCTGGTGGTGGCCAATGCCATGCCCAAGATCGCCTTCGTGCCGATCTTCTACCTGTGGCTGGGGTCGGACTACGCGGTGTACGGCATGGCCGTGGCGATCGCGGTGTTCGTGACCATCATGGTGGTGTATGCGGGCTTTCGCGGCATCGACCTGAACAAGGTGAAGCTGGCCCACACCTTCGGCGCCAGCCGCTGGCAGGTGCTGACCAAGGTGGTGCTGCCGGGCAGCGTGCCCACGTTGATCGCGGCGGTGAAGATGAACATCGGCCTGGCGCTGGTTGGGGTGATCGTGGGCGAGTTCCAGTCGGCGGATTCCGGCCTGGGCTTTCTCATCATGAACGGCAGCCAGGTGTTCAAGCTGAACATCGTCATGACCGCCATCGCCATCCTGGCCGTGATCTCCAGCGTGATGTACCTGATCGTCTACCGCATCGAAGCCGCCATCGCGCGGCGCTACGGATAAGGAGCCGCCATGGAATTCCCAAAATGGGTGGAGGACCGCGTGATCGCCCGCCAGGGCCGCCTGCATCCCTATGACGAACTGCCCGCCGCGCGCCTCGCGGTGGTGGTGGTGGACATGCAGCAGTACTTCACGCTGCCCGGCTATCAGGGCGAATGCGCGCCGGCGCGCGAGATCATCGCCCCCATCAACCGCCTGTGCGACGCGGTGCGCGCCGCCGGCGGCACCATCGTGTGGGTGCAGACCGCTTCTGATAACGCCGACTCGTTCTGGTCGCACCATCACGGCGTGATGTTGACGCCGGAGCGCAGCGCCAGGCGCCTGGCAACACTGCGCCGCGATGCTCCCGGATATGCCTTGCATCAGGACCTGCATGCGCACGACGCCGACCTGCGCGTGACCAAGCGCTTCTACAGCGCCATGGCACCGGGCTCTTCCGAACTGGAGCCGCTGTTGCGCGGGCGCGGCGTGGACACGCTGCTGATCGCTGGCACGGTCACCAACGTGTGCTGCGAATCCACCGCCCGCGACGCGATGATGCGGGACTTCCGCACCATCATGGTGGACGACGCGCTGGCCGCCGTCACGCCCGCCGAGCACGAGCATGCGCTGCACGGCTGGATGCTGTTCTTCGGCGACGTGCTGTCGGTGGACGAATCGATCGCGCGGCTCAAGCCCGCCCAGGCGGCCAAAAAGACCGCCTGAACGGGCCTGGGATCAGGACAGGTTCAACCAGACCCGGCGCATCGTCGGGTCTTCCGGATCCGCGTCGTTGGTGAAGCCCAGGCTGGTCATCAGCGACAACATGGGCCGGTTGGTCGACAACACCAGGCCGTCGATGTATTCCAGCCCCTGTTCGCGCGCCGCGTCGATCAGCGCCGACATCAGCTGGCGGCCCAGGCCGCGGCGTTGCCAGTCGTCACCGATCACCAGCGCGTACTCCGCCCCCCTGCCGTCCGGATTGCGCAGGTAGTGCGCGAAGCCCACGAGGACCTCGCGCGGATGCCCGCGGTTGGCCGGGTTGGGCACCTGCGTGGCGGCCACGAGCGCCAGCTCGCGGTGGTAGTCCACCTGCGTGTAGCGCGACACCATGCGCGGGGTCAGCTCGCGCATCATGGACACGAAGCGCATGTAGCGCGAACGCTCCGACAGGCCGCGGATGAATTCCTGCAGCGGCTCGCCGTCCTCGGGACGGATGGGACGCAGCACCCAGGGGATGCCGTCGGCGAAGCGGCGCACCTGGACCAGCCGGGCCGGATACGGGTGGATCGCCATATGCGGATAGCCTGCGGTCTGCGGCGTTTCGCAGCCGGGCTTCTCGGTCAGCGTCATGCGCAATCCGCCGGCGCGCAGATGGGTTTCTCCGGCGTATAGCGGATCGATGTCCAGGGACTCGATATCCGGCAATTCCGACACCAGCTCGGACACCAGCACCACCGCCTGTTGCAGCGCCTCGGCGGCCATGTGGCCGATGCGCGGCGCCAGCACCCGGCGCCACAGCCGGCTGCGTTCGATCAGCTGGCGGGCCAGGAAGCCGTTGAGCGGCGGCAGGTCGACGCCGCGGTCGGATTGCGACAGCACCGCGTCCGGGCCGCCCGCGCCGAAGCGGATGACGGGGCCGAACTGCGGATCGCGCCGCACCCGGATCGCCATGGGGCGGGATTCCGGCTCGGCCGCCGCCACGTCCATCGGCGTGTCGCGCAGCGGCACGTAGAACAGGGCCAGCAGGCTGCGGATTTCAGAGGTATTCAGTTCGCGCCGGCATTCCGCGCGCACGCGCGCCAGGATCTCGCGCGCGGCGCCCAGGTCCGGCACGTGGCTGGCCGGCTCCGGCGGCTGTGTCTGCAGCAGCAGTTGCTGGTTGTAGTGATGGGTCGCCAGCACGCCGAAGGCATCGGCGGCCGATTCCGGCGTGCGGAAAGCCGAGGTGCCCGCGTCGTCCAGCATGCGCCGCAGCGGCCGCATGCCGGCATCGCCCATGAAACAGGTGACGACCGGCTTTTTCGCCTTGGGTGCGATCTGCGCCAGCTCGCGCGCCACCGCCGGCATGTCGGCCAGCGCGTCGGGTGCCAGCAGCACCAGCACGCCGTCCACGCCGGCATCGTCGAGCACCGCGTCCAGCATGGCGCGGATGCGTTCGGGCGTCAGCGGCGTGAAGGTGATGACGGGATTGGCGGTGGCCGCGTCCGGCTCCAGCATGGCCGCCAGCGTCCGCTGGGTCGCGGGCGCGAGTTCGGCGCGCAGCACGGCGGCGTCCGGACCGATCAGGTCCATGGCCAGCTGGGGCGGTCCGCTGCCGTTGGAGATCAGCGCCACGCGCCGGCCCTTGGGACGGCGCGTGTAGCCCAGCACCTTGACGGCCGAGAACAGCTGCACGAAATAGCGTACCCGCACCGCGCCCGCGCGGCGCAGCGCGGCGTCGAAGATGGCATCGGCGCTGTCGGTGTCCGCACGGCCGGCCTTCAGCACGATCACGGGCTTGATCGAAGCCGCGGCGCGCAAGGTGCTCATGAATTCGCGGGCCGGGCCCACGTCTTCCAGATAGAGCACGATGCTGTCCGTGCGCGGATCGCTGGCCAGGTAGTCCAGCACCTTGGACAGGCCCACCACCGCCTCGTCGCCCAGCGACACGGCGGTGGAAAAGCCGATGTGCACATCCTCGGCCCAATCCATGACCGCGGCCATGATGGAGCGCGACTGCGCCAACAGCGCCACGCGGCCGGCGCGCGCCAGCACCGGGTGCTGGCTCAGGTTCAGGCCGGCGTGCGGCCGCTGGGCGCCGAAAGAGCGCGGACCCAGCAACTCGCAGCGGTTTTCCTCGGCCCAGGCGCGGCACAGCGCCAGCGTGCCGCGCGGATACGGGTCGGGCAGTTCATGCGGCAACAGGATCACCGAGCGCGGCGCCAGCGTCGACAGCCTGCGCAGCGTTTCCGGCAGGACGGCGGGCGAAACGCAAACCAGGGCCAGATCAGGCCGTTCGCCCTGGGCCAGGCCCTGCAACGTGTCCGGCAGGTCCGGCGCGGCGCCGACTTCGCAGGCCACCACTGTGGTCTTGCCCTTGAGCGCGGGCGGCAATGAGGCCGCCGCCGGCAGCGGCCGGTCGGCGACGATCACCAGCGAGGCGGGCTCGAACATCGGAGCGAGAGCATGTCGCAACATGGTGTTAGCAGGCCCTAATCTAAAATACCCCTCATCGTAACAAGACAACCCCGCCCTACGTTTGACATGGGCCCAGCCTGACGCCGATTTGTGGCGCCGCAGCCGCTATCATTGCCACCTATGACTTCCAACGCCTCTACCCCCATTCGTACCCGTTTCGCGCCCTCGCCCACGGGTTTCCTGCATCTGGGCGGCGCCCGCACGGCGCTGTTCTCCTGGGCCTTCGCGCGCCACCACCAAGGCACCTTCGTGCTGCGCATCGAAGACACGGACGTCGAACGCTCCACGCCGGAAGCGGTGCAGGCCATCCTGGACAGCATGGACTGGCTGGGCATGCAGCCCGATGAAGGCCCCTTCTACCAGATGCAGCGCATGGACCGCTACCGCGAGGTGGTCGCGCAGATGCTGGCCGCCGGCACCGCATACCACTGCTACAGCTCGCCCGAGGAAGTGGAAGCCATGCGCGAAGCCGCCCGCGCCCGCGGCGACAAGCCGCGCTACGACGGCACCTGGCGTCCCGAACCCGGCAAGACCCTGCCGGCCATCCCGGAAGGCCGCAAGCCCGTGGTGCGCTTCAAGAACCCGCAGGAAGGCGCGACCTCCTGGAACGACATGGTCAAGGGCACGATCAGCTTCGACAACACCGAACTCGACGACCTGATCATCGCGCGCCCGGACGGCACGCCCACCTACAACTTCTGCGTCGTGGTCGACGACTGGGACATGGGCATCACCCACGTGCTGCGCGGCGACGACCACGTCAATAACACCCCGCGCCAGATCAACATCCTGCGCGCGCTGGGCGCCACGCTGCCCGAATACGGCCACGTGCCCATGATCCTGGGTCCGGACGGCGAAAAGCTGTCCAAGCGCCACGGCGCCGTCAACGTCATGGAGTACGACAACGAAGGCTATCTGCCGGAAGCCATGGTCAACTACCTGGCGCGCCTGGGCTGGAGCCACGGCGACGACGAACTCTTCTCGCGCGACCAGCTGGTGTCGTGGTTCGACACCAAGCACCTGTCCAAGTCGGCCTCGCAGTGGGATCCGAAGAAGCTGAACTGGGTCAACGCCCACTACATCAAGCAGATGGACAACGCCGAACTGGCCGAGCGCGTGGCGCCGCGCGTGGCGAACCGCGGCGGCCATCCGGAAAAGATCGACCTGCCGGGCGTCATGGGCCTCTTGAAGGACCGCGCTGAAACGCTGGAACAACTGGCCGACGGCGCCATGCTGTTCTGCGCCGAGTTCAAGGGCGCGCCCGCCGAGCTGGCCGAGCAACACCTGACCGCGCCTGCGCGCGAAGCGCTGGCCGACTTCGCCCAGCGCGCCCAGGACGCGGACTGGACCCGCGAAGCCCTGTCTGCCCTGATCAAGGCCGTGCTGGCCGACCGCGGCATGAAGATGCCGCAACTGGCCATTCCCCTGCGCGTCGCCGTCACCGGTCAGACCCAGACCCCGGCCGTGGACGCCGTGCTGGCCCTGCTGGGCAAGCAGACGGTGCTCAAGCGCCTGGCTGCGATCTAAGCGCCTGTCCCAAAAACACCGCGGGCCTTGCTCATCCTGGAATGAGCAAGGCCCGCGGTGTTTTCAGCCGTTCCTTCAGGCTTGCTGGATGGCCGCGCGCGCCTTCAATGCGCGCGCGAAGAACGCGCCCAGCAAGGGCAACAGCGCCGCCGAGCCGCCAAACAACGCGGCAGGCCCGATCTCGTCGACCACCGCGCCCGCCAAGGCCACGCCCGCCGCCTGGCCCATGAACAGGCAGGACGCGAACCACGCGACGGCCGTGCCGCGCGCCGACGGCACCATCTGCGTCGCATTCGTCTGCAACGTGGCATGCAGCAGGTAGTAGCCGAAACCCGCCAGCACGCTGGCCAGCAAGCTCCACATCCAAACCGGACCTAGCAAATACGACAGGAACGCCACGCCCAGCACCAGTCCGCCGGCGATCGCCAGCCCGCGTTCCCCCAGGCGTTTCAGGATGCGGCCGGCAACCACCGTATAAAGCAAGCCGCCGACGGCATACACGGCCACCAGCGCGCCCGCGGCGGTCAGAGAGATACCGAAGCGTTCATGCAGGTAGGAAGGCGCAAAGGCCAGGGCGCCGAACACCAGCAGGCCTTCGACGAATACCGTCGCCAGCACGATGCGCGCCCAGGGCGTACTCAACACCAGCCGCGCCTGCGCCACGAAGCCCTGGCGCGCCGCGCCGGGATCCACCTGGCCCAGGCCCGAGACCTGCTGGCGCCGCACTTCCAGCAACAGCAGCACGCCCACTATCAGATAGCCGCAGACCAGCGCGGCGAACGCCCAGCGCCAGCCCACGGTGTCGGCAAACAGGCCGCCAGCCAGTTGGCCGGCCGACATGCCGAGGATGGTGCCGGTCAGGAAACGCGCCAGGGTGGCCTGGCGGCGTTCGTAGGGCACGTTGTCGCCGATCCAGGCCATCGACAACGGCACGATGCCCGCCCCCGCGGCGCCGGAGAGGACGCGGCAGAACACCAGCACGTCCAGCGACCCGGCAACCACGGCGCCGGCGCTGCCCAGCGCGCAGGCAAAGGTCGCGATGCTGACGACGCGGTACTTGCCGTAGCGGTCGCCCAGGGGCCCGAAGAACATCTGCAACACGCCGTAGGCCACGGCGAACGCGGTCACGGCGCGCGCGGCCTGGCCTGTAGTGGTGCCGAATTCCGCCGCCAGCTGCGGCAACATGGGATCACAAATGCGGAAGGCGCTGGCGCTGACGAAAGCGGCCAGGGCAAGCAGCGCGATGGCGCGCGCTTCGGAGGACAAGGCAGGCATGGATGACCGGCTGCGGGCGATGGGTGAAGACCGCACCTTACCGCAGCCCGGCCATCTTGGCTTTGCCGCGGGGCGGAATGTCCGTCCCGCGCAACGCTCAATAAGGCAGGCGGTAGCCCGTGGGCATGCGGCGCGCGGTCATGACCTGGCCGCCGTTCTTCAGCTCGCGCATCGTCAGGCGGGTCTTCTCGACCTTTTCGACGCGGTAGCGGTTCAGGTAGATCGGATCGTTGGCGTCCACCAGTTCGCCAGCGGACTTGGTGGTCTGCATCGTGTAGATGCCGTCCGCCACGCTCCAGCAGCCGGTCTCGCGCAACGCGGGACGCGTCTTGCGGCCGATCTTCAGCAGGGATTCATAGGCCATGGTGCCATCGGCGGACAGCACGATCAGCGATTGCAGATCGCCGCTGACATCGCGCGGGCGGCTGTTCGACAGCCAGGTGCCTATCATGGGATCGCCGGCCTTGGCGGGCACGCAGGCCACCGGCTTGGGCGGTTCCGCGGGCTGGGCCTCGGTGATGGTGGCGGGCTTTCTGGCGGCGCAGCCGGCCAGGATCAGAACGGCGCAGGCGACGCCCGCCGTACGCAAATACACACTGCTCATGACTTCCTCAACACGTCTGTCGACGCGCCGCACCGAGCACCCCGGCGCGTCCCTCGCGCAGCAAACATCACGCACTCTAAAGAGCCGTTTGCGAAGAATCAACGGCGATCCGCGACCAGTGCAATTGCGCAACAGTAGGCCCCGGAATTGGCCTGTTTTATGGCCGCAAATCGCAAAAATGCGTTGGTTTCAAGCGACAGTGCGGCCGCGTTTCGCGGCCTTCGCGCGCAGCATTTCCTCCATGCGCGCAGCAGCCGGAGACAGGCTGCGGCCGGCCAGCCGGGTGATGCCCAGTTCACGCTCGATGCGCGGGGCGGATAGCGGCACGAAGGCCAGTCCGCGTGAGTCCGGCGGCACGCCCAGCCGCGCCAGCACCGTGACGCCGACGCCGCGTTCCAGCATGGCCAGAAGCGACATCATGTTGGACACGAAGACCTGCCGGTCCAGCATGAAGGCCGCCTGCGGATAGCCGGCAAGCTGGCGATGGGCGATGGTGCCGACCAGAGGCAGGTCCTCGATCTCGCGCCAGGTCACCGATTTGCGCCTGGCCAGCGGATGGCCGCGATGGCAGACCAGGCCGAAGGCGTCACGCAGCAAAGGCTCGAACGACAGTCGCCGGTCCTGCGACACCGGACTGCACACGCCCAGCTCCGCCTCCCCTGCCAGCACCATGCGCTCCACGCCTTCCGAGTTGTCGTCGAACAGGCGCAACGCCACCGCCGGATAGCGTTCGCGGTACGTCGCCACCAGTTCCGGCAACCAGTGCGTGGCCACGGTGGCAACGGACGCCATGGTCAAGGTGCCGGCCTCGTTGCTTGCCAGCCCCGACAGCGCGCCCGCCACGCGGTCGTGGTGCTGCACCAGTTCACGCGCCAGCGGCAGGCAATCCTGCCCGAATCGCGTAAGCGTGCCACGGTTGCCCGGCTCGAACAGCGGCTGCCCCAGGCGCTGCTCCATCTCGCGGATGGACAGCGACAACGCCGGCTGTGAGCGGAAGGCCCGCGCCGCGGCCGCGCGGAAGCTGCGCAGCTCGGCCACCAGCAGGAAGTGGCGGTAGTGCGTGATGGAAATCTCGGGCAAGGGGCGCATGGCTGACCTCGATTAGTGAAACTTATCCAATCATATGAAAAATAAAGTTTTCTGATAATTTGGCCGCACCTAAGATGGCCGCACCATGAATGCCGACTCGCTGCTCCCGCCTCTTTCCACCCGCGCCGACCCGCTGGATTTCAACCGCATCGACCAATTGCCCGCGCATCCCGCCGGCCAGGGCCGCCTGATAGTCGGCGCCGATCCTCGGGACGACAGGCCAGGCCTGCTGTTCGTGCCCGGCGCTTACCACGGCGCCTGGTGCTATGCGCACTATCTGGATTTCTTCGCCCGCGCCGGCCTCGCCTGCGCGGCGCTGGATCTGCGCGGCCACGGCGCCCTGCCCCAGGACGCGGCGTTTGCGTCGGTTGGCATCGCCGACCTGGGCCAGGATGTCGTCAGCGCGCTGGACGCGCTGGCTCGTCCCACGGTCGTCATCGGCCACAGCATGGGCGCGCTGCCCGCGCTGCTGGGCGCCAGCCAGCGGACGGTGGAGGGCGTGGTCCTGCTGGCGCCGTCGCCGCCCGGCGACCTGCCCGGCGCGCAAGCGCTGCCCCCTGTCCCCGAAGGCCTGCCGCGCAGCGCGCCGAACGACGCCGAAATCCGCGCGCGCTTTCTGGCGACCTCGCCAGACCGCAACGTCGCCTCGGTATCGCGGCGCCTGTGCCCCGAAAGTCCGGAAGTGCTCAACGACCGTTATCTGCTGCGCGTGCCCGTCGACGCCGCCGCCATCCACGCTCCCGGCCTGTGCCTGGAAGCCGGCCTGGACACGCATGACCGCCATCCGCCAGGCCAGGATCTGGCGATCGCGCGCCGCTTCGGTTTTTCCCACGCCGTGCTTGCCGGCCAACCGCATTGCATGATGTACGCGGACCAATGGCAAGTCAGCGCCGCCGCCATCCTGGATTGGCACCACAGCCAATTCGGTTGATCGCCCCCCCAATACCAACGACAACAACGACAACGACGCGCAATCGCGCCATCAGGAGACAAGCATGTCCATTCCCCGTTCCCTCCGTCCGGCCCTGATCGGCGCCGGCCTGCTGCTGGCCGCGGCCTCGCACGCCGCCGGCTGGCCCGAGAAACCCGTGACCCTCATCGTGCCGTCCGCCGCCGGCGGCGCGGCCGACCTCACCGCGCGCACCCTGGCGCAATACCTGGGCGAAAAGACCGGCCAGACCGTGGTGGTCGAGGACCGTCCCGGCGCCGGCGGCATCGTCGGCACCAACGCCGCAAAGAACGCCGCGGCGGACGGCTATACCTTCCTGCTGTCCACCAACTCCACCCACTCGGCCAACCAGTTCCTCTACAAGAGCCTGCCCTACGACGCGCAGAAGGACTTCCGCCAGGTCGGCATGCTGGGCACCTTCGGCACGGTCGGCGTGGTGTCGCCCGACAGCCCGTACCGCACGGTGCCCGACCTGGTCGCCTATGCCAAGCAGCATCCCGGACAGGTCTTCTTCGGCTACTACAGCTCGTCCTCGCAAGTGCCGTCCGAACTGTTGAAGCAGCGCGCCGGCATCGAGATCACCGGCGCGGCCTACAAGAACATCACGCAGATCATCACCGACCTGCGCGGCAAGCAGATCAACTTCGCCTTCGTCGACTACTTGACCGCGATGGGCCAGATCGACGGCAAGGGGCTCATCCCCATCGCCGTCACCGGCGCCCAGCCGCATGCGGCCTGGCCCAGCGTGCCGACCATGGCCACCTACTATCCGGATTTCGTCGTTGCCGGCTGGCTCGGCCTGTCGGCCCCGGCAGGCACGCCGCAGGACATCGTGGAAAAGATGAACGCCCACATGCAGGCGGCGGTGAAGGACGAAGCGACTGCGAAGAAGCTGCGCGCCCTGGGCCTGACGCCGGAATCGATGGACGTGGCGCGCTTCGATGCCTTTGTGAAGGAAGACACCGCGCGCTGGAAGGAATGGATCCGGATCTCGGGCATCCAACCCCAATAAATTCGCGGCCCTCCCTATATCTATATAGAGAGGGCCCGTTTTATCTACAGCGGTTTTATCTACAGCGGCAGGCGCTGCTCGTGCTTGATTTCGCGCAGCGCGACGATGGTGCGCGTCTGCCGTATGCCCGGCATGTTGAACAGGAAGCGGTGCAGGAAACGGTCATAGGCCTCCGGGCTTTCGACCAGGATCTTCAGCAGGAAGTCCGAATCCCCCGTCACCGCGTAGCACTCCAGGATTTCGGGCGCGTCGCGCACCGAGCGCTCGAAGTTTTCGACCGTATTGGCGGAGTGCCGTTCCAGGCTGATCTGCGCGAACATGCAGCCCAGCCCCACCTTGCTGCGGTCCACCTGGGCGCTATAGCCCTGGATCACCCCGCTGGCCTCCATCGCCTTCACCCGCCGCCACACCGGCGCGGCCGACAGCCCCACCTTCTCTGAAAGCTGCTGCGCCGAGGCCCGGCCGTCCTCCTGCAAGGCCTTGAGGATGCCGATATCGGTCTTGTCCATCGCTTAGTCTCCTGGTTTTTATCGAACACGAAACGTTCATTGCGAATTATAGGGATAGCACGATCCAAAAACGCAATAAACCTGATGGCTCGCGAACCTATCATGGTGCCGAAACCAGGAGTATTCACCATGGACGGTACCCCCGCCGCCGAACCCCAGCTGGACCTCGAGTACCAGCTCGCCGACAACCTCACCCGCAGCTCCGGCCGCATCTTCATGACCGGCACCCAGGCGCTGGTGCGCATCATGCTCACCCAAGCCCGGATGGACCGCGAACGCGGCCTGAACACGGCCGGCTTCGTCTCGGGCTACCGCGGCTCGCCGCTGGGCGGCGTGGACATGGCCATGTGGAAGGCGCAAAAGGCGCTGGACGCCAACCAGATCACCTTCCTGCCCGCCATCAACGAAGACATGGCGGCCACCGCGGTCATGGGCACCCAGCAGGCCGGCGTGCGCGCCGACCGCAACGTCGATGGCGTCTATGCCATGTGGTACGGCAAGGGCCCCGGCGTGGATCGCGCCGGCGACGCGCTGCATCATGGCAACGCGGCGGGCGCATCGCGCAACGGCGGCGTGCTGGTGGTGGTGGGCGACGACCACACCGCCGTCTCGTCCTCCATCCCGCACTCCAGCGAGGCCTCGCTGATCGGCTGGCAGATGCCCATCGTGCATCCCGCCTCCATCGACGAATACGAAACCTTCGCGCTGTGGGGCTGGGCCCTGTCGCGCTACTCGGGCACCTGGGTCGCCTTCAAGGCCGTGTCCGAAACCATCGAATGCGGGCATTCCTTCGTTCCCGCCCCCGCCCAGCGCTACGACATGCCGGCGGATCCGGACATGCCGCCCGAATCGCTGGAATATTCCGCGCGCGACTTCCTGTCGCTGGCGATCGAAACGCGCATGAACCTGCGCATGAAGGCCGTGGCCGCATTCGCGCGCCGCCACAGCATCGACCGCCTGACCTGTCCGGCGCCCAAGGCCACTGTCGGCATCGTCACGGTGGGCAAGGCGCACCTGGACACCATAGAAGCGCTGTCGCGCCTGGGCGTGGACACCGTCACCGCCAACGCGCCGGTGCGCATCTACAAGCCCGGCCTGACCTGGCCGCTGGATAGCGAACGTCTGCTGGAATTCGCGCGCGGCCTCTCGCACATCCTGGTGGTCGAGGAAAAGGGCGCCGTGGTCGAAAGCCAGATCAAGGACCTGCTGTTCAACCTGCCGGACCGCCCCACCGTCATCGGCAAGAAAGGCTTCGACGGCGAAGCGCTGGTGCCCTCGGCCGGCCAGCTGCGCCCTTCCCTGCTGGCGCAGCCGCTGGCCAGCTGGCTCAGCCGCGCCGCCGGCCTGCCGCTGGCGGCGGACCTGTCCGCATTCGCGTGCCAGGCGCCGTTGTCCAACGATGCCGACGGCATGCGCCGCCGCCCCTATTTCTGTTCGGGCTGCCCGCACAGCACCTCGACCAAGGTGCCCGAAGGCAGCCAGGCCCTGTCGGGCGTGGGCTGCCACTACATGGCCGCCTGGATGGACCGCGACACCGGCGGCCTGACGCAGATGGGCGGCGAAGGCGTGGACTGGATCGGCCTGTCGCGCTACACCAAGATGCCGCACATCTTCCAGAACATGGGAGAAGGCACCTATTACCACTCCGGCTATCTCGCCATCCGCCAGGCCGTGGCCGCCAAGGCCAACATCACCTACAAGATCCTGTTCAACGACGCCACGGCCATGACGGGCGGCCAACCCATCGACGGCCCGATCTCGGTGCCCAGCATCTGCCAGCAACTGCGCGGCGAGAACGTGGCCCGCATCGTCGTCACCACCGACGAACCCGAAAAGTACCAAGGCGTGGACCTGGGCGCCGGCATCAAGGTGCACCACCGCCGCGAACTGGACGCGCTGCAGCGCGAGCTGCGCGAGATCCCCGGCGTGACCGTGCTGATCCATGACCAGACCTGCGCCGCTGAAAAGCGCCGCCGCCGCAAGAAGAACCAATTTCCCGACCCGGCGCGCCGCATGCTGATCAACAGCGCCGTCTGCGAAGGCTGCGGCGACTGCGGCGTGCAATCGAACTGCCTGTCGGTGGTGCCGCTGGAAACGCCCTATGGCCGCAAGCGCGCCATCGACCAGTCCAGCTGCAACAAGGACTATTCCTGCGCCGAAGGCTTCTGCCCCAGCTTCGTCTCCGTGATGGGCGGCAAGCCCAAGAAGAGCGCGGCGCCCAAGGCCGACCAGGAACGCCTGCAGAAATTGATCGCGCAATTGCCCCTGCCGGCCATGCCCGCGCTGGACCATCCCTATCGCCTGCTGGTCGCCGGCATGGGCGGCACCGGCGTCATCACCATCGGCGCCATCGTGTCGATGGCGGCGCATCTGGAAGGCCTGTCCGCCGCGGTGCTGGACCTGACCGGCCTGGCGCAGAAAGGCGGCACGGTCGTCAGCCACATCCGCCTGGCGCCTGCCGGCGCGCCTGCCGGCCCGGTACGCCTGGACTGGCAGCAGGCCGACGCCGCGATCCTGTGCGACCCGGTCGCCTCCGTGGCGCCGGACTCGCTGGGCGCGCTGCGCCGCGGCCACACCCAGGTCACGGTCAACAGCTACGTGGCCCCGGTCTCCGACTTCACCCGCAACCCGGACGCGGCCATGCGGCCCGAAGCGCTGCTGGCCAAGATCCGCCACGCCGCGGGCGAATCCAACACCGTCGCGATCGACGCGCACGAGGCCGCGCTGGCGCTGTTCGGCGACAGCATCCTGTCCAATATGTTCATGCTGGGCTATGCCTGGCAGCGCGGCGGCGTGCCGCTGTCGCAGGCCGCCATCAACCGCGCCATCGAACTCAACGGCGTGGCCGTGGCCGCCAACCGGGCTGCCTTCGACAGCGGCCGTCTGGCAGCGCACCAGCCCGACGCGCTGGAAGGCGCGTTGCGCCCGCGCGCCCAGGTCGTGCAACTGCACGTGCCCGAATCGTTCGAACGCGCCGTCGCCCGCCGCATCGAAGACCTGACCGCCTATCAAAACGCCGACTACGCCCGCCAGTTCCAGGACGTGGTCGAGGCTGTCGCGGCGCGCGAACGCGAATTGGCGCCCGACGCCAAGACGCCGCGCCTGGCGCTCGCTGTCGCGCGCGGCCTCTTCAAGCTCATGGCCTACAAGGACGAGTACGAAGTCGCGCGGCTCTACACGGGCGCCTCCTTCCAGGCGCAGTTGCAGGGCCAGTTCGAAGGCGACTACAGCCTGCGCTTTCACATGGCCCCGCCCATCTTCGCCCGCAAGGACCCGCGCACCGGCGTGCCGCGCAAGATGACGCTGGGCCCGCGCACCATGACCGCGCTGAAAATGCTGACGCGCCTGAAGGGCCTGCGCGGCACCTGGTTCGATCCCTTCGGCCACACCGCCGAACGCAAGATGGAACGGGCGCTGGTGCGCGAGTACCGCCAGACCATAGACCAGTTGCTCGCAGGGTTGACCCGCGACAAGCTGGCTCAAGCGGCTACAATCGCCGGCCTTGCAGAAACCATCCGCGGCTTCGGTCACGTGAAGGCTGCAAACGTCGAGAAGTATCGGACGGAGTTGGGCCGCTTGATGCAAACCTATACGGCGCCTGCCCCGCGCGATATGCCCCTGCGGAAGACCGCATAAACATTCGCTCCGAGCGGCACCTTCCTGGGCGCGCCTTGCTGGGCGCGCCTAGTGCATTTGGTAACAACCTTTTGTGAACTTCGTCTTATTTTTTTCTTGTCCCTGTCGTACTCGATCACTAGAATTAGTGTCCAACGAGGGGTGCTACACTATATGTTGTGGTCGCTTAAGAGCTGATTCCCGTCGGCCACGCCTTTTGGACTAAGCCGTCCTAGCGTTACGACCCCCTCAAAAGATCCGATTTTGTACCTGACATGACGCCGTCATGTCGCTATCTACGCGCTTTTCGCACAGGAGCTTCCATGCAGACTACGATCGCCTCTGTGACCCGGCCCTCGGCCGTGCCGCCCTCCCAAACCGATTCCCCTGCCGACCCCAATGGCGGGCAATGGGCCAGCTACAACATCATTCGCCGCAATGGCTCGGTGGTCGGGTTCGAACCCAACAAGATCGCCATCGCCATGACCAAGGCCTTCCTGGCCGTCAACGGCGGCCAGGGCGCGGCCTCCGCGCGCGTGCGTGAGCTGGTCGAGAACCTGACCGGCCAGGCCGTCAACGCGCTGGTGCGCAACCGCCCCAACGGCGGCACCTTCCATATTGAAGACATCCAGGACCAGGTCGAACTGGCCCTGATGCGCTCGGGCGAACACGACGTCGCCCGCGCCTACGTGCTGTACCGCGAAAAGCGCACGCAGGAACGCGCTGCCGCCGCTGCCGCCGCCGCCGACAACCAGGAAAAGGCCGCCGCCCCGCAGGAACACGTGTTGAACGTGACCGACGCCGGCGTGCGCCGCCCGCTGGATCTGGCTGAGCTGCGCGCCACCATCGAAGCCGCCGGCGAAGGCCTGGCCGAATTCATCGACACGGAAGCGATCCTGAAGGAAACGGTCAAGAACCTCTACGACGGCATCCCCGTCGACGAAGTGTTCAAGTCCGCCATCCTGTCCGCGCGCGCGCTGGTCGAAAAGGACCCGGCCTACAGCCAGGTCACCGCCCGTCTGCTGCTGCACACGATCCGCAAGGAAGTGCTGGGCGAAGAAGTCTCGCAGGACGGCATGGCCGCCCGCTACGCCGAGTACTTCCCCACCTTCATCGCCCGCGGCATCGAAGGCGGCCTGCTGTCGCCCGATCTGGCCAGCTATGACCTGACCAAGCTGGGCCACGCCCTGAACGCCAAGCGCGACCTGCAATTCGGCTACCTCGGCCTGCAAACCCTGTACGACCGCTACTTCCTGCACATCCGCGGCACGCGCATCGAACTGCCGCAGGTGTTCTTCATGCGCGTGGCCATGGGCCTGGCGCTGCGCGAGACCGACCGCGAAGCCCGCGCCATCGAGTTCTACGAGATCCTGTCCTCGTTCGACTTCATGAGCTCGACGCCGACGCTGTTCAACTCGGGCACGCTGCACTCGCAGCTGTCGTCGTGCTACCTGACCACCGTCTCCGACGACCTGGAAGGCATCTACGACGCCATCAAGGAAAACGCGCTGCTGGCCAAGTACGCCGGCGGCCTGGGCAACGACTGGACCCCGGTGCGCGCGCTGCGCAGCCACATCAAGGGCACCAACGGCGAAAGCCAGGGCGTCGTGCCGTTCCTGAAGGTCGTCAACGACACCGCCGTCGCGGTCAACCAGGGCGGCAAGCGCAAGGGCGCTGTCTGCACGTACCTGGAATCGTGGCACCTGGACATCGAAGAATTCCTGGAACTGCGCAAGAACACCGGCGACGAGCGCCGCCGCACGCACGACATGAACACGGCGAACTGGATTCCCGACTTGTTCATGAAGCGCGTCATGGAAGGCGGCGAGTGGACGCTGTTCTCGCCGTCCGACTGCCCCGACCTGCACGACAAGTACGGCCGCGCCTTTGAAGAAGCCTACGTGGGCTACGAAGCGCGCGTCGCCAGCGGCGAGCTCAAGCTCTTCAAGAAGATGCCGGCGCTGAACCTGTGGCGCAAGATGCTGTCAATGCTGTTCGAAACCGGCCACCCCTGGATCACGTTCAAGGATCCTTGCAACATCCGTTCGCCGCAGCAGCACGTCGGCGTCGTGCACAGCTCGAACCTGTGCACCGAGATCACGCTGAACACCAACGAATCCGAAATCGCGGTGTGCAACCTGGGTTCCGTGAACCTGGTCGCGCACATGAAGCCGGCTGCCGACGGCGGTTTCGAACTCGACCACGACAAGATCAAGCGCACGGTCAGCATCGCCATGCGCATGCTCGACAACGTGATCGACATCAACTACTACGCCGTCGACAAGGCACGCAATTCCAACGCGCGTCATCGTCCGGTGGGCATGGGCATCATGGGCTTCCAGGACTGCCTGCAGATGATGCGCGTGCCTTACGCATCGCAATCCGCTGTCGAATTCGCCGACCGTTCGATGGAAGCCGTGTGCTATCACGCGTACTGGGCCTCGAGCCTGCTCGCTGAAGAGCGCGGCCGTTATCAATCGTATGAAGGCTCGCTGTGGTCGCGTGGCATCTTGCCGCAAGACACGTTGAAGATGCTGCGCGATGAACGCGGTGGTCACGTTGAAGTTGATGAGTCGAGCACGCTCGATTGGGATACGTTGCGCGCGCGCATCAAACAACATGGCATGCGCAACTCCAATTGCATCGCAATCGCCCCAACCGCGACTATTTCCAATATCATTGGTGTATCTGCGTGCATCGAACCCACTTTCCAGAACTTGTACGTCAAATCGAATCTCTCCGGCGAGTTCACGGTCGTTAACGATTACCTCGTGCGTGACCTGAAGAAACTCGGTCTCTGGGACGAAGTCATGGTCGCCGACCTCAAGTACTTCGACGGCAGCCTGTCCCGCATCGATCGCGTACCTTCCGAACTCCGCGACCTCTACGCCACCGCGTTCGAAGTCGAACCGAGCTGGCTGGTTGAATGCGCGTCGCGCCGCCAGAAGTGGATCGATCAAGCACAGTCGCTGAACATCTACATGTCGGGCGCGTCGGGCAAGAAGCTGGACGACACCTACAAGCTGGCCTGGAAGCGCGGCCTGAAGACGACCTACTACCTGCGTACGCTTGGCGCCACCAGCGCCGAGAAGTCCACGGGACGCGGCGGCGAATTGAACGCCGTCTCGGCGGGCGCACCGTCCGCTGGTCCTGCTGTCGCTGCTGCACCTGTTTTGCCGGAACCCGAAGTTCTCGGGGCGGTTTGCACCATGCGGCCGGGCGACCCCGGCTTCGAAGAGTGCGAAGCCTGCCAATAACCGCCTCCGGAGAATGAATCATGATTAATTGGGAAGACGACACCATCGCCACGCAACCTGCACAATCGCCCGCACCCGCGGCGGGCGGGCAGGCTGCGCCCGCAGTCCGGGCGGCGACCGGTGTTTTCGGCGACACCGCCATGCCGACGCCTGCCGCGCCTGAACACGCGGCTGGCCTGGCCGCCAGCGGCTCCGCCACCTCGCAACGCGTGAAGGTTGCCGACAAGCGCATCATCAACGGCCAGACCGACGTCAATCAGCTCGTGCCCTTCAAGTACAAGTGGGCATGGGAGAAGTACCTGGCGACGTGCGCCAACCACTGGATGCCGCAAGAGATCAACATGTCGCGCGACATCGCCCTCTGGAAGAACCCGAACGGGCTCACCGAGGACGAGCGCCGCATCGTCAAGCGCAACCTGGGTTTCTTCGTCACCGCCGACTCGCTGGCCGCGAACAACATCGTGCTGGGCACCTACCGCCACATCACGGCGCCCGAGTGCCGCCAGTTCCTGCTGCGCCAGGCGTTTGAAGAAGCGATCCACACGCACGCCTATCAATACATCGTCGAAAGCCTGGACCTGGACGAAGCGGAGATCTTCAACGCTTACAACGAAGTGCCGTCCATCCGCGCCAAGGACGAGTTCCTGATCCCGTTCATCGACGCGATCGCGGACCCCAACTTCAAGACGGGCACCCCCGAAGCCGACCAGACGCTGCTGAAGTCGCTGATCGTCTTCGCTTGCCTGATGGAAGGCCTGTTCTTCTACGTTGGCTTCACGCAGATCCTGGCGCTGGGCCGCCAGAACAAGATGACCGGCGCCGCCGAGCAGTACATGTACATCCTGCGCGATGAATCCATGCACTGCAATTTCGGCATCGACCTGATCAACACCGTCAAACTGGAAAATCCGCATCTGTGGACGCCGGAATTCCGCGAAGAAATTCGAGAACTCTTCCGCAAAGCGGTCGAACTCGAATACGCTTACGCCGAAGACACGATGCCGCGCGGCGTGTTGGGCTTGAACGCACCTATGTTCAAATCCTACCTGCGCTTCATCGCCAACCGTCGTTGCCAGCAAATCGGTATCGAACCGCTGTACCCGCAGGAAGAAAATCCCTTCCCGTGGATGGCGGAAATGATCGATCTTAAAAAGGAACGCAACTTTTTTGAAACTCGCGTGATCGAATACCAAACCGGTGGCACGCTGAGCTGGGAGTAAAAGCAGTACGTCATCAGGCCCGGCGCGGGCACGCTCCAGATGCAAGGAGCGTCGCGTTCGCGACAGGCTTGATGATGTTCTCCCTGGTCAGGGTGTTTTGCCGCCGGGCCGCCCCAAGGCAAAACGCGCCCCCTCGGGGGGCAGCAAGCCGAAGGCGCGGCGTGGGGGCAATCGAACACACGTAGAACAAGCGGTCGGCGGCCTGTGATCAGGTCGTCTACCGGCGCCATTTGAAATGGCTCGCGCCAAAGGAGCGGGGGCCATATCAAATGGCTGTGCCGAATTCATTAGCGCAAACCGTAGTAGCTGTTGCTCGCACAGAACAGCGGCTTGCGCCGATGAATAGCCCGGGCACGATGCGCCTTGTTGGCGGATCGGGGCACGGGTTTAAGTTCTGGGACCCCTGAACCTAAGGAGCATGACCATGGCAACAGCCAAGAAAGCCGTAAAGAAAGCGGTGAAGAAGCCCGCCGCCAAGAAGGCAGTAGCGAAGAAGGCCGCACCGGCCAAGAAAGCTGCCGTCAAGAAGGTAGCCGTCAAGAAAGTCGCTGCCAAGAAGCCGGCAGTGAAGAAGGTTGCCGCCAAGAAGCCGGCAGTCAAGAAGGTCGCCGCCAAGAAAGCGGTAGCCAAGAAGGCCGTCGCCAAGAAGGCCGTCGCCAAGAAAGCGGTAGCCAAGAAAGCGGTAGCCAAGAAGGTTGTCGCCAAGAAGGCCGTGGCCAAGAAAGCTGTCGCCAAGAAGGCGGTTGCCAAGAAAGCCGTAGCCAAGAAGGTCGTCGCCAAGAAGGCCGTCGCCAAGAAAGCGGTAGCCAAGAAGGCCGTCGCCAAAAAGGCTCCTGCTGCCAAGAAGGCGGTTGCCAAGAAGGCCGTAGCCAAGAAGGCGCCTGCCGCCAAGAAGGCTGTTGCCAAGAAGGCCCCCGCTGCCAAGAAGGCTCCTGCTGCAGCCAAGCCTGCTGCTGCCAAGAAGCCTGCTGCCGCCAAGAAGCCCGCTGCGAAGAAAGCCGCTCCGAAGAAGCCCGCAACGCCGCCGTCCACGGCTGCTGCTCCGGGCGCGAAGACCGCGCTGAACCCCGCCGCGTCGTGGCCGTTCCCGACGGGTGGCCGTCCTTAATCCGGACGGTTCGAAGCACTAGCTTCGCAGAGCCGCCTGGCTTAAGCCGGGCGGCTTTTTCGTGCCCGCGCGGCCCGGCATCGGCCAGCATCCTCCAGAACGGCGAGCGCGCGCGGCCTGCAGGCGATTTTTCGCCTGGGCATGCGACAATTGACTCCTCTTTTTCAGGGTGACCGTGTCCATGCTCGATGAAATCTTGCGTTTCCTTCTCGAAATCGTGTTCACGCTGTTTGGCGCGGCGCTGATTGCGCGCGCCTGGATGCACGCGATACGGCTGCACCCCTTCAACCCGTTGTCGCGCTTCATCTACCAAGTCACCAACTGGCTGGTGATGCCGCTGCGCAAGATCATTCCCGCCGGCAACAAGATCGACTGGACCAGCCTCGTCGCCGTGTGGTTGTCCGCGTTGGTCTATCTGGTGCTGATCTGGCTGGTGGTGATCGGTGCGCTGATTCCGCTGGATTACCTGCCCAGGGTCATGGGCTCGGCGCTGATCATGGCCGTCAAATGGGCGCTGAACCTAGTGGTATGGCTGACGCTGATCCAGGCCGTGCTGTCGTGGGTGAATCCGATGGCGCCCATGATGCCGCTGCTGCAGGCGCTGACCGCGCCCATGCTGGACCCCATCCGCCGCCTGCTGCCGCGCACCGCGATCGACTTTTCGCCGCTGGTGCTGCTGATCGTCGCGCAGGTGCTGTTGATGGTGCTGTCCAACATCAGCCAGCGCATGGTGGGTCTGTAAAGCGGCGGGGCCACGCCCCGCCGGCCCTTACGCCGGAATGCCGGCGTAGATCTCGACCAGCTTCTTGCGGTCGATCTTGTGATTGTTCGACATCGGTAGCGCCGCGCAGGCCACCAGCTCGGACGGCACCATATAAGGCGGCAGGCGCTGCGCCAGCCGCTCTTTCCAGCCCGCCAGCGCCTCAGGCGCCAAAATGCGCGGCGCCTGCTCCTCCACCCCCGCCACGAATCCGATCAAGCGCACCGCCGTGCCGTCGGGCCTGCGCAGCACTGCGCAGGCGCCGCCCTCCACGCCCGGCAGGCCATGCAGCGCTTCGTCGATCTCGGCAAGCTCGATGCGATAGCCGTTCAACTTGATCTGGTCGTCCATGCGGCCGCGGCAGAACAGCAGGCCGTCGCTCTCCATCTGGCCCAGGTCGCCCGTGCGGAAGGCGCGGCGGCCGTCAGCGTAGGTGTAGAGCTTGGCTTCGTTCAGGTCCGGGCGATTCAGATAACCGCGCATGACGTGGTCGCCCACGATGCAGATCTCGCCTTCGTCCACGATCAGCACGCTATCCGGCTTGGCATGCCCCACGGGCAGCGGGTCGTGCGCGGCCAGGACGGCGTCCGTGACTTCGATCCAGGTCGTCGCCACGGTGGCTTCCGTGGGGCCGTAGGTATTGAGGATGACGGCGTCCGGGAAACGCTGGCGCAGCTTCTTGGCCAGCGCCGCGGGCAGCGGCTCGCCGCAAAACAGGAAGGTGCGCAACCCAGGCAATGCAGCCGGCGAGAAATCGCGGTTGGCCAGTTGCTGATGCGCGAACGACGGCGTGGACACCCAGACCGTCACACCGTGCTCCGCCAGGCGGGCCATCCAGGCAGCAGGCGCGGCAATCTGTTCGCGTGCATTCAGCACGCAGCAACCGCCCGCGGCCAAGGTGGCGAACACTTCGTACATGGACAGGTCAAAGCTGAAGGGCGCCTGGTTCATGAACACGGGCGCTTCGCCCAGACCGAAGCTGCCCAGCATCCAGTCGCCCAGCAGGCCCACGCTTTCGCGGCCGATCTGCACGCCCTTCGGGTCACCCGTGCTGCCGGACGTGAACATGACGTAGGCCAGGCCGCGCTCGGCCAGCATGGCGCCCTCGCCCGACGTGAAGCTGCCGCTGGCGGCATCGAACACGGCGGCGGCGCGCACGATCTCGACGATGCGGCGCAAACGCTCTTGCGGATAGATGGTATCCACCGGCACGAACGGCGCCCCGATCAGCAAGGCGCCGACCATGGCGACGAAGAATGCAGCTTCCTTGTGACCATAGATGGCCACCGGCACGTCCGGCGCCACGCCCTGCCTGCGCGCCTCGTCGGCCCAGGCACCTGCCTCGGCGCGCAATTGCGACCAGCTCAGGCTGCGGTCGGCGGCGACGACCGCAGGCGCGTCGGGCGCATATCCGGTATCTGTGAACTGGAAAGACTTCAGATCGAAACGCATGCCGAAACTCCCGGCGTCAGATGGGACTGCGGCCGCTGAACACGTACAGCGCCAGCGCAGCAAGAATCAGGGTGAGCACGCGCCCGAGAAAGCGCATGACGGGCTGCGCCAGCGCAGCCTGCAAGGCCGGGCGGGTGCGCGCCGCGTTGATCAGCAGGTTGTGGCCCACCGAGTACGCACCGAACATCAGGCCGCTGACGATGTAGTGCAGCGACAGGCCATTCCAGACGCCCATGGCCAGCAAGGTCGCGAAGATGCCGATGTTCTGCGCCGCCATGCGGTGGCGTCCAAAGAACTTGGTCTTGCTCAGCGCCTTGTAGATGGGCATGAACACCACGTCGCGCAACCACTCCGACAGGCTGATGTGCCAGCGGCGCCAGAAATCCTGCGGGTTCAGTGTGGCCAGCGGATTGCGGAAGTTGATCGGCAACGTGAAGCCGAACAGCATGCCGATACCGATCGCCATGGTGGAATAGCCGGCGAAGTCGAAGAACAGATAGGCGCTGTAGAGCGTAGCGTTGAGCGCCACGCCAGTGAACGAATAGTCATGCGCGTCCAGCGTCGCAAGGCCGTAGCGCCAGATCAGTTCGGCCACGCCGAACTTCTGGATTACGCCCAGCATGATGAGCTCCAGGCCGCTGAGCCAGGTGTTCAGGTTCACGCCTTCGTAGCCGCGCTTCAGGTCCGCCTGGAAATTACGCCAGCGGTACATGGGACCGGCCAGCAACGTCAGCGGGAAAAACAGGTAGATGAAGTAGTCCAGCGGCGACACGCGTTCGTTGCGCTGCGCGAACAGCAGCACGTCGATGGCGCGGAACGTGGCGAAGGACAGCCCCAGCATGGCACCCAGGTGCGACACGCCCGTCTTCACCAGCAGCAGCGGCGTCATGGTGATGATCACGGCCAGCCAGGTGGGGATGTAGTTGCGCCGCACCGCCCACAGCGCGGTGCCGGAAATGGCCAGCAAGGCGATGGGTTGATACGGGCGCGCCCAGAACACCGCCATCCACACGCCCAGGCAGATCACGCCGATGATGTGGCGGTAGCCGATACGGAACGGCATGCCGAAGGAACGGTAGGCCAACAGGCCCAGGCCGCCGCACAAGGCGCCGCCGAAAAAGCTCAAGCTTGCGAACAATTCCATGGCGGGCTCAGAACTGTTGGTATTGGAATTCGACCTTGATCGGCCCGCCGCTGCCCGTGGTGGGCTGCGCCTGCAGCACGAACACCAGGATCACGCCGATATACAGGCATAGGTGCCAGAGAAATCGGCGGCCCCAGGCGACGGCCGCCTTGCGGGTTTCCTGCCCTTCAACAGCGCGGCCGGCCTCGGGCGCGGCCGCGGGAAGAATCTTGCTCATCGGGAAAAGTACTCCGCAATGCCTTGATCGGCCATGGCCCAGCCAAGTTCGGCGAGGTGCATGTCGTCGCGCAGCATGCCCGGTTCAAAGGGGATGCTGTAGAGATCCAGGCAGCCCATCTGGTAGCGCTCGCACATACCCGTGATGGCGGCCACCACCGGGTCGAAGCGTTCCACGTCCAGGATGAGCTTGGGATTGAAGGGCTGGATGACGAAGTAGGCGTGGACCTTGCGCTTCTGCAGCAAGGCCATCACGCGCGACAGGTCGCCGAGTTCCGTGCGGGTGATCGGATCGATGTCGGCGAACTCGTTGCGGGCTGGCGAATACAGCGCCGCCAGGTACTGCTTGTAGTAATCGTCGCGCACGTCGTAGGGGTTATGGCCGCCCAGGTCCTGTTCGACCACGCGCGCCTGATGCGTCAGCCGGCCCCACTGGCCCTGGTCCAGGCGTGCGGCCGACGGCCACGACACGTAGCGGTGCGCCGGCACGGATAGCTTGGTGCGCGGACGATCGGGTGCAGGTTCCTTGCGCGCATGCCACCACAGCGCCAGCTTGTCCTTCAGCTCGGCAACCTGGCCATTGGCGATGAGCCACAGCAGGCCCCAGTTGGCGTTGTCGCTGATCCAGTTCTGCATCTGTTCGCGCGTGTTGGGCTGGTCCCAGAGCCGGTCCCAGACCGGTCCCGTGACGTGCTCCGCGAACGCGCTGCGCGGCAACTGCCCGCCCGAGGCAAACCAGGCCGGCGACAGCATGATCACCAACCGTGTATTGGGCGTGAGCGAATCCGCCACCGACTCCAGCACGCTGACGATGCCATAGGACTGGAACATGGCGTGGCCATAGGCCAGCGTCGGCACTTTCAGCTCTTCGGGGAAGAAGCGGTAAGGCACGAAGCGCAAGTCGTGGCTGGACAGTTCGGACGAGCCGAGCACGACCAGCGTGCCATCGCTCAGGGCGTTGCCCAGGCGGTTCAGGTTGACGTGCTGCGTACCCCAGTCCGGCCCCAGGTTGGGCAGGTAGTTGCTCTTGGCGGAGCCCGCGGCCGAGGGCGCCGACATGGGATTCACGACGCGGCTGAGCAGATCGTCCGCGCCGCAATACGTACCCACCGCCAGAGCCACCGCCGTCGCGGCTGCCGCGACGTGAGACAACAGCCGGGTATTACGAAGTATGGGCAGCGACATAGCCGGCAAGCGTGCGGACCGACTGTAGGTGCTCCGCGATCTCGGGAGCCGGAATGCTGCAGCCGTACTCCGACTCGACCGCCAGCGTGATGTCCACGGCGGCGAGCGAATCGACCAGGCCTGTGGCAATCAACTGCGTATCGGGGGTGACTTTCTTCATGACGATCGACTCGACGATCTCGCCGATCTTGGTGTGGAGTTCTTGCTCGGTATGCATAGATAGTGCGGCGTTACAGGCCTGATCGGCCAACAATCCCCCGCCCCGGGATTCAGGACGACGAGATTACAGAGAAACTGCTGAAACCAGGCTGAATATCCAGCCCCCCGGCAATCGACGTTCCGATGCACTCAGTTACATGATTTTCGCAATGCGACGTCGATCGCAGGCGCAATCATGGCACCACGTTCGTCAAATCGCCATGACGCTTTTGGAGGAAATCGCGAGAAAACGCTGGCAAACGTAACGTTCGCGGGTAAGTCCCTGGGCGCCGCGTTGCGGCCGAGCGACAGATTTTTACGCTTATCCAGCTTTTGCCGCCTTGCCCCCCCTTTTCGCCCCATGCACCGGCAATAAAAAAGCCCCCTGACGGGGGCTTTTGCGTGGCCGCGCCGCAAGCGGCGCTGGACTGGTCATTACATCGGCGTAACGCGGGTCGGGCCGGAGCCGCTGATCACCTGCACGCGCTGTCCCACGCTGATGGGCACATCGGCTTCCTGCGCGACCACGCGGGTTTCGCCGTTGTCCAGGCGCACGGTGATTTCGTAGCCGGAATTCTTGCCGGTCTGGTTCTCGATGGCGTTACCCGCCAGCGCGCCCAGGATGACACCGCCCACAGTGGCGATGGTGCGGCCGGTGCCGCCGCCGATGGCGTTACCCGCCACGCCGCCCAGCGCGCCGCCGGCCACCATGCCGACGCCGCTGGACTTGTCGTTCTGGATCACGATAGGACGCACGCCGGTGACCGTGCCGGTACGGACGATCTGCTCGCGCTGCGCCTGGTCATAGCTGTAGACGCCGCTGGACGCGCTGCGGTTGGCGCAGCCGCCCAGGACCGCCATCGAGGTCACGACGGCGGCGATCGCCAGCCAGCGCCCCGCGCGCGGCGTCACCAGGGAAAAAGTTTTGCTTTGATTCATTTGGACTCCTCGATCGGCCGTTGCCGACGATGTACTCATCATACCCTGGCCCCGAATTGGGGCCAGCGATGCTGCAACACACTGAAACGCACCGCCAGAAGCTGAAAAACACAGCCGCAAAAGACGCCGGAACCCGGCGTCTTCAGCCCTCGCCAACGCTTCGACCGCAGCGCAACTGCAGGGTTCCCGAGGGGTTTAGAGCGGCAGATGAATACCGTAGGTCGCGTGCAGCACGGCGTCGATCTCGGCGCGCGATGGCGCATGGTTTTGCGGGCCGCGCGAAGCGATCTTGATGGCGCCCATGACGTTGCCCAGACGGCAGCTGTCTTCCCAGTTCCAGCCGCTGGTCAGGCCGTAAAGCAGGCCGCCGCGCTGCGCGTCGCCGCAGCCGGTCGGGTCGACCACCTGGGCCGCGCGCACCGGCGGAATCTGGATGGTCTTGCCTTCGGTCAGCAACGTGGCGCCTTCCGCGCCGCGCGTCACCACCACGGCCTGCAAGCTACGGGCGATGTCGTCCATGCTGCGGCCCGTGCGCTGTTCCACCACGCCGGCTTCATAGTCGTTCACCGTCAGCGCCTGCGCCAGCTTGAGCATGCGCTCCAGGTCCGCCCCATCGAACAGCGGCATGGCCTGGCCCAGGTCGAAAATGAACGGAATGCCGCGCTTATGCAGGCGCTCGGCATGGGCGAACATGCCTTCCTTGGCGTCGGGCGCAACGATGGCCCAGGCCGCGTCGGCGTCGCTCAGATCATTTTCCGCCGCGTGCGACATGGCGCCCGGGTGGAAGGCAGTGATCTGGTTGTCGTCCAGATCGGTGGTGATGAAGCACTGCGCGGTGAACGTTTCCGGAATCACCTTCACGCGGCTGACGTCGATGCCCAGGCCAGCCATGCGCTCCATGTACTCGCCCGCGTCTTCACCCACGGTCGCGACAGGCACTGGCTTGCCGCCCAGGAGGTTCATGTTGTAGGCGATGTTGCCCGAGCAGCCGCCGTATTCCTTGCGCATGCTGGGCACCAGGAACGACACGCTCAGCGACTGGATGCGGTCGGCCAGAATGTGTTCCTTGAAACGTCCTTCAAACACCGCGATGGTGTCGAACGCCATCGAACCGCAAACCAGAACTGGGGTAGCCATGCGAGTCATCCCTTAAGGAAAGAATTTATTGATTTGAAAGCCATTGACCTGGACGCCAGTCACTTCAATCGGCACGGAAATCTTCAATTCGCCCTGAGGCGCGAAAGGACCGCGCAGTTGCTCGGGCGTCAGATAATCTTCGGGCTTGAGCGCGCGGCGCACCACCACCGTGTCCGACAGGTCGTTCAGGTCCAGCATCAGGGCGGGCCAGTGCTGCGGCTTGTCGTGACGGTTGCGCATCACCACCGTCAGCACCAGGCGGCTGCGGCCGTCATCGATCGCTGCCGCGCCGGTCGGCGGCTGCAGCGACGAGGAAGTGATGTGTATGAGTTCCAGGCGACGCGCGTACCCCACGGTGCAGCCCAGCGGCTGGCACGCCATCTCCAGCGCCGGCCGCAGAATGGGCACGGAATTGGCGATATCGGTGCGGTACACGTATGCCAGTTGCAGGCCCAGCGCGATCAGGCCGATCAGGCAGGCGTAGCCCCATAGCTTGCGCAGCAGGCCTTGCCGCTCCTCGCGGTCCTGGTCGAGGAATTCGGGCGGCGCGCGGCCCACGTCGGTGGCGCTGGAATAACGCGTGCGGGTGTCGCCCAGCACGGGCTCGCCAGCGTCTTCGCGATCGGGGCCGTGATCGTCGCGGTAGTGTTCCCGGTAATCGTCGGGGTCGTCGTCGCGATGCTCGTCGGCGTACTCGTTGTCATATTCGTCGTCGCGCGCTTCGTCACGCACGTCGGCGCGAGCGCGGCCTATGGTGAAGGACGGCTCCGCATGCTGGCCGCGCACGGCCGTGTCGGCATGATGCCCCGCCCTCGAAGCCGCGGGCGCAGTCCAGCGCAGCGGATCCTCGTCATCGCCTACGTCGTCGTCGGCCAGGTCGTCCGATTCATGACGCCTTGCATCTTCCTCGCCTGGGATCGGTTCGGCGCGCCGGCGGATATCGTCGCGGCCGCGCAGCACGGCAGGCGGCACCGCGGGCGGACTGTAGGGCGCCGCCACGGGTGCGCGCGGCGGTTCGGGCTCGTCGTCCCAGGGCGCGATCTGTGAAAAATCCACCGCGGGCGCGGGACGCTCCGGCGGCGGTGCGGCGGGAGGCAGAGGCGCAATGGGGGCAACCGGCACCTGCGGCGCAACGGGCGTCGCCAAGACTGGTGCGGCCTGGCTGGCGGCGGGCGTCACCGGCATCGGCGGTGCGGCCGGCGGCACGGATTGCGGCGCCGCGCCCGCGGCCGGCAGCAGGCAGGCGCGCCCGTCAAACACGGTCGAGCAGGCGCCGCAGCGCACCAGGCCATTACGGACCCGCAGCTGGTCAGGCACCACCTTGAAGGTGGTGCCGCACTGCGGGCAACGGGTGGTCAGGGCCATGGCGCGATCCAGCGGTGGCAGCGCTCAGGCCTTCTGGCCGTGCAAGCACACCCAGCCGTCGCGCGCGCGCCAGACCGACATGGCGATCCAGGGCGCGTAGGCGGCGGCCACTTCCTCGGCCTGCCGTTCCAGCACGCCGGACAAGACCAGATGGCCGCCCGCGGCGACGCGTCCGGCCAGCATGGGCGCCAGCACCTTCAGGGGGTTGGACAGGATGTTGGCGACCACCACTTCGAACGTGCCATCCGCCAGCCCGTCGGGCAGCATGGCCCGCAGCTCGACGTGGTTGACCTCGGCATTGAAGATGGTGCTCTGCACTGCCTGGGCGTCGATATCCACCGCCTGAGTCGGACCCGCGCCCAGCTTGCGCGCGGCGATCGCCAGGATGCCCGAGCCGCAGCCGTAGTCCAGCAGCGTGGCGCCGGCCGGCAACTCGGCTTCCAGCCAGGCCAGGCACAGATGCGTCGTGGGATGGCTGCCGGTGCCGAAGGCCAGGCCCGGATCCAGCTCGATGTGGATTGCGCCTTCCTGGGTGGCGGCGTCCGGCTCGAAGGCCGGCACATCGGGATTGTCGCGGTGCCAGCTGGGCACGATCCACAGGCGTTCGGCGATATGGATGGGGCCGAACTGCGACTGTGTCAGGCGCACCCAGTCGGCGTCGGGCACGTCACGCAGGCTCCAGCCCTCGAACACGGCGGGATCGAGTTCGCCCGCGGCGGCGGCTTCTTCCATGATCTGCGCGGGATCGGCTCCGTCGGGCAGCAGGGCGACGACGCGGTTGCGGTCCCAGGCCTGCACGTCGGGCTCGGTGCCCGGTTCGCCGAACAAGGGACGCTCGTCGTCGGTGCCCAGGTCGGCATCTTCGACAGATACCGACAGCACGCCAGCTTCCAGCAGGGCATCCGAGAGGGCTTCGGCCTGCGCCTCCAGGCAATGGAGCACGAGTTCACGCATGATGATTCTTCCATCTGGTCAACGGGCCGCGGCTTGCGCCGCGGCCCGTTGACCGTAAAACAAAACAGGAGCGGCCCGGGAGCGGAAAGCCCCCGGATCGCGGTCAGGGACGCTGAGCCAACTTGTGTTCCAGGTAATGGATGCTGGTGCCGCCTTCGATGAAGCGGGCGTCCTGCAGCATTTCGCGATGCAGCGGGATGTTGGTGGAAATGCCTTCCACCACCATTTCCGACAGCGCGGTGCGCATGCGGGCCAGTGCCTGGTCGCGCGTGTCGCCGTAGGTGATGACCTTGGCGATCATCGAGTCGTAGTTCGGCGGCACGAAATAACCGTTGAACGCATGCGAATCGATACGCACGCCCGGGCCGCCCGGCGTGTGCCAGTTGGTGATGCGGCCGGGGCTGGGCACGAAGCGGAACGGATCTTCCGCGTTGATGCGGCATTCGATCGCGTGGCCCTTGAAGGTGATGTCGCGCTGGCGCAGCGTGAACTTTTCGCCGGCGGCGATCAGGATCTGCTGCTGGACCAGGTCCACGCCGGTGATCAGCTCGGTAACCGGGTGTTCGACCTGGATGCGGGTGTTCATTTCGATGAAATAGAACTCGCCGTTTTCATACAGGAACTCGAACGTGCCCGCGCCGCGGTAGCCCATCTTGCGGCAGGCATCGGCGCAACGGTCGCCGATGCGCTCGATCAGGCGGCGCGCGATGCCGGGCGCCGGCGCTTCCTCGATGACCTTCTGGTGACGGCGCTGCATGGAGCAGTCGCGCTCGCCCAGCCAGACCGCGTTGCGGCCGCCGTCGGCAAGCACCTGGATTTCCACGTGGCGCGGATTCTCCAGGAACTTCTCCATATAGACTTCGGGGTTGTTGAACGCGGCGCCCGCTTCGGAACGCGTCATGGTGACGGCGTTCAGCAGCGCAGCCTCGGTGTACACCACGCGCATGCCGCGGCCACCGCCGCCGCCTGCCGCCTTGATGATGACCGGATACCCGACTTCGCGCGCAATGCGGACGATTTCCTGCGGATCGTCGGGCAAAGCGCCTTCCGAACCCGGCACCACCGGCACGCCGGCTTCGATCATGGCGCGCTTGGCGCTGACCTTGTCGCCCATCAGGCGGATGGTGTCGGGACGCGGACCGATGAAGACGAAGCCACTCTTTTCGACGCGATCGGCGAAGTCGGCATTTTCGGACAAGAACCCGTAACCCGGGTGGATTGCCTCGGAATCCGTGACTTCGGCCGCCGAAATGATGGCCGGCATGTTCAGGTAGCTTTCACGCGACGGCGCGGGCCCGATGCACACCGATTCATCGGCCAGGCGCACGTACTTGGCTTCGCGGTCGGCTTCGGAGTGCACCACCACGGTCTTGATGCCCAGCTCGCGGCAAGCGCGCTGAATGCGCAGGGCGATTTCGCCCCGATTGGCGATCAGGATTTTTTCGAACATTTTCAGCTATCAGCCAATGACGAACAGGGGTTGACCGTACTCGACGGGCTCGCCGTTTTCGACCAGGATTTCTTTGATGACGCCGGACTTGTCGGCTTCGATTTCATTGAGCAGCTTCATGGCTTCAATGATGCACAGCGGATCGCCTTCCTTGACGGTGGCGCCGACGTCGATGAACGGCGCGGCGCCCGGGTTCGGCGCGCGATAGAACGTGCCGACCATCGGAGCCTTCACGACATGGCCCTGGATCACCGGCGCAGCTTCGGCGGCGGCGGGCGCGGCCGGAGCGACGGCCTGGGCCACCGGCGCCGCCGGCACGCCAGCTTCGGGGTGGTGGTACGCGACCGGTTGCAAGGTCTGCGAGAACTTGACGATCCTCACCTTGCCTTCGCCTTCGGTGATTTCCAGCTCGGCGATGCCCGATTCAGCCACCAGGTCGATCAGGGTTTTGAGTTTTCGGAGGTCCATAGAAGCTGCTTCCCGAGATAGTGTCGGCGACGTCCCAGCGTCGGGTCCGCGCCGTATAAGATGTAAATGCTGTGGTTTGGTGCGAGATCAGTGCCGCACTGCGTAACGCAGAGCCGCCTCGTAGCCATCCGCGCCCAGGCCGCTGATGAGGCCTACCGCCAAGTCGGACAGATAAGAGTGATGCCTGAAGGGCTCTCGCTTATACAGATTGGACAAATGTACTTCAATAAATGGGATCGCGACCCCAGCCAGCGCATCGCGAATTGCGACGCTGGTGTGCGTATATGCCGCCGCGTTGATGATGATGAAGTCGGTGCCGTCTTGCCGGGCCGCCTGGATGCGGTCAACCAGCGCGCCTTCGTGATTGCCTTGCCACGCTGTCAGCGTGGCGCCCAGTTCGCCTGCGAGCAGCTCAAGTCCCTCGTTGATCTGTTGCAGTGTAAGGCTGCCGTAGATGTGAGGTTCTCGGGTGCCGAGCAGGTTCAGGTTCGGGCCATGCAATACCAGTATGTTTTGCGCCATGCGCTTGCCAATGAGTGGTTTGCCAATTGTTGGCAAAACAGCCGATAAACCAGCTTTTTACGCCAATTCCTACTATTTGTCCAACAGACTTACGCCTTTAAACCAGATAAGGTGCGATCCAGGTCGTCGGGCTGGATTTCACCCAATATCTTCCGGTTAATTCGGCCATCTGCATTGAAAACAATAGTAAAAGGCAGGCCGCCGCTGGGATTCCCCAGCTTACGCAATGTATCGATGGCGCCGGCCCCTATCACCCACAAGGGGTAGGAAACCTGTACTTTCTCGACAAATTTTTGCATATTCGCAGCCGAATCGACACCAATGCCGACAAATCGTACATGCGGGTACTTTTTCTGCAAAACGTCGAGCTCGGGCATTTCTCGGACGCACGGCGCGCACCAGGTTGCCCAGAAATTGACCACGATGGGCTGGCCTTTCCAGCCCGCCAGCGTATGGGACGCCCCGTTCAGGTCGGGCAGCGGCATCTGCATCAGGGCGGCGACGGGATCGCCGGCATCGGCTGCGGCCGAGGGCGTCGAGGTCTTGCGGCCCATCAGGGTGTAGCCGCCCGCAACCGTGGCGGCTATGGCCACGCCGGCGGAAAGAAGTAGGCGTCGATTCATGGCGCGATCATAACCGCTGCCGCAGGTTTGCGCCGCGCGGGCCGCGGCTGGCCGCCACTCTATATATATACAATGCAGGACAGGAGAGTTTTCAATGCACCTGCATATTCTTGGCATCTGCGGTACGTTCATGGGCGGTCTGGCGCTGATCGCGCGCGCCGCCGGCCACAAGGTCACTGGTTGCGATGCGGGCGTGTACCCGCCCATGAGCACGCAACTGTCCGAACAAGGCATCGAGCTGATCGAAGGCTTCGGCGCCGAACAGCTGGCGCTCAAGCCCGATCTCTTCGTGATCGGCAACGTGGTCAGCCGCGGCAATCCTTTGATGGAGGCCATCCTGGATTCGGGCGCGCGCTACGTGTCCGGCCCGCAATGGCTGGGCGACAACATCCTGCCCGGCCAGCACGTGCTGGCGGTGGCGGGCACCCACGGCAAGACCACCACCAGCTCGATGCTGGCCTGGGTGCTGGAAGCCGCGGGGCTCGCGCCCAATTTCCTGATCGGCGGCGTAGCACAGGACCTGCACGTGTCCGCGCGCTTCGATCCGTCGCGCCGCCCCTTCGTGATCGAGGCGGACGAGTACGACACCGCCTTCTTCGACAAGCGCTCGAAGTTCGTGCACTACCGTCCGCGCACGGCCATCCTGAACAATCTTGAATACGATCACGCCGACATTTTCCCCGATCTGGCAGCGATCGAGACCCAGTTCCATCATCTGGTGCGCACCATCCCTGGATCGGGCCGCATCGTGCGCCCGGCCCACTGCGCGGCGCTGGACCGCGTGATTGCGCGCGGATGCTGGTCCGAAACCGTCACGTTCGGCGCCGATGGCGCCTGGCAGGCGACGGCTCCGGATGCCGAGGGCGCATTCAGCGTGCTGCGCGGCGGCGTGACTGCCGGCACCGTGCGCTGGAACCTGACGGGCGAGCACAACCGCATGAACGCGCTGGCGGCTCTGGCCGCCGCCGAACACGTGGGCGTGCCGGCAGCCCAGGGCATCGAGGCCCTGAGTCGCTTCGCGGGGGTGAAGCGCCGCATGGAACTGCGCGGCACGGTCAACGGCATCAAGGTCTACGACGATTTCGCGCATCATCCCACCGCCATCGCCACCACCCTGGAAGGCCTGCGCCGCCAGGTCGGGCCGGCCCGTATCCTGGCCGTGCTGGAACCGCGCTCCAACACCATGAAACTGGGCACCATGGCCGCCCGCCTGCCCGAGGCCCTGGCCGACGCCGATCTGGTGTTCTGCTTCGGCGCCCATTCCGGCAAGCACGCCCTGGGCTGGAATCCGGCCGAAGTGCTGGCGCCCCTGGGCGACCGCGCTTCCAGCTACGATGACATCGGCGCGCTGGTCGCCGCCGTGGCGGGCGCGGCGCGTCCGGGCGACCAGGTGCTGGTCATGAGCAACGGCGGCTTCGGCGGCGTGCACGGCAAGCTGCTGGACGCCTTGCAGGCGCGCGGCTGATTCCGGCAAAGACACCGCAAAGGCGAGCCATGATTCTTTATCTGCACGGTTTCCGTTCCTCGCCGACCTCCTTCAAGGCCCGGATGATGGCCGACGCCATGGCCGAACGCGGCCTGTCGGCGGCCTGGGCCTGCCCGCAACTGCCCGCCAGCCCGCGCGAAGCCGTCGCGCAGGCGTTGGACATCGCCCGGCGCCAGCTGGCAGGCGCGGACTCGCCCCGTGCGCTGACCATCATCGGCTCGTCGCTGGGCGGCTTCTATGCCACCTGGCTGGCCGAACAGCTGGGCTGCAAGGCGGTGCTGCTGAATCCGGCGGTCGAGGCCGCCCGCGACCTCGCCACCCAGATCGGTGAGCACCGCATGTATCATTCCGACGCGCCGTTCGTCTTCCTGCCCGAATACGTGGACGAACTGGCCGCCATCCATGTCCCCCGCATCTCCCAGCCCGACCGCTACCTCCTGGTGGCGGCCACCGGCGACGAGGTGCTGGATTGGCGCGAGATGCGCGACCGCTACGCGGGCTGCCGCCAGCGCATCGTGCAAGGCAGCGACCACGGTTTGTCCGATTTTGCGGACTGGATGCCCGAAGTGCTTGAATTCGCCCTTGGCGACAAGCAGGTTCGCCCCCAATAATCAGTATCAGACTTCTACACTCTATAAGCAGCGCAAGGCGGCGCGTGCGCGCCGCCCAGGACGATCCCCACCATGTATGTGTTTTACGAAGACGACGGCAGCTTCAAGGCCGGCAATATCCTGTCCGAGACCGACGCCAGCCTGCAGGTGGAATCGGAATCCGGCAAGCGCAGCAAGATCAAGCGCGCCAACACCTTGTTCAACTTCGCCGCGCCCGAACCGGCCGCGCTGATGAGCCAGGCGGCCGCGACCGCCGAAACGCTGGACCTGCAATTCCTGTGGGAATGCGCGCCGCAGGATGAATTCGACTCCCCCGCGCTGGCCGCCGACTACTTCGGCCACGCGCCCACGCCGGTGGAACAGGCCGCGCTGCTGATGCGCCTGCACGGCGCGCCGGCGTACTTCCACCGTCGCGGCAAGGGCCGCTACCGCCCCGCCCCGCCGGACATTCTGGCCGCCGCCCTGGCCGCGCTGGAGAAAAAGCAGCGCCAGGCCGAGCAGCAGCAGGAATGGGTGGATGAAATGGCTGCCGGACGCCTGCCCGAGCCCATCGCCCAGGCCGCGGAGTCGCTGCTGATCCGCCCGGACAAGAATTCGCAGCAATGGAAGGCGCTGGACGCCGCCTGCGCCAAGCTGGGCAAGAGCCCCGACCGCCTGCTGCTGGAACTGGGCGCCTGGCCGCATGCGCTGGCGCTGCACAAGCGCCGCTTCCTGGCGGTGAATTTCCCGCGCGGACTGGCGTTCCCGGACCTGGAACTGCCTGCCATCGACCGCGAGCTGCCGTTGTCCGACGCCGAAATCTATTCGGTGGACGACGTCACGACCACGGAAATCGACGATGCGCTGTCCGTCTCCACCTTGCCCGACGGCCGCCTGCGCGTCGGCGTGCACGTGGCGGCCCCGGGCATTACCGTGACCCGCGACAGCGATTTCGACAAGCTGGCGCGCGCGCGCCTGTCCACCGTCTACATGCCGGGCGACAAGATCCCCATGCAGCCGGACAGCATCATCCAGGCGTTTTCGCTGGACGCCGGCCGCGAAGTGCCGGCGCTGTCCCTGTACGTGGTGGCCGATCCGGAAACCGGCGAAATCATCGAATCGGAAACCCGCCTGGAACGTATCGTGGTGCGCGAGAACCTGCGCCACAACATGCTGGACGCCCAGGTCACGGAAGCCAGCCTGTCCGATCCGTCGGCCGACCTGCCCTACGGCCACTGGCTGCGTCCGCTCTGGAAGCTGGCCCAGGCCCTGTCGGCGCAGCGCGAGAACGTGCGCGGCAAGCCTGAGAACAATTCGCGGGTAGAGTACAGCTTCTACCTGGACGGCAACCCCGACGATCCCGACACGCCGGTACACCTGGTGCCGCGCCAGCGCAACGCGCCGCTGGACCGCATGGTGGCGGAATACATGATCCTGGCGAACAACCTCTGGGGCGGCCTGCTGCACCAGCATGGCGTGCCGGGCATCTACCGCTCGCAACAGGCTGGCCGCGTGCGCATGAGCACCCAGGCCCTGCCGCACGAGGCCATCGGCGTGCCGCAGTACGCCTGGAGCACTTCACCGCTGCGCCGCTATGTGGACCTGGTGAACCAGTGGCAGTTGATCGCTGCGGTCGAGCACGGCGTGTCCGCCCGCCTGGTCGCCCCTTTCAAGCCGCGCGACGCGGACCTGTTCGCCATTATCGGCGCCTTCGATGCGCAATACGCGGCCTGGGCGGAGTTCCAGAGCGCGATGGAACGCTACTGGTGCCTGCGCTGGCTGAAGCAGCACAACGTGACCCGCACGGTGGCGCACGTGCTGCGCGAGGATCTGGTGCGGTTCGCGAATGCGCCGCTGGTGACTCGGGTGGGGGGAATGCCGGAGCTGGAGCGCGGGACTGCGGTGGAGATTGATATTCTGGGGATGGATGAGTTGTCTCTGGAGCTGGATTGCCGGTATATCGGGGAGATCAGTCCTGCTGTGGGTGGGCAGGAGTAAGGTCTTCTGTCTGGCTGGCGTGTTTTGGCGGTGCGCTGCTGCGAGTTCTACGTAGGCCGCCCGTCGGCGCGGGCGCCTGAGGGGCGGGCGCCCACGATTGCGGTCCGGAGCGTTCGCTCCGGACTGCCCCTTCGTCATCTTCGTCCAGGCCTTCGGCCTTCCCTTCAGATTCCCTCGGGCGCATCGAGGTTGCCCACCCCTCAGGCGCCCGCGCCGACGAGCTACGTGCGTCTTGGACTCATGCGCTGCTAGAGCCGTGGTCAGGGGCGATGCTTGTGCTGCCCGCCATTCTCGGCCGCGCGGGCGACCGAGAATGACGTACGTGATTTTTTGAATTTTGATTGTGTTCGCTTGCGCGTATGCGACGAATGGTTTGCTATTGGTCTCCAGCTCTTGGGGGATGGCGGTGATGGGTGGCGCGCGACGGACAGCCGCTTGCGCATGCAGATCCGGACGCGCGCCACCCATCCGGCATTCGCGTTGAAGTGACGATTACTGGCCGACCGCGTGCTTGGCCATCTCCCCAACACAACACCATACCCAGACCTGATTCTCGCTTGCCATATGCGTCACAAAGAGAACGCCTCCACCACCAGCGCGCAGCGCCATCACGCGACGCAAGACGCCGCGTAAGCCCCAAGAGGCCGCCCGCGCGGCCGGCCTGGGGCGGGCCCCGCAAGACACGCCCCACACTAGCCGTGGCAAGGACGCCAAGCACACCGACCGCCCCAAGCGCCCGTGAAGATTCAACTGACAGAGCCTGTCGCGTCGGCGGCCTGCGGGGCGCGGGGCGTCGATAAGCCCGAGGGAATCTGAAGGGAAGGCCGAAGGCCTGGACGAAGATGACGAAGGGGCAGTCCGGAGCGAACGCTCCGGACCGCAATCGTTGCCCCGCGCCCCGCAGGCCGCCGACGCGACAGGCGCCTTAAGAACCTACCACCACCGCAAGCACCAAACCCCAAACCCACAGAACCATCCCAGCCCTTTACACTCCCCCGAAAGCCACAAAAGACACGGAGACAACACATGCGCATTTTGCTGGTCGAGGACAATCTCGATCTCGGCGATGCCGTGGAAAGCAAGCTGCGTTTCGCCGGCCATAGCGTGCAATGGGTACGCGACGGCGTGGCGGCGTTGCGCTGGGGCCTGGGCGAGACCTGGGATGCCCTGGTGCTGGACATCAACCTGCCCGGCAAAGATGGTTTCACCGTCATCCGGGAACTGCGCGCCGCCGGCCTGGAAGCGCCCGTGCTGGTCATGACCGCGCGTTCCGAAATCGAAGACAAGATCGACATGCTGGACCTGGGCGCCGACGACTATCTGGTCAAGCCCTTCGACCTGCGCGAACTCGAAGCCCGGCTGCGCGCGCTGATGCGCCGCCCCGCCGGCCAGACCAGCAGCGTCACCGTCTATGGCAATCTCAGCCTGGACCTTGCCAACCGCAATGTCAGCGTGGCCGGCGCGCCTCTGGAGCTGGGCCGGCGCGAATTCCGTCTGCTGGAGATCCTGCTTGGCAAGCTGGGCCAGACCGTCGCCAAGGAACGGCTGATGAACCAGCTCTTCGACCTGGACGACGGCACGCTCAATGCGCTGGAGCTGCTGATATCGCGGCTGCGCAAGAAGCTGACGGGCGCCTCGATCGATATCGTCACCGTGCGCGGCGTCGGCTATCAGGCCCGCAGCCATGAAGAACCCTGAAAACTTTTCCATCCGCCGCCGTGTCTTCGCGCTGGGCGTGCTGCTGCTGGCCTGCGCGCTGATCGGGCTGGTGTTCTTCCTGCGCGGCTACGCGCAGCGCGCGGCGGAACAGGCGTTTGACCGGCTGCTGGCGGCGTCGGCGCTGACCATCGCCGGCTCGGTGCAGATCGAAGACAACAACGTCACCGTCGAACCGCCGGTGTCCTCATTGGCCATGCTGTCCGGCGGCGAGCGCGTGTTCTACGAGGCCCGCACCTCGAACGGCCGCCTCATCACGGGCTACGACGACCTGGCGCCCGGCATGCCGCTGGCGCAGTCGGCCACGCCGGTGTTCGCCTATCTGCGCTATCACGACGAACCCGTGCGCGTCGCCACCGTAGGCCGGCTGGTGTCCGCCAGCCAGCATGCGGGTTGGGTGACGGTGCGAGTGGCCGAGACGCTAGGCTCGCGCGAGGCCTTGGCCGACGAGATCCTGGGGCGCACCGCACTGCCGCTGGTAGTGGTGTCCCTCGTGGCGCTGGGCCTGCTGTGGTTCGGGGTGCAACGGGCCTTCGCGCCGCTGGCCGTGGTGGAGCGCGAATTGCGCAGCCGCGCGCCCGACGACCTGGCGCCGCTGGTGACGCCTGTGCCGCAAGAAGTGCGACGGCTGGTCGAAGCGCTGAACGCCTTCATGCAGCGCCTGTCCGGCGTCATGGGCACGCTCAACACCCTGGTGGCGGATGCCGCCCACCAGGTCCGTACGCCGCTGGCCTCGCTGCGCGCCCAAGCCGAAGTCGCCCTGGAAGAAACCGATCAGCAAAGGCTGCACGCGCGCCTCGAACGCATCCATCTGAACGCCACCCATGCCAGCCAGTTGATCAATCAGCTGCTGATGGATGCCACCATCACGCACCGCCTGGGCAAGGGATCGCGCACGCTGGTGGGCGTAGCCGAGACCGTCAACGAAACGCGCCGCCGCATCGGCCCGCTGGAAGCGCAGCGCCTGCGCATAGAGATCGCGCCCGAGGTCCGCCGCGCCCGCATCGCCGGCGACCGGGTCGCCTTGCGCGAAATGCTGCGCAACCTGGTGGACAACGCCCTGCGCTATGCGCCCGACGGCCCCGTGGACATCCAGGCCACGCCCGTGGCGGGTTTTCGCGTGGCGCTCAGCGTGTCGGACCGCGGGCCGGGCGTGGCCGACGACGAAAAGGACGCCGTGCAGCAGCGCTTCACCCGCGGCCGCGCCGGCGAAACGCAGCCCGGGTCGGGACTGGGGCTTTCCATCGTGCGCTCGGTGGCGGCCGCCCACGGCGGTTCGCTCTGGCTGCAGGACCGTCCGGGCGGCGGCCTGACGGCGCGCGTGATCCTGCCGCTGGCGCGTTCCGCACCGGGGCGCGCAGCAGCCGCCTGCCTGGGCGCGCTGTGCATGGCGGGCCTGCTGCTGGGCTCGGCCCCCGCCGAGGTACGCGCCGCCGACATCGCGGAAGTCGTCACCCGCTACCCCGCGCCGCAGCCCACGTCCCGGGTCCTGACCATCGCCGGACCCACGGACACGCCGGTGGTCGCGCCGCTGATCCAGGGCTTCCAGTCGCAACGGCCGGACGTCACCGTGGTGTACCGCGAGATGGGCAGCCGCGAGCTCTACGAAGCGGCCGTCGCCGGGCAGTTGAAGGACGTGGACGTGCTGATGAGTTCGGCCTCCGACCTGCAGATCCGGCTGGCCAACGACGGCTATGCGCTGAGCTATTCCTCGCCCTACGCCGCCAAGCTGCCCTCCTGGGCCATCTGGCGCCACGAGGTCTATGGCTTCACCTTCGAGCCGGCCGTCATCGTCTACAACCCCAAGCGCTATACCGAAGCCACCGTGCCGCGCTCGCGCCAGGACTTGTTGCGCCTGCTGGAACGCGACGCCGCGAAGCTGCGCGGCCGCATCGGCACCTATGACATCGCAGCCAGCAGCGTGGGCTATCTGCTGGCCGAGCAGGACGAGCTGGTGTCGTCGAACTTCTGGGGACTGGCCAACGCCATGGGCCAGGCCGGCGTGCGCCTGTCGGCCACCAGCGCCGAGATCCTGGACGCCATCGAGAACGACCAAATCGACATCGGCTACAACATCCTCGGCTCCTACGCGCTGTCGCGGCAGGCCGCGGGCGCGCCCATCGGCGTGGTCTTTCCGCAGGATTACGTGCTGGTGCTGGCGCGCTCGGTGCTGATCGCGCGCACCGCGCCCACCCCGGAGCTGGGCCGGGCGCTGGTGGACTGGCTGCTGTCGCCGGCCGGACAACAGGTGGCGTCCAGCCATGCGGCGCTCGGCTCCATCATGGAAGACACGCCTGGCCGCTGGACCTCCGAAGCGGTGCTGGCGCGTTCCCAGGGCATCGTGCAGCCGGTGGTGCTGAGCCCGGCCCTGCTGGTCGGCCTGGACCAGCGCCGCCATTCGCGCTTCGTGCAGAACTGGATCCGGCTGGTGACGGACACGCCCGCGCGGCCGTAAGGATCGAACGCGCTCGCGCCCACGCCGCCCAGGGATTTCCCCTAGACGCATCCTGCCGCCATGACAGGACGACGACAGACGCCGGCTCCTAAGATGCCCGCAAGCTGGACACGGATCCCGCTCCAACCACAAGACTCATCGGAGACACACCCATGCTTGCCAAGTCCCAACTGGCGGCCGCCTGCGCCGCTGCATTCGCCCTTGCCGCCGGCAGCGCCTTTGCGCAGCAAGTGCCGGCCGGCTACCCGGCCGACTACCAGAAGATCCTGGACGGCGCCAAGAAGGAAGGCAAGGTCGTCATCTATTCGACCACCGATACCAAGGCCGCTGGCCCCGTCATCAAGGGCTTCGAAGCGCTGTATCCGGGCATCAAGGTCGAATACAACGACATGAACAGCACCGAGCTCTACAACCGCTACATCAGCGAGCAGGCGGCGGGCGGCACCAGCGGCGACGTCGTCTGGAGCTCGTCGATGGACTCGGCCCTGAAACTGGCCAGCGACTACGCGCTGCAGTACAAGTCGCCGGAAGTCAGCAAGCTGCCGGCCTGGGCGGTGTGGAAGGATTCCGCCTACGGCACGACCTACGAACCGGCCGTGTTCATCTACAACAAGCGCCTGATCCCCGCCGCCGAAGTGCCCACCACGCACGGCGCCCTGGCCAAGCTGATCGCCAGCCAGCCGGACAAGTTCAAGAACAAGGTCACCACCTACGATATCGAGAAGTCGGCCGTGGGCTTCATGCTGGCGGTGCAGGACAAGGTCAACGACCCCAAGTACTTTGAAACGCTCAAGGGCATCGCCGCGGGCGGCCTGATCGTGCAGTCGTCCACCGGCACCATGATGGAACGCGTGTCCTCCGGCGAAAACCTGATCGGCTACAACATCCTGGGTTCCTACGCCGAAACGCGCGCCAAGAGCGACCCGTCGCTGGGCGTGGCCTACCCGACCGACTACGCGCTGGTCCTGTCGCGCGTGGCCTTCATCAGCAAGAAGGCCAAGAACCGCAACGCCGCCAAGCTGTGGATGGACTACATGCTGTCGCAGAAAGGCCAGACCATCCTGGCGAACCAGGCCGACCTGGCCTCCGTGCGCGACGACATCGAAGGCGACAACGATGTGGACGGCATGACCAAGAAGCTGGGCGCCTCGCTCAAGCCGATTCCGGTCAACGAAACGCTGCTGGACTACCTGGAACAGAACAAGCGCCTGCAGTTCATCAAGGACTGGCGCGCCGCGGCTGGCAAGTAATGCCGCGCAGCCCGGAGCCACGGTTCCGGGCCGCCTCGCGCGTAGGGGACGGCGGCGCGCCGCCGTCCGCCTGACCGCCGCCGGGGCGGTCGCCCCCGACCCGGCCGCGCGACCTTCGCGCCATTCAAGAACACAGGATTCCCCATGCAGTCATTGCGCTCGAAATGGCAGTCCCTGCCCCGCGGCGTGGTGGTGCTGATCACGGCGTTGGCCATCTACGTGCCACTGTCGTTCATCATCATCCAGAGCTTTCTGTCCGCGCCCTTTTTCACGCCGTCCAAGACCTTCAGCCTGGACGCGTTCCGCTTCATCTTCGCGGACCCCGATTTCTACAAGGCCCTGAAAAGCGGCTTCATCCTGGCCTTCGGCCTGGCCGTCATCGCCATCCCGCTGGGCGGCATGCTGGCCTTCCTGATGATACGCACGGACCTGCCCGGCCGCCGCTGGATCGAGCCGCTGATCCTGGTGCCGGTGTTCGTGTCGCCCATGGTGCTGGGCTTCGGCTATGTGGTGGCCGCGGGCCCGGTGGGCTTTTTCTCGACCTGGGCGCAAAACATCCTGGGCTTCGTGCCCTGGAACGTCTATTCGCTGACCAGCATCGTCATCATCGCCGGCCTGACTCACGTGCCGCACGCCTACCTGTATATCTCGTCGGCGCTGCGCAGCATGGGTTCCGATGTCGAGGAAGCCGCGCGCGTGTCCGGCGCCTCGCCGCTGCGCGTGATGGTGTCGGTCAGCCTGCCCATGGTGCGTCCGGCCATGCTGTACGCCACCGTGCTGCTGTTCTTCCTGGGGCTGGAGGTGTTCGGCCTGGTGCTGGTGCTGGGCGATCCGGAAGGCAACCTGGTGCTGGCGACCTATCTGTACAAGCTCACCAACAAGCTGGGCATCCCGTCCTATCACCTGATGGCCGCCGTGGCCGTGGTGCTGATCTGCATGACAATCCCCCTGGTGATGCTGCAGCGCCGCCTGATGCGCACCGCCAACCGCTTCGTCACGGTCAAGGGCAAGGCCTCGCGCGCCCGCGCGCTGCCGCTGGGCAAGTGGCGCTGGGTGGCCGGCGGCGTGGTGGCGTTCTGGCTGCTGGTGACCATCGTGGTGCCGCTGCTGGGCGTGCTGCTGCGCGCCTTCGTGTCCAACTGGGGCATGGGCGTGTCGTTGTTCGACGTGCTGTCGCTGGACGCGTTCCGCACCGTGTTCTCGCAGCCCAACCTGATGCGCGCCATCGTCAACTCGGTGGCCATCGGCGTGTTCGGCGGCGCCCTGGCCGTGTTCTGCTACATGTTCGTGGGCCTGGCCATGCACCGCAAGCCGGACAACGTCACGCGCTTCATGGACTACAGCGTGCTGGTGCCGCGCGCGGTGCCGGGCCTCTTGGCCGGCCTGGCGTTCCTGTGGGTGTTCCTGTTCGTGCCGATGTGGCTGGACAACGCCCTGGACGAAGGCGGCTGGCTGTCGGCCCTGCCCTTCGCGGAATGGCTGCGCGAGAACTTCATCGAATGGCTGCGCGCCATGCGCAGCACCATCTTCAGCGTGTGGCTGGCCTACACGGTGGTGTGGATGGCCTATGGCCTGCGGCTGATCTCCTCGACCCTGCTGCAAGTGGGCCCCGAGCTGGAAGAAGCCGCCCGCAGCGCCGGCGCGCGCCGCGGCCAGGTCACCCGCCACGTCACGGTGCCGCTGGCCAAGTACGGCCTGATCGGTTCCTGGCTGCTGATGTTCCTGATCTTCGAGCGCGAGTATTCCACCGGCGTCTACCTGCTGTCGCCCGGCACCGAAACCATCGGCTCCATGCTGGTGTCGCTGTGGGCCTCGGGCGCCATCGACATCGTGGCCGCGCTTTCCTTCATCAATATCGTTCTGGTCGTGATCGGCCTGGGCGTCGCCCTGCGATTCGGAGTCAAACTTCATGATTGAGCTTTCTGTAGAAGACCTGCACCTGGATTACGGCGACAACCCGGTGCTCAAGGGCGTGTCGATGCAGCTGCGCCAAGGCGAAGTGGTGTCGCTGCTGGGCCCTTCGGGCAGCGGCAAGACCACGCTGCTGCGCGCCGTGGCCGGCCTGGAAGGCCCCAAGCGCGGCCGCATCACCATCGGCGAGCGCGTCGTCTATGACGGCGCGGCAAAGAAAGAGGTCCCGGCCGAGGAGCGCAACCTGGGCCTGGTGTTCCAGTCCTACGCGCTGTGGCCGCACAAGACCGTGTTCGAGAACGTGGCCTATCCGCTCAAGCTGCGCAAGGTGCCCGGCGCCGAGGTGCGCGAACGCGTGCAGGCCGTGCTGGACCAACTGGGCCTGGGCAAGCTGGGCCAGCGCCATCCGCACGCCCTGTCCGGCGGCCAGCAGCAGCGCGTGGCCATCGGCCGGGCGCTGGTGTACAGCCCGCCCGTCATCCTGCTGGACGAACCGCTGTCCAACCTGGACGCCAAGCTGCGCGAGGAGGCCCGCGCCTTCCTGCGCGAGCTGATCATCCGACTCGGCCTGTCGGCCTTGATGGTGACCCACGACCAGAGCGAAGCGATGGCGATTTCGGACCGCATCCTGCTGCTGAACAACGGCAAGATCGAACAGCAGGGTACGCCGCAGGAAATGTACGGCTCCCCGTCCACCCTGTTCACCGCCGAATTCATGGGCAGCAACAACCGGCTGGACGGCAAGGTCACCGAGGTGCGCGACGGCCAGGCCCGCATCGAAGGGCGCGGCTGGTCGCTGTGGGGCAAGGCCAGCCCGGGGGTGGCCCAAGGCCAGGACGGCACCGCCGTGATCCGGGTGGAGCAGGTACGGCTGGCGGACGACCCCGACGGCAACCACGTCGACATGCCGCTCCTGACCAGCATGTATCTGGGCGACCGCTGGGAGTACCTGTTCCGCACCCCCGACGCCGACCCGGCCCATACCCTGGCCCTGCGCGCCTACGGCCCCGAAGGGCGCGAGCCCGGCCCTTGCCGGCTGTCGCTGCCCGCCAGCAAAGTCTGGGTCTTCCCCCGCACGGTCGCCTGAGGCGCCTGCTGGCTTGCGCCCCGGTCTGTTACAGACCCGGGGCCCAGGGCTTACGCGCGCCAGGCCTAGGCTTTCCGTGTGAGCCGCTACTGGCGCCCGGCAGACCTGGACTCGCTCTACAATGCGCAGGTGCAACGCCTCGCTGATTCCCCCTCCTCGCTGAGCCGTTACCTGCGGTGGCTGGGCGCACCCGCCCAGCATTACCTGCGCATCGGCATCGCGATATCGCTGTTGGTGCACGCCGGCGCCCTGGCGTGGCGCTTCGGCGCGCCCGCGCTCTCGCGCCCGCCGGCCACCAGCCTGGAAGTCGTGCTGCTCAATGCCCGCAGCGAGACGCCCCCGGAAACCCCGCGCGCGCAGGCCCAGAACCAGATGACCGGCGGCGGCAACGCCGAACGCGGCATGTCCACCACCCCGCTGCCCCGCACCGGCGAATCGGCCGAAACCATCGTGCTGGAGGCCATGCGGCGTCGCCAGGTGCAGCTGGAAGCCGAACAGACCCGCCTGATGACCCAGCTGCGCGCCGCTGACAAGGCCGGCGCCGAGCGCCAGGCCGTCAACCCCTGGCCCGACGGCGCCGACCTCGGCCGCGACGCCGAGGACCAGGCCAGCATCATCCAGAGCGCCCAGGTGGCCGCCCTGGCGGCGCGGGTCCAGCAATACAGCGCCGAACCGCGCAAGCAATTCGTCGCGCCTTCCGCCGAGGCCTCGCGCTACGCCGCCTACCTCGACGCCTGGCGCACCCGCATTGAAACGGTCGGCACCCAGCATTACCCGGACGAGGCCCGCGGCCGCATCTACGGATCCCTGCGCATCACGGTGTCGGTGCGCGCCGACGGCAGCATCGCCAACGTCGAGATCGACCAGCCTTCGCCGCATGCCGTGCTGAACCAGGCGGCCCGCCGCATCGTCCAGCTGGCCGCCCCCTTCCCGCCGTTCCCGCCCGATATCGCGCGCGACACGGACGTGCTGGTCATCACCCGCACCTGGCATTTCGTCAACGACACCCTGGAAACACAAGCCCCATGACCGAGGCGCCCCCTCTCGCCAGATACGCCGTCATCGGCAACCCCATCGCGCACAGCCGCTCGCCCCAGATCCACGCCATGTTTGCCGAACAGACCGGCAAGCCGCTGCACTACGAGCGCCTGCTGGCTCCGGTGGACGGCTTCGCCCAGGCGGTCGCCGCCTTCGTCGCCGAAGGCGGGCTGGGCCTGAACGTAACCGTGCCCTTCAAGCTGGACGCCTATGCCCTGGCTGCCGGCCGCCTGTCCAGCCGCGCCCGCCTCGCCGGCGCGGTCAACACCCTGTCCTGGCGCGACGGCGCCTGGCATGGCTGCAATACCGATGGCGTGGGCCTGGTGTCCGACCTGCTGCGCCTGGGCGTGCGCCTGACCGGGGCGTCCGTGCTGCTGGTCGGCGCGGGCGGCGCCGCCCGCGGCGTGCTGCAGCCGCTGGCCGAAGCCGGCTGCGCCCGCATCCATATCGTCAACCGCACCGCATCCAAGGCGGAAGAACTGGCCGCTTCCTGGCGCGAGAGCGGCGTGTCGCCGCAGACGGCGGTCACGGGCGGCAGCCTGGCGGACGCCGCCCTTGCCGGCGGCTGGAACCTGGTCATCAACGCCACCGCCAGCGGCCTGCAGAACGCCGCCCCGGACCTGCCCCCGAGCCTCTATGCGCCCGGCGCGGCCGCCTACGACATGATGTACGGCGCCCAGCCCACCGCCTTCATGCAACAGGCCCAAGCCGACGGCGCCGCACTTGCGGCCGACGGCCTGGGCATGCTGGTGGGTCAGGCGGCCGAGAGCTTCTACATCTGGCATGGCGTGCGTCCTGACCCCGCCCCCGTGCTGGCCGCGCTGCGCGAGGCGCTCAAGGCCGGGCAATAGACGGCATGGCGACGCGCAAGGGCCGCTCCTGGTTCCGGATCATCAGCGGCGCGCTGATGGCGCTGGTGTGCCTGGTGCTGCTCTATCAGTTCTGGCTGTTCGCCCAGGTGGTCTGGTACAACTACCGCCCCCCGGGCAGCAGCGCCATCATGCGCGAGGAACGATCCCGCCTGAGCGACGGCAACCCCGATTTCGAGCTGAAGTACGAATGGGTGCCCTACGACAAGATCAACCGCAACCTCAAGCGCGCGGTCGTGGCGTCCGAGGACTCCAACTTCACTGAACATGACGGCGTCGAATGGGACGCCATCCGCAAGGCCTGGGAATACAACCAGAAGCAACAGGAAGCCGGCCGCAGCAAGATGCGCGGCGGCTCCACCATCACCCAGCAGCTGGCCAAGAACCTGTTCCTGTCCAGCTCCCGCAGCTACATCCGCAAGGGCCAGGAACTCGTACTCACCTACATGATCGAACACGTCATGAGCAAGGAACGGATCCTGGAGCTGTATCTGAACGTGGCGGAATGGGGCGAAGGCGTGTTCGGCGCCCAGGCCGCCGCCAAGCACTATTTCAATACCTCCGCCGCCAACCTCGGGGCCAGCCAGTCGGCCCGGCTGGCGGCCATGCTGCCCAACCCGCGCTTCTATGACGCCCACCGCAATACCCGGTACCTGAACTCCCGGGTGGGCGTCCTGACGCGGCGGATGCAGATGGTCGACATCCCCTGATACGGATCCGGCCCTCCGGCCCCACCCTGAGCGGCGGGATTTGTTAAGCTTTCGGGTTTAGGCGTTCCTCCTTTTCTTCATGCGTACCGCACGTCGCTACCTGGCCCGCGAGATCTATCGCTCTTGCGCAGTGGTCCTCATGGCCCTGCTGGGCCTTTTCACGTTCTTCGCGCTGGTGGACGATCTGGACAACGTCGGCGACAAGTTCTCCATGATGGCCCTGCTGTACATGCAGGCCCTGGCGATCCCGACCCGTCTCTACGACCTGTTGCCCATCGGCCTGCTGATCGGCGCCATCCTGGCGCTGGCGGGGCTGGCCCAGCGCAACGAACTGGTCATCCTGCGGGTATCCGGCGTCAGCGGCATGAAGCTGCTGCGCATGCTCTGGATCGTCACGATCCCGCTGATGATAGGAGCGGGCCTGCTGTCCGAGTACGTCACGCCCTGGGCCGAAATCAAATCCGGCGAGGCCAACCTGCTGTTCCGCGGCAAGGCCGGCGGCGACCGCCTCAAGAGCGGTTACTGGTTCAAGGAACCCACCGCCAACGGCGGCACCCGCATCATCAACATCGGCGAACTCAAGGGCGACGGGCAGGTCAACTCCGTGATCCTCTACGAATTCAAGAAAGACCAGACGCTGTCCGCCCTGTCAACCGCGCCGACCGGCCTGTTCACGCAGGGCGACCTGCTGCTCAAGGACGTCACCGAAACCCGGCTGGACGACGACGCCGCCGAGGCGCTGGCCAACGCGCGTCCGCCCAAGAACCCGCCCGCCACCGTGGTCAAGGTGCCCGAGCGCAATATCGACACCACGCTCAGCGCCGAGCGCCTGCTGGCCCGCGTGCTGACCCCTGAACGCATGTCCATCGCCACGCTGCTGGACTATGTGGACTATTTGCGCAACAACCAGCTGCAATATGGTCGACAGGTCGTCGCCTTGTGGCGCAAACTGGCGTATCCGTTCACCCTGCTGGTCATGATCACCATTGCCGCTCCCATCGGCTTGATGCAGACACGCCGCGGCGGCGTAGGCGCCAAGGTTTTCATCGGCATCCTGTTGGGCGTAGGCTTCTTCATGCTGAACCAGTTGGCCCTGAACGTGGGCATGCTGGGCAAATGGCCGGCCTGGCTGACCGCCCTGGGTCCGAACATCGGCGCCATGATCGTGGCGTTGGGCGCCATGGGCTACATGGAGTACCGCCACACCATCACGCGGATCGCGCAACAACGTTGGCCTTGGAGCAAAAGTCCCGCATGAACGGCAGTATCTGGATGATCGGCGACGTGCAGGGCTGCTGCTCGCCGCTGGATCGCTTGCTGTCCCACCCCGAACTGGTCGGCGACCCCCAGTCGCGCTTCTGGTTCGCCGGAGACCTGGTCAACCGCGGTCCCGAATCGCTGGAAACCCTGCGCCGCATCATCGACCTGGGCGACCGCGCGACCTCGGTGCTGGGCAACCATGACCTGCACCTGCTGGCCACCGCCGCGGGGGTACGCAAGCCGTCCAAATCGGACACGCTCGAGGACGTCCTGCGCGCGCCGGACGCGGCCGACCTGATCAACTGGCTGCGCTTTCGCCCGCTGGCCCACTTCGAACAGAACCACCTGCTGGTCCATGCCGGCACGCTGGCCAAATGGGACGTGGCCAAGACGCTGGCGCTGGCCGGCGAAGTCCAGGACGCCCTGCGCGGGCCGAACTGGCAGAAGGCGCTGCAAAAGATGTACGGCAACGAGCCGGCCACGTGGAAGGAAGACCACAAGGGCGGCAAGCGCATGCGGGTCATCATCAACGCGCTGACACGCATCCGCCTGTGCACGCCCAATGGCCACATGGAATTCGCAACCAAGGTGACGCCGGGCGCCTGGCCGACCGGCCTGGTACCTTGGTTCGACGTACCCAACCGCGCCACGCGGAACGTCACGACGGTGTTCGGGCACTGGTCTACGCTGGGGTTGCTGCAGCGGCCGGACGTGATCTGCCTGGATACGGGGTGCGTTTGGGGTGGGTCGCTGACGGCTTTGCGGTTGCAGGATCGGAGGCTGGTGCAGGTGAAGTGTTCGCAGTTTCAGGATCCGTTGTCGGAGTAGGGTTGAGGCTTGCTCCGTCGCACCGGGTGCTTCGTAGGCCGCCCGTCGGCGCGGGCGCCTGAGTGGCGGGCGCCCGCGCCGATGGGCTACTTGAATCTTGGACTGATGCGCTGCTAGAGCTGTGGTCAGGGACGATTCTTGGGCTGCCCGTCATTCTCGGCCGCGCGGGCGGCCGTGAATGACATACGTGATTTCTTGAATTTCGATTGTGTTCGCTTGCGCGAATGCGGCGAGTGGTTTGCTAATGGTCGCCAGCTCATGGGGAATGGGCGGTGATGGATGGCGCGCGGTGGCGAACTACTTGCGCATGCTGACCGTCACGCGCGCCACCCATCCGGCACTGACGTTGAAAGACGATTGTTGGCAAACCGACGCGCTTCAACTCCCCGCATACCCAAATTCACCAACCACCAGCGCGCAGCGCCAACACGCGACGCAAAACGCCGCGTAAGCCCCAAAAGGCCGCCCGCGCGGCCGGCCTGGGGCGGGCCCCGCAAGACACGCCCCAACCCACTAGCCGTGGCGAGAATGCCAAACACACCGACCGCCCCAGCGCCCGTGAAGATTCATACATCGGAGCCTGTCGCGTCGGCGGCCTGCGGGGCGCGGGGCGTCGATAAGCCCGAGGGAATCTGAAGGGAAGGCCGAAGGCCTGGACGAAGATGACGACGGGGGGGGCCGCCGAGGCAAGTCCGGAGCGAATGCTCCGGACCGCAATCGTTGCCCCGCGCCCCGCAGGCCGCCGACGCGACGGGCGCCTTAAGAACCTACAGCCTCCTCAAGAACCCACAGCCTCCTCAAGAACCCACAGCCTCAAAAACCAAACCATCACCCCCGCCGCTCCATATACCTCCGCGCCATCTGATACCCCGCAAACACATAAAACCCATTGCTATTGAGCACCAGCCAAGCCCCCAACCCGCCAAGCAAAGCCACCACCGGCCCCACCGCCCGAACATCTCCCTGCGTCCACGCGATCACGCCCAGGAAGCCGACAGCAATCAAGCCCAAGGCCAGCCGCTTCAGCACCACCAGGCCGAATGCATGCCCGCCCATGAAGGCCACCACGCCAATGGCCAACGCCAGGGCCGTCGCCGCACAGACCAGCACCAGCGCGAACGCCGCCAACGCCGGCCCCGCGCCGCGCAGCAGCAGGCTCAGCAGACCTATCCCCACGCCCAGCCCGCCTGTCATCACCAACACCGCCAACACCAGCGGCGACCACATCCCCGGCGGCGCGCGACGCGCATCCATCTCCGCCACGAAGCGATGCATCGCCGCCGACGCAGCCGGTTGGTCCTGATCCGGCAGCGCCGCCTCCAGCTTGCGGCACTGCGCGATCAACGCGTTCAGGCCCGCCCGTGGCGCCTCCATCATGCCCTCGCCGCGCCCGGCGCATGTTCCGCCACCGTGCTGCGCAAGGCCGCCATTGCCTCCTGCACCGCGATCGGACGGAACGCATCCTCGCGCCAGTACATCGCCACCGACCCGAAGCCCGACAGACGCACTGGAATGATCCGCATCGCCCGCATCTGCGAAAACCGCAGCGCCGCCCGGTGCGAAGCCACCCCGATCATGTCGCTGTTATTGATCAACGTGAGATTGATGGTCACCGAATTCGATTCGACGTGGTCCGGCGGCGGCGCCTGGCCCGCCGCCGCCAGCGCCGCGTCCACCGCATTGCGGATAGGCGTGCCTTTTGGCCACAGGATCCAGCGGTAAGACAGCAGGTCTGGCCAAGAGGGCTGCTCGATCGCGAACAGCGGATGGCGCGGCCGCGCAACCAGGTGGATGGGTTCCAGGTACAGGGCCTCGAAGCGGATCGCCGGGTCGTGATGCTCCGGCGCCGAACGCCCCACCACGATGTCCAGGTCGCCCTGCGCCAACTGCGCCAGCAACTGGTCGGTCGTACCCTCCACCAGCTTCACGCGGGCCTGCGGCATGCGCTCGAGCAGCTTCATCACCGCCAGCGGCACGGTGTCCGACGCCGACGCGCCCGACGCGCCTATCACCACCCGGCCGCCGCCGCCCTCGCGCAATGCCGCCATGTCCGCGCTGGCGCGATCCAGTTGCGCCTCCACCCGCTGGGCATGCGCGATCAGCACGTCGCCGTGCGGCGTGGGCCGCAGGCCGCGCGCGTGCCGTTCGAACAGCGGCAGCCCGATGTCGTCTTCCAGATCCTTCAGCCACTTGGACAAGCCCGGCTGCGTCGTATTGAGCATCGCCGCCGAATGGCTGATGTTGCGGGTCTGGGCCAGGCTGAGCAGCATTTTCAGATTGCGCAGGCGCAACCGGTGGGTCCAGTCCATGCAGGCCCTCGTCTCGTCTATGTATATTCTTATTGGTATGGATAATAAGATAAATTCATTTCAAAACACATAGCTCCTTACGCATAATCGTCTCCATATCAGGACCAGCCGCGAGCCACGCGGCGGCCACGCGAAGCCGGCGCCAGCCGGACATTCCGGAGACAAGCATGCCCGACGGTCACACCCCCGGCGCGGACCGCGCCGCCTATTACGCACGCATCGCCAGAAAACACATGGCTCCCTTGTGGGAGTCGCTGCACAACCTGGTGCCGCGCGAACCCGCGCCGCGTTGCGTCCCCGCCATCTGGAAGTACGAAGACGTGCGCGACGACGTCATGGCGTCCGGCTCGCTCATCACGGCGGAAGAAGCCGTGCGGCGCGTGCTCATCCTGGAGAATCCCGGCCTGCCCGGCCAGGCCAGCATCACGCAGAGCCTGTATGCGGGCCTGCAGCTGATCCTGCCTGGCGAAATCGCGCCCAGCCACCGCCATACGCAGTCGGCGCTGCGTTTCATCGTCGAAGGCCGCGGCGCCTACACCGCGGTCAACGGCGAACGCACCACCATGCACCCCGGCGACTTCATCATCACACCGTCATGGACCTGGCATGACCATGGCAACGCCGAAACCGCCGAAGGCGGCGAGCCAGTGGTCTGGCTGGACGGCCTGGACATTCCGCTGCTGCGCTTCCTGGACGCGGGTTTCGCCGAAAACTATCCCTCGGCCACACAACCCGTGACCCGCCCCGAGGGCGACAGCATGGCGCGCTACGGCCACAACATGGCGCCCGTGCGCCACCAGACCTCCAGCGGCACATCGCCCATCTTCAACTACCCCTATGAACGCAGCCGCGAAGCCCTGGACCAGCTCTACCGCCACGGCGAACTGGACCCCTGGGACGGCGTGAAGCTGCGCTACCTGAATCCGGCCACCGGCGGCTACCCCATGCCGACCATGGCGACCTTCATGCAGTTCCTGCCCGCCGGATTCCAGGGCAAGACCTACCGCAGCACCGACTCCACGGTCTACAGCGTGGTCGAAGGCCGCGGCACCGCGCGCATCGGCGACCAGGAATTCCACTTCGGCCCGCGCGACGTCTTCGTCGCGCCGTCCTGGCAGCCCGTGCAGCTGGCCGCGCTGGACGACGCCACCCTGTTCAGCTATTCCGACCGCCCCGTGCAGGACGCGCTGGGCGTGTGGCGCGAAGCGCGCGTCGGCTAAAGGCCGGCGCGCTCCCTCCACTTCCGTATCAGGCCGGGGCCGCGCCAGGCCCCGCCCCGCATTCCTCAAAGGTGACCCATGTCTTTCGTCTTCGACCCCGCCGCTCCCATCGCCGTGCCCGTTGCCGGCAGCCAGGACAGCTTCCCCGTGCGGCGCGTCTATTGCGTCGGCCGCAACTATGCCGCCCATGCCCGCGAAATGGGCTTCGACCCCGACCGCGAACCGCCGTTCTTCTTCTGCAAACCGGCCGACGCCGTGGTGCCGGTGGCTGAAGGCAGCACCCTGTCGCTGCCCTATCCTTCCGAGACCGCCAATCTGCACTATGAGATCGAACTGGTGGCGGCCATTGGCAAGGGCGGCGCCAACATCGCCGTCGACGACGCGCTGCAGCACGTCTGGGGCTATGCCGTGGGCCTGGACATGACCCGCCGCGACCTGCAGATGAAGATGCGCGAAGCCGGCCGGCCCTGGGAACTGGGCAAGGCCTTCGACCTGAGCGCGCCCATCGGCCCCCTGCATCCTGCCGGCGCGGTCAAGAACATCGACCTGGCCGCCATCTGGCTGCAGGTCAACGGCACCGACAAGCAAAGAAGCGACATCGGCAAGCTGATCTGGTCCGTCGCCGAAACCGTCGCCTACCTGTCGAAGTATTTCCGCCTGGAAGCCGGCGACCTGATCTACACCGGCACCCCCGAAGGCGTGGGTCCGGTGGTGCGCGGCGACAAGATGGTCGGCGGCGTGGACGGCCTGGGCACGCTCAGCGTGCAGATGGTGTGAACCTTCCAGGAACCCGCATGCAACTGCACAGCTTCTTCAATAGTTCCACCTCCTATCGCGTGCGCATCGCGCTGGCGCTCAAGGGTTTGCCGTACGAGTACCTGCCTGTGAACCTGCGCAAGCAGGAGCAGCGCGCGGCGGATTACGTGGCCAAGAATCCTTCCGCGGGCGTGCCCCTGCTGATCGATGGCGACACCCAGCTGTCGCAGTCGCTGGCCATCGTCGACTACCTGGACGCCACCCATCCCGAGCCGCGCCTGATCCCGGCCAGCACGCTGGAGCGCGCCCGCGTGCTGGAGCTTTCCGACGCCATCTCCTGCGACATCCACCCCGTCAACAACATGCGCATCCTGCGCTATCTGCAGGACGTGCTGGGCGCCAGCGAAGAACAGAAGAACGCCTGGTATCACCACTGGATCCGCGAGGGCATGACGGCTGTGGAAGCGCTGCTGGCGCGCCACGGCCATGGCGCCTACTGCTACGGCGACGCGCCCACCCTGGCGGACTGCTGCCTGGTGCCGCAGATGGCGAACGCCCAGCGCATGGGCTGCGACCTGTCGGCCTATCCGCGCGCCATGCGCGTCTATGAACACTGCAATGCGCAGCCCGCCTTCCAGCAGGCGGCTCCCACCCAGCAACCGGACTACACCAAGTGAGCAACCAGGAACCCGACACCCAGGGCGCGCCGCTGCGCGAATACACCGATCCCGCCTACCGCCCGCTATGCGCCAACCTGGCGGAAGTGCGCGCCAACATCGACAGGCTGGACGATGAGATCGTGCGCCTGATCGCCGAACGCGCCATGTACGTGAAGGACGCCGCGCGCTTCAAGCGCGACGCCTTCCAGGTCAGCGCCCCGGCCCGCCAGGCCCAGGTCTTCGAAAAGGCGCGCCTGCTGGCCGAACGCCACAACCAGGGTTTCGCCAACCTGGACCAGGTGGTGGACGCCACCTATCGCGCCATGGTCGCGGCCTTCATCGCCAACGAACAAACCTATTTCAACACCATGAAGGATCTCGGAGACACCCATGCATAAGCCCTACGCGCGCCGTATCGCCGCCCATGCCCTGATCCTGGGACTGGCCGCGCTTGCGCCGCTGGCCGCCGCGCAGGCCCAGGCCTGGCCGGCCCAGCCGCTCAAGGCCATTGTGCCCTTCGGCCCGGGCTCCAGCCCCGACCAGGTGGCGCGCATCGTTGGCGAAAAGGCCGGCGCCATCCTGGGCCAGAGCATCGTCATCGAGAACAAGCCGGGCGCCAGCGGCAACATCGGCACCTATGCCATCGCCAACGCCAAGCCCGACGGCTACACCTTCGGCGTGTCCATTACCGGCCCGCTGGTCAACAACACTCTGCTGTTCGACAAACTGCCCTATGCGCCGGCAACCGACCTGGCGCCGCTGACGCTGGCGGTGCACCAGCCCAATGTGCTGGTCGTGCCCGTCTCGGCCGGCATCGACAACATCGGCCAGTTGCTGGAAGCGCTGAAGAAGAATTCGGACAAATACAACTTCCCTTCCACGGGCGCCGGCACGGTGTCGCACCTGGCCGTGGAACTGATGCTGCAGCAGACCGGCGCGCGCGCCACCCACGTGCCCTATCCCTCGTCGCCCGCGGCGCTGACCTCGCTGCTGTCCGGCGACACGCAGTTCGCCGCACTGCCGCCCATCGCCGTCATGCCCATGGTGAAGGATGGACGCCTGAAGGCCCTGGCCGTCACCTCCTCCAAGCGCTCCGCCCTGCTGCCCGACATCCCGACGCTGGCCGAAGTCGGCGTGCCGGGCATCGAGGGCTCGGCGTGGATCGGCTTCGTGATCTCGTCCAAGGTTCCCGCCGACATCCAGAAGAAGCTGTCCGACGCGCTGATCCAGGCCATCCGTGATCCCGAGGTCACCAAGCGCCTGCAGGCTCAGTTCATGGATCCCGCCGGCACCACGCCCGCCGAGTTCCGCGCCTACATGGACGACGAACTCAAGCGCTGGGAGCCGCTCATCAAGAAGCTGGGCATCAAGGGCCAGTAAACCGGCGCCCGGCCACGCCGCGCAACCCAAACAAGGAGAACACGGGATGCTCATCACCGAACCCGCCCGCCAGGTTCCGCTCTACGGCGAATATGAGGTCGTCGTGCTGGGCGGCGGCCCCGCCGGCCTGTTGGCCGCCGCCTGCGCCGCGCGCAACGGCGCCAGCGTGCTGCTGGTGGAACGCTACGGATTCCTGGGAGGGATGGGCACGGCGGCCGGCGTATCCAACTTCTGCGGCCTGCACGCGAACATCCGGGGCGACATCCGCCAGGTGGTCCACGGCATGACGGACGACCTGCTGGACCGCATGCGCGCCATGGACGGGCTCAACGAGCCTCACCTGATCCTGGGCAAGATCCACGCCCAGGCTTATGACATCTCGGCCTTCAAGTGCGCCGCCGACGGGCTGGTCCAGGCCAGCGGCGCACAGGTGCTGTTCCATGCGCTGGCCACCGGCCTGGCGCGCGGCGCCGACGGCAACGTGGATGCGCTCTTCCTGGAAACCAAGTCCGGCCGCTGTGCCGTGCGCGCCAAGGTCTATATCGATTGCTCGGGCGACGCCGATATCGCCCAATGGGGCGGCCTGCCCTTCGAAAAGGGCGACGAGCACGGCGGCATGCTCTATCCCACGCTGATGTTCAAGGTCGGCAATGTCGACGGCGCCCGCGCGCAGGAAGCCTGGAAGACCATCCCCCAGCTGATGGACCAGGCCGCGGCCAGCGGCGAATTCACCTTCCCGCGCCGCGGCGCCATCGTGCGCCCGCAAAAGCACGACTACGAGTGGCGGGTCAACGTGACCCAGCTGGCCAACGCCGACGGCAGCGCGGCCGACGGCACCGACGCCGATTCCCTGTCGGCCGGCGAACTCGAAGGCCGCCGCCAGATCGTGCAATACCTCGCCTTCCTGCGCGCCAAGGTGCCGGGCTTCGAGAACGCCTATGTGCTGGACATCGCGCCGCAGCTGGGCATCCGCGAGACCCGCCGCATCGTGGGCGAGGCCGTTCTGAGCAAGGAAGACGTGTTGGGCTGCGCCGACTTTCCGGACAGCATCGGCGTCAATGGCTGGCCGCTGGAAATGCACACGGCCGGCGACGTGCAATGGCTCTGGCCGCCGATCCCCGAGTCCCGCGGCTATAACCAGCTGCCGTTCCGCATGATGGTGCCCAAACGCGCCCCGGGCGTGGCGGGCAATGTGCTGGTGGCCGGGCGCTGCGCCTCGATGACGCACGAAGGCCAGTCGGCGGCGCGCGTAAGCGGCAGCTGCTTCGTCATGGGCGAAGCCGCGGGCACGGCGGCTGCCATGGCGCTGCGCGCAGGCATCGCCCCCGGTGACGTGCCCATTTCCGCCTTGCAGGCGCAGCTGGTGAAACAAGGCGTGTTCCTGGGCGGCCAGGACTGAACGGCGCGGAGGCCATACATGAACGCAACGCAAACCGATAAATCCGTGATCGTGGTGGGCGGCGGCATCGGCGGCCTGGCCGCGGCGCTGGCGCTGACCCGGCAAGGCATCGCCGTGCAGCTGCTGGAGCAGGCCGCGCACATCGGCGAAATCGGCGCCGGCATCCAGCTCGGTCCCAACGCCTTCGCGGCGCTGGACGCCCTGGGCGTGGGCCAGACCGCGCGCGCCCGCGCCGTGTTTACCGACCACATCATCATGATGGACGCGGTGGACGCCCGCGAAGTGGTGCGCATCGATACCGGCGAGGCCTTCCGCGAGCGCTTCGGCGGCCCCTATGCCGTGATCCATCGCGCCGACATTCACTTGTCCATCCTGGAGGCCGTGCAGCAGAATCCGCTGATCAGCTTTCGCACCTCCACCCAGATCGCCTCCATGTCGCAGGACGACAAGGGCGTGGAAGTCGTGGACACCCAGGGCAACCGCTATCGCGCCGACGCCGTAGTAGGCGCGGACGGCGTGAAGTCCGTGATCCGCGAACGCATGGTGGGCGACCCGGCGCGCGTGACCGGCCACGTGGTCTACCGCGCGGTGGTCGAACGCGAGAACATGCCCGAGGAGCTGCGCATCAACGCCCCCGTGCTGTGGGCTGGCCCGCACTGCCATCTGGTGCACTACCCCTTGCGCGGCGGCCAGCAATACAACCTGGTGGTGACTTTCCACAGCCGCGAACAGGAAGAATGGGGCGTGCGCGAGGGCAGCAAGGAAGAAGTGCTGTCCTACTTCCAGGGCATCCACCCGCGTCCGCACCAGATGCTGGACCGCCCCACGTCCTGGAAGCGCTGGGCCACCGCCGACCGCGAGCCCGTGGAACGCTGGGGCCAGGGGCGCGTGACCATTCTGGGCGATGCCGCCCATCCCATGACGCAATACATGGCCCAGGGCGCCTGCATGGCGCTGGAGGACGCGGTGACATTGGGCGAAGCCGTGAAGCAATGCGGCCAAGACCTGGAGGCCGCGTTCCGCCTGTACGAATCCGTCCGCATCCCGCGCAGCGCGCGGGTGGTGTGGTCCACGCGCGAAATGGGCAGGCTCTATCACGCGCGGGGCGTCGAACGCACCGTGCGCAACATGCTGTGGACCGGCCGCAGCCAGTCCCAGTTCTACGACGCGTTGCAGTGGCTGTACGGCTGGAAGGTGGAAAACTGCCTCGCGGGGCAATCCTCTCAATAGAAAAAATGCAGGCACCCAAGGAGACAACCATGAGAAAAACCGCAATCCGCGGCAGCGCCGCCCTCGTGCTTGCGCTGACCGCGTTCGCGGCCGGCGCGCAGCAAAAGCCGGTCGACATCGGCTTCATCGGCACCCTGTCCACGCCCGCCGGCTACATCGGCGAAGACGAGCGCGACGCCTTCATGCTGGCGGTCAAGGAAGGCGGCGGCAAACTCGGCGGCGTGCCGGTCAATGTGCGCGTGGAGGACGACGCGCTCAAGCCCGCCAACGCCAAGCAGATCGCCGACAAGATGGTGCAGGGCGGCGTGCGGCTGTTCACGGGCATCAACTTCTCCAACGTCATGGCGGCCGTGGGGCCGACCGTGCTGAACGCGGGCGGCTTCTATATCAGCCTGAACGCGGGCCCCTCCAACTACGCCGGCAAGGCCTGCAACCCGAACTACTTCTCGGTGGCGTTCCAGAACGACTCCTACGCCGACACTGCGGGCCTTGCCGCCAACGAGCTGGGCGCCAAGCGCGTGGTCATCATGGCGCCCAACTACCAGGCCGGGCGCGATGCGGTGGCCGGCTTCAAGCGCACCTACAAGGGCGAGATCGCCGACGAGATCTACACCAAGCTGGAACAGGCCGACTTCTCGGTGGAACTGGCGCGCATCCGCTCGCTCAATCCCGACGCCATCTTCCAGTTCCACCCCGGCGGCGCGGGCATCAACCTGACCAAGCAATTCGCCAACTCCGGCCTGGCCGACAAGATCCGCATGATCACGCCCATCTACTCGATGGACGACCGCATGCTGGCCGCGACCGGCAATGCCGGCAAGGGCTTCTACCTGAGCTCGTTGTGGAGCGCGGATCTCGACAACCCGCAGAGCAAGCATTTCGTCGAAGCCTTCACCAAGGCCTACAACCGCGCGCCCACCGCCTATGCGGCCCAGGCCTACGACACCGCCAACCTGATCGGCTCTGCACTGAAGGCCGTGGACGGCGACATCACCGGCCGCGCTGACGACTTCCGCAACGCGCTGCGCCGCGCCGACTTCCCCAGCGTGCGCGGCAAGTTCAAGTTCGGCCCCAACCAGCACCCGATCCAGGACTGGTACCTGCTGCACATCGAGGCCGGCCCCGACGGCAAGCTGGTCTACAAGAACCTGAAGGTCATCGCCCGCGACCATACCGACGTGCACGCCGCCGACTGCAAGATGTAAGTCCGCACGACGCCCGGCGGATTGCGCGCAGTCCGCCGGGCCCACTCCACGAGGAGTCCCCAATGCTGATGTTCCTGGAGCAGGTCTTGAATGGCCTGCAGTACAGCGCTTTGCTGTTCCTGCTGTCGGCGGGCTTGACGCTGGTGTTCGGCATCATGAACGTCATCAACCTGACGCACGGTTCGTTCTACATGGTCGGCGCGTTCTGCGCGGCCAGCGCCGCGGCGGCCACCGGATCGTTCCTGGCCGCGCTGCTGGCGGCGCTGGCTGGCGCGGCGCTCTATGGCCTGGTGGTGGAGTTGCTGGTGATCCGCCATCTGTACCGCCGCGACCACCTGGACCAGGTGCTGGCCACGCTGGGCCTGACGCTGTTCACCAACGAGATGGTGACGGTGCTGTTCGGCCGCAGCCCGCCCTTCATGGACATCCCGCCCTTCCTGTCGGGCTCGGTGGAGATCCTGCCCGGCCTGAACTATCCCCTCATGCGACTGGCTTTTATCGGCGCTGGCGTGCTGGTGGCGCTGGGGCTGTGGCTGCTGATCTCGCGCACGCGCGTCGGCATGCTGGTACGCGCGGGCGCCGACGACGGCGAAATGGTCGACGCGCTGGGCGTGAACATCCAGCGCCTGTTCACGCTGATCTTCACGCTAGGCGCCCTGCTCTGCGGCTTTGCCGGCGTGATGGCCGCGCCGCTCCTGGCGGTGGAGATCGGCATGGGCGAGCGCATCCTCATCACCACCTTCGTGGTTATCGTGGTGGGTGGCGTGGGTTCGGTGCGCGGCGCGCTGGTCGGTTCTCTGATGATAGGCATGACCGATGCGCTGGGGCGCGCCTACATCCCGTTCTGGATGTCGCGGCTGCTGCCGCCGGAGCTGTCGGACTCGGCGAGTTCCAGCCTGGTTTCGGCCAGCATCTACATCCTGATGGCCATCGTGCTGCTGTTCAAGCCGCGCGGCCTGGTGCCCGCGCAGCGATAGGAACGATACCCATGACCAGAAAAACCATCGTCAACACGATTGGACTGCTGCTGTTCGTGCTGGTGCCGGCCATCGCGTCGGCCACGGGCGAGAGCTTCCTGATCAACCTGATGACCCGCTTTCTCATCTACGCCATCGCCGCCGTCAGCCTGGACCTGATCCTGGGCTACGGCGCCATGGTCAGCTTCGGCCATGCCGCCTTCTTCGGGCTGGGCGGCTATGTGATCGGCATCGCGGGCTTTCACCTGAGCCAGGGCGACACACTGTTCGGCTGGAGCGGCAGCAACGCGGCGCTGGTGATGTGGCCGCTGGCCATCGCTGCCGCCGCCCTCGCCGGCCTGGTGGTCGGCTTCCTGTCGCTGCGGACCTCGGGCGTGCAGTTCATCATGATCACGCTGGCCTTTGGACAGATGCTGTACTTCATCCTGGTCGGCCTGATGGTCTACGGCGGCGACGATGGCCTGTCCATCGACACGCGCAACACCCTGCCCGGCCTGGACATGAACAACCCCACCGCCTTCTATTACGTCTGCCTGGCGCTCATGACGGCATGGATCCTGGCCTGCCGCCGCATCGTCAATTCGCCCTTCGGCATGGCGCTGCAAAGCATCAAGCAGAATCCGCGCCGCAGTATCGGACTGGGCCTGGCACCGCTGCGCTACCGGCTCACCGCCTTCGTGCTGTCGGCCGCGGGCACCGGGCTGGCGGGCGCCCTGTGGGCCAACTACGCGCTCTTCGTCAGCCCCGACATGTCGTCCTGGCAGAAGTCCGGCGAACTCATGGCCATGGTGATCCTGGGCGGCATGGGGTCCATCTTTGGCCCCGTACTGGGCGTGGCCGTGTACCTGGGCCTGGAACAGGTCGCCACCGCCTGGACCGAACACTGGATGCTGATCCTGGGGCCTGTGCTGGTGCTGGTGGTGCTGTTCGGCAAGCGCGGCGTCTATGGCTGGCTGGTGGGAGGCAAGCACCATGACTGATCATCCCAAGCTGGAAATCCGCGACCTGCAGAAATCCTTCGGCGCCGTGCGCGCGACCCAAGGCGTCAACCTGCAGGTCCGGCCCGGCGAACTGCATGCGCTCATCGGCCCCAACGGCGCGGGCAAGACCACGCTGCTGTCGCAGATCAGCGGCGAGATCCTGCCGGACTCGGGCGACATCCTGCTGGATGGCCGCGACATCACCCGCATGCCCGCCCACAAGCGGCCCGCGGCCGGGCTGGCGCGTTCGTTCCAGATCAGCCAGCTCTACCCCGCCTTCAGCGCCGAGGACAACGTCGCCATGGCGGTGCAGGCGCACAGCCCCGGCGGCTTCAACCTGTGGAAGAACGCCCGCCGCCTGCCGCAACTGCGCCAACCCGCCAGAGAGGCGCTGGAACGCGTCGGCCTGGGCGGCCGCGCCCACGTACGGGTTTCGGAACTGGCCCACGGCGAAAAGCGCCAGCTGGAACTGGCGATGGCCTTGTCGCTGGATGCCTCGCTGTTGCTGCTGGACGAGCCCATGGCCGGCATGGGCGCCGAGGAATCCCAACGCATGACCGCCCTGCTGCAGGAGCTGAAGGGCCGCTACGCCATCCTGCTGGTCGAACACGACATGGACGCCGTCTTCGCCCTGGCCGACCGCATCACCGTGCTGGTCTACGGCAAGACCATCTTTACAGGCACGCCGGACGAGGTGCGCCACCATCCCGACGTGCGCGCCGCCTATCTGGGCGAGGAGGACTGATGCTGCAACTCAAGCAACTGCAGGCCGGCTACGGCGCGAGCAAAGTGCTGTTCGGCGTGGACCTGGACATCGCCGCGCGCCAGGTCGTATCCCTGATCGGCCGCAACGGCATGGGCAAGACCACCACCGTCAAGACCATCATGGGCATGCTGCCCGCCCAGGGCGGCAGCATCCTGCTCGACGGCCAACCCATCGCGGGCCAGGCCCCGCACCGCATCGCCCAGCTGGGCATAGGCCTGGTACCCGAAGGCCGCCGCGTCTTCGGCTCGCTGTCGGTGGAAGAAAACCTGATCGCCACCGCCCGCAACACCCGCGCCGGCTGGCACGTCGGCCGCGTCTTCGACCTGTTCCCGCGCCTGAAGGAGCGCCGCGCCCAATCCGCCCGCACGCTGTCCGGCGGCGAACAACAAATGCTCGCCGTCGGTCGCGCCCTCCTCATCAACCCGCGCCTGCTCATCCTGGACGAAGCCACCGAAGGCCTGGCGCCGCTGATCCGCCACGAAATCTGGAACTGCCTGCGCCGCCTGAAGGAAGAAGGCCAGACCATCCTGGTGATAGACAAGAACCTGAAGGAAATGGCGACGCTCGTCGACCGCCACCACGTCCTGGAAAAAGGCCGCGTGGTCTGGCAAGGCAGCCCCGCCGAGCTCGCCGCGCAGCCCGAACTCGCGCAGCGCTACCTGGGCGTCTAGTCGGATGATTCGCAGAAACTCAGCCGATTCCCGAACGGATCGATGACCGCCATCACCCGCCCCCACGGCATCTCTTCCACGCCGGGCCGCATATAGCCATAGCCCTTGGCATTCACCTCGGCCTGGAACTCGTCCACGCCCCGCATCCGCACGAACACCGCGGATCCAGGCGTGGCATCGCCGTGGTGTTCGCTCAGGTGCAGCACCAGGTCGCCGCGATGCACTTGCGCATACAGCGGCATGCCCGGCTCGAAGCGATGCTCCCAGTCCCATTCGAACCCCAGGAAATCCAGATAGAACTCACGCGCCTTCTCGACGGAGAAAATGCGCAAGATGGGAATGGCAGCTTGCAGATGCATGACGGCCCCAGATCAATAAGCAAGGACGCTCAGCATAGACCACGAACCGCTCAGCAAGGCGCAAAACGCAAACACACACCATCCCGACGCAAGACACCGCGTAAGCCCCAAAAGGCCGCCCGCGCGGCCGGCCTGGGGCGGGCCCCGCAAGACACGCCACCAAACACAGATGTCGGCAAGAACCAGAAGAACGCCAATCGCCCCAGCTGACGTCAAGTTTCAACCGCCAGAGCCCGTCGCGTCGGCGGCCCGCGGTGTGCGGGGCGTCGATAAGCCCGAGGGAATCTGAAGGAACCGCCGCAGGCGGTGACGAAGATGACGAAGGGGGGGCCGCCGAGGCAAGTCCGGAGCGAACGCTCCGGACCGCAATCGCAGCCCCGCACACCGCGGGCCGCCGACGCGACGGGCGTCTCAAGAACTCAAAAAACGCCCATCAAGACAAACCAATCAATTCAAACTAGCACCCGAGATCTTCACAATCTCCTGATACTTCGCCTTCTCGCTCTTGACGAACTCAGCAAACGCCTCAGGCGTCATCGGCGCAGCCTCAGACCCCATCGTCAGCAAGCGCTGCTTCACATCCGCCTGCTGCATCGCCTCCGAGTAAGCCTTGTTCAGCTTCGCCACCACCGGCGCCGGCGTGCCGCCCGTCGTGAACACCCCGAACCAGGTCCCCAGGTCAAAGCCCTTGATCCCCGACTCTTCCACCGTAGGCACATCCGCCAGCAGCGAAGAACGCTTGGCAGTCGTCACGGCCAATGCCTTGACCTTACCGTCCTTGATCAGCGGCGCCGAAGCCGCCAGGTTGTCGAACATGAAATCCGACTGTCCCGACAGCAGCGCCAACTGCGCAGGCGCCGCGCCCTGGTAAGGAATGTGCTCGACATTGATCCCCGCGCGCGCCTTCAGCAGCTCGCCCGACAGATGGCCCGCGCTGCCGTTGCCGCCCGAACCGTAGTTCAGCTTGCCCGGATTCTTCTTGGCGTAGTCGATCAGATCGGCCAGCTTCTCGATCTTGTTCTTCTGCGCGAACTCGACGTTCATCACCAGCACATTGGGCACCGAGGCCACGATGGTCACCGGCGCGAAGTCCTTCACCGGGTCATACGGCAGATTGGCGAACAGCCAGGGATTGATGGCGTGGGTCGCGACCGCGCCCATCACCAGCGTGTAGCCGTCGGCCGGCGCCTTGGCCACCAGGTCGGCGCCGATGTTGCCGCCCGCGCCCGAACGGTTCTCCACGATGACCGGTTGGCCCAGCGAGCCGCGCACCTTCTCGGCCAGCATGCGGGCCATGGTGTCCAGCGGGCCGCCAGGCGGGTAAGGCACGACGAAGCGCAACGGCTTGGTCGGGAAATCGGTGGCCTGGGCCAGCGCCGGGGCGCCGAAAGGCAGGGTGGCGGCCAGCGCCACGGCGCCTTGCAACAGGGCGCGGCGCACAGCGCTGCGGGGGGTCTGCGTCATGATGTTGTTCTCCTCGCTTCGGATCAATAGCGGTCAGTAGCATACCGCAGCGAGGAATAAGGCGTAACAAAGAGATACCAGCAGAACCCCTGGCTGTTCACGCCGCTGCCCCGTCACGGCAACCCGCCGCCCCAAGAAAAAACCGCCCGAAGGCGGTTTTGAAGCATCAGTGCAGGATCTGGCTCAAGAAGAGCTTGGTCCGGTCGTTCTGCGGATTGTCGAAGAACTCGTCCGGGCTGTTCTGCTCGATGATCTCGCCGCGGTCCATGAAGATCACGCGGTTGGCGACCTTGCGCGCGAAGCCCATTTCGTGGGTCACGCAGATCATGGTCATACCGCTTTCCTGCGCCAGGTTGACCATCACGTCCAGCACTTCCTTGACCATTTCCGGGTCCAGCGCCGAGGTCGGCTCATCGAACAGCATGATCTTGGGGCTCATGCACAGCGAACGCGCGATCGCCACACGCTGCTGCTGGCCGCCCGAGAGCTGGCCAGGGAATTTCTTGGCCTGGTCCGGAATGCGCACGCGCTCCAGGTACTTCATGGCCGTGGCCTCGGCTTCCGCGCGCGGCTTCTTCAGCACCCACATGGGCCCCAGCGTCAGGTTTTCCAGCACGGTCAGGTGCGGGAACAGGTTGAAGTGCTGGAACACCATGCCGACGTCCTTGCGGATGGTCTCGATGTGCTTGAGATCGTTGGTGAGCTCCGTGCCGTCCACGATGATGTGGCCCTTCTGGTGCTCTTCCAGGCGGTTGATGCAGCGGATCATGGTGGACTTGCCCGAGCCAGACGGCCCGCACACCACGATGCGCTCACCCGGCGCGACGTCCAGGTTGATGTTGCGCAGCACGTGGAACTGGCCGTACCACTTGTTCACGTCCTGCAATTTGATGATGGCATCAGACATGCCTGTACTCCCGTAAGTATCGCGGTGCGCGTCCGCCCGGGGCGGACGCGCTGCAAAGTTCTAGCGTGCGTGTCCCGTGGCCAGGCGTTTTTCCAGCGCCTGGCTGTACTTGGACATGGAGAAGCAGAAGACGAAGTAGATGAGCGAAATGAACAGGTACGCCTCCACCCCGAATCCGCGCCATGCCGCGTCGGACAAGGCCGCCTTGGCCGCCAGCGTCAGGTCGAAGATGCCGATGATCACCACCAGCGAGGTGTCCTTGAACAGCGCGATGAAAATGCTGACCAGCGGCGGGATCACGATCTTCAGCGCCTGCGGCAGGATGATCTTGCGCATCTGCTGCCAGTAGTTCAGGCCCAGCGAATCCGCGCCCTCGTACTGGCCCTTGGGAATCGCCTGCAAGCCGCCGCGCACCGTTTCGGCGATGTACGCCGCCGCGAACATGATGATCGCGATCTGCGCGCGCAGCAGCTTGTCGATGGAGAAGCCTTCGGGCAGGAACAGCGGCAGCATCACCGAGGACATGAACAGCAGGCTGATCAGCGGCACGCCGCGGATCAGCTCGATGTACACGACGCACAGCGCCTTGATGGCAGGCATCTTGGAGCGCCGGCCCAGGGCCAGCAGCACGCCGATGGGGAAGGCGAAGGCGATGCCGAACGTGGACAGGATCAGCGTCAGCGGCAGGCCGCCCCAGCGCGCGTTTTCCACGTAGGTCAGGCCGAACACGCCGCCCCACATCAGGAGCGCCACGGCCGTCAGGCCCACGGTCCAGATGACGGCGAGCTTCCAGTTCCAGAAGCGCCGGATGCCGCTGCAGACGATCACGGCCACCAGGATGATGGTTGCGATCAGCGGACGCCATTGCTCGTCGTAGGGATAGGTGCCGAACAGGATCAGCCGGTGCTTCTCGATGATGAACGCCCAGCAGGCGCCCCCGGAAGCGCGGCACTCCTGCGCGTTGGCCGCGGAGAAGTTCGCCTTGATGAAGGCCCATTCCACCAGCGCCGGCACTGCCATCAGCAGGAACCACGCCAGCAGCACCGTGATGAGGATATTCAGCGGCGAGGAGAACAGGCGCGACTTGATCCAGGCCCAGGCGCCCACCTGGGTGCTGGGCGGCGGCAGGCCTTCGGCGGGGATATGCGAAGTGCTGCTCATATCAACGCTCCACCAGCGCGATGCGCTTGTTGTACCAGTTCATGAATATCGAGATCGACAGGCTGACCGTGAGGTACGCGGCCATGATGATGAGGATGCCCTCGATGGCCTGGCCGGTCTGGTTCAGCGTGGTGTTCACCACCGACACGATGTCGGGGTAGCCGATGGCCACCGCGAGCGAACTGTTCTTGGTCAGGTTCAGGTACTGGCTGGTCATCGGCGGGATGATCACGCGCAGCGCCTGCGGCAGCACCACCAGGCGCAGCACCTGCTTGCGGCGCAGGCCCAGCGAGCCGGCAGCTTCCCACTGCCCGTTGTTGACCGCCTGGATGCCTGAACGCACGACCTCGGCAATGAAGGCCGAGGTGTAGATCACCAGGCCCGCCATCAGGGCAGCGAATTCCGGCGACAAGGTCAGGCCGCCCGAGAAGTTGAAGCCCTTGAGCTCCGGCATGTCCAGGGTCAGCGAAGCGCCGCTGACCAGCCAGCCGATGATGGGAAAGCCGATGAGCAGGCCGATGGCGGCGCGGCCCAGCGGGAACACGCGGCCGGTGGCCTCCTGGCGCTTCTTGCCCCAGTGGCCCAGCAGGATGATCGCCACGATGGCCAGGCCCAGTCCGGCCAGCATCCAGTCCAGCGAATTGCCTTCCAGCCCCGGCACCTTCAAGCCACGGTTGGAGATGAAGACGCCGGGCAGCGGATTGTGCGCCTGGCGCGGACCGGGCATGTTTTCCGTGATCAGCGCGTACCAGAAGAACAGCTGCAGCAGCAGCGGCACGTTGCGCATTATCTCGACATAGACCGAGGTGATCTTGGCGACCAGCCAGTTCTTGGACAGGCGGCCGATGCCGATGAGCGTACCGAGGATGGTCGCCAGCACGATGCCGATGACGGCTACGCGCAGCGTGTTGAGCAGGCCCACCAGGATGGCGCGGCCGTAGGTGTCCGCAGGGGTATAGGCGATGGGCGTTTCGCCGATCGCGAAGCCGGCCTCGCGGTCCAGGAAGCCGAAGCCCGTGGCGATGTTGCGCACGGACAGGTTGTGCAGGGTGTTTGAAACCAGGAACCACACGGCCCAGGCCACCGCGGCCAGCGCCAGGACTTGATAGACCACGGAGCGCACCCCGGGATCGTTCCAGTTCAGACGCCGGGGAGGTGCCGATGCAGGCGCGCTTTTATTGGGAGTATTCATGAGTAAATCTACAGAAGTCGGACACCGGGCGGCGAAGCCGGTAGGGCCGCGCCACCCACTCCTGCCACCCGCCCGAGGGCGGGAGAGGAAAAACGGAGCGCCGGGCTCCGTTTTTCCAGGCAGCCGTGTGTTAGCGCACCGGCCAGCCGTACATCAAGCCACCATTCTTGTAGGAAGCGTTCAAGCCGCGCTCCAGCTTCATCGCGCTGCTCTTGCCCAGCGTGCTTTCGAAGCTTTCGCCGTAGTTGCCCACGTTCTTGATGATGTTGTAGGCCCACTTGTCATCCACGCCCAGGTTCTTGCCCATGCCCGGGGTCACGCCCAGGATGCGCTGGATGTTGGGGTTGGGGCTCTTGGCCATTTCCGCGACGTTGGCCTTGGTGATGCCGTATTCCTCGGCTTCGAGCATGGCGTTGAGCGACCAGCGCACGATGTTGAACCATTGCTCGTCGCCCTGGCGGACCATGGGGCCCAGCGGCTCCTTGGAGAAGTCTTCCGGCAGGATCACGTACTTGTCCGGGTTCTCGAGCGTGGTGCGGGTGGAAGCCAGTTGCGACTTGTCGGTGGTGAAGGCGTCGCAGCGGCCGGCCGAGAAGGCGCGGATGATTTCGTCGTACTTGTCGATCACGACCGGCTTGAATTCGATCTTCTGGCCGCGGAACCAGTCAGCCAGGTTCAGTTCGGTGGTGGTGCCGGGCTGCACGCAGATGGTGGCGCCGTTGAGTTCCTTGGCGCTCTTGACGTTCAGGTCCTTGGAGACCATGACGCCCTGGCTGTCGTAGTAGTTCACGCCCACGCCGATCAGGCCCAGCGTGGTGTCGCGCGTCAGCGTGACGGTGGTGTTGCGGGTGAGGACGTCGACTTCGCCGGACTGCAGCGCGGTGAAGCGTTGCTGCGTGTTCAGCGGGGTGAACTTGACCTTGGTGGCGTCGCCGAACATGGTCGAGGCGATGGCGCGGCACAGGTCCACGTCGATGCCCTTGTATTCGCCCTTGCTGTCAGCGATGGAGAACCCCGGGATGCCCGTCGAAACCCCGCACTGGACAAACCCTTTTTTCTTGACGTTATCGAAGGTTGCGCCCGCATTGGCAGCCGCGGATGCAGCGAACAAAGCGGCGCCGATCGCAGCGAGTTTCAGTACTTTCATCGTGTTCTCCGTGTGGGATAAAGCGAAGTCGCAACGCGGGCCGGGTTGGGCCGACGTATGGGGCGGATGGTAGCGTCCGCGCCGCTCGCGGCGCATCCGGGAATTCCCTTGAAATATAGGGACACTGGGTGAAATGAAACGCTGTTTCCTGTCGAAAATGGGGGCACTGTTTGAGCCAGGACAAACGCGCCCGGACGCCTTGCGCGCAAATATTTGTCCGCGCATCGTCCAGGCGGTTTAGGCCACCTTAGTGTCCCCGAGTTACTATTGCGGCTTCATCTGACAGCCGCCATGATCGAATTCCAGCACGTATTCAAATCATATGGTCGCGGCCGCAATATCCTGGCCGACATCAACTTCCGCGTGAGCGCGGGAGAGTTCGTTTTCGTATCCGGGCCGTCCGGCGCGGGCAAGTCCACCTTGCTCAAGCTGATCGGCGGACTGGAGCCCGCCAGCCGGGGGTCGATCCAGGTCAACGGCCAGCGGCTGGACAAGCTGCCCGCCCGCGCCCGGCCGTACCTGCGCCGCGCCGTGGGCGTGATCCTGCAGGACACGCACCTGCTGTTCGATCGCAGCGCGTTCGAAAATGTCATGCTGCCGCTGGCGGTCACGGGCCACGCCTGGGACTCGGCCGCGGCGCGCGCCCGCGCCGCCCTGGACAAGGTGGGGCTGTCCGGCAAGGAAGACCTGAATCCGATCGAACTGTCCGGCGGCGAACAGCAGCGCCTGGCGATCGCGCGGGCCATCGTGAACCGGCCCGCCATCCTGATCGCCGACGAACCCACCGCCAACCTCGACCACGACAACGCGCAGCGCATCATGAATGTGTTCCGCGACTTCAACCGCGTCGGCGTGACCACGCTGATCGCCTCGCACGACCAGGACCTCATGGCGCGCTACGCCACCCGCACCTTGCGCATCGACCCGGGCAAGTTCGCCGACTCCCAGGGTTCCGCAACGCCGCAGCCTGAGGCCGGCGCGGGACAATCCGGTATCGGGCAGCAGCCGGGCGCCGCGTCCGGCCGCGCCTACCCGGGAGAGTCCGCATGAACGCCTGGCTGCGGCAACACCGCTACGCACTGCTGGTCACCCTGCGCCGGCTGGTCAAGCAACCGTTCTCCTCCCTGGCCAACCTGCTGGTCATGGCCCTGGCGCTGGCCCTGCCACTGTTGGGCAGTGCCATCCTCGTCTCGGTCCAGCCGGTGGCGCGCCAGATGTCGGTCACCCCCGAAGTCACCGTCTTCATGCGCGTGGACGCCCCCTCGGGCGCCGCCGCGGACGTGGCCAAACGGATCCAGGACGAATTCAAGGACGACGTCCGCGCCGTGCGCGTGGTGGGCCGCGAGGACGCCTTGGCGGATCTGCGCGCCAACCCGGCCTGGCAGCAGGCGCTGGCCGTGCTGCCGGGCAACCCGCTGCCGGACGCAGTGGTGGTGACGCTGGCCGATGGCGACAACCTCGCCGGCCGGGCAGACAAGCTGGCCGCCTCCTGGAAACAATGGAACCACGTAGACCTGGTGCAGCTGGACAGCGCCTGGGTGCAGCGCCTGGAGGCGATCCTGCGCTTTGCCCGCATCGGCCTGGCCTTCCTGGCCGCCTGCGTGGCGGTGGTGGTGCTGGCGACGGTCTTCAATACCGTGCGCATGCAGGCGCTGTCGCAACGCGAGGAAATCGGCGTGGCGCGGCTGGTGGGCGCCACCGAATCCTTCGTGCGCCGCCCCTTCCTCTACCTGGGCGCGCTATCGGGCGCGGTGGCCTCGCTTCTGGCCATCGGCGTGGCGGCGGTCGCGCTGTCGCCACTGAACGACGCCCTGGTGGGGCTGGCCCGCAGCTACGGGGCCGAATTCGCCCTGCACCTTCCGGGCCCGTCCGTGCTGATCGGCGCGGTGGTGGCTTCGGCCGCCCTGGGCGCCCTGTCGGCCCGCTGGTCGGTCACCCGCAGCACGCGCTTCTGACGCGCAGCGCCTAAAGCTCCGTATAAAGCCCCTTCTTCCCCGTGATCCGGGGAACGACTTCCGCCCGCCTGTGTAGGATGCTTGCATGCCTGCCTGCGGGCGTCTTCGGCTTTGGGCCGGGCTGCAAAAACAGGACACATTACTGCGCCCGTTACATAGCAATTCACCCGCTGGAAGCTTGAGTATGCAAGAATAAAGCGACATTTTCTTACATACTTTGATACATTTCTGTTCTCGAGCTGCCACCTTCGTGTCCCAATCGTTGTACTTGCCCTTAATCGAGTCCCATGGCCGCCCGTCTTGAAGCCCGTGCGACGCGCCACTATTTCGACAGCGCGTTCCAGTGTCAGGCGGTGAAAGTACTGCCCAACGAGTACTACGTCACCAACGAAGACCTGATGATCTCGACCGTCCTGGGGTCTTGCGTCGCCGCCTGTATCCACGACCCGATCACGGGCGTGGGCGGCATGAACCATTTCATGTTGCCTGAGGGCGACATGCAGTCGCCCGCCTCGGCCACCATGCGCTATGGCGCCTTCGCCATGGAAGTGCTGATCAACGAACTGCTGAAGGCCGGCGCGGCGCGCGACCGGCTTGAAGCCAAGGTATTCGGCGGCGGCGCCGTGCTGTCCGCCATGCAGCAGATGAACATCGGCGAACGCAACGGCCAGTTCGTGCTGAACTATCTCAGAACCGAAGGCATCCCCGTCAAGGCGCAAGACCTGGGCGACGTGCACGCGCGCCGCATCAACTACTTCCCGCGCGACGGCCGGGTGATGGTCCGCAAGATGGCGCCGCATCATCAGCGCGCCGAGGAAATCATCGCCAAGCGCGAACAGGCGGCCGCCCAGAGCGTGCAGGCCAAGACCGAAACCCCGCAGCGCGTCGAGCGCTTCACCCGTCCCGGCGTGGAGCGTTTCGACCGCCCGGCCCGTCCCGGCGTGGAACGCTTCGACCGTCCAGCCCGCCCAGGCGTGGAACGTTTCGACACCGCCCTGACCCGCCGGCGCCGCACCGAAACCACAAGCGACTGAAGGGCCGCGCACGCGCATTGCGCCGCATGCGCCCCTACAATCAGCGCATGTCCACCGTCCGCCTGTTCTACGCCTTGTGGCCCGCCCCCTCGCTGGCCGCCCAGCTCGCGACCTGGGCAGAGCAGGCTCGGCCCAGCTGCGGCGGGCGCGCCATGCGCACGGAAACCCTGCACCTGACCCTGGCCTTCCTTGGGCCGGTGGACGCGGCGCTCGCCGATGAGCTGGCCGCGGCGACACCTGAACGCCGCCTCGCCCCCGAGGACATCATGCTGGACCGCTACGGCGTCTTCGGCCGCCAGCGCATCCTGTGGGCCGGTCCCGGCGACACGCCCGAAGGCCTGCAGGCCGCCCACGATGATCTGTGGCTATGGCTGTCGGGTTTTGGCCTGGCCGCGCCGCCGCAGCCCTTCCGCCCGCACGTCACCCTGCTGCGCAACATCGAGCACTCCAGTCCGCCAGCCGAAGCGCCCGCCCCCCTGCCCTGGCGCTACGACCGCATGGTGCTGGTCGCCTCCGAATCGCAATCGGGCGGCAGCCGCTACCGCATCGTGGCGCAGTCCCGGCCGCAAGACTCCTGACGTTCCGCTCTGGCACAATCAGCCGGTTGCCATCACCCGGGACCGCCATGATCATCCTGCTGGACCAAGACGGCGTGCTCGCCGATTTCGAACACGCCTTCATCGACGCCTGGCGCGCGCGCCATCCGGACATCCCGCCGGTGGCGTTCGAGGACCGCAAGTCTTTCTACATCCGCCAGGATTACGCCCCCGAGCTGCGCGGCATGGCCGAGGCCATCTACACGGCGCCCGGCTTCATCCGCGACCTGCCGCCGGTGCCCGGCGCGCTGGACGCCATAAAGGAACTGCTGGCGCTGGGCATGGACGTGCGCATCTGCTCCTCGCCCCTGTCGCAGTTCGAGAACTGCGTGGCGGAGAAGTACCTGTGGGTGGAAAAACACCTGGGCCGCGAAGCGACCAACCGGCTGATCCTGACCAAGGACAAGACCCTGGTGCACGGCCACCTGCTGATCGACGACAAGCCCCTGATCGAAGGCGCGGTCAAGCCGCGCTGGAAGCACATCCTGTTCGACGCCCCCTACAACCGCGAGGTGTCGGACCGCCCCCGCATCAGCTGGCAGAACTGGCGCAACGTGCTGGCCGGAGAGCTGTATACGGCAGACGAGTGAGTCCTGTTCAGTAGCCGCGATTTGGGACTATTCTGTGTTGCAGTACCCCCCACCCCGGAGGAGCCCGCGCCATGAATCTGTACCGCCTGCTGAAGCAGCGAGAAGCCGATCACAAGCCCTTGCGTGTTGCCTTGCTGGGCGCCGGAAAGTTCGGCGCGATGTTCATGAGCCAAGCCCCGCGCACGCCGGGAATGAGGCTGGTCGCCGTGGCCGATCTGGCGCCCGACCGGGCCCGCGCGGCGCTCACCCGGGTGGGCTGGCCCGCCAGCGCGCTCAACGCCAGCAGCACCAATGATGCGCTGAAGAACGGCAAGGTCTACTTCAGCGACGATCCCCACGCCGTGATCGCCAGTCCCGATGTCGATATCGTCATCGACGCCACCGGCCAGGCCGCCGCCGGCATCAGCCACGTGCTGGCCTGCTGCGAATACGGCAAGCACATCATCATGGTCAACGTCGAGGCCGACGCGCTGGCCGGCCCCCTGCTGGCGCGGCGCGCGCGAGAGGCCGGCATCGTCTATTCGCTGGCCTACGGCGACCAGCCGGCCCTGATCTGCGAAATGGTGGACTGGGCCCGCGCCAGCGGCTTCGAGGTGATGGCCGCGGGCAAGGGCACCAAGTATCTGCCGGAATTCCATACCTCCACGCCGGACACCGTCTGGCCCTATTACGGCTTCACCGCCGAGATGGTAGCGGCGGGCGACTTCAACGCACAGATGTTCAACAGTTTCCTGGATGGCACCAAGAGCGCGATCGAAATGGCCGCGGTGTCCAACGCCACGGGCTTGCTGCCCTCGCCATCCGGCCTGCACTTCCCGCCCTGCGGCGTGGACGATCTGGCGCGCGTACTGCGGCCGCGCGAAAGCGGCGGCATCCTGCACCATCGCGGCCAGGTCGAGGTGATTTCCTCGCTGGAGCGCGACGGCCGCCCGGTGTTCCGCGACCTGCGCTGGGGCGTGTACGTGACCCTGGCCGCCGACAGCGACTACGTGCGCCGCTGCTTCAAGGAATACGGCCTGGTCACGGACCCCAGCGGCAACTACACCGCCATGTACAAGCCCTATCACCTGATCGGCCTGGAGCTGGGCATCAGCGTGGCCAGCGTGGGCTTGCGCCGCGAACCCACCGGCGCGCCCGCGGGCTGGCATGGCGACGTCGTCGCCACCGCCAAGCGCGACCTGCCGGCCGGCCAGATCCTGGACGGCGAAGGCGGCTACACGGTGTACGGCCGGCTGATGCCGGCGCGCGATTCGGTGGACGAGGGCTATCTGCCGCTGGGCCTGTCGCACCAGGTCAAGTTGAAGAACCCGGTGCGCCAATCGCAGGCGATCCGCTGGGCCGACGTGGAGTACGACGAAAGGTCCACGGCCGTGCAGTTCCGCCGCGAAATGGAACAGACCTTCGCCTAGGACTCACCCGCGCGGCAGGCAGTCCCCGGCGCCCTAGACCGGCGCCGGCCGCTCCGCCTGGAACAGCCGCAAGCGGTCCGCGGCGTTGCGCAGGTGCTGGTCGGCGGCGCGTCCGGCGGCGTCCGGATCGCCTGCGTCGATGGCCGCGAAGATCGCCTGATGCTCGCTCTGCACCGCGGCCATGCGTTCGGTGTACATGCGCGCCGTATTGTTGCGCGCGCTGCGGATGACCCGGCGCACGTTGGCTTCCAGGTAATCGTTCAGGGCTACCAGGTGCGGATTATGGGTCGCCTGCACGATGGCATGGTGGAACTGGTAGTCCTCTTCGTCGCCCAGCTTGTCGTTGAGCAGCGCGTATTCCATGCCCACCAGCGCCTGGCGCATCTTCTTCAGATCCGCGTCGGTGCGGCGCTGCGCAGCGTAGCGCGCGGCGGTGACTTCGATGGACAGCATCAGCTCCAGGATATGTTCCAGTTCCTGGTTGTCGCCCGGCGTGGGCGCGGCGATGCGGAACGCGTTCTTCTGGAAGTTCGGATCGACGAACACTCCGCTGCCTTGCTGCGACGTGATCAGGCCTTCGGACTTCAGGCGCGCCAGCGCTTCGCGCACGACGGCGCGGCTGACGGAATAGGTTTCCGTCAGCTGCTTTTCCGTGGGCAGGCGATCGCCGGGTGCGAGCGTCCCCTGGCGGATCTGCTCCGCCAACGCGTCGCCCAGCGCCGCCGAAAGCGAACTCTTGGGCGCGGCGCGCGGCGGATCCTGTTCTTGGTTGGGCTGCATGGTCGAATGGTGGAAACTTGCGGGCGGCGCGCAGACGCGCCGCCTCTTGTTTATGGGAATGCCTGGCGGACCGGACGCGGCATGGGCAGGCGCGCCATCCTGGGACTTTACGCGATATAGATGCCGCCGTTGACCTGCATGACCTCGCCGGTGACGAAACCGGCCAGCGGCGAGCACAGGAACGCGATGGAGCCGGCGATTTCCTCCGCCGTGCCGTAGCGGCGCAGCGGCGTGCTTTCCAGCAGCTGCGCGCCCTTCTGTCCGATCAAGTCCTGCGTCATGGAAGTGGCGATGATGCCCGGCGCGACCGCGTTCACGCGGATCTGCGGCGCCAGCTCCAGCGCCAGGCTGCGCGTGAAGCTCTGCACCGCGCCCTTGGAAGCCGAATAGGCCGCATGCGCATAGCTGCCGCGCTGGGCCGCCAGCGAGGTCAGCAACACGATGGAGCCGTCGTGGCGCAAATGGCGCTGGGCGGCGCGGCATACATAGAAGGTGCCGTCCAGGTTCACGCGCATCAGCGTGCGCCAGGCCTCGTCGCTGGTGTCCTTGACCAGTTGCTCCGGATAGATGCCGGCGCAATGCACCAGGTGGTCCAGCCCGCCGAAATGCTTGGCCGCCGCCTCGAACACGCGTTCGCAGTCGGCCGACGCCGACACGTCCAGCGCCCGCGTGTAGACGCGCTGCCCGCTGGGGTCCAGCTCGGCCGCCACCTCTTCCAGGCGCGCGTTATCGATGTCGGTCAGCACCAGCCGCGCACCATGCGCCGCCATCAGCCGCGCCGTCGCCAGGCCGATGCCATTGCCCGCGCCGGTGATGGCGGCAACCTTTCCTTCGAACGAAATCATTCTGTCTCCTGTAGCACGCTCGTACGCGGGCTGAGCGCCTTTCCGGCGGTCCCTGGAATTCCGATTGGACTCCCGAAACCGCCGCTTGACACGGGAAAAACGCTTGCCCTATGATTTATCGGACAACTTAATAAAGTTGCCTGACAACTTATTCCGAAAGCGTAAAGCAACTGGCGCTTTCAGGCAAGAGAGTCGGGAACGACACGGCGGCAAGCCGCTACCCAGGCAGGGGACAAACAGGTGGAAATCACCGGCAGCACTACCGTTTTCGCGATCGCGGCGGACCCGATCGCGCACGTCAAGACGCCCCAGCGGCTCAACGCCCTGTTGCGCGAGCGCGGCGTGGACGCGGTCATGGTCCCGTTCCATGTGGCCCCCGACGCCCTGCCCGGCCTGTTCGCCGGCATCCGCGGGCTGGCCAATCTGGGCGGCATCGTGGTGACGGTGCCCCACAAGGAAAATGCCGCCGCCCTGTGCGACGCGCTGACGCCCTCGGCCCAGCTAAGCGGCGCGGTCAACGCGGTGCGCCTGCGCGACGGCGTGCTCACCGGCGGCAACTTCGACGGACTGGGTTTCGTCGCCGGCTTGCGCAGCCAGGGCCATGATCCGGCCGGCCGCCACGTCTACCTGGCCGGCCTGGGCGGCGCGGGCAAGGCCATCGCCTGTGCCGTGGCCGACGCCGGCCCCGCCAGCCTGCGCCTGTACAACCGCAGCGCCGACAAGGCGCTCTCCTTCGCCGCTCATCTGAGCCGCCAATATCCCGGCCTGGCCATCAGCGTGGCCAGCGCCGCGCCCCAGGCTTGCGACATCGCCATCAACGCGACCTCGCTGGGCCTGAACGACACCGATCCCCTGCCCTTCCAGCTGGACGCGCTTGCCGCCGGCACCGTCGTAGCCGACGCCGTCATGAGCCGCGTCGACACGCCCCTGCTGCGCGCCGCCGCCGCGCGCGGCTGCCGCACGCATCCGGGCCTGTACATGCTGGAAGGGCAGATTGCCGAAATTGCCCGCTTCCTGGGCATAGAAGAGCCGCGCAAGCCCGCCCGCGCGCTTGCCTGATCAACAGATTCACCACACTCCCGTCCCACGGAGGAGACACGCATGAAATTGGCTTTCACCACTGGCCTGCTGTGCCTGGCCGGCATCGCCGCATCGGCCCAGGCCGCGCCCGTCAAGATCGGCCTGATCGAGACGCTGTCCGGCCCGCAGGCCTCGACCGGCCTGATGTTCCGCGCCGCGGTCAAGTATGAGCTGGACCGCATCAACGCCGCCGGCGGCTGGAACGGCCAGCCGCTGGAACTGGTCGAGTTCGACAACCAGGGCGGCCCGGTGGGCGCGTCCGACCGCTTCCGCGCAGCCGCGGCCGAAGGCGTGCAGATCCTGGTGCAAGGGTCCTCGTCGGCCATTTCCGGCCAGCTGACCGAAGACGTGCGCAAGCACAACCTGCGCAACCCGGGCAAGGAAGTCGTGTTCCTGAACGTGGGCGGCGAGGCGCTGGAACTGACCGGCCAGAAGTGCCACTTCTACCACTTCCGCTTCACCACCAACGCCGACCTGCGCGTGAAGGCGCTGGCCTCGGTCATGTCGGCCGACGGCACGCTGGGCAAGCGCGTGTACGCCATCAACCAGAACTACTCCTGGGGCCAGGACATGGAAGGCGCCACCGAGCGCTTTGCCAAGCAGTATGGCTATGAAGTGGTCGGCAAGACGCTGCACGAAGTCAACAAGATCCAGGACTTCGCCCCCTACGTGGCGCGCATCCGCTCGGCCACGCCCGACACCGTGATCACGGGCAACTGGTCCAACGACCTGCTGCTCTTGATGAAGGCCACGCAGGCCGCCGGCCTGAAGGTCCGTTTCGCCACCGTGTTCCTGGACCAGGTGGGCAACCTGGCCAACGCCGGCGAAGTCGCGCTGGGCCACTACATCGCCCATCCGTACAACATCGAGGCCGCGGGCGAGGAAGGCGCCAAGTTCGCCGAGGACTACAAGGCCAAGACGGGCCACTACCCCAGCTATACCGAGCCGCAGACCGTGATCGGCATCCGCTTCCTGGGCGAAGCGCTCAAGCAGGTGAAGCCGCAGGACGGCAAGCTGTCCGTGCCGCAACTGGCCGGCGCGCTGGAGAAGGTCACCTACACCTCGTCGCTGGGCACCTACACGATGCGCGCGGAAGACCACCAGGTGCAGTTGCCGATGGTGGTGTCCAAGGTCGGCAAGAACGCCAAGTACAAGGCCGACGGCACCGACATGGGCTTCGAGCCGGTCAAGGTGCTGGCCGCGGCCGACGTGTCGGCGCCGCCGCAAGCCACTTGCAAGATGCAGCGGCCGAACTGATGGGTTGCAAGCGCGTCCGTCGCCAGCTTGCGCATGGCGCCACGGACGCGCTTGCCCATCCATTCGTCGCAGATCAATAAGCGCACCCCCGGCGCGGGCCGGAAAAACCCTGGTGCGCATCGCTCGCAAGACGTCCGTCGTCTTAGCGCAAGAATCCTGGAGCGGACATGGAATACTTTACCGTCTCGCTGTTGAACGGCGTGATTTACGGCCTGCTGCTATTCATGGTGTCGGCAGGCCTGACACTGATTTTTGGAATGATGGGCGTGCTCAACTTCGCGCACGCCTCGTTCTACATGATAGGCGCGTATGCCGCCTACACCCTGACGCCCGTCACCGGCTTCTGGACCGCGCTGGTCCTGGCCACCATCATCGCCGGCCTGCTGGGCATGGGCGTGGAGCGCTACTTCCTGCGCCGCGTCCACAAGTTCGGCCATGCGCAGGAACTGCTGGTGACCTTCGGCCTGGCCTTCATCGTGGCGGAGCTGATCAAGCTGTTCTACGGCGACTTTCCGGTCGACTACCGCGTGCCGCAGTTCCTCAACTTCGCGGCCTTCCGCGTGTTCGACGCGGACTACCCCTTCTACCGCCTGCTGATGGGCGGCGTGTCGCTGGCGATGTTCGCCGTGATCTATCTGCTGCTGTCGCGCACCCGCGTCGGCATCGTGGTGCGCTCGGCCATCTACCGCCCGCGCATGGCCGAAGCGCTGGGCCATAACGTGCCGCTGGTGTTCATGAGCGTGTTCGGCGTGGGCGCGGCCATGGCCGGCCTGGCCGGCGCGGTCGCGGGCGCTTTCTACACCACCAATCCGAACATGGCGCTGGAACTGGGCGTGCTGGTGTTCGTGGTGGTCGTGGTGGGCGGCCTGGGCTCGCTCGAAGGCGCGATGATCGCCTCGCTGCTGATCGGTCTGATCAGCTCGTTCTCGGTCGGCATCGACGCCAGCCTGGCGACCCTGTTCGGCCTGTTCGGCGCCGGGGAATGGGCCGAAAGCGTGGGCGGCCTGATGACCGTGAAGATTTCCAGCCTGGCGGCCACCCTGCCCTTCCTGCTGATGCTGGTGGTGCTGCTGGTCAAGCCTTCGGGCCTGAAGGGAGAACAGGCATGAGCCAGACCCGCCGTACTTCCGTCCTCCTGCTCCTCGTCCTGTGCGTGGCCGCGCTCTGCGCGCTGCCCTGGCTGCTGCCCCCGGGCCAGCTGGTGGCGGCCGTGCAGATGCTGATCGCCGCGCTGTTCGCCTGCGCCTTCAACCTGCTGGCCGGCCAGGGCGGCATGCTGTCCTTCGGCCACGCCGCCTACTTCGGCGTGGGCACCTTCGCCACCATCCATGCCATGAACGCGCTGGGCGGCGCGGGCCTCTTGCCCACGCCCCTGATGCCGCTGGCAGGCGGCGTGGCCGGCCTGCTGTTCGGCCTGGTCGCGGGCTGGTTCGCCACCATGCGCGCCGGCGTCTATTTCGCCATGATCACGCTGGCGCTGGCCGAGCTGCTGCATGCGCTGGCGCCGCACCTCAAGAGCGTGTTCGGCGGCGAGGCGGGCGTGTCCGCCATGCGCATGCCGGCCTGGGGCTTCACCTTCGGTTCCGACATCGAGGTCTATTTCCTGGTGCTGGCCTGGGTGCTGGTGTCGCTGGCCGCGCTTTACGGCCTGACCCGCACGCCGCTGGGCCGGCTGACGCTGGGCCTGCGCGAAAACGCCAACCGCCTGCGCTACCTGGGCTATCGGCCGCACACGCTCAAGACCCTGGTGTTCGCGCTGTCCGCCATGTTCGCCGGCATTGCCGGCGGCCTGCAGGCGCTGAACATCGAAGCCGGCAACTACGTGCTGTTCGACGTCAAGCTGTCCACCGACGCGGTGCTGTTCGCCTACATCGGCGGCGTCAACGCCTTCCTCGGTCCGGTGCTGGGCGCGTCCATCCTGACCTTCCTGTCGCAGACGCTGGCCGACATCACGCGCTCCTGGCTGCTGTACCAAGGCATCCTGTTCGTGCTGGTGATGCTGTTCGTGCCGGACGGCCTGGTCGGCCTGGTGCAGGGCGCCGCCCGTTCGCTGCGCGAGCGCGGCCTGGGCAACTGGCTGCCGCGCGCCGCGGTCTCGGTGGCAGGCGGCCTGCTGCTGACCTGCGCCACGGTCTTCACGGTGGAGCTGCTGCAACGCATGTTCGCCCGCGACTACCGGTCGCTGCTGGCCATGAATCCCGAGGCCGGCTGGCCCGACATTCCGCTGTTCGGCCACGACTGGGCGCCGCTGGCGCTGTCGACCTGGCTGATTCCGTTGGTGTTGTTCCTGGCAGGCCTCGCTGCCTGCCGCTGGGCGCTGGCCCTGTGGCGCGACGACGAACAAGCCGCTCCCGCGCTGGAGGCTGCACAATGAGCCACGAAATCCTGACCCTGACCGACGTGCGCAAGTCCTTTGGCGACGCGCAGATCATCCGCGGCGTGAACCTGAAGGTCGAGGCCGGCGAACGCCATGCCGTCATCGGCCCGAACGGCGCCGGCAAGTCCACGTTGTTCCACCTGATGTCGGGCTCGTTCGCGCCAACCTCGGGCGACATCAGCCTGCGTGCGCGCTCCATCGGCGGCCTGCCGCCGGAGCGCATCAACCGCCTGGGGCTGGCGCGCTCGTTCCAGATCACCAATGTGTTCCCGCGTCTGTCCGTGCGCGAAAACCTGCGACTGGCGGTGCTGCGCATGCACGGCCTGGTCTACAACTTCTGGCGTCCCATCGCCCGCAACCGCGCCGTCAACGAAGACGTCGACCGCCTGCTGGAGAAAGTGCGCCTGGCCGCCAAGCAGGACACCGCCGCCGGCGACCTGAACTACTCGGAACAGCGTTCGCTGGAAATCGGCATGACGCTGGCCTCGCGCCCCAAGGTCATCCTGCTGGACGAGCCCATGGCGGGCATGTCCCAGCACGAGGTGGACTACACGGTCGAACTGATCAAGGACGTGACCCGCGACTGCACGCTGCTGATCGTGGAGCACGACATGCAGGTGGTGTTCTCGCTGGCCGACCGCATCAGCGTGCTGGTCTACGGCGAGATCCTCGCCACCGGCACGCCGGCCGACATCCGCGGCGACGCCCGCGTGCGCGAAGCCTACCTGGGAGAGGAAACGGTATGACGACGCAATCCCCCTTGCTGAGCCTGCAAGGCGTGCATGCCCACTACGGCAAGAGCCACATCCTGCACGGCATCGACCTGACCGTGGGCCGCGGCGAGGTCGTGAGCCTGCTGGGCCGCAACGGCGCCGGCCGCTCCACCACCATGAAAAGCATCATGGGCCTGGTGGACGTGACCGGCGGCAGCATCGCCATCGAAGGCCGCGACATCACCAACAAACGTCCCTTCGAGATCGCCCGCGCCGGCCTGGGCTTCGTACCGGAAGAGCGCGAGGTGTTCGCCAACCTGACCGTGGACGAAAACCTGCGCATGGGCGAACAGCCCAAGCGCGACGACGCGCCCTACTGGTCGACCGAGCAAATGTTCGACTACTTCCCCCGCCTGAAGGAACGCCGCGGCACCAAGGCCGGCAACCTGTCGGGCGGTGAACAGCAGATGCTGACCATGTGCCGTTCACTGTTGGGCAACCCCAAGGTCATGCTGATCGACGAACCCACCGAAGGGCTGGCGCCGAAGATCGTGGAAGTGATCGCCGACGTGATCCGCGACATCCACAAGCGCGGCGTGTCCGTGGTGCTGGTGGAGCAGAAGCTGACCATCGCGCTGAAGGTCTCCACCCGCGTCAGCGTGATGGGCCATGGCCGCATCGTTTTCGAAGGACCGCCCGCGCAGCTGCATGAGCGCCAGGACGTGGTCCAGGAATGGCTGGCGGTCTGAGCGCCGGCATATACATCGCTAAGAGGCAAACATCTTGGACCAAACTCCGGAAGTCATCCATCCCGACCTGCGCGGCCAGAGCGTCGTCATCACCGGCGGCGCCAAGGGCATCGGCCTGGCCACGGCGCAGGCCTTCGTGCGCCAGGGCGCGCGCGTGGCGCTGCTGGACATGGACGCCACGGCGCTGGACGAAGCCGTCGCCGGCCTGACTGCCCTGGGCGGCGAGGCGCTGGCCGTGCAAGCGTCGGTCACGGACGCCGACGCGGTCGAGCAGGCTTTCGCACAGGTCGAAAAGGCCTGGAGCCGCATCGACGTGCTGGTCAACAACGCCGGCGTCTCCGCCAACAAGCCCACGCTGGAAGTCACCGTGGACGAGTGGCGCCGCGCCGTGGACATCAATCTGACCGGCGTGTTCCTGTGCGCCCAGGCCGCCGGCCGCCGCATGGTGCCCGCTGGCGCCGGCAGCATCATCAACCTGGCCTCCATGTACGGCGTGGTGGCGGCGCCCGACCGCGCCGCCTATTGCGCCACCAAGGGCGCGGTGGTGCTGCTGACCGAGACCCTGGCCGTGGAATGGGGCCCCATGGGCGTGCGCGTGAACGCGCTGGCGCCGGGCTACGTGGAAACGGACCTGGTGCGCGACCTGGCCGCGCGCGGCCGGCTCGACCCCGAACGCCTCAAGCAGCGCACGCCGCTGCGCCGCCTGGCGCAACCCGCCGAAATGGCGGACCTGGCGGTGTTCCTGGCCTCGCGCCAGGCCGCCTATGTCAACGGACACACCCTGGTGGCCGACGGCGGCTGGAGCCGCTACAGCTACCTCTAATCGCAAGAACGCATACACACATCTCTGGAGATTCACTCATGGCCACCCACCAACCGCTTGAGTCCCAAGCGCCCTGGCGGCAACTGACGGTAGACGCCAAGGACTGGCAACAGGCGGACCCGGCCCTGCTGGGCACCATGCTGACCCAGCTGCACTGGATCCGCGCCTTTGAAGAAGCCGTGCTCGACCTGGCCGCCGAAGGCCTGGTGCACGGCCCCGCGCACTCGTCCGTGGGCCAGGAAGGCGGCGCGGTCGGTTCCGTGCTGGCGCTGGGCGCCGGCGACCAGATCAACGGTTCGCACCGCGGCCACCACCAGTTCCTGGCCAAGGCGCTGCAGCACGTCGCCCCGCTGGGCCTGGACCCGCTCGATCCGCTCACGCCCGCCATCGATGAAGTCCTGCAGAAGACGCTGGCCGAGATCATGGGCCTGGCCCAGGGTTACTGCCGCGGCCGTGGCGGCAGCATGCACCTGCGCTGGCTCGAAGCCGGCGCGCTGGGCACCAACGCCATCGTCGGCGGCGGCGTGCCGCTGGCCGCCGGCGCGGGCTGGGCGCACAAGCATGCCGGCACCGACCGCGTCGCCGTGACCTACTTCGGCGACGGCGCGGTCAACATCGGCTCGGTGCTGGAAACCATGAACCTGACCGCGGCCTGGAAGACGCCGCTGTGCTTCTTCATCGAGAACAACCGCTACGCGGTGTCCACCACGGTCGAAGAGTCCACCGCCGAACCGCGCCTGTCGGCGCGCGGCCTGGCCTTCAACATCCCGTCGTGGAAGGTGGACGGCATGGACCCGCTGGCGGTCCACCTGGCCATGTCCGAAGCCGTGGCGCACATGCGCGCGGGCAACGGCCCCACCATCGTCGAAGTGGACGTGTACCGTTTCTTCCACCAGAACGGCCCGTTCCCTGGCAGCGCCTTCGGCTACCGCAGCAAGGACGAGGAAGCGCAATGGCGCCGCCGCGATCCGCTGGACAAGATCGCCACGGAAATGATCACCCGCAAGCTGATCACGCAAGCCGAAGTGGACGCCCTGCGTCAGCGCTGCAAGGACGTCATGAAGGACGTTTCCGGCCGCCTGACCGAAGCCGCCGACGGCGGCAAGCGCCGCGTGCGCGCCGACCTCTGGCCCAGCCCCGATTTCCGCGACGTGGGCCTGCGCAGCGACGGCTCGGAACTGGCCGGCCTGCGCTACCAGGAAGCCGCCGACTACGCAGGCCAGTCCGCCGAGCGCAAGTTCGTGGACGCGGTGGCCGACGTGCTGGACCGCCGCATGGAAACCGACCCCGGCGTGGTGGTGCTGGGCGAAGACGTGCACCGCCTGAAGGGCGGCACCAACGGCGCCACGCGCGGCCTGAAGGACAAGTATCCCGACCGCGTACTGGGCACCCCGATCTCCGAGAACGCCTTCGCCGGCCTGGGCGGCGGCCTGGCCATGGACGGCCGCTACCGCCCTATCGTGGAATTCATGTACCCCGACTTCATGTGGGTCGCGGCCGACCAGATCTTCAACCAGATCGGCAAGGCCCGCCACATGTTCGGCGGCGACATCGACGTGCCCTTCGTGCTGCGCACCAAGGTCGCCATGGGCACGGGCTACGGCTCGCAGCACTCGATGGATCCGGCCGGCATCTTCGCCACCGCGCCCGGGTGGCGCGTGGTCGCGCCGTCCACGCCTTACGAGTACGTCGGCCTGATGAACACCGCGCTGGCCTCCAAGGACCCTGTGCTGGTGATCGAGCACGTGGACCTGTACGCCTCCTCGGGCGAGGTGCCCGCGGACGACCTGGACTATGCGATCCCGTTTGGCAAGGCTCGCGTGCGCCGCGAGGGCGGCAAGGTCACCATCCTGACCTATCTGTCCATGGTCAGCCGCGCGCTCAAGGCGGCGGAAGCCGCCGGCGTGGACGCCGAGGTCATCGACCTGCGCACGCTGGACCGCGCCAGCCTGGACTGGGACACCATCGGCGCCAGCATCATGAAGACCAACAACGTGCTGATCGTGGAGCAAGGCGCGCGCGGCACCTCCTACGGCGCCATGTTGGCCGACGAGATCCAGCGCCGCTACTTCGACTGGCTGGACCAGCCAGTCAAGCGCGTGACCGGCGGCGAAGCCTCGCCCAGCATCTCCAAGGTGCTGGAGCGCGCCGCCTTCGCGGACACCGAGGAAGTCATGGCCGGCCTGGCCGACGTGCTGGCCGACCTGGGAGAACAGGCATGAGCGCATCCCTGCACATGACCGTGCCGATGGAAGTCGGCATCTGCTGCGCCGACCTGGACGCGCTGCTGGCCTTCTATACCGGGGTCCTGGGCCTGAAGCTCGTCAACCGCGTGAGCGTGCCGGCAGACAAGGCCCAGGCCACCGGCCTCACGCGCCATGGCTACGACGTGGCGCGCCTGCAGACCAGCTATGGCGAACGCATCAAGCTGCTGCAACCCGCCGCCGCGCCGGAGGCCGCCGCGCGCGGCGCGGCCATCCTGGACCGCCAGGGCGCAACCTACCTGACCTTCATCGTGCGCGACCTGTCCGGCGCGGTGCGCGAACTGGAAGCCCGGGGCGTGGTTTTCGACAGCAAGCCCGCGCCGATGGAAGTGCGCCCCGGCACCTGGCTGGCGTTCTTCCGCGACCCGGAAGGCAATGTGCTGGAACTGGTCGAATACGACGATCCCGCCACCTACCGGCCAGACCTGGCCGGCGCCGCTGAATAGGACGAACATCGTGGCACACCTTATCAAGCTCCCCTCCGTTGCGGCCGACACCTCGGGCGGCACGCTGCACCAGTGGCTCAAGAAAGAAGGCGACACCGTCGCCGTGGGCGACGCACTGGCCGAAATCGAAACCGAGAAGGCCATTGTCGAGATCAATGCCGAGCAGGCCGGCGTGCTGGGCCGTATCGTGGTCCAGGCCGGCGCCGCCTCCGTGCCGGTGAACACCGTGATCGGCGTGCTGCTGGCGCAGGGCGAGGACGCTTCGGCCATCGACCGCGCGCTGGCAGAGGCCGGCGCCGCCGCGCAGCCCGCGGCCGCGCCAACCGCCGAACCCGCGCCTGCGGCCGCCGCCCCTGCCACTGCGGCCGCGCCGCAGGCAGCCGCTGCCGCCAGCAACGCCCCGATCCCCGGCGGCCGCTTGTTCGCCAGTCCGCTGGCGCGCCGCCTGGCCGCGCAATGGCATGTGGATCTGCTGGGCGTGACCGGCACCGGCCCGCACGGCCGCATCGTGCGCCGCGACGTGGAAGCGGCGCGAGACCGCGCCCCGGCCGCGGCAGCCGTGCCGCTGGCCGGCCGCCCGGCCGCACGCCGCGTGCCGCATACCGGCATGCGCCGCGCCATCGCCCGCCGTCTCACCGAAAGCAAGCAGAACGTGCCGCACTTCTACCTGACGGTGGACTGCCGGATGGACGCGCTGTTGGCGCTGCGCGCCCAGGCCAACCAGGGCGGCGCGGTGAAGCTGTCGGTCAATGACTTCATCGTGCGCGCCGCTGCGCTGGCCCTGCGCGAAGTGCCGGAGGTCAATGCCAGCTGGCACGAGGACGCCGTCGAATACCATGCCGGCGCCGATATCTCGGTGGCAGTGGCCACCGACGGCGGCCTGGTCACGCCCATCGTGCGCGATGCCGACGTGAAATCCTTGTCTGCCATTGCCGGCGAAATCGTCGAGCTGGCCGGCCGCGCCAAGATCAACCGGCTCAAGCCCGAGGAATTCACCGGCGGCTCGCTGACCGTCAGCAACCTGGGCATGTACGGCATCAGCCAGTTCGCCGCCATCATCAATCCGCCGCAGGCCGCCATCCTGGCGGTGGGCGCGGCCGAGAAGCGTCCGGTGGTGGACAGCGACGGCCAGTTGGCCGCCGCCACCGTCATGACCGTGACCCTGTCCGCGGACCACCGCGTGGTGGACGGCGCGGTGGGCGCGCGCTGGCTGGCCGCCTTCCGCACGCTGATCGAAAACCCCGTGCGCATCCTGCTGTGAGCCCCGCCATGACCAAGACTACGTTTGATCTCGTCGTGGTGGGCGGCGGCCCCGGCGGCTATGTCGCCGCCATCCGCGCCGCCCAGCTGGGCATGTCGGTCGCGCTGGTGGAGCGCGCCGAACTCGGCGGCATCTGCCTGAACTGGGGTTGCATCCCCACCAAGGCGCTGCTGCACAGCGCCACCGTGCTGCGCGCCTGCCGCGAGGCGGCGCACTATGGCGTGGCGGGCGCGGGCGAAGCGCGTCCGGACCTGGCCGCCATGGTGGCGCGTTCACGCAAGGTGGCGGGCCGCCTGGGCCAGGGCGTGGCGCACCTGATGAAGAAGAACGGCGTGACCGTGTTCGCCGCCAGCGCCAAGCTGGCGGGCGGCGGCCGGCTGGCGTTGGACAATGGCAGCACGCTGTCGGCCAAGCACATCATCCTGGCCACGGGCGCGCGCGCCCGGGAGTTGCCGGCGCTGCCCCTGGGCGAACGCGTCTGGGCCTACCGCCAGGCGCTGGTCCCGGCCGAGATTCCGAAGTCGCTGCTGGTGGTGGGCGCGGGCGCCATCGGCGCGGAGTTCGCCAGCTTCTACCGCGCCGTGGGCGCGGAGGTCACGCTGATCGACATGACCGCGGAAATCCTGCCGCAGGAAGACGCCGAGATCTCGGCGCTGGCCCGCAAGGCTTTCGAGAAGCAGGGCATCCACGTGCTGACGCAATGCGCCGTGACCTCATCGTCGCTGACCGCGACCGGCGTGAAGGTGACGCTGGACCGGCAAGGCCAGCGCAGCGAGCTGGAAGTGGATCGTGTCATCGTCGCCGCCGGCATCGTCGGCAACGTCGAGAACCTGGGCCTGGAGCAGACCCGCGTCAAGGTGGAGAGGACCCATATCGTCACCGACGGCCTGTGCCGCACGGCCGAGCCCGGCGTCTATGCCATCGGCGACGTGGCCGGCGCGCCGTGGCTCGCCCACAAGGCCAGCCATGAAGCCGTGCTGTGCGTGGAGGCCATCGCCGGCAAGCCCGCGCATCCCATCGATCCGCTGCGCATCCCGGCCTGCACCTACTCGTATCCGCAGGTCGCCAGCATCGGCATGAGCGAAGCCCGCGCCCGCGAACACGCCGCCAAGACCGGCGGCGACATCCGCGTGGGCAAGTTCACCTTCGCCGGCAACGGCAAGGCGATCGCCATGGGCGAGGACCAGGGGCTGGTAAAGACGGTGTTCGACGCCAAGAGCGGCGAGCTGCTGGGTGCGCACATCATCCACCCGGAAGCGTCCGAGCTGATTACCGGCTACGGCGTGGCGACCTCGCTGGAAGCCACGGAGGAAGACCTGATGCACACCGTGTTCGCGCACCCGACCTTGTCGGAAACGCTGCACGAATCGGTGCTGTCGGCCTTTGGCCGCGCCTTGCACGCCTAGGCGTCATGCCAAACGCGGCGCGGGTTCAGATCCGCGCCGCGAAGAAATCCAGGAAACAGGCGATGCGCCGCGAGAGCTGCGTGTTGCGGTGATACACCGCGTGCATGGGCTGTAGATAGTCCGTGTGCACGTCTTCCATCAGCTTCACCAGCCGGCCGGCCTTGACGTCCTCGCGCACCACGAAATCGGACAGGCAGGCGATGCCCACGCCGCGCACCGCCAGTTGCCGCTGCGTCTCGCCGCTGGACGTCGCCAGCGTCGGCACCGCCAGATAGCTGGACCCGCCAGCGTGGCGCAAGGGCCAGACGTTCAGGCTTTCAGGCTGGGTGAAACCCAGCACTTCATGCGTCGCCAGGTCCTCCACCGTCTGCGGCGCGCCGCGCCGGGCCACGTAATCCGGGCTGGCCATCACCCAGCGGGGCGACGGCCGCAGCGTGCGCGCATGCAGGGTGGAATCCGTCAGCGGTCCCATGCGCAGCGCCACGTCGGTGCGATGCTCCATGAGATCCACGATGCGGTCGTTGCTGGTGAGTTCGAGCGCGATCGCCGGGTATTCCCGCCGGAACTCCGCCACCAGCGGCACCACGCAATGCAGCATGACGGGCACCGACGCGTCCACCCGCAGGCGGCCGGCCGGGCGCTGATGCACCATGCGCATGCAGTCCTCGGCTTCGTCCAGCGACGCGACGATATGCCGGGCCTTGGGCAGGAAATGCTTGCCCTCCTCGGTCAGCTCCATGCGACGGGTGGTGCGGTTGATCAGGATGACACCGAGGTCTTCCTCGAGCCGCGACAGGCCGCGGCTGACGCCCGACGCCGTGTGGCCCAGCAGCTCGGCGGCGGCGCTGAGGGAGCCGGCATCCACCACACCCAGGAACAGGCGTACCGCGTCAGAGTTCAGGGACATGAGGCTGGCTCCTTGGTTTATGGGTCGATTGTATAGAGCCCACAGCACGCAGAGCCTGCAAAAAAACGCCGAAGGCCGGACGACAGCCGGCCCTCGGCGCTCAGGAGCAACCGGCGGTTACTGCGCCGGCACCACGGCAGTAACCTCAATCTCCACCTTGGCGCGGTCCTCGACCAGGTCCGCGACCTCCACGGCCGTCATCGCCGGGAAATGCCGGCCGATGTACTCGCGGTAGTGCTTGCCGATGGCCGGATACGCCGCCACGTACTCGTTCTTGTCCGTCACGTACCACGTCATCCGGACGATATGCTCAGGCTTGGCGCCGCCTTCGGCCAGAATCGCAACAATGTTCGCCAGCGTCTGGCGCACCTGCTCCGCCAGATCGTCGGTCTCGAACTGCTGCTGGCCATTCCACCCCACCTGTCCGCCCACAAATACGAGCTTGCTGCCCACCTGCATCTCGGTGAGCACGCCATTCGAATAGCCCCGGGGCGCCATCCAATCCGGCGGTTGCAGAATCTTCATAACGTCATCCTATATTTAAGAAAAGCAAACGATCCCCGCCGCTTACGCCGCGGGAACCAGATAAGCCTGCATGCGTTCCCGCAGATCCGCAGGCAGCGGCATGGACTTCATCGTCCGCAAATCCACCGTCACGATCGTCAGCGTCGCCGACAAGCGCAACTGGCCATCCGGCCCCTCGAAACGCACCAGCGCCTTGAACGACGCGCCGCCGATGCGCTGTACTTCCAGCACCTGGCGCAAACGCTCGTGCCAGCGGCTGGGCGCGCTGAAATCGCACTGCACCGACGCCATCGGCGTGCCGATGTGCCGCTCCACGTGCAGCGCATGAAACGGCAACCCCATGCCCTTGTCGAACCACTCCTCGACAAAGTCGTTGATCATCTCGAAATAGCGAGGATAGAAAACAATGCCCGCCGGATCGCAATGACGGAAGCGGACTTCGACCTGGCTGATGAAAGGGGCTGCCATGGAATTTCCTTGTTGCCGGTTCAGGCCATCTTGCGCAGCGCAAAGCGCTGCAGCTTGCCGGTTTCGGTGCGCGGCAGCGCATCGACAAACTCGATGGCACGGGGATACTTGTAGGGCGCGATATTGGCCTTCACGAACTGCTGCAGCGCCGCGACCAGCTCGCTGCCGGCCTCATAGCCCGGCTTGAGCACCACGAAAGCCTTGACCACCTGGCCGCGCTCGTCGTCCGCCGCGCCCACCACGCCGCACTCCGCCACGGCTTCGTGGCGCAGCAACGCGTCCTCGACCTCGGGGCCGGCAATGTTGTAGCCCGCCGAAACAATCATGTCGTCGTTGCGCGCCTGATAGAAGAAGTAGCCGTCGTCATCCTGCAGGAACGTATCGCCCGGCAGGTTCCAGCCGTTCTGCACGAAGCGCCGCTGGCGTTCGTCCGCCAGATAGCGGCAGCCGGTCGGCCCCTTGATCGCCAGGCGGCCCACCGTGCCGTTGGGCACGGGATTCATGTCGTCATCGACGATCTGCGCCACATAGCCCGGCACCACCCGACCGATGGCGCCGGCCTTGACCGACTCCGGCGGGCTCGACACGAACACGTGGATCATTTCCGTGCCGCCGATGCCGTCGATCATCTCGATGCCGCTGGCCTTTTTCCAGAGCTGGCGCGTCGCGTCCGGCAGCGCCTCGCCCGCCGACACGCTCTTCTTCAGCGACGACAGGTCGAACTTGCCCACCAGCGCCGCCATCTGGCGGTAGAACGTGGGCGCCGTGAACACGATGGTGGCGCGGAAATCCTGGATCAGCTGCAGCAGGCTTTCCGGCGACAGCTTCTCGGCCAGCACCGTGCTCGCGCCCACGCGCAGCGGGAAGCACAACAGGCCGCCCAGGCCGAAGGTGAAGGCCAGCGGCGGCGTGCCGCAGAAGATGTCGTCCGGACCCGGCTTGATGACGTGCTTGGGGAACAGGTCGCACATCGCCAGCACATCGCGGTGGAAGTGCATGCAGCCCTTGGGCGCGCCCGTGGTGCCGCTGGTGAAGGCGATCAGGCACACGTCGTCCGCCGCCGTATCGCAGGCCTTGAAATCGTCCGGCTTGGCCGCCGCCAACGCATCCAGCGCATCGGGCGCCTTGTCGTTGAAGTACATGACCTTCGTCAGGCCGGGGCAATGATGCTCATGGCTGGGCTGGGTGCAGAACTCCGCCTCGTCCTTCAGGCGGGCATCGCACAACACGGCCTGGATCTGCGCCTTGTCGATGATCTGCTTGAGTTCCTTGGCGCGCAACAGCGGCATCGTCGGCACCGTCACCAGACCGGCCTTGATCGCTGCCAGCCACGAGGCGGCCATCATGGGATTGTTCGGCCCGCGCAGCAGCAGGCGGTTGCCCGGCGCCAGCCCCATGTCTTCGGCCAGCACCCGGGCGATGCGATTGGTCAGCGCGGCCAGCTCGCGGTAAGTCATCGTGGCCTGCTTGCCGTCCTGGCTCCAGCGCAGCGCGACGCGCTCGCCATGGCCGCGCTCGACCATGGCGTCCACCAGTTCGACCGCGCAATTGAAGCGTTTCGGATAGGCCACGTCGGGGCCGTCGAGCAGGAACTCTGGCCATTGTTCGCCCGGGGGCAGATTGTCCCGGGCGAAAGTGTCGATGTGGGCGGATGCTTCCATGGAATTCCCCTTGCTATTGCGGTGTAGTTGCTGTGCCGGGACGACGGAGCTCGATGGCTGCCTTACGCCTTCAGCAGTTCACGGGCAATGATCAACTTCTGCACTTCTGTCGCGCCTTCGTAGATCCGCAGCGCTCTTATTTCCCTGTAAAGCTTCTCCACCGGCATCCCCGACACCACGCCCGCGCCGCCGAACATCTGCAGTGCGCGGTCGATCACGGTCTGCGCCGATTCCGTGGCCGTCATCTTGGCCATGGCCGCTTCGCGCGTGGTGCGCTGCTTCAGCACGTCGCGCATCCAGGCCGCGCGGTAGGTCAGGAGCGCAGACGCGTCGATGGCGGTCGCCATGTCGCCCAGCGCGGCCTGCGTCAGTTGCAGGTCCGACAGCGTCTGGCCGAACATGCGGCGCGACTTGGAACGCGCCAGTCCTTCGTCCAGCGCGCGGCGCGCAAAACCCAGCGCGGCAGCCGCCACCGAGGCGCGGAAGATGTCCAGCGTCATCATGGCCAGCTTGAAGCCCTGGCCCGCGTCGCCCAGCCGGTGCGACGCCGGAATGCGGCAGTTGTCGAACGTGATGGTCGCCAGCGGGTGCGGCGCGATCAGGTCGATGCGTTCGCTGACCTCGAAGCCCGGCGTGTCGGCATCCACCACGAAGGCGCTGATGCCGCGCGCGCCGGGGGCTTCGCCAGTGCGCGCGAACACGCAATAGAAATCCGCGATGCCGCCGTTGGAAATCCAGGTCTTGGCGCCATTCAGCACGTAGTGGTCGCCTTCCAGCCTGGCTTCGCAGGCCAGCGCGGCCACGTCGGAGCCGGCGTCGGGTTCCGACAGCGCGAAGGCCGCGATGGCCTCGCCGCGGGCCACGCGCGGCAGATAGCGTTGGCGCAGTTCGTCCGAGCCCATCAGCGAAATCGCGCCGCTGCCCAGCCCCTGCATGGCGAAGGCGAAATCGGCCAGCCCTTCGTGGCGCGCCAGGGTTTCGCGCAGAATGCACACGGCGCGGGAATCCACTTCCGGCAGCGCGCCGCCCCAGGCGCCGCCAGGGCCGCCCGCGACCGCGTAGCGCAGCCAGCCGGCCTCGCCCATGGCGCGCACCAGCTTCTTGCAGGCGCCGTCGGCGTCATGGTGATCCACGTCCCCCAGGGACGCTTCGCACCAGGCGTCGACCTCGTGCGCCAGCTTGCGGTGCGCATCGTCGAAAAAAGGCCAATCCAGCCAGCTTGCGTCGCGCATGCTCAGTCCCCTTGGAACACCGGTTTTTGCTTGGCCACGAAGGCCTCGTAGGCGCGGCGGAAGTCGCGCGTCTGCATGCAGATGGCCTGGGCCTCGGCTTCGGCCTCGATGGCCTCGTCCACGCCCATGTTCCATTCCTGGTGCAGCAGCTTCTTGGTCACGCCGTGGGCGAAGGTCGGGCCCGCGGCCAGCTGCGCGGCCAGCGTCTGCGCGGCATCGGCCAGCGCGCCGGGTTCATGCAGGGCATTGAAAAAGCCCCAGCTGGCGCCTTCTTCCGCCGTCATTGCGCGGCCCGTGTAGAGCAGTTCGGACGCGCGGCCCTGGCCGATCATGCGCGGCAACAAGGTGCAGGCGCCCATGTCGGCGCCGGCCAGGCCGACGCGCGTGAACAGGAAGGCGGTGCGCGCGGCGGGCGTGCCCAGGCGCATGTCCGAGGCCAGGGCCACCATCGCGCCCGCGCCGGCGCAGATGCCGTCGACCGCCGCCACGATGGGCTGCGGGCAAGCGCGCATGGCCTTGACCAGATCGCCCGTCATGCGGGTGAAGTCCAGCAGCTCGGGCATGCTCATCTTGGTCAGCGGACCGATGATCTCGTGCACGTCGCCGCCCGAGCAAAAGTTGCCGCCCGCGCCCGTCACCACCACGACCTTGATGTCGGTGGCGTACACCAGCGCGCGGAACAGATCGCGCAGCTCGGCGTAGGAGTCGAACGTCAGCGGGTTCTTGCGCTCGGGGCGATTCAGCGTCACCGTGCCGATCTTGCCGTCGGCCGACACCTGCCACAGGAACGTCTTGGCCTGGTAGCCGGCAAACGGACGCTTGTGGTGTTTCATGGTGTGTTCTTCGGGCTGGGTGCTCATGGTGTCTCCGTTCGTGAATTGGGGTGGATGGGGCGCCGGCTTCAGCCGGTCATCACTTCGCCGCCGTCGACGGCGATGGCCTGGCCATTGACCGAGGCCGAGGCCGGCAGGGCCAGCCAGGCGACCGTCTCGGCCACTTCCTCGGGCTGCACCAGGCGGCCCTGGGGGTTGCGCTCGGCCAGCTTGGCGCGCGCGGCGTCCGGCGTCATGCCGGTCTTCTCGACGATGTTCGACACCGCGCCGCGCACGATGTCGGTTTCGGTGTAGCCGGGGCACACGGCGTTGACCGTGACGCCCTTTTGCGCGGTTTCCAGCGCCAGCGAGCGGGTCAGGCCGATCACGCCGTGCTTGGCCGCGCAATAGGCGCTGACATAGCCGTAGCCGATCAGGCCGGCCGTGCTGGCCACGTTGATTACCCGGCCCCATTTTTCCTGCAGCATGCCGGGCAACGCGGCCTGGATGCAGTGGAAGGTCCCGGTCAGGTTGACGTCCAGCATGGACTGCCACAGCGCCGCGTCCGTACGGTCAAATCGCTGGCTGACGGCCTGGCCGGCGTTGTTCACCAGCACCAGCACGGGGCCGAACTCGGCCTCGGCCTGGGCGAAGGCCGCCCGCACCGAGGCTTCGTTGGCGATGTCGGCGCTGACGGCCTGCACTTGGCCCAGGCTGGCCAGGCTGTCGGCCGCGGCGTCCAGGGCCGCACCATCGCGGCCCAGCAGCGTGACGCGCGCGCCGCGCTGCAAGAGCGCCCGGGCGCAGGCCAGCCCGATGCCGCGGGCGCCGCCCGTCACCAGGGCGTGGCGTCCGGCCAGCGGGAGCGGAGTTGCGTTCATTTGATATCCAGTTGCGCCATGGCCGCGGCGCGTTCGAAGTTGGTTTCCAGTTGGCGCTTGCCTGCGAAGTACTGGCTCGGCCATGAAACATCACGGTAGCCCACTCGCGCCGCTTCGCGTAGCGTCCAGGAGGCGTCAGCCAAATGGGGACGCGCCAGCGCGCAAAGGTCGGCGCGACCCGAGGCGATGATGCCGTTGGCGTGGTCGGCCTCGAAGATGGCGCCCACCGCGATCGTCGGAATGCCGGCCTCGTTGCGCACGCGGTCCGCGAACGGGGTCTGGAACATGCGGCCGTAGACCGGCTTTTCTTCCTTGCTGACCTGGCCGGACGAGCAGTCGATCATGTCGGCGCCGGCTGCCTTGAAGTGGCGCGCGATCTCCACCGCGTCATCGGCCGTGATGCCGCCTTCCACCCAGTCGCTGGCGGAGATCCGCACCGACATGGGCTTGTTCTCGGGCCATACCGCGCGCACGGCATGGAACACCTCCAGCGGGAAGCGCAGGCGGTTCTCCAGGCTGCCGCCGTATTCGTCGCTGCGGTGGTTCGTGAGCGGCGAGATGAAGCTGGACAGCAGGTAGCCGTGCGCGCAGTGCAGCTCCAGCCAATCGAAGCCAGCCTGCTCGGCGCGGCGGGCGGCGGCCACGAAGTTGTCGCGCACATCGTCCATGTCGGCGCGCGTCATGGCGCGCGGCGTCTGCGACACGCCTTCGATGTAAGGCAGGGCCGACGCCGACAAGAGCGGCCAGTTGCCTTCGGCCAGCGGATGATCGATCTTCTGCCAGCCCAGCTGCGTGGAACCCTTGCGGCCGGCGTGGCCCAGCTGCAGGCCGATGCGGGCATCGCTGTTGCCATGCACGAAGCCGACGATGCGGGCGAACGCGTCGCGCTGCTCGTCGTTCCAGAGGCCCGGGCAGCCCGGGGTGATGCGGCCGTCCGGCGACACGCAGGTCATCTCGACCATGACGAGGCCCGCGCCGCCCATGGCGCGCGCGCCCAGGTGCACCAGGTGGAAATCGCCCGGCACGCCATCGGTGCACGAATACATGGCCATCGGCGACACCAGGATGCGGTTCTTCAGCCGCACGCCGCGCGCCTGATAGGGCGTCAGCATCGGGATCGCAGGCCGCTGGCCCGGCGCGGCGGCAGCGCCGGCGCGTTCCGCGATCCAGCGCTCGAAGCCTTCCAGCCAGGCGGGGTCGCGCAGGCGCAGGTTTTCATGCGAAATCCGCTGCGAGCGGGTCAGGAGCGAATAGGCGAACTGCTCAGGCTCCAGGTCGGCATAGCGCTCGACGTTCTCGAACCATTCGGTGGAGTTGCGGGCGGCGTTCTGGATCTTCAGCACTTCGACGCTGCGCACTTCCTCGTAGTGCTTCAGGCCCGCTTCGACGCTGCCTTCGGCGCCGCTCAGGCAGCGCGCCAGCTCGATCGCGTCTTCCAGGGCCAGCTTGGTACCGGAGCCGATCGAGAAGTGCGCGGTGTGGGCGGCATCGCCCATCAGCACCACCGGCACGCGGCGCTCGCCGCGGGCGGTGTCGAGCTTGTTCCAGTGCACCCAGGTATTGCAGATGACGCGCGGGAAGCGGATCCAGATGGCCGAGCCGCGCAGGTGCGTAGCGTTGCTGATCAGCGGATTGCCATCCAGCCAGGGCGCGAACAGCTTTTCGCAGTAGGCGATGCCCTCTTCCTGGCTCATCTGCTCGATGCCGGCGGCCTGCCAGGTTTCCTCGGGCGTCTCCACAATGAACGTGGACATGCCGTCTTCGTAGCGGTAGGCGTGCGCCTGGAACCAGCCGTGCTCGGTCTGGACGAAGGCGAAGGTGAAGGCATCGAACACCTTCTTGGTGCCCAGCCACACGAAGCGGCAGCGGCGCTGGTCGATGTCCGGATGGAAAGTGTCGGCGTAGCGGGTACGGACCTGGCTGTTGATGCCGTCCGAGGCGATGACCAGGTCGGCGTCGTATTCGCGGGCGATGGCCTGGTCGTCCTGGATGAACTGTTCGAACACCAGCTTCACGCCCACGTCCTCGCAGCGCGCCTGCAGGATGTTCAGCAGCTTCTTGCGGCCGATGCCGATGAAGCCGTGGCCGCCGCTGCGGATGCTGCGGCCCTTGAAGTTGATGTCGATGTCGTCCCAGTGGTTGAAGGCGTCGCCGATGGTCTGGGCGGAAACGGGGTCGGCTTCACGCAGGTTCTGCATGGTGGCGTCGGAGAACACCACCCCCCAGCCGAAGGTGTCGTAAGGGCGGTTGCGCTCGATCACGGTGACTTCGTTGGCGGGGTCTTGCAGCTTCATGAGCAGACCGAAATACAGGCCGGCGGGGCCCCCGCCGATGCAGACTATTTTCATTGCCGTAGCGCTCCGTGGTAAGCGACATCCGCTCTGAATTCCTGGAGCTGGCGGCCGCAGATATTTAAACCTGGATAGTTTAGGCTTGAAATATATACCTGAAGGTCCCGAGGCGCAAATGGGGAAAGTATCTAGATACTTTGGACCTAAATAGGGACGCGCTTGCCGCCCCACCGCATTCGCGCCAGCGAACACAATAGCAATGAAAGCAATCACGTATGTCATTGTCGGCCGCCTGCGCGGCCGACAATGACGGGCAACACAAGCCCCGCCCCCGACCACGGACGCAGCAGCGCCACAAACCAAGACTCAAGCAGCCCGTCGGCGCCGGCGCGTGGGAGGCGAGCAACCTCGATGCGCCCGAGGGAATCTGAAGGGAAGGCCGAAGGCCTGGACGAAGATGACGAAGGGGCAGTCCGGAGCGAAGGCTCCGGACCGCAATCGTGGGCGCTCGCCTCCCACGCGCCGGCGCCGACGGGCGGCCTACGAAGCACTACGGCACCGGCACCGGCACCCGCACCCGCACGCACGCACGCACGCACGACGTCAACACCAACCAGCACTCACCAGACGCCAAAAAAAAAGCGGCGCTAAAAAGCGCCGCCCTCTTACCCAACAGCAAGCAAAATCAACGCTTGCCCTTCTGCTTCAGCTGCGACAAATCCCGCACAGCCCCGCGATCCGCCGAAGTCGCCAACGCCGCATACGCTTGCAGCGCCTGCGACACGACACGTTCGCGACCGACCGGCTCCCAGCCATCGGCACGAGCATCCATCGCCGCCCGGCGGCGCGCCAGTTCCTCGTCGGACACCGCCAGATGCATCTTGCGGTTCGGGATATCGATCTCGATCACGTCGCCCTCTTCCACCAGGCCGATCGTGCCGCCTTCCGCCGCTTCCGGCGAAGCATGGCCGATCACCAGACCCGACGAACCGCCAGAGAAACGGCCATCGGTAAACAGCGCGCAAGTCTTGCCCAGGCCCTTGGACTTCAAGTACGACGTCGGGTACAGCATTTCCTGCATGCCCGGACCGCCCTTCGGGCCTTCGTAGCGGATCACCACCACGTCGCCCGGAACGATCTTGTCGCCCAGAATGCCTTCCACCGCATCGTCCTGGCTTTCGAAAACGCGCGCACGGCCGGTAAAGACCCATTGCGACTCGTCCACGCCCGCCGTCTTCACGATGCAGCCCTTTTCAGCCAGGTTGCCGTAAAGCACGGCCAGGCCGCCGTCCTTCGAATAGGCGCTTTCCTTGCTGCGGATGCAGCCCGTCTTGCGGTCGGTATCCAGCGTCAGGAAGGTTGCGTCCTGGCTGAACGCCACCGTGGTCGGAATGCCGCCCGGAGCCGCCCGGTAGAACTTCTGCGCCTCTTCGCCAGCGCCGCCGGCCACGTCCCATTGCTTGATCGCATTGCCCAGCGTGCCGCTGTGCACGTTGCCGCAGGACAGATCGAGCAGGTCCGCGCGCGCCAGTTCACCCAGGATGCCCAGGATGCCGCCAGCGCGGTGCACGTCTTCGATGTGGTATTTGTCGGTGGCGGGCGCCGCCTTGCACAGGCATGGCACCTTGCGCGAAATGCGGTCGATGTCGGCCATGGTGAAGTCCACGCCAGCTTCCTGCGCCGCGGCCAGCAAGTGCAACACGGTGTTGGTCGAGCCGCCCATGGCCACGTCCAGCGCCATCGCGTTCTGGAACGCGCTCTTGGTGGCGATGCTGCGCGGCAGGACCGACGCGTCCTCTTCCTGGTAGTAACGACGGCACAGGTCCACCACCAGGCGGCCGGCCTGTTCGAACAGACCCTTGCGCCAGGCGTGCGTGGCAACGATCGTGCCGTTGCCCGGCAGCGCCAGGCCGATGGCTTCGGTCAGACAGTTCATCGAGTTGGCGGTGAACATGCCGGAACAGGAGCCGCAGGTCGGGCAGGCGCTGCGTTCGACTTCCGCCACTTCCGCATCCGACACCTTGGGGTCGGCGGCCTTGATCATGGCGTCGATCAGGTCGATCTTGGCGATGACCTTGCCGTCGGTGGGCGACTTGACCTTGCCCGCTTCCATCGGACCGCCCGACACGAACACGACCGGGATGTTCAGGCGCATCGCGGCCATCAGCATCCCCGGGGTGATCTTGTCGCAGTTCGAGATGCAGACCATGGCGTCGGCGCAGTGCGCGTTGACCATGTATTCGACCGAGTCGGCGATCAGTTCGCGCGAGGGCAGCGAATACAGCATGCCGCCGTGGCCCATGGCGATGCCGTCGTCCACGGCAATGGTGTTGAATTCCTTGGCGACGCCGCCTGCGGCCTCGATTTCCTTGGCGACCAGCGCGCCCAGGTCGCGCAGGTGCACGTGGCCCGGCACGAACTGCGTGAACGAGTTCACTACCGCGATGATCGGCTTGCCGAAGTCGCCGTCCTTCATGCCGGTGGCGCGCCACAGGGCGCGGGCGCCGGCCATGTTGCGGCCGTGGGTCGAGGTGCGGGAGCGGTAGTGCGGCATGGTTTGTCTCTGGCTGTAGCTGTTAGCGTAGGCGGCAAAACGTTAAATAATACGCTGGTTCGGGCCGCCCTCGCCCGTCGGCCGCCCCCGGGACGCAGCCGCGGCCATCAGGCGGACGCCATGCCGCGGGCCGCGAAGGCGCTGGGCGGCTCGCCCACGGCCTTGCGGAACATGGCCGCGAAAGCGCTGGGGCTTTCGTACCCCAGGTCCAGCGCCACCTCCAGCACACGTTCGCCGCGCGCCAGCCGCTCCATTGCCGCCAGGAGCCGCGCCTGCTGGCGCCACCGGCCAAAGGTCATGCCGGTGTGCCGCAGGAACAGCCGGTGCACCGTCTTCGGGTCCACTCCCAGCGCGCGCCCCCAGTCGGCCGCGCCGTCCTGGCGTTCCGGGTGGCGCACGATGGCGCGGCAAATGCGCGCCAGGCGGGGTTCGGAAGGCTGCGGCAGGTGCAGCGGCAGCACCGGCTCCTGGCGCAATTCGTCCAGCAGCAACATCATCAGCCGGCCGTCGCGCGTGTCGGGCGCCCAGTCCAGCGGCACCTCGGCCGCCGCGACCATCAGCTCGCGCAACAAAGGGGAAATCGACAACACACAGCAGCTGGACGGCAAGTGCGCGGCCGCGCCCGGCTCCACAAACACGGTGCGCATGCGCGGCTCGCCACTCATGCGCAGGCCGTGCGACACCCAGGCCGGCACCCAGACGCCGCGCGTGGGCGGCACCACCCAGATCCCGGCGTCGGTATCCACCACCATGACCCCGGAGATGGCGTACAGCAACTGGGCGCGGCGGTGCCGGTGGCGGCGCACGCGGTGGCCGTCTTCGTAATCCACCGCCAATCCGGCCACCGGACGCCGCGAGGACTCATAAGGAAACAGGTCCAGCTCTGCGGGCTTATAGGGCTTGCGGGCAGCAGGCTTGTCCATTTTGCGATGATTGTGATTCAAGTGGCGTGGAATGGTCTGCGCCAGTGTACCCACGTCCTTGGGTTCACCCTCGCAACGCCAGCAGCGAGTCCTGCAGATGCCGCAACCCCCGGCTGAGCGGCTTGTCCCTTCGCAGCACGATGGCCAGGCTGCGCGACAGGCGCGGCGCCAGCGAGCGCACCTCCAGCGCCTGGCGCTGGCCCGCGCCCGACACCGCCAGCCTGGGCAGGATCGCGCAACCCAGGCCCGCGGCGACGATCTCCTTCATGGCCTCGGTGCTGCCCAGCTCCATCACGGGCTTGGCGGCCAGCCCGGCTTCCTCGAACCAGTCGTTCACCAGGCGGCGTGTGCGCGCGCCCGGTTCGAACAGCACCAGCGGCAGCTGCGCCAGCGCCTGCGGCGTGGCGGCCGCGGGTATGGCGGCCGGATCGCGGGCGGGAAAGATCGCCACGAACTCGTCATCCAGCACCGGCGTGACCTGGAACATGCGTCCCGGCGCGGGCAAGGTGACCAGGCCGATATCGAGCGTGTTGTTCTCCAGCCCGCGCAGCATGTCCGCCGTATTGCCGGTGCTGGCCACGATATCCAATGCCGGAAAGCGCCGCCGCAGGTCCGCCAGGATCGGCGGCAGCAGATAGGTGCAGGCGGTGGCGCCCGTGCCCAGCCGGATGCGGCCGGACACCTGCGACGCATGCGCGGTCATGGCAAGTTCGGCCTGCGCCAGCGCCGCGTCGATGACGCGCACGTGCGACAGCAGCTCCAGCCCGGCCGCTGTCGGGCCGGCGCGGCGGCCGATGCGTTCCACCAGCTTCAGGCCGAAGCGCCGCTCCAACTGGCGGATCTGCAGGCTGACGGCGGGCTGCGTCACGCCGCCCCGCTCCGCCGCGGCGGAAAAACTGCCCAGTTCGATCACCTGCGCAAAGGTGCGCAGGTGATCCAGGTTAAGGCCACGCATCGCTGAATCCATAGTTTTACTTATACAAATCATAATGGACCAAAGCTTTATTAATAAATAAGCTTGCGCGACACTGGCGGCTTCTGTTTTCCTTTCCTGCTCACGGCCCGCCCATGTCGTCCCCCCGCCCCACCGTCCTCATCCGCGACAGCGCGGAAGCCGATCTTCCCGCCATCAAGACCATCTACGCCCACCATGTACAGCACGGCACCGCCTCGTTCGAGCTGGAGCCGCCGTCCATCCAGGAAATGCGCCAGCGCCGCGGCGCCGTACTGGAAAAGGAAATGCCCTATCTGGTGGCCGAGATCAACGGTGAGGTCGTGGGCTACGCCTACGTCACGCCTTACCGCCCGCGCCCGGCCTACCGCCACACGGTCGAAGATTCGGTGTACGTAAAGGCGGGCCGCTCCGGCCTGGGCATCGGCGGCAAGCTGCTGGCCGAGCTGATCGAGCGCTGCACCGCCGCCGGCTGGCGCCAGATGCTGGCCGTCGTGGGCGACAGCCGCAACGCCGCATCGCTGGCGCTGCACGCCAGCCAGGGCTTCCATCCCGCCGGCACCCTGCGTTCGGTGGGGCACAAGCATGGCGAATGGCGCGACACGGTGCTGATGCAGCGCGCGCTGGGCGAAGGCGACGCCACGCCGCCGCAACGGCCGTGATTGCGCCGCGCGCCATCGTCTGCCTGGGGCTGACGCAACTGGTCGGCTGGGGCGTGACGTACTACTTGATCGGCGCCCTGGGACCCGCAATGGCCGCCGACCTGGGCTGGAACGCCGCCACCGTCTACGGCGGTTTTTCGGCGGCCATCGTGGTGATGGCCCTGGTGTCTCCGCTGGCCGGCATGGCCGTGGACCGCTGGGGCGGCCATCGCGTCATGCCGCTGGGCGCGCTACTGGGCGCGCTGGGCTGCACGGGCCTGTCGATCGCGCACGCCATACCTTGGTACTTCCTGTCCTGGGCCGTGCTGGGCGTTGGCATGCGGCTGAGCCTGTACGACGCGGCTTTCGCCTCGCTGGCGCGCGCGGCCGGCCCCTTGGCGCGCCGGCCCATGTCGCAGATCACATTGTTCGGCGGACTCGCGTCCACGGTGATGTGGCCGGTAGGCCATGCGCTGTCGGGCTGGCTGGGCTGGCGCGGCGCGGCGCTGGCCTATGCCGGTTTGGCGCTGGCCACGGTGCCGCTTTACCTGGCGCTGCCGCGTGCACGCTATGCAGCGGCCCCCGGCGGCAAGGACAAGGCGCCCGCCGGCCTCACCCGCAACGCCGCCGAGCGCCGCCTGGCGGGCGGACTGTACGCGTTGGTCGCCATGCTGACCAACTTTCTGGCGGCGGGCAACGCGGCCCATCTGATTTCATTGCTGTCGGGCCTAGGCTTGGCCGCGGCCGCCGCGGTCAGCGTCGCGGCCCTGTGGGGTGTCGGCCAGTTCGCGGCCCGTCTGGCCGACGTGGCGTTGGGCTCGCGCCTGCATCCGCTGACATTGACGCTGGCGGTCGGCGCGCTGCTGCCCCTGTGCTTCCTGCTGGCGCTGCTGTCCGGCGGCAACCTCTATGCCACCGCCACCTACGCGCTGCTTTATGGCGCCTGCAATGGCCTCTTGACCATCACGCGCGGCACCCTGCCGCTGGCGCTCTTCGATTTCCGCAGCTATGGCACGCTGGTGGGTTCATTGCTGATCCCCAGCTTCCTGGTCACCGCCGCCTCTCCGGTCGCCTATGCCTACATCGTGGACAGCTACGGCGCACGCGGCGCGATGGGGCTGTCGGTGGGCTTGGCCGCGGCTATCGGTGCGGCAGCGTTCGCGCTAAGGTGGAAGTTCATCGCCAGGACGCGCGCGGCGTTTGCCTGAAGCGCCGGCCGCGCGATGGCGGCGGCCGGCGTCTCAACCCTCGGCGGCGGAGGCCACCACCCATTTTTCCCAACCGATCTTGCGCAGCTTGCAGGCGGGACACTCGCCGCAGCCGTAGCCCCAGTCATGGCGCGCGCCGCGCTCGCCCAGATAGCAGGTGTGACTTTCCTCGACGATGGTTTCCACCAGCGCGTCGCCGCCCAGCCGATGCGCCAGCGCCCAGGTCTCGGACTTGTCGATCCACATCAGCGGCGTCTCGATCGTGACCCGCGAGCCCAAGCCCAGGCCCAGCGCCACCTGCTGCGCCTTGATGGTGTCGTCGCGGCAATCCGGATAGCCGGAAAAATCGGTTTCGCACATGCCGCCCACCAGCACGTCCAGCTGACGGCGGTAGCCCAGCGCGGCGGCCAGCGTCAGGAACAGCAGGTTGCGCCCAGGCACGAAAGTGTTGGGCAGGCCGTTGGCCTGCATTTCGATGGCGCGGTCGCTGGTCATGGCGGTATCGCCCACCTGGCCCAGCACCTTCAGGTCCAGCAGATGATCCTCGCCCAGGCGCGGCGCCCAGTCGGGGAAATTGCTGCGGATCTCGCGCAGCACGTTCAGCCGCGCAGTCAGTTCAATGTGGTGGCGCTGCCCGTAGTCGAACGCCACGGTTTCCACATGGGCGTAGCGGTCCAGCGCCCAGGCCAGGCAAGTGGTGGAATCCTGGCCGCCCGAAAACAGCACGAGCGCGCGACGTTGATGATTTTGCATAAATGGGGGCTTCTGGAAAGACGAAGGGACTGAAGGCTTGTACGCACAGGTGACGGCCTGCCTTTAGTGTAAACATGCTGCTGGCGGACTTTAAACCGATGCCGGCGGCCGGCGTAAAAAGTCTGCGTAAAATCTTCCAGATTCTCTTTCCCGGTTTACCTGCAACGCCTCTTCTTTCCTACCCCTTCCCCTCTCTCAGCAGCCTCGACGGATCCCCGCCAGATGAATGCCATGCGCCCGCAGTCCGATTCAGCAGAACCCTTGCGTCACGATATCCGGCTATTAGGCCGATTACTGGGCACCGTCATCGAGGAATGTGAGGGCAAACGCGTCTTCGACACCATCGAAACCCTGCGCCGCACGGCCGTAAAGTTCCGCCGCGAAGGCAACGACGCCGACGGCAAATTGCTGGAGCAGCGCGTCAAGCGCCTGCAAGGCAGCGACCCCAACTCGGTGGCGCGCGCCTTCAGCTACTTCCTGCACCTTTCCAATATCGCCGAAGACCGCGACCAGAATCGCCGCCAGCGCGCCCGCGCCATCGCCAGCGGCGCGCCCGAGCGCGGCAGCCTGCGGGACGCGGTGCAGACCCTGGGCCGCCAGGGCGTGGGCGTAGCCCGCATCCGCCGGCTGCTGGCCGAAGCCTGCGTCATGCCGGTGCTGACCGCGCACCCCACCGAAGTGCAGCGCAAGAGCACGCTGGACGTGCACCGCGAGATCGCCGGCGCGCTGACGCAGCGCGAAGGCACGCTCACGCCGGAAGAGCTGGCCGACCTGGACGCCTCCCTCCTCGGCCGCGTCGCCACGCTGTGGCAGACCCGCATGCTGCGCTACACGCGCCTCACGGTGGCCGACGAAATCGAGAACGCGCTGTCGTACTACCGCAGCACCTTCCTGCAAGTCATTCCGCGCGTGTACGGCGACCTGTCCAAGCTGCTGAGCCGCGAATCCGCCAAGCCCTTCGCCGCTCCGCCCGCGCCGCTGGAGCCCTTCCTGCGCATGGGCAGCTGGATCGGCGGCGACCGCGACGGCAACCCCAACGTGGATGCCAGCACCCTGGAACGCGCGCTGCTGCGCCAGGCCACCGTGCTGTTCGAACACTATCTGCAAGAGGTCCATGCGCTGGGCGCGGAGCTGTCCGTCACCACCTTGCTGATTGGCGTGGATGCCGAACTGCTGGCCCTGGCCGACGCCAGCGGCGACGACTCGCCCCACCGCCGCGATGAGCCCTATCGCCGCGCGCTGGTCGGCGTGTACGCCCGCCTGGCCGCCACCGCGCAGCGCCTGACGGGCCAGGACCTGGCGCGGCGCAGCACCGTCGCGGCAGCCCCCTACGAAGGTCCGCAAGAGCTGTCCGCCGATCTGGCCGTGATCGCCGCGTCGCTGGCCGCCCACCATGGCTCGCCCATCGCCAAGCTGCGCCTGGCCGGCTTGCAGCAGGCCGTGGAAGTATTCGGCTTTCATCTGGCCACGGTGGACCTGCGCCAGAGTTCCGACGTGCACGAGCGCGCGCTGGCCGAGCTGTTCACCCTCGCCGGCACGCAACGCGACGGCAAGCCGCTGGACTACCTGGCGCTCACCGAAGAGCAACGCGTCGAACTGCTGCGCGCCGAACTGGCGCAGGCCCGTCCGCTGGCCTCGCCCTGGATCGCCTATAGCGAAGACACCACGCGCGAACTGGCGGTGCTGCGCGCCGCCGCCGCCGGCCGCGCGCGCTACGGCAAGCAGGCCGTGCGCCAGACCATCGTGTCGCACACCGAAACGCTGAGCGACCTGCTGGAAGTCATGGTGCTGCAAAAGGAAGCCGGCCTCATCGCCCCGGCGGGCCAGGAGATCCAGCCCGAGGACGGCCTGATGGTCGTGCCGCTGTTCGAGACCATTCCCGACTTGCAGCGCGGCGCCGAGATCATGGCTGCCTGGCTGGACCTGCCCGAAATCCGCCAGCGCGTGAAGCTGGCGCAGAACGGCGCGCAGGAAGTCATGCTGGGCTATTCGGACAGCAACAAGGACGGCGGCTTCCTCACGTCCAACTGGTCGCTCTACCAGGCCGAGCGCGCGCTGGTCGACGTGTTCTCGGCCCGCAACGTGCGGCTGCGCCTGTTCCATGGCCGTGGCGGTTCGGTAGGCCGCGGCGGCGGCTCCAGCTTCGACGCCATCCTGGCACAGCCCCCGGGCACCGTGGCCGGCCAGATCCGCCTGACCGAACAGGGCGAAGTCATCCAGAGCAAGTACAAGGACGCCGAGGTCGGCCGCTGGCACCTGGAGCTGCTGGTCGCGGCCACGCTGGAATCCAGCCTCGCGCCGCGCGCCGAAGCCACCAGCGCGGAAGACGCGCACATGGCCCAGCACGGCCCGGCCATGTCCTTCATGTCCGAAACCGCGCAGCGCACCTACCGCGGCCTGGTCTACGACACCCCGCGCTTTGCCGATTACTTCTTCGCCGCCACGCCCATCAGCGAAATCGCAGGCCTGAACATCGGCTCGCGTCCCGCCTCGCGCAAGAAAGGCCAGCGCATCGAAGACCTGCGCGCCATCCCCTGGGGCTTTTCCTGGGCGCAATGCCGCCTGATGCTGACCGGCTGGTACGGCATGGGGTCGGCCATCGAGGCCTATCTGGAAACCGGCGCCCCCGACGCGCCCCGCTCGCGCCGCGGCCGCCTGGCCCAGCTGCGCGAAATGGCGCGCGACTGGCCCGCCTTCCGCACGCTGCTGTCCAACATGGAAATGGTGCTGGCCAAGTCCGACCTGGCGATCGCCGCGCGCTACGCGCAGCTGGTGCCGCAGCGCGGCGTGCGCGAACGCATCTTCGGCGCCATCAGCGCCGAGCACGGCCGCACGCTGGCCATGCTCAAGCTGCTGACCCAGCGCGAACTGCTGGCCGACAACCCCACGCTGCAGGCGTCGTTGCGCGAGCGCTTCGCCTACATCGATCCGCTCAATTACCTGCAGATCGACCTGATCCGCCGCCACCGCGCGGCGCAGAAGCATCCCGAGGCCGAGGTCGACAAGCGCGTGCAGCGCGCCATCCACCTGACGATCAACGGGATTGCGGCGGGGCTGCGCAACTCGGGCTAGCGATTGCTGGTGAAATGGCGCGCGGTATAGAATGAGTCTGATTCTCATCCTTTACCCGCGCCATTTTTGCCGCCTTCGCGCGTTGCAGGGGCCCGCATGTCGACCAACCAATCCGCAGCGCAGCAGGGCATCGAAGGCCTGTATGCCGATCATCACAGCTGGCTGAGAAGCTGGCTGCGTCGAAGGCTGGGCAATGCGTTCGACGCGGCGGATCTGGCGCACGACACCTATCTGCGCATCCTGCACACTGGCCGGCTGCCCGAACCGCACCAGTCGCGCCAGCATCTGGCGCAGGTCGCCCGCGGCCTGGTGATCGACCTCTACCGCCGCCGCCAGATCGAGGCCGCCTATCTCGAAGCCCTCGCCGGCCTGCCGCAGGCGCATGCGCCGTCGGAAGAAGCCCGCGCCATGGCGGTACAAGCCCTGGTCGAGATCGACGCCGTGCTGCAGAGCCTGCCAGCCAAGGCGCGCGAGGCGCTGCTGCTGCGCAAACTGGACGGTTTGAGCTACCGCGACATCGCGTCGCGGCTGGCCGTGTCGGTGTCGTCGGTGGAGAAATACGTGGCTTCCGCGCTGCTGGCCTGCTACCAGGCCCTGCACGTGCCCCCTGGCGGCTGACCGGGCATGTCCGCCACGCCCGGCATTCCGTCAAATCCCCAGGGCTTGAATCGGGCCATCGACCCCGCCATCGTGCAGCGGGCAGCCGAATGGATGGCGCGCTTGTGGTCGGAAGACGTCAACCCCACCGACCAGTCCGACTGCGCCCGCTGGCGCGCGCAACATGCCGACCATGAACTGGCCTGGCAACGGCTGCTGGAATTCGAGGACAAGCTCGGCAGCGTATCGCCGCAGGCCGCCAGCCACGCTCTGCGCAAACGCCCGGCTGGCGTCTCGCGGCGCCGCGCGATCAGCCTGCTAGGGCTGGGCGCAACCATCGTGGGCGTGGGCTACATCCTGCGCGGCACCGACTCCTGGCAAACCGCAACGGCCGACTACCGCAGCGGCACTGGCGAAATCCGGACCATCACCCTGCCGGATGGGTCCAGCGTGACGCTGTCCACCGCGACCGCCATCGACCTCAGGTTCACCGCGGACGAACGCGTGGTGGTGCTGCACGCCGGAGAAATCCTGGTAGCAACCGCGCCAGATCTCGCAGCCATGGCCCGGCCATTCCGGGTGCGCAGCCGCCACGGCTCCATCCAGGCCCTGGGCACCCGATTCTCGGTCAGGGACGATACCGAAACCTCCCGCGTGGCCGTGTTCGAAGGCGCCGTGGAAATCCGTCCCCTCGGCGCACCGGAACAGGCAGTCCTGCTTCAAGCCGGCCAGGGTTCGCGCTTTTCGTCAGGCGGCGCCGCGGCACCTAGTCCTGCGCAGGAAAGCGCGGCGGCCTGGAGCCGCGGGGTATTGGTGGCCGATGCCATGCGCCTGGACGAATTCCTGGCAGAACTGGCCCGCTACCGGCCAGGCCTGCTGCGCTGCGATCCCGAGGTTGCGGGCCTGCTGGTGAGCGGCGTCTTTTCCGTACGCAACACGGACCGGGCGCTGGACAACCTCACGCGGGCTCTGCCGGTGGCGGTTAGCTACCGGACGCGCTACTGGGTGACAGTGCAGGCAGCGCAATGACGGCCAATCGGCTGTCGCCGTTACAAACTTTTCGAGGCGGCAATTGCGGATTCGGCGTTCTTGCTCGGGATATAGGGTGACCCCCTTCCATCTCCAGCACGAACCGCAAGGCATCACCCAATGTCCCGTCACCCGCAGCCCAGGTCCCATTCCCACGCGCCAGCCACGCCAGCGCTCCGCCCCGCGATTCCCCGCCTGATGCGCCTGGCGCTGTTTCTCAGCGTGGCGTTCTGCGTCATCCCTGGCGCGACCGCCACCGCGCAGGCGCAGAGCGTCGACACCAGGCGCAGCTACGACATCGCCGGCGGCCCGCTGAGCCAGGTGCTCAATGCCTACGCCAGCGCGGCCGGCGTAGAACTGAGCATGGACGCCGCGCTGCTGCATGGAAAGCGCAGCAACGGCCTGTCAGGCAGCTATTCGGTGCGCGAAGGCTTCGGTGAATTGCTGCGCGGCCAAGGCCTGCAAGCCCTGCCGGAAAGCAACGGCAGCTACACGCTGCGCCCCGCGCCGGCGTCGCACCACGACGCCACCACGCTCGAAGCCGTGACCGTCACCGCGCAGGCCGCGGAGACCGCCACCGGCCCCCTGCATGGCTACGCGGCCCGGCTCAGCGCGACCGGCACCCGCACCGACACGCCCATCATCGAAACGCCGCAATCGATCTCGGTCGTGGGCGCGGAGGAAATCGACACCCTGAAATCGCAGAGCATTCAAGATGCGCTGGGCTATGTGGCGGGCGTCAGCCGCGCTGAAGGCATGGACCGCACGTCTGACAGCCTGTTCCTGCGGGGCTTCCGCAGCAACCTGGGCAACTACTACCGCGACGGCATGCTGTACACCGTGAACATCTACAACGGGCGGCAGGAGGTGTATGGGCTGGAGCGCATCGAGTTCCTCAAGGGCGCATCCTCCGTCCTCTACGGCTCCGCGTCGCCCGGCGGCATCATCAATACGGTCAGCAAACGCCCCACCGTGGAGCCGCTGCGCGAACTGAACGTTGAAGCGGGCAACTACAGCCGCAAGCAGATCTCCGGCGATTTCGGCGGCGCGCTCGATGAAGATGGCAAGTGGTCGTACCGATTGACCGCCTTGCTGCGCGAGAGCGATACGTTCATCGACCATGTGCCTGACGATCGGACCTACATCGCGCCTGCCATCACGTGGCAGCCAAGCGCCGCCACCTCGCTGACCCTGCTTGCGGAATACCAGAAGGACCACACCGTCTACGTTTATGGCCTGCCGGCGCAAGGCACGGTGCTCCCCAACGTCAACGGCCGGATCCCACGCAATCGTTTTACCGGCGAGCCTGGTTTCGACAAGTTCAACATGGAACGCTATTCGATCGGCTATCTGTTCGAACACGCCTTCAACAGCCAGCTTAAGCTGCGCAACAGTGCACGCTATTTCCATGCGGACAGCACCTATCACTCCACCGACATCTGGCAGCTCGCGCCCGACCAGCGCTGGACCGCCGATCGCGGCGCCATGCCACGCTGGGATCGCTCCTCCGCCCTGATCTCCGATACGTCCTTGCAATACGAGGTGGGCAGCGGCATGGTGCGCCACACGCTGTTGGCGGGCATCGATTACTCGCTGCCCAAACACGAAACCGAACGCTATATCCGCAGCAACAACAACATCGACCTCTACGATCCTGTGTATGGCATGCCGCTAGGCCCCGTCGCGCCGTTCCCCGGGTCCTCCTCCGTCACCGACATGAAGCGCCTGGGCATCTACGTTCAGGACCAGATCAAGATCGCCGACAAATGGGTCGTCCTGCTGGGCGGACGACAGGATTGGGTCACGGTCGACGAGCACAACTTCTTCACCGACGAAAAATATGCGGACGGCGAAAAGAGCAAGGCCTTCACCGGCCGCGCCGGCCTGGTCTACCTGGCCGACAACGGGCTGGCGCCGTTCCTCAGCTATAGCGAGTCATTCGAGCCTACCAGCGGCCAGGACCGCCAGGGCAGCCGCTTCCAGCCCACCACCGGCCAGCAGTACGAAGCCGGGCTGCGCTACCAGCCCGCCGGCTCGGACACCATGCTGTCGGCGGCGGTCTACCAGCTGACCCGCAAGAACATGACCGTGACCGACCCCTTGGACACGTCCTATCAGATACAGGCCGGCGAGGCGCGGACCCGCGGCCTGGAACTGGAGGCGCGCACCCGCATCGGCCGCAATGCCAACCTGATCGCCGCCTACGCCTACACCGACGCGCGCACGCTCAAGGCCAGCCCCCTGCAACCCGACGAGGAAGGCAAGCGCCTGAGCTCGGTCCCCTACAACCAGTTCTCGCTATGGGGCGACTATGGTTTCGGCGACTTCGGCCTGCCTGGCTTGAGAATCGGCGCTGGCCTGCGCTATGTGGGCAGCACCCGCGGCATGGCGCACGGCATGCCGGTGGAGGTGCCATCCTTCACCTTGTTCGACGCCATGATCAGCTACGCGACGGGGCCATGGAAGTTCGCGCTGAACGCGTCCAACCTGACCGACAAGACCTATATCGGCAGTTGCACCTACGGCTGCTTCTACGGCGAACCGCGCCGGGTGATCGGCACCGCCACCTACCGCTGGTGAGGTCAGGCCGGCCCGCGCTCGCGCCAGAGCGCGGGCCGGCGTCCCCTGCCTGCGCACCGTCCACCAGCCGGACACCCAAAATCCCCCATTTGTCCGCCCCCCGCGACTTTTAGTACTATCTCTTTCAGAAATTCTATATACGCACAAATGTTCGTATATAGAACATAAAGATTTTTCTGGCCAGGCGCACAGGAAGGCACACCCGGAAGAGACAGAAAGCATCCTGGTTCCGCACGTGCCCGCCCGCAAGCCCGGCGTGTCAGCACCGAGCGAACCATCATGGATACTCCCCTCAAGAATCTCGCCATCGTCGGCGCAGGCGCCATGGGCAGCGGCATCGCCGCGCTGTTCGCCTCGAAGGGATTGAACGTCGTCCTGATCGACCCGATGGAAGGCGCGCTGGACCGCGCGCTGCAGACCATAGACCGCCAGTTGAATGTCTATGCCCCGGGCAACGTCCAGGAAGCGATGCAGCGCATTCAAGTCGCACCGGGGCTGGAAGCGGCCTGCAACAGCGACCTGGTGATCGAGGCCGTGCCCGAGAACCTGGAGCTCAAGCGCGGCATCTTCGCCAAGCTCGATTCCCTGTGCCCCGCGCACACCCTCTTCGCCACCAACACCTCCGGCCTGTCCATCAACGCCATCGCCAGCGCGGTAGTGCGGCGCGACCGTTTCGTGGGCACCCATTTCTTTACGCCCGCCGACGTGATTCCGCTGGTGGAAGTGGTGCGCAACGACGGCACCTCCGAGGACACGGTCGCCCGGGTGATGGCCACGCTGCGCTACGCCGGCAAGCGTCCGGTGCTGGTGCGCCAGGACATCCCCGGCTTCATCGCCAACCGCATCCAGCACGCCCTGGCACGCGAGGCCATCTCGCTGCTGGAGAAAGGCGTGGCCAGCGCCGAGGACATCGACGAAGTGGTCAAGTGGAGCCTGGGCATCCGCCTGGCCCTGTCGGGACCGCTGGAACAGCGCGACATGAACGGCATCGACGTGCACTACGCGATCGCCAGCTATCTCTACAAAGACCTGGAAAACCGCACCGAACCTTCCGAACTCCTGAAGAGCAAGGTCGAAAGCGGCCAGATCGGCGCCAAGAGCGGCCAGGGCTTCTACACCTGGAGCCCCGAACGCCGCGAGCGCGTGCTGCGCGAGAAAAGCGCCGCGCTAGGCGAACTGGCTGACTGGCTCAACGGCAAGGCCAGCGGCTCCTGACGGCCGCGCAAGCAAAGCATTCACACCATAAGGCGCGGGGCATCCCGCCACCAGCGCCAGCGGGCCACAAGCCCAACCACACAAAGAAAGCAATCGTCCCACCCGCCCCCGCCGACACCCGGCGCCGGGCGGCGCAAGACGCGAGAAAACTTAGCCTTACCGGAGTTTGTAGGAGGCACCATGAATAAACTGGCTTCATTCTTTACGGAGCTGATGCGCAAGTATCTGCCCGACCCCTTCGTCTTCGCGATCGCGCTGACCCTGCTCACCGTGCTGCTGGCCATGGGCGTCGAGGGCAAGGGCATCGGCGACATCACGCGCGCCTGGGGCAACGGCTTCTGGAGCCTCCTGGCCTTCACGACCCAGATGGCCGTGATCCTGGCGATGGGCTACGTGCTGGCCACGGCGCCGCTCACCGACCGCATGCTCAACCGCATCGTCAGCCACGTGCACAAGCCGCATACCGCCATCATCGTGGCGACGCTGGTCGGCGGCATCGGCAGCTACCTGAACTGGGGCTTCGGCCTGGTCATCGGCGGCATCGTCGCCAAGAAGCTGGCGCTGAAGGTCAAGGGCGTGCACTACCCGCTGATCATCGCCGCGGCCTACAGCGGCTTCACCATGTACGGCCTGGGCCTGTCGGCCAGCATCCCCGTGCTGGTCGCCACCCCCAATCACCCCACCGCCAAGCAGATGGGCACCATCCCGCTGTCGGAAACCATTTTCTCGGTGCCGATGCTGATCACCAGCCTGGTGATCATCGTGACGCTGCCGCTGCTCAACGCCTGGCTGCACCCCAAGAAGGGCGAGAAGATCGTTGAAGTGGACCCGGCCATCGACCGCGACGCCAACACGTCCAGCGCCGCCGAAGACATGCTGGAAAAAGGCACCATCGCCTCCAAGCTGAACAACAGCCGCATCCTGAGCCTGCTGATCGGCGCGCTGGGCATCGCCTACGTGACCTTCCACTTCATGGACGGCGGTTCGCTGGACCTGAACCTGATCAACTTCATCATCCTGTTCCTGGGCATCATCCTGCTGGGCACGCCGGCCGCCTACGTGGCCAAGCTGACCGAAGGCATCAAGACGATCTCCGGCATCATCCTGCAGTACCCCTTCTACGCCGGCATCATGGCCATCATGGCCGCCTCCGGCCTGGTCACCACGATCTCGCAAGTGTTCGTCGACGTGGCCACGCCCGAGTCGCTGCCGTTCTGGGGCCTGATCAGCTCGTTCGTCATCAACTTCTTTGCGCCTTCGGCCGGCGGCCACTGGGTCATCCAGGGTCCGTTCATGATCGACGCCGCCAAGGAAATCGGCAGCGCGCTGAACCAGACCACCATGGCCGTCATGCTGGGCAACGCCTGGAACGACCTGGTGCAGCCCTTCTGGATCCTGCCCGCGCTGGCGCTGTCCAAGCTCAAGCTGCGCGACGTGATGGGCTATACCGTCATCATGATGCTGTGGGTCGGCGTGATCCACATCACCGCCGTCCTCCTTTGGGGTTATCTGACCCACTGACCGGCGCGCTTACTCTAGGAACGGAACCGATATGAGCAAACCTACTGCGTATCTCGTGACCGGCGGCAGCGCCGGGATCGGGGCTGCGATCATCCGCATGCTGCTGGATGCGGGACACAAGGTCGTCAACATCGACTACAAGCTGCCCGAGAATCCGCCCGCGGGGCTGGTGTCTTATCAGGCCGACCTGACCGACGAAGCGCGCACCAAGGAAGTGGCCCGCGAAGTGACCGCGGCCTACAACATCGTGGGCCTGGTCAACAACGCCGGCGCGACCCGCCCGGGCACGGCCGACACGGCCACGCTCGCGGACCTGGACTACGTGGTCAACCTGCACCTGCGCACCGCGCTGATCCTGGTGCAGGCCGCGCTGCCCGCCATGCGCGAAGCCGGCTTCGGCCGCATCGTGAACATGTCGTCGCGCGCCGCGCTGGGCAAGCCGGACCGCGTGGTCTATTCGGCCACCAAGGCCGGCCTGGTGGGCCTGACCCGCACGCTGGCCATGGAACTGGGCGGCGACGGCATCACCGTCAACGCCATCGGTCCCGGCCCCATCGCCACCGATCTGTTCACCAAGAGCAATCCGGCAGGCGCGCCGCAGACCGAACGCATCATCAACAGCATCGTGGTCAAGCGCCTGGGCACGCCCGAAGACGTGGCGCGCGCCGCGATGTTCTTCCTGTCGCCGGACAACGGCTTCGTCACCGGCCAGATGCTGTACGTCTGCGGCGGCACGACGCTGGGCGTCGCGCCCATCTGAGATCCGCCGTGCGCACGCCAGCCGCCCTCGTCTCTCCCCTGCCCCGCCTAACGGCGAAGCAGGGCGTGGTTGATCTGGTCGGCCGCGCGGCGCAATGGCGGCAGAAACGCCGCCAGCATTTCCTCGCGCGTAAAGCGGTTGGCATGGCCGCTGACGTTCATCGCGGCGATCACGCGGCCGCTGCGGTCCATGATGGGCACGGCCACCGACTGCAGCCCCGGCTCCAGCTCCTGCGCGACGCAGGCGTAGCCGTCGGCGCGCACGCCGGCCAGCACGCGCTTCAACTCCGCGATGTCCGTGACGGTGTGCGGGGTGTAGGACTGGATCTGGCTCAGCGCCAGCACCCGGTCCAGCTCCGGCTCCGTCAGCCCCGCCAGCAACACGCGGCCCATCGAGGTCGCCCAGGCCGGCAGGCGGCTGCCCACGGCCAGGTTGATGGTCATGACCTTGTGCGTGGACAGGCGCAGGATGTAGACGATGTCCGCGCCTTCCAGCACCGAAACGGAACACGACTCCCGCGTCTGCTCGGCCACTTCTTCCATGTACGGCAACGCCAGGTTCCACAGCGGCGTGCCGGACAGGTAGGCGTAGCCCAGCTCCAGGATGCGCGGGGTCAGCGAGAACTTGCGGTCGTCGACGGTGACGTAGCCCAGGTGCTCCAGCGTCAGCAGGATGCGGCGCGCGCCGGCGCGAGTCAGCCCGGTCACGGCCGCGACCTCGGACAAAGTCATCTCGGAACGGTCGGGGCCGAAGGCCCGGATCACGGACAAGCCGCGCGCGAAGGACTGCACGTAGCTGTCGCTGGGTTGCTGGGTATCTTGCTCGGCCATCCGTCTACCGCGAAAAGAGTAAATGGGGATGACGCCGCGCCGGCTCGCCTTGACGCCCGGCTCATCCCCATGAAACGATGTTCTTCAGAAGAACGAAAGTTCTAATTAAGAACAAATTATGACACGCCACCTATGAGCAAACATCATGATTTCTAAGCTTGTTGCAAGCGCGGCGGCCGCCCTGGCGGACGTACCCGACGGCGCCACCGTCATGATCGGCGGCTTCGGCACCGCCGGCCAGCCCATGGAACTGATCGACGCCCTGCTGGAGCAGGGCGCGAAGGACCTGGTCATCATCAACAACAACGCCGGCAACGGCACCACCGGCCTGGCCGCCCTGCTGGGCGCCAACCGCGTGCGCAAGATCATCTGCTCGTTCCCGCGCCAGGTGGATTCGCAGATCTTCGACGGCCTGTACCGCAGCGGCAAGATCGAGCTGGAACTGGTGCCGCAGGGCAACCTGGCCGAGCGCATCCGCGCCGCCGGCGCCGGCATCGGCGCGTTCTTCACGCCCACCGGCTACGGCACCCCGCTGGCCGATGGCAAGGAAATCCGCGAGATCAACGGCCGCCAGTACGTGCTGGAGTATCCGCTGCACGCCGACTACGCGCTCATCAAAGCCGAACGCGGCGACCGCTGGGGCAACCTGGTCTACCGCAAGACCGCCCGCAACTTCGGCCCCATCATGGCCAGCGCGGCGCGCGTGGCCGTGGCGCAGGTGCGTGAAGTGGTCGAACTGGGCGAGCTGGACCCGGAAACCGTCGTCACCCCCGGCATCTTCGTGAAACGCGTCGTGCAGATCGCAGCCACCCCGGCCGCCAAGGAGCAGCAATGAGCACCAAACTGACCCGCGACCAGATCGCCGCCCGCGTGGCGCAGGACATTCCTGAAGGCGCCTACGTGAACCTGGGCATCGGCCTGCCCACGCTCGTCGCCAACCATCTGCCGGCGGACCGCGAAGTCATCCTGCACACCGAAAACGGCATGCTGGGCATGGGCCCCGCCCCCGCCAAGGGCGAGGAAGACTACGACCTGATCAACGCCGGCAAGCAGCCCGTGACGGAACTGCCCGGCTGCTCGTTCTTCCATCACGCCGACTCGTTCGCGATGATGCGCGGCGGCCACCTGGACATCTGCGTGCTGGGCGCCTTCCAGGTTTCGCAGCACGGCGACCTGGCCAACTGGCATACCGGCGCGCCCGACGCGATTCCCGCCGTGGGCGGCGCGATGGACCTGGCGATCGGCGCCAAGGACGTCTTCGTGATGATGGAACTGCAGACCCGCGAAGGCCAGAGCAAGCTGGTCGAGGCCTGCACCTATCCGCTGACCGGCGTGCGCTGCGTGTCGCGCGTGTACACCGACGTGGCGGTGTTCGACATCCGCGCCGACGGCGTGACCGTCATCGACATGTTCGGCGACACCACCGCCGATGAGCTGCTGCGCCTTACCGGCCTGCCGCTGAAGTTTTCCCGCTGAATTTTGTGCGCGCTCCGGCATCGCCGGAGCGGCTTTACAGGAGAGAGTCATCATGTTGTTCATGGTTCAAATGCAAGTCAATCTTCCCGTCGACATGCCCGCCGACCGCGCCGACAAGCTGAAGGCCGACGAAAAGGCCCTGGCGCAGCAGCTGCAGCGCGACGGCAAGTGGAAGAACCTGTGGCGCGTGGCCGGCCGCTACGCCAACGTCAGCATCTTCGACGTCGAAAGCAACGACGAGCTGCACACGCTGCTGTCCTCGCTGCCGCTGTTCCCGTACATGGACATCAACGTCACGGCGCTGGCGCGCCACCCCTCGGCAATCTGACCAGGAGCGGCTGATGCCCTACATCATCGAAACCTTCGACAAGCCCGGCCACCAGGAAGTGCGCCAGCAGCATCGCGCCGCGCACCTGGAATACCTGGACGCGAACAAGCAGCTGCTGCTGGCCTGCGGCGCCAAGCTGCAGGACGACGGCAAGGACGCCGGCGGCGGCCTCTACATCGTGGCCCTGGAAACGCGCGAAGCCGCGCAGCAGTTCATCGACGCCGACCCGTTCTCCCAGGCCAATCTGTTCGAGCGCGTGACCATCACGCGCTGGCGCAAGGCCTATGTCGACGGCGTCTGCCACCTGTAAACGCAAGGAATAAACCCGCATGTCTTACGCCGATCTCAGCCAGGCACGGCTGTACTACGTCATCGATGGCCCCGCCGACGCGCCGGTGCTCGTGCTCTCCAACTCGCTGGGCACCTGCTCCGACATGTGGGCCCGCCAGATTCCCGAACTGAGCAAGCACTTCCGCGTGCTGCGCTACGACACCCGCGGCCACGGCAAGTCGTCGATCCCCGAGGGCGAATACAGCTTCGAGCAGCTGGGCAACGACGTCGCCGAACTGCTGGCGCACCTGAACATCAAGCGCGCGCACTTCTGCGGCCTGTCGATGGGCGGCCCCACCGGCCTGTGGCTGGCGCTGGCGCGTCCCGAACTGCTGGACAAGCTGATCCTCTGCAACACCGCCGCGCGCATCGGCTCGGCCGAAGGCTGGAGCGCCCGCATCGCCGCGGTCGCCGAACAGACCCTGGAAAAGATGGCGCCCACGCTGGTCGAACGCTGGCTCACCGACAGCTACCGCGCGGCCGAGCCTGGCCTGACCCAGGTGCTGATCGACATGCTGCGACGCACGCCGGACGCTGGCTACTCGGGCAACTGCGCCGCGCTGCGCGACGCCGACTTCCGCGAACAAGTGGCCTCGATCAAGGCGCCCACGCTGGTCATCAGCAGCACGCACGACCTGGCCGCCACCCCGGCCCAGGGCCGTGAACTGGCTGAGGCCATCCCCGGCGCGCGCTACTTCGAAATGAACACCTCCCATATCTCGAACTGGGAGCAACCCGAAGTCTTCACCCGCACGGTCGTCGACTTCCTGAAGGGGTAAGCGGCATGCAGCGCTGGAAAAACCGGCCCGAAGGCTCCAACTGGGGCGACTTCGGGCACGACGACCAACTCGGCCGCCTGAACCTCATTACCGAAGAACAAGTCCTGAAAGGCGCGCGTGAAATCCGCGCCGGCAAGACCTTCTGCCTGTCGCTGCCGCTGGACCTGCCCGGCGGCAACGTGCTCAACCCGCGCCGTCATCCGCCGCAACTGAGCCCCACGCGCCTGGCGGACACGCCCTACCTGAACTTCCCGCTGCGCAACGTCAACCCGGACGCGGTGGACGTGCTCAGCGATGACCAGGTGCTGCTGTCGATGCAGTATTCGACGCAATGGGACGCGCTGGCCCACGTGGGCGCCTTGTTCGACGCCGACGGCGACGGCAAGCCCGAACTGCGCTACTACAACGGCTACCAGGCCGGCGTGGACGTCGTCGGCCCGGCCGACGGCGACCATACCGGCTGCGGCTGCAACAGCGGCGGCCCGTCGGCGGCGCTGAAGCTGGGCGTGGAAAACCTGGCGCAGAAGGGCATGCAGGGCCGCGGCGTGCTGGTGGACCTGTTGCGCCACTACGGCCCCGGCCGCACACTGATCGGCCATGCGGGACTGATGCATGTACTGAAGACGGACGGCATCAGCGTCGAAACCGGCGACATGCTGGTGCTGCGCACCGGCTACGCCGAAGCGGTGGTCGCCATGAACGGCACGCCCGACGCCGAGACGCTGCACACCTACGGCGCCGCGCTGGACGGCACCGACCAGGCGCTGCTGCAATGGATCACGGACAGCGGCATCGCCGCCATCTGCGCCGACAACTACGCCGTGGAAGCCTATCCCGCGCGCGAGAAGACCGGCCCGCGCGCCATGCTGCCGCTGCACCACCATTGCCTGTTCAAGCTGGGACTGCCGCTGGCGGAACTCTGGTACCTGAAGGACCTGGCGGACTGGCTGCACGCCAACGGCCGGCACCACTTCATGCTGACCGCCCCGCCCCTGCGCCTGCCGCATGCAATCGGATCGCCGGTCACGCCGATCGCAACGGTGTAATCGCCAGCAACCCGGCGCCATCGCGCAAATGAAAAGAGCTCCAGACCTGGAGCTCTTTTTTTTGATGCGGCGATCGCTACTTCATGCCTTCCCAATGCGGTCCGGGCACGATGATGTCGAACAGCTCCAGCACCCGCGCCACGGTATGGTCCACCATCTCTTCGATGGAGGCGGGCCGGTGGTAAAACGCGGGCAGCGGCGGAAACACGATGCCGCCCATTTCGGTGACGGCAGTCATGTTGCGCAGGTGCGCCAGGTTGAAGGGCGTCTCGCGCACCATCATCACCAGGCGCCGGCGCTCCTTGAGGGTCACGTCGGCGGCGCGGGTAATCAGGTTATCCGACAGGCCGTGGGCCACGGCCGCCAGCGTGCGCATGGAGCACGGCACGATGACCATGCCGGCCGTCTGGAACGCGCCGCTGGCTAGCGTAGCGCCCACGTCGCGCACGCTGTGCACGTGGTCGGCCAGGGCATAGACATCATGGCGGCTGACGTCCAGCTCGTGCTTGATGTTCAGCACGCCGGAGGCCGACACCACCAGATGCGTTTCGACATCGTCCGCGCCGCGCAATGCCTGCAGCATGCGCACGGCGTACAGGGAGCCCGTGGCGCCCGTGATGCCGATGACCAGTCGCCGCATGGGCTGATCAGGCCGTTGCGCCGGACTGGTCCAGCAACGTCTTCAGTTCGCCGGATTCGTTCATCTCGTTCATGATGTCCGAGCCGCCGATGAACTCGCCGGCCACGTACAGCTGCGGAATCGTGGGCCAGTTGGAGAATTCCTTGATGCCCTGGCGGACTTCGTCGTCCTCCAGCACATTGACGGTGACCAGCTTCTTCACGCCACAGCCCTTCAGGATCTGAATGGCCTTGCCGGAAAAGCCGCATTGCGGGAACTGGGCGGTGCCCTTCATGAACAGCACGACGGGGTGCTGGGTCACGGTTTCGCGGATGAATTCTTGAACGTCGCTCATGGTGGTCTCTTGGACAGGCATAACGGAATACGCCAATTATAGGTACAGCGGGAAAATTCGCCCGGATACCCCGGGCGTCCCGCCGGGAATGCGGTCAGGCGGGCAGCCGGCCGCCGGAAATACGCTCGATGCCGGCCAGGTCCTGGCGGCTGTGCACGTCCTGGAATCCGGCCGCGGCCAGCAGGTCCCGCACGGCTTGTGCCTGGTCCCAGCCATGCTCCATCCACAGGGATCCCCCCCGTTTCAGGTGACGGCCGGCGCCCTGGACGATGCGGGCCAGGTCTTCCAGACCGCCCGCGCCGTCGGTCAGCGCCCCGAGCGGCTCGAAACGCACGTCGCCCTGGTCCAGGTGCGGGTCGTCGCAGGCCACATAGGGCGGATTGGACACGATCAGGTCGAAGCCCTCGCCGGCGGGCACGGCCTCGTACCAGCTGCCTTCGACCAGGCGCACGGATGCGACCAGGTCCCAGGCGTTGCCGGCGGCGACCGCCAGCGCGGCGGCGCTGACGTCGGATGCCATCACCCGGGCGTCACGGCGCGCCAGCGCAATCGAAATGGCGATCGCGCCGCTGCCGGTGCCCAGGTCCAGCACCGCGGGCGCGGCCAGCCCGGCCAGGCATTCCAGCGCGGTCTCCACCAGCACCTCGGTGTCCGGGCGCGGAATCAGCACGTCCGGGGTCACGCGGAAGCGGTGACCCATGAATTCGCGGTGGCCCAGCAGATAGGCCATGGGTTCCCCGGCCAGGCGCCGCTGGGCCAGGGCCTCGTAGGCCGCGGCCGTTTCAGGCAGCAAGGGGTCGGTATCGTGCGCCAGCAGCCAGGCGCGCGGCTTGGCCAGCACGTGCTCCAGCAGCATGCGCACCTCCAGGCGGGGCAGGCGCGTGTCGAGCAGCAGGCTTTTCAGCTGGGGCGGCGTCATGGCCGGGCTCAGATGTCGTCGCCCAGGGCCGCCAGCTGCTCGGCCTGGTGTTCGGAGATCAAGGCGCCGGTCAGCTCTTCCAGATCGCCTTCCATGATCTGCTGCAGCTTGTACAGCGTCAGGTTGATGCGGTGGTCGGTCACGCGGCCCTGCGGGAAGTTGTAGGTGCGGATGCGCTCGGAGCGATCGCCCGAACCGATCAGGCTCTTGCGCTCGGCGGCTTCCTTGCTCTGCCGTTCGCGGGTTTCCTTGTCCTTCAGGCGCGCGGCCAACACCTGCATGGCCTTGTCCTTGTTGCGGTGCTGGGACCGGTCATCCTGGCATTCCACCACCAGCCCCGTCGGCAAGTGGGTGATGCGCACCGCCGAATCGGTCTTGTTGATGTGCTGGCCGCCCGCGCCGCTGGCGCGGAAGGTGTCGATGCGCAGGTCGCTGGGGTTTATGACGATTTCCGACATCTCGTCCGCTTCAGCCATGATGGCCACCGTGCAGGCGGAGGTGTGGATGCGGCCCTGCGCCTCGGTGGCGGGCACGCGCTGCACGCGGTGCGCGCCGGACTCGAATTTCAGGCGGCCATAGGCGCCATCGCCGTCGATGCGCGCGATCACTTCCTTGTAGCCGCCCAGCTCGGATGCGCTTTCGGACATCAGTTCCACGCGCCAGCCGCGCTGTTCCGCGTAGCGCGTATACATGCGCAGCAAGTCGCCCGAGAACAGCGCGCTTTCATCGCCGCCCGTGCCGGCGCGGATTTCCAGGAACACGCTGCGCCCGTCGTTGGGGTCGCGCGGCAGCAGCAGCAACTGCAATGCGCCTTCCAGTTCCTCGAGCTTGACGCGGCCGGACTTGATCTCGTCCTCGGCCATGGATTTCAGGTCCGGGTCGGACAGCATTTCTTGCGCCGCGGCCAGATCATCCTCGGTGCGGGCGAAGGCCGTGAACGCCTCGACCACGGGTTCCAGTTCAGCGCGTTCACGCGAGAGCTTGCGGAAACGGTCCATGTCGGACGCGGTTTCCGGTTCGGCGAGCAGCGCGTCGACCTCGATCAGGCGGTGACACAGGTGCTCCAGCCGGCTGCGCATGGAAGATTTCATGGGGAATGACCAAAAAGAAAAGCGGGAAAGCGGATAGCGGGCGCCCAAAAGACGAACGCCCGCCAGGAGGCGGGACGTGGGGCAGAGTCGCTAACGGCGGGAGTCGCGGCCGGGGAACAGGCGCGGCATCCAGGCAAGCAGTTGCTTGCGGTCGTCGCCTTCGCTGCGGTTCAGGGCCGCCAGCGGGCCGTGCAGGTACTTTTGAGTCAGGCCGTGGGCCAGTTGTTCCAGCACGGCTTCCGGCGATTCGCCCCGCGCCAGCAGGCGGCGGGCCCGTTCCAGCTCGGCGCTGCGCACGTCCTCGGCGGCCTGGTGCAGGTCGCGGATGACGGGCACCACTTCGCGGGACTGCATCCAGTGCATGAAGCCCTGGACGCGGGTTTCGATGATGGCTTCGGCCTGCACCACGGCCGCGCGGCGCGCGTCCGTGCCGGTCTGCACCAGCCGGCCCAGGTCGTCCACCGAATACAGATAGACGTCGTCCAGGCGGCCGACCTCGGGTTCGATGTCGCGCGGCACGGCCAGGTCGATCATGACCATGGGGCGGTGGCGGCGCAGGCGCGTGGCCCGTTCCACCATCCCCAAACCGAGGATGGGCAGGGAGCTTGCCGTACAGGAAACGATGACGTCGAACTCGGACAGACGGTCGGTCAGGTCCGACAGCTTCATGGTGCTGGCGGCAAAGCGGTTGGCCAGGACCTCGGCGCGTTCGGCCGTGCGGTTGGCCACCACCATGCTGCGCGGACGCTGCGCGGCGAAGTGCGTGGCGCACAATTCGATCATTTCGCCCGCGCCGATGAACAGCGTGCGGGCCTGGTCCAGATTGCCGAACACGCGTTCGGCCAGGCGGACCGCGGCGGCGGCCATGGACACCGACTGCGCGCCGATGGCGGTCTGCGACCGGACTTCCTTGGCCACCGAGAAGGTGCGCTGGAACATCTGGTGCAGCAAGGTGCCCAGCGAGCCGGCTTCGCCGGCCGCGCGCACGGCGTCCTTCATCTGGCCCACGATCTGGGTTTCGCCCAGCACCATGGAATCCAGGCCGCTGGCCACGCGGAAAGCGTGGCGCACGGCGTCGTCCTGATGATGGCGGTATAGATGCGGGCGCAGCGTGCCGGCGTCCAGGCGGTTGTAGTCAGCCAGCCAGGCGGGCAGTTGATCGGCCACGTGGCCGTCGGCGGCGCAATAGATTTCGGTGCGGTTACAGGTGGACAGGATGGCGGCTTCGCGGACCGAGCCGCCGAATGCCGAGCGCAGGCCTTCCAGCGCGGGCTTCACCAGATCGACGGGCATGGAAACACGCTCGCGGACCGAAACCGGCGCGGACGTGTGATTCAGACCGAAGGCAAGGACAGCTACCGACATGTGGGAAGGATGGCCGGGCCATCCGCGCGTAAGCGTTAAGTACTGCCACTAAGAACGAGGCGCCGCACCGGGATATTCAAACCTGGATGCAGCGTCAGACCGCTAATCATTATACCCCTGCGGGTTATCCCCAGGCCATTTCACCCCCGGGGCGCGACCCTGGGTCGCACCTTTCGTGCCGTCTGACCAACAGTCAGCCCATGATTCATGCGGCGGCCCGGCCGGGAAACGACATATCTCAGGATTTTCGCCTCCGACTGGCGCAAGCCTCAAAAATTGTGTATAGTTGCGGACTTCGTTGGCCTGGTAGCTCAGTCGGTAGAGCAGAGGATTGAAAATCCTTGTGTCGGTGGTTCGATTCCGCCCCAGGCCACCAAAAGATTCAAGCACTTAGCCCCGCGAAAGCGGGGCTTTTTGCTTTGGTCTGTCGCGACGGCCAGTTCTGCGCCCAGTTCCCCACGTCCATCGATGATGTTCAACACATCTTCCAGGTCATGGCTGTTCATGAAGTCGCCGCCCCCTCGGCTGGCGAAAGCTCCAAGTTTGGTGACAAGCTCACGCTCGCGGGCGCGCCCGGTGCGCAAGGCATCCAACAACGCGAGCAGGCGGTGCAGCGCCGGGTCCGATAGAGCAGCCTGCGGTGTTGTGCGGTAGAGCGGCGAAAGCGTGGGCCCTTTTGATGAGCCCGTGGGGTATGCCCAGACGGGCGCCTCTCCTGGAGCTGCCGTCAATTGGCTGGCCAGGGGGTCGCTGCCGACAGCTATCGGGACGCCACTCTTGACCGGGCCCAGTGTGGCCGGCCAGACGTAGCGCACGCCGTACACGACAAACTCTAGAAGGTTGGCACGTACCGGTGACCATTGGCCGCGTGCCGGCGCCACCGCCAAGCCCGAAGCCACGGAACGCTTCACGCTCGCATGGGTTTCCGAAGCGCTCATGGACAGCGCTGCGCCCAGCGCGGCATAAGTCCAGCGCTGCGGCGGATGGGCGGCCACCTTTAGCAATACCAGCAGGTCTTGGGGTTTTAGTTCCATCTCAGGGTGATATTCGCTATTCGCGAATAGCGAATATCACCGACGAGACAGTTTTTGTGCGAGTGTCCTACCTTCTATCCGAGGCCAAAAAAAGCCCAGCCCTTATGGGCTGGGCTTTTTGCTTTCCGGACGGCCCTTTCCCTCAAGCGCGCTTCCGCGATATCGTAAGACGCCATTTTTTTTGTAGCCCGCCGCATCCATCCACCGGAGCCGCGACATGCGCGCCCAAGCAACAGCAAGAGCAAAAGCGCTTTTCGGTCTGATTGCACTGCTGGCCAGCCTGCTCGGTTCCCCCTACGCGCAGGGCGCCGCGCCGGCGCCGGCCTCCCCCGCCCCGGCTTCCACGCAAGCCCACGCGATCCTGGTGGCAGAGATCCCGCTGCGCGCGGACACCGACCACCGCTATGCCGAAAGCGTCATGGAGCGCATCACGGGGGCCGACCCCACCGACTCGCTGGCGCCGCGCCTGGAATCGATTTCCCGGTCCGTGGACGAAAAGCTCCAGCAATTCCTGCCGGCCCAATTGCGCACCCTGCCGATCATGCGGCTGGAAAGCCTGGAGCGGCACTGGATGTTCGATGCGAGACGTTTCGCCGACTGGCAGGAGGACATGCGCCAGGCGACCGCCGCCTACGCCAGCGATGCCGCCGAGCTGGCGCGCCGCCGCGAAGCCTGGCAGGCGCTCAAGGGAGCCCCCGGCGCCGCCGATCTGCCGCCGGCCCTGACCGCGCGGATGGACTCGGTCATCGCGCAATTGGCTCGGGCCGAACAGGCGTTATCGGTGCCGCTGGGCCGCCAGATTGCGCTGGGCCAGCGCGCCAACTCCGTCGAAGAGCGCATCCAGGCCGGACAGCGCTCGGTGGCCGACGCCATCCGTTACATCGATGCCCGCCTGCTCGAACTGGACGGACCGCCGCTGTGGGCCGCCACCTTCACGCCCACCGCCCGCAGCGATGCAAAGGCCTACCTGCGCAGCGGCCTGGACATGGAATTGCGCTTCGCCCGCCAGTACGCGGCGGCCGATACCGGCAACCAGCTCGCCCTGCACGTGCTGCAAGTGGTGCTGCTACCCCTGTTGCTATGGCTGGCCTGGCACAGCCGCCACGCGATCCGGGCCGGCGAAATGAGCGAGACGGCCGCGCGGGTGCTTGGGCGCCCGCTGTCAGCCTGGCTGCTGCTGGCCATGATGGGCGTGCAGCTGCTGGAGTCGGACGCGCCGCTGATCGTGCTGCAGATCGCCCTGCTGCTGGCGGTCGTCCCGGTACTGCGCCTGCTGCCGCCAACCGCGCGCGAGCAGTTGGACCTGTGGCCCTATGCCATCACCGGCCTGTATCTGGCCGAGCGGCTGGGCATTTTCTTCCTGGCCAGCGAAACGCTGTACCGGCTGCACAACCTCGTCATCACCCTGCTGGCCCTGGCCACGGCGCTGTGGCTGCATGCCCGGGCCAAGCGCCGCGGCAGCGCTGCCCAGGCTCCCGGCCGGCTGCACCGGGCCGTGCGCATCGGCGCCTGGGCCGCGGTGGCGCTGCTGGCCATTGCCGGCGTCGCCAACCTGATCGGCAACCTGTCGATGGCCGAGATGCTGACCAGCGCCGTCATCAGCAGCGGCTATTTCGGGCTGATGCTCTACGCCGGGGTCACCATCATCGTCACCCTGCTGCAACTGATGCTGGCGCGGCCCGGCGTGTCGCGCTTTCGCATCGCGCGCGAGCATGCTCCTCCGCTGGTGCAATTGTTGATCCGCCTGGTGATGGCCAGCGCGGTCGCGGGGTGGGCCATCTACACGATGGACCGTTTCCGCATCCTGCGCGCGACCTACGCCTTCACCACGAAGGTGCTTTCGTACACGCTGGCGCTCGGCGACATCACCATCAGCCTGGGCAACATCCTGGTGTTCGCGATCTCGGTGCTGATCGCGTTCTGGGCCGCGCGCGCGATCCGCCTGGTGCTGCACGACGAAGTGCTGGCGCGCATGCCGCTGCCGCGCGGCGTGGGCAACAGCATCGCCTCGCTGACCTACTACTCGGTGCTGCTGCTGGGACTGGCAGTGGCGCTGTCGGCCGCCGGAGTCAGGACCAGCCAATTGGCCCTGGTGCTGGGCGCCCTGGGCGTGGGCATCGGCTTCGGCCTGCAGAACGTGGTCAACAACTTCGTGTCGGGCCTGATCCTGATGTTCGAGCGCCCCATCCAGCCCGGCGATGTGGTGGAAATCGGCGAAACCTCCGGTCAGGTACGCGAGATCGGGATGCGCGCGACCCGCATCAGGACTTTCGAAGGCGCCGACGTGGTGGTCCCCAACGGCACCCTGCTGTCGGAAAAACTGACCAACTGGACCATGCTGGACCGCAACCGCCGCATCGAGATCAACGTGGGCCTGGCCTACGGCACGGACCCGGCGCAGGCCATCGAACTGCTGGGCTCGGTGGCGCGCGGCACCCTGGGGGTCTCTACCCAGCCGGCTCCGATCGCGCTCTTCATGGGATTTGGCGCCAGCACGCTGGATTTCAGCATCCGCGCCTGGACGCCGGATTTCGATCAGTGGATGTCCATCCGCAGCGACATGCTGTCGCGGATGTACGAGGCGCTGACGCAGGCCGGCATCGAGATCCCCTATCCGCAGACCGACCTGCACCTGCGCAGCATTTCCCCGGAAGCCGGCGCCGTCCTCGCGCAAGCCCGCCGCGCGGCGCCCGATGGCGGGCCGCCGCCCACATGACGCGGATATTGTGTATAGTGGCGGACTTTCGCGTTGGCCTGGTAGCTCAGTCGGTAGAGCAGAGGATTGAAAATCCTTGTGTCGGTGGTTCGATTCCGCCCCAGGCCACCAATGAATTCAAGCACTTGGCCCCGCCTTTGGCGGGGCTTTTTGCTTTGGAGCGCGGTGGCGCCTGTCGGATAGCATAATCATGCCGTGCCCCCCCTGACTTCCCCTCCACGCGATGAAGCCTGATTCTTCTTCCCCCTCTTCCTCCGTCGGCATGGGCCGCGCGGCGATCGTGCTGTGTCGCGCGCTCTGGCACTATGCCGACGGCGCGCGGCGGCAGCTGATGGGCGCCATCGCGCTGCTGTCGGGCGCGCAACTGGTCAAGCTGACCCTGCCCTGGCTGGCCTCGCACGCCATCAATGCCTTGCAGCAGAACGACATGCCCACCGCCGGCTTGTGGATCCTGTTCCTGGTTGGCAGCTACATGATGTCCTGGGTATTCCACGGCCCCGGACGCGTCCTCGAAGGCAATGTGGGCGTGCATGTCCGCGAACGGCAGGCCGACGATCTTTATGCCCGCATCGCTGCCGCCCCGTTGACCTGGCGCGACGGCAGGCATTCCGGCGACCTGCAGCATCGCGTATTGCAATCCAGCCGCGCACTGGCCGCTTTTGCCCGCAGCATGTACGGCTACCTGCACAGCGCCTTGAACTTCATCGGCCCGCTGGTGGCGCTGACCTTGCTGTCCCACGTCAGCGGCATCATCGCCGTAAGCGGTTACCTGATCATCGCCCTGGTCACCTTGCGCTTCGACCTCGCGCTGATGCGGCTGGCCCGCGACGAAAACGACCAGGAACGCCGCTACGTCGCGGCGCTGCTCGATTTCGTCAGCAACGCCGGCACCGTGATCGGCCTGCGGCTGCAAGCCGCCTCGCGCAAGATCCTGGGCCGCCGCCTGCAGGCGGTCATGAAGCCCTTGCGCCGTGCCCTGTGGATCAACGAAGTGAAATGGTGCGTGGTGGACCTGGCGGGCATGTGCCTCACCTGGATCCTCGTCGTGGAGTACGTGCTGCGGCACCGCGAGCCCGGGCAGGCGCTATTGCTAGGCACCATCTTCATGATCTACCAATATGCCCAGCAGGCCGCGTCCGTGGTCAGCGCCATCGCCTCCAACTTCCAGAGCTTCGCGCGCATGCACACCGACTACAGCAGCGCCGAACCCATCTGGCAGGCCCCGGGCAACCCCAATGCCGCCGTCCCCGCGGTCCAAGCCGACGCGCCTTGGCAGACCCTGGAGTTGCGCGGCGCCACCTGGCGCTATTCGGACGAAGGACGCGGCGGCCTGCATGGCGTCGACCTGGTGCTGCGGCGCGGCTCGCGCGTCGCGCTGATCGGCGCCAGCGGCGGCGGCAAGAGCACGCTGCTGCGCACCCTTGCCGGACTCTATCCGCCGCAACACGGCGAACTGCTGCGCGACGGCAAGCCGGTGGACTGGGCAGAACTGCGCACGCTGGCCACGCTGATTCCGCAGGAAGCCGAAGTCTTCGAAGCCAGCGTGCAGGAAAACCTCACCTTCGGCGAACCCGCCGACGCGGCCGCGCTGCAAGCCGCCGTGCATACCGGCGTGTTCGACGAAGTGCTGCAACGCATGCCCGAGGGTCTCGCCAGTCCGATGAATGAACGGGGCAGCAACCTGTCCGGTGGGCAACGCCAACGCCTGGCCCTGTCGCGCGGGGCGCTGGCTGCGCAGGGCAGCTCCTTGCTGCTGCTGGACGAGCCCACCAGCGCGCTCGACCCGCAAGCCGAAGGCCGGGTGTTCGACCGCATGTACGCCGCGTTTCCGACCGCTTGCATCGTGGCCTCGGTGCACCGGCCCAGCCTGCTCAGCCGTTTCGATACCATCGTGGTGATGGAAGCCGGACGCGTGGTGGATGCGGGACCCCGCGACGAAGTGCTGGCCCGGCATCAGCCTTGATGAACTCCCCCTGCCGACCAGGCGTCTACACTCAGCATCCATGACACAGCCGCCCGCCACCCCAACTGCACAGCGCCAGCCCAGTCGACGGCTCGCGAATCTGCTCTTCTATGTCTGCCTGGCGATCAGCCTGACGTTCGTCTACCTGGGCTCGCAAATGATCCGGGACGGCGCCGATGCAGGCATTCCCGTCACGCTGTTCTTCGGCGTCTGCGCCGCGACTGCCGTCCTGCAGATCTGGCCGCAACTGCTGCAGCGCGACTCGCGCTCGGCCGCAACACTGCTGGCGCGGTACCCAGGCCCCCTGGAACTCAAGGCCGCGAAAGGCAAGCTGCTGGCGTTCTCGCTGCTGTCCGCGGGCTTCGGTGGCGTGATCCTGTGGATGCTGCTGCAGGAATCGCTGCCGCCTCTCAAGCAATTGATCCTCTGGCCGGGCGCCGCATTCTTTCTGCTCGGCGCGGTCATGCTGCTGGTGCGCGCCGCCAAGGACGACATCGGCCTGCGCCTGGGGCGCGACGGCTTTCAAGCGCGACAGGTGTGGAACGGCAGGACAATACGCTGGCAAGACACCAGCGAGTTCAACGTGATCAGAGCCAGCCGCGCGGTGCCCAAGCTGATTGTCTTCGACGATGCTGCGGTCGAACGCAGCGGCACTGCCGGGCTCAACAAGCATTTCGTCGGCCGCAATTCCAGCCTGGGTGAAACTTACGGGCTGACCCACGAAGCTTTGGCCGACCTGCTCAATGCTTGGCGCAAGCGCGCGCTGGAGCAGGATGCGATTTTTACGCGATGGCCTGATAACCAATGACCGCCACATCGTGTCGGATGTACGCCCGCCTGCCCCGCAACATTACAAAAAAGTAATCCGCGCGTAACCTCCCCGCCCCGGTCAGCACTCCAAACTGGAGTTAATGCACTTCCAGACCACAGAAAGGAGCTGACCATGAAGACCCTGACCACCTTGTTCAGCGCGTGCGCGTTGAGCCTGGGATTGCTCGGCGCGGCCCACGCGCAGGCGGGGAACGGCGATCATGCCGCGCATCATCCCGCGTCGCCTGCGGCGGGCGAATCGGCCACGAAGCCGCAAATGGCGCCGGACGCCAGCATGATGAAGAACATGGAGGCGCACTTGCAGGCCATGAACGGCATGCACCAGAAAATGGCCGCCGCCCAGACGCCCGAAGAGCGCCAGGCCTTGATGGCCGCCCACATGAAGTCCATGCCCGCCAATGGCGCCGACATGCAAGGTTGCCGCCAGATGATGGGATCGATGATGAACCCGGCGGGTGATGCACCCTCGGCGGCGGAACCCGCGACTTCCCCGGCGGCCAAGGGCTGATCGCCATGGGCCATCGCTGCGGCCGGCTCCGCGGCGATACCACTGCGGCCAGCGGTTGCGCCGCAAACACCCCAGCCTGGGCATAATAGGCGCACGAAGGATCACACCAGTACTCGAAAGGGATGGGTATGAATCACTCTCGTCACGGCGACGCGGCATCGAAAGACGGCACGCTCTACGTGTGTCCCATGCACCCGGAAATCCGCCAGGACCATCCGGGACGCTGTCCGAAGTGCCAGATGCATCTGGTGCCGCAGGGACAGCCAGAGGATCAGGCTGCGCATGCATACGGCGGCCATGATGCGCACCAGCATCACGGTCACGGCAAGCGCCACGCGGGCCACGACGATGCCACCGCGCTCCCAGCCGCGCCCGCCGATGCCCCCACCGATGTCCCCGCGGGCACGATCTACACCTGCCCCATGCACCCGGAGATCCGCCAGGATCACCCCGGGAACTGCCCCAAATGCGGCATGACGCTCGAACCGCTCATCCCGCTGGACGAGGAAGACAACAGCGAACTCAAGGACTTCCAGCGCCGCTTCTGGTGGACGTTGCCCCTGACCCTCATCGTCGCCGTGATGGCCATGTTCGGCCATCGTCTGGGCTGGTTCGACATGGCGACCCAGAGCTGGTTGGAGCTGGCGCTATCCCTGCCGGTGGTGTTCTGGACGGGTTGGCCCTTCTTCGTGCGCGGCTGGCAATCCCTTGTGCATCGCAGCCCGAACATGTGGACCTTGATCAGCCTGGGCACGGCGGCGGCTTTCATCTACAGCGTGGTCGCCACGCTGGCGCCGGGCGTATTCCCGGATTCCTTTGTATCGATGGGCCGCGTGGCGGTGTACTTCGAAGCCGCCGTGGTCATCATTTCGCTGACCATGCTGGGACAGATCCTGGAGCTGAAGGCGCGTTCGCAGACGTCCGCCGCGATCAAGGCCTTGCTCGGCCTGGCGCCCAAGACGGCGCGGCGTATCAACGCTGACGGCAGCGAGGAAGACGTGCCGCTGAACCATGTGCATGTGGGCGACCTGCTGCGCGTGCGGCCCGGCGAGAAGATCCCGGTGGACGGCATCGTCACCGAAGGCCGCAGCGCCGTGGACGAGTCCATGCTTACCGGCGAGCCCGTGCCCGTCAGCAAGCGCGAGAACGACAAGCTGATCGGCGCCACCCTCAACACCAGCGGCACCCTGGTGATGCGATCGGAGAAGGTCGGCGCGGCCACCATGCTGGCGCAGATCGTGCAGATGGTCGCCAACGCCCAGCGCTCCAAGGCGCCCATGCAGCGCATGGCGGACGTGGTGGCGGGCAAGTTCGTCATTGCCGTGGTGCTGGTGGCGATCTCCACGCTGCTGGTGTGGGGCTTTTTCGGGCCGGAGCCTAGCTGGGTGTACGGCCTGATCAACGCGGTCGCGGTGCTGATCATCGCCTGCCCCTGCGCGCTGGGGCTGGCCACGCCCATGTCGGTCATGGTGGCCACGGGCCGCGCCGCGGCGCAGGGCGTGCTGTTCCGCGACGCTGGCGCGATCGAGAAAATGCGCGAGGTGGACACGCTGATCGTGGACAAGACCGGAACGCTCACCGAAGGCAAGCCAGCCTTCGACACCGCCATCGCCGCCCCCGGATATACGCCCGACGAAGTGCTGCGCCTGGCGGCCAGCCTGGACCAGGGCAGCGAACACCCGCTGGCCGACGCCATCGTCAGCGCGGCGCGCGCCCAGGGCCTGGCGCTGGCCAAGGCCGGGGACTTCGATTCCGGCAGCGGCATAGGCGTGCGCGGCACGGTGGAAGGCAAGCGCCTGGCGCTGGGCAACACCGCCCTGATGGAGCAGGAAGGCGTGCGGGTGGACGCGCTGCGCGCGGACGGCGAGCGCCTGCGCGGCGAAGGCGCCAGCATCATGCATTTGGCCGTGGACGGCCAGTTCGCCGGCATCCTGGCGGTGACCGACCCGATCAAGCCCAGCACGCATGAAGCCATCCAGAACCTGCACGACAGCGGCCTGCGCATCGTGATGGCGACAGGCGACGGCCTGACCACCGCCCGCGCCGTCGGCGCCGCGCTGCGCATCGACGAGGTGCACGGCGAGGTCAAACCGGCCGACAAGCTGGCGCTGGTGGAAAAACTGCAGAAGGACGGCCACGTGGTGGCGATGGCGGGCGACGGCATCAACGACGCCCCCGCGCTGGCGCGCGCCGACGTGGGCGTGGCCATGGGCACGGGCACCGATGTAGCCATGAACAGCGGCCAGGTGACCCTGGTCAAGGGCGACCTGCGCGGCATCGCCGCCTCGCGCCAGATCTCGATCGACACCGTGCGCAACATGCGGCAGAACCTGATGTTCGCCTTTGTCTACAACGGCATCGGCGTGCCGATAGCGGCGGGCGTCCTGTATCCGTTCACGGGTTGGCTGCTGTCGCCGATGATCGCGGCGCTGGCGATGAGTTTGAGTTCGGCTTCGGTGATATTCAATGCGTTGAGGTTGCGGGGTGCGAAATGAGCGGTCCAGGACAACCGCAGCCGCGCGATATCAAGGTTACTTTTTCAGAGCTGCCAGCCATAGCGGCCGTATCGCCCCCACGGCTTCGTTCAACGACACTTTCGCCAACCCATTCTTGCGCAGAAAGGCATCCCACTGTTGCACCTTTCTTTCGTCTTGGACGAATTCGTCAGCCAATCCCAAAGGGAAATCTGTCGGAAGCGGTGTTTCGCGGCGTGCAAACGTCGCGCGCACCGCGCGTGCGAGCATCCCATCATCGAGTTCTACGCGCCGCGCCATCACCCAAAGATCGAAGTAATCCTTCATGCGTGTATTGCCCATGCCCAGTGAAACGATAGCCTCCAGCTTTTCTGCGACAACTGTGTACTGGGGATAAACCTGCAGGCGTGGCGCAGGCATGTCGCCGAAGATGACGGGATACTGCGCCTCTTCCGGCCCAGGAACGACCGCATCTCCAAAGCCTATATCGATCTGTACCGGACATCGTGCGCCGTCCAGAGAGCCGGCCAGATTTACGCGTATGCCCGCATAGTTGGCTTCTTTGCGAATTTCGGCAGCCCTTACCGACTCAGGCGGAAAGGTCATGCCGTCCTCGCAGGCAATGGCGCTGATCTCTTGAAACACGGCCATCAAGTGCGGCACTTCCGCGAGCGTGAATCCGAGAAGATCGGCATCGTGCGTCGGACGATGCGGCATGTCAAACCACAGGTCAAACAGCAACGAACCCTTCAACAAGAACTGCTCGCGGTAGGGTGAGACACTCAGGCGATACAGAATGCGCTCCAACGCATAGCGGGTGAGCAGCAGGTTGAAATTCTGCTTGTCCGCGCGCGCCTTGTTGAGCAGCCGCGCCCGCACCGATGCCGCGATATTGCGAGCGACAGTCATTCCAGACTTTCAAGATAGGGGCGCATTACGTTGGCCACCCTGCATAGCTTCGCATAGCGCCACATTTCATCGCTGGTCATGCGTTTTTCGCGCCACGCTTCACGCAACGCCTCCAGGGCAACGTCCAGGCCAATCTTATTGCGGAACTTGAAGCAATCTGCCACGGTCTTGGCGACTCCCGTGACGTGGATGAGTACACCATCAACCACATGCTCCTCTACCCCTGCGGCCAGCGCAATTGTGGAAAACCGCAGAACACGCAATGGCGGATAGTCAAGCTTCGGGGCCGCCGCTTTGTTGCCGATGGCAAGCCACACTTCACTCGGCGCCTGGGTCGTAAGGCCATGAAAGCGGAGTGCCGACAGCAGACAAACGACTCCCTTGGGTACGCGCCGGGCCGTCTCGGCCAGTGTCGCGTGCTCGGAAATCCGGCGGGATGACAAGCCATACAGTCCACGGCCTATGCGCTGCAATTGGCCCTGGCGCACGGCACGGGTAAGCGTCACGCGGGCAATGCCTTGCGGGACCAAGTCCCGGGCGCGGATCAGCCCCTCGTCGCGGGCCAAGGCCAGAAGTTTTTCAGTGGCACTCGTCATCCGGCGATGATGTTCCAATAAATAGGTATATGTCAATAATTACCGATTTTTTGGAACACCCACACCCCCGCCCAACCGCGCCAGCGTCCTCGCCACCACCCTGTCGCAATCATCCCCATCGAACTCGAACAAGCTCTTCTCCGCCACCCCGATATCCCGCGACAGCGCCTCGCGCAGCAGCGCATTGGCCCGGAAATGGCGGCTGCGGACGGTGGCCTCGGGAATGCCCAGGCAGTGCGCCGTTTCCTCGACGGACAGTTCCTCGACCGAGCGCAGCACGAACACGGTCCGGAACGAGACCGGCAAGGCGTCCAGCCGCGCTTCGAGCAGGCCCCTGAGCTCGGCTCGGGCAGCGGCGTGGTAAGGCGGGTTGAAGTCGTTGATGGTCATCGCATCAACCTCTTTCTCGATGTCGTCGGCGATGGGCAACAGCGCCTCGCGGCGGCTGTGCTTGCGCAGCCGGCCGTAGCATTCGTTGAGCAAGAGCCGTGTCAGCCAGGTGTACAGCGTCGACTCGCCGCGGAACGCGGCCATGTTCCGATAGGCTGCCAGGTAGGCTTCCTGCAAGGCATCTTCGGCGTCGGCATCGTTGCGCAGGGTGGCGCGCGCCAGGCGGTAGAGCCGCCGGTTGTGCCGCCGCATCATCAATTCGAACGCGGTCTGCTCGCCTGCCGCGATACGGTGCGCGAGCGCCAGGTCTTCATCCTCGGCCCGCCGTAACGCCAGCGCCGCAAGTGCAGTCATGAGTCTGACCTCCGCCATGCGTCATTGCGCAATCAAGGTGCCCTGCATCGTCGGATGGAACAGGCAGAAGTAGGCGCTGCTGCCCTCCTCCCGGACAGTGTAGGTCCAGGACACGCCGGCGGCGATAAGCCCTGAGTCGAACGCCTTGGAAACGGCGGTGGCGGTATGCGGGACCAGGTCCTTGTTGATCCACGTCACCTTGTCGCCCCGCTTGACGGTCAGCTCGGCGGGCGTGAACTGCATCCCTTCGATGGTCACCACGTGTTCGGCCAGCTGGGTGCCGGGCGGGTTCTGCTGGGCGGCAGCCGACCCGCCCAGCAGCAGCACGGCCGCAGCCAGCGCGGCCAGGCTTGCGCGTGCGGACCCGCGCGCACCGGGGGTCGTTCTTTCAGCCACCGTTGAGCCTCTTTTGCAGGGATTTGGCATGCTCCAGGTGCGCGATGAACGCGGGCCGCACCTTGACCAGCAAGGCCTTCAACTCCGCGTTGTGGGCGCCCGGAATCAGGGTCGTGTCCAGCGCCTGGATCACCGCCTCGTGATAGGCCACTTCGTGGTCCACATAAGCCTTGTCGAAGGCGGCGCCGCTCATGCCCTTGAGCGCGGCAAGGTTCTTGTCGCCGCCCTGCTGCAGGCTGTCGCTGGTCGGGTTCGGTTCGGGGGTGACCTTCAGCTTCTGCACCAGTTCGCCGGCCGACTTGTTGACGGCGGCATGGTCGGTCACCATCAGCGTGGCGAACTCGCGGACATCCTTGTTGCCGGTCTTATCCTGCGCCAGCTTGCCGGCGTCGATGTCGACCTGGTTGGCCACCACCACGATCGCCGCGATCTGCGGATCCGTCGGCCCGTTGCCATGGGCAAATACCCCGCAGCTCACCAGGGCCAGCGCATAGAACCATCTTGCTTGAATCGCTTTCATCTCATCCCCCAAACCCTGGATGCAGGCGCGGCCGGAATGGCCAGGAATCTTGCCTGCTTATGGGGTTGGATGTCGCGAAAACGCGCCGCGTTCCGGCGCAGAAAACATACGGGGAAATCAGCCCACCGGCACCGCCATGCCGTACTTGGCGCGGTTCAGCACCACCAGCGTGGAAAAGCGCTTGACGTTGGGATTGCCCCAGAAATTGCGCTGGGCGAAGGCCTCGTATTCGGCCATGTCGCGCATGGTGATGGTCAGGACGAAGTCCACCTCGCCCGTCACCGACAGGCACTGCATGATTTCCGGCGCGGACTGCATGGCGCGCTTGAACTGGTCGAGCTTGTCGGCGCGTTCGCTCTCCAGCGTCACCAGCACGACCATCATGATGCCGCGGCCCACGGCGGCGGGATCGACCACGGAAACGTCACCCAGCACCACCTTGGATTCGCGCAGCCGCTTCATGCGGCGCAGGCAGGAAACCGGCGACAGGTTCACGCGCTGCGCGACTTCCTGGCTGGTGCGCTGGTTGTCTTCCTGCAGGCTTTGCAGGATCTGGAGGTCGAAATCGTCTAGTTCCATAAGGGTCTCGGAACGGCTGGAAACGGGCTGGAAAGGGCTCGCCAACAGATTCTAAGCCCGGTCGCGCCGGAATCCGGCCCCATTTTGACGGGAAACTTCATTTCCGCGTCCCGCGATGCAGGAATTATTCAGCAGGCTTGCTTACACTGAGAGCCCTCTGCCCGCGCCGCGGGTACGTCCGCCCCTCGTATCATGCCGTCACTCCAGCTTTTCCTGCTGTTCCTCGCCGCAGACGCGGCGCTCAAGCTCACGCCCGGCCCCGACATGGCGCTGACCCTGTCCCGAGGCATGACGCAGGGCTTCCGGCCCGCCTTCCACAGTGTCCTGGGCAACGTCGCCGCCGGATTTATCCAGGTGCCGGCGGTGGTGCTGGGCCTGGCCTCGGTGCTGCAGGCGTTTCCGTCGCTGTTCATGGGCATCAAGGCAGCTGGCGGCCTGTACCTGGGCTACCTGGGCATCAAGGCCATCGTCCGCTGCGCGCGCTCGGCCGACGTATCGCTGGCCGCACGCCCCGGGGATGCGCGCGACGCCTTCTGGCAAGGATTCACGACCAATCTGCTGAACCCCAAGGTGTTGCTGTTCATGATCGCCTTCCTGCCGCAGTTCACCACGCCGGACAACGGGCCGGTCTGGGTGCAGATGCTGGTGCTGGGCGTGACGATGAAAGTGTTGAGCCTGCCCTACGGCAGTTTCTTTGCCTACGGCGCCTCGCGCATCCGCGGCTGGGTGGGGCGCAATCCCTGGTTCCTGCGCATGCAGCAAGGCCTGCTTGGCGCCGTCATGCTTGGGCTGGCGCTGTATGTGCTTTACTCCACCGCCGCACACCTGACGCCCTGAACCTCCCGCCGTTCCCTACGCATTCCGCTTTTCCGCCATCGCCATGACCGCCGCAACCCTGAATACCGGACGCAACGCGTCGTCCTCCACCCTGCTCCCCATCCTGTCGTTGATCGGCGCGATGGCCTCGCTATGCGTCGGCACCTCGTTCGCCAAGTCCCTCTTCCCGATGGTCGGCGCGCAGGGCACGACCGCCTACCGCATCGCCATCGGCGCGCTGATCCTGGTGGCGATCTGGCGCCCGTGGCGCTTTCCGCTGACGCGCCAGGCGGCAGCCAAGATCGCGCTGTATGGCGTGACGCTGGCCTGCATGAACCTGCTGTTCTACATGGCCTTGCGCACGCTGCCTCTGGGCGTGGCCATTGCCATCGAATTCATCGGCCCGTTGACCCTGGCGGTGGCGCTGTCGCGCCGCGCCATCGACTTCGTCTGGATCGGCTGCGCCATCGCCGGCCTGGTGCTGCTGATTCCCACGGGGCAATCGGTGCATGACCTGGATCCGGTCGGCATCGCCTTTGCGCTGGGTGCGGCGGTGTGCTGGGCGCTCTACATCATCTTCGGCAAGATGGCCGGCAACGTGCATGGCGGACAGGCCACGTCGCTCGGGCTGACCGCGGCGACGCTGGTGGCGCTGCCCATAGGTGCAGCGCATGCCGGCGCCGCCCTGCTGGATCCGACCCTGATCCTGGCCGGCATCGCGGTGGGCGTGCTATCCAGCGCCTTGCCCTATTCGCTGGAAATGGTGGCGTTGCGGCGCCTGCCGCAAAAGACCTTCGGCGTGCTGCTCAGCATGGAGCCCGCCATGGGCGCGCTGGCCGGCGTGATCGTACTGAACGAGCAGCTGTCGCAAACACAATGGCTGGCCATCTGCGGGATCATCGTCGCTTCCGCAGGCTGCGCGGCCACCGCCCGCCGGCAAAACACCGCCCCCACGCCCGCGCCGGACTGAGCGCGGACGCGCGCCGCCGCCCGAGGCTGCTTCAGCCGAATCCGATCTCGCGGCGGGGCGGCGCCAGCGGATCGAAGTCTTCCCAGTGGTTATTGCGCCAGCGGCCATTGGCGTGTTCCACGTCCGCGCCGCCGGCATCGCGCAGGATGCGGCACGCCAGCATTTCGCGCTGCGGCCGCGTGCGCACGGCAACCATCACGCCGGCCTGCCGGATCTCGGCATGGGAATCAGGATTGAAGTGGCCATGCTGGGTGCTGCCGTGGCCCGTCACCCAAAGCGCGCCGAAGAGCGATCCCAGATAGGCGCCGACCCCGGCCGCGGCCAGGATCAGTGGCGTGGAATCGCTGATCTCGGACATCACGAACCCGCCAAACACCGCGAAACCTGCGCCCACCCCGCCCGCCCCCAGAAAAGCGCCGATATCGGCGCGTCCCGAGTCCGGGTCGGAACGGCGGTCGCCGCCCAAGGGGTAGCGGCCGTGCTCGCCGGCCGGATTGACGTAGAAGGTATTGATGTCCCAGTCGGGAAAACCGCTGGCGGACAGGCGCTCGGCCGCGGCGTTCGCCGCTTCGAAACCCTCGAACCGGGCTGCTACGATCAGAGACATGATGTGCTCCTTGCCCGGGCTGCCGGGCAGGATATACGTGTCTTTATCGTACGCCCGCGCCGCGGGCGCGAACGCGCCGGTTACACCTTGCGGCGGCTGTTACCGTCCGCCGTCAGTTGGCGGAAATGTTCTTGCTCCGGATCACCGCGCCCCAACGCTCGTATTCCTTGCGCGCATAGTCCGCGAAGGCCTGCGGCGTGCTGCCCGTGGGCTCCATGCCCTGCAGCTTCAATTGCTCGGCCACCTCTGGCGAACGCAAGGCCTGCTCGATGGCCCGGCTGAGTTTCTCCACCACCGGCGCCGGCGTGCCCGCGGGCGCCACCACGCCCTGCCAGGCAGCAGCCTCGAATGCCGGGCCGCCCGCCTCGGCGAAGGTCGGCACCTGGGGCAATTGCCCGGAGCGCTGCGCGGCCGGCACCGCGATGGCGCGCAGCTTGCCCGCCTGGATCAGCGGGCGGGCGGCGGCCAGATCGGCCATCATCATCGGCACCACGCCGGACGCCACGTCCTGCAGGGCGGGCGGCGTGCCCTTGTAGGGAATGGCCGTGGCGCGGCCCTGGACGGTATCCAGGAACAGCTCCATGGCCAGGTGATGGGGGCTGCCCACGCCCAGGGACGCATAGCTGCCCGGTTTGTCGCGCTTGAGGTATGCCTTCACGTCGGCCAGCGTATGCATCTGGGTATCGGGCGACACCACCAGCACGATGGGCAGCGACACGAGCGTGGAAACGGGGGTCAGGTCCTTCCCTGGATCGTAGGGCAGCTTCTGATACAGCCAGGGGTTCAGCGCCAGGGTGCTCATCCCCGCCGTCAGCAGGGTGTAGCCGTCAGGCGCGGCGCGGGCGGTTTCCTGGGCGGCGACGATGGTGGCCGCGCCCGGACGGTTTTCCACCACCACCGGCTGGCCCAGCGCGTCGCCCACGTGCTTGGCGACGATGCGGGTGGCGATGTCGCTACCCCCGCCCGCGCTGAACGGCACCAGCCAGCGGATCGGATGATCGGGAAACCCGGCCGCCGCAGCCTGGCCCGGGACGATTGCAGCCCCTGCCAGCGCCGCCGCCAGCAAGGCGCGATGCAGTATGCCTTTGAACATGTGCGCTCTCCTCGCCTGCCTATTTATTTAACATATTAATGATTTATTATCGGACGCTGGACGCTGGCGCACATCACAGGAAAAACCCGCAGTCCAAGCATCAGGACCGGCGTCAGGTGCGCGCGGCGGCCAGCCAGCGCAAGCCGGCCGACGTGCCGGCGGCCGGCCGGTACTCGCAGCCTATCCAGCCGCCGTATTCCAGTTCGCGCAGCACATTGAACACCCAGCCATAGTCCAGTTCGCCACGGTCAGGCTCCTGGCGCAGCGGCACGCCGGCGATCTGCAGATGGCCGACCCGCCCCGTGGGCAGGTATTCGCGCAGCTTCATGGTGAGGTCGCCCTCGACGATCTGGCAGTGGTAGAGATCCATCTGCACTTTCAGGTTGGACGCATTGACCGCCTGCACCACGGCATGCGCCTCGTCCTGGCGGTTCAGGAAATAGCCGGGTATGTCGCGGGGATTGATGGGTTCGATCAACACGGTGACGCCCGCCGAACGCGCCTGGCGCGCGGCCCAGTCCAGGTTCTCGCGATAGCAATCCAGCATGGCCTCGCGCGATGCGCCGGGTTGGACCAGGCCCGCCATCACATGGAGATTCGGGCAGGCCAGCGCCGTAGCGTAGGACAGCGCCTGTTCGATGCCCGCCTGGAATTCCGCCTGCCGTCCCGGTTGCGCGGCCAGTCCGCGATCGCCGCGGGCGGCCACGCCGGGCGGCGCGTTGAAGAGCACCTGCGTCACGCCGGCTGCGTCCATGCGTTCGCGCACGAAGGCGGCCGGAGCCTCGTAGGGAAACATGCATTCCACGCCGGCGTACCCGTCCGCCGCAGCGGCCGCGTAGCGGTCCAGGAACGCGTGTTCCGTGTACATCATCGAAAGATTGGCGGCGAACTTCAACATGGCGGAGGCTCCGGACCGGGCGGCATGCATGGAAATTAGCACAACCGCCCGCCCCGCCATCGCCGCAGCGCTAGGCGCCGAAGTCGGGCGCCGGGTGCAGGGTCAGCCGCGGTCCCGCCTTGAGCAGCTGGCTGGGGATGTCGTGCCCCACCAGCGCGGGCAAGGTCGCCGATACGCCAAGTATGGCGTCCAGGTCCACGCCGGTGTCGTAGCCCATCAGTTCCAGCATGTGCACCAGTTCCTCGGTGCAGACGTTGCCGCTGGCCCCCGGCGCGTACGGGCAGCCGCCCAATCCGCCCAGCGATGCGTCGAAGCGGTCGATGCCGGCCTCGATGGCCATCAGCGTATTGGCCAGCGCCATGCCGCGCGTATTGTGGAAGTGCATGGTGGTGGTCAGTCCCGGGAACAGCTTGCGGACCTCGCGCCCGATTTTGCCGACCTGCGTGGGATAGGCCATGCCGGTGGTGTCGCATAGCGTCACCCCGTCCACCCCCAGCGCCGCGAAGCGTCCCACCAGTTCGAACACCTCGAAAGCATTGATGTCGCCTTCCATCGGGCAGCCGAACACGGTGGACAGCGACACGTTGATGGCGACGCGGCTGCCGCGCACCGCATTGACCACATCGCTCAATTGCTCGAACGACTGCTCCCGCGTCATGCGCAGGTTGGCGCGGTTATGGGTCTCGCTGACCGACATCACCAGGTTGATCTCGTCCACCTTGCACTCCAGCGCCCGCTGCGCGCCGCGCACATTGGGCACCAGCACGGTGTAGACGACGTCCGGATTGCGCTCGATCTCGTGCATCACGATCTCGGCGTCGCGCAAGGCGGGAATGGCCTTGGGCGAGGTAAAGGACGTGGCCTCGATCTTGGCGAATCCGCTGGCGGACAGCCGGTTGATGAAGGCAATCTTGTCCTGGGTTTCGATGAACTGCTTTTCGTTCTGGAAGCCGTCGCGCGGCGCGACTTCCTGGATGTACAGCCGCGGGCGGCTGGCAGTGGTTCCGGGGTTGGTCACATTCATGGCTGCCTTCCTCAGATGATGCCGCGCGCGCGCCAGTCCTGGCGCTGCGCCTCGCCTATGCCCAGGCCGGCCAGCACCTGGTCGGTGTCCTGGCCCAGGGCGGGCGCCGGGCTGCGCACTTCGCCCGGGGTTTCCGACAGCTTGGGCACGATGCCCGGCACCTGGACGGGCGTGCCGTCAGGCAGCGTGCCGTCCAGGATCATGCCGCGCGCCTGGTAGTGCGGGTCGGCCGCGATATCGGCCACGTCATAGATCTTGCCCGCGGGAATCTGGCCGTCATTCAAGCGCTCCAGCACCAGGTCCAGCGGATGCTGGCCGGTCCATTGCGAAATCGCGTCGTCAAGCATGACCACGTGCTTCACGCGCCCGGCGTTGTTCGCCAGTTCCGGCGCATCGGCCAGATCGGGCCGGCCGATCACGCCCATCAGGCGCTTGAAGATGCTGTCGCCATTGCCGGCGATCAGCACGTACTTGTTGTCCTGGCAGCGGTAGGCGTTGCTGGGCGCGATGCCCGGCAGGCTGCTGCCGGCCGGCTGGCGGATCTCGCCGAACACCGAATACTCGGGCAGCAGGCTCTCCATCATGTTGAAGACGGATTCATACAGCGCCACATCGATCATCTGACCCGTGCCATTCTGGTCGCGCGCGCGCAGCGCCAGCAGGATGCCGATGACGCCGTGCAACGCCGACAGCGAATCGCCGATGGACACGCCCACGCGCACCGGCGTGCGGTCAGGCTCGCCGCTGAGGTGGCGCAGGCCGCCCATGGCCTCGCCGATGGCGCCGAACCCGGGCAGATCGCGGTACGGACCCGTCTGGCCGTAGCCGGACACGCGCAGCATCACCAGCCGCGGGTTGATGGCGCGCAGTTCTTCCCAGCCCAGGCCCCAACCTTCCATGGTGCCGGGCTTGAAGTTCTCGACCACCACGTCGATGTCCTTGACCAGGGACCGGATCAGGTCTTGCGCCTCGGGCTTGCGCAGGTCCAGGCTGACCGACTTCTTGTTGCGCGACTGCACTTGCCACCAGACGGAAGTGCCGTCGTGGATCAGGCGCCAGTTGCGCAGCGGATCGCCCTTGCCGGGCGGTTCGATCTTGATGACCTCGGCGCCGAATTCGCCCAGCATCTTGGCGGCGAACGGTCCGGCGATCAGCTGGCCCAACTCCAGCACTCGGATCCCGCTCAATGGTTTGGATGACATGATTGCCTCGTCAGCTCTTGTGTTTGCCCAGATAGGCCTCGCGCACGCGCTCGCTGGCCAACAACTCCTGGCCCGTGCCCTCCATCACGATGGAGCCCACTTCCAGGACATATGCGCGGTCGGAGATCGCCAACGCCTGGTTGGCCATCTGTTCGACCAGCAGGATCGTCATGCCGCGCTCTTTCAGCGACTTGATGATCTTGAAGATCTCGGCCACGATCAGCGGCGCCAGTCCGAGCGAGGGCTCGTCCAGCATCAGGATGCGCGGCTTGCTCATCAAGGCGCGGCAGATGGCCAGCATCTGCTGCTCGCCGCCAGAAAGCGTGCCCGCGTATTGCGCGCGGCGCTCCTTCAGGCGCGGGAACATCGCAAAGCACTGCTCGATCTCCGCAGCCAGTTCAGCGGGCGATTCCTTGCGCAGGAACGCACCCAGCATCAGGTTGTCGTAGACGGTCTGGTCGGGGAACACCTGGCGCCCTTCCGGCACGTGGGCGATACCCAGCCCCACCCGCTTGTGCGCGCTGATCCCGCCCAGGTCCTGCCCGGCGAACGCGATGTCGCCAGTGGATTTTTCGATGCCCGACAGCGCGCGCATCATGGTGCTCTTGCCCGCGCCGTTGCCACCGATGATGGTCACGATCTCGTTCGTGTCCACATGCAGCGACACCTGCTTCAGGGCATTGACGGCGCCATAGCTGACCGCCAGGTTCTTGATGTCCAGTAAACGGCTCATTGCGGTCTCCTATGCCGGCGCGCCCAGGTAGGCTTCGATGACTTTCGGATTCTCCTGGATGTGGTTCGGCAGGCCCGAAGCGATCTTCACGCCGTAGTCCAGCACCACGATATGGTCGGAAATGGCCATGACCAGATCCATGTGGTGCTCGATCAGCAGGATGGTCAGGCCCATGTTCTTGAGCTTCACGATCAGGTCCGTAAGCTGGTCGGTTTCCGCAGGATTCAGGCCTGCGGCAGGCTCGTCCAGCAACAGCAGGTCCGGCATGGCCGCCACCGCGCGGGCGATTTCCAGGCGGCGCTGCAGGCCGTAAGGCAGGCTGTTGGCGGCATCGTCCGCGTAGCGATCCAGCTCGAAAAACCGGAGAATGGCATAGGCCTGGCGGCGGATGCGCCGCTCTTCGGCCAGGCTGCCGGGCAAGCCCAGCAGGTTGGAGAAGAAGCTGGACTTCTGCACCCGGTAGAAGCCCACCATCACGTTCTCCAGCGCGCTCAGCCCGTCGAACAGCTTCAGGTTCTGGAACGTGCGGCCGATGCCGGACGCAGCGATCTCATTGGGCGACAAGCCGACCATCTGACGGTTCTTGAAGCGGATGCTGCCGGCGTCCGGCACCACCAGGCCCGACAGCAGGTTCAGGGTGGTGGTCTTGCCGGCGCCATTGGGGCCGATCAGCGACACGACGGAACCGCGCTCCAGCGAGAACGACACCTTGTTGGTAGGCACCACGCCGCCGAAGGCCTTGTACAGGTCCTTCACTTCCAGGAAGCCGGACGCCGCGCCGCCGCGGTCGGCAGGAGGCGCCGGCGTCCAGTCGGCGGCGCCCGCCTCGGCAGCCAGCGCCTCGCGCTGGCCGCGCTTGGGCAGCACCTTGGCCAGCAGGCCCGCCAGGCCTTCCGGCATGGCGTACAGCGCGAACAGCAGGATCAGACCATAGGCGAAATGCTGCACTTCCGGCCAGCGCGCCAGCATGGCGTCGATCACCGTCAGCACCACCGCGCCCAGGAAAGAGCCCCCCGGCGTGCGGCCGCCGAACAGCACCAGCACCAGGAAGAACACCGACAGGTTGAAATTGACGAAGTCCGAATTGATGTACTGGTTCTGCTGCGCCACCAGGCCGCCCGCGATGCCGCAGGTGATGGCGCTGATGGCGAAGGCCAGGATCTTGAAGCGGTAAACGCTGATGCCCACGCTCTCCGCCGCAATCTCGGACGTGCGCACCGCGGCGAAGCCGCGGCCGAAACGGCCGTTCAACAGCAGCGAGGTCATGGCGTGCAGCGCCAGGCCCAACACCACGACCACCACCACCCACTGGCGGCTGTCCAGCGTGGCGCCGCCGAAGGTCAGGCCGGTGATGCCGTAGAAGCCTTCCTGGCCCTTGAACACGTCGGTCCATTCGGACACGATCTTTTCGATCAGAAGGCCAAAGGCGATGGTCACCATCGCCAGGCTCGGCCCCTTGACCTTCAGCGCCGGAATGGCGATCACCACGCCGAAGACCGCTGAAACAACCGCGGCGCAGCCCAGCGCCAGCCAGGGATCGACCTGGTAGTTCACGGTCAGGAGCGCCACCGTGTAGGCGCCGACGCCGAACAGGCCGGCGTGGCCCAGCGACTTCTGGCCGGTCTGGCCGACCAGGATGTTGAAGCCGGTGGCAGCGATGTAATAGACCCCGATGTTGAACAGGATCAGCAGATAGAAGTCATTCAGGCCCGAATAGGCGTAGCCGATGGCAAGCGCCGCGATGACCAGCGGAACGAGGATTTTGGAGAGCTTCATACTTTCTCCGCATGCACGCGACCGAGGATGCCGGCCGGGCGGAAATACAGCACCACGATGATCAGCGCGAACACCGCGATCTCGCGCAGGTTCGAATACCAGAGGCCGATCAGCGATTCCAGCAGCCCGATCAGAAAGCCGCCAAAAATGCAGCCGCGCGGATTCTCCAGCCCGCCCAGGATTGCGGCCGAAAAGGCCTTGAGCGACAGCAGCGTGCCCACGAACACCGAGGCGGTGGCAATCGGCGCGACCATGACGCCGGCGATCGCGGCCAGCGCCGAACTGATCGCGAACACGGCAATCGCAACCGCGTTGGCATTGATGCCCATCAGGCTGGCGGCGGTCTTGCTGAACGCGACCGCGCGCACCGCCTTGCCCATCTTGGTCTTGTGCAAGGCCCAGTCGAACACGATCATCAGCGCCAGCGTGGTGCCGAACACCAGGATTTCCTGCGGCCGCACGCCGGTACCCAGGACCGTGATGATGCCCTCGCCCAGCGGCGACGCCACCGCGATGGGCGCCGGGCCCCAGACCAGCAGCGCCAGGTTCTGGATGATGATGCCAAAGCCGATGGTGCTCATCACCCAGGACAGCCCCGCCTCGCCCACGAAGTGGCGGATGGCGGTGATGTAGAGCACGTAGCCCAGCAGGCTCAGGACCAGCATGGCGGCCAGCAGGGCGAACAGGAACGTGCCCCAGGTTACGTCCTCCGGATTCGGAAAACCGATCAGCTTGCCCTGGCTGACCAGCAGGATGGCGCTGATGCCGATCAGGCCGGCCAGCGCCAGGAATGCGCCCTGTCCGAAGTTGAAGGTCTTGGTCGTGGTGTACGTAATGCTGAACCCGAACGCGACCAGGGCATAGACGCTGCCCATGGCCAGCCCGCTCAAGATGGCTTGTAGTATTTGCATGCTGGATGCCCCCCTATTGACGACTCCCCGGCGCGCCTCCGCGCACCGGGGAGAGATCTTTCTCGTTGCCGCGCCTTCTTACAGCTTCAGGTCTTCCGGCTTGATGGCGCGGGTGTATTCGTCATCCACCGACACCACCTTGCCGTCGATCCAGCGCACCAGGCGGAAGTCCTTCACCGACAGGGCTTCGTGGCTTTCCGCTGTGAACGGCTTCTCGTAGGTCTTGATGACGCCCTTGGCTTGCGCCAGGTTCTGCAGCGCGGCTTGCACGGCTTCGCCTTCGGTCGACTTGGCCTGCTCCATGGCGGCGGCAATGAGCTTGACCGAGTCATAGGCCTGCGCGGCCATGACGTAGGTCGGCACGCGGCCGTCGCGCTTCATCAGCGTGTCATACAGCGCCTTGGACTCGGGCGAGGAGTCTTCGGTGATCGAAGCCGTGAAGATCATCTTGCTGGCCAGCTCGGGACCCGCGATGCGCAGGAACGGCGAGCTCAGGTTGGCCCAGGAAGCCAGCGTGGTCGGGAAGTAGCTGATCTTCTCCAGGCTGCGCATGACGTGCGCGTTGGAATCCGCCAGCGCGTAGACGATCAGCGTGTCGGCGCCCGAACTCTTGATCTTGTTCAGCTGCGACGACATGTCCGTGTCCTTGGGACCGAACTTCTCGTTGGCCACGGGCGTGATCTTGTGCAGCGCCAGGATCTCGACCGCATCCTTGGCGCCTTGCTGGCCGTAGCCGGTGGTGTCGGCGATGATGGCGACCTTGCCGTTCTTGCTGGCGCGGGCGGCGTAGGCCGCCAGCAGCGCGATCTGGTCGCGGTCGCGCATGGACACGCGGAACACGTAGTTGGCGGGCGACTTGGCGTAGCGGCCGGTGATGTCGGTGGCGGTGGCCACGGGCGAGATCGTCGGAATCTTCTTCTGCTGCACCAGGTGCAGCCAGGCCAGCATGTTGCCGGAGTTGACCCCGCCCAGCATGGCGTTGACCTTGACGTTGTCGACCAGTTCGTTGGTGTTCTGGATGGCCTTGGGCGGCGCGCCAACATCATCGCGCTCGACGATGACGACCTTCTTGCCCAGCACGCCGCCAGCCGCGTTCAGCTCATCGGCCGCCTGGCGCGCGCCGGCCAGCGCGGAAATGCCGAAGTCCGCCGAGCCGGTGGCCGACATGTCGCTGTTGAAGCCGATCTTGATGTCGTCGGCCAGCGCGGCGCCGCTGGCGCCCGCCAGCGCCGCCGCCAGCAGCAGGGACTTCATGGTCTTGGGGAAATGCTTGAAGTACATCTTGTCTCCTTCTGGATCACTCTGGTGACCGCTGATTGGCAATTCAGGATTGTTTGATGAGGTCGGCGGCCTTGTTGCCGATCATCATCGTGGCCGCGCAGATGTTGGCCGACGGCATGGCCGGCATCACCGAGGAATCGATGACGCGCAGATTGCCCACGCCGTGCACCCGCAACTGCGGGTCGACCACTGCGTATTTGTCATCGGCCTGGCCCATGCGGGCCGTGCCGTTGACGTGATACGACGACACGCCATAGCGGCGCGCGAAGTCCAGCAATTCGGAATCGGATTCGCACAGCGGACCGGGCAGAACCTCGCTGTCGAAATACTGCGAAAGCGCCTGCGAACGCAGCAGCTGACGCGCCAATCGGATGCCGCGTACCAGCGTCATCTGGTCGCGCTCGTTTTCGAGGTAGTTGGCCAGGATCACGGGGTCCTGCAGCGGGTCCGCCGAACGGATGCGCACCTGGCCGCGGCTCTCGGGCCGGTGCTGCCAGACGCCCGCGGTCATGCCGGGGAAGTCATCCAGCATGCCCACATAGCCTTCCTTGTAGCTGGCGGGCGTGAACACGCCCTGCAGGTCAGGCAAGGCGAGGTCAGGCGTGGACTTCCAGAAGTAATGCAGCAGCGACGGGCTCAGCGCCATGATGCTGGGACGCTTCATCATCCAGCGGCTGATCTGGCCGGCCAGGCTCAGGCCCTTGACCAGCTGGTTCATGGTCTGGCTGTTCTTCACGCGCGCCACGACCCGCACCGAATAGTGGTCGCTCAGGTTTTCCCCCACGCCCGGCAGGTCGCACACCACGTCGATGTTGTGCTGGCGCAGCAGGTCCGCCGGTCCCAGGCCCGACAGCTGCAGCAGCTTGGGCGTGTTGATCGCGCCGCAGGACACGATCACTTCGCGGCGCGCGCGCACCGCGCGGACCTGCGAAGGGTGGGCCGGGTGGCAATAGGCCACGCCAGCAGCCTTGCCGCCATCGAACAGGATGCGCGTTGCCTGCGCGTAGGTACGCACTTCCAGGTTCTTGCGGCCCATGGCGGGCTTGAGGAAGCACTTGGCCGTGCTCATGCGCCAGCCGCGGTCGATGGTGCGCTGGAAGTAGCCCACGCCGGCCTGATCCGCGCCGTTGTAGTCGGGGTTGCGCGGGATGCCCTGTTCCACCGCGCCGGCGATGAAGGCCTCGCACAGCGGGTGGATCCAGTCTATGTCCGTGACCGGCAGTTCGCCCTTGCGGCCGCGGTAGCGGTCGTCGCCGCCCACGCGCCGTTCCATGGACTTGAAGTACGGCAGCACCTCGTCATAGGACCAGCCGGTATTGCCCAGCGCGGCCCAGTGGTCGAAGTCGGCCGCCTGGCCGCGGTTGTAGACCAGGCCGTTGATGGAAGTAGACCCGCCCAAGGTTCGGCCCTGCGGAATCGGCACGCGCCGTCCGTTGGTCTGCGCCGTGCCTTCGCTGGAGAACTGCCAGGCGTACTTCTTGTTGAAGACCGCCTTGATGAAGCCGGCGGGTATGTGCAGGTAGGGACTGCGGTCCGGCGGGCCGGCCTCCAGCACGCAGACCGTCGAGCCGTCCGCGCTCAGGCGGTTGGCCAGGATGGAGCCGGCCGCGCCGGATCCCACGATCACATAGTCGAACTGATCCGCGTCGCGGAGGGAAGGCTGTGCTTGGCTCATGTCTGGATCCGCGGGCGTCAGGGAATCGCGTTGAACGACTTGCCGGCAAGGCAGACGTACTTGATTTCCAGGAACTCTTCGATGCCGTACTTGGAACCCTCGCGGCCCACGCCCGACTCCTTGATGCCGCCGAAGGGGCCGACCTCATTGGACACGGCGCCGGTGTTCACGCCGACAATGCCGTATTCCAGCCCTTCCATCATGCGCCAGACCCGCTCCAGGTTGGCGGTGTAGAAATAGGCGGCCAGGCCCGAGGCGCTATCGTTGGCGCGCGCCAGCACGGCGGCTTCGGATTCGAAGGTACTGATGCCCACCACCGGGCCGAAGATCTCTTCGTGCGCCAGTTCCATGGCATCCGTGATGCCGGCCAGCAGGGTCGGCTCATACAGCAGCGTGCCCGGCTCGCGCAGCTTGCCGCCCGCCAGGAGGCGCGCGCCGCGCGCCGTGGCGTCGTCCACCAGGCGGGCCACCTTGTCCACCGCGCGCTGGTCGATCAGCGGTCCTTGCGTAACGCCTTCTTCCAGCCCGCCGCCCACCTTCATGCGGCGCATTTCCGCCAGCAGCTTGTCGTTGAAGGCGTCTGCGACGCTGGCATGGACGTAGACGCGGTTGGCGCATACGCAGGTCTGGCCGGCGTTGCGGAACTTGGACTGCACCAGGCCTTGCACGGCCTCGTCCAGATCGGCGTCCTCGAACACGATGAAGGGCGCGTTGCCGCCCAGTTCCAGCGACAGCTTCTTGATGTTGGAAGCGCTTTGCTGCATCAGCAGCCGGCCCGTCTGGGTGGAACCGGTGAAGGTCAGCTTGCGCACCGTGGGGTTCTGCGTCAGCTCCGTGCCGATGGGCGCGGGGTCGCCGATGACCACGTTGAGCACGCCGGGCGGGATGCCGGCCTGCTCGCCCAGCCAGGCCAGCGCCAGCGCAGTGAACGGCGTCAGCTCGGATGGCTTGAGCACCACCGTGCAACCGGCGGCCAGCGCCGGACTGACCTTGCGCGTGACCAGGGCCGAGGGAAAGTTCCAGGCGATGATCGCCGCGCACACGCCCACGGGTTGCCGGATGGCCAGCATGCGCTGGTCGCCGCGCGTATGGGGCAGCACGTCGCCATACACGCGCTTGGCTTCTTCCGCGAACCATTCGACGAAGGACAAGGCGTAATTCAGCTCGCCGCGGGCTTCGGCCAGCGGCTTGCCCTGCTCCAGCGTCAGCAGCAGCGCCAGGTCGTCGGCGTGCGCCTCGATCAGGGCATGCCATTTCCGCAGGATGGCGCCGCGCTCCTTGCCCGTCCTGGCCCGCCAGGCCGGCAGGGCGTCATCGGCGGCCGCGATGGCGCGGGCCGTCTCGGCCTGGCCCAGATTAGGCACCGTACCCAGCACGCTGGCGTCAAAGGGATTGCGCACCGTAATGGTGGCGCCATTGTCGGCGTCGCACCAGGCGCCGCCGATGTAGGCCTGCTGCCGCAGCAGCTGGCTATTCTGCAGATTCATTTGTCTCGCGCTCCATCCATCATGCTCCGCACGGTCCGCGCTGGGGGGCCGGGCGAAATTTTTTGGGGAGGATAGCCCTGGCGCCCGCCTGCGCAACAGCAGTCATTAGCGATGCCGCCATCACCATCCGCGATGACAAGCCTGCCCATGGCTACAATGGAACTTCTCGTCCGCTTTCCCGCCCGTCCCGCCATGCGTCTCGATCCCACCTCCCTCAAGCTCTTCATCAGCGTGGTCGAGCAAGGCACCATCGCCGCAGCGGCCGAACACGAGCACATCGCCGCGGCCGCCATCAGCAAGCGGATCAGCGAGCTGGAAGAGATCCTCAAGATCCGGCTGCTCATCCGCACCAACAAGGGCATCCGTCCCACGCCGGCCGGCGTCGCGCTGTCCACCATGGCGCGGCGCGCCCTGCACGAACTGGATGAAATCTCGGTCCACATGCGCGACTACTCGCGCGGCCTGCGGGGCTTCATCCGGGTGCACGCCAATATTTCCGCGATCACCCAGTTCCTGCCCCAGGACATCAAGCTCTTCCTGAACGACTACCCCAACGTGCAGGTCGACCTGGAAGAGAAAATCACCTCGACCATCATCAAGTCGGTCGCCGAAAACGCAGCCGACGTAGGCATCTTTTCCGGCACCGCGCCAGACCACGACGTGGAAATCCACCCCTACCGCGAGGACACGCTGGCGCTGGTGGTGCCCGCCGACCATCCCCTGCGGGACAGGCCGGGCTTTCGCTTCGCCGACGCGCTGGAACACGATTTCGTCGGCTTGCACCGCGGCAGCGCCATCAACCGCATCCTGTCCAACGCCGCCAGCGATGAAAAGCGCAACATCCAGCTCAAGGTGCAGGTCACCGGCTTCGACGCGCTGTGCTTCATGGTGAATTCGGGGCTGGGCATAGGCGTGCTGCCGCTGGACATCGCGCGCCGCTACTCGGCCATGTTCGACATCCGCATCATTCCCCTGACCGAACCCTGGGCGCGGCGCCAGATCCAGATCTGCGTGCGCTCCTTCGACGCCCTGCCCACGGCTGCCAAGCTCTTCGTGAACCACCTGAGCAAGCGCCAGCCCTGAACCCAGGCCGGCGCCTGCCTGCCACCCTACTGCTTGAGTTCGTCCGGCTTGATGCTGCGGCTGACTTCGTCGTCGACCGTGACCACCTTGCCATCGATCCAGCGCACCAGACGAAAATCTCGGTACGACAGCGCTTCGTGGTTTTCCTTGGTGAAGGCCGGCGCGTAGGTCTTGATCACGCCGTCTACCTTACCCAGCTTGTCCAGCGCCTGCTGCACCTTCTCGCCGTCGGTGGAATTGGCCTGCGTCATCGCCGCCGCCAGGATCTTGACCGAGTCATAAGCGTGCGCCGCGAACACATATGTCGGCAGCTTGCCGTCCTTCTTGATGATGGCGTCGTAGAGCGCGCGCGATTGCGGCGTGGAATCCTCGGTGATGGAGGCGGTGAAGATCATCTTCTTGGCCAGCTCCGGCCCCGCGATACGCAAGAACGGCGGACTGAGGTTGGCCCAGGAGCCGAGCGTGACCGGGAAGTAATTGATCTTTTCCTGGCTGCGCATCAGGTGGCCGTTGGCGTCAGCCAACGCATACACGATGACCGTGTCCGCGCCCGCGGCCTTGATCTTGTTCAGCTGCGACGACATGTCCGTGTCCTTGGGACCGAACTTCTCGTTGGCCACGGGCGTGATGCCGTACAGGCTCAGCACATGCGCCGCATCCTTGGCGCCCTGCTGCCCGTACCCGGTGGTGTCGGCGATGATGGCGATCTTCTTGTTCTTGGTGGCCTTGGCGGCGTAGGCCGCCAGGAGCGTGATCTGGTCCAGGTCGCGCATGGACACGCGGAAGACGTAGTTGGCCGGCTCCTTGCCATAGCGGTTGGTGATCTCCGTGGCCGTGGCGGACGGCGAAATCGTCGGCACCTTCTTCTGCTGCACGATGTGCAGCCAGGCCAGCATATTGCCGGAGTTCACCCCACCCAGCATTGCCACGACCTTCTCGTTGTCCACGAGTTCGTTGGTGTTCTGGATCGACTTGGGCGGCGAACCCACGTCGTCGCGCGGCACGATGACCAGCTTGCGGCCCAGCACCCCGCCCGCCGCATTGATCTCCTCGGCGGCCTGCCGCGCCCCGGAGAGGGCCGACACGCCGAAGTCGGCGGAGCCGCTGGCGGACATATCGCTGTTGTAGCCAATCTTGATGTCGGCCTGCGCCCAGGCGCCCGGCGCCAGGGCCACGAAGGCCGCCGCGCAGGCAATGCGGATTAGCTGCTTCTGCTTACTCATTACTTTGTCTCCTGACTAGATGTAATGCTGCTTCGACTTGCTTCCGCCATCGGTCTGTGCGCCGTTCGCGGTCCACCCTGCGCGCTGATGCCGTGGAAATCGTCCAGGTCCCGCCCAGGACGCTAGAGAATCAATTCGATCGGATTCTCCAGCAATTGCTTTACCGCCCCCAGGAAGCGCGCGCCCAGCGCGCCGTCCACCACGCGGTGATCCGCCGACAACGTAAGGCTCATGACGTGGCCCACGCGGATGTCGTCGCCGTCGACCACCGGCTGCCTGACCACGGCGCCCGCGGCCAGGATGACGCTTTGGGGAGGGTTGATGATGGCGGCAAACTCGCGCACGCCATGCATGCCCAGATTCGACAGCGTGAGGCTGCCGCCTTCGTATTGTTCGGGTCGCAAACGGCCACGGCGCGCCTGTTCCGCCAACTGCGCGATCTCGGTGGAGAGCTCGCGCAGGGATTTCCGGTTCGCGTTGCGCACGATGGGCGTGATAAGTCCGGACTCCAGCGCCACGGCGATGCTCAGGTCCACCTGGCCCAGCTGCACGATGCCTTCGTCCGTCCATTGCGCATTGATGCCCGGGACTTGGCCGGCCGCCCGTGCCACCGCCATCGACAGCAGATCGTTAAGGGAATGGCGCATGGGCTCACGCGCAGACTCGCTGCGCGCATTCAATGCGGCACGGGCGGCCAGCAGCGCGTCCATGCGGCAATCCACCGTCAGGTAAAAGTGCGGCACCTGCTGCTTGGACTGCACCAGGCGGCGCGCGATGGTGGCGCGCATGGAACTGTGCGGCTGCAAGCCGGCGCTGGAGACCGGCGCGGCGGGGGTAGCCCCGGATTGTGCGGATGCCGCGGCGGCATTCTCGATGTCGATCCGCACGATGCGGCCGTTCGGGCCGCTGCCGGAAAGCGTGTGCAGGTCCACGCCCAGCGCGCGCGCCAGGCGTCGCGCGGATGGGCTGGCGAACAGGCGCTGCTCCGCCAGGCCCGAACGATCCCCGGATGGCAGGTCGGCCGCAAGGGCAGGACGCGTGACGGCCTGGGGAGCCGCTGCTGGCGGGTTCGCGATTGCCGGTGGCGGACTGGCGGCCGGCTGCATCGCACCGCCCCGGCGCAGCAGCGTCGCGATGACGCCGCCTACCGGTACCTCGGCATCGCCCGCGGGCACATGGATGCGGTCCAGCACCCCATCGTCCAGGGCTTCCAGTTCTATGACGGCCTTGTCGGTCTCGATCTCGGCCAGGATATCGCCCACCTTGACCGTGTCGCCGGACTGCTTCAGCCACTGCAGTATCTTGCCCTGCGTCGTGCCCGCGCCTATGGCGGGCATCACGACCTCGATATCCATGTCTTACTCGCTCTATGTGTTGGCCAGATTGCCTGTCTTCTCGATGTACAGGGCTGCGTCCGATATGTCCGCCACGATGGCCGCGCGCGCAGCTTCGCCGTCGCGGCGCTTCAAGGCGTCCAACAAGGCGGCGTGGTGGCTGAAGGATTCCCAGCTTTCGGACTTGCGGTCCTTGCTGCCCATGCTGAGTGAAAACAGCGGCGCGATCTGCAGCCAGATGTTCTCTATCATCGTGACCAACAGAGGCATTCCGGCCGCCTCATACAGCGTGAAATGCAGATTGCGGTTGGCCTCGATGGTCTTCAAGGTATCGATCTTGCGTTGATGCCCAAGTTTGTCGAACTCGTCGGCGTAGCGCTGTATGCGCGCCACGGTCGCATCCGTCATGATCTGGGCCGCCTCGGCCGCCGCGAAGCCTTCCATGCAGCAGCGGATGCGCACGATCTCGCGGAACTTGGTCAGGCCGGGCTTGGGCACGCGCAGGCCACGGCTGGGCAACATTTCCAACGCCCCTTCGGCGACAAGTTTGTTGACCGCTTCGCGTACCGGCATGGGACTGGTGTTAAGCACCGAGGCCAGCCCGCGCAAGGTGACTTTCTCTCCCGGCGGCACGGCGCCGCTCATCAGGAGTTCACGGGTCCGTTGATAGATCTGATCCGCGACGGTAACGCGTTCCTGCTTTTCGAGCAGGCCTTCCAGTGTGCTGTTGTCCATGTCGTCTCAATTCATGTAGACGCCACCGTTCACGTCCAGGGTGGCGCCGCAGATGTAGCTCGCGCCATCGGAACAGAGAAAGGCGATGGGCAAGGCGATTTCGCGAGGCCGGGCTATGCGCCGCAGCGGAATTCTATTCGCATCGAAGGCCTGCCCACGGGTCATTCCCGTCTCGGTCGCGCCTGGCGCGACGCTATTGACGGTGACGCCGGAATCAGCCGCCTTGCGGGCCAGCCATTTGACGAAAGCCTGCGTGCCGCCCTTGGCCGCAACGTAGTGTGGACTGGCGGCCAGCCCTCCCATGCGCGCGGCGACGGAAGACACCAACACCATGCGGCCGGCGCCCTGCGCGCTCATCTTCGCCAGCACGGCGCGCGTCAGGTGCATCAGCCCCAGCAGATTGACGTCGATGACATGGTGGAAGACCTCGTCCCAGCCCGCCTCGTGCCAGTCGTCCCAGGGGCAATAGCCCGCATTGGCCACCAGCGCGTCCAGGCGCCCGATGTCGGCCACGGCCGCCTCGGCGGCGGCCCGGTCCGTCACGTCGAAGGCGATGGCGCGCGCCGGCACGCCCTTGGCTTGCAACTGCGCAACCAGTTCCTGCGGTGGTTCGCGATCGGCCAGCACCAGCGATGCGCCCTGCTCGCCGCAGACTTCGGCGGTCGCGCGGCCGATGCCGCCGGCCGCGCCGGTGATCAACACAGTCTTGCCCTCAAGCGCGCGCGGCATGAGCTTGCTCCTGTTGGCCGACCGAGAGCGCACTGTCGGCCTGCATTTCACGAATCAGGGCACGGATGTCGTCCTCTCCCGCCAGCGCCGCGCGCTCCAGCGCCTGCGACACCACGGGAGGCGCCCAGCGGCCGGTGACGCGCTTGACCGGCTGGTCCAGGTAGTCGAAGTAGCGCCGCTGGATCTCGTCGGCGATCAGCGCACCCAGGCTGGCGCCGCGCGTGGTCTGTTCGACGATGGCGACGCGGCCCGTCTTCATGACGGACCGGCCGATGGTTTCGTAATCAATGTCCCGCTGCGACAAGGTGCGCAGGTCGATGACGTCGGCGCGTATGCCCGCCTCTTCCACCATGCGGCAGCATTCATCCACCATGGTCAGGGTCGTCAGCAGCGTTATCTGGTCCCCCTCGCGTACGCGCTTGGCGCGGCCGATGGGGATGTAGTAGTCCAGGTCCTTGGGCACCAGCGTCTTGCGCTTGTGCAGCTGCTGCGGCTCGATGACCAGCACCGGATCTTTGCAGCGCAGCGCCGAGTTCATCAGGCCCACGTAATCGAAAGCATTGGACGGCGCCACGATGCGCCACCCGGGAAACAGCGCGAACACGCCTGCCGGGTCCATGGAATGCTGCGAGCCATAGCCTTCCGGCCCGGGGATGCGCGCGCGCAGCACCAACGGCACTTCGGCCGTGCCATTGAACAAGTGACGGATCTTGCCAGCCTGGTTCAGCAGCTGGTCGCCCGCCACCAGGAAGAAGTCGCTATACATCAGCTCGACCACGGGCTTCAGGCCCGACAGCGCTGCGCCGGTGGCCAGGCCGCAGAATCCGTTCTCAGTGATCGGAGTATTCACCAGCCGGCCGGCGTATGTCTCCGTCAGTCCGCGGGTGGCGCCCACGGTGCCCCCGCCCATGTTGGCCACGTCCTCGCCGAACACGTGGATTGTTTCGTCTTCGGCCATGCGCGCGCCCATGGCCCGCGAGATCGCCTCGATGTAGGACAGGGGTTCCATCTCTTCGGCGGCATAGTCCTCCGCCTCGGCGTAGCGCACGCCATCGAACTCCGACATGTCGCTATTGAGGTGTTCGTCCACGCTGGCCGCCGCCGGCCAAAGGCCGGCGCGTATGCGGGCCGACGAGCCTGCGCCTTCGATGCAGGAGGCGGCGGCCGCTTCCACCGCGTCCGTCACCGCGGCGTCGACGGCCGCCAACTCTTCCTCGCGCAGAATGCCGCGCGCCTTCAGTTCCTGTTGCAGGAACAGCCAGGGATCGCGTGCCTTCCACGCGTTTTCCTCTTCGCGCGTGCGGTAGCCGAAAGCGCTGCCCGGAATCGAAGAACTCTGGTGGTAGTAACGGTACACCTCTGCCAGGACGAAGGCCGGGCGCCCGGTGCGGACGATATGGTCTTGCGCCCAGCGCGTGGCCAGCCAGGTGGCGAACGGGTTCATGCCGTCCACCTTGACTCCGGCGATGCCGTGGCCCTGCGGCCGGGTCAGCAATTCCGTCTCGAAAGTGGATTGCTCCACGCTCATGGAGACGGCGTACTTGTTGTTCTCCAGGAAGAAGATCATGGGCAGGCCGTACAGCGCCGCCAGGTTCATGGCTTCGTGGGTGGCGCCCTGGTGCACCGCGCCGTCGCCGAAAAACGTGACCATGGTCTTGCCCGAGCCACGCTGCTTTTCCGCGTAGGCGTGGCCGCAAGCGATAGGAATGCCGCCCGCGACGATGGCATTCGTGCCCATGATGCCGAGCTCCGCGCGGCGCAGGTGCATGGAACCGCCACGGCCGCCGGTCCAGCCGTCCTTCAAACCCAGGATCTCTTGCATCATTCCCTGGATTTCCTGGCGCATGCGCAGCGTCAGGCCGGCCGCCGAGGGGTCCAGGCCGCCGTCGTAGAGCGCGTTGATGGCCTTTGCAATGCACTGGTGATGCGCGCGGTGCGTGCCATTCATCAGCGTGTCGACGGGCAATGCGGCGATACAACCGGCCGCGGCGCCTTCCTGGCCGATGCTGGAATGCGCCGGCCCGTGCACCAGGTTCAGCTTGTCCAGCTGCAGGATTTTTTCCTCGAAGCGGCGCGCGGCCAGGAACAGCGTCGTCAGGCGCAGGGCCTCGGCGCGTGTCAGCTGCGCCCAGTCGCTCTCTTCCACCACCAGTTCGTGCACCGGCGTCTTCTGCCGGATTTCTTCGAGTTGCATGCCGTCCCCTCGTTGTGCTTTGCGGCCGCCGCGCGGCGTTCAGATATGCGCGGTCACGCCGCCGTCCACCACCACGCTGGCGCCCGTCATGAAGTCGGACGCGGCGCTGGCCAGGAACAGGGCGGGTCCGACCATGTCTTCCGGTTCGCCCCAGCGGCCCATGGGCGTGGTCGCCACGACGCGTTCCGCGTGGCCAGGAATGTCTACCCGCGCCTGGCGCGACAGCGCCGTGTCGATCCAGCCGGGCTGGATCACGTTGACGGTGATGCCATCGGCCGCCCAGGCGCAGGCCAGCGAACGGGTCAGCTGCAGCACCCCTCCCTTGCTGGCCGAATAGGCCGCGGTCATGGCGTTGGACGCCAGTGCCAGGATGGAGCCGATGTTGATGATCTTGCCCTTGCGGCGCGCCTGCATGGATGCGTGCACGGCCTGGCACATGTTGAAGCTGCCCTTCAGATTGATGTCGATGATGCGGTCCCAGACGTCTTCGGCGTACTGCTCCGGACGCATGCGGGTATTGACGCCGGCGCAGTTCACCAGCACGTCCACCCCGCCGAAGGCGGCCACCGCCTCGTCCACCACCGCGGCGCACGCGGCGCGATCCTCCACCTGCAGCGCGTAGCTTCCGGTCTTGGCGCCGGATCCGCGCAACTCGGACGCCAGCGCGTCGAGCTTTTCCCCCGCCAGGTCGGTCAGCACCAGCGTCGCGCCCGCCTGGGCATACGCCCGGCTGAGCGCGGCGCCGATACCGCCTGCCGCGCCGGTGATCAAGACAATCCTGCCTTCGAGATCGAACAGTTCGTGCTGGGCCATGCTGCGTCCCTTGTTTGCTATTTTTGATATGTGATCACAAATCAAATTCTAGGAACGGCTTCGGAGGCCGTCAACAGGCCGGGCATCGGGGTCTACCCGTAGGACAAAAAAAATGGCGGAACGGGGCCATGCCCATTCCGCCTTGGAGGCATCCGCCAATGGCTGGAAAAATCAATACGTCATGCGCACGCCCAGCAGCACGCTGCGCCCGGGCAGCGGCGCCACCGTCGAAATGAAGGACGCGTGGTTGTACGCCAGCTTGTTCAGCAGATTCGTGCCGCGCAGGTAGACCTCATAGCCCGTGGCGCCATATTGGCCGCGGTAGGCCACCACCGCATTGACCATGTTGTAGCCAGGCGTGGTCTCCTCGTAGGCAGCGATGTCCTTCTGCGCAAACACGCGCGCATACTCGACGCCGCCCGACCACTGCTGCCACTTCATGTCCGCGCGCACGCCGGCGCGCGCTGCCGGGATGCGCGGCAGGTTGCCATCGCCGCCCGTCAGCTTGCCGCGCACGTAGTCGCCGAATACCGCAGCCGAAAACACCGGGGTGAACTGGTGGCGCAGTTCGCCCTCCACGCCCGTGAACTCTGCGTCGCGCTGGGTGTACTCGATCAGACGAAAGTCTTCGTAGCGGTCCAGCGTGTTGGCATAGATGTAGTTCTTCACGCGATTGTGGAACACGCTGGCCGAGAACGTCGTGTCGCCCGAATGCTTGCGCAAGGTCAGGTCGATGTTGTGCGAGGTCTCGCGGCCCAGGTTCGGATTGCCCAGTTCGTAGGTGTTGGTGGCCAGGTGCACGCCGTCCGCATACAGTTCTTGCGCGGTGGGCAGGCGCTGCGAGCGCGACAGGGACAGGGCCACCGAATACTGCGGCGCGAAGTCCCAGATGGCCGCGGCCGACAAGGACGTGCCGGACAGGCTGCTGCGCTGCGCGCCGCCCGTGGGCGAGATGCGCTGCCAGTCCTGCCGCGCGCCCAGTTCGAAGCGCCAGTCGTTCAACTGGTACTCCTCCAGCACGAACAGGCCATAAGAGCGCGTCTTGCTGCGCGGCAGGAACGCCTCTTCGCCATCGGCGCGGAAATCGCTGTAGGCATTCTGCACGCCCACCACGCCGCGCCAGCCTGCGATGGGCTTGTGCTGCATTTCCACGCGCAGGTCGTAGCCCTTGTTCTTGAAGCGAGTGCCCACCTCGCCGCCTTCGATTTCGTCGTGCTGGTAGTCGGTCAGGCCGCCGCGCACGCGGATTTTCTCGAAGCCCGCAAACGGATCCTGGTACTCGGCGCGCAGATCGAGGCGGTTGCTGCGCAGCTTCACGTAAGGCACGCCGCCGTGTTCGTGCTCATGGTCGTGATCGTGGCCGTCTTCGTCGTGGTCATGATCATGCCCGCCGCAATGCAGATGAGTACCGTGCGGGTGGCAGCCTTCGTATTCGTGGTTATGTCCGGGCAGGCCGTACTTGCTTTCCAGATGCGTGAACGCCAGGCCGACGTAGCCGCGCGGCGTGATCCAGGACATGCCCACCGTACCCTGCGTCGACTCGCTGTACGAACCTTCCAGCTTGCCGCCCGGCCAATCCGGCACGTCATAGTCGCTGGTGCGGCGCTTCAGGCCTTCCACGCGCACCGCGAACTGTCCTTCGCCCGCGGTGATACCCACCGCACCCGCACGTTCCTTGGTGCCCGTGGCGCCGCGCAGCTCGGCCTCGGCTTCCATGCCTTTTTCCGGCACCGCCGTCGGGATCTTCTTGTCCACCACATTGACCACGCCGCCGATCGCGCCGCCCCCATACAGCAGCGTTGCCGGACCGCGCAGCACTTCGATGCGTTCAGCCAATAGCGGCTCCACCGTCACCGCATGGTCAGGAGAGATGCTGGACGCGTCCATCACCTCGGAGCCGTCGGACAGCACCTTTACCCGCGGCGCAGTCTGGCCGCGGATCACGGGGCGGCTGGCGCCGCCGCCGAAGGTGTCGCTGTTTACGCCGGGCAGGTTCTTCAGCGTGTCGCCCAGGGTGCCGTTGCGCTGCTCGATCAGCGCGTCGCCTTCCAGCACCGAGGCCGGCAAGGTGGTGCTGTTCAGGTCCAGCCCCAGCGGGTTGGCGGAAACCGTGATCGGCGCCAGCGTCCTGGCGGCCGAGCGTTCCGCCGCGGCTTCCGCGGCTTCGTCGGCCTGCGCGGCGGGCGCGGCCAGCATCAGCGCGCAGACCAGGGGTTTCAGCGCGCCCCGGCGGCCCGCCCGCAGGGCAACCCTGCCGCCGCGTTCCCTCTGCCACCCCAGTTTCTTGCCATTCATCATCGCCCTCTTTCAAATGTTATAACGTACCAAATAATTGACGAATGATATAACATTTCGAAAATGACGCAAGCTTGCAGACGCAGTGAATGTGCCGCTGCCGCTCATGGCCGGGCCGGCACGGGCGCGCGTATCATAGGGCGATGGTGTTCCCCCGACTTCCGACTCCTCCCACGCTGACCGACACCGTCGCCAAGCGCCTGCTCGCCGAGATCGACGGAGGTCGCGTGCCGCCCGGGGAAAAATTGCCCACGGAAAGCGCGCTGGCGGAGCAGTTCGGCGTCAGCCGCACGGTCATCCGCGAAGCGGTTTCGCGGCTGCGGCAGGACGGCATCGTCGAAGCGCGGCAAGGCAGCGGCGTGTACGTCACCGGCCACGCCGGCAACCGCGCTCTGCGCATCGACGCCGCCGATCTGTCCTCGCTGGACGCCGTGCTGCATATCGTGGATCTGCGCCGCGCGCTGGAAACCGAGATCGCCGCGCAAGCCGCGGCAGTGCGGAAAAAGCAGGACATGGCGGAGATCGACGCCGCGCTGGCCGCCATTTCGCAGGCTGTGGAAAACGGCGGCGACGGCGTGCAGGAAGACGTCGCCTTCCATCGCAGCATCGCCCGCGCCACCGGCAACCCTTATTTCCTGACAACCCTGGCCTTCGTCAGCCAGTTCCTGGAAGCGGCCACGCGCGTCACGCGCGCCAACGAGGCGCGCCACGCCAGCCTGATGCGCGACGTACTGCAGGAACACATCGCCATCGTCGAAGCCATACGCGGCAGGGACGTGGACGGCGCGCGCGAGGCCGCGCGCATCCATATGGTGAATGCGGCCAAGCGGTTGAGCCAGGCGCACCGCTAGACGGGAGCGCCGCGGCGCATGCGCTGCGGCCGGCGCCTAGCCGAATGCCTTGATGAAGAAATCCCGCGTGCCGAAGTTGCCTGATTTCAGCGCGATGCTGATGTCGCCTTGTGCCGCGGGCGCATGACCGGAGCACCAGGGAACGCCGGGATCGATCTGCTCACCGATGGCGATCTGCTGCAGTCCCAACGCCTGCACCACCGCCCCCGAGGTCTCGCCGCCCGCCACGATCAGTTGCCGCACGCCGCGTTCGACCAGACCCGCCGCGATGCGCGCGATGGCGTCCTCGATCATGGCGCCCGCGCGCGCAGCGCCAAGTTCGCTCTGCGCCTGCCTCACCTGCGCGGGCTGCGCGGTGGAGTAGATCAGCACGGGGCCATCGTGCATGCGCGCATCGGCCCAAGCCAGCGCCTCGCCCACGACGTCGTGACCCGCAGCCAGCCGCCGCGGATCCAGCGCCAACGCCGGCCGGCCGCTTTCAATGAATGCAGCCACCTGGCCATTGGTTGCCGCCGAGCAACTGCCCGCCACCACCGCCTGCAAGCCGCGCTGGCGCGGTTGCCGGGCGTCCGCGGACGCCGCCGCCAGTCCCCAGTTGCCGGGCAGTCCGATCGCCACGCCCGACCCCGCCGTCACCAGCGGCATGCCGGCAAGCGCGGGGCCCAAGGCCAGCAGGTCGTCATTGGACACGGCGTCCACGATGGCGATCCCCACACCCTGCGCCTGCAACTCTTGAATGCGGGCGCGGATGGCCTCGCTACCGCGCGCCACGACGCTGTAGTCGATCAACCCGACTCGGCGGGAAGTCTGCGCGGACAGAACGCGCACCAGATTCGGGTCGGTCATGGGCGTCAGCGGATGGTGCTGCATGCCCGATTCGTTCAGCAGCACATCCCCTGCGAACAGATAGCCTTTGAACACCGTGCGCTTGTTGTCCGGAAAGGCCGGCGTGGCGATGGTGAAATCCGTGTCCAGCCGCGTCATCAGCGCATCGGCGACCGGCCCGATGTTGCCCTCGGGCGTGCTGTCGAAAGTGGAGCAATACTTGAAGTAGATCTGTTCCGCGCCCTGCGCCAGCAGCCACTCCAGCGCCGCCAAGGACTGCGCCACCGCCTCGGCCGCGGGCAGCGTGCGGGTCTTGAGCGCCACCACCACCGCATCCGCCGCGCCGCGCAGGGGTTCGCCCGGTATGCCTATGGTCTGCACGGTGCGCATGCCCGCGCGCACGAGATTATTGGCCAGATCGGTGGCGCCGGTGAAGTCATCGGCGATGCAGCCCAGTTTGATGCTCATTTGGCCTCCGGCAGGGCGATGCCCGGGAATATCTTGATCACCGCGCTGTCGTCCTCGCGGCCGTGGCCGGCGCTGGAGGCCTGCATGAACATCTGATGCGCGGTGGAGGCCAGCGGCAAGGGAAAGCGGGTATGCCGGGCGGTGTCCAGCACCAGCCCCAGGTCCTTGACGAAGATGTCGACCGCGGAGAGCGGCGTGTAGTCGCCGGCCAGCACATGGGCCATGCGGTTCTCGAACATCCAGCTATTGCCCGCGCTATGCGTGATCACTTCATACAGGGCGTCCGCGTCCACGCCTTCGCACAGTCCCAGCGCCATGGCCTCGGCCGCCGCTGCGATGTGCACGCCCGCCAGCAGCTGGTTGATGATCTTGACCTTGCTGCCCGCGCCGGCGCGGTCGCCCAGGCGGTAGACCTTGCCGGCCATGGATTCCAGCACCGCGCCGCAGGCGTCATAGGCCGCCGCGCGCCCGGCGGTCATCATCGTCATCTCGCCCGAAGCCGCGCGCGCGGCGCCGCCCGAGATGGGCGCGTCCAGGTACAGGATGCCCTGCGCTTCGAGCCGCGCCTCCAGCGCGATGGACCAATTGGGATCCACGGTGGAACACATCACGAACACCGCCCCCGGGCGCAGTGCGGCGGCAAGGCCGCCTTCCCCGTACAGCACCTCCTCGGTCTGCTGGGCGTTGACGACCACGCTGATGACGATGTCGCAGGCGGCCGCCATGTCGGCCAGGGTGGCGCAGGCCACGCCGCCCTGCACCGCGAATGCCGCGCAAGCTTCCTTGCGGATGTCGTACACGTGCACGTCGTGGCCCGCCCGGCGCAGGCTTTGCGCGATGCCCGCGCCCATGGCGCCCAGGCCGATGACGCCGACTCGGCGGGATGGGGTTTGAGGATTGCTCATATCGTTGGCGGCCCGGCTACGGTAGGAATGGAGAGCTGCCGGCGCTCAGCGCGGCAGGTCGTCGGCCATGTAGGCGCGGATGATGTCCGCGAAGTCAGCGTCGCCGCGCAGGCCCAGGCGCTCGGCCCGAGCGGTGTCCCAGCGTCCAGGCCAGCTGCCCACGATGCGCTCGACGCGCTCGTCAGGCTTCCAGCCGACACGGCCGGCGACCTCCTCGCCCGCGACCTCTCGCAGCGCTTGCACCATTTCGCTTGCCGTGACCGACACGCCAGGCAAATTGATGGGAGCGCGGTCCGCGACGGCGGCCGTCTCGAGCTCGCAGCCGGCGATCAGGGCCTGTATCGCGCCGCGCGGCGACAGCAGCCACAGGCGCGTGTCGGCGCTGACCGGGCAGGCGGCCTCCAAGCCGTTCAAAGGTTCGCGGATGATGCCGCTGGCAAACGACGACGCCGCCGCATTGGGCCGCCCCGGACGCACGCTGATGGTGGGCAGGCGCAGCACGCGCCCGTCCACGTAGCCGCGCCGCGTGTAGTCCGCCAGCAGCAGTTCGGCAATGGCCTTCTGCGTGCCGTAGGACGATTGGGGATTGAGCGCGGTATCGTCGCGCACGGTGTCGGGCAGCGCGCCGCCGTACACCGCGACCGAACTGGTGAAGATTACCCGCGGCTTGTGGCCCAGCGCGCGGCAGGTTTCGAGCAGCGCGCGCGACGCGTCCAGGTTGATGCGCATCCCCAGGTCGAAGTCCGCCTCCGCCTGCCCGCTGACGATGGCGGCCAGATGGAAGATGGCGCGGGTTTGCGTGTCAATGGCCTGCCGCAGCATCGCGGGGTCGGCGATATCGCCAAGCTGCGCATGGATGCGCGGATCATCCGGCCCCTGCGCCTGCACCACATCCAGCAGGTCGATCCGCGTGATGGCTTCGGGCTTGCCGCCATCCAATGCCAGCGTGCCGCGCTCCAGCAGCTTGCGGGCCAGGCGCTGCCCCAGGAATCCGGCGCCGCCGGTGATGAGTATCTTCATATCGCGGTATGCCCCGTGTGTGTCAGATAGGGCCGGGCCCAGCCCAGCCCGGCGGAGGTGCCGGCCCGGGGCCGGTATTCGCAACCGATCCAGCCGGCATAACCCAACGCATCGATCTGTTCGAACAGATATGGATAGTTCAGCTCTCCCAGGTCCGGCTCGTGGCGGTCGGGCACCCCCGCGATCTGGATGTGGCCGATGCCCGCCATGTCGCGCTTGAGCTTGACCGCGATATCGCCTTCCACGATCTGGCAGTGGTAGATGTCGAACTGGACTTTCAGATTGTCTGCGCCGACTTCGGCACAGACGGCTTGGGCCTCGTCCTGGCGGTTGAGAAAGAATCCCGGAATGTCGCGCGTGTTGATCGGCTCGATCACCACCGTCACGTCGGCGGACGCCGCGGCGCGCGCGGCCCACGCAAGGTTCTCCAGATAGACCGCGCGATGCGCCGCGCGGTCCTGTCCGGGCTGTATCAGCCCAGCCATCAGATGCAGCTTGCGGTTGCCCAGCGCAGCGGCATATTCCAAGGCTTGGTCGACTCCGCGCCGAAACTCGCTTTCACGGCCTGGCAGCGAGGCTGTGCCGCGCTCGCCCGCGGCCCAATCGCCGGGCGGCGCGTTGAACAGCGCCTGGGTCAACCCTTGCGCTTGCAGCCGCGCCTTGAGTTCGGCGGCCGGGTACTCGTAGGGAAACAGGAACTCCACTCCCGCGAATCCGTCCCCCGCGGCCGCGGCAAACCGGTCCAGGAAAGGATGCTCGGTGTACATCATGCTGAGATTGGCGGCCAGGCGCGGCATCGCGATTCCTTGATTCAATAGCGCGCGCCGAACACGTCGCGCAGTTCGTCGATCGCCGCCGCGCTCAATGGCGCCGGCCGGGGATCGCTCATCAGCCACAGGCGGGCGGTTTCTTCCAGTTCTTCCAGCGCGTAAGCCGCATGCGCCACGGAACGCTCCCACATCACCGGCCCCAGGCGCTCGAATAGCGCCCCGCGCACCTCGCCGGCCACGGCCGCGACCTCGGCTGCGGCCTGCGGGTCGCCGGGGCGGCGATAGAGGATCAGCGGAATCCTGCCGACCTTCATGACCTGATAGGGCGTGATCGGCGGCAGCACTTCATCGAGCCGCCATACGCCCGCGAGCGTCAGCGCCACCAGATGCGTGGAATGCGTATGCACGATGCCGCGAGCGCCGGGACTGGCCTGGTAGATGCCGCGATGCAGCTCCAGCGTCTTGGACGGCTTGCCGCCCGAAACATGCCTGCCCGCCGCATCGACCTTGGACAGTTGGACGGGATCCAGCCTGCCCAGGCAGGCATCGGTCGGCGTGATCAGCCAGCCATCGTCCAGGCGCGCGCTGATGTTGCCGGCGGCGCCCACGGTATAGCCACGGTTGTAGAGGCTGGCGCCTACGGCGCAGATCTCTTCGCGGATGCGGGATTCTTCGGTCATGGACGCCCGCCGGCCGGACAAGGGGCGAGCATGCGTAATGTGGATGCCAAGGGCATGACGACGTTGCCTTCCAGGAGTGAAGTCATAATGTCATCATACAAATTTGCCGTAAAGCACAGTGCCAGGGTAAACACTGAGCGATAGGACGCGGCCGGACGCCAACCCGGCCGCAACGGTTTCAGTCTTGCTGCCTGGCGCCCAGCTCCACGCCGGCCAGTTGCTCGGACAGGCGGGCGACGGCGGTGTGGTCCTGGCCCTTGCCCAGCGTCTTGCCGGCCGAGGCCCAAAGTTCGCGGCACAGCGAGGCAAACGGCGTGGGCGTGCCGGTGTCGGTCGCGATGCCTAGCGCAATGCCCAGGTCCTTGACCATCAGGTCCAGGCCGAAGCCCGAATTGAACTGGCGCGACAGCACGAACTGCTTGAACTTCTTCTGGGTGGAATTGTTCATGCCGGTCGACGCGTTGAGTACGTCGACGATAACGTTCGGATCGAGGCCGAATTGCTGGCCGATCAGCATGGCCTCGACGCCGATCAGGAAGCCGCCTGCCGACACCAGGTTGTTCAACGCCTTCATGGCATGGGCGCTGCCCACCTCACCCACGGGCGTGATCGTCGTGCCCATGCTGGACAGGGTCGGACGCACCCGCTCCAGCGTCGCCGCGGGTCCGCCGTACATGATGGCCAGTTCGCCCGTGCGGGCGCGCGGCACGCCGCCGGAGACAGGCGCGTCGACCATGACGCCGCCAGCGGCGGCCACGGCCTGCGCCAGGCGCTGGGTATGCGCCGGCACGCCGGAACTCATGTCCACGACCACGCTACCCTGGTGCAAACCCGCCAGCACGCCCTGTTCGCCGTTCAGCACCTGCTCGACGATCGCGCTGGTGGGCAGCATGGTGAAGATGATGTCGGACTGCGCGGCCAATTCGGCGCAGGTGGCTGCGGCCTGGCCGCCTACTTCCTGGGCGAACTTGGCGGCCTGGCCGGGCACGGCGTCGAACACCGTGACCGCAAAGCCGGCCTGCACCAGGCGGGCCGCCATGGGCCAACCCATGCTGCCGATGCCGATCAGGCCCACCCGCTCTTGCGGGGCGTTCATGCCTTGGACTCCTTGAAAGCGCCCTCTTCTTCCAGCACCTGGTTGGCGACCTTGAACGCGTCCAGCCCCGCCGGGATTCCGCAGTAGACCGTGGCCTGGAGCAGGATTTCCTTGATCTCCTCGACCGTCACGCCGTTGTTCAGCGCGCCCTTGACGTGCAGCTTGATCTCGGCCGGGCGGTTCAGCGCGGTCAGCATGGCCAGGTTGAGCATGCTGCGGGTCTTCTTTTCCAGACCGGGACGGCCCCAGGTATAGCCCCAGCACCATTCGGTGGTGATGTGCTGGAAGGCCATCATGAATTCGTTGGCGCGGGCGATGGAGCCGTCCACGTATTCCGTGCCCAGCACTTCGCGGCGCAGGTTCAGGCCTTGGTCGAACAGGGCCTGGGTTTCGGATTTGATGTCTGCCATGAGTTCCTCTTTGTGATGGGGTGACGGGCTTTGCAGGGGATCTACGCCCACTGTTTTGTCTGATTGTCCGGCAATTTTCCCGCAATCGTCAATAGTCTGATTGTCTGACAATCTTCTTGACTGCTTAAAATTTGAGCACAATAATGTGCCGCAGAGCGCCGGGCCGGCAGCCTTGCGCCACACCCAAAAAAGCCAGGAGACAGACATGACAAGACCCCAACAGGCCATGCGCCGCGGGCGCAGGGAATTCGTCGCTGGACTGGGCGCCGCCGCACTGGCCGCCAGCCTGCCCGGCCGTGCGCTGGCAGCGCCGTCGGAAGTCAACGTAGGCGTGATCCTGCCGCTGTCAGGCGCCAACGCGCAGTTCGGCATCAACTCGCGGCAAGGGCTGGAACTGGCCGCCGATGAAATCAACGCGGCCGGCGGCATCAAGGCCATGGGCGGCGCCAAGCTCAAACTCATCGTCGCCGACGCCACTTCCCAGCCCACCACCGCAGCCACCGTGGCGCAGCGCCTGATCACGCAGAACCGCTGCGTGGCCATCATCGGCGCCTACGCCTCGTCGCTGACGCTGGCCGTGTCGGAAGTGACCGAGCGCCGCGGCATCCCCCTGCTCACGATGTCGTTCTCCGATGTGCTCACGGAGCGCGGCTTCAAGCACATCTTCCAGGTGGTCTCCAAGGGCTCGGTGCTGGGCCGCGCGCAATACGACTACGCGGCATCGGTCGTGGCGGGCGCCTCGGACATCAAGAAGATCGCGTTGCTCTACGAAGATACGGCCTATGGCACCTCGCAGGCGGTCGGCGTGCGCAATGCAGCCAAGGCCGCCGGCACTCAGATCGTGCTGGACGAAGCCTATCCGCTGGGCATCACCGACGTCACGCCGCTAATCAGCAAGTTGCGCGGGTCCGATGCCCAGATCGTTTTCCCTATCTCCTACCTGAACGACAGCCTCCTGATCATCCGCGTCATGCGGCAGCAACGCCTGACCGTGCCCATCGTGGGAGGCGCGGCGGGGTACGTGATCCCCGACTTCGCCAAGGCATTGGGCCAGTATTCCGAAGCGGTGCTCTCGATCGCTCCGGCCAACTACGACCAGGCGCCCGAATACACCGAACGCTACCGCAAGCGCTTCGGCACCTTCATGCCGCACGAGGCGCTGGAGCATGCCGTCTGCGCGGGCGTGCTGGCGCAAGCGCTGGAAGTCGCCGCCTCCGACAAGCCGGAAGCCGTAAGCCAGGCCCTGCGCGCGAAAAAGTACGACCAGGGTTGGGCAGGCGTGATGTCCGGCGGCGGCGTGCATTTCGACGCCAATGGCCTGAACACCATGGCGCAGCCCATCATGGTCCAGTGGCAAAAGGGCGAACTGGTCTCGGTCTGGCCGCAGGCATTGGCCAAGGGCCGCGTCATCGCGGCTGCCTGAGTCCGCGCGGAGAACAGTCATGCAATTCCTCCAGGCGCTGGTGGACGGCATTCTGCTGGGCGGGGTCTACGCGGTGATCTCCATCGGGCTCACGCTCGTCTTCGGAGTCGTCTCCATCGTCAACTTCGCCCAGGCCGAATTCCTGATGGTGGGCATGTTCGTGGCGTACTTCGCCTGGAAGCTGCTCGGACTGGATCCGTTGCTGGGGTCGCTGCTGTCGTTCGCGGTGGCATTCGTGCTCGGCGTGCTGACGCAGAAGTACCTGATCGACCGGGTGCTGAAGGCGCCAGCCGTGGCGCAGATCTTCCTGACGGTGGGCCTGCTCATCGTCATGGAGAACCTGGCGCTGATCCTGTTCGGCTCCGAGTTCCGCTCGGTGCAGACGCCCTACCAGATGACTGCGCTGGCCGTGGGGCCCATCCTCCTCAGTGCGCCCTACCTGCTGGCATTCGTGGTGGCCTCGGTGGCGGGTCTGGCGCTGTGGTGGGTGCTCAAGAAAACCTGGTGGGGCATGGCGGTGCGCGCTACCGCTCAGGACCCCATGGCCGCCAGGCTGTCCGGCATTTCGACCCACCGGGTGCACCAGCTGGCGTTCGGCCTGGGCGTGGGCATGACGGCGCTGGGCGGCGGCATCATCCTGCCCTACCTCACGGCCTCGACCACGGTCGGCGCGCAGTTCAGCGTGCTGATGTTTACCGCGGTGGTACTGGGCGGACTGGGCAGCGTGATAGGCGCGGTGGTGGGCGGCGTGGCGGTCGGGGTGATCCAGTCGCTGTCTTCGCTCGTGCTGCCCATGCAGTTGCAGAACCTGGCGCTGTTCGCCATCTTCATCCTGGTGCTGGCCGTGCGCCCGGAAGGTCTTTTGAAAAGGGCGGGCTGATGACTAGCAACCGACAACTCCTGCTGTGGGCGCTGCCGCTGGCGGCGGCCCTGATCGCGCCATGGCTGATGCAGGATCAGGGCTACGGCATCCGCGTCATGACGCTGGTGCTGCTGTTTGCCGCCATGGGCCAGTCCTGGAACATCGTGGGAGGGCTGGCGAACCAGATCTCCCTCGGACACGCGGCGTTCTTCGGGCTGGGTGCCTACACCTCGACCCTGCTGCTCATGCGCTACGGCATTTCGCCCTGGCTGGGCATTGTCGCAGCCATGGCGGTGGCCGCGGCTGCGGGCGCCCTGCTCAGCCTGCCTACCATGCGCCTGCGCGGGCACTACTTCGCACTGGCCACGCTGGCCTTTGGCGAAGTGCTGCGCGCCATCGCCAACACCTGGGCCTCTGTGACCGGCGGACCGGTGGGCGTGTCGATCCCGTTCTCGGAAGGCTTGGCGCAGATGCAGTTCAAGTCCAGCATCCCCTACTACTACCTGATGCTGGGGGCCGCGGTGATCACCTCGGCGGTGTTCGCGCTGATCAGCCGTTCGCGCCTGGGCTACCGGCTGCGCGCGGTCAAGGCCAATCCCCAGGCCGCCGAGGTGATCGGCGTGAACACCGCCCGCACCCGCATTCTCGCCGCCGTCATCTCGGCCGCATTGATGGGCGCCTGCGGCACGCTGTACGCGCAGTTCATCTACTTCTTCGACCCGGACACCGTCTTCTCGCTGGTCGGCGTTTCGGTGCGCGTGGCGCTGATCTGCATCATCGGCGGCGTGGGCACCGTGGCCGGGCCGCTGATCGGCGCGCTAGTCATCATCCCGCTGGAGGAACTGTTCAACGACTGGCTGTCCGGCCATACGGCGGGCGCGTCGCAGCTGGCTTTCGGGCTGATCCTCATCGCCATCATCCTGATCGAGCCGCGTGGCCTGTCGGCGTTGTGGACCCGGCTGCGCAACCTGACACGAGGCCAGCATGCCTGACATCCTGAACGTTTCCCGCATCCAGCGCCGCTTTGGCGGCCTGAAAGCCGTGGACGACGTGTCGTTCAACGTGGCGCGCGGCGATATCCTGGGCCTCATCGGCCCCAATGGCGCGGGCAAGACCACTCTATTCAACCTGCTGGTCGGGTTGTACCGCGGCAACGGCGGACGCATCGAACTGGAGGGCCGCGACATCAGCGGCCTGCGGCCCCACCAGATCGCCGCGCTCGGCATGACCAAGACCTTCCAGAACGTGGCGCTGTTTCCTGAAATGACGGTGCTGGACAATGTGCTGGTCGGCGGACTGCTGCGCCATGACGTAAGCCGCGCGCGCCAGCTGGCGCTGGGCAACCTCGAGCGCGTCGGCCTGGCCGGCATCGCGCGCAAGCCGGCCGGCGAGCTCTCGTTTCCCGAACAGGCGCGGGTGGAGCTGGCCCGCGCGCTGTGCACCGATCCCAAGGTCTTGCTGCTGGATGAGGTGATGGCGGCGCTGAACGAATCCGAAATGGACGCGCTGCTGGATCTGATCCGTGCCCTGCGCGACGACTCGGGCATCACCTTCATCGTGGTGGAACACCACATGCGCGCCATCATGCGCCTGTGCAATCGCATCCTGGTGCTGTCGTTCGGCCAGAAGATCGCAGAAGGCAGCCCGGCGGAGATCGCGGCCGATCCCACGGTAATCGAGGTCTATCTCGGCAAGTCGCTGGAACAGGTGGAGGAACTGGCATGAGCCTCCTGCATATCGAGGGACTGACCGCCGCATACAACCGCAGCCCGGTGCTGCACGACGTGTCGCTGGATGTGCCCGAAGGCGGTTTCATTGCCGTGGTCGGCGCCAATACAGCGGGCAAGAGCACGCTGCTGCGCTGCATATCCGGCCTTCTGGACAAGGTTGGGGGCAGCATCCGGTTCGACGGGGAAGAGATCCTGCGCCTGCCCCCGCACCGCATCCCTGAACTGGGCATCGCCCACGTTCCGGAAGGCCGCCATGTCTTTCCGGAAATGACGGTCGAGGAAAACCTCTACCTGGGCGCGTACACCCGACGCGGGGATATGGCCGCAGTCAAGCGCGGCTGCGACCGCATCTACGCGCTGTTTCCCCGCTTGCTGGAACGGCGCCGCCAGCAGGCCGGTACGCTTTCCGGCGGCGAACAACAGATGGTGGCATTCGGCCGCGCGCTGATGCTGGAACCGCGACTGCTGTTGCTGGACGAACCCAGCCACGGCCTGGCGCCCAAGATCGTCGAGGAGATGCACCAGGTCATGATCGACATCCACCGCAGCGGCCTGACCATCCTGCTGGTGGAGCAGAACACACGTCTGGCGCTGTCGGTGGCGGAATACGCCTACGTGCTGCAATCCGGCTCCCTGGTGCTGTCGGGCCCCAGTGGCACGCTGCTGCAGGACAGCCGCGTGCGGGCGGCCTACCTCGGACTGTAGCCATGGCGCGCCGACGGGATATATTGCGTCTTTACGTAGACACGGCGGTTCGCCGCGGCGCGGCCATGAGCCTGCGCCAACGGACGGATTCGCCGCCAGCATAAGCGAGAGACAGCCATGGCCAGCCCGACCGGCGCGGTATTCGAAAAACCCGGCACCCTGCGCACCCGCGTGGAGGAATTCCTGCGCGCGTCCATCACGGACGGACGGATCAAGGGCGGGGAACGCCTGCGCGAGCAGGAACTGTGCGAGCAACTCGGGATCAGCCGCAGCACCCTGCGCGAAGCGCTGCGCACGCTGGAAGCCGAACGCCTGATCACGATCGAGCCGCACCGCGGTCCTACCGTGATGCGCATCACCGAAAAGGCCGCCCGCGATCTCTACGCCCTGCGCGCCCTGCTGGAAGGCTATGCCGCGCATGAGTTCGCGCGCCTGGCGAGCGACGCCGATGTCGAGCGCCTGCGCAAGGCCGTGGATGCCCTGCACCGCCAGGCCAAGGGCAGCAACAAGTCGGCGCTGCTGGCGGCAAAGCGCGATTTCTACGACGTGCTGCTGGGCGGCTGCGACAACGATCTGGTCAAGGACATGCTGCCCGGCCTGCTATCCCGCATCAATCTGCTGCGCGCCACCTCGTTCGCGCGCCCCGAACGCCTGCCGGAAAGCATGGCCGAAATCGACCTGATCTACGAGCGCATCCACGCCCGCGATCCGCAAGGCGCGCAAGACGCCGCACAAAGCCATATCGTCAACGCCGAACGCACCGCGCTCGACGTGCTCAGGCGCCAGCAACAGGAGACATCCGACAGTGAACGCGATCGTTCAGAAGCTAAGAGCCGCGGCGGCCCTGGCGCAGCAGGATAGCGAGTTCATCCTGGCCGCGCGCGGCCTGCCCTGCGCCCTCTGGCTGCAGGCCGGCGCCGCGGCGCAAGAGCGTGTAACCGCCTGGGCCGGCCAACCCACCGCACCGTCGCAATGCATCACCATCAGCGCGCCGCCGGAAACCTGGCGCAAGCTGCTCAGCGACACCCCGCCTCCGGGCTACCACTCCTTCACCGCTGCCCGCCGCCAGGCCCAAGGCCTGCGAGTCACGGGCGATGCGCTGGCCATCGCCCAGGCCCTGCACCCGCTGGAGCGGCTTTTCGAAATCCTCCGGGGCCAGCTTGACGCCACGCCGGACCTGCTCGACCGCAGCGCGATTGCCGGCTCCTATGCGACCATTGATATCGGCGCGGCGCAGACTTCCATCTACTATGAAACCAGCGGACTGGCGGTCGGGCCGGCGCTGCTGATGCTGCACACGGCGGGCGCGGACTCCCGGCAGTACCACGCGTTGATGGCGGACCCCGGCCTGCGCCGGCAATGGCGCATGATCGCCTTCGACATGCCCGGACACGGGCGCAGCATGCCGCTGCCCGGCCAGGCATGGATCGAGGCGGGCCTCTCGCGCGATGCCTATCTGCAGACCTGCCTGGCGGTGATTCGCCAGGTCGCGGGTGGACCGGCGGCCCTGCTGGGTTGCTCGATGGGCGCGGCAATGGCGCTGGTGGTGGCGGCGCGCAGCCCAGCCGACGTGGCAGGCGTCGTCGCGCTGGAGGCGCCGTACCAAGCGGCCGGACGCCGCACCCCGATGCTGTGCCATCCTCAGGTCAACCAGGCCGCGCACAACCCCGCCTACGTGCGCGGATTGATGGGCCCCGCCGCCACGCTGCAAGCCCGGCGCGACGCAGCCTGGATCTATTCGCAAGGCGGTTTCAATGTCTACGCCAATGACCTCTGGTTCTACAGCGAGGACTTCGACGCGGCCCGCCATCTGACGGGCCTGAACGCCGACGCCTTCGGCATATCGTTGCTGACCGGCGCCTACGACTACTCGGCCAGCCCGGAGGATTCCAGGCGGGTGGCGGCCCTGATTCCCGGCGCGCGGTTTCAGGCCATGCCCGAACTGGGCCACTTCCCCATGGTGGAGAACCCGCAACGCCTGCTGGAATATCTGCGCCCCGAACTGGACCGCCTGCGCGCAACCGGAGCCATCGCATGACACTGCCCCACTACGAGGTCTACGCCCTGCGCTACGCCACGGTAGCGCGGCAGCGTAGCCAGAACTTCATCACGCCCCCGGATCCGCACGACGGCCCGATGCCGATGGATTACTTCGTCTGGGTCATCCGCGACGGCCAGCGCGTCTACCTGGTGGATACGGGCTTCAACGAGGCCGCAGCCCGGGCCCGCGGCCGCGAGTTCTTGCGCTGCCCGATTGAAGCATTGGAAAAGCTGGGTATCGCGCCCGCGGACATCCGCGATGTCATCGTCACACATCTGCATTACGACCACGCAGGCAACATCCGCAAGCTGCCGCAGGCCCGCCTGCATCTGCAGGAAAGCGAGCTGCACTATGCCTGCGGCTGCAACATGCGCTTCGACATGCTGCGCCACGCCTATGCAGTGGAAGACGTGGTCGACGTGGTACGGGGCGTGTACGACAAACGCGTGGCGTTCTACCATGGCCACGACGAAATCGCACCGGGCCTGCAGCTGCTGCACATCGGCGGCCATACCCGCGGACTGCAGGCGGTGCGCGTGCACACCGCGCGCGGCTGGATGGTGTTGGCGTCGGACGCCAGCCACTACTACGACAACATGGGCCTGGACGCACCGTTTCCCATCGTCGACAACGTCGCTGACATGCTGGCGGGCTACGAGGTCCTGCTGAAGTTCGCGGAATCGCCCGACCACATCGTGCCGGGGCACGATCCTTTGGTCAGGACACGGTACCCGGGACTGGCCGGCGCGGATACGGAAGTGGTGGCGTTGCACCTGGGCAACGGCGCGCGCCCCTGAACGCCAGCGCGCCAGCGGCGCGGCATCACAATCCCAGCGGCCGAATCGCCTCGTCCACTTCTTCCGCCGACATGTCCTGCACGATGAGGACCATGGCGCCCGCCCGCTGCGAGCCTTCCACTCCCTCGACGGGCTCGGGCACAGAAAAGACATGCCGCACGCCATGGACGGCGCGCAGCGTCCCGTCCGTCCAGCGCAAGAGCCCTTTCGCGCGCAACAGCCGGTCTCCGACCTGGCGCTGCATGTGCCGGGTCCAGCGCGCATAGTCCTCCCAGCCCACCGGCCGGCTCTGCGTAAAGGAGTGGGACACGATGCCGTAGCGCAGCACATGCGCCAGCGGCCCCGAGGCCGGCACCGCCGTCAGCGCCGCCACGTCCAGATGCCCGGCGCGCAGGCCGTCGAACAAGGCCGGCGCGTCTTCGTCCACGGTGTCCGGCGACACCGCGCGAATGGGCGCACTGGCGTTGTAGCCGCGCAGCGCAGCGCGCATCGTGTCTATCGCAGCCTCATCGGCCAGATCGGCCTTGGTCAGCGCGATGCGGTCGGCGATGGCGATCTGGGTACTGGCTTCGCGGTAGGCGTCCAGCGTCGACAGGCCATGCAGCGCGTCCGCCGTCGCCACCACGCCGCCGAAGCGGTAGTGGCGGGCGATGAGCGGATCCGCCGCCAGCGTATTGATGACCGGGCAAGGATCCGCCAGCCCCGAAGTCTCCACCACCACGCGCGTGAACGCGGGAATCTCGCCGCGCTGGCGCCGGTAATAGAGCGACTCCAGCGTGTCCTGCAGCGAACTGGTGGCTGCGCAGCACAGGCAGCCGGAATCCAGCAGCACCACGTCGGTGTCATCGGCCTTGCCCACCAGCATGTGGTCCAGGCCGATCTCGCCGAACTCGTTGATAACCACCGCCGTATCGGCAAAGCGCGGGCCGCGCACCAGCCGCGACAGCAGCGTGGTCTTGCCGCTGCCCAGGAAACCCGTCAGCAGGTAGACCGGCAACGGTCCGGCGGCGGTCGCGGACATGGGCGGCTCAGGCCTGTTCCGCCGCGGCCGGCGCGGGCAGGTTGCGCAGGTAATCCTGCACTTCGCGCGACGGGATCACATCGGCGTACTTGCAGTTCAGGTCGAACAGGCTCATCGCATGGCTGGCCTGGAAGCGGTCGAACGCAGCCTCTTCGGGAATGATGACCTTGAAGTTGTACGAATAGGCGTCCACCGTGGTGGCGCGCAGGCATCCCGAAGACGTGCAACCCACCAGGATCAGCGTGTCCACGTCCAGGAAGTTCAGGTGGCTCATGAAGATGGTGCCGAAGAAGCAGGACGGCTTCTGCTTGGTGATGCGGATGTCCTGCGGCCGCGGGGCCAACGGCTCCACGGTCTGCGTGGCATGGGTGTTGGCCAGCACGGTCTTCTCGCCGCCGCGATGGTTCTTGCCCACTTGCACGCCGCTGTCCAGAAGGTCGGCGCGGCGGCCGCTTTCGGTATAGAAGACCGGTATGTTCTTGTCGCGCGCCAGCTCCAGCAGCGGCACGATATGCGCCACCGCGTCCCAGGCCTCCCGGCCGCAATGGGTGCGGTACTGCTTCAGGCCTTCCAGGATGTCCTGGGGCGTATCGCCGCAGAAGTTGTACTGCACGTCGATGATGAACAGGGCCGGACGCTTGCCGAAGCCGCCACGCTTGCCGTAGCCGGCCTGCGCCAGCACCTGCTTGTCGCGTTCAGTCAGAAAGTCGTCCCAGATTCGCTTGGTTTCGCTCATGGTAGTGCCTGCCAGAAGTGGAGTAGGTTCAGTTCAAAGACGCTTGAGATAGCGGCCGCCGGGATTGCTGCGCGCGGCATCGGTAATGCGGCCGTCCAGCGCCACGGTGCGCCCGCGCACCAGGGTGCGCACGGGCCAACCCTTCAGGGTCATGCCCTCGTAAGGGGAGTAGTCGGAATTGGATTCGAGCGTGGAGGGATCGACGGTGCGCTCCAGATCCGGATCCACCAGCACCAGGTCGGCATCCTTGCCGATCTCGATGCTGCCCTTGGCAGGCATGCGGTAGATGCGGGCAGAGTTCTCCGCGCTGACTTTCATCAACGTTTCCAGCGGCACGCCGCGGCGGTGATAGCCTTCGTGCAGCAGGATCGGCAACATCAAGCCGGTGCCGGGAAAGCCGTTGCTGGCTGCCCAGATGTCGGTGTCCTTGGTGGCACGCTTGCGCGGCACGTGGTCGGTGCCGATGGTGGTAATGGAACCATCCAGCACGCCCTCCCACATGGCGTCCACGTCGGCCTGGCCGCGCACCGGCGGATTGACCTTGGCATAAGTCCCGGCGGGCGATTCGTCGTTCAGGAACAGGTAGTGCGGGCAGGTCTCGACATAGATCGGCGGCGCGTCCGGCGTGCGCCGGTGGCGCCGCGCCTCGTCCAGCGCCTCGCGGCTGCTAAGGTGCACGATGTTGACCGCGGCTCCGGTCTTGGATGCGAAGTAGCAGACGCGGTGCACGTTCTCCGCTTCCAGGAAGTCCGGGCTCTGTTCATTCCAGGCCTTCAGGTCGTCGCGGCCAGCGGCGCGCAGCGGATCCCGCAGGACGGGAATCACTTCCACGTTTTCACAATGCACGCCCATGATCGCGCCCGGGATCGCGGCGGTAGCGCGCAACGCCGAATACAGCAGGCCGTCGTCGATATCGGTAAAGCCCTTGGACAGCCCTGCTGCGCCCTTGTACATCATGTAGAGCTTGTAGGAATTCACGTTGAAGCGGCGCGAAATTTCCTCCAGCGTCTCCACGTGCAGATTGCTGGTGATGCCGAAATGGAAGCCGAAATCGACGCAGCTCTGCGACAGCGCGCGGTCGCGCACCTTGTCGAAGGATTCGCGGATATCCGCCGAGCGATGAAACGACAGCACGGAGGTCGTGCCGCCGAGGGCAGCGAAGCGCGACTCGGTTTCGAAGTCGGTCTCGGGCGAGCCGAATCCGAAATGCACGTGCGGATCGATCAGACCCGGCAATACCCAAAGCCCTTGGCAATCTATGGTCTCGCGGGCCTCGAACTGCGCGCCTGGCTCGGCGATGATGGCAATGCGACCGTCGATGACGCCGAGTACGCCTTCGGTCAGCCCCTGCTGGGGCAAGTACAGTCTGGCATTGGTAAGCAGCAGATCCAGCATGATGTGGTTTTCCCGATAGATGCGTGTTTTCAGCGAGGGGCCGCGTCAGCGGCCTGCGTGTCGTTCAAAAAGCCGTTGAGGACGCTGGCAGGAATGCCGCCCTCTGCCATGAGTTTGCGTTCGGCGCGAGTGAGCACCTGGGCGTAGGCCTGGAAGACGATGCGGCGCTCGCCGTCTTCGGCGACGACGGTGATGGGCTCGCCCTTGCGCACACCGTCAGCCACGTTGTTGAAACGCAGGGTTTCCGCCCCGGTCAGGCCCAACTGGCGCCAGCCCTCGCCCGGGGCGAAAGCCAGCGGCAACACGCCCATGCCCACCAGATTCGCCCGGTGGATGCGTTCAAACGATTCCGCGATCACGGCGCGCACGCCCAGCAGCGCCGAACCCTTGGCGGCCCAGTCGCGGCTGCTGCCCATGCCGTAGTCCTTGCCGCCCAGGACCACGCTGGCCACACCCTCGGCGCGGTAGGCTTCGGCCGCGTCGACCACCGCCATGCGCTGCCCGCTGGGAAAATGGCGGGTCACCCCGCCCTCCACATCCGGCACCAGCGCATTCTTGATGCGGATGTTGGCAAAGGTGGCGCGGGTCATCACATGGTGATTGCAGCGGCGCGCCACATAGGTATTGAAGTCGCGCGACGCCACGCCCTTGCCGATCAGGTACGCGCCAGCCGGCGTATCCGCCGGGATCTCGCCGCTGGGCGAGATGTGGTCGGTCGTCAGCGAATCGCCGAACGCCGCCAGCACGCGGCCGTGCTTCAGGCTGGCTTCCAGGTCTGCCAGGGCATCGCGGCCGGGCTCGGTCTTGAAGAATGGCGGCTCGACCAGGTATTGCGATTCCGGGTCCCAGGGAAAGCGCAGCCCCGAGGGCGCCGGCAGGTCGCGCCAGATCGCGCTGTCCAGGCTCGTCGGGTCATAGACCTCGGCGAACAAGGCGGGATCCGCGGCGAGCGGCAGCAGGGCCGCGATCTCTTCCTGGCTGGGCCAGACGTCGCGCAGATAGATCGGCGCGCCATCGGAGCCCAGCCCCAGCGGTTCGCGTTCGAAGTCCAGGTCTATCCTGCCGGCCAGCGCATACAGCACCACCATGGCCGGAGAGCCGATGTAGTTGGCGCGCAGCAGCTTGTGAATGCGGCCTTCGAAATTGCGGTTGCCGGACAGCACCGCCGCGGCCACCAGGCCGCCCTCGGCGATGGCGTCTGCCGCCGCGGCGTCCAGGGGGCCGGACTTGCCGCCGCAAGTCGTGCAGCCATAGCCGATCACGTGAAATCCCTGCGCCTGCAAGGCCTGCAGGAGGCCGGCGGATTCCAAATAGCGCGTGACGGCGCGCGATCCCGGCGCCAGCGAACGCTTGACCCAGGCGGGCGGCGTCAGCCCCAACGCCAGCGCCTTTTTCGCGACCAGGCCCGCGGCCAGCATCACGCCAGGATTGGACGTATTGGTGCAAGAGGTGATGGCCGCCAGCGCCACGGAGCCATGGCCCAAGGAAGCGCGGCTGGGCGGATGCGCGGCCAGCGCGGCGGCGTCCACGCCGAACCCGCCTTCCGTCAGGGACTGACCCAGGCGGCGGCGGAAATCCGCCCCGACCTCGCCCACGTCCATGCGGTCTTGCGGCCGTCGCGGACCCGCCACGCTGGGACGCGCCGCCGACAGGTCGATCTCTATCACCCGGCTATATGCGGGCGCCGCGTCGCCGGCATCGCGCCACAGGCTGTTGGCGCGGGCATAGGCTTCGATCAGCGCCAGTTGCTCGTCGCTGCGCCCCGTCATGCGGGCATAGTCCAGCGTGCGGGTGTCTATCGGGAAAAAGCCGCAAGTGGCGCCGTACTCGGGCGCCATGTTGGCGATGGTGGCGCGTTCCGGCACGCCTAGCGCCTGCGCCGCAGGGCCGAAGAATTCGACCATGCAGCCCACCACGCCCGCCGCGCGCAATTGCTGCGTGATCAGCAGGGCGGCGTCGGTGGTGAGCGCGGGCGCCTCGATGGCGCCGCGCAGCCGCACCCCCACGACCTCCGGGATCGGGAACGTGTAGGCGTGGCCCAGCAGGGCCGCCTCGGCGTCGATGCCGCCCACGCCCCACCCCAGCACGCCCAGGGCGTTGACCATCGGCGTGTGCGAGTCGCCGCCGATGACGAAATCGGGATAGGCCCAGTCGCCGTCCGGCCGTGACTGGCGTATGACCACCGGCGCCAGGTACTCCAGGTTGACCTGATGGATGATGCCGATGCCCGGCGTGATGACCCGCAGACCCTTATAAGCCTGCTGCGCCCATTTCAGGAACCGGTAGCGTTCGTCGTTGCGCTCGAACTCGCGGCGCAGGTTGCGCTGCACCGCGCCTTCGTCGCCCCAATGGTCGACCTGCAGGGAATGGTCCACGATCAGGTCCACCGGAATCCGGGTGTCCACCCGCGCCGCGTCCCCGCCCGCCTGGGCCACCGCGTCGCGCAGCGCCGCCAGGTCCTGCAATACCGGCAGGCCGCTGGAGTCCGGAAGGATCACCCGCGCGACATGCAGCGGCAAGTCGGCGCCGGCATGCGCGCGCCAATCCCAGAGCCTGCCGATCTCGTCCTCGGACACGGCGGCGCCCCATGCGCGATGGCGCAGCAGGTTCTCAAGCAGCACGCGGATGACATAGGGATATGCGTGGATGTCGCGCCCCGCGGCTCGGGCAGCGGCGGACAGGTGCGCGTAGCGCAGCGTCCTGCCGCAACAGGGGAAAGACTGGATCATGGCAGCGGTAATCGGGAAAATCTCAACTGAGCCCATCTTACGGCTTACGAAATAATAGTGTCAACACTATAGGTCGTCTCTGAACCGACGATGGATGCGTCAAATACAGTTTTGCATAGCGTCATCGAAAGTGTAGATACAAGAACCACCCCCCTAGAGCTAGGGATAACCCCGAAAAGTCTCTGTAAAATGGGCGAAACATCAATGGCGACGCCTGTAATCCGGTATCCCCGCCACGATCCTGTCAACTCCAAAAGAGTTGACACTTTTTAAATTCCTTTGATAGGCTGTCAACACTATGAACACCGCCACGACCTCCATCGCCATCAAGGAAGACGCCTCCGGCCCGCTGGCCGACGTGGTGTTCGACCAGGTGCTGGACGCGATCTACCAAGGCCGGTTGGCCCCGGGCAGCGTCATCAATGAAGTCGCGCTGGCGCAGGAATTCGGCGTTAGCCGCGGTCCGGTGCGTGAGGCCGTGCGCCGCCTGCAAGGGATCCAGCTGATCACGCGCGAGCCCTACATCAAGGCGCGCGTGGTGACGTTGTCGGCGGAATCCGCGCTGGAACTGTTCCAGATGCGCATGGCACTGGAAGGCGTGGCCTGCAATCTGGCCACTCGCCGCATGAGCGACGAGGAAATCACGCAACTGCTGGCCGAGCTTGAACAGGACCGCCAGCGGCGCCTGGAAGCGGCCAATGGCGGCGCCCCCGCGCCGCGGGTCTTCGACTTCCATGAGCGCATCGTGCGGGCCAGCGGCAACAACCGCATCATCAACGCCCTTTGCGGCGACCTCTATCACCTGCTGCGCGTCTACCGCCGGCACTCCGGCACCGTGCTGGAGCGCAAGGACGACGCCTACGCCGAACACTGGCAGATCCTGCGCGCGATCCGCGCGCGCGACGCCGAGCTGGCGGAATCGCTCATGCGCTCGCACATCGAACGCGCGGCGCAACACCTTTTTGAACATCTGGCGGAAGGGGCGTCCGGCATCGCCGGGCACCCCGTCTCCGCTGCCTGACACTCTCTGGAGCAGTACGACATGAACAACCCGCGCCACCAGTTCCGGCAATTGCTGAAGAACGAACCTTTCATCGTCTCCCCTGGCGTGTACGATGGATACAGCATCCGCCTGGTCGAGGCCGCGGGCTTCAAGACCGCCTGCACCAGCGGTGCGGCAGTGTCGAACGCCCTGCTGGGCATCGCGGACATCGGCGTGATGGGCCTGTCGGAAAACGTCACCCACTGCCGTCATCTGGCGCGGTCCGTCTCCATTCCCCTCACGGCTGACGCCGACACCGGCTACGGCAACCCGGTGAACGTCTACCACACGGTACAGATGTTCGAGGAAGCCGGCGTCGCCGGCATCAACCTCGAAGACCAGGTCAGCCCCAAGCGCTGCGGCCACATGCCCGGCAAGGACGTGGTGAGCGAAGCGGAAATGGTCAAGAAGATCGAAGCCGCCTGCCTGGCGCGACGCGACGATGACTTCGTCATCATCGCCCGCACCGACTCCCTCGCGATCGAAGGCATCGAAGGCGCGGTCAAGCGCGCCCGCGCCTACGCCAAGGCGGGCGCCGACATGCTGTTCCCCGACGCCGTGCGCACCGAGGACGACATCAAGCGCCTGGTGGACGCCGCCGGCATTCCGGTCAGCATCAACATGGGATTCGGCATCCGCAACCGTCCCACCACGCCGCTGATTCCGCTGCCGCGCCTGAAGGAAATCGGCGTCAAGCGCATCAGCCTGCCGCGCATGCTGCCTGCCGCTGCGATTTACGGCATGCGCCAGGCGTTGCAAGTCATGCAGGGCGTGATCGCCAGCGGCGAGCCCGCCGACCGTCCCGACCTGCTGGTGGGCATCGAAGACATCATGCAATTGATGGGCTACGAGCAGATGCGCGCCATGGAAAAGCGCCTGACGACGCTGGCCGACTGAGCGCTTCGCCATGACTGAGCGGAATGCGCAGGCGCATTGCGTCCTGGCGGGCGCGTCGTCGGGCATCGGCCTGGCGCTGGCCGAGCTGCTGCTGGCGTCCGGCTGGCAGGTGACCGGCGTGGACATCGCGCCGGCGGCCATCAAAGGCCATGGACAGTATCGCCATCTGGTGTGCGACCTGACCGACGCCGCCGCCTTGCGCGGTCTATGCGCGCTGCTGGACGGCTGCGCCCCGACAGCGCTGGCGCATTGCGCGGGCGCAGTGCGCACCGGCGGCGCGCTGGACACGCGCCCGGAAGACGCGGACTGGCTTTGGCAATTGCACGGCGCCGCGCCGATGGCACTGGTCCGTGCGCTGGCGCCGCAACTGCCTGACGGCCGCGGCCGCATCGTGCTGGTGTCCAGCCGCGCCGTGCTGGGCCGCGCGCAACGCCTGGCCTATGCGGCGACCAAATCCGCCCAGATTGGCCTGGCGCGCAGTCTGGCCGCCGAACTCATCGCGCGCGGCATCACCGTCAACGTCGTCGCGCCCGGCGCGGTCGACACGCCCATGCTGCGCGATCCCAGGCGCGGCGCTCCGCCGCAGGTTGAACTGCCGCTGGGCCGCCTGATCGACGCGGGCGAAGTCGCCGCGGCCATTGCCTTCTTCCTGGGCGCGCAGGCAGGCGCCATCACCGGACAGACGCTCTACGTCTGCGGCGGCGCCTCGCTGGGAGCGATGCCGCTATGACACAGACGAACGCACCCGCGCTGCATGGCAAGGTCGTGATCCTGACCGGCGCAGCCGGCGGATTGGGCCAGGCGATCGCGGCGCAATGCCTGCTTGCCGGCGCCCGCGTGGCCTTGCTGGACCGCGATGCGGAACTGCTCGCGCAAACCCGCCAGGCCCTCGCTGGACCTGATACCCAGATGCTGGCGATCGCCTGCGACGTGAGCGACGCGCAAAGTACGCGCGAAGCCGTGGAAAGAACGGCTGCGCACTGGGGTGCGATCCACGTCCTGGTGAACAACGCGGCCACCGTCACGGCGGGCAACAAGATCGCGGACCTTACGCTGGAGCAATGGCGCCAGGCGCTGGACGTGAACCTGACGGGCGCGTGGCTGATGAGCAGATGCGCCATCCCCCACATGGCGCGGGCCGGCAGCGGCGTGGTGTTGAACATCGCCTCGCAGCTGGGCAGCGTGGCCGCGCCGGGCCGTGGTGCGTATGGCGCCAGCAAGGCCGGTCTGATCGCGCTGGCACGCGCCATTGCCGTGGATCACGCGGCCGACGGCATCCGCGCCTTGAGCCTGTCGCCGGGCGCGGTCCTGACCAGCAGGCTGGTCGCGCGCTATGGCAGCGCGCGGGCCGCCGGCGCCGCGTTGGCGGCCAAATATCCAGCCGGACGCCTCGGCACAGCCGAGGAGATCGCACAGACAGCAGTTTTCCTGATCAGCGACGCCGCCTCATTCATCACGGGTACGGACATACGCGCGGACGGCGGCTACACCGCGCTATAGCTCCAGCCGCCACCATCGACTTCACACAAGACTTACATCACACAGCAAGGGGCTAGAACCATGAAGCACACCAACACCTCCGCAACGCACGGACGCCCGGCGCGCCCTGCCCTCCGCCGCAGCATGCTGGCGCTGCTTGCCGGCGCCATTGGCCTGGCTGCCGCCCCAGTCTTCGCGCAGGGTACGGACAACTTCCCCAACCGCGCGGTCACCATCGTCGTACCCTTCCCGGCCGGCGGCGCCACTGACATCACCGCGCGCCTGGTGGCCGAAGGCCTGTCCAAGAAATGGGGACAACCGGTGGTCGTGGAAAACAAGCCCGGCGCAGGCGGCAACGTCGGCTCGGAATATGTAGCGCGCGCGGCGCCCGACGGCTACACCCTGGTGCTGGGCGTGACGGGTTCGCACGGCATCAATACCTCGCTCTACAAGAACATGCGCTATGACCCGGTCAAGGACTTCGAGGCCATCACGCAGGCCACGCTGTATCCCAATGCCATCATCGTCAACAACGATGTGCCGGCCAACAACCTGCAGGAACTCATCGCCCTGCTGAAGAAGCCCGACGCGCACTACTCGTACGGATCGGACGGCAACGGCACGGCATCGCACCTGGGCATGGAGCTGATCAAGAACCAGGGCAAGTTCGAGATTGCCCACATTCCCTACCGCGGCAGCGCGCCGATGGTGACCGACCTGCTGGGCGGCCAGATCCAGGTGGGCGTCACCGGCCTGCCCGCCGTGCAAGCCTATGCCAAGAGCGGCAAGCTGAAGATCGTGGCGCTGACCACGGCGGGGCGCTTCGCCAGCGCGCCCGACTACCCCACGGTGGCCGAACAGGGCTTCCCCGGCTACGCCGCTCCGCCCTGGTCGGGCTTTTTCGCCCCCAAGGGCACGCCCAAGCCTCTGGTGGAGAAGATATCGGCGGACATGCGCGAAGTCATGGCCGATCCCAAGACCAAGGAAAAGCTCGCCGCCTCCGGCAGCGAATTCACGCCTTCCACGCCCGAGCAGTTCCAGGCTTTCGTGCAGCAGGAAATCGCCAAGTGGGCCGAGGCCGTCAAGATCTCCGGCGCGCGCATCGACTAAGCCGGAATACGCGACGCCAGCGCCGCGGCTGCGGCGCTGGCGTATTGCGCGTCAGTTATAGCGGAACGTGGCGGTCAGCATCGCCGAGCGGCCCGGCGCCACATAGCTGAACAGCCCCACGTGCGAAGCCTCGTAGATGGTCTCGTCGGTCAGGTTGTTCAGGTTCAGCTGCAGGCCGAAGTTCTTGTTGAACTGATAAGCCGCCATCGCGTCGTAGCGCCAGTAGGACGGCAACTGATAGACGTTGGCGTCGTCCACGTAACGCTTGCCGGTGTAGGTGGCACCCGCGCCCACCGTCAGCTCCGGCAGGAACTTGTAGGTCGTCCACAGGCTGGCGCTCTGGCGGGCGATGAATTTCATCTGATTGCCGCTGTAGTCGGTGCCGCCGCTCTGGTAGCTGGTGACCTTGGGGTCCATGTAGCTGTAGCCGCCCCAGACCTGCCACTTGGGCGTGATGGATCCCGCCACGCCCAGCTCGATGCCGCGCACGCGGTTGCTGCCGGACAGCGTCACGTCGCCGGTGATGGGATCGGAGCTGCGGGCATCGGTCTTGCGGGTTTCGAACACCGCTGCCGTCAGCGACAGGCGCTCGTCGAACACGTCCCACTTGGTGCCCAGTTCGATGCTGCGGCTCTTTTCAGGCGCCAGCGCCGCGGTGCCCGCGGTCAGGCGGCCGCCTGCCGCGCCGTCGGCGCCGCCTGACTGGCCTGCCGTTTCGCCGGACGGGTTGGACGAGGTGCCGTAGGACACGTAGATGCTGCCATTGGGCGCGGGCTTGTAGACCAGGCCCAGCTGGTAGTTCCACATATTGTCGGTACGCTCGACGTTGCCGCTGGTCACGCGGTAATTGTCGTAGCGCAGGCCGGCGTTGGCTTCCCATTGCTCGCTGAACTTGACCGTGTCGAACACGTAGGCCGCGCGCGTGATGGTCTTGGCAGCGTCGTAGCGCGGCCCCCAGCTCAGGCTGCCGGTATACGGCTGGCGGGGATTGGGGTTGTACAGGTCGTCCTGCAGGGTCTTGTCGAAGCCGCCCGAGGGCACGCCGTCGCGCTTGCTGATCGTCTCGGTGCTGAACTCCAGGCCGGCCACATAGCTGTGAGGCAGGCCGCCGGCGGTGAATTCACCGAACATGTCGGTCTGGTTGATGAAGGAGCGGTTGGTCTGGTTCAGGCTGCGCAGGGCCTTGCTCATCTTCACGCCGTCCGCTTCGTTCGAGCAGGGCGCCACGCCATAGGCGGGGTTGGGCCTGCCACCCACACGCGCCGCGCAATTGTCGAAGGACGGTCGGGTCATCACGTATTCGTTGGTGGACTCGCTATAGCGCGTACCGTTGCGCAGCTTCAGCTTGTCGCTGAACTTGTGCTCGACCATCAGGGTGGTCATGTCGGCCTGGTTCTTGCGATAGTCGCGGCCGATCAGGCCGTAGTAGTTGTTGCGGTCCACCTTGGGCGGCGTGACGCGATCCGGGCGCGACTCGTTCTTGAACGGAATGCCCAGGTCGGGCGTGTCGTCGTTCTGCAGATGGTAGTAGCTGAGCGTGACCTGCGTCGGCGTGCCCAGGCCCCAGGAGAATGAGGGCGCCACGCCCCAGCGATCGGTTTCGACATGGTCGCGGCCCGGGATGTCCCCACCCTGTTTCATGAAATTCAGGCGGAATGCCGAGCTCTCGCCCAGCGCCCAGTTGCCGTCGCCGGTCAGGCGCCAGTTGTCGTCGGTGCCCACGCCGACCGTGCCTTCGGCGAAATTCTCCAGCTTGGGGCTCTTGCTGACCAGGTTGATGCTGCCGCCGGTCGAACCGCGGCCGGAATAGGCGGAGCTGGGGCCCTTCAGGATCTCGACCGACTCCAGGTTGAAGGTCTCGTGCGAGAAACGGCCCAGGTCGCGCATGCCGTCAACCATCATGTCGGTGCTGGCCTCGTAGCCGCGCACGAATGGGCGGTCGCCGGTGGGCGTGCCGCCCTCGCCCGCGCCAAAGGTGATGCCCGGGGCGGTGCGCAACACATCCATGAGCGAGGTCGCCGCGCGGTCGCGCATCAGCTGTTCAGTGATCACGGTGACCGAACGCGGCGTGTCCAGCAGAGGCGCCGTCATCTTCGGAGAGGACGCGATGTTGGCTTCGTAGCCATCGCTGACCGCCTGCCCCTGCACGTGCACCGGCGACAGTTCGTGTACGGCGCCTGGCGCCACGCTGCCCTGCGCCAGGGCCAGGCCCGGCGACATCAGCGCCCCGCACATCGCTGCATAAATGGAGGCCGAAGTATTCCCACCGGCCTTGGCATGGGCCGTCGATGTATCTGCTTTGTTCATTGGACTCTGTCAGAAGCCGCCCCGCGGCGGCTGCGCTATCAGCGCGATCTTGGTTTTTTAAGAGCGCCAATGATATTCATTCTTATTTTTACGTTCAACAAATAGTCAGGATTTATTCAGACAAATGTCAATTTTGTGAAATTTGACCGGTTCACAAGGCCAGAATGCAGCGCAATAACAACAATCCATGCGTATCGATCTGCTCACAGCAGGTGCATATCGGCGCCTATCCTCAGGCTTCAGACATGAAAAAGCCCCTTTCTCCAGATGTCCAGTCATCTGGAGAAAGGGGCTGGGCAAGCTGCCGGTCAGCTACCGTCCAACCTTACAGCGAGTACCGGTAGTCGCAGTTGAGGGTAGCTTTCAGCGGAGTATCGGCCTGCACCCCCGACACGCTGCGGGGCCGTGGAGCCGTCAGCTTGGCCTGGAATTTGCCAGCGGCGTCGCCATTGCTTTCCCGCTTGACCGCCATGCTGGACGGTATCGCGTACAGCGTGAGCGGCTGCCCTTGGGCCGCCACCACCAGCGTGAACACGGCCTGCGGAAAGTCCGCCACGACATAGCTCTGGTTCGCGTCCGAGTCGAACGCCAGGCTGCCGTCCGCATAGCTCAGCTTCAGCTTCATTTCGTCCGATGAGGACGAGGGGATCGCGCCTTCCAGCGCGACCTTGCCGCTTTCGGATACGCAGCTCAATTCTGCCGGCGCCGATCCCGCGTGAGCGATACCGCTCAACAACAAACCGGCCGCAAGCCAGACTCCACGCACTGCCATGAGACTCTCCTTCGTTAGACCCGGCCCAGGCCGGGATCGGGCCGCCGTATCAATGCGCGCTTTCGTCTGCCGGCTTCAGCACGCCGGCTTCCCGCAGCGTCTCGGCGGCGCTGTGGCGGATCGCCGACAGGCAACGCGCGACTATGCCGCGCAGCAAGGCCTCCGAGGGCAGCGCGTCGGGTGCAGCCACAAAGCTCTCGATCGCCGCCGAAACGCGGTTCGTGACCACATCGCCGCTGCTCTGCGTGATGTACAGCTTCACCGCCTTGCAACGGTTGTTGACCGTATTGATGATCTCCAGCAGCTCGGCGCGCCCCATGCCCAGATCGGTCGCATCGGCGAAGGACGGATAGACCAGGCGCAGGAATTCGGGATCGTCGGCGCTCAGGCTGAAATACAGGGTGCCCAGTTCGGGATGGCGGAACAGGACATCGCCCTCTTCGTCGATCCGGGCGACCAGACCCAGCTCTTCCTGGATCACATGTTGGTAGAGCTCGGCAAGCGGCGTGGCGCCGGCGGTAACGTTGGACATGTTTCGACTCTCTTCGTATGGATCGCACGGCGGTTGCCGCGCTGAACTTCGCGCCGCGAAGCATAGCGCCCATTGCGCGCTCGTGCTTGTCCGATTTGCGCAGACGATCGCCAGCGAGACATGCGCTAGGATGTAGGAACCCGCCCGGGCCCTGCGAAGGGACCAGGCCAGGATGTCCATCAGAAGGAGCTTGCCATGCCATCAATGAGACAACTCGCCCGCGCGGCCGCGCTTGCGCTGTTGCTGCCCGGCGCGGCCTACGCAGAAACCGTCGTGCTGCAGGTGGCGCGCGCCACCGCCGGCGCCGACCCGCAAACCTCCGCCAGGACGGTAGACGTCGAACTCAAGCCCGAAAGCCGCCAGGCCCTTGCCGACTTCACCCGCGACCGCGTGGGCAAACGCATCCAGCTGCGGTCGGGCGGCGTGCTGTTGTCTTCCGCCACGCTACAAAGCCCGCTGGAAGGCGACAGCTTCCGCATTACCGCGGGGGAACACGGTTTTGCCGGAAAGTCCGCCGAGGAGATCGCCCAGAGCATCATGAAAAGCGGCGGACTGACGGTGGACGACGAGAACACCGCCAAATAGCAGGCCTTCAAGCCTGAGGCGTGCGCAGCCCCAGCGTGGCGGTCAGCGCAGTGCGCCCCGGCTGCGACGCAACGTCCAGCTCGCCCCCTACCCGGGCGATGCGGGCGTGCATGCTGCGCATGCCCACGCTGATGCCCGCGCGCAGCACCGCGGCCACGTCGAAACCGACGCCGTCATCCTCGATGCGCAGCTCCAGACGGTCGGATTCGGACTGCCGCAGTTCCAGTTCCACGCGCCGGGCGCGGCTGTGCTTGAGCACGTTCACCAGCGATTCCTCAACCAGCCGCGTCAGCGCCATGCACTGCAGGGCGCTGGGCGGCGTGCGCCATAGCTCGGGCACCCGCCAGGTGGCGCTGATGTCCAGCTCGTCGAACAGCTGCATGAAACGGTGGCGCAACGGCGCTATCCATTCCCGCGGCGTGGCCGGCACCGTAACGCCCGCGCTGGAACCGCTGTCTATGGTCTGCCGCAGATCATCGCGCAACAGCTTGAGCATGGAAAGAAACTGCTGGCTGTGCAGCGGCGCGCTGGCCTGCTCCACCACGGCCATCATGCGGACCAGGGAGCCTCCCAGCCCGTCGTGCAGATCGTGCGCGATCTGCAACCGGTCCTGCAGCCGGGCATTCGTCAGCGCCAGCGCATGCTCGCGCTCCAGCGTGGTGGCGAGTTCGGTGCGCGCCTGCGCGATGCCGCTGGCCAGCTCCTGGTTGAAGCGCTCGATGCGGCGCACGCTGCGTGCATGGCGCAGCCCCAGCACTGCGGACATGCATAGCGTGACCACCACGCTGGTGAAAGGCGTGTAGGTGGCCTCGCCGTCGATAAGCCTCAGCATCAGCAGCAGATCGTGCGCGCAGGCAGCGAAGAAGGCCAGCAGGCATGCCGCCAGCATGGCGTGCTCTGGCCGGCGGGTGCGCAGCGCGTGAAACGGAAATTGCAGGCAATTGGCGAAGAAGATCGCCGACACGATCAGCACCACGCTCAGCTGCACTTGCGGTAGATACCCCTGCGGCACGAAGGCCATCGCCGCCAGCAGCACGGCCGCCAGCAGCCATAGCGCCTTCTCGATGCGCGGCAAGGACTGGTCGCCAAAGCGCCATGTAAAGACGCAGAAGCAGGCCACGTACAGCACCAGCACCATGATGTTGGCCCGAGCCGCCGTCAGGCTGTCGGGGAACGGCCAGGGACTGGTCACCAGCACGTTGGCAATGAACAGCACCCAGAACAGGGCCATCAGCGCGTACCAGCCAAAGGCGCGCTGTTCGCGCCGCATGAGCCAGATGAAGAAGCACAGGCCGCCCAGGACGCCCGAGACGATCAGGTTGAGCGTGAACAACGTGCGGTTGCGCCACCACAGGTCTTCGTACTGCTGCAACACCGTCCACTGTCCGCCCAGACGCACCGGCCCCAGGCCGGGCGTCTGCCCCGCCACGCCGACCACGCGGATCCACAAGGTGTTCTCGCCCGGATGCAGCAGGGCGTCGGGAATCACCCAGTAACGCGGCACATTCCAGCTGCGCGACAGCGGCTCTGTCAGGTGCGGATCGCTCCAGATCCGTTCGTCATTGATATAGACCTCACCCGCCATGACGATGGATTCCAGCGCCAAGGCCATCTGCCCGGACGCCGTGCCGGCGCAATTGCGCGTCCAGCCGATCCGGTACCAGGCGGTACCGCTGTAGCCCGGCCAACGCGCGCTCCAGTCGTCGGGCAGTTCGACCGCCTGCCATTGCGCCGGCTCCGGACGCCTGCCATCGTCGCCGCCCTTGGCAACCTGTACCGACAGCACCTGCGCCGTACAGGCGTCAGCGGGCTCCTGGGCCCACGCCGGCGCCAGCCATAGCGCCAACCACAGGACGGCCAGCCACTTCAATCGAGCAAGCCGCGCGTGCGCGCCGCGTGTATGGCACGCGTGCGCGAGGAGACCGCGAGCTTGCGGTAGATGTGCTTGACGTGGCATTCGACGGTGTAGCGCGACAGATGCAGTTCCTCGGCGATCTCGCGGTTGCCCAGTCCCTCGGACACCAACCGCAGGATCTGGCTTTCGCGCGGACTCAGGGTTTCGACGGAATCGCCCGCAGCCTCGTCGGCGCGTTCGGCCCGCCTGGGGCGCAGTTCTTCGATGATGCGTCGGGCCACGAAGGGATCGATAGGCGCCCCGCCCCGCAGCACGCTGCGGATGGACAGGGACACCTCCAGGTCGTCTCGTTCCTTGAGCACATAGCCCGTGGCGCCCGCGCGCAGCGCGGCAAGAATCGCGTCTTCCGTGCTCCATGCCGAAATCACGAGGATCGCCAGGCTGGAATCCTCCGCGTGCATCTCGGCGATCAAATCGGTGCCGTTGCCGTCGGGCAGGCCCAGATCGACCAGAGCCAGCGCAAACGGCTGGCTGGCGAGTTGCTCGCGCGCCTGCGCCAGCGTGGCGGCAAACACCAGCGCCTCCGGCGCATAGCCAAGCTGCAGCAGCAGGCCTTCCAGCCGGCGGCAGATCAGGGGTTCGTCCTCCACCAGCAGCACCGGGGCAGGCAGGGTCGACTCGGAAGCAAGCATGTGGGCGGTCATCGGATGAGAGCGGGCGGAATTGCCCAGCCTGAACTATGTCTCAGCCGCGCGAAACCGCATATCCCTGGAAGTTGGTATTTTCACAGGAATTTCGCGTCAGGTGAGGCTACCGCTTCCGGCTCTCGATGAACTCGGACAACACGACGGGCGGCGACAGCACATAGCCCTGCCCGTGGCTGCATCCCATGGACTGGAGCAGAGCGATGTCCGGCGCGCTTTCGATGCCTTCGGCGATCACGCGCAGGCCGAGCCGCTCCCCCAGCAACACCGACAGGCGCGTGATTTCCCGCGCTTTCCGGTCGCGGCGGATGCGGCGCACGAAGCGTCCGTCTATCTTCAGTTCGGCGATGGGCAGCGCGTTCAAGAGCTGCAGCGAGGCATAGCCCGTTCCAAAATCGTCCATGCTGACCTGGCAACCGGCCTTCGCAAATTTCTTCAAGGACTTCCGCAGCATCTCGAGGCGAGTGATGGGCTGGTCTTCTGTCAGCTCGATCCGGAAGCGCGTCAACGGAATGTTCGCCGCGGCGGCGTGACGCGCCAGGACGTCGACCGCATCATGGCTCGACAAGGTTGAGGCCGAGGCGTTGATCGCCAACGGCACGTCGATTCCCTCTTCCTGCAGCGCCTGCGCTGCGGCGACCGCCAGGCGGCAGATCTGCTCAAAAAAAAGCAGGTCCAGGCCCAGTCGATGGACGGCGGGAACGAAATCGGCGGGTCCGATATCGCCCATGGTCGGATGCTTCCAACGAGCCAGACATTCCGCGGCGACCATTTCGCCGTTCATCAGGTTGAATTGCGGCTGTAGGGCAACGCTCAAGCCATCGCCTCGCCATGCCATCGACATGACTTCGTGGTCGCCAAGTTGCTGGCATTGCGCTGCAGCGCGTTTCATACATCGTTCCTGGTGGACTGGGGAAGGAAATTCACATACAGCCACTCTACGGCGCTTCGAGAGCGAAAAATGTAGGAGGATTCAGAATGTGCGGTTCACTCGCTCCAGGACTGCACTCAAATTTTTGACGACCGGGACATAGTCGGCCAACAGTTCCTCACGCGCCTGGCCATCCTTCCTGCCGAGCATCGCCTCAACGCGCAGGCAAAGTTCAACCAAGGCGCTGCAGCCCAGCAATTGCGCGGTGTTCAGAATCCGGTGCGCATACCGCTTGACCTCCGCCCACTGCTCCTGTTCGATCGCCAGCAGCAAGGCATCAACGTCCTTCCTGTGGTTGACGTGCAGGCTATGCGCCAGTTCGGCGGCAATGTCCAGGTCGTTGCCTACCTTGGAAAGCAGTTCATCGCGCAGCACCGCCACCGCCTGGATCTGCGAGTTTTCCTGCTCGGGATGCATGGCCGAAGCCGCTGGGTTCTGCACGCGGAAATATGCCCTATGAGAAATTCACATCGATATTTTCGATTTTCTGGCGAAATCGACTAATTCAACCAGGGAACCGATCTGCAATTTGGTCATTATCCTGGTCTTGTGCGTGCTGACCGTCTTATTGCTGATGAATAGCGCGTCACCGATTTCCTTATTGCTCAATCCTTGGGCCAGCATCTGCGTGACGACCATTTCCTTGTTGGACAGCAGTTCAAGTTTCTTCTGGTAGGCGTCCGCCACATCCACCTGGCCTGCCGTCTTGGCCGAATTCGGAAACACGCGGTAGCCAGCCAGCACGGACTCGATGCAACGGATCAGTTCCTTGATCTCCAGCCGCTTGCTGGCGTAGCCGCAGGCGCCGAGTTCGGCCACGCGCGACGCGAAGACCGACGGATCATGCGCCGACACCACCAGTATCCGCAAGTCCGGATTGATGGCAAGGATTCTGGATATGGCTTCCAGGCCGCCCATTTTCGGCATGTCCAGGTCCAGCACGATGAGATCAGGGCGCTCGCTGCGGGCCAGCGCCAGCGTATCGACCCCGTTGTCCGCCTCCAGTATCCGGCTGGCGCTGGGCAAAAGCGCAATCTGCGTTCTCAGAACCAACCGAAACGCGGGATGGTCATCAACAATCAAGACAGTCGACATGCTGCCTCCCTTCAGTGGATCTTGGGCACGCTGGCCAGCGGCCGCCTGGCATGCGCGAGGATGAACGACTGCAGCGTCTGCAGGTCTACCGGCTTGATCAGCACGGCGTTCATGCTGGCTCGCGCGCCGGACGCCAGATCGAGTTCAAGTTCGCTTGCGGTATAGCCCAGCACGGGCGTGGCCGCATTCACGCCGCCGCCGGCTCTCAAGGCAGCAGTAAATGCATTGCCGTCCATGACGGGCATGACGCAATCGCAGATGATCAGATCAAACGCCATCCGTTCGGCCAAGGCCAGACCCGCCGCGCCGTTCTGCGCGAATTGCGCGGAATGCTTCAACATCCGCAACTGATGCTTGAGCAGCAGCCGGTTGGCCTCATGGTCGTCGATGACGAGTATGCGCAGGCCGCCGGCGTCGGCCACCGTTGGCGCAGGAGCCGCTGCCACGGCGGCATTTTCCGAAGGCGGCAGCGCCAAAGGCAAGCGCACCGATATTCTGGCGCCCTGCCCGGCAGTACTGAAAATTTCCATGGAGCCCCCCATCAAGCGCGTCAGTTCGTTGCATATGGACAGCCCCAGTCCGATGGTGACGCCTTGCTCCCCGACCACGTGTTCAAAGTGCGGGGCAGCCAGTCTGGCCTGGATATCCTCGGCAATCCCGGGGCCGGTGTCCGCGACGCACAGCGTGATCCACTGCACCTCTTCCGTGGCGGCCCCGGCGGTCAGCGCGACATCGATACGGCCATGGCCCGTGAAGCGGACCGCATTGGACAACAGCTTATCCAGCAGTTGCTTCAGGCGAACGGGATCCGAGAAATGACGCTCGGCAATGTCGCGGCCGATGTCCAGGGTCAACTGCAGGCCTTTTTCTTGGGCAGCGCCCCGAAATGATGCCAGCGTGTCGGCCGCCAGCGCGCGCAGATCGACGTTCTGCCGTCGCAGTTGAAAGTGACCGGTTTCCAGCTTGGATATGTCGATCAGGCCGCTGATCAGGGACAACAGCGATTGCGCCGACTGGCGCGACACGGCAAGTCTTTCATACGTCTCGCTGACGAGTCCCCCGCGCGCCAGCATCAGTTCAAGCATGCCGATAATCGCGTTCAGGGGGGTGCGGAGTTCATGGCTGATGAACGCAAGATACGTTGATTTCATCAGGTTGGCCCTTTCCATATTGAGCCGAGTTGTCGACACATCCCGCAGCATGTCGGGAAAGCCACGAAAGCGTGCGCTGCCCCCGATCAACCCGATGATGGCGCCGTCCTCTCCGCGCAACGGCGCGGCCCAAGCGGCTACCCCACACGTAGGATCATGCTCGAACGGATGTTCGCGGACCAGGGTTTCACCGCCGGCCAGCACTTGACGATAATCGTCGATTATCTCGTTCAGGTTGGGCGGCGGTTCGCTGCCCGAGTCCGGCGCGGACAGGGACTCCAGCGGAACATGCAGAGGGCGGCTCCAGCCCTCGCTGCGGCATGTAGCGGCGTACTCCCTGAGCGCGTCATTGCGCGTCACCAGATTCAAATCCAGATCGCGGATGAAAATCCCGGCGGGTAGCGTATCCGCCAGGCGCGCCAGCCGGGCCAGTTCGCCGCGCGGCGACCTGGCGCTGCGCATGCGCACCGCGAGCCAGACCAGCATCAAGACCAGCGCCGCAGCCAGCGCCAGATTCAGGAATACGGAAAGCGTGAGTATGGAGTCTGCCTCGCGATGGACCACTATGGCGCTCCATCCCGTGCACGTCCGCTCGCGACGCAGGCCGCCGGCAGGCAGGAAGCGACGGCGGCTTCCAGCGCGCGCAGATCCGCAGGCTTGACCAGCGCCGCGTTCATGCCAGCCTGCAAACCCGCCTCATGGTCTTCCCGGCGCGCGTCGGCCGTGTATCCGAGCACGGGAACGGTGGCGCACTCGCCCGCGCCGGCACGCAGCGCCCGGGTGAACTCTGCCCCGTCCATGTCCGGCATCATGCCATCGCAGACCACCAGGTCGAACCTGCCTGCTCTGGCAAGCGCCAAGCCCTGCGCGCCATCCTCCGCCGTCTGGACGGCATGGCCGAGGAATTCCAATTGGCTTTTCAACAGCAGGCGGTTGGCGGCCTGGCTTTCAACCACAAGCGTCCGCAACCCGGTGGCGGGTCGCTGAGCCATTCCGAGCACGGTCTCTTGCGACGGGTCGCGCCGCTCGCCGGATCCGAGCATCAGCGGCACGCGGACATGGACGTGCGTACCCTCGCCCACGACGCTGGAGATGCGGATGGTTCCGCCAACGCGATGCACGATCTGCCGACAGTAGTGCAAGCCCAGCCCGGCGCCATCGGGCGAGGCGCTCAGCCCGGCTTCGTAGCGGGAGGCCGACAGCTTCTGCTGTATGTGCGGATCAATGCCGCTGCCGGTATCGATGACCGACAGCGAGACCCATTGCCGGCCATCTTCCACCGGGGTGGCGTCCAGATGTATCCGGACGCCGCCTCGTTCCGTGAATCGGATGGCGTTGGACAGGAAATTGTTGAGCAACTGATTCAACCCCTGAGCGTCCGCCATGTGGCTGGCGGCGACCCCGGGAGCCACCTCCAGCGTCAGGCTTATGCCCTTTTCGTAGGCGCTGGGAGCGAACAGCGCAACCACGTCGGCTACCACCCTGCGCAGCGAATGGGATACGCGCGCGCATGCCAGATCGCCGGTCTCCATTCTGCGCGTATCGACGATGGACGGAATCAACTGGAGCAGGGACCGCGTAGACAAGCGAACGGTCGCCAACATTTCTTTCGACTGCCGCGGCATCGCCGCGTCAAGCGACGCCATTTCCAACAGGCCCGCCATGGCGTTCAAGGGATTGCGCACATCGCGGCTGACCGCCGCCAGGAACCGCGTTTTCATGTCATTGATGCGTTCTGCCCGGCCACGTGCGCTTGCCGAATCCTCCAACGACTGGCTATGGCCCAGGAAGTACATGCCCTTGGCGAAAACGCCTATGACCTGATCTTCAGCGCCAAACAGAGGAAAAATCTGGGCCTGGATTGCCGCCCGGATTCCGGCGGCTCCTGGCAGCTCCTGGCTGTAGTCATAAGAGCGCGGTTCGCCGGTAGCCACCGCAGCCTGGAACTCGCGCACGATGACGGCAACTTCGGGCGGCACCTGAATCTGATCCTTCTCTGCGCCGGAGAGGAATCCCAGATCGATGTGCTCGGGCCTGGCCCATCCGTTCCTGATGACGATGTCCGAAAAGCGCCGCATGCCATCGCTGAGCCCGACCAGACGCAGCGATTTTTCCCGAATAACCATGTCCACAGGCGCCGCGGCGATCAAGCGCGCGGCTTGCCTCAAATGCGCCAGCAGATCGTGGCTTTTATTCGCCGTGCCTTTCAGTGCCAGCAGGACCCATAGCACGGCCAGAAACAAGACGCCGTTCAAGGCCCAGGAGAGGATCGCAGCAGATGCAAGCTGTTGCTGCAGCGAGGCGGCGATGGTCGGCGCGCTCAGCGCACATAGCACGACAACAAGAATCGCGGCCGCCCCAATTGCCATCCTGATTCGAACGGCATTGCCGCGTCGCATAGCGCTAGCAAAAACTTCAGGCTTCATCTGGAGATTGTCGATGGTCGTGCCTATGGCTGAATTTGATATGCGCTGCGCAACGGCGATTTTATCGCAGAAGGCATCGCGCCACCCCTCCGCACGCGTCGCCGGCCCCATAAATTCCGCGTAACGTTGCTTCCAAATCACGGCCCAAAAAATACCAAATAGGACCAATAAAACCGCCTCATTTCGCCAAGGTTGGCAATTATTGGAAAGAATCGCCAATTGTCGTTTTCATATGAAATTTCATACAACAAGAAGGGAGAATTCCTACAAATTCAGAATTCCGATTCTATTAATTTTCAGTTGCCGACGAAATGCGGAATACGGGATTCGGAGGAGCAGGCGAATGAATTATCCGGCTGCGTCCTTTTATCAATTGTTCGAATTGAATTTTGATAACAACTGAATCGCACGGAAGTTGATTCCTGAAAACCGAAATAAAGCATTTCGCAAGTCGGTCGCCCTCTGCTTTCAGTAATCCCCAGGCGGCGCTTTTGATTATTAATCGACTCAGGATATTCACTTCCATGAACAAGAACATCATTATCAAGTTTGCCCTGCTCGCCACGGCAGCCGCAGTTTCCCAAACCGCCCTGGCTGAGGACGGCCGCATTAACTTCATTGGCGAAATCGTCGATGCCCCGTGCGATGTCTCGCCCCAGGCAACCAACCTGGTCGTCCCGCTTGGGAAAGTGTCCCGGACCACCCTGGACGGCGCCGTGGGCAAGTACTCGACGCCCGCGCAATTCGAACTCCAGCTGGCCAATTGCAGCGCCACGGCCAAGGGCGCCAGCGTGACGTTCACCGGCACCGCAGACACGATCAACACGGACACACTGGCGATCGGTATCGGCGAACTGGGCAGCGCCACCGGCGTGGCCGTCGAGCTGCGCGATTCCACCCAGAAAAAAATCAAGCTGGGAGCGGAGTCCCCCGAATACACGCTGCGCGCCGGCACCAACAATCTGAAGTTCGGCGCCGTTTATGTGTCGACCGCCAACACCGTCACCGTCGGCCCCGCCAACGCCACCGCGCAGTTCACGGTGAACTACAAGTAACGCCGCTTTGCCGGACCGCCAGCCCCTCAAAAGCGGGGCTGGCCGCAAGCCTACTCGCAGCAGGCGGTTCCACGAGAACCCGATGGCTTGCGAGCACAACATCGAGATCCCCATGCTGAAAGACATCGCGCAACGGTTCGTGCACAAGGCGCGGCCCTTCATGATTTTCGCCCTGGCGGCCACGCTGGCCCACGCCAATGCGGCAGCCGGCGTGCTGGTCGGCGGCACCCGCGTCATTTTCAACGAGAAGGACCGCGAGTCCTCCATTCCCGTCAAGAACACTGGCGTGTCCCCTTACGTCGTGCAGGCCTGGATCGATGCAGGCGAAGGCGCTGCCAAGGCGCCGTTCGTGGCAAGCCCGCCGCTGTCGCGGCTGGACCCAGGCCAGGAAAACGTGCTGCGCATACTGCGCCTGGCCGGCAATCTGCCTCTCGACCGCGAATCGGTGTTCTGGCTCAACGTCAAGGAAATCCCGGAAAAAAGCCAGGACGAAAACGTACTGCAGATCGCGGTGCGCACCCGCATCAAACTGTTCTACCGGCCGTCGGGCCTGGCGGGCAAACCCGGCGAACAGCGTCAGCAGTTGCAGTGGGCGGTCGCCGCCGGCGGCAGAGGCGCTGTGCTCAAGATCGCAAATCCGTCTGCCTATCACGTCACCTTCGCCACGCTGAACGTCAATGGCGGCCAGCAGGAGATCAACGGCGGCATGGTGTCGCCCGGCGGCACCCTGGAGTACCCCTTGTCCGGGCTGTCCGCGCCCAGGGACGTGGACGTCGTGTTCACGACCATCAACGACTACGGCGCCGAGACCCCCGAGGAAAGAGTCCGCGTACCCAGCGCCCAAGTTCCGGTCCACGTCAAGGCCGAGCCCGTCGCGCCTGCCGCAAGCCGTTAATGCCCGGAGCTCATGCAATGAATGGCGTATCGCAGGGTCGCATGCCCCCTTTCGCGGCATTGGCATCGCTGTTGCTGGGCCTGGCTTCCTTTTCCGCTCAGGCCGCCGAGCCGGCGGGCACGGTCTTCAATCAGGAGTTCCTGGGCACGGGCGGAGACCAGCCGCAGGCAGACTTGTCCATCTTCAGTTTCGGCAATAGCGTGCTGCCGGGCGAGTACCTGGCCGACGTGTTCGTCAACGATCAGTCCATGGGCGCGAGCCGAATCATCGTCGAAGTCCAGGAGGGCCTCAAGCAGCCCTCGGTCTGCCTGACCCGCGGCCAATTGGAGAACTGGGGCGTCAACATGGCCGCGCTGCCCGAATCCGCCGGCGCGGACGGCGCCTGCGTGGACCTGCCCGCGCTGGTGCAAGACGCCGCCGTGAATTTCGATGGCGGCAAGCAACGGCTGTATCTGAGCATTCCGCAGGCCGCGCTCAAGCGCGCGGCGCGAGATTCAGTCGACCCGTCGCGCTGGGACAAGGGCATCACCTCGGCCCTGCTGGACTATCAGCTCAATATGTCGCGCCAGGGCGGAGGCAACTCCTCCAACCGCGGCGCCGAATCGCCCTACGCGGCCTACGCCGGATTGCGCGGCGGCTTGAACTTCGGCGACTGGCGCCTGCGCCACGCCTCCAACTACAACCGCGGCACCAACGGTCGCGGTGAATGGCAGTCGCTGGAAACCAATCTGCAGCGCGACCTGCGCTCGATCAACGGCCAATTGCTGCTTGGCGACGGCAACACGCCGGGCAACTTTTTCGATAGCGTGCCATTCCGCGGCGTGCAGGTCTCTTCGGACGACTCCATGCTGCCGGACAGCATGCAGGGCTACGCGCCGACCATACGCGGCATCGCCCAGACCAATGCGCTCGTCACTGTCAGGCAGAACGGCTACATCGTCTACAACGCCTATGTCGCGCCCGGCGCGTTCGTGCTGGACGACCTGTACCCGTCGTCCTCCGGCGGCGACCTGGAAGTCACCATTACGGAGTCGGACGGCCGCCAGACCCGTTACGTGCAGGCCTATGCCTCCGTGCCAACGCTGTTGCGCGAAGGCACCTGGCGCTACAGCGCCACCGCCGGACGCTATCGCAGCGCCTCCGGATCCGACGAGCGTGAACCCACCTTTGTGCAAGGCACGATCGCGCGCGGCCTGGGCCAGGAATTCTCGTTGTATGGCGGCATCACCGCGGCCAGCATCTATCAATCCGCCCTCGTGGGCGTAGGCAAGAATCTGCGCAGTTTCGGCGCGATTTCGTTGGACCTGTCGCACGCGCGCACCTCCACCGAGCGATTGAAAACGCAGGGCCAGTCCGTGCGCTTCCTGTATGCCAAATCCCTCGACGAAATCGGCACCAACTTCCGCGTCGCCGGCTATCGCTATTCCACCAGCGGCTACCGGACCTTCCGGGAAGCGACCGGCGTCGACGATTTCGAGCCGGGCTACAAGATGCCCAGCCGCCGCAACGAACTGCGATTCGAGGTAAGCCAGTCGCTGGGCTCTTGGGGTTCGGTCTACGCCTCGGCGCGCCAACAGTCGTACTGGCAGACGAATCAAAAGGAGCGGCTGATCCAGGTCGGATACTCCGGTTCCTACAGACAGGTCAGTTACAACGTCTTCGTCGACATGAACACCGGCCGCAGCGGTTCGAATGACCGCCGGGTCATGCTGTCGATGTCGATTCCGCTGGGCGCTTCGGGCAGCAGCGCCCACTACTCCCTGACCACCGGCAACAATGGCGAGACCAGCCACGCGGCCACCGTTTCCGGCTCCGCGTTCGAAGACAACCGGCTCAGCTACAACCTGACTGCGGCGACCTCCAACCAGAACGGCGTCAACAGCTCCGGCAACGCCTACTACTTGTCCAGGATCGGCCGCTTCGACCTGGGCGCGTCGCAGGGACGCAACTACAACCAGATCAACGCGGGGCTGTCAGGCGGCATCGTCGTCCATGCCGGCGGCGTGACGTTCGGCCAGCCTCTGGGTGAAACCGTGGCGCTGGTGCACGCTCCGTCGGCGGAGAACGTGCGCTTTGAATCGCATCCGGGCGTCAGCACCGATGCCAGCGGCTACGCCATCGTGCCGAGTCTGAGCCCGTACCGCTCCAACCGTCTGGCCATGCTCACCGCAGACCTGGGCGACACCGTCGAAGTCAAGAACGCGGCGGTGAATCTGGTCCCCACTCGCGGCGCGGTGATACGTGCCGGATTTGAGACGGTGGTTGGCTATCGCCTGATGCTTACGCTGACCCGCAAGGACAACAGCGTGGTGCCGTTCGGCGCGCGCATCGACAACGAGGCTGGCCAGGAAATCGGCATCGTCGGGCCGGACGGCCAAGCCTTCGTGACCGGCGCGCAGCAGTCCGGAACGATGCGCATCGTCTGGGGCCGCGGCGCAGCCGACAGCTGTGGTGTGTCCTACACCCTGCCGCAAGAGGACCGCCCCGCTCCCATACGCGAAGTCGCCTACATGTGCCTGTGATGCCTGGCTTGGCGATTGCAAGCTTGAGGAATGAAAAACAAATGAAAGACTCTCGGATCAAGAAAAAAAGATGCGCTGCCGGCATGCTGGCACTGTCGTGCATGGCGTTGATGCTGGGTGCATATGCGCCGCAAAGCCTGGCAGCGTGCGCCCTGGGAGAAGGCATCGCCCGGAATGTGATCAACATCTCCTTGGGCAATATCGTCGTCCCGCCGGAAAAGGGACCGAGCAGGGTAGTGCCGATCGCGGATAGACGATTTCCCATCAGCCACAAAGGCAACGCGCTTCTCGTCTGCAAGGATGGAGGGGGAAAGGCGCTAGCGTCCCTGCACAAAGGTACGGTCGTAGACGATACCCACATCTATCGCACCAACATTCCCGGTATCGGCATACGCATCGGAATGCGACCGGGCGATCACGTCGGAACCTTCTATTTCCCGACGACCTGGTCCCTCTCCGGCACAGGCACGGAGACGACTATCGGCAACAAGGGCTGGATTCACGTCCAGCTCTTCAAGATCAGCTCCGACACCGGCAACGGAGCCCTGGAGGAAGGGACTTACGCCACGCTGTACGCGCAGGACGCGCCAGGGGACTCCCTGAAAGTGATACTCACCGGCAGGACCACGGCCATTGTCACTCCGTCGTGCACCGCCGCTCCCACTCCGCCCGTACAGCTGGGAAAGGTCTGGAAGAACCTGTTCAGCTCGGTCGGCAGCACAGCAGCCGAACAACGCTTCAACATCAAGCTGAACTGCCGCGAGGCCAAACCCGAACTGAACGCTGTCTACCTGCGCATGGACGCAAAACCCCACGCGTCAGGCGCGCCCGGCGTGATCGCCTTGAGCCCCGACGCCAATTCCGCCACCGGCGTCGGCATCCAGCTCCTGGACAAGGACCGTCAGCCGGTCAAGTACGGCGACAGCGCCTTGGTCGGCATGTCCAAGGACGGCGTCTATGACGTGCCGTTCCACGTCCGCTACTACCAGACCGCAAACCAGGTGACGGCCGGCGCGGCGAACGGCACCGCCACCTTCACGCTTGAATACAAATGATCTTCCCAGCTTCCACGAACCACAGGCCATCGATCATGAAAAAGCCCGCATTCAACCACACCGTCCATGTCTGCGTCGAAGCCGTAGAGCCAGCGGCGACGCTAGTCCAAGGGCTGGGCGACCGCGCCCAGATGGTGTGCCTGACCCAATCCGCGCTCCGCTTGCAGGAACAGCTGGCCGAACCCGGATTGCACTACGTCGTCATGCACGGCAGCGTCGAATGGCTGGCCGCCATGCTGGGCGCGCGGCGCGGCCCCTACGTCACCGGACTGGTGGTCATGATCACCGCCAACGATTCCTCCAATGCGCGGGCCGAACTGATATGCGCCGGCGCCGACGCCTGCCTGGCCTCGAACGCGGGCATCGACGAACTGCTGGCGGCGCTGAGCAGCCTGGAACGCCTGTCCTCGGCATTGCGTACTCGCCTGCAGCGCGAAGCCACCCCCGCCGCCGACGCCCTGGCGCGGCAGCGGCGCGCCTTGACCGGCACAGTCGCGACAGTCCGCGTCACGCCGGTCCGGGAATGGGCCCTGATCGAAGCGGAGAAAACGCTGCGCGCGCCTGACAGCGCCGGCAAGATCGCGTTGAGCAACAAGGAATTTGCGCTGCTGTCGTGCCTGCGCGGGCATGACTTCCAGTACTGCAGCATTGCGGATCTGCACCGCGAAGTGTGGCCGGATGCGGCAAGCCGCCCCATCCACCTGCAACGCGCCATCGTCTCCAGCGTGGTCGGGCGGCTACGCCGACGGGCGCGCATGGCGGGAATCGAGCTACCGCTGCGCACAAGCTATGGACAGGGCTACACCTTCGTCCATCCGCTGAACAACGCCAACTAGCGACGGCGCCAATCGCGACGCTGCAATGGCGGCGGTTGGCTCCCGATCAACGCGACCCTGCGCAAATTCGTATTTCTCAGATGCGGAAATCGATGTCTTCCGACTAAATTTCCCGCCCCCGCGCCATAAAGTATCCGTACTCGCCGGCCCGCGCAGATTCGAGCGCACAACCGACGGGTACGAGCCGCCTGGATATCGCCGCATTCGCGGCGTCGGGCCTTACATGAATCCCCAAAAAGATCGCTGCCTTCCGGATGCGCAAGGACCGTCCCGGTCCGACCCGCGCCCGGGACGGTCTCGATCGCCGCGGGCAAGCCTAGCTTCAAAGGAAATACAACATGAAACGCAGTCTCGTCGCCTCTCTCCTGGCCTCCGGAGCCCTGGTCTCCGTGCTCGCGCCGGTGCCCGCCCACGCGGTTGACGGCGTCATCAACTTCATGGGCGTTATCCGCGCTCCCGGTTGCGACATCAACGGCAACACCCCGGGCCTGGGCAACACGCAGACCGTGCAGCTGGGCACGCCCACGCCGGAGGAAGTCGGCCTGGGCAATGCCGTCGAAGCCGAGTTCCAGCTGAATCTCGCGGGCGGAGCAGGCTGCACCGACGGCCGGAAGGTCCGCATCATGTTCGACCCGACCAACGCCACGCCAGCGGGCAACCTGGCGCTGCTGGATGCCGACCGCGCGCCCAACGTCGAGATCCAGATCCGCAACAACGCGACCGGCAACACCGGCATCATTCCCATTGGCGGTTCGGAAACCACGCCGCAGGTCGCCACGATCACGGGCAATCCGGGGACGGCGGAACTGAAGTACGCCGCCAAGTATGTCGAGGTCGGCGGCGCGGCGGGCGCAGGCTCCGGCGCGTCGAGCATCAAGTATCTGCTGTCCTACAACTAAGCGCGGGCCGGTCATGGCGTCGATAGCGCGCATCGTTTCATCCCTGGCTGCCGTCTGCGCCATGACCCTGTGTTCCTGGGCTACACCGGTCCGGGCCGGACTGGTGCTGCAAAGCACGCGCCTGGTCATCTCGCCGGATTCCCGCGACGCGACGCTGGCCATCCGCAACGCGGGCGCCGGTCCCGTGCTGGCGCAGAGCTGGCTGGACGACGGCAATGCAGACAGGTCGCCGGCGGACATGCGCGTGCCTTTCGTCCTGGCGCCAGCGGTCGTGCGGGTGGACCCGGACAGCGGCGCGGTGCTGAGGATCTCATACACCCGCGAGCCGCTGCCCGCCGATCGCGAGAGCCTGTTCTATCTCAACGTGTTGGAAACGCCGCCGCGCGATCCGAACGAAGCCAATGTGCTGATCTTCCAGTTCCGGTCGCGCATCAAGGTTTTCTTCAGGCCAGCCGCGCTGCGTCCTCACGTTCAAGCCGCGCCGGCGCTGTTGAGCTGGAGGCTGCGCGGACGCGCGCTGGAAGTTACGAACCCGACGCCTTATTACGTCTCCTTCGCCAGCGTCGATCTGGTCGCAGGCGACAAGCGCACCGCACTCGATGGCGGCATGGTCGCGCCATTCGACAAGGCGCGCTTCGAATTGCCGTCCCGCGCGGCCAAACCCGCAGGCCGGGTCTCGGTCGAGTACGAGGTCATCACCGACTACGGCGGAACCACGAAGACAAAGCAGGCCGTTACCGAGTAAAGGCGCGGCGCAGCTTGCGCCCGCGAACCACAGAGCTGACACGTCCCGATGGAAAATCTACACGCAAGGGCTTGCCCCCGCTTGCCAGACCCCGCTCGTCCAGCGAATCGGCGCCAGGCGGCGGAAAGGCTCGCATCCGGTCTTGCCGCCGCGCTGGCGGTCTGGGTCGCTCCCGTACAAGGCAAGCAGGCGTTCTTCGACCCGCAGATGATGTTCCAAGGCGCAGGCGGCACGACCATCGACACGAGCCGCTTCGAGCGCGGCAACTTCATGGAGCCCGGCCGGCACAAGCTGGACGTCTACGTCAACGGCCAGTGGCGCGGCGTGGAGGAGGTCCCGTTCCGCCTCCTGGCCGGCAGCGCCAGCGCCACGCCGTGCTATGACAGCGCATTGCTGGCGCGCCTTGGCCTGGACGTCGACAAGGCCGCGCGCGGCGAGGGCATGCTTGCGCTATCCTCGACCGCAGCCTGCGGCGAGCTGTCGCGCTACGTGCCCGGCGCGCAGGTCAAATTGGAGGTGGCCGAGCAGAAGCTCTATCTCACCGTGCCCAAGTATTATCTGCGCCTCTCCACGCCCGGCGCCTACGTGGATCCATCGAACTGGGACTTCGGCGTGACGGCGGCGCGGCTGAACTACAACAGCAACCTCTTCACCTCTGAAAGCCGCGGCATGCGCACCACGCGTGGCTATGCGGGCCTGAATGCAGGCGTCAACGTGGGCGCGTTCCGGCTGCGCCACTACGGCAGCGCGACCTGGTCGCCGGGCCATGGCGCGAACTATCAGCGCGGCTATACCTATCTGAAGACCGACGTACCGGCGTGGAAGTCGCAGCTGTTGATGGGAGAAAGCTCCACCGACGGCGACCTGTTCGACTCCGTATCGTTCCGGGGCGTGCAGCTGGCCAGCGACGAACGCATGCTGCCCAGCGCGTTGCGTTCCTACACCCCAGTTGTCCGCGGCACGGCCAACAGCAATGCCCAGGTGTCGGTGTACCAGCGTGGCTACCTCGTCTACGAAACCACCGTGGCGCCCGGCCCCTTCGCGCTCGAAGACCTGCAGGCGGCGGGATATGGCGGCGACCTGGACGTGCGTATCGTGGAGGCGGACGGCAGCGCGCGCAGCTTCGTCGTGCCCTTCGCCACCACCGTCCAACTGCTGCGGCCCGGCACCAGCCGCTACAGCCTGACGGCGGGGCGGGCGATAGATCTGGGCATGGGCAGCAGTTCGCAGTACTTGCTGCAGGGCACGTTCAAGCGCGGGCTGGGCGACATGTACACGGGTTACGGCGGTCTCGCTTTCACCCGGCACTATGGTTCCGCGCTGGCCGGCGCCGCGGTGAACACCGCGCTGGGCGCATTCGCGGCCGACGTCACGCTATCCCGCGCCGAGCTTCCGGACGAAGGCACGCGGACGGGCGCCAGCTACCGCCTGTCGTACAGCAAGAACCTGCCCAATAGCGGCACCAACTTTTCGCTCCTGGCCTACCGCTATTCCACCAGCGGCTTCGTGGGCTTGCGCGAGAGCATCGCCCTGCAAGGCGCGCCACAGCGCTACCGCTGGTTCGGCGACGTGGGCCGCACGCGCGGACGGCTCGACGCCAACATCAGCCAGCAGCTTGGCGTCAACGGCGGAAACGTCTATCTGTCGGGGTCGGCCATCCAATACTGGCAAGGCCATGGCAACACCATCAACTTCGCGCTGGGCTACAGCAACCGTTGGCGCGACATTTCCTATTCCTTCGGCGTGCAGCGCATGCAAAACCTGGCCACCCGAAATTCGTACCGGGGCGGCGGCCGCGACAACTCCACGCTGGTCACCGTGAACCTTTCGATTCCCCTGGGCCGGGCCGAGCGCGGCGCTCCCATGCTCAACAGTTACTACAGCGCCGATTCCCGCGCCGGCGCCAACTTCACCACCTCGGTCGCGGGCTCGATGGGCGAGTCCGACCAAGGCACCTATTCGGTATCCGCCTCTCATGCCAGCCGCGAGAACGCCAACTCGGCAAGCGCAAACATCGGCTACCGCCTGCCGCAGTCCTGGGTGGGAGCGGGTATTTCGCAGGGAGCGGGCTTCCGCCAGGCATCGCTGAACGCGTCGGGCGGCGTGCTTGTCCATGCTGGCGGAGTGACCTTCTCGCAGACGCTGGGGGAAACGGTCGCGCTGGTACGCGCCGACCACGCGCAAGGCGCGCAGATCGGCTACGGCGGCGACCGCCTGGACGCCCGCGGCTATGGCGTCGTCGCCAGCCTGAGCCCCTACCAGCTCAACACCGTCGACATCGATCCGCGCGGCATCCCCGACGACGTGGAGCTGCAGGCCAGTTCGCGCAACGTGGCGCCGCGCGCCGGCGCAGTCGTGCTGCTGTCCTACCCGACCCGCGTGGCCCGGCCGGTGCTGATCGATGCCCGCCAGGCCGACGGCGCCGCGCTGCCCTTTGGCGCGGAAGTGCTGAACGCCGCCGACGGCAAGCCGGTGGGCGCGGTGGGTCAGGGCAGCCGCATCGTCATGCGGGTGGAACAGGATCAAGGCCGCGTCATCGTGCAGTGGGGACCGGGGCCGCAGCAGCGCTGCGCCATCGACTACGCCCTACCCGAGCGCGCGCGGCAGCGCGCCCGGGGCTACGATGAGATTTCGCTCACCTGCGCGCCGATGCCGGCGGACGGCGGCAGGCCCACGGCCCCCGGCCCGCTGGCGCGCCGATGATGGGCCTGCTGCGCGCATGCGCACCGCGCCTGACCGCCGGCCTGCTGATGGCCTGCATGGCAGCCTGGGCGCATGCGGACCTGACCGTGGTTGGCACACGCTTCATCTATCCAGCGCAAGCCAGGTCGCTGACGATACGCACCAGCAACTCGGGGGAGACGCCCATCCTGGTGCAGACCTGGCTGGACCAGGAGCAAGCGCAGGCGCGCACCGATCCCAGCAAGCTGCCCGTCCCTTTCGTGCTGACGCCCCCGGTCTACCGGCTGGATGCCGGGGAGCGCAAGGCGCTGGAGCTGCGCTACACGGGCGAACCCCTGCCGGGCGACCGCGAATCGGTGTTCTGGATCAATTTCCTTGAAATCCCTTCGCTGCAGCCGTCGCGCCGCAACCAGTTGCAGCTGTCGTTCCGGCTGCGGATGAAGGTCTTGTTCCGTCCGCCGGCGCTGCAAGGCGATCCTCGGGAGGCCCCGGCGCAAGTCGCGTGGAAGTACCGGCGCTCTGGAGACGCCGCTGCGCCATGGCAGCTGGAAGCGCACAACCCCACCCCTTTCCATGTGTCGCTGGCACGGCTGGAGCTTCCCGCCGCGGCGGGCGTGCAGCGCCTGGACGGTTTGACCGTGCCGCCGTACGCCACCTCCCGGTTCGCGCTACCCGCCGGCCATCAACCCCAGGCGCACGCAAGCACGCTGCGCTACGAGGCCGCCGATGACGCCGGCGACCTGATCCACGGCGCGGCAGCGCTCGCAGCCGCAAACTGAGTCCAAGCCGATCCCGGCATCCAGGAGTACACCCTGATGAGCAAGCTCCCCATCCCCGCGCGCACCCATGCGATCGACAAGCCTGCACGGGCCGCCCTCCTCCTGCTGGCCGCCGCGATGGCATTGCCGTGCGCCCCGGTTCGCGGCGAACTGGTCATGAACCGCCCTGCCATCCACTGCAGCCAGTCGAACCAGGCCGGCGGCCCCTGGCGTGAAGTCTCGCCGCTGACCAGTTCCTCGCAGATTGGCGATGTGCTGTTCGAGCGGGGCGCCGGGCTTTTCAACAATTTCCAGCTTGGCTCGGGCGTGGGCGCAGGCGTCCTCCACGAATTGGTTGCGGCGGCGCAGTGGGGTCCCAACGCAGGCGTGGCCGCCGACGGCACGGCGCAGACAAACGTACCCGGCATCGGGCTGCAGGTATCCGTCATGGGCGCGGACGGCATCGAAAGACGGATCAAACCCGGCGCGCTGCCCGTGGTCATGGACAAGCGTCCCGTGTACTACGACACCGCCGGGTCCGCGTCGCAGAAAAACTCCACCGTCACCGAGTACATCCAGCGCCTGGTACTGACCGACGCCGCGGCCAACCTGCCCAGCGGTGAACTGAAAGTGACCGGCGTGGACCCCAACATCACGCTGATGCTCTATGCCGTCAACTACCAGCAGGGCGCGGTGGGCTACGGCGAGGCCATCCAGAACTTTCCCGTCTGGACACCGGGCATTACCGGCGTCTGCGGCAGTCTGCCGTTTTCCTACCAGGGCACCGGCGTCATCGGCATTGGCGGTGGCACGGGGGTAATCGTCCCCAACAAATGCGAGGTCGGCGCCTACCGGACGATCCCAGTCTCGCTGGGAGACCTGCCCCTCTCGCTCTTCGATACACCGGGAGCCACCTCGCCAGCCAAGGAATTTTCCATCGTGCTCACCCAATGCAGCGCCTCGGCCAAGCCGACCATTACTTTTGCCGACAAGTACGGCCCCAACACCGATCCCCATGTGCTGAACCTGAAGCCCGGCTCCGAAGCCGCCGAGGGCATAGGCATTGCCATGATCAACGATACCGGCAAAGTCCCGGTCCGCTTCGGCGCCGCGTATGACATGCAGCGCGTCGGCGACCAGGCCGTGCTGATGCTGCGAGCCCACTATCTCCGCACGGCGCCGGTCGACGGAGCGGTCAAGGCCGGCATCGCCGATGGCAGCGCGGAGTTCACCTTCGAGTTTCCCTGAGGCCAGGGCGCCTCATGCCAACAGGGCCACGGACGCGCGCGTCCATGGCCCTGTTCATGCACTGTCGATCAACGCTCGACAATCCCGTAGTTCAAGCCCACCGGCGGCACCAGGGATGCCAGCCCCAACGTGCTGTTGGCGCGCAGCACGCCGTAGTTCGCGCCGGCCAGGCCGCCATAGGTATGCTGAAGGGAGTTCACGAAATTCACCTTGCCGCTCGCGCTGGAATAGGAGATTTCGCCCTGGTTCAACCCAGCAATGCCCCCCAGCAGGGCGCGGCTCGTGCCACCCACTTCGCCCGAGGAAGAGGACTGCCGGACCTCTCCCATGTCGCCGTTCTCTCCCACCACGCCACCGGCACGGCTGTTGACGCCGCCGTAGACATTGCCATTGGCCATCGCCGAAACGATCAGGCCCTGATTGGCGCCGACCAGCCCCCCGACCGCACTGCCCTGCCCCGCTGTCACGTTGCCGCTGGCGTTGACCGTGCCCAGCGTGCCGGTGTTGTAGCCGACCAGTCCCCCGCTGTACCCATAGTGTCCGCCAGCAACCTTGCCGCGGGCGACCGAGGCTTCTATCGTGCCGCTGTTATAGCCGGCCAGACCGCCCGCCCGGCCTCCATTCCGGTTGTAGCCGGCCTTGACCTCGCCACCCGCCTCCGCCGTATCGATGCGTCCATCGTTGGCGCCGACCAGGCCGCCCACATTGACGCCATAGGCGGCCGTCACATCGCCTGCGGCCTTGACGTCCAGCAGCAAGCCGCCGTCGCTGTTGCGCCCTGCGAAGCCGCCGGTGGAGCCGCCGCCCTCGGCACTGACGCCACCTTCGGCGGCCGAGCCTGAAATGGCTCCGCTATTCAACCCCACCAGGCCGCCGGTGTATGCATCGCTGCCGTTCTGCACCCGTCCGGTCGCAAGCGAGCGTTCGATGTCGCCGCCCAGATTGCTGCCCACCAGCCCGCCCACATTGTGGCCAGCTCCCGTGGCTTGCGTGCCGGCGTGGCTGGCGGCGTCCGCGATCAGGCCGCGGTTCACGCCAACCAGACCGCCCATGCCGCCCAGCTCATCGCGCTGCATCGCTCCCGATACGACATTGCGCGAGACGCTGCGCGTAATGACGCCGCGGCTCGTCGCGGAATTCAGGTTTTCACCTGCCAGCCCGCCTATGGCGATCGTGCGCGAACCTGCATATACGCTGCCGGCGACGGTGGCGCGGTCGATACTGCCGCCGGCGTTGGTGCCCACCAGGCCGCCCACCACGTTACGGTGATACGAACTGCCCTTCACGTGCATCCCGGACGTGGATACGTTGACGATCTGGCCCGAGTTGCGGCCCACCAGCGCGCCCACCGACATGGATGCCGCGCCGGTGGCAGGCGCATTGACAGCCATCGACGCCAGGTTGACATTGCTGATGCTGCCGGACGAGGCGGCGAACAAGCCCACGTTGGGACCCGCGCCGCTGACCGAATAGCCGCTGAGCGTATTGCCCAGACCGTCGAAGACGCCTGAAAAGATGCCATGCGGACCGCCTATGGCCTGGATCGAGCCGCGTCCGCTCAGCTTGTTGCCTAGCACGTACAGGCCGCTCAGGTTGCGGTCGATGTCCTGCAGCTGGGCGAGGCTCTGGATCACCGCGTAACGCTGGCCATGGGCGCTGAAGGATGCGCCTGCGCCGGACAGCGTGATCACCGCCCCTTCGCCCAGAATATGGCCTCCGGGCGCCTGCAAGGACAAGGCACCGTTGATGCCGGTAATGGCAGTCTTGCCGTTAAGCGCGATTTCTCCGCCGGCGGACATGGCGATGGCGACGTTCTGGCCGGTTGCGGCCAGGTCTGCGTTGACCGTGATATCACCCGCCGCAACCAAGCCTAGCGTGTTGCCGCTGTGCCAAGCGATCGGGCCATTGAGCGCGACGTCGCCCGCAGCGCCTTCCAGCACGATGTTGGTGGCCGCGAGATTGCTGGCGACGGTGTCCGCGTGCACCGTGACGTTTGCCGCGGTGGCGTTTTCGCCCACCGTCACCCCTGCCGACGCGATGCGCCAGGTGCCGCTATCGCCGTTCAATGCCCGCGTGTCGACCTCAGTGCCAAGCCGCACGGCCACCTGCTGCCCCCGCATCTCCACCTCGCCGCCGTTGCCTGGCGAGGCAAGCGCGCTGGCATTCAGCTTGCCCGCAGCCACCACCACACCGGCGCCTCCGCCGTCCAACGTAATCTTGCCGCCTTGACCCTGCAGCGTCTTCGCTTCGATGATGCCCTGGCTGTTGACCACCGTGCGCAAGGCCGCTCCCGCGGCGCTGGCCGTCATCAGGACCTGCCCGCCGTCGGCGCTCAGCATGCCGCCATTCTCGGCCAGGGCGGACAGCGCGGCGCCATCCATCCGCAAATCGAGCAAGCCGTTGCCGTCGAAGTTCACAGTGAACTCTGCGCCGGCTGCCAGCGCGATCCGCCCCAGCCGCGCCTGGATCACACCCTGATTGCTGACCTTGGCGCCCAGCAGCGCGACGCTGCCGCGGTCGCGCGCGGCAATCACGCCCTGGTTCAATACGGAGGCCTCCGATGGCCCGGCGAAGCGATAGTTGCCCGCGTTGAAATCGGCGTCGGAAAGCTGCTTGGTCGACGCTACCAGTCCGCCCACGTTGACCTCCGCGCCCCTGCCGAAGACGATGCCGTTGGGGTTGACGACGAAAACCTGGCCATTTGCGTCCATGCGTCCCAGGATCGAACTTGGCGACAGGCCGTTCACCCGGTTCAGCGCGATGGATCCGACGCCAGGCTGGTTGAAGGCGACACATTCGTCGGCGCCGATACTGAAGCTGTTCCAATCGATGATCAGCTTTTGCGTGTGCTGATTGATCGACACCTGTTTCTGGTCCAGCGTGGTGTGGATATCGCCTATGCCATTGCCGGCCGCGATCGTCCCTCCCGTCGGCGCAGCATGCGCGCCAGACAGGCCCGCCAGCCCGATCAGGGCCAGCGCCGCAACGCGGCCGCGCCTGCCGCCGCCGCATTTTCCATGGCGGCGCGCCGACTCGCGCGCCACGCTCCAACTTTGTCTGGCCTCGTTCCATACCAATGCATATGTCTTGTTCATGATTGCCTCGCGAGAATGGCGCATCCGCCGCCACGGCAGACTGCGCCGGTTGAGAAAACTGCGCGCGTGATGCGCCTGCGTCAGAAGTAGCGCGACGCCTGGAACCACAAGCGGGGCTCGCGGTCCGCTTCCGTCGCGGGTAGCCGCCGGCCCATCGGCCAGGCGATGCTCAGGTTCACCTGATGGTTGGCGCCGTACTGCGTGATGCCGAATCCCGCCGCACTCAGGTCGTTGCGGTTGCCTCCCCGCGTCCAGCGCTGTTTGCTCAGGCGCACGCTGCCGCGGTCCGCAAAGGCGCTCGCCTGCCACCCGGGAGCCATTTGGTAGCGCAATTCGACGCCGGCCAGCCAGCCCTCGTCGCCGCTGGCCGCGCCCAGCGGATAGGCGCGTACGCCATAGGGTCCGCCCAGGCTGAATTTCTCGGAACTGTCCAGGTTCTTCGACGCCCATTGCGCGTCCAGCCGCGCATAAAGCTGCAGATGGTCCCCAAGCTGCTGCAGTCGGCTGGCCGAAAGATTGGTCTTGGCGAACCAGCCTGCAGTGCGCACGGTCAGACGGTCCTCGCGCTCGGCTTGCGAATCGCCCAGGCGCAGTCGGCCGCGGCCATGCGACAGCTGCAAGATGGTCCTTCCGCCGCCGAGCCATCCGTCCTCGCTGCTGCCGGCCAGGGCCACGGTCCATAGCCCGATACGCTTGCTGCTGCTTACGTCGAAGAGATCCATGCTGTCGACCAGACGCTTGCGCTCGTGCTGCAATTGCAGGCGCAAGCTGGCGCGGCGCGTGCGCACCAAGGGCTGCTGGATGAACACGGTCGACACGTCGGCGCGGCCGTGCGCACCCAGGGGTTCGAAACGCCTGCCGAGTTCGTACCGCATGCTGGACATGCCAATGCCGACGCGCGTGGACCAGGAGCCAAGGGGAAGCTGATAGCCGGCGTTGTAGTAGCGCTGCCCGCCATCGCTCCCCAACAGTCGCAGATTGAGCTGGTCGCCCAGGCGCAGGGGGTTGTTGACGCCGATGCTTCCGCTCAGCCGGTATTCGCCGGTGTAGTAGCCGCCGAAATTGTCCGCGTCCACGCTGCCGAAGACGAGCGGTCCCGCTTCGGCATCCACCAGCAGGCTGGTGGTGCCGGTTTCGACGCCGGGCCGCAGCGTTCCCTTCACCGCCACGCCGGGCAGCTCGCTGAGCAACAGCAGCGCGCGCTCCAGCTCACGGGCCTGCACTGCATCCCCCGGATGCAGGGCGGAGAGCGGCTGTTCCAGCACAGCATCGCGGATCCGCGAGCGGTTCCGCAGACCGATCTCGCCATAGCTGCCCTCCAGCACGGCGATGCGCAGGACGCCCGCATCGATGTCTTGCGGCGGCAGGTAGGCGCGCGCCAGCACATAACCCCGATCATGGTAGTAAGCGGTGACGCGATCAGCGGCCAGGCGCAAGTCCGGAAACGTCAGCGCCGTGCCCGCCAGATCGGCCAGCAGCGCCCGCAGCGTCGCGTCGTCAACGGCGCGGTTGCCTTCGAAGCGGAACTCGAGCACCTTGACGGCGGGGCCTGTGGCCGCTTCGCCGGACGCGGCTGCGGGCGGCTGCGGTTCGGGCAATTGCACCTCCGGAGCCGTGCCACCCGAGGGCATGGCGGGCAAGACCGATTGCAGGTCGCGCATGGCGCGCCCCGCATCCGGGATCTGCGCCCGCGAGACGTCCGCACACAACGCCATGACCAGCCCGGCGGCCAGCGCAGCCATCCGATGGCGCGCGTTCTCCCCTGTCATCTCCCGCCCCCTGCTCTCTGCCTTTTTTTCACAGGAAGCGTTTGCCCCCGGGCCGGCTGCCGCTCCTGCCAAGCCGGGCGATTCTCGTCCTGCCGGCAGAATACGGAGCGGACGGGAGTGGAACTGTGGGAAGACTACGAAATCGGAGTCGTACTACTACGATTCGGCAGTCGCCTGCCGCGGAGTTGGGGGTGGCGGCGGCTGCGACGAGCGCCGCACTTTAGTACTCCTCCTATTCTTTGGCGAGGACGCCGTCGGTAATATGGCGGCACGCGGCATCGCCACAGCAGCCGCGCACATACAGCGTTTCAAACGCCTGCTTGCGAAACTTGGCGGCAATCGCCATGGACGCACGGCAGTTCCGCAGCAGGCTCTGGATGAACGGGGAAAGAAACATGTCACACGGCCGCATCCGCGTCATCATTGCCGACGACCATCCCATCGTGTCCCTGGGCGTGAGCCACGAGCTCGCGCGAGATCCGGCCATCGAAGTGATCGGCTGCGCCAGGAACTCCACGGACCTGGTGGCCCTGCTTGAAACTCAACCGTGCGACGCGGTGGTCTCGGACTACGCGATGCCGGGCGGCAAGCACGGCGACGGGCTGGGGCTCATCGGATTTTTGCGGCGGCGCTTCCCGGCGCTGCGAGTGGCCGTGCTCACCATGGTCGAGCATCCCACGCTGCTGCGGGCGCTGCTGGCCGAAAAGAACCTGTGCATCCTCAGCAAGGCAGATTCAACGCGCCATATCGCCGAAGCGATACACGCGATGAGCCGCGGCCGGACCTACTATTCGCCGACGGTGAAGGACATGATCATCCGCGAATCCCTCTCGCCGCAACAGCCGCGGTTGACGCGGCGAGAGGCAGAGATCATCCGTCTGTTTTGCGCGGGCGCAACCATCACCGAGATATCGCGTATTTCCAGCCGCAGCGTGCAGACGGTCAGCTCACAGAAGCGCAGCGCGATGAGGAAGCTGGGCATCGAACGCGACGCGGACCTGGTCCGGTACGGCTGCGCCGCCCTGCCGATGGCCGATATGACGCCACCCGACGTGAAGGGCGAGAAAGCGGCCTGAGTCTCCGGCGGTACCAGTGCTTGCCCCTTGTTCAATGTCGACACGCTGGACGCGACCAGACCCGAGTGGCAGCCGCTTGATCCATGTCAAAGCCGCTGGCAAGCCTTTGCGCCAAACGGGCCGGAATAATGTTCAAGTAGCTGCGCCCGCCCCCAGAAACCCGCAGCGCCCGCCTATCCGAGACGGCATGCCGGCGCCGCCTGACACCCATCCTCCCGCGCCTTGATTCGACTACGCCACCGCCTGAGCCCCTCGCGGCTCGACACCGTGACGCGCTTTCGCCGCTATCAGCGCTGGCAGAGCCTGGGCGGCGGCGTGCTGATCACGGTCGCGGTGCTGCTGACCTTCGCCCTGGAAGCCAAGACCACCGCCGAAAAATATCTGGAGTACGTGCGCCAATCGTTCGTGGCCGAACACGCCGTGCTCATGAAGGAAATCTATACGCGCGAGAACGCCTTCCGCATCAGCCTGGCAAGCGCGGAGCTGATGTGGCGGGAAGCGGCGCCCTTTGACGCGGCCCAGATCGCAAAGTACCGCAGCCGGGGCGAAGAACTGCTGGTGGAGGCCGACGAGGATTCCCGCTCTCAATGGATATTGGGTTCGGGCGGCGGCCGGGTGACGAACGCTGCGACAGGAAAGTTCTTCAATCTGGCCGAGCAGATCGGACGCGTTCCCTCAGGCGGGCCCGCGGCCCATGACAACTCGCTGGCCTCGTTCTTCTTTGGGGTCAATGGCAGCATCGCCGGCCTGGTCCCTGCCCCCGAAGCAGCGGTCCGCCAGAGGATCCTGGCGGACCGCGACCGCTACCTCGCCCTGCTGACCGGCGAAGTCAGCCGGCGCATGCTGATCGCGACCGATGCCGGCACCGACACATGGCGCTCCTTGCGCTGGATCCCTCCCGTCGCTAATCCGATCACGGGCAAGCAGGTCTTCCGCATCGGTGGAACCATACTGGACAAGGGCGTGCCGGTCGCCGTGCTGGTGACGGAGTATTCCCCCCTGCAACCCGGCGCCTCGCAGGCGGCAAACCGGCAGGCGGGCGACTTCGCCATCATGTCCGCCAGCGGCCAACTCATCGCTGCGTCGCCGGGCGGCAGTGCCGGCGACGCGCAGGAAACCGCTCCGGCCGCCGACCTCGCCGATATCCCTGCCGGAACGCGCCAGGAAAGAACGCGCTCTGGCCAGTTCTCGATTTCAGAAGGATTGGGCCCGACGGGCTGGGTGCTGGTCTTCACGCTGGACTGGAGCAGCATCGTCAATGCCATCAGCGCACAGCTGACCACGCCCGCGACCATGACCGCAACCACGCTGGCGTTGATATGGGCGCTGCTGCTCTACTTCGAGCTGCGCGTGGTCCGGCCCTTGATGAACCGTTCCAGGCTGGCGCTGGAGAGCGAGCATCTCAACCGCACGCTCATCGAGACGGCTCCCGTGGGCCTGGGTCTGATCGACGCTGCCAGCGGCAGTCCGCTGTTGCACAGCCCGGCCATGGAGAAGATGACCGCGCGCGTGGGCGTGGGAAAATTCAGCCTTTCGGCAGAGCTGGCCAATCGTTATCGGCGGCGCGCCGGCACGGCCGCAGGCAGGCGCGATACGGATGTGGTGGAGGAAGACCTCTCGTTCGTTGCCTGCGATGGCACTCCCGTCACCTTGTCGGTCAGCATGGCAGGCGCGCGCTATCGCGGATCTAACGTGGTCGTGGCTGCGTTCATCGACGTCACCGAAAAATATCAGCTGGCCCACCGCCTGCGTGAAGCCAAGGCCGCCGCGGACCGCGGCAATGCCGCCAAGTCGGCCTTCCTGGCGGCGATGAGCCATGAAATACGCACGCCGCTGCACGCCATCCTGGGACACCTTGAGCTGCTCTCGCGCTCGCGCCTGGCGCCAATCCAGCGCAATCATCTCGAAACCGTGCGGGTGTCGTCGGGACTGCTGCTGGCCACGATCAGCGACGTGCTGGACTTCTCCAAGATCGAGGCCGGCGAACTGAGCCTGGAGCAGACGGAGTTCGACCTGCTCGAAGTCGCCTCGCACGCCCTATCCATGTTCGCGCCCCAGGCCCAGGCCAAAGGACTGGCCTTGCTCGGCGATCTGGGCGCTGCGCTCAGGCAGCCCATGCGAGGGGATGCCACCCGACTGGGACAAGTCATCCACAACCTGCTCTCCAATGCCATCAAGTTCACCGACCACGGCAAGGTGGTGCTGCGTACCCGCACCGACGCGGCCCGCATCGCCGTCGAGGTGGAGGACACCGGCATGGGCATGACGGAAGAACAGACTCGGAGTGTCTTTCGCGCTTTCAGCCAGGCCGACGCGACCATAGGCCGGCGCTATGGCGGCACGGGCCTGGGGCTGACCCTGTGTTGCCGGTTGGTCGAGGCAATGGGCGGCTCCCTGTCCGTGCGCAGCGAACCTGGAAGCGGCAGCCTGTTCGCGTTCTCCTTGCCGCTGGGCATTGAAAACGCCGAGGCCGACAGGCCATGGTTCGCCGGCGAGCAGGTGTTGCTGCTGGCCGCGCGCGACAACTGCCGTCACGGCCTGGAAGCCGTCCTGCGAACCTGGGGACTGCGCGTCAACGCCCGCCGCCATCCATCCGAACTGGACGAGGACACGCTGGACGAAGCGACGGTCCTCATCATCTGGGGCGACAAGACGGACTGGCAGCCGGAGGACGAAGACAGATTGCTGGACCAATCTTCATGGGTGATCGATTGCGGCATGCTCGGACCCGCCACGCCGCAGGACACGGGACGCAAGCTCAGCGTTTCGATGTACGGACTGCATGGCCTGGCCTCGGCCTTGCGGCATGTGCTGCAGGACGCGCCCCTGTCCACCGCGGCCCCCGCGCCTGCGCCGCGGCATTCGACCCGCTCGTTGCGGGTGCTGGTGGCCGAAGACAACGCCGCCAACCGCGGCCTGTTCGAAGAACAGTTCAAGCTGCTGGGCTGTGAAGTCGATCTGGCGGAGGGAGGTGCGCAGGCTGGCGCACTGCTGGCAGCGCACCGCTATGACGTGCTGGTCACCGATCTCGCGATGCCCGGCGTGGACGGCTACGCGCTGGCCCGACAGGCCCGATCCATGCGGCCGGACATGCCCGTCATCGCCGCCACGGCCTGCGTGACGAAACACGAGCGGCAGCGCTGCAATGAAGCCGGCATCGCGCGGGTGCTGACCAAACCTTTGCCGCTGGCCGAACTCGAACACGCCTTGCTGGACGTATGCGGGCAAGCCGGCCGCGGCCCGCAACAAGCACCGGCTGCGGCCGATAACGGTCCGCAAGCCTTGACCGGTGGACGCGCCTTCCCCCCGGCGCTGCTGCGCACGCTGGAGCAATCTTGCGCGCAGTCCCTGGACACCATCAAACGCGCTGCCATCGACGAAGACAGCGGCAGCCTGCGCGGCGAACTGCACGCCTTGCGCGGCATGCTGGCCATTTTCCGCCTGCCCGCGCTGGCCGAACAGTGCGCTCAGCTCGATACCCGCCTGAACCAGCCAGGCGTACGCGGGTCGGCGGACGCGGTGGCGCTCATCTGCGACGACGTGCTCGCCGCGGTGAAAAGCGCCCTGGCCAAGCCTGCTGGCCAGCCGACCACCGAACAGGCTTGACCGTCCGGTTTGCGCCGCAGGTTCAAGCGATACCCGATGCCGGCACGCGCGCCGGCAACTGGTCCGCAGGCCGGGTTGCGAGCATGGCGGCCAGTTCCCGCCGTTTCGCGGCATGACCCGGATCGTCGAAGAGATTGTCCATCTCGTCCGGATCTTCGGCCAGGCAATACATCTCGCCCGCGCCGCTGCCCAGTTCGACGGTCAGCTTCCAGTCGCGCGTGCGCACAGTGCGCAGCTTCAGCTCCACGCCGCAGCGCGATGCCGCCACGTCCCATTCGCTCAAGGCGAACTCGAGGGTGGCATCCCCGCCTTCCAGCAACGGACGCAAGCTGCGGCCGTGTTGCGGCCCCAGGGCCGATGCGCCGGCGTAGTCGCAGAAGGTCGCAGCAAGGTCCAGCGTGGAAACCGGGTCTTCCACCTTTCTCCCCGCCGCGATGCCGGGGCCGCTGGCCACCATGGCCACGCGCAGCAGGCCTTCATACGGCATGGGACCCTTGAGCATCAGCCCGTGGTCGCCCAGCCATTCGCCATGATCCGAGGTGAAGATGACGATGGTGTCCTGATCCAGCCCGTACTCGCTCAGCGCCTTCATGATGCGCCCCACCTGATGGTCCACCAGCGAGATCATGCCGTAGTAGTTGGCGATGATCCGGCGCAGCGCCTCGTCTGATTGGGTCGGCATGCGCGAAAAATTCTGCCGTACCGCCTGCACTTCGGCATTGCCCATGGGCTTGCTTTCCATGCTGGCCCTGTGCCACCAGGGCCGGCGATCGTAGTCGGTGACGCGATGGCGCGGCAGATCGACCTCGTCGGGATGATGCAGGCGCGACCAGGGTTCGGGGCAATCAAAAGGGTGATGGGGATCGGGAAACGATGCCCACAGGCAGAACGGCTGATTGCGATGCTCGCGCAAATAATCGATGGTGCGATCGCCGATCCAGGCGGAGTTGTGCCAGGCCGCCGGCAAAGCGGAATGGAAGGTCTGCGGCGCGCCGCTGGCCGGGCCCAGGTCGGTCTCATACAGCTGGTTGCGCAGTTCGCCCAACCCGTCGCCGTAGTGCCAGCGCGAATGATTCAGGCCGCCGGGCAAAGGCGTGGGCAGCCAATAGTTGTGGCCTTCCACCACCAGCTCCACATGCTTGAAGCCCATGTACGGCCCCGCCCAGCCCGGTCCCATGCCCGCCTCGCTGTACTGGCATTCGGGCCGTCCCGTGGCCTGGAAGGTGTGGTGCGTGGAGAAATGCGCCTTGCCGATGAAGCCCGTGTCGTAGCCGGCAGCGGCCAGGCTGCCGGCAAAGCCCGCCTCGCCGGTACGCAGGTCCAGGTCTATGCCGTTGTCGTAGACGCCATGCGTCAGCGGCAGCAGGCCGGTCAGCATGGAGGCGCGCGAAGGCTGGCAGACGACGTTGGGCGTGATGCAGGCCGCGAAATGCGTGCCAGTGCGCGCCAGCAGATCAATGTGCGGCGTCTTGACCCGGCGTCCCGCAAAGCCCAGGCAGTCGCCGCGATGCTGGTCGGTCGTGATGAGAAGAATGTTGGGGCGTTTCATTGCTGCTTGCTGGTGGCGGTCTTGATGTCGGAAAGCACGGGCGCGAGCACACGGATGTCATGGGCGATGCGTTCGTTCAAGCCCAGCCCGTCCTGGTCGCCCACGATCATGCCCTGGGCCTGCATCTTGTCCCGGACCTCGGGACTCTTCAGGACAGCGGCGACGGCGCGCTGCAAATCGGCCAGCACCGGAGCGGGCGTCTGCGCCGGCGCGAACAGTCCGAACCAGCTGTAGAACGTGAAGTCCTTCACTGCGTCCTTCACCATCGGCAGGTCGGGCGCGCCCGCGATGGGCACGGCTCCCGCGTTCGCCAGCCCCTGCACCTTGCCGGCCTTGATCTGCGGCACGGCCGTGCTGGCGACGATGAACATCAGGTCGACCTGGCTGCCCATCACGCCGACAAAGCCCTGGGGCGCGGCCTTGTACGGCACGTGCTTGAGCGAGATGCCGGCGGCATGCTCGAACAACGCCATCGCCAGATGATGGGTGGAACCCGGACCGCCGCTGGCGTAGGTAATGGAGTCGGGCCGGGCGCGCGCCTGCTCCAGCAGTTCACGCAAGGACTTGAACGGCGCCGTGGGCGCCGCCACCAACACGTACTGCAGGGTCGCCAGCGTCGCGACGGGCGCGAAGTCCTCGGCACGATACGGCACGTCCTGCATCAGGTAAGGCACCGCCGTGAACGAGGCGTCCGGCCCCAGCAGCAGCGTGTAGCCGTCGGGCTTGGCGCGTGCCACCGCCTGGGAACCGATGACGCCGGCGCCACCGGCGCGGTTTTCCACGATGACCGGAACGTTCCATTGTTTGGACATTTCCGCAGCGACCAGACGCCCGACCACATCGGCCGCGCCGCCGGGCACCGAGGGCACGACCAGCGTGACGGGGCGGTCCGGATAAGCCGCGGCGGCCGCCTGGGGAACGGCCAGAGGTACGGCCAGACTCAGGGCGGCCAGGGCGCCGCGCACAAGTTTCAGCATGATTGTCTCCATCCCGCGGCTCGCCTCATTCGCGGGCGGCTCGCTGGCAATCATCATCGGCCAGCCCATCATTCCAGTCCAATGATATATTTTTCACTTTCCATATCAGAGTTGATATGTAGAGATGAACCCTCCCGACACCATCGCTCCCCTGCAGCAAGACTGGTATCTGCGTGGCCGGCTGCGCCTGCGCCACCTGCAACTCATGCTATTGCTGGACGAAGTCCACAACGTCGGCGTGGCGGCGCAACGCATGGCCACCACCCAGCCAGCGGTGTCGCGCATGCTCGCGGAACTGGAGGACATGCTGGGCGCCCGGCTGTTCGACCGGACCCCGAAGGGCACCTTCCCCACGCCCCATGGCGACTCCCTGATCCGTCACGCCCGCTGGGTGCTGGGTGACCTGGAACGCATGAGCGGCGAATGGTCCGCCGCGCCCGGCCTCGACGCGGAAACCATCCATGTCGGCGTCAACTCGGCGGCGGCGGCCTACCTGGTGCCGCGCGCGCTGCTGCGTTTCGAGCAACAGGCGGCCAATGTCAATGTGCTGGTGCGCGAGGGTTCACTGGAAGCGCTGATGCCAGACCTGCACACCCGCAAGCTGGACCTGCTGGTGGCGCGCATGGGCGCCGCCGTGCGCACGCCCGATACCCTGACGCAAGTGCTGTACGAAGAGCCGATGTGCGTATGCGCGCGCAGCGGACATCCGCTGGCGGACGTGGCCCAGGTCTCCTGGGCGCAACTGGCGGCCTATCCGTGGATCATGCCGCCGCGCGGCAGCCCGGCGCGCATCGGCCTGGACATGCTGCTGCAGCGTCACGGCCAGTACCCGCCGTCGCGCATCGAATCGGCCTCGGCCCTGAACAATATGATGCTGATGGCCAGCAGCGACCTGCTGTCGCTGCTGCCCCGTTGCGTCGCACGCCACCCGGCCGGCAGCGGCGGCGTTGCCGTTCTGGATATCGAGCTGCCTCCCGTATTCGGCCCGCTGGGCATCGTGCGGCACCACAGCCTGGATTTGTCGCCGCGGATGCGGGATTTGATCGAGTGCCTGCGGGCCGAGGCGGCTGACGCGGCGGCGCCACGCTGAACACCTGCGGGACGCGTCGCGCGCGTCCCGCATGACGCGCTAGCTCGCGCGGCGCGCGGTCAGCCATTGCGCGGGCTTGAGCGCCTTATCCACGATGCGTATCTCGCCGATGCTGCCGAAGAAGCCGTCGGCGCGTTCGCCGTCCCACGAACCCGCTCCGATCACCCAGGGCATGTCGGCGGCCAGCGTCGCCAGGCCCGGCGCATTGCTGACGTTGCGCAATACCGGCGCGCCCTCGATGTACAGAATGGTCTCGTGCGTGTCGGCGTCGTTGACCACCGCGACGTGGAACCATTTGTCCGCGATGATCTCGCCCGACCAGTTGGTCTTGCCGCCGCGCTCACCCGCCACGACCGGCACGATTTCCCACTGGATCTCGCGCAAGCTGGACACGGCGAAGATCAAGGGCGGGGATTCCGGGTCGCCGCCATTGAACCCGGCCAGATCGCCGCGCTTGCCGTCGCGCGTCATCACGTTCATCCAGGCGTGCTTCTGCGCGCTCCAGTCCCGGTCGATCTTCAGGAACGCCTCGACCGTGTAGCCGTTGGGCACCGTGGCGCCGTTGATCGCCGCAGTGGCTTCGGTGGTGAAGTAACTCATGCGCGCGGTGTTCTTATCGGTGTTCAGGAACCGCACTGAACCGGGCGCGGCGGACAGGTAATGGTGATCGTCCGACCACAGCAGGTCGCCTTCCTGCGCGCCCGCCACGCCGTCTATGTTGAGCGCCGCGCGGCGGATCGGATTCAGGCCGGTCAGATCCGCGACGGTCTCGCCCACCTTGACGGACAGGCCGGCCTGCCCGCCGAAGAAGCGCCAGTGCGCCAGCGTCCCCGCCACCAGCGGGTAGTCGTTGACGTCCGCGGCCGGCTTCTGTTCGACGGTCGTGGGATCCGTGTAGTTGGCCAGGATCAGCGCCGAGGCCTGTTCGACCAGCGAGGTATGCGAGGGCGCCGCCGCCTTGAACGTCTTGTTGAAGCCGGAGAAGCGGCTGGCGAAGTCCATCTTGATGGTGAACTGCTCGTTGGGCGCGGTCAGCACCGCCTGGTCAAATGCGTTGAGCGTGTCCTTGGGCTTCTGCGGCACCCAGGGCGAGAAAGACAGCACGCGGATCTCGTTGTTGCCCAGATCGAATTCGTACAGACGCATCAGGCCGTTGCCGCCCTGGTAGGCCATCTGGTAATCCACCACCATCTCCTCCACCGCGTTGCCATAGGCGTTGGTCTTGGTCAGGCGGGTGGCGCCATGGTAGTGGCCGTTGAGCGTCATGAAGATCTGATCGTTGTCGCGGATCAACTTGTCCCACAGCATCTTGCCGTAGGGCACTTCCAGTGGGCTGACGCCATCCTTGTCGATGTTCAGCAGCTGGTGGTTGATCAGAATGGCGGGCAGCGTGGGATTGGCGCGCAGCACCTGGTTGGCCCAGGCCAGCGCGTCATTCGATGCGCGCCAGGACAGCGACAGCACCAGGAACTTCTGCCCTTCGGCCTCGAACACGTGGTACTCGTGAAAGCCGCTGGCGTCGCGGCCGCCGAAGGTGGCCTGCTGCTTGGCGCGCGTGACGCTGAAATGCTGCAGGTAGGGTTCCTTGGCCAGGTCGCGCTGCGCGTCGGTATTGGCCGACTGGCTGCTCTCGTCGACATAGTCGCGGTCGACGATCACGTCGTGGTTGCCCGCCAGGATCGAGTACGGCACCTTGGCGTCTTCCAGCACCTTCATCGCGGCGCTGGCCACCTTCCACTGGTCGGGCTTGCCCTGCTGGTCGACCACGTCGCCCAGATGGACCAGGAAGGGAATGTTGAGCGCCTTGGCGTGCTCGGCCACCCAGCGCGTCTGCGCCTGGTAGGGCTCGCTGCCGTACTTGCGCATGAACTGCTGGTTCTCGGCGTCGGTCGCGTAGCGAGAATAGAACTGCGTATCCGGCAGCACCGCCAGCGCAAAGCTCGACACCAGGGCCGGCTGAGGCTTGCCCGTGCCGCCATCGCCGTCATCATCATCGTCATCGTCGCCATTGCAGCCGCTGAGCAGGAAACTGCCGCCCATGGGCAACAGCGTCACGCCCAAGCCGGCGCGCAGCAAGCTGCGCCGCCGGTTGTCGGGCGCCTGCGGCAAGGCATCCGCCGCCTGCTCCACGATCTGCGTATCACCCTGGCCGTGCTTGCTGTCCTTCGTCATCTCTGCTGCCTGTTCGAAAAAGGCGGGAGTCTAGAGACGCGGAATGACGGCGGGATGACTGAATCCGACACGCAAATGCAAAAAAGCCGGCAACGCTTGCGCGATACCGGCTTTCAGCCAAAGGCGTCGGGAAACACCTTCATGAATTCGACCACATGAGTGGTCGGGGCGAGAGGATTCGAACCTCCGACTCCTGCGTCCCGAACGCAGTACTCTACCAGGCTGAGCTACGCCCCGAGTCTTACTACTACTACTACTACTGACTTCGCTGCGCTCAGTGCAACCAAATCATCTTTCGCTTTCACTATCAACCGCCACGTTTCAGGCCACCGGGCGTTCCCATCCGGGTTTTCCCAACACCTGGGTTGCCCCAGATTTTTCGCCTAATTCGCTTAGCGATCTCTGTTCACCGCGAAAGCGCAGAATTCTAACAGAGATTTCTGAAAAGGGGAAATGGGGTAAGCAGAAAGTGCTTTTCGGGCCAGATCCGCTTCGGCCACGGCGGCCTGGCGGGCGTGTTCCAGGGCATCGGTAGCCTGGATGGCGGCGGCCACGGCGGCGAAGTCGGCGTCGCCGGTCTTGATGGCGTCGCGGATCAATTGCTGCTGTTCCGGCGTGCCCACTTCCATCACGCGGATCAGCGGCAGCGTGGGCTTGCCCTCGCGCAGGTCGTCGCCCACGTTCTTGCCCAGGGCGGCGGCGTCGCCGCTGTAGTCCAGCACGTCATCCACCAACTGGAAGGCGGTGCCCACGTGGCGGCCATAGGCGGCCGCGGCGGCTTCCTGCTCGGGGGTGGCGCCCGCCAGCACGGCGCCCACCTGGGCGGCGGCCTCGAACAGCTTGGCGGTCTTGTAGCGCACCACTTGCAGATAGCGCTCCTGCGAGACGTCCGGATCATGCACGTTCAGCAGCTGCAGCACCTCGCCCTCGGCGATCACCGTGGTGGCTTCGGACAGGATGCTCATGACGCGCATCGAGTTCGCTTCCACCATCATCTCGAAGGAGCGCGAATACAGGTAGTCGCCCACCAGCACGCTGGCGGCGTTACCGAAGACCGCGTTGGCGGTTTCACGCCCGCGGCGCAGGTCGGATTCGTCGACCACGTCGTCGTGCAGCAGGGTCGCGGTGTGGATGAACTCAACCACGGCGGCCAGCAGCTGGTGGTGCGTGCCCTCGTAGCCCAGCGCGCGCGCCACCATCAGTACCATGGCCGGGCGCATGCGCTTGCCGCCCGCGCCTATGATGTAGTCGCCGATCGTGCGGATCAGGACCACCTCGGAATTCAGCCGCTCGCGGATGACCGCGTCGACGGCTTTCATATCGTCTGCAATGGGGGCAACAAGCTCGGGGAGATTCAAGACGTATCCGGGAGAGTGAAACGAGCCGCGGCGTGAACGCGCGCCGGCTCTTACCGCTGGGCCCGCCGCAGACGGCGGGAGGATTCGACCAAGGATTATACGGGGAGTGACGGACGCGAGCCGTCATCCTGGCGGAATCGCCGGCAGGGGTGGCGCCCCGGAGCGCGCCCCTGCCCGGCGCCGTCCTGCGGCGGATCAGGCGCCTTGCCTCGGCAGGCCGCGCGCGGCCAGGCTGGCGTAAAGTGCGCGCACCCCGAAGGTCCAGGGCTCGATCTCGGTAGCCAGACGCACTTCGTTGACCAGCGCGCCCAGGCGCTCGGACGCGATCACGACGCGGTCGCCCAGCTTGTGGGTGAAGCCGGTGCCCGGGCCCATGCGGTCCTGGGTGGGCGAGAACATGGTGCCCAGGAACAGCATGAAGCCGTCCGGGTACTGATGATGCTTGCCGCAGGCCTGGCGCGCCAGGTCCAGCGGATCGCGGCTGATCTCGCGCATGTGGCTCACGCCGTCCAGCACGAAGCCGTCCAGGCCCTCGATGCGCAAGGACACATCGGCCTGGCGCACGCTGTCCAGGCTGAAGTCCCCGTCGAACAGGCGAATGAAGGGACCGATGGCGCAAGAGCCGTTGTTGTCCTTGGCCTTGGTCAGCAACAATGCGCTGCGGCCTTCGATGTCGCGCAGGTTGACGTCGTTGCCCAACGTGGCGCCGACGACCTCGCCGCGACTGTCCACCGCCAGCACGATCTCGGGTTCGGGATTGTTCCAGCGGGATTCGGGCAGCACGCCGATATGCGCACCCGTCCCCACCGACGCCATGGGCGGCGCCTTGGAGAAAATCTCGGCGTCCGGACCTATGCCCACCTCCAGGTATTGCGACCACTGGCCGCGCTCGGTCAGCTCGGCCTTCAGTTTGGCAGCTTCGGGCGAGCCCGGCCGCAGGCGGGACAGGTCCGAGCCGATCAGCGCCTGCATGCGGACGCGGATTTCCTCGGCGCGGCTGGCATCGCCGCCGGCCTCTTCCTCGATCATGCGTTCCAGCAGGCTGATGGCGAAGGTGACGCCCGCCGCCTTGACGGGCTGCAAGTCGCAAGGCGCCAGCAGGCGCAAGCCCTCCCGGCCTGCCAGGCTGGCTGCCATCAGGGCATGCACATCGCCCAGCGACTCGCCGGCGGCGCTGGCGGCGAGCGCCACGCGGTCGGGACGGTCCAGCAGGTCCGCCATAGTGGACGCGGCCGCCGTGATGTCGATCACCTCGCCGCGGCGCACCGCCACGACGCTGGGACCATGCCTCGGCCTCCACACCCGCCCCACCAGCAACGCCTGTTCCAGATCGACGGGCAGCGCCTTTGCTTGGTCCATGAGTCTCCTCGCCTTGTTCGAATGATGTGCGGGGCAGTCTAGGAGACTTCCATTATCATGTCCAACATCATGAATTTATGTCCAATATGTTGGACAAATAGAGCATGGCAACCGTACACGACGTCCCCGCCATCCGCCGCACGCACGACATCCTGCAAGTGCTGGCCGGCCGCAACACGCCGGTCAAGGCATCCGAACTGGCCGAATCCTGCCAGCTCGCCCGCAGCACCCTCTATCTGCTGCTGGATTGCCTGGAACAGCGCCGCTGGATCGAGCGCCGTGATGGCGGCTACGTCATCGGCATCGAACTGATGGCGCTGGGCCATGCCTATCTGCGCCAGGACGGACTGCAGGCGGCGTTCCAGGCGGCCGCGGGCGCTTTCGTGGCGCGGCACAACGAAGTGGTGCAACTGGCGACGCTGGATGGCTTCGACGTGGTCTACCTGGCCCGCGAAGACGCGCGCCGCCCGGTGCGGCTGGTGTCGGACCTGGGCCTGCGCCTGCCGGCGCACGCCTGCGCGCTGGGCAAGGCGTTGCTGGCCAGCCTGCCGCCCGAAGACCTGGCCGCCCGCGTGCCGGATGCGCTGCCGCGCGTCACCGAGCGCAGCCTCGCCACCCGCGCCGCGCTCGATCAGGAACTGGCCCAGGTGCGCAGCACAGGCCTCGCACAGGATCTGGAGGAAGTGGCGTCAGGCCTGGTCTGCTATGCCGCCTACGTGGGCATGACGCCGCAGGGCAAGCGGGTGGCCGTCAGCACGTCGATCCCCACCGACCGGCTGGACGAGACGCACCGCCATGACGTCATTGCGGGCATCCGCCTCGTGGCGCGGGACATCGCCCTGCGGGTGATCCCCGGCGCTTGAAGCGCGCATGCGACACCTAAGCCCTTAGCCTGCAACGGCTTTTTGACTTTATGAAAGTCCCGGGCTAATATTCCGGATTCGGTCAGCAATGCCCGAATTACGTCGGTTGCATTTGCGTCACCCCTCTGGGTGCCAAGGAAGGTTCTGCTTTCCCAGGCATCAAGGCCTTTCCCTCTCTTGCCAGGCTCTGGCGCCAGGAGAAGAAAGCGCCCGCCAGAGCGGCAATCCCGCCCAGCAGGGCAGGCAGCGCAGATGAACCCATTTACCTATTTAAGGAATCCCCCATGTACGCGGTCGTAAAAACCGGTGGCAAGCAGTATCGCGTTGCCGCTGGCGAAAAACTCAAGATAGAACAGATACCGGCAGACATTGGGCAAGAAATCACCCTGGACCAAGTGCTGTCCGTGGGCGAAGGCGACCAACTGAAAGTTGGCACGCCCCTCGTCTCCGGCGCCGTGGTCAAGGCAACGGTTCTTGCGCAAGGCCGCCACGACAAGGTCAAGATCTTCAAGATGCGCCGTCGCAAGCACTACCAGAAGCGTCAGGGCCACCGTCAGAACTACACCGAAATCCGCATCGAAGCCATCACGGCTTAAGAAGCGACTCGGTACCACTTAGCAGGAGCTAAACATGGCACAGAAAAAGGGCGGCGGCTCTACGCGGAACGGACGCGACTCAGAATCGAAGCGTCTGGGCGTCAAGGCATTCGGCGGCGAATTGATTCCCGCTGGTTCGATCATCGTGCGTCAGCGCGGCACGCGCTTCCACGCTGGCGTGAACGTCGGCATGGGCAAGGATCACACCCTGTTCGCGCTGATCGACGGCAAGGTTCAATTCGGCTTCAAGGGCGCGTTGAACAAGCAGACCGTTTCGATCGTCGCTGCCGAGTAATCGGACCAGCACGGTCAGCAACGCGGTTCGCCGCGTTCCAGAACGGCAAAAGCCCTGTCGCATGCGGCAGGGCTTTTTTGTTTTAAGCTTTTCCAGATTTCGGGCAGCAGCCGGACGGTTCCGGCCCCTGCCTCCCGGCGGCGCCGAATGACGGCCCCGCCCCACTCCTTACCACTACACGCGCGGACATCATGAAATTCGTAGACGAAGCCACCATCGAAGTCGTCGCCGGCAAAGGCGGCAATGGCGTGGCGAGCTTTCGCCGCGAAAAATTCATTCCCAGAGGCGGCCCGGACGGCGGCGACGGCGGACGCGGCGGCACCATCTACGCCGTGGCTGACCGCAATATCAACACGCTGATCGACTACCGCTATGCGCGCCTGCACCGCGCCAAGAACGGCGAAAACGGCCGCGGCTCGGACCAGTACGGCGCGGCCGCTCCGGACATCACGCTGCGCGTGCCGGTGGGCACCATCATCCATGACGCCGACACCGGCGAAATCCTGTTCGACCTCAACCAGCACGACCAGAAGGTGGTGCTGGCCGCAGGCGGCCAGGGCGGCATGGGCAATATCCATTTCAAGTCGAGCGTGAACCGCGCGCCCCGCCAGTGGACGCCCGGCAAGGAAGGCGAACACCGCTACCTGCGCATGGAACTGAAGGTGCTTGCGGACGTGGGCCTGCTGGGCCTGCCCAACGCCGGCAAGTCCACGCTGATCACGCGCATTTCCAATGCCAAGCCGAAGATCGCGGACTACCCCTTCACCACGCTGCACCCCAACCTGGGCGTGGTGCGCACCTCGCCGTCGCGCAGCTTCGTCGTGGCCGACATTCCCGGCCTGATCGAAGGCGCCTCCGAAGGCGCCGGCCTGGGCCACCTGTTCCTGCGCCACCTGGCGCGCACCCGCGTGCTGCTGCATCTGGTGGACGTCTCCACGCCCGACCCGGACGCGGATCCGGTCGAGCAGGCCGTGGTCGACGCGCGCGCCATCGTCGAGGAACTGCGCCGCTACGATCCGGAACTGGCCGCCAAGCCGCGCTGGCTGGTCCTGAACAAGCTGGACATGGTGCCCGATCCCGAGGACACCAAGCGCCGCTTCCTTGAACTCTACGACTGGAAGGGCCCGGTGTTCGGCATTTCCGGCCTGTCGGGCGAAGGCACGCAAGACCTGATCTATGCGCTGCAGGACTACCTGGACGCCGAACGCGAAAAGGAACACCTGTCGCAAGACCAGGCCGAAGAGAACTATGTCGCGCCGGACCCGCGCTTCGACGACAAGCGCTCGACCGCCGACCAGCGCCCCGCGCCGCGCGGCGACGACGAATAAGCCATAATCGCAGTCCTTACGATTACGCCTTTTTCTCGCCGCAGCCGGCCGCCATCATGTCTGCTGAAACACCCGCCGTTTCCGTCGTCACCAACGCCCAGCGTCTCGTCGCCAAAGTCGGCTCGTCGCTGGTCACCAACGAAGGCCGAGGCCTGGACCGCGCCGCCGTGGCGCACTGGGCCGCGCAGATCGCCGCCCTGCACAAGCAGGGCAAGCAGATCGTGCTGGTCTCCAGCGGCGCCATCGCCGAAGGCATGGCGCGCCTGGGCTGGCGCAAACGCCCGTCGGTCATGCACGAACTGCAGGCAGCCGCGGCCGTGGGCCAGATGGGCCTGTGCCAGGCCTACGAAGCGGCCTTCGCCGAATACGGCCTGCGCACCGCGCAAATCCTGCTGACGCACGAAGACCTGGCCGACCGCCACCGCTACCTGAACGCGCGCAGCACGCTGTTCGCCCTGCTGCGCCTGGGCGTGGTGCCGATCGTGAACGAAAACGACACGGTCGTCACCGACGAAATCCGGCTGGGCGACAACGACACCCTGGGCGCGCTGGTCACCAATCTGATCGAAGCCGACACGCTGATCATCCTGACCGATCAACGCGGCCTGTACGACTCCGATCCGCGCAAGAATCCCGACGCCAAGTTCATGTCGCATGCCCAGGCAGGCGACCCCGCGCTGGAAGCCATGGCCGGCGGCGCGGGCAGCGGCATCGGCACCGGCGGCATGCTGACCAAGGTGCTGGCGGCCAAGCGCGCGGCGCATAGCGGCGCGCATACCGTCATCGCATCGGGCCGCGAGCGCAATGTGCTTACGCGCCTGGCCCAAGGCGAGTGCATCGGCAGCGAATTGCGCGCCGTGCTGCCCGTGTGGTCCGCGCGCAAGCAATGGCTGGCCGATCACCTGCGCCTGCGCGGACGCGTGGTGCTGGATGACGGCGCCGTGCAGGCGCTGCTGCGCGAAGGAAAGAGCCTGCTGCCCATCGGCGTGACCGAGGTGGAAGGCGAGTTCGGCCGTGGCGACGTGGTCGCCTGCGTGGACGGCCAGGGCCGCGAATGCGCCCGTGGCCTGATCAACTATTCATCGGCCGACACCCGCCGCATCCTGCGACAGCCTTCGTCGCAGATCGCGCGCATCCTGGGCAGCATGACCGAACCCGAACTCATGCATCGGGATAACCTGGTAGTGCTCTGAGACCCTGCCCTCTTGCGGCGCCTTCGGGCAGCAGGATGTAGCCCCATCCCCGCACCGCAAGCACGGGCAAGTCGATATTGAGGCGGCGCGCTTTGCTGCGCAGCCGCGACAAGAGCACATCCACCCGCCGCGCCCCTTCCATGGACTTGCGCGTACCGGCAGGGAAAAAACATTCCCGGCGCAGGCAGTAGCCCGGCGCGCTCAACAAGCGGACAAAAAAAGCGCGCTCGGTGACCGTCAACGGCAGGAACTCGCCAGCCGGTCCCGCCAGTGCGCCCACGTGCGGGTCTAGTCGCCAAGGCAAGGCGGTGGACGGCGCGCGCCGATACAGATTGCGCAGCAGAGCATCCCATTCCAGCGCGTCCATGCCCGCAGGGGTACAGACGTCCGCCCCCGCATCCAGCGCGGCAATGCGATCCGACGCGCTGGCATCCGCGGCCTGCCACAGCACCGCCGCAGCGGGCGCCGCCCGGCGCAGCGTGGCGATGAGGCCAGGCACACCCTTAATACCTCCCAAAAGTACCAGGGCATCAGCGCCCTGCGCCTGCAAGTGTTCCAATACGGCAGCGGACGAATCGAACACGCGGACCTGCCAACGCATCAGACGCAAAGCCTCGGCGAAATCCTCGCGCGCCGTTGCGTCGAGCCGTACGACGAAGACGCTGCCTCGTTGCTCCATGCGCTCACCTTTGATAAATATCACTTAAGTAATATTTATAACCACCAAAGCGCGTGACCAGCAAGCTTCAATCGCCGGTGTGAAAACATTCTCAGACCGACTGAAGCATGCGCGCCTGCTGCGTGGCCACACGCAGAAAGACCTCGCTCGTCTTGCGCGCATTTCGCAAAGCGCCATCGGCAGCTACGAAAGCGGCCTGCGGCACTCAAGCCGCTCGGCCCGCAAGCTGGCGCAGGTCTTGAAGGTCGAGGTCGAATGGCTGGAAACCGGCAAGGGCCCGCTGGAACTTCCCGTGGAAGGCTACGACCTCAGCAACACGCTGCCCGCGCCTGGCGTGGCCGAACCCGTGCCGCGTCCCGGCGGCCGGCCGCGTCCGATGGCGCCCTGGCCCTTCCCCAACATTTCGCCTTCGCAGTTCGAATCGCTCACGGCCGACGACCGCCTGATCCTTGAATCGATCACGCAGGCCTACATCGAAAAAACCATCCTCGTCCGTCGCGGCGCCAAGACGCGCGGCCGCAAGCTGGGCTGATCGCAAACTATCTTTGCCGGCCTCGCGCAAGCGCGCGCCCGCCAAGCGCATCCCAGTGACAGATATTGCGCAGTAGCTCCCCTGCCTCCCGGTAAAGCACGTACAGTCGTCGGCGATTTTCCGCGCCGCGCGCTTGCGGTATTACGTGCAACTTCGACTACGCCATTGGCGTACAATCCAATCATGGTTTTCATAGAAACCAGCGTCTTTGCCAGGCAAATCACGTCCCTGCTGCCAGATGATGGTTATCGTGAATTGCAGCAAATGCTGCTGGAGGATCCCGCCTGCGGCCATGTGATTCCTGGCGGAGGCGGCATACGAAAGGTGCGCCACGCGCGGCCGGGAATCGGCAAGAGCGGGGGGATACGGGTGATCTATTACTGGCTCACCGATGACGACCAGATTCTGATGCTGTTGGCCTACCCAAAGAACTTGCGGGACAACTTGAGCTCAGCGGAACTTTCTGAACTGCGGGCGTTGGTAAAGGACGTGTGAAATGGACAGGCAGTTATTCGCCGATTTGAAGGCGAGTCTCAAAGAAGCGGCAGCGATACGCAAGGGAGAGACGCGTCCTTCGAGAATATCCACGCTTGATCCTCTGGACGTGAAGCGGGTGCGCGAACAGACCAAGCTGTCTCAAGCTGAGTTTGCGGCGGCGTTGCAGGTCAGCGTTCGCACCTTGCAAAACTGGGAGCAAAAGCGCCGGTCTCCTACCGGACCAGCTGCTGCTCTGCTGAAAGTCGTGGCCAACGAGCCTGAGATCGCGCTACGCGCCCTGCACCGTTAGGCGCATGGGACCGCGCAAAAGACGCCAAGCCCTCATCAACCTTCCCCCGCGCATTGTGCGCGGCCATGAAAAAGCCCGGCATGCCGGGCTTTTTTGTCGCTTGCTGTGCTGTTCAGGGCTTGGCAGCAGGAGCCGGAGCGGCGCCGCCAGCCGGCGGCACGGCAGCGTCGCCGCGGATCTTGGCTGCGATTTCCGAGGCGGCCTGGGCCGAGGCCACGCCAAAGGCCAGCACGCCGCGGTTCAGCGGTTCGCCGATCAGCGGAGCGGCGACCAGTTCCTGGTCGATCACGAGCGCCAGCATGTTGCCGACGTTCTTGGTGCTGACGTCATTGAGCTTGCGGGCGCCGGCTTCCGAGAAGCGCAGGCCGACGAAGTTCTGACCCTGGCGGTCCACCAGCGCGGCGGCGTCGGTGAGGTCGGCGCGCGTCAGGACAGGCACGGTCTGCATGTAGAGCTTGCCGTCAGGCAGCGCGATTTCGCGCATGCCGGCGCCAGGCTGCTTCTGCGCCAGGTAGAAGTCCACCGAGGCCGCGGCTGCCGGCTTGGCGGCCTCTTGGCCTGCTTGCGGCGTGGCGGTGTCGCCAGACGTCTTAGTCGGGGCGGTCTTGCAACCCGCTAGCGCCAACGTCACGACTACCAGGGCGGGCGCCAATTTGCGTAGGGTCAGTTGCATGCTCGTTTCCTTCTTAATGTGGACTAAGACCAGGCGATGCACTTCATCCCCGGCACTGGGAAAAGTGTACCGAACCTGAATGACGGTGTCGCCATAGTCTGAATCCAATTGTAAAGCGGTAATACCAGCTCCCGCCTGCTCCGGCCGACGCGGCGCAGCAGCCCGCGATTCGTCGGAACGCGCGCCAGCCTCTATACTTCGCTTTCGCGCAGGGGTACTCGTCCCGCCTACATGGCCGGACGTGTTGAGAGAGTCCCTTCGTACCAGTACGGATAATGCCGATGCTGGGAGCCGTATTCCCGCCATGCGTCTTTGCGCGCGCGGCGGGAATTCCTTCCCGATCGGCTCCAACCACTCGCTTGGAGCTTTCCATGAACGCCAATCCCAAATTCCTGGCCGCTACCGCCGAAGTCGACGCGGCGGCCGTCGCACCGCTGCCCAAATCCCGCCGCGTGTATGAAGTGGGCTCGCGCCCCGACATCCGCGTGCCGTTCCGCGAGATCGAGCAGGACGATACGCCGACGATGTTCGGTGGCGAGAAGAACCCGCCGCTGACGGTCTATGACTGCAGCGGCCCCTACACCGACCCCGAAGCCAAGATCGACATCCGCCGCGGCCTGCCCGAACTGCGCCGCGGCTGGATCGAAGAGCGCGGCGACACGGAAGTGCTGTCGGGCCCGACCAGCGACTACGGCAAGGAACGCCTGACCGATCCCAAGCTGACGGCCATGCGCTTTGACCTGCAGCGTCCGCCGCGCCGCGCCAAGTCGGGCGCCAACGTGTCGCAGATGCATTACGCGCGCCGCGGCATCATCACGCCGGAAATGGAATACGTGGCGATCCGCGAAAGCCTGCGCCGCGAACACTACCTGCAGACGTTGCGCGACAGCGGCCCCGATGGCGAAAAGATGGTCAAGCGCCTGCTGCGCCAGCATCCCGGCCAGTCCTTCGGCGCCTCGATTCCCGCGGCCATCACGCCCGAGTTCGTGCGCGACGAGATCGCGCGCGGCCGCGCCATCATCCCCGCCAACATCAACCACCCTGAAGTGGAGCCGATGGCCATCGGCCGCAACTTCCTGGTGAAGATCAACGCCAACATCGGCAACTCCGCCGTCAGCTCCGGCATCGGCGAGGAAGTGGAAAAGATGACCTGGGCGATCCGCTGGGGCGGCGACACGGTCATGGATCTGTCCACCGGCAAGCACATCCACGAAACGCGCGAATGGATCATCCGCAACTCGCCCGTGCCGATCGGCACCGTGCCGATCTACCAGGCGCTGGAGAAGGTCGACGGCAAGGCCGAGGACCTGACCTGGGAGATTTTCCGCGACACGCTGATCGAGCAGGCGGAACAGGGCGTGGACTACTTCACCATCCACGCGGGCGTGCGTCTGCCGTTCATCCCGATGACGGCCGACCGCATGACCGGCATCGTCTCGCGCGGCGGTTCGATCATGGCCAAGTGGTGCCTGGCGCACCACAAGGAAAGTTTCCTGTACGAGCGTTTCGAGGAAATCTGCGAAATCATGAAGGCCTACGACGTCAGCTTCTCGCTGGGCGACGGCCTGCGCCCGGGTTCGGGATACGACGCCAACGACGAGGCGCAATTCGCCGAGCTGAAGACGCTGGGCGAACTGACGCAGGTGGCGTGGAAGCATGACGTGCAGGTCATGATCGAAGGGCCGGGCCACGTACCGATGCAGATGATCAAGGAAAACATGGAGCTGCAGCTGGAACACTGCCACGAGGCGCCGTTCTACACGCTGGGCCCCCTGACCACCGACATCGCTCCGGGCTACGACCACATCACCTCGGGCATCGGCGCGGCGCTGATCGGCTGGTACGGCACGGCGATGCTCTGTTATGTGACGCCCAAGGAGCACCTGGGCCTGCCGAACAAGAAGGACGTGAAGGACGGCATCATCACGTACAAGATCGCAGCCCACGCAGCGGACCTGGCCAAGGGCCACCCGGGCGCGGCAATCCGCGACAACGCGCTGTCCAAGGCGCGCTTCGAGTTCCGCTGGGACGACCAGTTCAACCTGGGACTGGATCCGGACACGGCCAAGGAATTCCACGACGAAACGCTGCCGAAGGATTCGATGAAGGTGGCGCACTTCTGCTCGATGTGCGGACCGCATTTCTGCTCGATGAAGATCACCCAGGACGTGCGGGATTATGCGGCGGCTCAGGGGGTTAGCGAGAAGGATGCGTTGCAGAAGGGGATGGAGGAGAAGTCCATCGAGTTCGTTAAGAAGGGAGCCGAGGTTTATCATCGGCAGTGATGTTTTTGCTGCTGCGTGTGCGTTGAGTTCTTGAGGCGCACGGCGCGGCAGTGGCCTGCCGGGCGCGGGGCAACGATTGCGGTCCGGAGCCTTCGCTCCGGACTGCCCCGTCGTCATCGTCGTCCAGGCCTACGGCCTTCCCTTCCGATTCCCTCGGGCTTATCGACGCCCCGCACCCGGCAGGCCACTGCCGCGCCGTGCTCTGTCTGTTGAATTTTCACGATCGCCGAGACGAGCTGTTTGCTTGGCGTTTTCGCCACCGGCGGGGGTGGGCGAGGATCTTGCGGGGCCCGCCCCCGGCCGGCCGCGCGGGCGGCCTTTGGGGGCTTACGCGGTGTCTCGCGTCGGATGATGACGCTGCGCGCTGGTGGTGAGTGCGTGAAATTGGGCAGGATGAGTGAAGTACGTACGGATCTGCCCGCGGGCTACGTGCGCTGGACGCTTGGGGTTCTCGCTTCACCCATCCTACTGAAGCGTCATGAGGCGGCAAACGTCGTCATTTCAACTCCGCCGCCGGATGGGCGGCGCGCGCGAGAGGATCTGCGTGCGCAAGCCTCTGTCCAACGCGCGCCGCCCATCACCGCCCCCCAAAAAACGGCGACAACCACTAGCAAACCGCTCGTCGCATTCGCGCCAGCGCTCCCATCACGACGCAAGCAAGCGCGCATGCTCATTGCGGCCGCCCGGGCGGCCGCAATGAGCGGGCCCCGCAAGACTCGCCACTGAACACGGCTCTAGCAACGCAACAAGCCAAGACGCAGATAGCACGGCGGTGCGGGCGGCATGGCGGCGAGCAACCTCGATGCGCCCGAGGGAATCTGAAGGAACCGCCGAAGGCGGTGACGAAGATGACGAAGGGGCAGTCCGGAGCGAACGCTCCGGACCGCAATCGTGGGCGCTCGCCGCCATGCCGCCCGCACCGCCGTGCGGCCTACGAAGCTTCGCTCATGCACACCGCCGAAGCCCCGCTCAAAAACACCCCAAAAAAACTACAGCAACTTCCCCGGATTCATAATCCCCGCAGGATCCAATACAGCCTTGATTTCCCGCATCAACCGCAGCTCCAGCGCGTCCTTGCTATGCAGGAAATGATCCCGCTTCAGCTGCCCGATCCCGTGTTCTGCCGAAATGCTCCCGCCATAGCGATTGACCTCGTCCAGCACCGCATCAGTGATCGCCGCCCCATGCACCGCCACCCAGTCGCGATCGGCTCCGGCCGGGCGCGACAGGTTGTAGTGCAGGTTGCCGTCGCCGAAGTGGCCGAAGATGAAGGGGCGGATGTCCGGGTACAGCGCGCGCACGCGGGCCTCGGCGGATTCCATGAAGTCGGGAATACGTTCGATCGGCAGCGACACGTCGTGCTTCAGGTGCGGGCCGTCGGCGCGTTGGGCTTCGGAGATTTCCTCGCGCAGCTTCCACAGCGCCTGCAATTGCGCCAGCGACGCCGACACGGCTGCGTCCAGGCACAGGCCGCGTTCCAGCGCCGTGCCGATCACGTTTTCAACAAGGCCATTGAGCGCGGCCTCATCGGCCGTGTCCGCCAGCTCCACCAGCACATAGGCCGGATAGCGCTGGTCAAAAGGTTCCTGCACACCCGCGGCGTGCGCCAGCACCAGATCCAGGCAGTCGCCCGAGAAGTACTCGAACGCCTGCAGCCGCGCACCGCATTGTTCGAACAGGATCTCGAACAGTTGCAGGGCCTGCGCCGGCGACTCCACGGCGGCCAGCACCACCGAGCGCACATCAGTGCGCGGGAACAATCGCAAGGCGACGGCGGTAATGACACCCAACGTGCCTTCGGAGCCGATCAGCAATTGCTTGAGGTCGTAGCCGGTGTTGTCCTTGCGCAGCGTGCGCAGGCCGTGGAAGATCTCGCCCGTGGGCAGCACCGCTTCCAGGCCCAGCACCAGTTCGCGCGCCATGCCGTAACGCACCACGTTCACGCCGCCGGCGTTGGTGGCAACGTTGCCGCCGATCTGGCTGGAGTCTTCCGCGGCCAGGCTCAGCGGCAGCAGGCGGCCGGCGTCCTGCGCGGCACGGCGCAAATTGCCCAGGATCGCGCCCGCCTCGGCCACCATGGTGTTGGCGATGGTGTCGATGGAGCGCACGGCGTTCATGCGGTCCAGGCTCAGCACCACATTGCCCGCGGCGGCATCCGGCGTGGCCCCGCCGCACAGGCCGGTGTTGCCGCCGCGCGGCACTACCGGCACGCCTGCCTCCTGGCACAGCGCCAGGCAAGTGGCGACCTCGGCGGTTGTGCGCGGGCGCACCACCGCCTGCGCGTTGCCCTTGTACAGGCCGCGCCAGTCGGACAGCCAGGGCGCAATGTCGGCCTCGGCGGTGATGACGGTATCGGGGCCCAGGGCCTGGACCAGGCGTTGCGTAAAGTCGGATGCGCTCATGATGTCTGCCTTGCGGCGGGAGAGAGGAGATCGAGTTGCAGGCGGCTGGCCGCCTGTTGCAGATGGCGGGCGGCCGCGTGCCGCGCCCGTTCGGGATCGCGCGCGCGGATGGCCTCGAACACGGCCACGTGCTCCTGGTGCACGGCGGCCGTCAAACCGGCCTGCAGGCGGCTGTTGCTGCGCGCAGTGCTGACCGCCAGCCTGAGCTGCAGGTTCAGGTACTGCAACAGGTCCTGGTAGCAGCTGTTGTGCGTGGCGGCGGCAATGGCGCGGTGAAAGGCGATGTCGTGCTCCACGCCCTGCTCCGGGTCTTCCAGATGCGATCCCAGGTCAGCCAGGGCGCGCGCCATGGCGGCCAGGTCAGCATCGTCGCGCCGCAGCGCAGCCAGCGCGGCCGCGCCGCCTTCCAGCTCCATGCGCAATTCGTAGACCCCGGCCAACTGCTTGCGGTCCACGGCGATGCCGGCGGACAGCTGGAAGCCCTGCGCGCCCGTGCGCGACAACACGGTGCTGCCGGAACCCTGCCGGCTCTGGATCAGACCCTGGGCTCGCAGGCGTTCGGTGGCCTCGCGGATGACCGCGGCGCTGACGCCGTATTGCTCGGCCAGCACGCGGCCCGCCGGCAGCTTGGCGCCGACGGGATAGGCGCCCCCGGCGATGTCGGCGGCGATCTGGCGGGCGACCTGTTCGGTCAGGGTGAGGCTCTTGGTCAGCATCCCGGCATTATAGGCACACTTCTCAGGTTATCTGATAACTTTTGAGAAAGAAGCCGCTTCCAGATCGGGTTCAGGCTTGATGGATTACGCGAACCGGGCGGATCAGGCGACGGCGGGTTCGTCGTCCCGGACGGTCTTTTCGGCCTCATCCGCCCCGGCCACCGCGCAACAGCGGCCGCCCTGCGCCTTGGCCCGGTAGAGGGCGGCATCGGCGGAATGCAAGGCAGCTTCCGGGCTGCGGTTGGCGCCGGACACAATGGAAATGCCGATGGACAGGCCGACACTGACCCGCGTGCCATCCGCCAGCGTGATCGGCTGGGAAGCGTCATGCAGCAGGTGCTCGCCCAGCCGTAGCGCGGCCGTGGCGTCAATGCCGGTCACCAGCACGATGAACTCGTCGCCACCAATCCGCGCGGCCACGTCGTCCACCCGCAACATGGAGCGCATGCGCTGGGCGATGGTCATCAGCACCTGGTCGCCGGCAGCATGGCCGTAGGTGTCGTTGATGAGCTTGAAGTCGTCCATGTCCATGTACAACAGCGCCGCAGAACTGTCCTGGCCGCGCGCGCTGGCGCAGACGCGCTCCAGCGCGGCCTGCAGGCCGGCGCGGTTGGCCAGGCCGGTCAGCGCGTCTTCGCTGGCGCGGCGTTCGCTGTCGCGCTCGGCCAGCATGGTCGACACCAGGATGCGGTTGAGCCGGTGCGAGGCGACACTCATGCTGACCAGGTAGAACGGAATCTGGATGAAGACGATGGCTGTGACGTATTCGCCGGTGAAGGCCGCGCCCAGGCACATCGGCCCCAGGCTCAGGAAGATCATGGCGCCGACCAGCCTCGGCGCGCCGTAGTTCCGGAAGCAGATGCCGCCGGCCATGGCCCCGCAGGACACGCCGGCCAGGGTGGCGGCCAGCCAGTCACCGTTGATGAAGGTGACGAAGACGCCGTAGCCCACGCTGAACGCCCACAGCAGCGCCAGCAGGATGTAGATATCGGTATGGGTATTGCCGCCCTTGGGCGCGGCGCGCAAGGCGGACCGCAGGATCAGCACGCGGACCAGGGCCAGTATCACCTCCATCGCCAGCCAGGACAGGTACAGCGGCTCGGGGCGGCGCCAGGCGACCACGCCGGAGATCATGAGGGTGTTGATGACGCCGCCGGCAAAAATGGGCAGCGTGCCGAACAAGCTGGCGATCAGGGCCGAACGGATGTCCGCAGGGGTGTCGTGCCCGGAATGCGTCAGCCAACGCGTCAGGCGCCATTTGGGCAAACTGAACTTCAGTGCTGTATCCACGCGGTCACGTCCCTGGCCATCTACCCGCTTTCGGGTAGGCTGGCTGGCGTTATAGCAGGTATTTCAAGCCTTTAATATTGTCCGCGGGGCCAATCCCGGGCAGGAAATCAGTGCCCGCGATGGCCGCAGACGGCGCATTCCGGGTCGCGCTGGACGTTGACGCTGCGCCATTGCATGGTGCGCACGTCCAGCCACAGCAGACGGCCGGACAGGCTTTCGCCCACCCCGGACAGCAGTTTCAGGGCCTCTGCGGCCTGCATGCTGCCGATGATGCCGACGACCGGGGCGAACACGCCCATCGTGGCGCAATTGGCTTGCTCGACGTCGTCCGCTTCCGGGAACAGGCAGTGGTAACAGGGCGCGTTGTCGTCGCGCAGGTCATAGACGCTGACCTGGCCGTCGAAGCGTATGGCCGCGCCCGATACCAGTGGCTTGCGGTGCTGCACGCAGGCGCGGTTGATGGCGTGGCGGGTGGTGAAGTTGTCGGTGCAGTCCAGCACCAGGTCCGCCTGGGCGACGGCGTCGGACAGGGCCTGGCCTTCCAGGCGCTCGACGCGGGCATGGACCCGGGTCTGCGGATTGAAGGCCGCCAGCATGTCCCGCCCCGACTCGGCCTTGTGGCGGCCGACGCTGGCGGTGGTGTGCAGGATCTGGCGTTGCAGGTTGCTCAGCTCGACGACATCGTCATCGGCCAGGGTGATGTCGCCCACGCCGGCAGTGGCCAGATAGAGCGCGGCAGGGGAACCCAGTCCGCCCGCCCCCACAATGAGCACACGCGCCGCCAGCAGTTTTTCCTGCCCTTCGATTCCCAGCTCGTCGAGCAGGATGTGGCGGGCGTAGCGCAGCAGTTGCTCGTCGTTCATTTGTCCTTGCTGGGCTCGACTCCGGTCGGCGTGATCTTCATGCGCTGGGGCGTACCGCCGCCGGCCTTGGCATCAGCCTTGGCCTGGGCGCGGGCCGAACCCTTCTGCACCGGCTTGCCGGCCAGCACGTTCAGGGCCTGTTGCAGCTGGAAGTCGTCCTTGCCGCCGAATTCGAACACCTTGGCCGGCACATCGGCGCTGTCTTCGCCGGCGCTGGACTTCACTTCGTTGGCCGTCTGCTGGTTGGACAGGTGGCGCTGCAGGTCGGCTTCGCGCGGCAGGCGGAACAGGTCGCCTTCGGCGGTGTCGGCCACGACGTAGTCGGGTTCGATGCCGGTGGCCTGGATCGAGCGGCCGCTCGGGGTGAAGTAGCGCGAGGTGGTCAGCTTGACCGCAGTGGTTTCGGACAGCGGCAGGATCACCTGCACCGAGCCCTTGCCGAAGGTGCGGTTGCCCAGGACCTTGGCGCGCTTGTGGTCCTGCAGCGCGCCGGCCACGATCTCGGACGCCGAGGCGGAGCCCACGTTCACCAGCACCACCATCGGCACGGTCTTGGTCCAGGCCGGCAGGCCGGCCAGGTAGTTGCTTTCGCCGCGGGCGTATTCCGAAGGCGTGGCCAGGTACTTGTGGCGGGCGTCCGGAGTACGGCCGTCGGTGGTCACCACCACCGAGTCGGGCGGCAGGAACGCGCCGGACACGCCGATGGCGCTGGTCAGCAGGCCGCCCGGGTCGTTGCGCAGGTCCAGCACCAGGCCCTTGGGGGCTTCCTTGGCGCCGAGGTCCTTCAATTGCTTGGCCAGGTCGGCGCCGGTCTTTTCCTGGAACTGGGCGACGCGGACGTAGCCGATGCCGTTGTCCAGCATCTTGCTGCGTACGCTGCGTACCTTGATGATGTCGCGCACGATCTTCAGCACGATGGGCTGCGGACGGTCGGCGCGCATGATGGTCAGCGTGATCGGCGACTTGGGCGCGCCACGCATCAGCTTGACGGCATCGTTGAGCGTCATGCCCTTGGTGGGGGTGTCGTCGATCTTGATGATGAGGTCGCCAGCCATCACGCCGGCACGGGCCGCGGGCGTGTCTTCGATGGGCGAGATGACCTTCACGAAGCCGTCTTCCGCGCCGACCTCGATGCCCAGGCCGCCGAACTCGCCTTGCGTGGCCGTCTGCATTTCGCGGAAGGCATCGGCGTCCAGGTAGGCCGAGTGCGGGTCGAGGTTCGACACCATGCCGGAGATGGCATTGTCGATCAGGGTCTTGTCGTCGACGGCCTCGACGTAGTTGTTCTTGATGGCGGCGAACACATTGCTCAGCTGCCTGAGTTCGTCCAGTGGCAGAGGGCTGCCGCGCTGGGCGACCGCGGTCACGCCTACGCTGAGCAACACACCAGCCACCGCACCGATGGCAATCAGACCGAAACCGCGAAACTTACGAGTGCCCATGCACACTTCCCGAATTTTGTTTTCGCCGATGGGGTTTGGTAATTACCAACGACATCAATCTACTGCGCCAGCCATTGTGCCGGATCCACAGGAGCGCCACGATGGCGAATTTCAAAGTATAGGCCGGATTCCACTTGGCCGCCGGTCGCCCCGACCGTGGCGATGGTATCGCCACCCGTCACCGAATCTCCCACCCGTTTGAGCAGACTTTGGTTGTAAGCATAGACGGTCAGGTATTGCTGCCCATGATCCACAATGATGAGGTTGCCAAAACCCCGCAGCCAATCGGCGTAGACCACCGTGCCGGGGGCCACCACCTTGACCGGCGTGCCTTCGGCGGCGCGCAGCACCACGCCGCGCCATACGCCGCCATCCGGACGGTCGACCCCGAAGCGCCCCTGCACCTGGCCGCGCACCGGCATGGACAGCCCGTGGCGCAAGCCGTTGCCGCCGCCCACCGCCGGCGCGGCGCGCGCGGTCTGGGTTTGCTGCGCAGGCTCGCTACGGCTTGGAGCGGGTTTTTCCTCTATAGGTTCCGCCTTCCTGGGCGGTTCCGCGGGCTTGGCCTGAGGCGGCGGTTCGGGCGTGGTCAGCCGGGATTGCTTCTGCTCGGCCGGGCGCAGTCCGGCGGCATCCGGGTCGGCCACGGCCACGGGACCGCGGTTCTGGCGCGAGGCGGCTTCGACCTGTTCGCGCGCCTGGGCGGCATCGCGGGCGTCACGGGCGTCGCGCTCGCGCTTGGCGTTGTCGGCGGCCTGCTTGGCATTGTCTGCGGCCAGCTTGCGGTCAGCCTCGGCCTTCTTGCGGGCCTCGTCGGCGGCGCGGCGCTCGGCGTCGGCGCGTTTTTTGGCTTCCTCGGCGGCGCGGCGCGCTTCTTCCGCGCGACGCACTTCCTCGGCCCGCTTGCGCGCTTCCTCGGCACGGCGGGCGTCCTCGATCTGCTTGGCGATGGCCGCATCCAGATCGGTGATGAGCCGCGACAGGCGCTGGTCGTCGCGGCCCAGTTTGTTGGCTTCGGCGCGCTGGGCGGCGATCTGCCCTTCCAGCTGGGCCAGCAGCGTGGCGCGCTCCTTCTGCTGACCGACCAGCGCGGTCTTCTGCTCGGAGGTCTCGGCCACGACTTTTTCGATTTCCGCGCGGCGGGCGTCGGCGCGTCCCTGCAGGGCGGCCAGGCGCTCGATGTCCTCGCGCAGGGCCTGCACGGCCTGGGCGCGGGCCTGCGACACATAATCCAGATAGCCCAGGTTGCGCCCCAGCACCTGGGGATCGTCGCCCGACAACAGGGCGGTCCAGGGCGACAGGCCGCTGGTGTACTGGGTGCGCAGCTGTTCGGCCAGTTCGGTGCGGCGCTTGGCCAGCACCGCCTGCTGGGCGCCGATCTGCTTTTCCAGGCCGGTCAGGTCGGCCTGCGCCTGGCGGTTGGCCTCGGCCAGCTCCCGCAGGCGCAGGTTGATCTTGGAAATCGCCGACTCGGACTGCTTGAGCGCGTCGGCGGCTTCCTTGCGGGCGGCCTCGCGGTCATCGATATCCTTTTGCAGGTTCTCGATGCGGTCGCGCAAGGCGGCCTGCTGCTTTTCCGCGTCGGACTGGCGGCCGGCAAGGTCGTTGGGCGCGGCGCGAGCCGACAGCGCTCCACCGGTCAACATGACCGCCAACAACAACCCTGCCGCGCGACGCATAGGAATATCAGTCCTTCTTAGCCTTGCCCTGGGCTGCCACCGCAGCCATGGCCGCCTCGATCTCGGCGGCATCGCCCAGATAATAGTGGCGGATCGGGCGCAGGTCATCATCCAATTCGTACACCAGCGGCTGGCCGGTGGGAATATTCAGGTTGACGATGTCCTCGTCCGACACGTTGTCCAGGTGCTTGATCAGGGCGCGCAGGCTGTTGCCGTGGGCCGCGATCAGGACATTGCGGCCGGCGCGGATGGCCGGGGCGATGGATTCGTTCCAGAACGGCAGCACGCGGGCCACGGTGTCCTTCAGGCATTCGGTGGCGGGCAGCTGGTCGGCCGGCACCTTGGCGTAGCGCTTGTCGAAACGCGGATGGCGTTCGTCGTCCAGCGCCAGCGGTTCCGGGGCGATGGCGTAGGCGCGGCGCCAGATCAGCACTTGCTCGTCGCCGTACTTGGCGGCGGTTTCGGCCTTGTTCAAGCCTTGCAGCGCGCCGTAGTGACGTTCGTTCAGGCGCCAGGTCACGCCGACCGGGGTGTACATGGCGTCCATGGAGTCCAGGGCGATCCACAGGGTGCGGATGGCGCGCTTGAGCAGCGACGAGTAGGCCAGATCGAAGGTGAAGCCTTCTTTCTTGAGCAGTTCGCCGGCCTTGCGGGCCTGTTCGCGGCCGGTCTCGGTAAGGTCGACGTCGGTCCAACCGGTGAAGCGGTTTTCCAGATTCCACTGGCTTTCGCCGTGGCGCATCAGAACGAGTTTGTGCATGATTTGGGACGCTTGTAACGCGGGTTAAAGTGAAGGAATGCGCTCATTTTATAATTGAGCGATTTTGCCCTTGATTTTGCCCCGGCGCACCCGCCCATTTCTGCGGCGCGGCGCATCAGGGTTCGCCTATACCAGGCTAGTCGCCGCACTTCAGGATGCCCCGTGGACCTTTTGCAATTCTTGATCGATAAAAACAACGTCTTCATCGTCGCCGTTGCCGTGATCTCCGGCATCATGCTGGCCATCCCCGCCCTGCGCAAAGGCCGCACCGGTTCGGCCGTGAGCACGACCGAGGCCATCCAGATGGTCAACCAGCGCCAGGCCGTATGGGTCGACGTCCGTCCCGCCGAACAGTTCCAGGCCGGCCACATCGCCCAGGCCCGCAACGTGCCGGCGGCCGATCTGGAGCAAAAGGCCGCCGCGCTGCCCAAGAACAAGCCGCTGGTCGTGGTTTGCGACAATGGCCGCGATTCGGCCCGCGCCGCCGCCAAGCTGCGCGCCCAGGGTTTCGCCGACGTCGTGCCGCTGGAAGGCGGCATGCGCGCCTGGTCGGCCGCCAGCCTGCCCGTGACCCAGAAGGGTTGAAGCCTGGGGCCGCGCCCCCATCTACCTATTCTTGTACTCACAGGAGCGCCCATGAATAAAGTCGTCATGTACAGCAAGGACTATTGTCCCTATTGCGCCCGCGCCAAAGCCCTGCTGGAGCAGCGCGGCGTGACCGACCTGGAAATCATCCAGATCGACCGGGACCCGTCCCAGCGCGACGTCATGATCGAACGCACCGGCCGGCGCACCGTCCCGCAGATCTTCATCGGCGATACCCACGTCGGCGGTTGCGACGACCTGATGGCCCTGGACCGCTCGGGTGGCCTTGCCCCCATGCTGGCCAGCTAAATCGCCCCCTTTTTGCCCCTCCCACCAACGGAAACACTCATGGCTGATCAAGACCAAAACACCCAGCAAGAAGGCGGCAACGCGCCCTCGTTCAATCTGCAGCGCGTCTACCTGAAAGACCTTTCGCTGGAAATGCCGAATGCGCCCCACGTCTTCCTGGAGCAGGAAGCGCCCCAGGTCGAGGTAAGCATCACCGTGGGTGGCCAGCGCCTGGCTGAAACCGTGTTCGAAACCACGGTTACCGTCACCGTCACCACCCGCATCAATGAAAAGGTCGTGTACCTGGTCGAAGGCACGCAAGCCGGCATCTTCGAGGCCGCCAACATCCCCGAAGAACAGCTCGACCCGCTGCTGGGCATCGTCTGCCCGACCATGCTGTACCCCTACCTGCGCGCCAACATCGCCGACGCGATCACCCGCACCTCGATGCCGCCGCTGCACCTGACCGAAGTGAACTTCCAGGCCCTGTACGAGCAGCGCCTGGCCGAGCTGCAACAGCAGCAAAGCGCCGCCAACGGCAACGGCAGCGACTCGGGCATCATCCTGCCCCCCGGCGCGACCCGCCAGTAAAGCAGCCGCGGCGTCCAATGAAAAGAGCCCCCACGCTGCGCCTTCGGCTTGCTGCCCCCCGTGGGGGCGCTTTTCATCTTGAGGCGGCTCGGCGATGAAAAATCCCATCGAGCCACGCCTGCGCGTCGCCGTCCTGGGTGCGGGAAGTTGGGGCACCGCGCTGGCGGCGGCTGCCAGCCGCCGCCACGCCACCGTACTCTGGGCGCGCGATGCCGCGCAGGCCGCCGACATGGCCGCCTCGCACGAAAACGCGCGCTACCTGCCGGGCATCGCCCTGCCGCAGGCACTGAATATCTCCTCCGATCTCGACGCCACGCTGCGCAGCCTGCAAGAAGACGGCGCGCGCCGGCTGATCGTGCTGGGCGTGCCCGTGGCCGGCTTGACCGCCATCTGCGGCGAGCTGTCCCGCCGGCTGCCCGCGCTGGGATTGCAGGACACTCCCATCGTCTGGACGTGCAAGGGCTTTGAAGCCGACACGGCCAGGCTGCCCCATGAAATCATGCGCGAGGCCCTGCCTGGCGCCACCGGCGGCGCATTGTCGGGCCCCTCGTTCGCGCGCGAAGTCGCGCAGGGCCTGCCGGTCGCGCTGACCGTGGCCAGCGACAGCCCCGCCTTGCGCGCTGCCACCACTGCCGCCTTCCACGGCGCGGCGCTGCGCGTCTACGCCAGCACCGACCTGGTGGGCGTGGAAGTGGGCGGCGCGCTGAAAAACGTGATCGCGGTCGCCTGCGGCATTGGCGACGGCCTGGCCCTGGGCACCAATGCCCGCGCCGCGCTGATCACCCGCGGCCTGGCCGAGATGACCCGCTTCGGCGTGGCGCTGGGCGCGCAGGCCGAGACCTTCGCCGGGCTGACCGGCCTGGGCGACCTGGTCCTGACCGCGACAGGCGAGCTGTCGCGCAACCGCCGCGTGGGCCTGGAGATCGGCGCCGGGCGCAAGCTGGCCGACATCCTGGCCAGCGGCATCACGGCCGAAGGCGTGCGCTGCGCGCGCGCCGCGCTGGACCGCGCCCGCGCCATCGGGGTCGAACTGCCCATCACCGAAGCCGTCTGCGCCGTGCTGTTCGACGGCGTGGCCCCCATGACGGCCGTGTCCGCCCTGTTGGCGCGCGACGCCCGCTACGAAAGCGGGATAGCCAGCCAGCCGGACGCGTCGCCGGACAACCGGCCCCGCTGAGCCGCCCCAAAAACAAATACCACGCACAACCCCGAGGAGACATCCTTCATGACGCAAACCCGCAAGTTCCGGGTCGGCCCGCTGCTACGCGGCCTATGCCTGAGCCTGGCCGCCATCCTGCCCGCCGCCGCCCATGCCGACTGGCCCGACCGTCCGATCCACATGGTCGTGCCCTTCCCGCCCGGCTCGTCGCCCGACATCCTGGCGCGCACCATCTCGGAACCGCTGTCGCAGGCGCTGGGCCAGCCCATCGTGATCGACAACAAGCCGGGCGCCGGCGGCAACATCGGCACGCGCATCGTGTCGCAGGCCAAGCCGGACGGCTACACGCTGCTCTACACGATCAACGGCCCGCTGGTCACCGCCCCCACGCTGTACAAAAAGACGCTGGGCTACGACCCGCTGCGCGACCTGCAGCCGGTATCGCTGGTGGGCACCAGCCCCAACGTGCTGGTCGTGCCCAGCAGCCTGAAGGTCGATAACGTCAAGGACTTCGTCGCGCTGGTGAAAGGCCGCGGCAATTCGCTGAACTACGGTTCCGTGGGCCCGGGCAGCTCGGCTCATCTGGCGATGGAAATGTTCAAGGAAAGCGCCGGCGTAGACCTGGCGCACATCCCCTATTCCGGCTTCCCGCAGGTCATCTCGGCCATCATCGGCGGCGATGTCCAGGCCGGCTTCATGGTGCCCGCCATCGCCGTGCCCCAGGCCCGCGACGGCAAGGTGAAGCTGCTGGCCGTGACCAGCCTGCAGCCCAGCGAGGCGCTGCCGGGCGTGCCGACGATGGCATCCCAGGGCTATCCGGACTTTGAAGCAATTTCCTGGAATGCCGTGCTGGTTCCCGCCGGCACGCCCACGCCCATCGTCGAACGGCTCAACAGCGAGCTGGCGCGCATCATCGGCAGCGAAGCGGTGCGCAAGCAGCTGGCGCTGCAGTACTTCACCCCCGCGCCGTCCACGCCGGAAGCCCTGACCGCCCGCATCAAGAATGAAAAGGCGCGCTGGGACCAGGTGATCGAGAAGCTGAATCTGTCGCTGGATTGATTGCAGCCCAGCCGTGACGGGCCAGGCGCGCCGGCTTCAGCGCGCACCCGTCACACTCCCCCTTCATACCCCTGTTGACGCCAGGCCTCGAACACCGTCACGGCGACGGCATTCGACAGGTTCAGGCTGCGTTGGCCAGCGCGCATCGGCAGGCGCAGGCGCTGCTGGGGCAGGAACATCGCCTGATGTTCTTCCGACAGGCCCGACGTTTCGCGGCCGAATACGAACACGTCGCCCGGCTTGAAGCCGATATCCGCCACGCTGCGTTGCGCATGCGTGGTCAGCGCGTAGATGCTGGACGGCGCGGCGCCGGTATCGGCCAAAGCCTCCTCCAGCGTGTCGTGCACGCGGACGGGCTGCCATTCGTGGTAATCCAAGCCGGCGCGGCGCATGCGGGCGTCGTCGAGCTCGAAGCCCAAGGGACGAACCAAGTGCAATTGCGCGCCCGTATTGGCGCACAGGCGGATGGCGTTGCCGGTATTGGGCGGGATTTCGGGACAAACAAGGATGACGTGGAACATGGCGCTAGGGACTCGGGACGGCTTGCGGCGGAAACGTCGCCGCGCACCGGGAATTGTCGCCGATTTACCTGGGGGCCGGCTCAGGGCGTGCGCGCCGCCACCAGCACCGTGACATCCGCAGCTCCTGCTGCCAGCAGCGCAGCGGCGGCCGCGTTGGCGGTGCTGCCGGTGGTCATGACGTCGTCCACCAATAGCAGCTGCCGGCCGCGCACGTCGCCCACGCAATAAAACAGGTTTTGCGCCCCGAGCCGGCGGGCCTGGCGGCCCTGCGCGGTCTGCCGGGGCGTCTCGCGCCGGCGCCGCAGCAGCCCGCGCGCCAGCGGCAGCCCCAGCTCCGCCACCAGGCTGCGCGCAATTTCACCGGCCGGATTCATGCCGCGCTGGCGCAGCGATGCGCGGCTGGCGGGAACGGGCACCAGCAAGGCGCCGTCCGGCGCAGGCCCGTCGCGGGCCACGGCAGCCGCGATCATCCGGGCCAGCACCGGCGCCATGCTGAGGCGCAGCCGGGTCTTCAGCATCAGGATCAAGGTGTCGGCGGGCGGCGCGTAGTCAAAGGCGGCAATCGTGCGCGAAAACGTCCGGGGCGCGCCCAGGCAGGCGGCGCAGTGCGGCGCATCCGGGCGCAACCGCAGGGCGCAACGCGGACAGCGTGGCGCTGCAGGGCGACGCGCGACCACCCCACTATCGGCCCGGCGGAGAGCATCGCCGCAGATATCCGCCTCGCAGCCCGCGCAAAGCCTAGCACCCGCCACCCGGGCGCCGCACAAGGGGCAGTCGCAACCGACGCGCGACAGCAGCCACCGCCCCATGACCCGTAGGGGCAATCGGAAGCCGCGGCCGGGATGCGCAATAATGGATGCCATCCCTCATGAAACCATGATCCGCCCGCGTTGCAGACGCGGGTGCGACCGAAATGTCCCTGCCAGAATCCGCAACGCTCCCCTCCCTGCCCATCGTCAGCGCCGACGTGCCCCGGCAATTCGCCCGCCGCGGCGACCTGGCCGAGGCCCAGTTCCTGTACGGGGAAATCGCCCGCCGCATGCTGGGCCGCCTGCAATACATCCGGGTCCAGCCGCAAGCCATGCTGGACGCGGGCTGCGGCGCGGGCGACAACCTGCCGCTGCTGCGTGAACGCTATCCCGACGCCGCCTATACCGGGCTGGACAACTGCGAACCGCTGCTGGAACAGGCGCGCAAGCGCCATGCCCCTGCCGGCCTGTCGGCCTGGATCGGCAAGCTGGCGCGCCGCGGCCCGGCCGCCCCTGCCTTCGTCAACGCCGACCTGGCGGCGACGGGCCTGGCGCCCGAATCGCTGGAACTGGTGTGGTCCAACCTGGCCATGCACTGGCACCGCGCTCCGCACGCCGTGCTGGCGGAATGGCGGCGCATCCTGAAAGTGGGCGGACTGGCGATGTTCTCCTGTCTTGGGCCGGCCACACTGCGGGAACTGCGCCAGGCCCTGGACGACGCCGGGCTGCGCACGGCTACGCCGTCCTTCGTGGACATGCATGATTTCGGCGACCTGCTGGTGGAAAACGGCTTCGCGGATCCGGTCATGGACCAGGAGATCCTGACCCTGACCTACCGCAGCCCGGAAAAGCTGCTGCAGGACGTACGCGCGCTGGGCGGCAACCCGGCCGAAGGCCGGCGCGGCGGCCTGGTGGGCCGCGACTGGCGCGACCGTCTCTGCGCCGCGCTGGAAGCGCAGCGCCGGCCCGACGGTCTGATCGTGCTGAGTATCGAAGTCGCCTACGGCCACGCCTGGCGCGCCGCGGCGCATCGCACCGTGGCCGGTGAAACCCGGCTGTCGGTCAGCGCGATTGGCGGCCGGCACCGCGCGCCCTGACCTGGGCCGCAGGCTGACCGGCAGAGCCGGCGCTTTGCGGGCGCCGGCCTCCCCGTCTAGTGCAGGCGTTCCGGCATCGGCACGCTGACCCCGGGCTCGGAAGCCGGCAACGCCGACATGGGCTCGGAGGTTGCGCGAATGCGGCGCCTCAGGACCGCCGTCGGTTCTGCGGGCCCTACGCCGGGCGAAGCCACGCCGCGCCATGCGTTCGACATGGCCTCCACCACCAACGGCAGGTCGCGCAAGCGGTGGAACTGGCTGCGCAGCCAGCGGGAATCGTTGCCGCTGCGCATGGATTCATCGCGCAGGGCGGCGATCATGTCGCCCGTGCCCAGTTCTTCAGCCACCGGCATCAGGCGCTGGAACAGGTTGCGCAGGTGGTCCATCAGCCGCAGGCGCTGTCCGTCCGGCGTCACGTAGCTGCCCTGCAGGCCGAAGCGGCAAGCCTGGAAGTGATTGCTGCGATAGGACAGCCAGGCGCCGTCGCCGGGGTCGCCCTCGCGCATCAGCAGCACCGCCAGGGCCTGGGCAAAAGCCGCCAGCTGGCAAGCCCGTTCGACCGTCAGCGGCGTGTCGCACACGCGGATTTCGACCGTGCCGAATTCCGGTTTGGGGCGGATGTCCCAGTACAGGTCCTTGATGCTTTCCGCCAGGCCATAGGCGCGCAGCTGCGCCAGATGGGCCTCGAATTGGTACCAGTCCTTCACTTCGGGCGGCATGTGCCCGGCCAGCGGGAAGCTGTTCACCGCGTTCAGGCGCGAGCACGAGAACAAGGTGTCCACCCCCTCGCAATAGGGCGACGAGGCCGACAGGGCGATAAAGTGCGGCACATAGGGCGACAGGCGGCGCAACAGTTTGATGGAATCGTCGCCGTTCTTGACGCCCAGGTGGATGTGCTGGCCGAAGACCGTAAATTGACGCGCCAGGTAACCGTACATTTCGGCCAGGTACTGGAAGCGCGGGGTGTCCGAAATGGACCGTTCCTGCCAACGCATGAAGGGGTGGGCGCCGCCACCAGCGACCGATACGCCCACGGCGTCCGCCGCTTCGATCAGGGCGTCGCGCATTTCGCGCATCTCGGCCAAGAGGCCCATGGGGTGCTCGTGCACCGAGGAATTCAGTTCAATCATGGACCGCGTGATTTCCGGTTTAACGCGGTCGGCGATGGGGTGGTTGGCCATTTGGGCCAGCAGCTCGTCCGAGGCTGCGGTCAGGTCAAAACTGCGCGGGTCTATCAGTTGCAGCTCGAGCTCGATGCCCAGGGTGTTGGGGGCCGACGAAATGAACGGGATCTGTTCCATCTCGGACTCCTTTCTGAATGTTTGATGAGGGTGTGCGCCGTTCGACCTTGAAGCCCGGAAACAGCCCGGGGGGCACTAGACGGCAGCTTGTGCACGCATGATAGCCGCTGTTTTGTGGCAAGAAGATGGAAAATCGTGACATTTATGTGCAACATCACGAAGCAATCGGTTTTTCCCTGTGAAGGAAAGTGAGCGAGCGCTCACGGCATAGAAATGGCGCGGCCTCCCGGGCTGCGGCAGCCGGAAAGCAAGCACTCAAGGGGCTTTCAAGAGGGGGTGGGACAACCCTTATAAGGGTTATCCCTTATCTATTTCCGCCAGAAAATAGGGGTGAACAACACCAGCACCGTCAGCAGTTCCAGGCGCCCGATCAGCATCGCGAAGGTGCAGACCCAGATCTGGAAATCGGACAGGACGGCGAAGTTGCCCATGGGTCCGACGGGCCCCAGGCCTGGTCCGGTGTTGTTGACGCTGGCGAAGACGGCCGAGAAGGCGGTGATCGGATCCAGGCCGGACAGGAGCAGCAGGCTGGTGAAAACGGCGATGGAAAGGCCGTAGAACAGCATAAAGGCCAGCACCGACGACATGGTGCGGGTCTCGACCGCGCGGCCATTGATGCGCACCGGGCTGACCGCGTGCGGGTGCAACATTGTGACCAGCTCATTGCGCGCCTGCTTGACCAGCAGGATCGCCCGGATCATCTTGATGCCGCCCCCGGTCGACCCGGCCGACGTGGCGAAGCCCGACAGCAGCAGCATGGTCAGCGGAGCGAACAGCGGCCATTGCGCGAAGTCGGTATTGGCGTAGCCCGTGGTGGTCGCCATGGAAATCGTGTTGAACATGCCGTAGCGCAGCGCCTGCAGCGGGTCTTCATAGACCCCTTTCAGGAACAGGAACACCGAGATGACCAACCCGACTCCCAATACCACCACCAGGTAGGGGATCGCCTCCGGACACCGCACGTAGGCGCGCGCGCTGCGCTGGCGGAAGGCATTGAAGTGGGTGGCGAAGTTGATGCCTGCGATCAGCATGAACACCATCGCGACCATTTCCACCGCGACCGAATCGAAATGAGCGAAGCCGTCATCCCAGGTCGAAAAGCCGCCCAGGCCCATGGTGGTGGCCATGTGGCACCAGGCCTCGAACCACGACAGGCCGACCGCCCGGTAGGCCAGGAAGCACAGGATGGAGAACACGAAATACACCGCGTACAGCGCCTTGGCGGTGCTGGCGATGCGCGGCGTGAGCCGCTCGTCCTTCATCGGTCCGGGGGTTTCCGCCCGCACCACCTGGTGCCCGCCGACCCCGAGCAGGGGCAGAATGGCCACGGCCAGCACCAGGATGCCCATGCCGCCGATCCAGATCAGCGTGGCCCGCCACAGGTTGATCGACGCGGGCAAGGTGTCCAGATTGGTCAGGACGGTGGCGCCGGTGGTGGTCAGGCCCGACATGGCCTCGAAATAGGCGCCGGTAAACGACAGCGGCAAGCCGGCGCCATGGAAGTAGAGCAGCAGCGGAATGGCCGCCAGCAGGGGCAGGCCCGCCCACACGGCCGACACCAGCACGAAGCCGTCGCGCGCCCGCAGCTCGCAGCGGGCGCGGCGCGTTATCGCGGCCAGGCCGCCGCCTATGCCCACCGAGATCAGGAACCCGTCCAGGAAGGCCTCACGCGCGCCGTCGCCGCCCACGTAGGCGACGGTCAGCGGGATCAGCATGGTGAGCGCGAACATCACCATCGTCAGGCCCAGGATGTAGAGGGTGCCCAGGACGCGCTTCATGGAGCTATCCGGCCGCGCGCGGCCCGCGCAGAAGGAAGGAGGCGGCGCGCATCAGAAGAACGACGCCGAGACTTGGAACAGCTTTTCCACGCGCGGCATCTGCCGCCGCGAGGGCACGAAGACGATGACGTGGTCGTCGGATTCGATCACGGTGTCGGCGTCCGGCAGGATGATTTCGTCCTCCCGCACCAGGGCGCCGATGCTGGCGCCCTTCGGCAGGCTGATCTGCCCGACCGCGCGCCCCACCACCTTGGAAGTGGAGCGGTCGCCATGGGCGATGGCCTCCAGCGCTTCCGCCACGCCCTGGCGCAGCCGGTGCACGGCGGCCACGTCGCCACGGCGCACATGCCGCAGGAGTTCGCTCATGGTGGCCTGGGATGGCGACACGGCGATGTCGATATGGCTGCCCTGCATCAGTTCGCCGTAGGCCTGGCGGTTGATCAGCGCGATCACCTTGCGCGCGCCCAGGCGCTTGGCCAGCAGCGAGGACATGATGTTGTCCTCGTCGTCGCTGGTCAGCGCCAGCCAGGTGTCCATGTCCTCGATGTTCTCGCGTTCCAGCAACGCCTCGTCGGTGCCGCTGCCGTGCAGCACCAGCACGCTGTCGGGCAACTGGGTCGCCAGGTATTCGCAGCGCTTCTGGTCGCGCTCGATGATGCGGACGCTGTATTTTTCCTCGGCCAGTTGGCGCGCCAGGCGCAGGCCGATGTTGCCGCCGCCCGCGATCATCACGCGGCGCACGGCACGCTCGGCCTCACGCAGCTGCCGAACGGCGCGGCGCGCATCGCGCGAGTCCACCACCAGCACCACTTCGTCGCCCGGGGCGACGACGGTACCGCTGCCGGCCCGCAGCGGCCGGCCGCCGCGCAGCACGTCGATCACTCGCGCCTTCACGTCGGGCCAGACGTCGCGCAGCTTGTCGACCGGCGAATGGGCCATCGGGCTGCCCGCGCCGACCCGCACGGTCACGACGCTGACCCGGCCTTCGGCGAACTCCACCACCTGCAGGGCCTCGGGAAATTCGATCAGGCTGTGCAGATAGGTGGTGACGCTGCGCTCGGGGCTGATCAGGGCGTCGATGCAGAAGCCCTCTTCGCTCATGAGTTCCGGGTGTTCGGCGAACTCCACCGAACGGATGCGGGCAATGCGGCGGGGAATGTTGAACAGCTGGCGCGCGATCTTGCAGGCCACCATATTGGCCGAATCCGAGGCCGCACAGGCGATCAGCAGGTCGGTGTCGGCGGCGCCAGCGGCCTCCAGCACCGAAACCTGCGAGCCGTCGCCATGGACGACGCGCAGGTCGAAGTGTTCTTGCAGGTATTGGAGCTGGACAGGATCCGAATCGATCACCGTGATGTCGTTCTCTTCGGACACCAGGTTCTCGGCCACGCTGGTGCCTACGCGACCAGCGCCCATGATCAGGATCTTCATGAGCTCCGCTTGCGGGCGGACTCGATGCCCAATTGCTTGAGCTTGCGGTACAGGTGGGTGCGTTCCAGCCCCGTGCGTTCCGACACGCGGGTCATGCTGTGGCTTTCGCGGACCAGGTGGTATTCAAAATAGATGCGCTCGAATTCGTCGCGCGCCTCGCGCAGCGGTTGGTCCAGCGAAATGCTGCCCAGTTGGCCGTTGGACGTGACGGGGACTTCATTGGACGGCGCGGCGGCCTGGACCGGGGGATCGAGTTCGTCTTCCAGCGCCACCGCGGGGCTGGCCACGGCCGAATGCGCGGCGGCAGGCGCCGGATGCGGCGCGCGGCCGCGCGCCAAGCCGGCGGCGACCGTCTTCAGGAGGCGCTGCAGCGTGATCGGCTTTTCAAGGAAGTCCATGGCGCCGATGCGCGTGGCTTCGACTGCCGTGTCGATGGTGGCATGGCCGCTCATCATGATCACGGGCATGTCCAGCAGGCCTTGCGAGCCCCATTCCTTGAGCAGGCTGACGCCGTCCGTGTCCGGCATCCAGATGTCCAGCAACACCAGGTCAGGACGCATGCGCAAGCGTGCGGCGCGCGCTTGCGCCGCGTTTTCAGCCAGCTCGACCGTGTGTCCTTCGTCGTATAGGATTTCCGACAAAAGCTCGCGTATACCGACTTCGTCGTCAACCACCAGAATTCTGGCCATAAAGCATCCACCTATTGCGTAGCCGCATTATCCTTTTCTTGCGCGGTCGCGTCCATAGTATCGGCCTCGGAAGCCAGCCGGGTCAACAATATGGAGATCCGCGCGCCCCCTTCCTTGCGGTTCGCAAGGTCTATACGCCCGCCGTGTTCTTCCACGATCTTGCGTACGATTGCCAATCCTAACCCAGTCCCGTGGGACTTGGTGGTGACGTAGGGCTCGAACGCGCGCTGCATGACCTGGGGAGGAAAGCCCGGGCCCGTGTCGGCGACCGTGAACCTGAGCGCCTGATGGGCCGCCCGGTCGGGCTGCTCGCTGCGCATGAGCTGCGTGGTCACGCTGACCCGCCCTTGCCCGCCCTGCTCGGCGATCGCGTCGCGGGCATTGGACATCAGGTTATGGATCACCTGCCGCAACTGGGTGGGATCGCCCTCGATGGGCGGCAGGTCCGGCGCCAGCGTCACGTCCAGATTCAGGGCCTTTTCGGCCAGGCGCGACGAACCGCCTTCGGGCTCCCAGCCGTACAGCGACAGCACGTCCGCCACCAGGGCGTTGAAGTCGATGCGTTGCATCACGGCCGGCGGCGTGCGGGCATATTCGCGGAAGTCGTCCACCATCTGCTTGAGCGATGCCACCTGGTTGACGATGGTATTGGTAGACCGTGCCACGATCTGGGCCTCGGCGGGAGGCAGCTTGCCCTCCAGCTTCATCGCCAGGCGCTCGGCCGATAGCTGGATCGGCGTAAGCGGGTTCTTGATCTCGTGCGCCAGCCTGCGGGCGACTTCGCCCCAGGCCACGGTCCGGTTGGCCGAGATCACTTCGGTGATGTCGTCAAACACCACCAGATAGCCGTTGCCGCGCCCGTCCACGCGCAGATGCGTGCCGCGCGCCAGCAGGGTCAGGGGCTGCGAGCCAGCGGGCGCGTCGTCCTGGCCCGGGGCGATCTCGAATTGCTGCTGCCAGTGCTGGCGCTCGGACCCCACCGCGGCGTGGGCGGAAAAAGCCTGCCGCACGATGTTGGCGAACTCCAGCATGCCGGCCACGGTTTCCAGCGGCCGTCCGATCACCGAGCGCAGGTCCGCGCCCAGGATGGTCTGGGCGCCCTGGTTGACGGTGGTGACGCGGAACGATTCGTCGAACACCAGCACCCCGGAGGACAGGTTCGACAGCACGCTTTCCAGATAGACATTGGAGCGTTCCAGCTGCTGCCGGTTGCTCTCGACCATGCGGCGGGCCTCGTCGAGCTGGCGTGTCATGGCGTTGAACGAACGCGTGAGCTGGCCGACTTCGTCGCGCTCGGGCGGCTCGGGCAAGGGCCGGTAGTCGCCCACGCCCACGGCCTGCGTGCCGCCCGCCAGGCTGAGCAGCGGGCGCACCAGCCGCTTGGACAATGAGAGCGCCACCGCGATGGCGCCGAAGGCCGCCAGCAGCAAGGCCAGGGTCAGGGTGATGCCGTACAGCTTGCGCAAGCCCAGCCGCGACAGCGCCAGCTCCTGGTAGTCGCGAAAACCCTGCTGCACCAGATTGGCGTTGTGGGCGATCTGCTCGGGTACCGGCTGCAGCAGCTGCAGCCAACGCGGTTCGGATGCCGGTCCCAACAGGTTGTCGTAGCGGTCGGGGCCGGTCAGCGGAATCACCACCCGCAGGTGCAGCCCGCCTTCAGCGCCGGGGGTCACCGGGTCATCGGCCTCGGCGGCGGAGTAGCCGCGCGCCAGCCGCAGCTGGTTCATGACGGTGGACGGCGGCATCGCGGGCAGCAATTGCCCGTACTGGCTGGTGGAGAACGCGATCATGCGCCCGCTGCCGGTAAAGACCATGGCTTCCTGCACGCCGTTGGCCTCGCGCAGCCGCGTCAAGGCGAGCGTCACGCCGCTGTCGGAACTGCGGTTCAGTTCCATCGCCATGGAGCGCGCACGCGCGTCCAGGTCGGCCAGCAGCGAATCCAGCGCGGCGCGGCCCAGGTTCAGGCCCGCCTCCAGCGCCGTGTCCACGCGCACGTTGAACCAGGATTCGATCGAGCGCGACATGAACTGCACCGACACGGTGTAGATCAGGGCGCCGGGCACCACGCCGATCAGCGCAAACGCCAGGGAAAAACGGGCCGTCAGCCGCGCGCCGAACTGGCGTCGACGGATCTGCCGCGCCAGCCTCACGGTCAGCGCCACCACCCAGATGAAGAGCGCCAGCGCAAAAATGCCATTCAGCACCAGCAGCGTGTCGTAGTAGCGCGCAAAGCGCGAGGCATTGCCGGTGGACCACGCCAACAGCCCCAGCAATGCCAGGCCGCTTGCGGCGCCAACCATCAGGGCCAGCCGAAGCACAAGCCTCATGACGGGTCTTTCTCCTTGTCGCTGAGCACGAACGTGAAGTCCATCCACGGCGTCGACTGTACCCAGGAGCTGCTGTTCAGGGCGTTGACCTGGAAGGGCCGCGGCAGCAGCGACGTATCCAGGCGCAGGCGCAACTGGCCGCCGTACAGCACGCCCGCATCGAAGTCGGCGGCGTCCGCCACCGGCCAGTTGCGGATATGCCGGATGACCCCCATGGCGTCATCCAGCGAGGCGACTGGAAAGGTCAGTTCGCCCACGCCCACCCGCCATTGCCGGGTCAGGGCGTTGTAGATGATGCGCCAGGTGCGGGACGTGTCGACCAGGGACTTGTCGAACCACCACCAGCGTTCGCGCGTGACGGTGAGGTCGGCGGTGAGATACAGCGGCACTCCGCGCTGGGCGGCTTCGCGCAGCTGCGAGTTCAGTTCGAACTCGATGTCCGCGTCGATCTGGAGCTGGCCGTCTCGAACCGCCGGGCGAACTTCGGTGACCTTGGGTTCCGCCCCATGCGCCTGCCCGCCCGGCACGAAGGAAAGCAAGGCAGATGCGAGCAACAACCCGAGAAATAAGCGCGGAATAATGGACATACGGCACCGGAACTACGTCATGCCCCCTATTCTTGGCGATTCAGGACTGCTTGGCAAACAAGGCGTAGAAAAACCCGTCGCGCTGCGCCGCAGGTGTTGCATCGACCGCAACTGGCAGCAATTGGCCGGGCGCGTCCAGGCGCTGCGCCTCCGGATGGCGCTGCATGAACTCCAGCGCCTGGCGCGTACCCTCGATCGGGAAGATCGAGCAGGTCACGTAAAGCAGCCGCCCGCCGGGCGCCACGGTGCGCCAGAGCGCGTCCAGGATGCTGGCCTGCAGGGTGGCCGTGCGACGCACGTCGTTCTCGCGCCGCAGCCAGCGGATGTCGGGATGGCGGCGCACGATGCCCGAGGCCGTGCAGGGGACGTCGGCCAGCACGGCGTCGAACGGCTTGCCGTCCCACCAGGCGTCCAGGTCGGCCGCATCCGCCGCTTTCAACTGGACACGATCGCTTGCCAGACCCAGCCGGTCCAGGTTCTGCCCGACGCGGGCCAGCCGGTCGGCGTCGGCATCCAGCGCCAGCAGGTCGATATCGGCCAGCTCCAGCAGGTGGGCGGTCTTGCCGCCAGGGGCCGAGCAGGCGTCCAGCACCCGCATGCCGTCGGCAGGCGCCAGCAGTTCGGCCGCCAGTTGCGCGCCGGCGTCCTGTACCGACCACCAGCCCTCGGCAAAGCCGGGCAGTTGCGTGACCGGCTTGGGCGTGGCCAGTACCAGGCCGGACTGGCCCACAGGTTCGGCCGCCAAGCCGGCGGCCTGGAAGGCGGCCAACACCTGCTCGCGGCTGGCGCGGCGGCGATTGACCCGCAGGGTCAGCGGCGCGGGCACATTGGCCGCAGCCAGGATCTCGCGCCATTCCCGCGGATAGGCCACGCTCAGCTGCTTGACCCACCAGCCGGGGTGGTTCCATTGGGCCTCGGGGCTGTCCGCCACGGCAGCCTCGAGCGCCGCGCGCTCGCGCAGGAAACGACGCAGGCAGGCGTTGAGCATGCCCTTATAGGAAGCCAGGGCGCGGCTGCGGGAGGCCGCCGTCACGGCCTGGTCCACCACCGTATGCGCGGCGTAGACCGGCATGCCCGGCAGGGCCGCGGCGGCATCGCCCTCTTCCTTCAGCAGGGTCAGGGACACCAGCAGCAGGGATTCGAACAGCACGCTGGGATAGCGCTGCACCATCTCGCGGCCCACGGCGTCGGCCCAGCCCAGGTAGCGCATCGCATGGAACGACACCGCCTGCGTGGCGGGCCGCAAGGACGATTCCACGCCGGCCAGCGCGTCCGTCAGGGAGCGGCCGTCCAGCACGCCCTCGACCACCTCCGCGCTGGAAAGCAGGACGGAGGACAGCGGAGGGGCAAGATTGGGGGAGTCGGAACGCGTGGACATGATGCAAATTCAGGAGATAAGACCGCTATGGTAGCCGGACCTGGACGAATGGCGGCCGTCGCGGCACACTGGCCCCAGCCACGGAGCCCCCTCATGACCCTCGCCACCCTGCTGCTCTTCATCCTGGCCTCGGCCGTCACCATCATCACGCCGGGCCCCACCGTCCTGCTCGCCATGAGCAACGGTTCGCGCCACGGCGTGCGCGCGGCCTGCTGGGGCATGGCCGGCGCAGTCCTGGCCGACCTGGTCCTGATCGGCGCGGTGGCGTCGGGACTGGGCGTGGTGCTCGCGGCGTCCGAAATCGCCTTCCAGCTCATCAAATGGGTGGGCGCGGCCTATCTGGCGTACCTGGGCTGGAAGATGCTGCGCTCGGACGCGGCGCTGGTCATGCCTGCCGCCCAGGCGGACGCCCGCCGTCCGGCCGGCCTGGCGCTGGGCCTGCGCAGCTTCGCGGTGGCGCTGACCAACCCCAAGGCGCTGCTGTTCATGTCCGCCTTCCTGCCCCAGTTCATCAATCCCGCCGCCCCTCTGCTGGCGCAGTACGCCGTACTGGCCGGGGTCATGGCGCTGATGAACGTCGCCGTGATGCTGGCCTACGCCGCGCTGGGCGCGCAGATGGTGCGCGCCTTCCAGGGCGCCGGCCTGCGCTGGCTGAACCGCGTCTGCGGGGGACTGCTGATCGGGCTGGCGGGGACGCTGGCGCTGTATCGGCGCAGCGCGCCTTGAGCGGCATCGCCCCCGGCCGGGCCGCCCGCTAGGCCCGCCCCAGCTGCCGCGACAAAAAGCTGCAGGTCGCCACCAGCAGCTTCGCGCACTCGGCCACATTGCCCTCCATGCGGTGCTTGGGCCCGGCAACCGCCACGGCCAGCGTCTCGTTGTTGATGGTGAGCGTCGTCGCGACTGCCCACACGTCATAGACGTTCTCGCCCCGGGTCACGAAATAGCCGTTCTTGCGGCTTTCCAGAATGTCCTGGATCAGCGCCGCATGCTCGGTCTTGGTCTCCGGCGTGATCGCGGCCAGTTGCTGGTTCTCCAGCCATGCGCGCAGCTCGCGCTCCTTCAGGGTGCCCAGGAAGGCCTTGCCGATGGAACTCGAATGCAGCGGTTTGAACTCCCCTGGTTTGGCCGAATAGCGGATGGAGTGCAGCCCTTCGATGACCTGCAGGTAGATCGCCGATTCGCCCAGGCGCTTGCCCAGGATCACGGTTTCCCGCGTGGAATCGCGCAACCGCTCCAGAACCTGGGTGACGTGTTCGATGAACGGGTCCTTGGCCAGGATGTCGCTCGTCACGTCATACATGCGTTTGGTGGGGTACAGCGTGCGCGGACGGTTCAGCGTGTACAGGTAGCCGCGCGCCGTCAGCGTCGAAACGATGGCGTGGCAGGTGCTCTTGGGAATGCCGGCCGCCTCGGCCAGATCGGTCAGGGATAAAGGCCGCTCGTTGGCCTGAAACGCTTCAAACACGTCAAGCACTCGCTCGACGCCGGTCACCGTGACTCCAGACATGGCGCTTCCTTTTGGAAAGTGGGATAGCCGTAATTCAGCCCGCTGAATAAATCCGATAAATCCGTTCCGTTCCCGATTTGCCGCAGGATTTTGTTCGTAATACCGAACAAGTGTCCTTGTTCCCGAATATTTTGCTTCATACCATCCTCAGCACGCAATACACCTCGACGGAGATCAGAAAGCGTGCAGACGAACAAGGACATCGCGGTAGAGGAGCGCGCCGGCGGCGAGGTGTGGATCACCGTCGAGCGGCCGCATAAGCACAACGCGCTTGCCCGCAGGGTGCTCACCGAACTCGGCTTGGCAGTGCTTGCGGCGGGCGCGCGCACGGATACGCGCTTCATCGTCCTGACCGGCGCCGGCGACCGGTTCTTCGCGGCCGGCGGCGATCTGGTGGAACTGGCCGAAGTACGCGACGAAGCCGCAGCCATTGACATGGCCGAGCAATCCCGCGCAGCGCTGGACGCGGTGCGCAACTGCCCCGTGCCAGTGCTGGCCTACCTGAATGGCGACGCGATCGGCGGCGGCGCCGAGCTGGCCCTGGCCTGCGACCTGCGCATACTGGCCAGCCACGCGCACATCGGCTTCATCCAGGCGCGCCTGGCCATCTCGTCCGTGTGGGGCGGCGGCGTCGATCTGTGCCAACTAGCCGGCGGCGCCCGCGCCATGCGCATGATGGGCCGCGGCGAACTGATAGACGCGCCGCTGGCTCTGGACTGGGGCTTGGCCGACGCCATCGTCTTCGACGGGCCGGCGGGCGCGGACATGCAGGCCTTCCTCAAGCCGCTGCGGCTCTGCGCGCCACAGGTGCTGCGAGCCATCAAGGCGCAAGCCGCGGCCTGGCGCCAAGGCGCATCGTACGAGGCGCGCCGCGCCGTCGAACGGCAGCACGCGATCGGCACCTGGCTGCATGAGGATCACTGGCGCGCGTCCGACGCGTTTCTTGCGAGGGGTGCCAAATGAGCGCCGACCAGAATCGCGAACCGCGCGACATGGAACCGCAGTTGAGTTCCTCCAGCCCCAGCGGCATCGAGGTCCCCACCAGCGTCGGCGCGGACGCGGTCGACCCCGCCCGCATCGGCGCGCCCGGCGAGTATCCCTACACGCGAGGGATCTTCCCCGACGGCTATCAAGGCCGCCTCTGGACCATACGCCAGTACTCCGGCTTCGGCACCGCGGAAGAATCCAACGAACGCTACAAGTTCCTGCTGGAAAAAGGGCAGACCGGCCTGTCCGTGGCGCTGGACCTGCCCACGCAGTGCGGCCTGGATCCGGTACACCCGATGGCGCGTCCGGAGATCGGCAAGGTGGGAGTATCGCTCTCCAACCTGAGCGAGGCCGAGATTCTGTTCAAGGACCTGGACCTGTCGAAGATATCGACCTCGTTCACGATCAACGGCACGGCCGCCATCATCTACGCCATGTATCTGGCTGTGGCCGACAAGCAGAACGTGCCGCGCGAAAAGCTCACCGGCACCATCCAGAACGACATCCTCAAAGAGTACGTGGCGCGGGGCACCTGGATCTTCCCGGTGCGCCCGTCGATGCGGCTGATCGCGGATTCGATCCTGTACTCCAACGAGGTCTCCCCGCGCTTCAACCCCATCAGCATCGCAGGCGCGCACGTGCGCGACGCGGGCTCTACCGCGGCCGAGGAAATGGCCTACACCCTGGCCAATGGCCTGGCCTACGTGGAGGAGCTGCGCGCGCGGGGCGGCGATGTCGAGAAGTTCGCCAAGCGCCTGTCGTTCTTTTTCTACGTCCACATGGACTTCTTCGACGAAATCGCCAAATTCCGCGCCGGCCGCAGGCTCTGGGCCCGCCTGATGAAGGAACGCTACGGCGTAAAAGATCCGAAAGCGCAACACTTCCGCTTCGGCGTGGTGTGCGGCGGTTCCTCGCTGGTGGCGCCCCAGCCCTACAACAACGTCGTGCGCGTGGCGGTGGAAACCATGGCCGCCGTGCTGGGCGGCGCGCAATCCATCTTCACCTGCGCCTTCGACGAGGCGTTCCAGATCCCCACCGAATTCTCGGCCGAACTGGCCGTGCGCACGCAACAGATCATCGCTTTCGAGAGCGGCATAGGCCGCACTGTCGACCCCCTGGGCGGCAGCTATTTCCTGGAGCAGCACACCGACCGGATGGAAGCGCAGATCACCAAGGTGATGGACGAAATAGACGCCTACGGCGGCGTGATTCCGGCCATCGAAGACGGCTGGATTCAGCTGCGCCTGGCCGAGCGCGGCCTGGAGCGCAAGCTCAACACCGACTCCGGCCACAACGCGATCATCGGCCAAAACTACTTCAGGAAGGCGGACGAGGAGATCAAGGTCGGCGAGGTCTTCAAGCTGGATCCGACCGTGGCCGAGCGCGCGCTCGAAAAGTACCAACGGGTGCTGGACACGCGCCGCCAATCCGAGGTCGACCGCGCGCTGTCCCGGCTTTCCGCCGTGGCCGCCAAGGACAACGAGAACATCATGCCCTACCTCGTGGAGTGCTGCCACGCCTACGCCACCGTGGGCGAGATGGTGGAGCGCCTGAAGGAAAAATGGGGCGAATTCAAGGAGCCGGTGAATCTATGAGCGCCCAACAGACCTCTGCCGCCCTGGCGGCCAAGCGTATCCTGATCGGCAAGCCCGGCCTGGATGGCCACGACATCGGCGCCAAGATCGTCGCGCTGACGCTGCGCAACGCAGGCGCGGAAGTCATCTATACCGGCCTGCGCCGCAGCCCGCTGCAGATAGCGCAGGTGGCGGTGGACGAAGGCGTGGACGCGGTCGGCCTGAGCATCCTGTCCGGCAGCCACCGCGAACTGGTCGCCGAAGTCATGGCGCAGCTGCGCGAACTGCGGGCGCACGGCGTGAAGGTCTTCGTGGGCGGCACCATTCCCGCCGAGGACTGGCCCTACCTGAAAGAACTGGGCGTGGCCGCGATCTTCACCGCCGATATGCCGCTGGACGACATGGTCCGGGCCCTGGCGCAGAGTCTGTCATGAATGCGCCGCTCGCGGGGATCCGGATCGTCGAAGTTGGCCACATGCTGGCCGGCCCCTACTGCGGCCTGATGCTGGCTGACATGGGCGCCGAGGTCATCAAGATCGAAACGCCAGAAGGCGACATCGGCCGCAACGTCAGCCCCCATTTCGTGGGTCCGCACAATGCCTACTTCGCCAGCCTGAACCGCAACAAGAAGAGCGTGGTGCTCGACCTGGCCGGCGACGAAGGCCGCGCGGCGCTGGGGCGCATCGTCGAAACCTCGCACGCGCTGGTGACCAACCTGCGGCCTTCGGCCATCCGCAAGCTCGGCCTCACCTACGACGCGCTGCGGCGCTGGAACGAACGGCTGGTCTGCGTGGCGCTCACGGGTTATGGGCTGGACGGCCCCTACGCGGACAATCCCGCCTACGACTATGTCATCCAGGCGATGACGGGCGTCATGGCGCTGACCGGCGACCCCGACGCGCCGCCCACCAAGGCCGGCTATTCGGCGGTGGACAACTCCGCCGGCCTTGTGGCCGCAGTAGGACTGCTGGCCAAGATCGTCCAGGGCCAGGGCGGCCAGGTCGACGTGGCGATGTACGACGTCATGCTCTCGCAGCTCAACTACCTGGCAGGCGCGGCGCTGAATGCAGGCGAAACCATAGGGCGCCTGGCGGACTCCTCGCACCCCTATGTGGTGCCGGCGCAGATTTTCGCGACGGCGGACGGCTGGCTCACGCTGTTCATCACCCACGACAAATTCTGGAAGACCTTTTGCGACGAAATCGGCCGCCCTGAATGGATCGCGGACCCGAAGTTCGCCACCATGGCGGGACGTCGCAAGCATCGGGCCGAGGTCATCGCCGCCATCGCGCAAGTGCTGCGCCAGATGCCCGCCAGCGCATGGGTGCGTCGCCTGAGCCCGCTGGGCGTGGTGGCGGCCGAGGTCGGCACCTTGAATGCGGCGCTCTCCAGCGACATCGCCGCTGCCCGCGAACTGGTCGTGGCGTTGGGCGATGGCCGCCTGCCGCTGCAGGCCGTGGCCAGCCCGATTCGCTTCCAGGGCTATGCGCCCGCCTATGGCTTGCCCCCCCTGCTGGACGAGCACGGCGACGAAGTGCTGGGCAGGGTCAGGACATGAGCGCCCCGCCCCTGGACCGCTGGGCGCTGAGCCGCGCGCTCACGCGCATGGCCAACGCCGACGCCGCTGAGGTGGCGCGCTTCGCCCTGCGTGACGCAGCGACGCACGCCGCCCGACGGATCGGCATCACAGGAGCTCCGGGCGCCGGCAAGAGCACCCTGGTCGGACACCTGGCGCTGGAACGCGCGCCGCGGGGACGGCTGGGCGTGCTGGCCGTCGATCCCAGCAGCCCCAACAGCGGCGGCGCCATCCTGGGCGACCGCGTGCGCATGGACGACCTCGCCGGCATCGGCGACTTGTACATCCGCTCCCTGGGTTCGCGCCGCACTTGCGACGGGCTGGCCGACAACTTGCCCGAGATGCTCGACATCATGGACGAGTTCGGTTTCGACGAAGTGCTGTTGGAGACGGTCGGCATCGGCCAGGCCGAATATGCAGCCCGCGCGCAGGTCGACACGTTGGTGCTGGTTCTGCTGCCCGAAAGCGGCGACATGGTCCAGGCCATGAAGGCCGGCATCATGGAAATGGCCGACATCTATGTCGTCAACAAGGCAGACCTGCCGGGCGCGAAAAGAATGGCCACCGACATACAGCGCATCGCCGCCGTGAGCCGGCAGCCCGAGGGCGCTTGGCGCGCGCCCGTGCTGCTGGCCTCGTCGACGCAACCGGACTCGGTCCGGGCTCTATCGGAGGCCATAGACCGGCATCAAGCCTGGCGCGCCACTGATCCGGCGCGGCGCCAGCGCCTGCACGCCCAGCGGCTGCGCTACCGGCTGCGGCGCATGCTCGAAATGCGCATCGCACACACCATCGCGCGCGCCGACGATAACTTGTTCGACGCCCCACTGCGCCAGCAGATGAGCCGGATACTCGCGGCTGCCGGCGCCACGCTCGACTCTTGACCCCTGGGGATCCGCCATGCTCACACGCCTGTTCGCATCGTTGTTGACCGCCGTCTGCATCGCCGCGCCGGCCGCAGGCGCCGACGCCGTATTTCCAGACAAGCCGGTCAGGATCATCGTCCCGCAGACGCCCGGCGGCGCCTCCGACGTGCTGGCCCGCATCATCAGCCAGAAACTCACCGCGAAATGGGCCCAACCGGTGGTGGTGGAGAACCACGCAGGCGCGGGCGGCAATGTGGGCATGGAACTGGTCGTGCGCGCCGCGCCCGACGGCTACACCCTGCTGATGAGCTACGTCGGCACCCAAGCCATCAACGGCGCGTTGTACCGCAAGCTTTCCTTCGATCCGGTCCGGGATTTCGCGCCGGTCGCCACGCTGGCGACCCTGCCATTCGTGATGGTGACCCGGGCGGACTCGCCGTTCAAGACCGTTGCCGCGGTCGTGGCTGCCGCGCGCACGTCGCACATCACCTACGGCTCGGCCGGCAATGGCTCCGTCAACCACCTGCTGGGGGAGATGTTCAACACCGCCACCGGCGTCAAGCTCACGCACATTCCTTACCGGGGCGCGGCGCCGGCGCTGCAGGACTTGATGGGGGGACGGATCCAGGTGGTGTTCACCAGCCTGCCCTCCGTCATCGGCGCCCTCAAGAGTTCCACCCTTTATCCGATCGCCGTCACCAGCGCGCGCCCCGCCGCCGCATTCGACAGCATTCCCACCATCGCTCAGGCCGGGTTCAAGGACTTCGACGTCAATCCGTGGTTCGGCCTCATGGCCCCCGGACGCACACCCCCCGCGTTGATCCAAAAGATCAATAGCGATGTGAACGACATCCTACGCATGCCGGAAGTCGCGGCCAGTTTCTCGGCCCAGGGCGCCGAGCCCTACATCACGCAGCCGGATGAGTTTGCCAGCATCCTGCGGGCCGACGCCCTGAAGTGGGGAGACGTGGTGCGCGCCTCGGGCGCTCAGGTGGACTGACCCATGTCGCGCGCGCTGATCCGATCGTTGAAGAAGACGCAGCGCCTGGGAGCACATTCCCAGGCATCAACTGCGCAGCGGCAGGACGCGTGCTCGGCCGCGCTATCGCTGTTGCAGCGCAGTGTGAGATTCAAACATGACCGCCTGGCCGTCCTGCGGCTGGCGAACGCGGTACAGCTGGGCGCCAACGTCGACGAGACGCTGTGGGATTACTGCCTTGCGGTAGCAAGCAATTTGGCGGACCCGACGCAGTTGCAGAAGGTCCTGGCGCTGCGCCGCGGCGCGACGGACCAGCCGACCGGTGACATAACGCCGGCGGAACCGAACCCAAGGAGACAGGCATGAAAACTTCTTCCTATCGCTGTTCGTTGCGCAAGCTTCCGTCGCCGGGCCGCCGCGTCATGGCGTCCCTGTTCTGCCTCGCGTCCTGTGTCCCCGCCTGGGTCCTGGCGAGCGGCGACGTCATCAAGATCGGCGTGCTGGCCGACATGTCGGGCATCTATTCGGACATGGGCGGAGCCGGCATCACCGAGGCCGTAAGAATGGCCATTGCCGACTTCGGCGGCCAGGTCAACGATAAGAAGGTCGAGGTCGTGACATCCAATCACTCGGCCAAGCCCGACGTCGCGGCGACCGCAGCGCGCGGCTGGTTCGACACCCAAGGGGTGGACATGATCATCAGCGGTCCCAGCTCGGGCACCAGCCTGGCCATCGCCACGGTCGCGGCGGAAAAGAAAAAGATCGTCATCGTCACGGGCGGGGTCGCCGCCCAGCTGACCAACGAGGAATGCTCGCCGTACACGGTTCACTACCTCTATGACACGGTGGCCCTGGCCCGCGGCACCGGCACCGCCATGACACGGCAAGGCGGCAAGACCTGGTACTTCCTGACCGTCGACTACGCCTTCGGCAAGTCGTTGGAGAAAGAAACCACCGAGGTCGTCAAGGCCAATGGCGGCAGCGTGCTGGGCAGCGTGCGCCACCCCTTGTCCACGCCCGATTTCTCGTCCTTCCTGCTGCAGGCCAAGGCGTCGGGCGCGCAGGTCCTGGGACTGGCCAACGGCGGCTCCGACACCATCAACTCCGTAAAGGCCGCGAGCGAGTTCGGCCTGTCTTCGTCGATGAAACTGGCGGGCCTGATGCTGTTCATCACCGACGTGCATGCGCTGGGCCTGGAGCAGACCCGCGGCATCAACCTGACCGAAGCCTGGTACTGGGACTCGGACGATAAATCGCGCGCCTGGGCCGCCCGTTTCCAGCAAAAGATGAGCAAGATGCCCACCAGCATGCAGGCGGCCAGCTACTCGGCGACGCTGCACTACCTGAAGGCTGTCCAGCACGCGGCCACCAGCCAGGCCGAGGATGTGATGGCGCAGATGAGGAAAGAGAGAATCAACGACATGTACACCCAGAACGGCTACATCCGGGAGGACGGCCGCATGGTCCACGACCTTCGGCTCATGGAAATCAAGAGCCCGGCCGAATCCAAGGGGCCTTGGGACTACTACAAGCAGGTGCAGATGATTCCCGGAGAGCAGGCGTTTGCCTCCAAGGCGGAATCCAAGTGCAAGTTCTGGAACTGATGAAAACGCCGTCCGAGTGTTTGAAGACCAGAGTGGTTTGGTAACTACCAGTACATCAAGGAGACATGGATCATGACTACTTCAGTGAATCAGGTAAGCGCTTCGGAAAACGTCAGGCAAGCCATCGAAAGCGGCAAGGGGCTGCCGATTCTCGACGTCGGCCCCTATCTGGCCGGCGAACCCGGCGCCCTCGAACAACTGGCAGCGGACGTGCGCTGGATCCAGGAAAACCTGGGCTTCTTCGCCATCGTCAACCACGGCATTCCGCAGGAACTCATCGACGAGTCATTCCGCCAGACCGCCCAGCTGTTCGAGATCCCGATGGAGGAGAAGCTCAGGCACCGGGTCGGTTTCCACCACCAGGGCTATCTGCCGCCCAAGGCATCGATCCTGCAATCGACCGCCATCAAAGAGAAGATCGCGCTCAATACCAAGAAGGACACCAATGCCGCGTGGCTCTTCATGCGCAACCGCACCGCCGATGATCCCAAGGTGGTCGCCAACGTGCGGCACCGCGGCCTGAACCAATGGCCCGAAAGCCTGCCGGAATTCCGCAAAACGCTGTTCAACTACCAGACCTCCATGGAGGCGCTCGCGACCAAGCTGCTGCCGATCTATGCGCGGGCGCTCGATCTGCCGGCCGAGTATTTCAACGATATGTTCAAGGCGCCCGAGTACTACCAGCGCTGCGCCTACTACCACCCGGAAGAACGCATGGAGGAAGGCCAGTACGCCCTGGCTCCGCACTCCGACGGCAGCTTCCTGACGCTGCTGCCGATGACGCCAGTGCCGGGCCTGCAGGTCATGACGCCATCCAAGGAATGGCTCAACGTCACCTACGTCAAGGACGCGCTGATCGTGAACACCGGCCAGGTCCTCAACCGCCTGTCCAATGACCGCTTCATCGCCACCCCGCACCGCGTGGTCAATCCGCCGATGAAGCGCTATGCGCTCACGTTCTTCTTCTACCCCGACGACGACGCCAATGTCGGCCCCATCCCGGCCTGTGTCAAACCGGGCGAAAAGGCCAAGTACGACTCCCGCTCCTTCTACGACTTCTTCGTGCCCTACCTGGACGATCTGTACCACTACAACGATCCCAAGTTCATGAGCGAAGTCGAGCCCGAAGGCATCCGTTCGCAAGCCTGACGGCGTGCAGCTGCGGCCGGCAGCGCGCCTTCGAGGCCGCTGCCGCCGTCTCAACATTAAGGAGCGGCGCGTGAACAAATTGTTGATCGACGGCCGGTGGGTCGATGCGCTCGACGGCGAAACGATAGATGTCATCGATCCCTGTAGCGGGGAGGCCTTCACTCGGATCGCGCGCGGCCGGGCGGCGGACGTGGAGCTGGCGGTCGCGGCAGCGCGGCGGGCGGTGGAAGGCGCCTGGGGCAGCATGACGGCTACCGAACGCGGCCGGATCCTGCAACGCCTGGGGCAGCTCATTCTGGACCATGGCGCAGAACTGGCCGATCTGGAAGCGCGCGATACCGGCAAGCCCCTGTCCGTGGCACGCGCGGACGCCGGGGCCGTGGCCCGCTACTTCGAGTTCTATGGCGGCGCGGCCGACAAGGTCCACGGGCAGACCATTCCTTACCTGGCCGGCTACAACGTCAGCGTGGTCCGCACTCCGCACGGCGTCACGGCCCACATCATTCCCTGGAACTATCCCGCGCAAATGATGGGACGCACGCTAGCGCCGGCCTTGGCCATGGGCAACGCGGCGGTGGTCAAGCCCTCCGAGGACGCCTGCCTGACCGCCTTGAAGCTGGGCGAACTCGCGCTGCAAGCCGGTCTTCCGCCTGGCGCGCTCAACATCGTGACGGGGTACGGCGCGGAGGCCGGCGCGGCGCTGACCTCGCACCCCGGCATCAACTTCGCGACCTTCACCGGGTCCCCGGAAGTCGGCATCCAGGTCCAGCAAGCCACCGCGCGCAACCATGTACCCTGCGTGCTGGAACTGGGCGGCAAGTCGCCGCAAATCGTATTCGACGACGCGGACCCGGCCAAGGCCGCGCCCATCATCGTCCGGGCCATCGTCCAGAACGCGGGGCAGACCTGCTCGGCCGGCAGCCGCCTGCTGGTGCAGCAGGGTATTCATGACCGCTTCGTCGATATCATCGCGACCCATTTCGCGGCGCTGAAGGTCGGCACGCCGCAGATGGATCTGGACTGCGGTCCGCTGATCAACGCGCGACAACGCGACAAGGTGCAGGCCTTCATCGCCGAGGCCGCCGCCATGGGCGTGCCGATGCTTGCGCAAGGCAGCCTGGCGCCGGACCTGCCCGGCGGTGGGTACTTCGTCAAGCCGGCCTTGTTCGGCCCGGTCCCCCGCGAACATCGCCTGGCCTGCCAGGAAGTCTTCGGCCCGGTGCTGTCCGTGATGCCGTTCAGCGACGAGGACGACGCCGTACGGTTGGCCAATGCGACGGACTACGGCCTGGTCGCGGGCGTCTGGACGGAGAACGGCAGCCGCCAGTCCCGCCTGGCGCAACGCATCGCCAGCGGCCAGGTATTCATCAATTGCTACGGCGCGGGTGGCGGCGTGGAACTGCCTTTCGGCGGCGTCAAGAAAAGCGGATACGGCCGCGAGAAGGGGTTTCTCGCCCTGGAAGAAATGAGTACGACCAAGACCATTGTTCAACACTACGCATAAGGAATGCCATCATGTCCGGATTGAGCAACAAGATCGCGATCGTAACGGGAGCGGGCAGCGGGTTCGGCGCCGCCATCGCCCGCGCCTATGCCAAGGAAAACGCCAAGGTCGTCCTCGCCGACCTCAATCTTGAAGCCGCCCAGCGGGTCGCCAAGGAACTGGCCGAGAACGGTAGCGCCGTCGCCTGCGACGTCAGCAACGGCGACCAGGTGCAGGCCATGGTGCGCCATTGCGTGGAGCGCTTCGGCGCGCCCGACGTGGTGATCAACAACGCCGGCACCACGCACCGCAACCAGCCCATGCTGGACGTGGACGAAGCGACCTTCGACCGCGTTTTCGCGGTCAACGTGAAGTCGATCTATCTCATGACGCAGGCGGTCATTCCCCTGATGCGGGAGAAGAAGGACGGCGTGATCATCAATGTAGGCTCTGTGGGCGCCATCCGACCGCGTCCCGGCCTGACCTGGTACAACAGTTCGAAGGGCGCGGTCAGGGTCATGACCAAGTCCATGGCCGCCGAGCTCGCCTCGGACGGCATCCGCGTCAATCTCATTTCGCCGGTCATGGCGCCCACCGGGTTGCTCAACGACTTCATGGGCGTGGCCGACAATGCCGAAAACCGGGCCCGCTTCGTGTCGACGATACCGCTGGGCCGGATGTGCGATCCCGACGACGTGGCGAACGTGGCCGTATTCCTGGCCAGCGCCGAAGCGCGCTTCCTGACCGGCGTCGAGGTCCCGGTCGACGGCGGACGCTCCATCTAGGACAAGGGGCGCGGCCCCGTCAGACGCTTGCGCGCGCGCCGCGCGCAGCCCGACCCAGGAAGGAAACCATGGCCAACCGTTTATCCGTCATCGCCACCCGCACCGGCGATGACGGCACCACCGGACTGGGCGACGGCTCGCGCACGCCCAAGGACGCCCCACGCATCGCCGCCTTGGGCGATGTGGACGAACTGAATAGCGTCATCGGCGTATTGCTTGCGGAAAATCTGGCCGACGAAGTCGCGGCGGATCTACACATCATCCAGAACGACCTGTTCGACATAGGCGCCGAGCTCTGCATCCCCGGACATCGCGCGCTGGACGAGGCACAGATCGCCCATCTGGACCGCCGCCTGGCGCACTACAACGCCGCTCTGCCGCCCCTGAAGGAATTCATCCTGCCTGGCGGCTCGCGCGCATCGGCGCAATTCCACATGGCCCGCACCGTCTGCCGCCGCGCCGAACGCGCGGTAGTGGCGCTCGCGCGCACCGGGAGTCTCAGCCCGACGGTGCGCCAGTACCTCAACCGGCTTTCGGATCTGATGTTCGTGCTGGCCCGCGACGCGAACCAGCGGCTGGGCTTGTCTGATGTGTATTGGAGCAGCCAGCATTCGCGATCGACTTGACCTTCTCACAGTGTGAAGGTGCCCACTGCCGGGCTAAGAGGCACGCCATGGTCCATCAAGTATCGGTCCTGCCGCACCTGGCCTACGGCAATGCCGTATAATTAAAGATTCGCCGTCGCCCCCCCTTTATGGTGCGACGGCATGACCCCCTGGGACGCCACACAGGCGCCCGACTTTTGAAGAGCCATGAAGAATGCTGCCCCGACGGCGCGCAGCGTACCGTGGCAGGCGTCGCATATCAGCGAAGCACGCAGCCGCGTGGGCCTGCCGCAAACGGATTTCGCTGAACTGCTGGGCGTGAGCGTACGCACTCTGCAAGATTGGGAGCAAGGACGGCGCACCCCCTCGGGCGCGGCGAAGACCCTGCTGCAGGTAGCAATGATGCATCCCGAGACCCTGCGAGAGCTGCCCCCGTGGCCCGCCAACGAACACGCTGAATCCTGAGGCCAGCCGCCCCGGCCTCGCCCGACACGAACAACACATCCGCCGCGCGACACGCTTGCCGCGCGATTTTTTGGTGAACGACATTGGAAATCCTCGAAACCTCCCGGCCTGGCAAGGGCCCCGGCAAGGCCAACGACGCTGACGCGAACGCGTCCGCCACCTCCGCCCTGGCCGACACCATCGCCGCCGCCAACGCCGACGGCCGGACCCCGCGCGTGGGATTCGTTTCCCTGGGCTGTCCCAAGGCCCTGGTCGACTCCGAGCGCATCCTGACCCAACTGCGCACCGAAGGGTACGTAGTCACGCCCGAGTACAACGATGCCGACGTGGTCGTCGTCAATACCTGCGGCTTCATCGACAGCGCCAAGGCGGAATCGCTGGAGGCCATTGGCGAAGCCCTGGCCGAGAACGGCAAGGTCATCGTGACCGGCTGCATGGGCGTCGAGGAATCGGTGATCCGCGACGTGCACCCCAGCGTGCTGGCCGTGACCGGCCCGCAGCAATACGAAGAGGTGGTGCGCGCGGTGCACGAGGCAGCGCCGCCCAAGAAGGACCACAACCCCTACCTGGACCTGGTGCCGCCGCAAGGCATCAAGCTCACGCCGCGGCACTACGCCTATCTGAAGATTTCGGAAGGCTGTAATCACCGCTGCAGCTTCTGCATCATCCCGTCGATGCGCGGCGACCTGGTCAGCCGGCCGGTGGGCGACGTGCTCAGCGAGGCCGAGCGCCTGGTCAAGGCGGGCGTGAAGGAATTGCTGGTGATCTCGCAGGACACCAGCGCCTATGGCGTGGACGTGAAGTACCGCAGCGGCTTCTGGAACGGCCGTCCGGTGAAGACCCGCATGACAGAGCTCTGTACGGCCTTGTCCGAGGTGGGCGTGTGGACGCGCCTGCACTACGTGTATCCGTACCCGCACGTGGACGAAGTGATCCCGCTGATGGCCGAGGGCAAGATCCTGCCCTACCTGGACATCCCGTTCCAGCACGCCAGCCCGCGCATCCTGAAGGCCATGAAGCGCCCGGCCTTCGAGGACAAGACCCTGGCCCGCATCAAGCGCTGGCGCGAGATCTGTCCGGACCTGACGATCCGTTCGACCTTCATCGTCGGCTTCCCCGGAGAAACCGAGGAAGACTTCCAGTACCTGCTGGACTGGATGCAGGAAGCGCAGCTGGACCGCGTGGGCTGTTTCCAGTATTCGCCGGTGGAAGGCGCGCCCGCGAACCTGCTGGACAATCCGGTGCCGGACGAGGTCAAGCAGGAACGCTGGGAACGCTTCATGGAGCTGCAGCAATCGATCTCCGCCGCCCGCCTGGCCAGGAAGGTGGGCCGCGAGATCGACGTGCTGATCGACGAAGTGGACGAAGACGGCGCCGTGGGCCGCAGCAGCGCCGATGCGCCTGAAATCGACGGCTGCGTCTACGTCAGCTCGGACAAGCCCCTGAAGGCGGGCGATCTGGTGCGCGCCCGCGTCACCGATTCCGACGAATACGACCTCTGGGCCGACGCGATCTGAATCCGCTCCCGCGCGCGGCGCCCGCCGCGCGCAGCTCAGGCTTCCAGCAGCTTGAGCCCCGCCACGCCGCCCACGATCATCGCAATGCACAGCAGGCGCGCGGCAGACGGCGAATCCCCGAACAGCATGATTCCCAGCACGGTAATGCCCACTGACCCGATACCGGTCCAGATGGCGTAGGCCGTGCCAGCAGGCAGCTGCTTCATGGCCAGCGTCAGCAGGAACACGCTGCCCAGGGCGGCCGCAATGCCGATCACGCTGGGCCAGAATCGCGTCCAGCCATCCGCATACTTCAAGGCCAGGGCCATCACGATTTCCACCGCGCTCGCGGCGACCAGAATCAACCAGGCCATTGCGGCCTCCTGCCAGAACCAGGGAACGGCTAGCTTAGAGACTATAGTTACCACAAGACAAGTACGCACCTTTTGGTAACTATGAAAAAGCCATCCGCCTCCGTGCCCTCGGGCGACGTGTTCGACGCTGCCTGCCCGTCGCGCCGAGCGCTGGAACTGATTGCCGGCAAATGGGTGCCGCTGATCCTGCCTGCGCTGGAACATGGCCCCATGCGCAACAACGAGCTGCTGCGCAGGCTGGACGGGATTTCACAGAAGGTCATGACCCAGACGCTCAAGGAACTGGAGCGTCACGGCCTGGTGCTGCGCGAGGACCTGGGCACCGTGCCGCCGCACGTGAACTACCGGCTGAGCGAACTGGGCCAATCCCTGAACGTGGCCCTGATCGCGCTGGACCGCTGGGCCGAGACCCATCATGCGGCGCTGGACGCGGCCGCGCGCCGCCATGACGCCCGGGCGGCGCGGCGCGTCCGCTAGCGCTTGGCCAGGAAGTCCGACATGTCGTCGGCGTGCTCTTCCTCCACCGCGAGGATCTCTTCCAGCAGGCGGCGCGTGGTGGTGTCCTGTTCGCCGATGTACTCGATCATCTGGCGGTAGCTGTCGATGGCGATGCGCTCGGCGATCAGGTTCTCCTTGATCATGTCCTCCAGCGACGTGCCTTCGACGTACTCGGAATGGCTGCGCTCCAACAGCCCCTTGGGCGACAGGTTGGGCTCGCCGCCCAGCTGCACGATGCGTTCCGAGAGCCGGTCGGCATGGTCCTGTTCCTGCGTGGCGTGTTCGGCGAATTCCGCGGCCACGGGCTCGGCGTTCAGCCCGCGGGCCATGAAGTAGTGGCGCTTGTAGCGCAGCACACAGACGATCTCGGTGGCCAGCGCTTCATTCAGCAGCTTCAGCACGGTCTGGCGGTCGGCGCGATAGGTGTCGGTCACGGCGCCGGACTCGATGTCCTGGCGCGCCTTGGCGCGTATGGCCTTCACGTCCATGTCGAACGGGCGGTTCGCCTGCGCTTGGGTACGGGTTGCTTGTTCCATATCGTGGCTCCTCTTGGTTAAGTGAAAGCACTGCGACACTGGGCTTCCAGTCTCTCCGTACAACCCAGTCTACCGATCGTGGCGGAACATGCTGTGTCCAAACATTGCCTGCGCCCCCTCCAAATTGCCCGGCGAAAACGGTTTTCGATCCTTGCGTAAACTATGGGCTTCCCGAAAACCCGTGACGCAATCTGTAACGGGATGGGCATCACCCGAAGATCTATGACTTTGAAGAACATTTGCGTGTATTGCGGCTCGAACCCGGGCGCCCGGCCGGATTACATCGAGCAGGCCCGCGTGCTGGCCCGCGAACTGGTGCGGCGCGATCTGGGGCTGGTGTATGGCGGCTCGGTCGTGGGCATCATGGGCGTGGTCGCCAATGAGGTGCTGGCCGCCGGCGGCCGCGTGATCGGCGTGATCCCCGAACTGCTGATGAAGAAGGAGCAGGCGCACCGCGGCCTGACCGAGCTGCACCTGGTGCAGAACATGCACGAGCGCAAGGCCATGATGATGGAGAAGGCCGACGGCTTCATCGCGCTGCCCGGCGGCGCGGGCACGCTGGAAGAGTTCTTCGAGGTCTGGACCTGGGCGCAGCTGAACATGCACCAGAAGCCCTGCGGCCTGTTGAACATTGCCGGCTACTACGACGCGCTGGTCCAGTTCGTGGACCATGCGGTCGAGGAAGAATTCATCCGCCCCCAGCATCGCGACATGCTGGTGGTGGAAGAGGACCCTGCTTTGCTGCTGGACCGCTACGCCATGTACGAACCGCCCAATGTCTCGAAGTGGTTCGAACAGATCAAGGCCTGAGGCCATCCATCCACCCGACCACAACGGAAGCCCCGCAATGCCCACCCATGCGTTGACTCCCGCCAGCACCGAGTCCGTCCTGCGCGACTACTTTCATGCCAAGGACGAGAACCGCCCGCACTACATGGCGCGCGCGTTCGCGCCGGACGCCGTGCTGAAGATGGCCTTGCGCACGCAGGCCATCGCCTTCCCGCCCGAGTCGCACGGCCTGGCCGCCATCACCGATACGCTGGTGCGCAAGTTCGGCCAGACCTACGACAACGTCTACACGTTCTATCTGGCGCGACCCGAGGCCGGAGCGCGCCTGCCCGCCTACCAGTGCGACTGGATCGTGGGCATGACGGAAAAGGCCACGGGCAACGTCCGGGTGGGCTGTGGCCGCTATGACTGGGAATTCCAGCCCGAGCCCTATCGCGCGAGCAACCTCGTCATCACCATCGAAACCATGGTGACGCTGCCCGCGCACGACACCGAAGCCGTGTTCGGCTGGCTGCTGGGTCTGGACTATCCCTGGACCAGCGCCGCCCGCGTCGTGGCCGGCGCGCCGCCGCTCGAGGGCCTGGCTCCCGTCGTGCACTATCTGCTGCATCCGAATGGCGCCTAGGGCCGGCACAACGCTATTTTCAGCATCAACAGGCTCAGAGACCCGCGACTTGAAATACGACATCGCCGCTTTTGATTTTGATGGAACCCTGGCGGACACCATGCCATGGTTCAACTCCATCCTGAATACGGTGGCCGACAAATATGGCTTCCGCAAGATCGACGCCTCCGAACGCGACCAGCTGCGCCATCGCGATGCCGCCGAGATCCTCAAGTTTCTGGGCATCCCGCTGTGGAAGCTGCCCGCCATCATGGCCCACGTGCGCACGCTGATGCAGGAAATCGACCCCAGCGTGCACCTGTTCGACGGCATTCCCGACGCGCTGGCGCGCCTGAAGGCGGGCGGGCTGCGGCTGGCGGTGGTCAGCTCCAACTCCATCGAGAACGTGCAGCGCGTGCTGGGCGCGGAAACCGCCGCCCTGTTCGACGACTACGAATGCGGCACCGACCTGTTCGGCAAGTCCGCCAAGATCGACCGCCTGCTCAAGCAGCATGGCACCGCCCCCGAGCGCTTCCTGCTGGTGGGCGACGAAATGCGCGACATCGACGCCGCCCGCAAGGCCGGCGTGCGTATCGGTTCCGTCGCCTGGGGTTATAACCATGTCGAGGCCCTGCGCGAACGCGGCCCCGACGAGCTGTTCCTGACCGTTGCCGACCTGCCAGCCGCGCTGGCCTGAACCTGGAACCCGCAGCCATGCATATCGATCCCGCCCATCTGGTCACCGACGCAAACGCCCTGCAGGCGCTGTATGGCGCGTCCGGCGAAGCCTCCATCAAGAAGGAGGTGGATCATGTGCATCCGCACTACCGCGCCTTCATCGAAGCGGCGCCTTTCGCGGTGCTGGCCACTGCGGGCCCCGATGGCCTGGACGCTTCGCCGCGCGGCGATCCCGCCGGCTTCGTGGTGGTAGAGGACGACAAGACGCTGCTGCTGCCGGACCGCCGCGGCAACAACCGCATCGACAGCCTGCGCAACATCCTGGCCGATCCTCGGGTCGCGCTGCTGTTTCTGGTGCCGGGCGTGGGCGAGACCCTGCGGGTCAACGGCGCGGCGCGCATCAGCGTGGACCCGGCGCTGCTGGCGCGCTTCGAGATGGACGGCAAGCTCCCGCGCTCGGTGCTGGTCGTGGACGTGCACACCGTGTACTTCCAGTGTTCGCGCGCCTTGCTGCGCTCCAAGCTATGGGATCCGGCGACACAGGTGCCGCGCACCGCGCTGCCCAGCGTGGGCCGCATCCTGTCGGACCTGACGGCGGGCACCTTCGACGGCGTCACCTACGACCGCGAATTGCCTGCCCGCGTGGCCAGCACCTTGTATTGAAGAAAGATCCCGGGGCCGCCTGGCCCCGGCGGGTTCAGGCCGGCTGCCAGCCGCGCGCGAACACGTCCACGGGCTGGCGCTTGCCGCCCGCTTTCTGCAGTTCCAACAGACGCAGCACGCCGTTGCCGGTGGCGATGTCGATGCCCGTGGCATCGGCGCGCAGCACGCTGCCTGGCGCGGCCGTCGTGGCCTGGTCCAGCGCCTGCGCGCGCCACACCTTCACCGGATCTGCCAGGCCGGGCAGGCGGATGCTGGCGCCCGGCACGGGATTGAAGGCGCGCACGCGGCGCGCCAGCAGTTCAGCTGGCTGCGTGCAATCCAGCGCGCCTTCGGCCTTGTCTAGCTTGGCGGCGTAGGTCACGCCGGCCTCGGGCTGCTTGCGCGGCGTCAGTCCGCCTTGAGCCAGCGCGTCCAACGCCGCAACGATCGCCTCCCCGCCCGCCAGCGCCAATGCATCGTGCAGTTCGGCCGCCGTGGTGTCGCCGCCGATGGGCACGATGCGTTCCAGCAGCATGTCACCCGTATCCAGGCCCTGATCCATTTGCATGATGGTCACGCCGGTCTGCGCGTCGCCGGCTTCGATGGCGCGCTGGATGGGCGCGGCGCCGCGCCAGCGCGGCAGCAGGCTGGCATGGATGTTCAGGCAGCCCAGGCGCGGCAGGTCCAGCACCCACTGCGGCAGGATCAGGCCATAGGCCGCCACCACCATCACGTCGGGCGCCACACGCTCAAGCAGGGCCCGGGCCTCGCCGGCCTCTTCGGGATAGCGGCCGTCCAGGCGCAGGCTGCGCGGCTGGGCGACCTCGATGCCGGCGTCCAGCGCCGCCTGCTTCACGGGGCTGGGCGTCAGCTTCAGCCCGCGCCCGGCCGGGCGGTCGGGCTGGGTCATGACCAGCGGGATCTCGTGGCCTGCGGCGCGCAGGGCGTCAAAGGCGATACGGGCGAATTCCGGCGTGCCGGCAAAGACTAGGCGCATGGGACGAGAAAAGAAGAATGAAATGGAACGGACGTTCAAAGAATCGCGTTGCCCGCAGCCAGGAGGCCTGGCCGATCCGGGGCGCCGCGGATCCGGCTTTGCCGGTTCGCCTGAGCCACCCCTTGGACGGCGGCCCGCCTGAGGGGGCCCGCGCAGCGGGTAGGGGGTGAGCCCCTTACGCTCGCAACGCTTCGCGCTCGGCCTTCTTGAGCCTGGTCTTGATGCGGTTCTGCTTCAGGCTGGACAGGTATTCCACGAACACCTTGCCTTCCAGATGGTCAAGCTCGTGCTGCACGCACACGGCCAGCAGGCCGTCGGCCTCGAACTCGAAGGGCTTGCCGTCGATATCCAGCGCCTTGCAACGGATGCGGGAGGCCCGCTCGACGTCGTCATAGACGCCGGGCACGGACAGGCAACCCTCTTCGTAGATCTTGTAGTCGTCGCTGCGCCAGGTGATCTCGGGATTGATCAGCACCAGCAGCTGGTTGCTTTCCTCGGACACGTCGATCACGACGACGCGCTCATGCACGTCGACCTGGGTCGCGGCCAAGCCTACGCCCGGCGCGTCGTACATGGTTTCGGCCATGTCGCGCACCAGTTGGCGGATGCGGTCGTCGACCTCGGCGACCGGCTTGGCCTTTTTGTGCAGGCGCGGGTCCGGGTAGCGAAGAATAGGAAGTAAAGCCATTGCGGGGGAAATGCCAGTAGTCAGGTTTACATAAGAGTTTAATTCATTAGACTCTTGATTTCTAATAGTTTTCGGCTAATCCCGGGATTGGCCGGATTGCCATGTCCGCGGCGTTTCCTGGCCGCTCCGCGCCGCAAATCAATCCGCCTCGGGCCCGCGGTCCAGCGCCCCGCATGCGACACTCTCGCACCACCGACGCCCTTACGCGCCCGCACGATGCCGCTTACGCAATCCCCTTCCGAACTGGCCGCCTGGCTGCGCCTGTCCCTGGAACCGAACATAGGCTCCGCCACCGCCTGCACCCTGCTCGGCGCGCTCGGCCTGCCCGAACAGATCTACGCCCAGCGCGCCACCGCCTTGTCGCGCCATCTGCCCGAGGCGCTGGCGCGGCAACTGGCCTCCCCGATGCCGCCAGAAATGGCAGCGCAGGTCGAAAGCGCGCTGGAATGGGTAGCCGCGCCCGGCCGGCACATCCTGACGCTGGCCGATCCGACTTATCCGCAAAGCCTGCTGACCATCGCCGACCCGCCCATCCTGCTCTACGTAGCGGGCGATCCCGCTTTCCTGCAGGGACCGTCGCTGGCCGTGGTGGGCGCGCGCAACGCCACGCCCGGCGGCCAGGAGAACGCCCGCGCCTTTGCGCGGCATCTGGCTGGGCATGGCTGGCGCGTCATCAGCGGGCTGGCGCTGGGCATCGACGGCGCCGCCCATGAAGGCGCGCTGGACGCCGGCCCCGATGGCGCCGGCACCGTGGCCGTCATGGGCACCGGCATAGACCGCATCTACCCCGCCAAGCATCGCGACCTGGCGCACCGCATCGCGGCGCACGGCGCACTGGTGTCGGAACTGCCACTGGGCACGGGCGCGCTGCCGCAGCACTTCCCCAAGCGCAACCGCATCGTGGCCGGGCTGGCGCGCGGGGTGCTGGTAGTGGAAGCCGCCCGCCAGAGCGGATCGCTGATCACGGCCAGGCTGGCGGCCGAAGGCGGGCGCGAGGTCTTCGCCATTCCCGGATCCATCCATTCACCGCTTTCGCGCGGCTGCCATGCGCTGATCCGCCAGGGCGCCAAGCTCGTGGAGACCGCCCGCGACATCACCGACGAATTGGGCGGCGACCCCACGCCGGCCGCGCGCGCCCAGCCTGCCGCCGCGGAGGCCTTGCCTGACCACCCGGTGCTGGACGCGCTGGGCTACGATCCGCTGCACCTGGATGCGATCCAGGCCCGCAGTGGAATGGACACCGCCGACCTGCAGACGCAACTGGTGCAACTGGAGCTGCAAGGCCGCGTCGTCCAGCTGGACGACGGCCGTTACCAACGCATGAAATAGGGTTGTTCCCCCTGGACCTCCCTGCAAAACAGGGTCGGCGCTATGGCGCTAATATTGAGCAGATAGCGCCGCCCTGCCGCGCCGCCTACCCCATCCCGAGACAGGAATAGACATGGCTTTGCCCTCCCGCGTGAAGATCGTCGAGGTGTCGCCCCGCGATGGCCTGCAGAACGAAAAGGAATTCGTGCCCACCGACATCAAGGTGGAACTGGTCAACCGCTTATCCGCCGCAGGCTTCCCCAACGTGGAGGCCGCCTCGTTCGTGTCGCCCAAATGGGTGCCGCAAATGGCCGACGGCGCGGAAGTCATGGCCCGCATCGAGCGCCGTCCCGGCACCATCTATTCCGTGCTGACGCCCAACATGAAGGGCTTCGAGGGTGCGCTGGCCGCCGGGGCCGACGAAATCGTGATCTTCGGCGCGGCCAGCGAAGCTTTCTCGCAGAAGAACATCAACTGTTCCATCGCCGAATCGATCGCGCGCTTCGAGCCCGTGGTGCAGGCCGCGCGCGCCGCCGGCATCCGCGTGCGCGGCAGTATCAGCTGCGCGCTGGGCTGTCCCTATCAGGGCGAAGTACCGGTGGAAGCGGTGGTGGACGTGGCGCAGCGCTACCTGGCAATGCAGGTCGACGAGATCGACGTGGCCGACACCATAGGCGTGGGCACGCCCAGGCGCGTGCGCGAAGTGATGACCGCGGTGACGCGCGTGGCCGACCCGGCCCGCATCTCCGGCCACTTCCATGACACCTACGGGCAGGCGTTGGCCAACATCCTGGCGGCGCTGGAAACCGGCATCTCGATTTTCCACACGTCGGTGGCCGGCCTGGGCGGCTGCCCCTACGCCAAGGGCGCCACCGGCAACGTCGCCACCGAAGACGTGCTGTACATGCTGCGCGGACTGGACATCGACACCGGCGTGGATTTCGACGCCGTGGTCGATATCGGCCAGTGGATGTCGGCCCACCTGAACCGCAAGGGCTCGAGCCGCGCCGGCAACGCCATCGCCGCCAAACGGGCGGCATGACGGATCGCATGAATACTCCGGCCAGCACGCCCTCCGCCGAGGAGCACGCGGCGCTGCTGCGGACCATCGGTCCCCTGCCCTTGTCCGGCCAGGCCTGGCCCGACTGGGTCCGCATCCTGACCTGGGTCATCCTGGCAGTGCTGGGCGTGCAGGTGGTCACCACCGCCATCCGCGCGCCCTCGCAGCCCTTCGACACTTTGCTGGCCGTCGTGGTGGGACTGTGCTTCCTGGGGCTGCTGTTCGTTTCCTGGCACATGCAGACATCCATCACCACCATCGATGAACGCGGCCTGCGCCAGACCTGGTTCACGCGCCGCGAAGTCGCCTGGGAAGACGTGCGCTACGCGCGCTTCGTGCCGATGCTGTTTTCCAAGCGGCTGGTGGTGTTCACGCACCGCGGCCGGCCGATGATCTTCCAGGGCGGCACGCGCGAATTGCGCGCCGCGTTCGTGAAGATCGCGGAGTTGTACCGGCGCGGATAAAGCCATCGGGCTTCGCGCACGGGCAATCGAGTACCCAACGCGCGAAACCCGCCGTCATCACCGTATTGGCAACGCGTACATCAGGCCGCCCTGCGTCCATTGCGCATTCAGCCCGCGCTTGATCTTCAGCGGGCTGCCCTGGCCCACGTTGCGCTCGAAGCTTTCGCCGTAATTGCCCACCTGCTTGACGATGTTGTAGGCCCATTTCTCGTCCAGCCCCAGGTTGGCGCCGCTGCCGGGCGTGACGCCCAGAATGCGCTTGATATTAGGGTTGGCGCTCTTGGCCTGCTCGTCCACGTTGGCGGACGACACGCCGTATTCCTCGGCTTCGATCATGGCCGACAACGACCAGCGCACGATGTTCAGCCAGGCATCATCGCCCTGGCGCACGAAGGGGCCGAGCGGTTCCTTGGAGATGATCTCGGGCAGCACCACGTAGTCGTCGGGGTTCTGCAGCTTGGAAATGCGAATCGAGGCCAGGCCCGAGGCGTCGGTGCTGAAGACGTCGCAACGGCCCGCGGCGAAGGCGTTGACCACCTCGTTGAAGGTCTCGATCACGACCGGCTTGTAGCTCACGTTGTTGGCGCGGGCCCAGTCGGCCAGCGTGTTTTCGTTGGACGTGCCGGTCTGCAGGCAGATGGTGGCCCCGTTGATCTCCTTGGCGCTCTTAACGCCCAGGGACTTCGGCACCAGGAAGCCCTGGCCGTCATAGAAGTTGATGCCGGCGTGGATGATGCCCAGTGCGGTATCGCGCTGCTGCGTCACCGTGGTGTTGCGCGTCAGCACGTCCACCTCGCCGGATTGCAGGGCGGTGAAGCGCTGCTGCGAATTCAGCGGCACCACCTTGATCTTGCTGGCGTCGCCGAAGACCGCTGCGGCAATCGCGCGGCACAGGTCGACGTCCAGCCCCTGCCACTTGCCTTGCGCGTCAGGCGCGGAGAAGCCCGCGAAGCCTGTGGTCGTGCCGCAAGCCACGGCGCCGCGCTGGCGCACCACGTCCAGCGTGGCCGCTTGCGCGCCCTGCGCCGCTGCCGCCAGCAACGCTGCGCCGATCAACCCTTTTGCAATGTTCATGACCTCGTTTCCTGTTCTGCTTTGCGGGCGCGGGAACGCGCCGAGGCAAGAAGCTTATAGACATGAAGCGCCCAAACCAAATAACCAGCGCTTATTTAGGTATGCGCGCCCCGGCACGCAAGCGCCGGGGCGGACAGGCAGAAGAGCATAGCAACAGGCCGCACAGCGGCGCATGCGCTCCGTCAAGCCGGCATCAGGCAGCCAGCGAGATCGACACTGGTTCGTTGGCCTCGCACGCGTCCAGCGCGCGGCCCAGCCGCACCATGCCCTGGGCGATCTGGCTTTCATTCATGGTGGCGAACGACATGCGCATGGCATGCAGGTCGGCCTGCGCAGCATCCGCGTAGAACGCCTTGCCCGGCACGTAGACGACCTCGTGCTCGATGGCGTAGGGCAAGAGGCGCGTGGCGTCGATCTCGCCCGTCAGGCGGGCCCAGAAGAACATGCCGCCCTCGGGCTTGCTGAAGGTGACGCGGCCGTTGAGTTCGCGGGCCAGCGATTCCGCCATGGCGTCACAGCGCAGGCCGTAGGCTGCGCGGATGCGCGGCACGTGTTCGCCGTAGCGGCCATTGGCCAGGTATTGGGCCACGACTTCCTGGATCCAGGCGGACGAGGCCATGTCGTCGGCTGCCTTGGCGCTGACGCAGCGGCGGCGGACTTCGGGCGGCGCCACCAGCCAGCCGATGCGCAGCGCCGGCGCCATGGTCTTGGACATGCTGGCCAGGTACACGGCCCAGTGGCGCGCTTCGCCCTCGGCCAGCGCGGCGATGGGCGGCACTGCTTCGCCGGCAAAGCGCAGTTCGCTGTAGGGATCGTCTTCAACGATCAGGAAGCGGTGCTTGACCGCCAGTTCCAGCAGCCGCAGGCGGCGCTCGCGCGTCAGGGTCGCGCCGCAGGGGTTGGAGAACGATGCGACCACGCAGACCATCTTGGGCTTGATGCGGCCGGCCAGTTCGTCCAGCGCGTCCACGTCGATGCCTTCGGGACCCGACTGCACCGTATGCACCGTTGCGCCGGTGTAACGCAGCGCCTGCACGGAATTCGGAAACGCGGGCGATTCGATGATGGCATGGTCGCCGGGCTGCAGCATGACGCGGGTCAGCAAAGCCAGGGCCTGCTGCGAGCCGCCGGTCACGACCAGCTCGGTATCCGCGTTGCAGATAAGGCCGCGCTCGGCCGACAGACGCGCCAGCTCGTGGCGCAGGCTGGCCTGGCCGTCGATGTTGGAATACTGCAGGCAGGCGCCCAGGCGGGCCAGGACCTGGGTCGACGCGATCGACAGGCCTTCCACGTCGAACAGTTCCTGCGCGGGATAGCCGCCCGCCAGCGAAATGGTGCCCGGCCGCATGGCATACGGCATGAGCGATCGGATGGGGGAAGCTGGGGGATTCAGGAAAGGCGTGGCGAAAGCGTATTCAGGCGCTGCGGTGGACATGGCGGGAGACTGTGTAGGTTGGATACCGTGTCGCCCGCTGGGGCGGCGCCGGATGGCATAGAACATTGAAATATAAACAAATATCTTCAAATTCTAAGCCTGCCGATCAGACAGGGTCAACGACGCGCACGGGCGCTGTGGCGAAACGATCGGGCGCAGTCCTACACTATGGGACATCCCGTTCCTACCAGAGAGCTGAATGACCGCCGTAGACACCATGGCCGGGCGCCTTGCCCAGATCCAGCAACGCATCGCCGACGCCTGCGCGCGCGCCGGCCGCGGCCCGGACAGCGTGACGCTGCTGCCCGTCAGCAAGACCTTCGGCGTGGACGCCATCCGCGAGGGCATGGCGCTGGGGCTGACCCGCTACGGCGAAAACAAGACGCAGGAAATCCGCCAGAAAGCCGCGGCGCTGGACGGCCTGGGCCTGCAATGGGTGCTGATCGGCCATCTGCAGACCAATAAGGCCCGCGACGCGGCGCGCGACGCCGCCGAAGTCCAGTCGCTGGACCGGGTGGAGCTGGCCGAAGCCCTGCACCGCCGCCTGGCCAACGAAGGCCGGACGCTGGACGTGCTGGTGCAGGTCAAGACTTCGTCCGAGCCCACCAAGTACGGCATGGACCCCGCCGACGTGCCCGCCTTCCTGCGCCGCATCACCGCCGACTTTCCGACGCTACGCGTGCAAGGCCTGATGACGCTGGCCGTGAATTCGCCGGATCCCGCCGAGGTGCGCGCCTGCTTCCGCACCCTGCGCGAGTTGCGCGACCGCCTGCGGCAGGAAAACCTGCCAGGCGTATCGCTGGACCGTCTCTCGATGGGCATGAGCGGAGACTTCGAGCTGGCGATCGAGGAAGGCTCGACCGAGGTGCGTATCGGCTCGGCGATCTTCGGCGCCCGCAGCTATCCCGATCCGCAATAAGCCGCTGAAAGCAGGGCACAAAACATCTGCCGATTGCCGGGGACGCAAGGCATAATAACGGCGCATAACAGGCCCCCCGCATACCCTGCGGCGGCGGCCCATACTCAATTCCGCACTTGGAGACACCCCATGCATAAGCACGCGAAGCGCCTGTTGGCGCTGGCCGCCCTGTCCCTGGCCGCCGGCGCGGCCTCGGCCCAATCCTGGCCCACCCAGCCGATCCGCTGGATCGTGCCCTACCCGGCCGGCGGCGGCACCGACGTCGTGGCGCGCACGGTGGCAAGCGGCCTGGAAAAGCCGCTGGGCCAGACCATCGTGGTCGAAAACCGCCCCGGCGCCGCCACCATCATCGGCGCCACCGCCATCGCCCAGGCCGAGGCCAACGGCTACATGGTCGGCACGGCCGACTCGGGCACGCTGGCCTTCAACCCGTCGCTGTACGCCAAGCTGTCCTACGATCCGTCCAAGTTCACCTACATCGGCGGCATCGCCAAGTTCCCGCTGCTGCTGGCCGTGAACGTCAATTCGCCGTTCAAGACCGTGGACGACGTGATCCAGGCCGCCAAGAAAGAGCCGGGTAAGCTGTCGGCGGCGTCCGCCGGCGCGGGTTCGCCGCATCACTTGGCGCTGGAACTCTTCAAGCAGCGTACCAACGCCAACGTGCTGCACGTGCCCTACAAGGGCGCAGCGCCCGCCGTGCAGGATCTGCTGGGCGGACAGGTGGACCTGATGTTCATCGACCTGGCCTCGGGCTTGCCCAACGTCAAGGCCGGCAAGCTGCGCGTGTTGGCCGCGGCCACTCCGGAACGCGTCGCCGCGCTGCCGGACGTGCCCACCATGGCCGAACAAGGCGTGCCCAACTTCACCGCCTATGCCTGGCAAGGCCTGGTCGGCCCGGCCGGCCTGCCGGAGCCCGTCGTCAAGAAGCTGGCCGCCGACCTGGAAGCCACGCTGAAGTCGCCCGCCGTATCGCAGAAGATCCTGGACATGGGCGTCATCCCGATGCCGATGTCCTCGCAGGAGTTCAAGGCCTACGCCGAACAGGAACGCAGCGCCTGGGCGGACGTGATCAAGAAGGCCGGCATCAAGCTGGAGTAAACCTCCGGCTCACTGCCACAGCTGAAAAAAAACCGCGGCCAGCAATGGCCGCGGTTTTTTCTTGCGCGTATGTTGCGCGGACTGCCGGCCTAGACCAGCACCCGCTCGATGCCGCCCGCGTTGGCGCGGCGCACGTACTCTTCCATCCAGCCTTCGCCCAGGATATGGCGCGCCATCTCGACCACGATGTAGTCCGCGTCCATGCCGGTGTCGCCTTCATAGCGCGACAGACCCTGCAGGCACGACGGGCAGGAGGTCAGCACCTTCACGTCGCCGGTGAAACCGTCGCTGCGCAAGGCGGCATCGCCCTTGAGCAGCTCTTCCTGCTTGCGGAAGCGCACCTGCGTGGAGATGTCCGGACGGCTCACGGCCAGCGTGCCCGATTCGCCGCAGCAGCGGTCGCTCTTGACGGCGTCGTCGCCAACCAGGGCGCGCACGGTCTTCATGGGTTCCTGCAGCTTCATGGGCGTGTGGCAGGGGTCGTGGTACATGTAGCGCACGCCCTTGGCCCCTTCCAGCTTGATGCCCTTTTCCAGCAGGTACTCGTGGATGTCGATCAGGCGGCAGCCCGGGAAGATCTTGTCGAACTCGTAGCCCGCCAACTGGTCGTAGCAAGTGCCGCAGCTGACCACCACCGTCTTGATGTCCAGGTAGTTCAGCGTGTTGGCAACGCGGTGGAACAGCACCCGGTTGTCGGTGATGATCTGCTCGGCCTTGTCCGTCATGCCGTTGCCGCGCTGGGGATAGCCGCAGCACAGGTAGCCCGGCGGCAGCACGGTCTGCACGCCCGCGTGCCACAGCATGGCCTGCGTGGCCAGGCCCACCTGCGAGAACAGGCGTTCGGAGCCGCAGCCCGGGAAGTAGAACACCGCTTCCGTGTCGGCCGTGGTGGCCTTGGGATCGCGGATGATGGGCACGTAGTTCGCGTCTTCGATGTCCAGCAGCTTGCGCGCCGCCTGCTTGGGCAGCCCGCCGGGCATCTTCTTGTTCACGAAGTGGACCACCTGCTCGCGCAGCGGCGGCTTGCCCACCGTGGCCGGAGGCGCGGCGGTCTGCTTCTTCACCAGGCCCGACAGCAGGTCATGCGCGGCGCGCTGGACCTTGTAGCCCACGCCCACCATCGCCTTGCGGGTGGCGTTGATGGTCGCCGGATCCTTGGCGTTCAGGAAGAACATGGCGCTGGCCGTGCCCGGATTGAACGACTTGCGGCCCATGCGGCGCAGCACGGCACGCATGTTCATCGACACGTCGCCGAAGTCGATGTCGACCGGACAGGGGTTGTAGCACTTGTGGCAGACCGTGCAATGGTCGGCCACGTCCTCGAACTCTTCCCAGTGCTTGAGGCTGACGCCGCGCCGGGTCTGCTCTTCGTACAGGAAGGCTTCCACCAGCAACGAGGTGGCCAGGATCTTGTTGCGCGGCGAATACAGCAGGTTGGCTCGCGGCACGTGGGTGGCGCATACCGGCTTGCACTTGCCGCAACGCAGGCAGTCCTTGATGGATTCGGAGATGGCGCCGATGTCGCTTTGCTGCATGATCAGCGACTCATGGCCCATCAGGTTGAAGCTGGGCGTCCAGGCGTGGCGCAGGTCCGCGCCCGGCATCAGCTTGCCGGCGTTGAAGTGGCCGTTGGGGTCGACGCGGCGCTTGTAGTCCTGGAACGGGGCCAGTTCGGCCTCGGTCAGGAATTCGTACTTGGTCAGGCCGATACCGTGCTCGCCCGAGATCACGCCGTCCAGGTCGCGGGCGATCTGCATGATGAGTTCGACGGCCTGGTGGGCCTCCTGCAGCATGCCGTAGTCGTCCGAGTTGACCGGAATATTGGTGTGCACGTTGCCGTCGCCGGCGTGCATGTGCAGCGCCACGAACACGCGGCTCTTCAACACGCGGCCATGGATGGCGATCATCTCGTCGATGATCTTCTTGTAGGCTGCGCCCGAGAACGTGCGCTGCAGGCCCGCCAGCACTTCCGTCTTCCAGGACAGGCGGATGGTGCGGTCCTGCACCACGTCGAAGACGCGTGCGCCGGGCTGCGCCGCGAGGCGGTCCGACAAGGCGGGTTGCAATTCACCCAGGCCCAGGCCGTGCAGCTCGGGCAGCGCCTGCAGGAGCGGCAGGTCCAGGTTGTCCAGCAGCCACTGCCAGCGCTGCCGGACGGCGGCCACCAGTTCCAGCGCCTGGCGCGTGCGCTCGGCCAGCATTTCGGCGCGGGTCGTCTCGACGTCCGTGTCGTCGATCTTGCCGACCGGCAACGGCGTGCACAGATAGGCGTCCAGCTCGCCCAGCAGCTTGAGCTTGTTGCTGGTCGAGAGTTCGATGTTGATGCGTTCGATGTGGTCCGTGTACTCGCCCATGCGCGGCAGCGGGATCACCACGTCTTCGTTGATCTTGAAGGCGTTGGTGTGGCGCGCGATGGCGGCGGTGCGCGAACGGTCCAGCCAGAACTTCTTGCGCGCTTCGGGGCTGACGGCCACAAAGCCTTCGCCGTGGCGCGTGTTGGCCAGGCGCACGACTTCGCTGGACGCCGCGGCCACGGCGTCTTCGTCGTCGCCGACGATGTCGCCGATCAGGACCATCTTGGGCAGCACGCCGCGCTTGCTCTTGGTGGCGTAGCCCACCGCGCGCAGATAGCGTTCGTCCAGGTGCTCAAGACCTGCCAGGATGGCGCCGCGGGCGCGGCCTTCGCCGTCCAGGTAGCCCTTGACCTCGACGATCGACGGGATCGCGTCGCGCGCCTGGCCGAAGAACTCCATACAGACGGTGCGCGTGTAGCGCGGCATGCGGTGCAGCACCCAGCGCGCCGACGTGATCAGGCCGTCGCAGCCTTCCTTCTGGATGCCGGGCAGGCCAGCCAGGAACTTGTCGGTGACATCCTTGCCCAGGCCTTCCTTGCGGAACACGCGGCCCTGGATTTCCAGGGTTTCGGTCTTCAGCAGGCGCTCGCCCGGCTTGCCGCGGCCGTCGAACCACTTGAGCTCGAAGCGCGCCACGTCCACGTCATGGATCTTGCCCATGTTGTGGTCGAGGCGGCTGACTTCCAGCCAGTTGCCGTTCGGGTCGACCATGCGCCACCAGGCCAGGTTGTCCAGCGCGGTGCCCCACAGCACGGCCTTCTTGCCGCCCGCGTTCATGGCGATGTTGCCGCCCACGCAGGAAGCCTCGGCCGAGGTCGGGTCGACGGCGAACACGAAGCCCGCAGCCTCGGCGGCCTCGGAAACGCGCTTGGTCACCACGCCGGCGCCGGCATGGATGACCGCCACGGGCTCGGTCAGCCCGGGCAGCAGACAGGACTCGACCTTGCCCAGCTTGTCGAACTTTTCGGTGTTGATCACCGCCGACTTCCAGGTCAGCGGAATGGCGCCGCCGGTATAACCGGTGCCGCCGCCTCGCGGGATGATGGTCAGCCCCAGTTCAATACAGGCTGTGACCAGCGCGGCGATCTCGTCTTCCGAGTCCGGCGTCAGCACCACGAAGGGGTATTCCACGCGCCAGTCGGTGGCGTCGGTCACGTGCGAGACGCGCGACAGGCCGTCGAACTTGATGTTGTCGCGGGCGGTGATGCGGCCCAGCACCTTCTGCGCCTGCTTGCGCATCATGGCGGTCTGGTCGAATTCGCCCTCGAATGCGGCGATGGCGGAGCGCGCCCGCGCCAGCAGTCCGACGACCTTCTCGTCGCGGTGCGGATCATGGCCGGCCTCGGCGGGCACGTCCGGTTCGCGGCGACGGTCGATTTCGCCCAGGCGGTGATGCAGGGCTTCGATGAGCTGCTTGCGGCGCTTGGGGTTGTCGAGCAGGTCGTCCTGCAGATAAGGGTTGCGGCGCACCACCCAGATGTCGCCCAGCACCTCGTACAGCATGCGCGCGGAACGGCCGGTGCGGCGTTCGCCGCGCAGGTCGCTCAGCAGGCTCCAGGCGTCGTCGCCCAGCAAGCGGCCGACAATCTCGCGGTCGGAAAACGACGTGTAGTTGTACGGGATTTCGCGCAAGCGCGCGGGTGCTGCGGGCGGCATCGCCCCGTTCAAGATGTGGCTAGCGAGTGGGGCGTTCATGGCTGCAAGAAGGGGGCCCTTAAAAAATTATTTTATGCCATAGGCCGAGTCTGGCCCCTAATACCCCTAGGGAAGCGCTCGAAACTCGGAAATGAGAGGGGCGGTGCGTCCCCAATTAAGTGCAATCCTGGCGCTAGATCTGCCCGGGGAAAAACCACAGCAGTCCGGCCGTCATGACCAGATAGCGCAGGAATTTGCCGATGGCCATGTAGACCACGCAAGGCCAGAACGACAGCCGCAGCCACCCTGCCACGGCGCACAGCGGATCGCCCACTGCGGGCAGCCAGGACAGCAGCAGCGCCGGCGGCCCCATGCGGTGGATCCAGTCATGGGCCCGCTCGTTCCAGCGGCCGCGCATGCGTCCGCCTTCGGTCGCGTCAGGATGCGGATGGGGGTGGTGTTCCTTCCAGCGCTGCACGGCGCGCTCGGCGCCCAGGCCCATGGCATAGCTGATGGCGCCGCCCACGGTATTGCCCGCGGTCGCCACCAGGATGGCCGGCCAGAACATGTCCGGCGCCAGCTTGATGTAGCCGAACACGGCGGGTTCCGAACCCAAGGGCAGCAGGGTCGCGGACACCAGCGAGACCGTGAAGATCGCGGACAGGCCGACCGAGGGCAGCGACAGCACCCCCAGCATCCAATGCACAGCGGATAACAGACTTTCTTCCATAGTGGGGCGAGTGTAGCCGCGCGCGGGTGCATAATCTGCCCCACCTTCCTACTTCTTGCCCCGCCCGCTGTCCATGTCCACTGACTATCTGAAACGCATCCTGACCTCCAAGGTTTACGACGTAGCGGTCGAATCGCCGCTGGAGACGGCGCCGCTGCTGTCGCAGCGGATCTCGAACACGGTGCTGCTCAAGCGCGAAGATACCCAGGCGGTGTTCAGCTTCAAGCTGCGCGGGGCTTACAACAAGATGGCCAACCTGAGCCCGGCCGCGCGCAACCGCGGCGTCATCGCGGCCTCGGCGGGCAACCACGCCCAGGGTGTGGCGCTGGCGGCCAGCCGGCTGGGCTGCCGCGCCGTCATCGTCATGCCCACCACCAGCCCGCAAGTGAAGATCGACGCGGTGCGCCGCCTGGGCGGCGAAGTCGTGCTGGCCGGCGAGAGCTTTTCCGACGCCTACGCGCACGCGCAGATCCTGGAAAAGAAAGAGAAGCTGACCTTCGTCCACCCCTTCGACGACCCTGACGTGATCGCCGGCCAGGGCACCGTGGGCATGGAGATCCTGCGCCAGCATCCCGGCCCGATCGACGCCATCTTCGTGGCCATCGGCGGCGGCGGGCTGATCGCGGGCGTGGCCGCCTACATCAAGCAGCTGCGTCCGGAAATCAAGATCATCGGCGTGCAGACGGAAGATTCCGACGCCATGCTGCGCAGCGTGCGCGCGGGCCGCCGCGTGCAGTTGAACGATGTGGGGCTGTTCTCGGACGGCACGGCGGTCAAGATGGTGGGCGCGGAAACCTTCAAGCTCACGCGCCAGTACGTGGACGACTTCGTGGTGGTCAACACCGATGCGATTTGCGCAGCCATCAAGGACGTGTTCCAGGACACGCGCAGCGTGCTGGAGCCGGCTGGCGCGATGGCGGTCGCGGGCGCCAAGCAGTACGCGGCCGAACACAATCTGAAGGGCAAGACGCTGGTGGCGATCGCCTGCGGCGCCAACATGAATTTTGACCGGCTGCGCTTCGTATCCGAACGCGCCGAGGTCGGCGAAATGCGCGAAGCCGTGTTCGCCGTCACCATGCCGGAGCAGCGCGGCAGCTTCCGCCGTTTCTGTGAACTGGTGGGCGAGCGCAGCGTGACCGAGTTCAACTACCGCATCTCCGACGCGGACCGCGCACACGTCTTCGTCGGCATCCAGGTGTCCTCGGCGTCCGAACCCGACAAGATCGCCGCAAACTTCCGCCGCCACGGCTTTGACACGCTGGACCTGACCCACGACGAAATGGCCAAGACCCACCTGCGCCACATGGTGGGCGGGCGCTCGGCGTTGGCGCGCAACGAACTGCTGTACCGCTTTGAATTCCCGGAACGCCCGGGCGCGCTGATGCGTTTTCTGAACGCCATGAATCCGGACTGGAACATCAGCCTGTTCCATTACCGCAACCAGGGCGCGGATTATGGCCGCATCCTGATCGGCATCCAGGTGCCGCCCGCCGACAAGAAACAGTTCCGCAGCTTCGTCGCGGAACTGGGCTATCCCCACTGGAACGAGACCGACAATCCGGCCTACAAGCTGTTCCTCTAAATCCACGCCCTTCACGCGGGCGCATAAAAAACGAGAGGGCCTCCTTGCGGAGGCCCTTCCCTTCCCTGCTCTACAAACGTCCGGCGGCAACCAGTAGGGGGGGTTCGCTGTCACTCGGCGGCCCACGGAGATGAGCCGCGCATTCAGCAAGGTCTTGCCGGACGTCCTAGCGCTTAGAAACGGTGACGCACACCCACGGCGACTGCCGTGTCGGTCGCATCGCGCTGGAACGCGTAGTTGTCGCCGTAGGAGGCGTACGCGTACAGGTTGGTGCGCTTGGTGAAGTCGTAGGTGTAGCCCAAGCTGTAGACGTTGAACGTTGCGTCGTCGCCCGTCAGCTTGTCGTTGCTGGCGGTCGCGCGCTGCCACGAACCGAAGACCGCGTGGCGGCCCAGCGGCACGGTCGCGCCGATCATGTACGAATTGGCGCGGAAGCCATCGGCCAGCTTGAACGTGCCCAGGTTCTGCATGCCAGCGGGCGTGGTGCCCATGTTCTGGCCGACGAACCAGCCGTCGCGGGTCTGGCCGAATGCCGCCGCAACCTTCACGACTTCGAAGTCGTACGAACCGCCCAGGATGTATTCCTGGATGCGGGCTTCGGACTTGCCGCCGGTCTGGCCGTTGGACGGATTGAAGCGGTCATACGCAGCAGCCAGGTTCAACGGGCCGTTGACGTATTGCACGCCCGCGGTCAGCACGCGGTTGTTGTTGCCAGTCTGGAAGCCGGTCTGCGAGGTGTCGCTGACGGCGTCATCGGCGCTGAAGGAGTAACCCACGCCCACCTTGAAGCCGCCCATGCTGGGGGTCTGGTACAGGACCATGTTGTCCAGGCGCATCGTGTTGGCGCTACCGAACGTGGTACCCATGTTGGCGGTGTTGTAGCTGATCGAGAACGGGTCGATCGAACCGAAGTACTTGGAAGCCAGGTTGGTCTGGCGGCCGAATTCCAGGCGGCCCCAGGTATCGCTGTCCAGGCCCACGGTGGCCTGGCGGCCCCACAGGCGACCGTTCTGCAGCGACTTGCCGTTCATGGGGCCGAAGCCGCCTTCCAGCGTGAACACCGCGCGCAGGCCGTCGCCCAGATCTTCGGTACCGCGCAGGCCAAAACGCGAGCCGCTGCTCACGCCCTGCACGCCGCCGAAACGGCTTTGCGAATTGCCGTCGAACTTGACCTTCTCGTAGCCGATACCGGCGTCGATCAAGCCGTACAGCGTCACGGAGTCTGCGGCTTGCGCAACGCCGGCAAAACCAGCCAGCAGCGCGACAGCCAATAGCGTCTTCTTCATATAAGTCCCCAAAATGGCGAGATGAAAGGCAAACCGCAAACCCACCGCGCACAGAGCTGGGAGTCTGCGTGCCGCTGCGAACAAGTTAGCGGCGCATGCACTGAAGCCAGTGTCCAGCCTGCGCCAATTCGAAGTAACCCGGATTTCGAAGAACTACTTTCCATGGTTGGGATAATCACGGCCCTCTTACTAGCTACCCTCTTTGGAAACCTGCGTTAACGTGTTGATATCAAATGCGAATTAAGGCTCGCAAAAAATCAAACAAGCCTCGGATATTCTCCTGCCGCGCCTGACCGGCCAACAAGACTTGTTGGCTGATTCGCACAATTCTGATGCGCAAACGCGACACTATTTGGCAAGCGCAGCCGAGCGCACCGCGCAGAAAAAAGCCCCTCGGCGTCCGTAGGGGCTTTTTCCTTGGTAGCGGGGCGACTTAACGGCCTTGGGGCGGATAGTCCAGTTCACCAAAGCTGTACTCGCCGCGCGCCTTGGCTTCAGCCAGTTCCTGGCGCACTTGTTCGCGGCTCTTGCCCGCGGTTTGCGACACGGCGGCTTTGGGCGGGTAGTCCAGTTCAGCAGAGGTCACCTGGCCAGCGGCCTTGGCGCTTTGCAGTTCCTGCTGGACTTGTTCACGCGACAGGCTGGTGCGCTCGACGGTGGCGGGCGGGTAGTCCAGTTCACCAAACGTGACCTGGCCGGCGGCCTTGGCGGCTTGCAGTTCCTGCTGGACCTGTTCACGCGTCTTGCCATCGGCGTGAGCGGCGGACATACCCACCAACGTTGCGGTAACCATGAGTGCGGTAGCTAGGGCTTTCATTGAGATGACTCCATCCTAAACCTTGCACATCGTCTTCTGCCAGGCTGGCAGGTGCGATATGACAATTTGATTGCTGGGACGAAGTATCTGGCGATTGCAGCCTAGTAAAAACCCTTATTTTGGGGAACATATTTGCACAGATGGGACAATTACGGGATGTTATCGCCAGAATCTGCGCATTTTCTGCACGGTTCCCCATACCATCCAGCGACGGCAAGACTTGCCAGCATTCAGCGGGAAGCAAGCTAGGTAAGAGAACATATGCAGCTGATCGGGTGGATGCGCCGTTCAGCGTGGGGAAATAGACATTTCTACTGGCGGGACAATTATTCCATTTATCATATGAATCCACCCAGAAATGGAATTAAATCGTGAGAGCCCCCATGGATATCCAGCTTAACGACATCGCTCTGTTTGTCGAAGTCGCCAAGCGCAAGAACTTCAGCCACGCGGCCGAAGCCTTGAATATTCCCACGTCCACGCTCTCGCGCCGCGTCAGCGAACTGGAGCGCAGCATCGGCATGCGGCTGCTCAACCGCAGCACGCGCAAGATCGACCTGACCGAGGCCGGCGCCATCTACTTCGAACGCTGCCGTCATATCGTGGAAGAAGCGCGCATTGCGCACGATCAGTTGCTGGACATGGCGGTGCAACCCAAGGGACGCCTGCGCATCTCGCTGCCCACCAGCCTGGCGCAGCTGTTCCTGCCCGCCGTCATCAGCGAGTTCCGCGAGCAGCATCCGGATATCGAATGCGACTTCGATCTGAGCATGCGCCCGATCGACCCCATCAGCAATCCGTTCGACCTGATCCTGCGCTTTGGCCAGCAGCCGGACTCCAGCCTGATCTCGCGCAAGATCGTGCTGATGGCCCATCAGCTATATGCCTCTCCCGAGTACCTGGCCCGCCACGGCGAGCCTCGGGTGCCCGCGGATCTCAGCCATCACGAATGTCTGCGCCCCACCATGCGCGAGGAGTCATCCTTCTGGATGCTGCATTCGGGCGACAAGGTGGAACGCGTACAAGTGTCGGGACGCCTGTCGGCCAACAACGTCGGCATGCTCGGACGGCTGGCCGGACAAGGCCTGGGCATCACGCCGCTGCTGGTCTTTGACGCGATGGAACGCGCAATCAAGCAAGCGGGCCTGGTGCGGGTGCTGCCGGAGTGGAGCCTGACGCCCCTGCCGCTCTTCGCGCTGCTGCCTTCGCGCATGCTGCCGGCGAAGACCAAGGCTTTCCTGGATTTCATACAACCCAGGTTGTCGGACGCTTGAGCGGCGGTTGTTGATGAGTTACGCGGGCGTGTCGGCGCTGTACTGACAGACGGTGTAGAGCGGCGTGCCGGTGGCGGCGACCTTGGCGGAACCGCCCAGGTCGGGCAGATCGATGATGGCGGCCGCCTCGACCACGTTGGCGCCCAGGCGCTGCAGCAGCTTGATGGCGGCCAGCATGGTGCCGCCGGTGGCGATCAGGTCGTCCACCAGCAGGACGCGCTGGCCGGTGCGCACGGAGTCCGTGTGCATTTCAACCGACGCGTTCCCGTACTCGAGCGAGTACTCCTCGGCCACGGTGCGGAACGGCAGCTTGCCCTTCTTGCGCACCGGCACAAAGCCCAGATTGAGTTCGTAAGCCAGCACGCTGCCCACGATGAAGCCGCGCGCATCCACGCCAGCCACCAGGTCCAGGCGCTGGCGCATATAGCGATAGACGAAGAGATCGATAAGCACCCGGAACGCGCGCGGATCCTGCAGCACGGGCGTGATGTCGCGAAAAATGACACCGGGTTGGGGCCAGTCTGGAACGCTGCGGATGGTGCGCCGGATGTACTCGGCGTTGTCGGTCTGCATGGAAGACGGCCCTGAAGAATTGAAGCAAGGCGAACTATAACCTCGCAACAGCGCTTAAGCCAGGGTTGCCGTCCGCGATGACAATTCACATTGCTGTAGCCGGCCGCCCTGCAGTGCGTAGCGGCGATCGACCGCCCCTGCGGGCAACGCAGCGTGGGTGGCCAGCACCACGGCGCGTCCCCGCAAGGCGCCCGCCAGATCGCTGAAGAATGCCGCTTCGGCCTCGACGTCCAGACCGGCAGTGGGTTCGTCCAGCACGATGACCGCAGCTGGCGACAACAGCGCACGCGCCAGGCACAAGCGGCGCGCCTGTCCCGCCGACAGCTGCGACCCCGTCTCCCCCGCCCAGGTGTCCAGGCCATCGGGCAGGCCACGCACGAAGTCGCCCAGCCGCGCAGCGTCCAGCGCGCGCCACAAGGCGGCGTCGTCCGCCTCGGGATCGCCGATGAGCAGATTGGTGCGCAGGGTTCCCAGGAACACGGGAGCGTCCTGCGACAGCAGCGCGATGCGCCGGTGCCAATCCGCCTGCGTACAGGCCCGCGCGTCGCAGCCGCCGAAACGCACCTGTCCCGCCTGCGGGTCTTCCAGACGAAGGAGCAGGTGCAACAGTGTCGACTTGCCCGCGCCGCTGGGTCCCACGATGGCGATCCGTTCGCCAGGCGCCACGCGCAGGCTTACGCCGGCCAGCACGGGCGGACTCGCGGCCGCTCCCCGGGCGGGATAGGCAAAGCGCACGCCGTCCAGCTCCAGCGCGCCGCTCTCGGGCAAGGCCCGGGGCGTCGTCGGATCCTGCATGTCCGGCTCGCTTTGCGTGACTTCACGGATGCGTCCGGCCGCCGAGATGGCCGAGCCCATGCGCGATGCGCCCCGCATGATCGGGCCGGCCACTTCGAAGATGCCGATGACCGCCAGCAACAATCCGGCCAGCGTGGGACCTTCCATGCGCCCCCTCTCCAGCGTGTCCAGGCCGAACCAGAGCAAGGCCAGCACCGATGCGCCGGCGGCGGCCTGCAGGAAAAACTGTCCCCGCGCCGCCACCCGCGCCTGGCTGCGGCGGGCGAGCGCACTGGCGTCGCACAGACGTTCGAAATGCGCGGCCGTCTGCGCCTGCGCGTGCAAGGCCACCATGTCGGCATGCCCATCCACCGCGTCCAGCGTCGCGGCGCGCAGTCCCGCCGCGCTCTCCTGGGCCGCCGCGCCAGGTTTGCGCGCGGCGCGCAGCAGCCACAAGGGCACCAGCACGCATGCGACCAGCAAGGCCAGGGCCAGCGCCAGTGCGGCGGCGGGCACCCACGATCCCAACACCGCGGTCAACACCGCTCCCGCCAGGATGGCGGTGATCAAGGGCGCCAGCACAAACAGGAAGACCGTATCGAGCGCGTCGACGTCGCCCGTCATGCGCGCCACCAGATCGCCGTCGCGATAGCGCGCCAATTGCCGCGGCGTAAGCCGGATCAAGGCCGAGAACACTTTGGCGCGCAGGTCCGCCAGCAGGCGCAGCGTGGCGGAATGGCCCACTACGCGGTCGGCGTAACGCGCCACGATGCGCAGGAACGACAAACCCCGCACCAGCGCCGAAGGCGCAAACAGATTGAACGCGCCGCCCGCCCCCGCCAGCGCCGCGCCGGTCAGGAACCAGCCCGACACGCCCAGCAGGCCCACGCCGGCCGCCACGGTGGCCAGCGCGCAGAACAATGCGAGTAAAAGCCCGCTTTTACGGCGCACATAGAGCGGCAGGAGCAACAACAGATTCTTCATGCGTCTTCCACTTTTCCGCCAACCACCTGCAACGTCCTGCCCAGCCGGGCCGCCACCGCGGGCGCGTGCGTTGCCAGCAACAAGGTACGGCCGGCCGAGAATTCCAGGATCGCGTCCAGCACGCGCGCCTGCGTGCCTTCGTCCAGATGCGCCGTGGGTTCGTCCAGCAGGATCAAGCCCGGATCGCGCAGGAATAGACGCGCCAGCGCGACGCGCTGCGCCTGGCCGCCGGACAGGCCGTGCCCGCGGCCGCCCAGTTGCGTCGCCAGCCCTTGCGGCAGGGCCTCGGCGAACTCCAGCACGCAGGCGCGGCGCGCGGCCGTCTGCACTTCGGCATCGGAAGCCTCCGGACGCCCCAGGCGAATGTTGTCGGCGATGGATCCCGTCAGCAGCTGCGGCTTCTGCCCAATCAGCGCCACGCGCTGGCGCAGTGCCGCCTCGCCCCAATCCGGCAAGGGCACGCCGTCGATGCGGATATCGCCTTGAAACGGCCGCAGGCGCGCAATCGCCTCGATCAGGGAGGATTTGCCGATGCCGCTGGGCCCCATCAGCGCGGCATGCTCACCGGGCGCCAAGGTCAGGCCAGCGTCCGCCAGTACCGCCTGGCTGCGGCCTGGCGCGTCAAGGTTCAAACCCGCAATAGCCAGGGCGGCGCCGGCGCCGCGGCTTTCGGAAACGCGTCCCGGGCCTGCGGCGGCCTTGCCTGCGCCAGGCGCTCCATCGGTTGCAGCATCGCCAGCCTGCGGCAAGCCATCGAACAGCAGGGAGATCTGCGAAACTGCCGCAAGCGCGGCCGCGCGATCGTGATAGTGCGCCGCGAACTGGCGCAACGGTGCATAGACCTCCGGCGCCATCAGCAGACAGAAGAGCCCTGCCTGCAGAGTGAGCGGCGACCAGCGCAGATCCAGGAATCCCAGATAGGTCAATCCGATGTAGACCGCCACCCCGGCCACGCCCAGCGCCGCGAAGAACTCCAGCACCGCCGATGAAAGAAACGCGATGCGCAGCACCGACATCGTGCGTTGGCGCAGCGCGTCGCTGGCCGCCACGACGGACTCGGCTTCAGCCTCGGCGCGGCCATAGAGCTTCAGGGTGGACAGACCGCGCAGCCGATCGGCAAAGAAGCCCGACAAGCGCGCAAAGGCGCGCAGGTGCCGGCGGCTTGCGCCCTGGGCGCCCCAGCCCACCAGGGCCATGAACAAGGGAATCAGTGGCGCCGTGATCAGCAGGACCAGTCCTGCAATCACGTCCATCGGCAGCAGCACCACCGAAAAAGCGACCGGCAGCATGGCGGCCGCGGCCGTGGCGGGCAGGTACTTGGCAAAGAACCCGTCCAGGGCCTCGACCTGGTCCACCACTGCGCTCGCCAGTTCTCCCGACGCCTGCCCCCGGCTCCAGTACGGCCCCTTCTGCACCAAACGCCGGAAAAGCGACAGCCTCACGTGGCGCTTGATGCGCTCGGCCGCATCCGCGCCCGCGCGCTCGCCCGCCCAGGTGATGCAGGCGCGCACCAGCATGAGCCCTGCGATAGCCAGGATGTCGCCCAGCAGCTCCTGCCGGGGCGCCTGCCTGACGATGGCCGCGTCGAGCACGCTGGCCAGCAACCAGGCCTGCACCACCAGCAAGGCGCCGCTGACCAGAGGCGCGGCGCCCGCCAGCATCAGCGGCAGCCTGGCCGTCTTGGCGAGCGCCATCAACCACCGCGACTGTTCGCGCGGCGGTTTGTTGAGGGTGGCCGAGGGATCGTGCTCGAGGCTGCTGGCGCCGCCGCTCACTCGTCTTCGCGGCTGGCGCGCGGATCATGGGTATGACCCTCGCGCAGCTCGAACCACATTGCATTGAGGATGGCGAAGGCGCACGCCAGGCCCAGACCGAGTATCCACGAGAAATACCACATGGTGGAGGCTCCTTTATCAGTATGAGTTGGGCGTGTCGCCGACCGACTCATGGGTGACCTTGCCGCGCATGACGCGGTAGACCCAGGCGGTGTAGACGGTCACGATGGGCAGGAAGATGGCGACCGCGATCACCATGATCCATAGCGTCAAGTGGCTGGAGGATCCGTCCCAAATGGTCAGGCCGGCCTGCGGCTTGGTCGACGAGGGCATGATGAACGGGAAGAGCGAAAAGCCCACCGTCAGGATCACGCCAGCGATCGACACCGACGACGCCAGGAACGCCAGCACGTTGGCGCGCACGCTAAGCAGCAGCGCCACCAGGACGGCGCCGCCCACGCCCAGCGCGGGCGCGATCCACATCAGCGGCCATTTCGCGTAGTTGGCCATCCAGGCGCCGTTTTGCACCGTCACGGCCTTGAGCATCGGGTCCGACGGACCGGCCATGTCCACCGCGCTGGTGATCACGTGGCCAGGCAAGCCGCTTGCCACCCAGAAGCCGCCCGCCGCGAACAGCGCCGCGGTCAGCAAGGCGCACAGCCTGCCCCAGTTGCGGGCGCGCGACGAGATCGGGTCTTCCGTGCGCCAGGCCAGCAACACGGCGCCGTGCATGGCCAGCATCACCACGCTGAGCACGCCGGCCAACAACGCGAACGGCATGAACAATTGGTAGAAGTGGCCTTCATAGATCGGACGCAAGGTCACCGGATCGAACGTGAACGGCACGCCCAGGATGATGTTGCCCATGGCCACGCCGAACACCAGCGAAGCCACCACGCCCGAGAAACAGAGCACGCCGTCCCAGCGGTTGCGCCAGCTGGTGCCTTCCATCTTGCTGCGGTACTTGAAGCCGACCGGCCGCAGGATCAGCGCGATCAGCACCAGCATCATCGCCAGATAGAACCCGGAGAACGACGCGGCGTACAGCAAGGGCCATGCCGCGAAAATGGCGCCGCCCGCGGTGATGAGCCAGACCTGGTTGCCTTCCCAGACCGGTCCCACCACGTTGATCACAACCCGGCGCTCGGCGTCGGTCTTGGCTACCACCGGCAGCAGCGCGGCCACGCCCAGGTCAAAGCCGTCCATGACGGCGAAGCCGATGAGCAACGCGCCCAGCAGCACCCACCAGACCACGCGCAGCGTGCCGTAGTCGAAAGGAATAAGAGTATCCATCGCTGTCTCTCCTTCAGGCCCGCACGGCAGCGTGCACAGGATCGGCGGCGGCAGCGCCGGGCGCCGGCCCATCGGATTTCGGTCCCTTCCTCACGGCGTGCAGCATCACCTTCACGCCGATGATCAGCAGCACCGTGTACAGCACCAGGAATATCGTCAGGCTGATCGCCAGGTCGACGATGGTCAGGCCGGAAGCCGCGTAGTAGGTCGGCAGCACGCCTTCGATCACCCAGGGCTGGCGGCCGTATTCGGCAACGAACCAACCGCTTTCGATGGCGACCCAGGGCAGCGGCAGGCTCCACAACGCCACCTTGAGCAGACCGCGCCGGCTGTCCAGCCGCCCGCGCGAGGCCAGCCAGAAGGCCACGCCGAAGAACAGGATCAGGTACATGCCCACCGCTACCATGATGCGGAACGCCCAGAACAGCGGCGCCACGTTGGGCACGGTATCGACGGCGGCCTTTTTGATGTCGTCTTCGGTGACCTTGCTCATGTCGGGCTGATAGCGCTTGACCAGCAGCGCATAGCCCAGGTCGGGCCAGGTCTTGTCAAACACCATGCGCGCGTCCACGTCCTTGGGATTGGCGCGGATCTTCTGCAAGGCGTCATAGGCCACCATGCCATCGCGGATGCGGTTTTCGGCGCGGCGGATCAGGTCGTCGATGCCCAGCAGCGGCGTGGTGAGCGAACGCGTGCCGATGATGCCCATGACGTAGGGAATCTCGATGGCGAAGTCGTTCTTGCGCTCGGCCTGGTTGGGGATGGCGATCAGGTTGAAGGACGCGGGGGCCGGCTCGGTGTGCCACATGGACTCGATGGCCGCGATCTTCATCTTCTGGTGTTCGGTGGTGAGGTAGCCACTTTCGTCTCCCAGCACCACGACCGACAGCGCCGAGGCCAGACCGAAGCTGGCGGCGACCGCCATCGAGCGCTTGGCCAGGTCGATGTGGCGGCCCTTCAGGAGGTACCAGGCGCTGATCGACATGACGAACATGGCGCCCGCGACGTAGCCTGCGCTGACCGTGTGCACGAACTTGGCCTGCGCCACGGGGTTGAAGATCACCGCGGCGAAGTCGGTCATCTCCATGCGCATGGTGTCGGGATTGAAGATCGAACCGACCGGATTCTGCATCCAGCCATTGGCGATCAGGATCCACAGCGCCGAAAAATTGGTGCCGAACGCCACCAGCCAGGTCACGATCAGGTGGCTGACCTTGGACATGCGGTTCCAGCCGAAGAAGAACAGGCCGACGAAGGTCGCTTCCAGGAAGAAGGCCATCAGCCCTTCGAGCGCCAGCGGCGCGCCGAAGATGTCGCCTACGTAATGGCTGTAGTAGGACCAGTTCATGCCGAACTGGAACTCCATCACGACGCCGGTGGCGACGCCCAATGCGAAGTTGATGCCGAAGAGCGTGCCCCAGAACATCGTCATCCGCTTCCAGATGGCGCGGCCGGTCATGACGTACACGCTTTCCATGATGGCCAGGATGAACGACAGGCCTAGCGTGAGGGGGACGAAGAGGAAGTGGTAGAGCGCGGTCGCGGCAAACTGGAATCGCGACAGATTTACGACGTCGAGATCAATCATTGGGTCGCTCCCAAGCAGTTGAGGTGCCGCGGCAACCGGCATGGTTCCCAGGCCGTCTCTCGCGCCATGTTACGGGCGTTGCATACAACTTCATAGAGGTTTCCTGAAAAATCGGGGCGGATCAGGCTTAGCCCTTGCCCCGCAATTTGCCGGCGAAACCCAGCACCTTCTGCACTTTCGAACCGAGCTTCATCAGGTTCTGCAGGGTTTCTGGCGGCAGTCGTTGAACCTCATCGAACCATCCGGTGGACAGTTCGATGAGCTCCAGCATGTCGTTCATGCGTTGTTGCGCGTATGCCTCATCCGGACCCGACGGGGGTTCCAGCAAGGTGTCCCGCAGCAGGGTCAGCGTGGGATCGATTTCGCGCTTGCGCTTTTCTTCCATCAGGATGCGGAAGATCTCCCAGACGTCCTTGGGAGTTTCGAAGTAGTCGCGGCGGTCGCCGACCTGATGCATGAGCTTGACCAGCCGCCAGGACTGCAGCTCCTTCAGCCCAAGGCTGACGTTGGAGCGCGAGAAGCCGAGGGTTTCGGCAATGTCGTCGGCGTTCAGCGGCTTGGGCGACAGGAACAGGAGGGCGTAGATCTGGCCGACCGTGCGGTTCACGCCCCACCGGCTGCCCATTTCGCCGAAATGCAGGACGAATCGTTCGTTTTGGGGAGACAGGGCCATGGGTTGCGCTACGCCGGCAAGGCCAGGACGCGTCGCCCTGGCCGATAAAAACAGTTACACCGATTTCAGAAAATTCTGGAATTTCCGAAATTATCAAACAATCCATGCGAAAGCGCAAACCACACCGGCGGCAGGGGGATGATCGCAAGACATGATGTCGCGGCAGTGACAGACGGCTTCCGCGGGCTTGGCAAAAGCCGCGGACAAGCGCAAGCGGCCACCAGCCGGTGAGCTGGTGGCCGCTGGAAAAGGGGAAAAAGAAGCGTTAGCCGGCCTTGACGGACACCGCCGCCGACACCCGCTTGGCCTTGGCGCGAGCCGCCGCCACGTCCTCGGCCACGGCCAGGCCCACGCCCATGCGGCGCTTGACGAAGGATTCGGGCTTGCCGAAGAGACGGAGGTCGGTGCCGGGTTCGGCCAGCGCTTCGGCCACGTTGTGGAACGAGACCGCCGCGGCCTCGACCCCGCCGTAGATGACGCTGCTGGCGCCGGGCTGGCGCAGGCTGGTATCCACCGGCAGTCCCAGGAACGCCCGGGCGTGGAGTTCGAATTCGTTCTGGACCTGGGTGATCATGGTGACCATGCCGGTGTCGTGGGGACGCGGGCTGACTTCCGAGAACCAGACCTGGTCGCCGGCCACGAACAGCTCCACGCCGAAGATGCCCAGGCCTCCCAGGTTGGAGGTGACCGCCAGTGCGATGTCCCGCGAACGTTGCAGCGCGGCGGGAGACATCGGGTGCGGCTGCCAGCTTTCCACGTAATCGCCGTCGACCTGCTTGTGGCCGATGGGTTCGCAGTAGCGGGTCTCGACCTGGCCGTCGGCGCCGCGGGCGCGCACGGTCAGCAGGGTGATTTCGTAGTCGAAGCGGATGAAGCCCTCGACAATGGCGCGCCCGCCGCCCACCCGGCCGCCCTCCTGGGCGTAGCGCCAGGCGGATTCGACGTCGTCAGCGCTCTTGATGACGGATTGGCCCTTGCCCGAGGAGGACATGACCGGCTTGATGACGCAGGGATAGCCGATGCCGCCGTCGATGGCCGCGCGCAGTTCTTCTTCGGTGTCGACAAATCGGTACGGCGAGGTCGGCAGCCCCAGGGTTTCAGCCGCCAGCCGGCGGATGCCCTCGCGGTTCATGGTCAACTGGGCCGCGCGCGCGGTCGGCGTCACCCGGGCCACGCCCGCCTCTTCCAGCTCCACCAGCAAATTGGTGGCAATGGCTTCGATTTCGGGGACAATAACGTGGGGCCGTTCCTGTTCGATGACCTTGCGCAGGGCCTGCGGGTCCGTCATCGAGACCACATGCGCCCGGTGCGCCACCTGGTGGCCCGGGGCGTCGGCATACCGATCCACGGCAATGACTTCCACGCCCAGCCGCTGCAGGGCAATGATGACCTCTTTGCCCAATTCGCCGGACCCGAGCAGCATGACGCGGGTGGCCAAGGGGGACAAGGGCGTGCCAAGGACGGGGCTGGAAATGCTGGACATGGAGCGGGCCTGGAAAAAAGTTGGAAAGCCGTTGAAATGACCCGCCAGCATGCCATACGCCCTTTCCGGGGGCAAACCCGCATACTGATATTAAAATCCACGTATGACTGACCATCCCACAACATCGTCCGAGACCGCGCTGGCATCTGCGCGCAGAACGCTGCAGATCGAATGCCAGGGCCTGATGGACCTGTCCGCCCGGCTGGACGACAGCTTCACGCAGACCGTCGCGATGCTGCTGGCCTGCCGCGGCCGGGTGGTCGTCAGCGGCATCGGCAAGACCGGCCACGTGGCCCGCAAGATCGCGGCGACCCTCGCCTCGACCGGCACGCCGGCCTTTTTCGTGCACGCCGCCGAGGCCGTCCACGGCGATCTGGGCATGATCACCCAGGATGACGTCCTCATCGCGATTTCCTATTCCGGCTCCGGTCAGGAACTGCTGACGATCCTGCCTGTCGCCCGCCGCATGGGCGCCAAGCTGGTCGCCATCACCGGCAATCCGCAGTCCGAACTGGCCCGGCTGGCCGACATCCACCTGGACGCCAGCGTGGCGCAGGAAGCCTGCCCGCTGAATCTGGCGCCCACGGCCAGCACCACCGCTGCGCTGGCCCTGGGCGATGCCCTGGCCGTCGCCTGCCTGGAGGCCCGCGGCTTCGGCCCGCAGGATTTCGCCCGTTCGCACCCGGGCGGCGCGCTCGGCCGCCGCCTGCTGACCCATGTGCGCGACGTCATGCGCCAGGGCGACGCCCTGCCCATCGTCATGGCCGGCACCCCGGTATCCCAGGCGCTGGAAGTCATGTCCGCCAAGGGCATGGGCATGACCGTCGTAACCGACGCGCAGCGTCGCCCCCTAGGCATCTTCACCGACGGCGACCTGCGCCGCCTGATCGCCCGGCAGGGCGACATCCGCAGCCTGACCGTCGAATCCGGCATGACGCGCTCGCCCCGCAGCATCACTCCCGACGCGCTGGCCGTCGAGGCGGCCCAGCAAATGGACAAACTACGGCTCAACCACATGCTCGTGCTGGACAGCGACGGCGTTCTGCTCGGCGCCCTGCACATGCATGATCTGATGGCCGCCAAAGTGGTATGACTATGACTCTTTCTGTACCCGTGACGCATCCGGCCGAAGCGCTGGTCCTGGCCCGCATCCCCGCCGGCGTGCGCGAACGCGCCGCCGCAGTGCGCCTGATGGTGTTCGACGTGGACGGCGTGCTGACCGACGGCAGCCTCTATTACGGCGACAACGGCGAACTCCAGAAGCGCTTCAACGCGCTGGACGGCCACGGACTGCGCCTGCTGATGGAAGGCGGCCTGAAGGTTGCGCTGATGACCGGGCGCTCCGGCCCCATCGTGGCGCGCCGCGCCGCCGAGCTGGGTATCGCCGAGGTCATCCAGGGCGTACGGGACAAAGGCGGCGCCCTGGCCGAACTCGCGCAGCGCAGCGGTGTCCAACTGAACCAGACCGGCTACATGGGCGATGACGTCATCGACCTGCCGGCCCTGCAGCGCGCCGGCTTCGCCGCCAGCGTGCCGAACGCGCCGGGCTACGTCAGCCAAGCCGCCCACTGGGTCTCCACGCACACCGGCGGCAACGGCGCCGTGCGCGAATGCTGCGACCTGCTGCTGGCGGCCCAGGGACGCCTGGGCGCCTTCCTGGCGGCGCCTGGCCTGCTTGGCCCGGGCGCCATCCAATGACCGCCAGGACAACCCATACGCCCTTGCGGCAGACCCGATGAAAGAACGTTTTCCCTCCCTGATCGCGCTGTTCCTGCTGCTGGTGCTGGTCGCCAGCTCTTGGTGGGCGGCGGATTACGCGCAGCGGGCCATCCAGACGGATCCGCCGCGCCGCGTCACCCACGAAATGGACGCCTGGTCGCGCGACTTCGTCATGCTGCGCACCGACCCGAACGGCAAGCCCATCAACCGGCTGGAAGGCGACTACGCCGAACATTTCCCGGATGACGATTCCTACCATGTGACCTCGCCGCGCGCCGTGGGCCAGCGCGAGGACAACCCCATCACCGTGGCCGTCTCCAAGACCGCCGTGATGGAGCAAGGCGGCAAGCGCATCGTCATGAACGGCGACGCCCACGTGCGCCGCCAGCCGGACGCCAATAACGACCTGCTGGACGTGCGCAGCCAGCAATTGATCATCCTGCCCGACGACGACGTGGTCTACACCGACCTGCCGGCGGAAGTCATCAAAGGCCGTTCGCGCATGAACGGCACGGGCATGCACTACAACAACAAAACGCGCCAACTGCAGGTTTCGGCATCGACCGATGTGGAAATTGCCGGTTCCGAAGGCAGGCAGCAACGCCGGACCGAAATTCCCGCCAACAACACTGACCAGAAAAAACCATGACCGACCTCCGGATTCTCCTTGCCCCGACGACCCGCTTGCTCGGCGCCATCCTGCTGACGGCCTCGGCACTGGCCCCGGCCCATGCCGCGGATCCGGCGCCCAAGGCAGCGACGCCGGCGGAAGAGCCCAGCACGCTGATCCTGTCGGACACCCTGCACTACGACGACGTGAAGAAGAAGAGCGTCTTCACCGGCAACGTCAACATGACGCGCGGCCTCATGACCCTGACGTCCGACGTGCTGGAAATGAACGAAGACGCGCAAGGCAACCAATACGGCACGGCCACCGCCAACAAGGGCAAGATCGTGACCATCCGCCAGGAACGCCCGGAAACCTTCGAGCTCATCGAAGGCACCGGCCTGCGCGCCGAATACGACGGCACCAAGAGCACCTTCGACCTGATCGGCCAGGCGGTCGTGATCCGCTACGTCTGTGGGAAACCGTTCGATACCATTCGCGGCGAGCGGGTACGCTACAACGAGAAGACCGGCACCTACGAAGCCCATGGCGGCCCCAACTCCGCCGCGGCTGGCGGCCGGGTCCGTTCGGTGGCTGAACCGCGCGCCAAGTCGGACGCAGCCATCGCCGAATGCCGCAAGCAGCAGGCAGCCAAGAAGGGGCGTTGAACGCCTCCCATGCAACACCACTCGCAGCCACGATGAACCAACCTTCAGTGCCGACTCCGGTAACCTCCGCGCCCTCGGGCGTCAAGCAGGGCAGCCTGCGCGCAACTGGATTGCGCAAGACCTATAACGGCCGGACCGTGGTGCAGGACGTATCCCTGTCCGTGGTCAGCGGCGAAGTGGTGGGCCTGCTCGGCCCCAACGGGGCTGGCAAAACCACCAGCTTCTACATGATCGTGGGCCTGGTGCCCGCGGATGCGGGCCGCATCGAGATCGACGGCTCCGTCATCACTTCGATGCCGATCCACAAGCGCGCGCACATGGGCCTGTCGTACCTGCCCCAGGATGCTTCCGTGTTCCGCCGCCTGACGGTGGAACAGAACATCCGCGCCGTGCTGGAACTGCAATTGGGGCCGGATGGACGTCCGCTGTCCACGCCCAAGATCAACGAGCAGATGGAATCGCTGCTGGAAGAACTGCAGATCGGCCACATCCGCAGCAACGCCGCGATCTCCCTGTCGGGCGGCGAACGCCGCCGCGTGGAAATCGCGCGCGCGCTGGCCACCAGCCCGCGCTTCATCCTGCTGGACGAGCCCTTCGCCGGCGTGGACCCCATCGCCGTGATCGAGATTCAGCGTATCGTGCGCTTCCTGAAGGGCCGCGGCATCGGCGTGCTGATCACCGACCACAACGTGCGCGAAACCCTGGGCATCTGCGACCGCGCCTACATCATCAGCGAAGGCAAGGTTCTGACCGACGGCCATCCCGATGAAATCGTGGGCGATCCCGCCGTGCGCCGAGTCTATCTGGGAGAGCATTTCCGCATGTAATGCGGCCCTGGGGAAGACCCCTAGGCGCCGCCTGCGCAAAGCCGCATGCACCCTGGGGCCTCAGCCATAAAAATGCCATGAACTTGCGCTAGGTCAGCTTGTTTTATCGGCCCGAGTCTATACACTAGTACTAAACGAACCCGCTCAATCAAGGAGAACGCCTAACGAATCAGCCGCGCTTTTTGCGCACCCTTTTTTCCTCTTTTAGAAGGAGAGCACACTATGAACCTGAGCATCTGCGGTCGTCACCTCGACGTCACCCCGGCCATCCGGGAATATGTCATGAACAAACTGGCGCGAGTGCTGCGGCATTTCGATCACGTCATCGATACCCAGGTCATGCTCTCGGTAGAGCCCCTGCGGCATAGAGCCGAAATCACCATGCGTCTAAGCGGTAAGGACATTCATTGTGAAGCAACCGATGAAAACCTCTATGCAGCCATAGACCTTCTTGCTGACAAAGTCGACCGTCAGGTCATCAAGCACAAGGACAAGGTACGAAGTCACACGGCGGAGTCCGTGAAGCGGCAAGCGGCAAATCTAACGCCACCCCAGCAGTAACGCGCTTCATGAGCACTCGCACTGCGAGACTAGCTAAACAGCGATTCTAGAAATCCTGCCTGAGTCCCGGTGTCCCGCTAGACGCAACGTCCAGCTGGGGCATCGGCAAACTTCCCCTCCTTGTAGTACCTCCCGCAGTACCCCCCCTTATTTGTCCCCTATTCCCGGTTCCGCCGGCGATTCCGTTTTTCCAGGTTTCCGACGCTTTCCCCAGGGCCAACCCCGCCGCCGGGAGCAAGAATGCCCACAATCCGCCGCTATCGGTCTATGCTGTCGCTCTTGCCGCCCCATGATGCGACCGAGCCGAGGACGCATCTCAGAGGCCGATTATTGCAGTGCGTCATATAACCATATAATGACCCGATGAATCATTTGTCGCGCATCCTACCCGCCGGCAACGTCGTGCTCGATATGCTCGCAACGAGCAAGAAACGTGCGTTCGAACAGGCCGGCCTTCTCTTTGAAAACAACCATGGCCTGGCGCGCGCGCTCGTCTTCGACAGCCTGTTCGCCCGGGAACGCCTGGGCTCCACCGCGCTCGGGCAGGGCGTGGCGGTGCCGCATGGCCGGGTGAAGGGCCTGGAACAGGCCCTGGCGGCCTTCATCCGCCTGGCCCAGCCCATCACTTTCGATGCGCCTGACGGGCAGCCCGTGTCGATGCTGCTTTGCCTGCTGGTGCCGGAAACGGCCACGCAGCAGCACCTGGACATCCTGGCCGAACTGGCGCAGCTCATGTCGAACAAGGCCTTGCGCGAGGCCCTGGCCACAGAGCCCGATCCCGCTGTCGTCCACAAGATGCTCACGACCGGCCAACTCTGAACTCCACGCGGAAGCGCAGCCATGCTCACGGTGCAGGAACTCGTCGACGACAACGCCGACAAAATCCCCTTTAACTGGATTTCCGGCCAAGGCGCCGCGGACCGCGCAATTCCCGACGACGGCATGTCGGCCGCGGACCTCGTCGGCCACTTGAACCTGATCCATCCGTCCCGCATCCAGGTGTTCGGACAGGAAGAGCTGGCGTACTACACCCGCTTCGACCTGCGCCGCCGCATGCATCACATGGACGAGCTGCTGATCGGCGGCGTGCCCGCGATCCTGCTGGCCGACGGCCTGACCCCGCCGCAAGACCTCATCGACCAGTGCGACCAGCATCAGGTGCCGCTGCTCTCCACGCCGGTGGCGGCCGCGCAGTTGATCGACCTGCTGCGCATCTACCTGGGCAAGAAGCTGGCACCCACCACCACCGTGCACGGCGTGTTCCTGGACGTGCTGGGACTGGGCGTGCTGATCACCGGCGAATCCGGCCTGGGCAAGAGCGAACTGGCGCTGGAACTGATCTCGCGCGGACACGGCCTGGTGGCCGACGATGCCGTGGAGTTCTCGCGCACGGCCCCCAACATGATCGAAGGCCACTGTCCGCAGCTGCTGCAGAACCTGCTGGAAGTGCGCGGCCTGGGCCTGCTCGATATCCGCACCATCTTTGGCGAGACCTCCGTGCGCCGCAAGATGCGCCTCAAGCTCATCGTGCACCTGGTGCGCGCCACCGCACAGGACAAGTTCGAGCGCCTGCCGCTGCAGGACATCACGCAGGACATGCTGGGCCTGCCGGTGCGCAAGGTCATGCTGCAAGTGGCCGCGGGCCGCAACCTGGCGGTGCTGGTCGAGGCCGCCGTGCGCAACACCATCCTGAAGCTGCGCGGCATCGACACGCTGGGCGAATTCATGGAACGCCAGGCCATGGCGATCCTGCAAAGCAGCAAGTAGGCGCACATCGGCCGGCGGCACCTTGAGCCTGTATGAAACTCTGGCCGCCGAGATCGCCAAGTCGATCCGCGACGGCGTATTGCGCGCGGGCGACAAGCTGCCCTCCGTGCGGGACGCGTGCGCGGCGCGCGGCCTCAGTCCGTCGACGGTGTTCCAGGCCTACTATCTGCTGGAAGCGCGCGGCCTGATCCGGGCGCAGCCGCGCTCCGGCTATTACGTCAACGCCCCTGCCGCATCCCTGCCGCCCGAACCCGGCGCCTCCAGTCCGGACGGAGAATCGACAGAGCTCGCGATCAGCGAACGCATCTTCGACATCCTCGGCTCGGTGCGCAACCGCGACGTGACGCCGCTGGGCTCCGCCTTCCCTTCCCCGCTGCTGTTTCCGCTGCCGCGGCTGGCCCAGGCCATGGCCGTGCACCTCAAGCGCCAGGATCCGCTGGACACGGTGGAAGACCTGGCGCCGGGCAATCCCGGCCTGCGCCGCCAGATCGCGCTGCGCTACCTGATCGGCGGCATCAACGTGCCGGCCAGCGACATCGTCGTCACCAACGGCGCGCTGGAAGCGCTGAATCTCTGCCTGCAGGCGGTCACGCAGCCCGGCGACACGGTCATGGTCGAGGCCCCCACGTTCTATGGCGCCTTGCAGGCGCTTGAGCGCCATGGACTGAAGGCGCTGGAAATACCGACGCATCCGCGCACCGGCATCGACCTGGACGCGATGCAGGCCGCCATCGAGCGTCATGCGCCGCGCGCCTGCTGGCTGATGACGCAATTCCAGAACCCGCTGGGCAGCCTGATGCCCGATGAGAAAAAGCGGCAACTGGTCCAGCTGCTTGCACGCCACGACATTCCGTTGATCGAAGACGATGTATACGGCGAGCTGTATTTCGGATCGGTGCGCCCGGTACCCGCCAAGGCCTATGACACCCAGGGGCTGGTGCTGCATTGCTCGTCGTTTTCGAAGTGCCTGGCGCCGGGCTACCGCATCGGCTGGACCTCGGCCGGCCGCTACACGCAACGCGTGCAGCGCCTGAAACTGTCGTCGACGCTATCGGCGTCCGGCCCCGCCCAGGGCGCCATCGCCGAATACCTGGAGCAGGGCGGCTATGACCGCCACCTGCGCCGCCTGCGCGAAACGCTGCAGACACAGCAGCAGCGCATGGCCGAGGCGATCGCCCAGGAATTCCCGGCCGGTACGCGCGTGACGCGTCCGCAAGGCGGGTTCTTCCTGTGGCTGGAACTGCCGGCCGCGGTGGATGCGCTGACGCTGCATCGCCAGGCGCTGGCGCGCGGCATCAGCGTGGCGCCGGGACCGATCTTTTCGGCCAGCGGCCAGTTCGGCAGCGCGCTGCGCCTGAACTACGGGCATCCTTGGGACGCCGCTGCGCAGGCCGCCATCCGCGTGCTGGGGGAGTTGGCGCGCGAGGCCTGCGCGCAGGCCGTCAAAGCGCGCTGATTCCGCGTCAGTTCAGCGTCGATGCGGCGCGCGCCCGCTTGACTTCCAGCGGTGTCACGCCGCCCGCCTCATTGCCCCAGCTATTGCGGATGTACGTCACCAGCATCGCGATGTCGCCGTCGTTGAGCAGTTGTCCGAAGGGCGGCATGCCGTGCGGCCGCGGATTCGCCGCCGTGGCCGGCGCGTAGCCGCCATCCAGCACCATGCGGATCGCGTTGACGGGCGACGGCGCCGTCACGGTCGGATTGCCGGCCAGCGCGGGCCACGCCGTGCCGCTGCCTTCGCCCGCGGATTGATGGCATTGGACACATTGCTGGCGGTAGATCTTGCCGCCCAGCTCCATGGCCGCCGGCGCGACAGCCGTCCGCGTGCGTTCCGTTGAAGCCGCCGTGGCGGGCAGGGATTTGATGTAGACGCCGATGGCCAGCGCGTCAGCGTCGGTCAGGTGCTGTGTGCTGCCCAGCACCACTTCGGCCATGGGCCCGCTGGCGCTGGAATGCTTGGAAATGCCAGTCTTGAGCAAGGCCGCGATGTCTTCGGCGGACCACCTGCCCATGCCGGTTTCCATGTCGTTGGTGAGCGGCGGAGCGTACCAATCCAGCACCGGAATCACGCCGCCGGCCAATGGGTCGGCCGAACGCAGCGCCCCCAGGCTGTTGCGCGGCGTATGGCAGGCGGCGCAATGCCCCAGCCCTTCGACCAGATAGCGGCCGCGGTTCCACTGCACCGATTGCCCCGCGTCGGCCTCCTGCACGCCCGGCTTGAAGTACAGCGCGCGCCAGGCGGCCAGCAGCGCCCGCTGGTCATAGGGGAATTCCATCTCGGGCGGCCGGTTGGGCTGGTCCACGGGCGCCACGGTACGCAGATAGGCGTACAACGCGTCGGAATCGGCGCGCGTCACGCGCGTGTATTCGGTGTAGGGGAAAGCGGGATACAGCAGCGTGCCGTCGCGCGATTTGCCGTTGTGCAGCGCCTGCCAGAAATCATCCGCGGTCCACGCGCCTATGCCGGTTTTTTCGTCGGGCGTGAGGTTCGGGCCGTAGACCGTGCCGAACGGCGTGGGGATGGGCGTGCCGCCCGCCAGCGCCTTGCCGCCGCGGCTGGTGTGGCAGGCCATGCAATTGCCGGCAAGCGCAAGGTAGCGGCCGCGCTCCACCAGCGTCGCGGTATCGGCCGCGGCCGCGGTGGGGCCGGTGCTGGCGTCGTCGCGCGTACCGAACCAGTAGAGGCCGCCGAGGGCGACGACCGCGAGCAGCAACAGGAGGGACAGGACTTTCTTCATGATCGACATCCGGCCTCTCCCTTACCGTTGCGCCTGGCTGCCGCATTCCGCGGGCAGGCGTATCGAACCCGCGGCCTCTGGCGCGTAGGGTTCCACGACGGGTTGCGAGGACAGCCACGCGGCCAGCGCGCCGATGTCCTGGGGAGTGAGTTTGTTGGAGATGTCGGCCATGCAGTCCGGCTCGGCCGCGCGGCGCAGGCCGTTCTTCCAGCTGCCGATCTGCGAACCGATGTAGTCGCGCGGCAAGCCAAGCAAGCCGGGAATGGCGGGCAGCACGCCGCCCAGGGCGGCGCCGTGACAGGCGGCACAGGCGGGCAGGCCGCGCGCCGCGTCGCCATCCAGGGCCAGCTTGCGCCCGGCTTCCAGCGTGGCGGCGGAGACATCGGCGCGGGTCGGCGCCGGATACGGCACATGCTGCGAAGAGAAATACGCGGCGATCTCGCGCAGGTAGTCGTCGGGCAGCCCGGTCAGCAGGTGCGTCATGGGCCGGTACTGACGCCGGTCGTCGCGGAAATTGAGCAACTGGTGGTACAGGTACTCCTGCGGCTTGCCGGCCAGGCGCGGATAGTAGCCGTCGGCGCCGGCCTTGCCCTGCGCGCCATGACAGGCCGTACAGGCGGCAACCCGGGCGTCCATGGTGTCCGGACGCAGGATTTCCTGGGGCGCGGGCTGGGCCGGCGCGGGCGCTGCGAGGAAGGCGGCAGCCACCCCAAATAGGGAAATTGCCCAAAAACGCGGCAGTGAAACACTACGAAAGGAAATGAAGGCTAACATCTAGGTCGAATTCCATTCCCCCGAAACGCATGACGGCGGGGCGCGTATGTGAATCTGTCGAGTATCCGGCCCCCAGCTTACGCCAGGGGGACCAAAGCGGTACAGGCGCAGATTGGCAGTTTACGGCCATATCAGATGTCATCCCGCCGGCATCGTCCTCGAAAAGCGTGCCACAATCATGTCCATGTTGAAAGTCGTCCTCGTCACCGGCATCTCAGGCTCAGGCAAGTCCGTCGCCCTGCGCATGCTTGAGGACGCAAGCTATACCTGCGTCGACAACCTGCCGGTGCGGTTCCTGACCGAGTTCATCGCCAACGCCCGGGATGACGGCATGGAGCGCGTAGCCGTCGCCATCGACGTCCGCTCCCCCGGCGAACTGGCCGAATTGCCCGACGTAGTCACCGCGCTGCGCGCCATGGGCACCAGCCTGCGCGTGGTCTTCCTGGACGCCAGCACGGAAACGCTGGTGCAGCGCTATTCCGAATCGCGCCGCCGCCACCCGCTGACCGACCGTCTGCAGCATGGCGGCAAGACCCCGACGCTGTCCGAGTGCATCGCCCTGGAACGCGAACTGCTCGCGCCGCTGCGCGAGCAGGAACACGTCATCGACACCTCGGACCTGACGCCGGGCCAGTTGCGAGTCTGGATCCGCGACCTGATCAAGGCCGACCGCGCGCCGCTGGTGCTGACCTTCGAATCCTTTGCCTACAAGCGCGGCGTGCCGCGCGACGCGGACCTGGTGTTCGACGTGCGCTGCCTGCCCAATCCCTACTACGACCGCGACCTGCGGCCGCTGACCGGCCGCGACGAGCCCGTGGCCGCCTGGCTGGCGGGCTTTGACCTGGTGGGGCAGATGATCGACGACATCGCCGGTTTCCTGAACCGCTGGCTGCCGCAATACACGCAAGACACCCGCAATTACCTCACGGTCGCCATCGGCTGCACCGGCGGCCAGCACCGTTCGGTCTATGTGGTCGAACAGCTGGCGCTGCGCTTTGCCGACCACGACCCGCTGCTGGTGCGCCATCGCACCCAACTGCCTGACGAATCCGCATGACCCTGTCCCGCCCGACCCGCCTGTTCGTGATGCTGCTGCTGGCCATTGCCGTGGCTGGCTGTTCTTCCACCGGCGGACGCAAGAAGGGCGGCGGGTATTACAAGGACGACGGGCCGGACGCGAATCCGCCCTCGAACCTGGACCAGGTGCCCGACGCGGTGCCCAGGATCGAACCCTACGCCAGCGGCGCGAACCGGCCGTATGTGGTGTTCGGCCAGCGCTACGTGCCGGACACCAGCGGCCAGCCCTACAAAAAGCGCGGCACCGCCTCGTGGTATGGCAAGAAGTTCCACGGCAATTCCACGTCCATCGGCGAGTCCTACGACATGTACGCCATGACGGCCGCCCACACCACGCTGCCGCTGCCCAGCTACGCCCGCGTCACCAGCATGGTCAACGGCAAGACCATCATCGTGCGGGTGAACGACCGCGGCCCGTTCCACAGCGACCGCATCATGGACCTGTCCTATGTCGCGGCGTACAAGCTGGGCATCATCGGCCCCGGCAGCGGCCAGGTGATCGTGGAAGCCATCCCCCAGGACGAGATCCGGCGGCTGGCCTCGCAAGGCGCGCCCGCCACGGCCGCACCCGAACCCGCATCGGCGACGGGCTCCTCGCCCGTGGCCGCGCCCATCGCCGCCGTGCCGGTGGCGCTGGCGGCTGAACCCCTGCCCGGGCCCGCACCCGGTTCAGCGCCGGTGCGCCAGCCGGCCGCAGGCGGCATCGGCAGCGTCTACCTGCAAGTGGGCGCGTTCAGCCAGCCGGCCAACGCGCAATCGCTGGTCACCCGCATCAACACGCAGCTGGGCGCCGCAGGCGCGCCGCCCGCGTCGGTCGAGCAGTCAAATAACCTCTATCGGGTCAAGATCGGCCCCTACCCCGACCGGCAGAGCGCCTTGGACGCCGTGCAGATCGTGTCGGACCGCATCGGCATCCTGCCCAGCATCGCCTCGCAGTAGCAAGCCTCAAGACCTATCGAGGCTGCCCGCCTACCAAGGCAGTTCGGCCTGCCCGTCGCACACGCGGCGCGCGCTAGCGCTGCGGCTGCGGTAGCGATTGCCTTCATGCGCCAGCAAGGCCTGCTTGCGCGGCAGGCCGCCGCCGAAGCCGGTCAGCGAGGTGTCGGCCCCGATCACACGATGGCAGGGAATGATGATGCTGATCGGATTGCGCCCGACGGCGCCGCCGACCGCCTGCGCGCCCTTGGGCCGCCCCACGGTGCGCGCCAGATCGCCGTAGCTGGCCAGCACCCCGAACTCCAGATCGCACAGGGCATGCCAGACCTGGTGCTGGAAAGTGGTGCCGACGGGGTCCAGCGCCACGTCGAAGACGCGGCGCTGGCCCGCGAACCATTCTTCCAGTTCGCGGCGCGCCTGCTCCAGGATGGGATCCGAGTCCGTGAGAATCCAGCCATCCGCCGCGGGCAGCAGTTCCTGGTCGGTGAACCAGGCGCCGCGCAGGCCCTTGGGACTGGCGACCAGGCGCATGTCGCCCAGCGGCGTAGGAATGTCGCGATAGACCAGGCGTTCGTCGGGATCCGCGGGCTTGTTGGACACGATAGTCGAATACACCATGTCTTACTCCGCCGATTTCTTGCGGGCCAGCGCCCGGTTGTACAGCACGTCCCGCGGCAGGCCGGAAACCTTGGCGGCCACGCGCGCGGCGTCGCGCAGCGACAGCGACTCCAGCAAGGCGTCCAGCAGCGCATCGGTGCGCGGATCGGCTTCTTCATCCGCTTCCTGTTCAGCGGGCGCGTGCGCGATCAGCACGAATTCACCCTGCTCGCGGTGCGTATCCGCGGCCAGCCAGGCTGCGCCCTCGCCCATCGGGAAGGTCGCGATCTCTTCGAAGCGCTTGGTCAGTTCGCGCGCCACGGTCAGGAGCCGGTCCGGACCGCACACTTCCAGCAGGTCGGCCAGCGTAGCCGCGAGCCGATGCGGCGATTCGAACATGACGATCGGCGCGGGCAAGGCGCACCAGGTGCGCAGCCAGCGCTGGCGCGCTGCCGCCTTGGGCGGCGGAAATCCGGCAAAGGCATAGCCCGGGTTTTCGTCGGTGGTGACGCCGCTACCCATCAGCGCGGCGATGACCGCGCTGGGACCGGGTACCGGCACCACGCCGAAGCCGGCTTCACGCACGGCACGCACGATGCGTGCGCCCGGATCGCTGACGGCGGGTGCGCCGGCGTCCGATACCAGCGCCACGCGCTGGCCCTGGGCCAACCGTTCGCAGATGGCCTGGGCCGCGGCGGCTTCATTGTGGCGGTGGGCGGCCATGAGCGGCGTGCCCACGCCCCAGGCGTCCAGCAGGGCGCGGCTGGCGCGCGTGTCTTCGGCGGCGATCACGTCGGCCCGCTGCAAAGCGTGCCAGGCGCGCAGCCCCAGGTCGCCCAGGTTGCCGATCGGCGTGGCCACGACATACAGCGTCGAGGCAGGCCAATGCTGCCCCGCCACGCGTTCAGAAACGCGGGACCAGGCATCTCCGGCAGGGGGAGGTGAGACATTTTGATTCATTGCAGCCTACAGACACGGGAAACCATGTCAGTGTAGCCGCCTATGCCCGCCACTTCCGGAGCGCCCATGACGGACGACACCTTGCGACTGGCCTGCGAACTGGCCCTGGCGGCCCGCCGCCGCGCCGCCAGGCGCCGGCGCCGTTCCACCCGCGCAGCGCCCCCGGATCGTCCGCCGCCGCGGCGCTCGCCCGCCCAACGCAAGGGCGACCACCACGAGGACGCCGCCTTGCGCCTGCTGCAGTCGCGCGGCCTGGTCCTGCTGGCGCGCAATCTGCAGACCCGCGCCGGCGAGATCGACCTGGCCATGCGCGACGGCGACACGCTGGTGTTCGTCGAGGTCCGATCGCGTGGGCCCAGCCGCTACGGTGGCGCCGCGGCCAGCATCGGGCCGGACAAGCAGGCCCGGCTGGCCCGCGCCGCGGCCCACTGGCTGCCGGAGCTGGCCCGGCGCCACTGGCGCGGCAGACTGCCGGCGGCGCGCTTTGACGCGGTCGTCTTCGACGCCGGCGATCCCCAGTGGCTGCGCGGCGCATTCTGGCAGGCCTGAAGTCCGCCCCTCCCCCGGTAACGACCTGCCTAACAGTCGTTACGCCTGGACAGAACCACGCCTCGGCCCCGTGAGATAATCGCGCCCATGGATATGACCTCTCGTATGACGTCGCACTTTCGCGACGCCATGGCTGCGTGCGAACAAAGCATGAACGTCCTGGCCGAGCCGCTGGCAGTGGCGGTGGACGTGCTGTTCGGCGCCCTGGCAAACAACGGCAAGATTCTGGCTTGCGGCAATGGCGGCTCGGCCGCCGATGCGCAACATTTCATCGCCGAACTGGTGGGCCGCTTTGAACGCGAACGCCTGCCCCTGGCCGGCATCGCCCTCAACACCGACACCTCGATCCTCACCGCGGTGGGCAACGATTACGGCTTCGACGAGATCTTCGAACGCCAGGTCAACGCCTTCGGCCAGGCCGGCGACGTGCTGGTAGCCATATCCACCAGCGGCAATTCCCCCAACGTGGTGCGCGCCATGGAAGCCGCCAGCGCCCGCGAAATGCACGTGCTTGCCCTGACCGGCAAGGGCGGTGGCGTGATGGGGGAACTCATTACGCCGATGGACGTCCATCTATGTGTTCCCAGCGATCGCACGATGCGCATCCAGGAAGTCCATATTCTGCTGCTGCACGCGCTGTGCGACGGCATTGACGCTCTTCTGCTTGGAGACACCGAATGATTTCTGACGTCCGTACCGCAGTCCGCCCGTTGATGCTCGCCGCGGCGCTCTCCACCGCCGCGCTCTCGCTGTCGGCCTGCGCGCCCCTGATCGTGGGCGGCGCGGCCGCCACCACCGCGGTCGTCGTGACGGACCGCCGCACCTCCGGCATCCAGCTCGAAGACCAGAACATGGCGTTCAAGGCGCAGAGCCAGATCTCGCAGAAGCTGGGCGACACCGCCCGCGTCAATGCCATGGCCTACGGCGGCCACCTGCTGCTGACCGGTGACGTGCCCACCGAAGAAGCCAAGAACCAGGCCACCACCATCGCCCAGGGCGTGGAAAACGTCAAACAGGTCATCAACCAGTTGAACGTCGGCCCCATCGCCTCGTTCGGCACGCGCTCCAACGACACCTGGCTGACCTCCAAGGTCAAGACCGCCCTGCTCAACACCAAGTACGTGCCGTCCGGCACCATCGCGGTCACCACCGACCACAGCGTGGTCTACCTGATGGGCAAGGTGACGCAGGCCGAAGGCGAATATGCCGCCAACGCCACCGCCGACGTCGGCGGCGTGGCCAAGGTGGTTAAACTGTTCGAGACGATCAGCCGCGAGGAAGCCATCCGGCTGTCGAATACCGGTTCCAAGTCCAACACTTCCACGGAAACCAAAGCGCCCATCGAAAGCGGCGCCGGCGCAAGCAGCGATAACGCGGCCGGCACCAGCAGCGGCGTAGAGGCCATGCCCATCAAATGAAGAAAGCCATCATCGCGTTGGCCGTCCTGGTGGCGGTCGGCATCGGCGCCTGGTTCGTCATGCGCCCCGCCCAGACCGCGCCCGACGTCACCTTCACCACGCTGGAAGGCAAGACCTTCTCGATGCAGGATCTGCGCGGCAAGGTCGTGCTGGTCAAGTTCTGGGCCACCAGCTGCGTGACCTGTGTGAAGCAGATGCCGGAAACCATCTCGGCCTACAACGAGTACGCCGCCAAGGGCTACCAGGCGGTCGCGGTCGCCATGAACTACGACCCGCCCAACTTCGTGCTGAACTTCGCCGAAACGCGCAAGCTGCCCTTCCCGGTGGCCCTGGACACCAAGGGCGACATTGCCCGGGCCTTCGGCGACATTCGCCTCACGCCCACGGCCTTCCTGATCGACAAGCAAGGCCGCATCATCAAGCGCTACCTGGGCGAATACGACGTGGCGGAATTCCATGCCACCGTGGAAAAGGCCCTTGCGGCGGGCTGAGCGCCGCAGCCCCACAAAGGACCGCCCCGACAGGGCGGTTTTTTTTTCGCCCGGCAACCGGCCCCTTCGCGACGGCGCCCAAAAGAAAAACCGCCCGATGGGCGGTTTCCAGATCAGGCCACGGCGGGCCGGAATCAGAACGCCGGAACCACGGCGCCCTTGTACTTGTCCTGGATGAACTTCTTCACCTCGGGCGTGTGCAGGGCCTGCACCAGCTTCTTGATGCCGGGCGCGTCCTTGTTGTCCGCGCGGGTCACCAGGATGTTGGCGTAGGGCGAATCCGAGCCTTCGATGAAGAGGGCGTCCTTGGTCGGGACCAGGCCGGCCTCCAGCGCGTAGTTGGTGTTGATCAGCGCCAGGTCCACGTCGTCCAGCGAGCGCGGCAGCATGGCGGCTTCCAGTTCGCGGAACTTCAGCTTCTTGGGGTTCTCGACCACGTCCGCGGCCGTCGCCAGGATGTTGGACGGATCCTTCAGCTTGATCACGCCCTGCTTCTGCAGCAGCACCAGCGCGCGGCCGCCGTTGGAGGGATCGTTCGGGATCGCGACGGTCGCGCCGTCCTTGAGCTCGGACAGGCTCTTGATCTTCTTGGAATAGCCGCCGAAGGGCTCGACGTGCACCAGCGCCACCGGCACCAGCGTGGCCTTGCGGTCCTTGTTGAAGGAATCCAGATAGGGCTTGTGCTGGAAGAAGTTGGCATCCAGCTGCTTATCCGCCAGTTGCAGGTTGGGCTGCACGTAGTCGCTGAACACCTTGATGTCGAGCTCCACGCCTTCCTTGGCCAGTTGCGGCTTCACCACTTCCAGGATCTCGGCATGGGGGACCTGGGTCGCGCCCACCACCACTTTTTCGGCATGGGCGGCGTTCGCCGCCACCAGGAACACCGACGCCGCCAGAGCGGACCGGACAAAGTTCAAACGCATGTGTTGCCTCTTTTATGGGTAAAAAATCGGGGCCGATGCCCCTGCCGGTGTGGCCCGGCCCCCTTTTGCGGGGCCGGCCGTTGCGAAATCGCCCCCAATTTACCTGAATGCCGGTTATTTGTCGGGCATATGAACATGGGTTTAAAGCATAAGAAACCTGTGGGTACTACAATCCGTCGTATGCTTGCGCTACCGCGTCCCGAACGCGTTTTTGTGCAGGCATTTTTTCTAACCACTCATACGTATATTTGCCGACTTAGCTGCCATGACCGACACCCCCGACCCTGCTGCCGTTTCGTCTCCTGCTGTCAAAGCCGCTGTGCTGTCTGAAGCACTGCCGTATATCCGACGATTTCACGGCAAGACCATCGTGGTCAAGTACGGCGGCAACGCCATGACGGAAGAGCGTCTGCAGCGCAGCTTCGCGCATGATGTCGTGCTGCTGAAGCTGGTGGGTCTGAATCCGGTGGTGGTGCACGGCGGCGGTCCGCAGATCGACGACGCGCTGCGCCGCATCGGCAAGCAAGGCACCTTCATCCAGGGCATGCGCGTCACCGACGCCGAAACCATGGAAGTGGTCGAATGGGTGCTGGGCGGCCAGGTCCAGCAGGACATCGTCATGATGATCAACGAGGTCGGCGGCAAGGCCGTGGGCCTGACCGGCAAGGACGGCGGACTGATCCAGGCCCAGAAGAAGCTGATGGCCAACAAGGACAATCCGTCCGAACCCATCGACATCGGTTTCGTCGGCGACATCACCATGGTCGAGCCGGCCGTGGTCAAGGCGCTGCAGGACGACCAGTTCATCCCCGTCATCTCGCCCATCGGCTATGGCGAGGACGGCACGGCCTACAACATCAACGCCGACGTCGTCGCCGGCAAGATGGCGGAAGTGCTGGGCGCTGAAAAGCTGCTGATGCTGACCAACACCCCGGGGGTGCTGGACAAGGGCGGCAAGCTCTTGCGCAGCCTGTCGGCCCAGACCATCGACGAACTTTTCGCCGACGGCACGATCTCCGGCGGCATGCTGCCCAAGATCTCGTCCGCGCTGGACGCCGCCAAGAACGGCGTGAACTCCGTGCACATCGTCGACGGCCGCGTGCCGCACTGCCTGCTGCTGGAAATCCTGACCGACCAGGGCGTGGGCACGATGATCAGCTCGCACTGATGCGGGCACAGCGTTACCTGTTGCGGCCGGCGGTGCGCGTGCGCCGCTCGCGCCGCGCGGCCACGGGCGATTCCGAACGCCTGTGGCTGTTCGACCTGGACAACACGCTCCACGACACCTCGCACGCCATCTTCCCGAAGATCGACCACGGCATGACCATGGCCGTGGTCGAGGCGCTGAACGTCGACATCGACACTGCCAACCACCTGCGCTCGCAGTACTGGAAACGCTACGGCGCCACCATGATAGGCATGGTGCGCCATCACGGCGTGGACCCCCATGATTTCCTGCACCGCAGCCATGACTTCGACGTCGGCCCCCTGGTGCGCGCGGAAAAGGCGCTGGCCTACAAGCTGAGCCGACTGCCGGGCCGCAAGGTGCTGCTGACCAACGCGCCGCTGCACTATGCGCGTGCGGTGCTCGCGCGCCTGGGCATCCTGCGCCAGTTCGACAGCCTCTGGGCCATCGAGCACATGCGGCTGCACGGCGAGTTCCGGCCCAAGCCTTCGCCCACTCTGCTGCGCCACGTGCTGGCCCGCGAAGGCGTGCAGGCGCGCAACGCGGTGCTGGTGGAAGACACCTTGGCCAATCTGCGCGGCGCGCGCCAGGCAGGGCTGCGCACGGTGCACGTGTATCACCCCGGCACGCCGTTCGCCCGCGGCCGTTCGCAGCGGCCGGCCTATGTCGACTTGCGGGTAAACTCCGTCAGTGATTTGCTGTTACGCCGACGCCCCTTGCGGGGATAGCGGCGCGCTCCTCCCCTCCCCTTCACCGTCAAGCCTGCGCGAGAGCAGACCCTTCCATGGCGAGCAAACCCGGCGAGCGCAAGACCCAGATTCTGCAAACCCTGGCCGAGATGCTGGAGCAGCCGCACGCCTCCCGCATCACCACGGCGGCCCTCGCCGCGCGCCTGGAAGTCTCTGAAGCCGCGTTGTACCGGCACTTCGCCAGCAAGGCGCAGATGTTCGAAGGGCTGATCGAATTCATCGAAACCAGCATCTTCACGCTGGTGAACCAGATCGCCATCGCCGAGCCCCAAGGCCTGACCCAGGCCCACCAGACCGTCTCCATGCTGCTGACCTTCTCGGAACGCAACAAGGGCATGACGCGCGTGCTGACCGGCGATGCGCTGGTCACGGAAGACAACCGCCTGCAGGAACGCATCAACCACATCAACGACCGCATCGAGGCGTCGTTGAAGCAATCGCTGCGCATCGCGGTCACCGATGGCGGCCTGCCGCCGCAGGCCAATGTCGCGGCGCATGCCAGCCTGCTGACGCATCTGGTGCTGGGCCGCTGGCTACGTTACGCGCAAAGCGGCTGGCGTATCGCGCCCACGCTGCATCTGGACGAGCAGCTGCGCCTGGCGCTGGGCTGAGCGGCCGGGACTGCCTGCCGGCCCTGGCGCGAATTAGTATCGTGAAACGATCTAATTAATTTTCCATCCGTCTCTATTTCTGCCCATTTGCATTGTTCCATGCAACAATCTCCGCTTGCCGGCGGCGCGGGGCGACGAGCATAATGCCCGTCAGAGGTTTTCCACAAGCCCAAATCTCCACAGGCTTGATCAGTATCAATACGGGTTTTCCGCAATGCCGTCACGATCATGCTGTAGCGTCGACACACCGATTTGACCTATCCCGTTGCTCGCGGGGCGGTGTGTCGGCAGTTTGACCTCAACCGGAGATGGATATGACCGCGCAAGCCGCCGTCCCTGCCTCGCAAGCCCCAAAGAAAACCAAAATTCCAATCGGACTCATCGCCGGCGTCCTAGTGATGATCGGCGTGCTGATGATGCCTTTGCCCGCCGACCTGCCCGTCGCGGGTCACCGGATGCTCGCCATCCTGGCATTCGCAGTGGTGGTCTGGATTACCGAAGCCGTGTCCTACGAAGCCAGCGCGATCATGATCACGACGCTGATGGCCTTCCTGCTGGGCACGGCTCCGACAATCAAAGACCCGCAAGTGGTTTATGGCACCTCGGCCGCGATCAGCATGGCGCTGACCGGCTTCGCGAACTCGGCGCTGGCGCTGGTCACCGGCGCCTTGTTCATTGCGGCCGCCATGACCTTCACCGGGCTGGACCGGCGCATCGCCCTGGTGACGCTGGCCAAGGTGGGCACCAGCACGCGCCGCATCCTGATCGGATGTATCGCCGTGACCATCGTGCTGAGCCTCGTGGTGCCCAGCGCCACCGCGCGCAGCGCGGCCGTGGTGCCCATCATGATGGGCGTCATCGCAGCCTTCGGCGTGGACAAGCGTTCCAACATCGCCGCCGGCATCATGATCATCGTGGCGCAGGCCACCAGCATCTGGAACGTCGGCATCCAGACCGCCGCCGCGCAGAACCTGCTGACCGTCGGCTTCATGGAAAAGATGCTGGGCGAACGCGTGGCATGGTCGGACTGGCTGATCGCTGGCGCCCCCTGGTCGCTGATCATGTCGGCCGTGCTGATCATCATCGTGCTCAAGCTGCTGCCGCCGGAAAGCGACAGCATCGCGGGAGGCAAGGAAGCCGTCGAGAAGTCGCTGCTTGAACTGGGCCCCATGACCGGCGCGCAAAAACGCCTGATGGCCGTGTCGCTGATGCTGCTGCTGTTCTGGTCGACCGAAGGCAAGCTGCACAAGTTCGACACCACTTCCACCACCTACTTCGGCCTGGTCCTGCTGCTGCTGCCGCGCTTTGGCGTGATGACGTGGAAAGACGTGCAATCGCGCATCCCATGGGGCACCGTGATCGTGTTCGGCGTCGGTATCAGCCTGGGCACCGCCCTGCTGACGACCCAGGCTGGCCAATGGCTGGGCAACCAGGTCGTGGCGCACACCGGACTGGACCACCTCGGACCGCTGGCGATCTTCGCGATCCTGGCCGCCTTCCTCATTGTCATCCACCTGGGTTTCGCCAGCGCCACCGCGCTGACCTCGGCCATGCTGCCGATCCTGATCTCGGTGCTGGCCACGTTGCCGGGCGAATTCAGCCGCCTGGGCATGACCATGCTGCTGGGCTTTGTCGTCAGCTACGGTTTCATCCTGCCCATCAACGCGCCGCAGAACATGGTGTGCCTGGGAACGGAGACCTTCAACGCCAAGCAGTTCGCCAAGGTCGGCATCATCGTCACCATCGTCGGCTACCTGCTGATGCTGCTGATGGGCATGACCTACTGGCGCTGGCTGGGCTGGCTGTAAGGAGGGCGCGTCATGAAGATTTCGATCGCCCAAGCCAATGAATACGGCCGCCGTGTGCTGATGGCCCAAGGCGTGCCCGAGGACATCGCCCGCGACGTGGCCGAGCACCTGGTCGAGTCCGACCGGGTGGGCTACACCAGCCACGGCCTGTCCATCCTGACGAACTACCGGCGCGTGCTGTCCGAGGGCCTGGCCCAGGCCGACGGCCGGCCCGAACTGGTCAACGACCGCGGCGCAATGCTGGCCTACGACGGCCACCACGGGCTGGGCCAGTATGTCGGCAAGGTCGTCATCGAGAAGGCCATCGAGCGCACGCAGGAGCACGGCCAGTGCATCCTGACCCTGCGTCACAGCCATCACCTGGGCCGCATGGGCCACTACGGGGAAATGGTGGCGGCCAAGGGCCTGATCCTGCTGGCTTTCACCAACGTGATCAACCGCTCGCCGACCGTGGCGCCTTTCGGCGGCGCGCAGGCCTGCCTGACCACCAACCCGCTGTGCTTCGCCGGCCCGCTGCCGGGCGGCCGTCCGCCGTTCCTGGTGGACATGGCCACCAGCTCGATCGCCGTCAACAAGGCGCGGGTGCTGGCCGCCAAGGGCGAGGAAGCGCCCGCGGGCTCGCTGATCGACGCCCAGGGCAATCCGACCACGGATCCCAACGCGCTGTTCACCGACCCGCCCGGCGCGCTGCTGCCGTTCGGCGGCCACAAGGGCTATGCCCTGGGTCTGGTGGCCGAACTGTTGGCCGGCGTGCTGTCTGGCGGCGGCACGATCCAGCCGCAGCATCCACGCACCGGCGTGGCCACGAACAACATGTTCGCGCTACTGCTGGATCCGCAGGTGGACTTCAATACGGATTGGCGGTCGATGGAGGTGGGTGCGTTCATCGACTACCTGCACGCCTGCAAGCCGCAACCGGGCGTCGAAGGCGTGCAGTATCCGGGCGAGTACGAAGCTCGCAACCGGGCGCTTAACGAGGATACGCTGACGTTTGATAGCCGGATCTGGGATGGGCTTACCAAACTGGCCGTCGACCTTGGGGTGCCTGAGGCGTTGCCTGCTTGATGTTCTGTTTGCCGACGGGCGTTGTAGGTTCTTAAGACGCCCGTCGCATCGGCGGCCCGCCATGCGCGGGGCAACGATTGCGGTCCGGAGCCTTCGCTCCGGACTGCCCCATCCTCATCCTCGTCACCGCCTGCGGCGGTTCCTTCGGATTCCGTCGGGCTTATCGACGCCCCGCGCATGGCGGGCCGCCGATGCGACGGGCTCGTTCAACTGCAATTCGGCCTCAGCTGGGGCGAGCGGTGTGCTTGGCTTTCTAGCAACGGGTGGGGTATGGCGGTGGATCTTGCGGGGCTCGCCTCGGGCCGGCCGCCCGGGCGGCCTTCCGAGGCTTCCGCGATGTCTTACGGTTGAGGATGACGCTGCGCGCGTGTGAGACACCCATCAGCGTTAACGCCTCAAGGGTGCTGCTCATCACCGAACGTCACCAGGCCGTTGATCATCACCGACCGCTAAGCCACGGTGCCGGATGGGTGGTGCGCGCGAGAAAATCCTCAAGCGCAAGCCGCTGCCTGCCGCGCACCACCCATCACCGCCCCACCCCAATGATGAGCGGCCACTAGCAAACCACGCTCCGCAAACGCGCAAGCGACCATCGCCACGACGCCCAAAACCACGTATGTAGCTTACGGCCGCCCGCGCGGCCGTAAGCTACGGGCAACGCAAGACTCGTCACCGATCACGGATCTAGCAGCGCAGCGACCCAAGACGTACGTAGCCCGTAGGCGTGGGCGGCGTGGCGGCTCGCAACCTCGATGCGCCCGACGGAATCCGAAGGAACCGCCGCAGGCGGTGACGAGGATGAGGATGGGGAAGTCCGGAGCGAACGCTCCGGACCGCAATCGTGGGCGCGAGCCGCCACGCCGCCCGCGCCTACGGGCGACCTACGAAGAACGCGCAGCCGCCAAAAAGATCAAGTCTTAACCGACCGATGCCGACTAACACTCATCATGATCCCAAACGCAATCCCCATGGTGAACAAAGCCGTCCCCCCATAGCTCATGAACGGCAACGGCACCCCCACCACAGGCAGAATCCCCGTCACCATCCCCACGTTCACGAATACATAGATGAACAGCATCATCGTCAGCGCCCCGACCAGCAACCTGCCGAACTGCGACGATGCCCGTGACGCGATCGTCAGTCCTCGCGCCATCATCAGCCCATACAGCACCAGCATGGCGATGCCGCCGTAGAGTCCGAATTCTTCCGCGTACACCGCGAAGATGAAGTCGGTGGTGCGTTCGGGGATGAAGTCCAGGTGCGTCTGCGTGCCCTTCATGTAGCCCTTGCCGTACACCCCGCCCGAGCCCACCGCGATCATCGACTGGATCGTATGGAAGCCCTTGCCCAGCGGATCGGAACTGGGGTTGAGCAGCGTGCACACCCGGTGCTTCTGGTAGTCGTGCAGCACCACCCAGTCCACGTCGGGCTCGCATAACTGGTCTTCGTAGTAGATCAGCGTGCCTATGCCGATGATGCCCGCCAGCATGACCGGCACCAGCAGCTTGAACGACAGGCCAGCGAAATAGATCACGAAGAAACCGGCGCCAAACACCAGCAGCGCCGTCCCCAGGTCGGGCTGCAGCACGATCAGGGCGAAAGGCGCGGCCAGCATGGCGGCGGCGGCCAGGAAGTCGCGGATGCGAACAGCGCCTTCGTGGCGCTGGAAGTACCAGGCCAGCATCATGGGCACGGCGATCTTCATCATCTCGGAAGGCTGGATGCGGGTCACGCCCAGGTTCAGCCAGCGGGTCGCGCCCTTGCTGGTTTCGCCGAAGAACTCCACGCCCAGCAGCAGCACCACCCCCACCACGTAGAAGGGCAAGGCCAGCTTCATCAGCCACTTCGGCGGAATCAGGGCCATGGTCCACATGGCAAAGAAGGCGATGATGAAATTGCGCGACTGTTCGGCGAAGCGCCAGTCCGTGCCGCCCACCGCGGAATGCATGACCGTCATGCCCAGCGCGGCGAACATCAACAGGATCGCCAGCAGCGGCCAATCGAAGGCCGTGAACACACGTAGCAGGATAAGGCCCAGGCGTTTCATTATCGGCGCACCACGTCGGAAGCGATTTCCTCGACCGAGGCCAGGGGGTCGGCGCGCTCGGGCCGCACGATCTTGTCCTGACGGTCCTTGGCCAGCCAATAGTCGAACACCTTGCGCGCGACCGGAGCGGCGACGCTCGCGCCCCAGCCGGCGTTCTCGACGATGAGCGCCACCGCGATGCGCGGATGCTCAAGCGGTGCAAAGCCCATGAACAAGGCGTGGTCGCGCAGGCGTTCGTCGATGGCGCTGGCGCGGTAATGGCCGCCGCGCAGGCTGAACACCTGCGCGGTGCCGGTCTTGCCGGCCGCCTGGTAGGCTGTATTGGCGAACGCGCGCCGCGCCGTACCGGCGCGCACCACATCCGCCATGGCGTTCTTGATCACATCCACATTGGCCTGCTTGAGGGGAATGCGGTAGTCGGGCGCGGACTCGGTGGCCTTGGCCACGCCGCTGCGCGGATCGCGCACCGCGTGCACCAGGTGCGGGCGGCGGTACAGGCCGTTGTTGGCCAGGGTGGACGTGCCCTGCGCCAGCTGCAACAGCGTGAATGCGTTGTAGCCCTGACCCACCGCCACCGAAATCGTTTCGCCCGCGTACCAGCGCTGGCGGTCCTTGTCCTTGTAGGCCGAGCGTTTCCAGTCGGTCGAAGGCAGCACGCCGCGCTTTTCGCCTTCCAGGTCGATGCCGGTGATCTGGCCGAAGCCGAACTGCTTGGCGAAATCATGCAGCGCGTTCACGCCGATTTCCGGACCCAGCGAATAGAAATAGGTGTCGGACGACACCACGATCGCCTTGTGCATGTCGGTCATGCCATAGGCCGCGCCGCCGGCGTTGCGGAATTTCTGGCCGCCGAATTCGTAATAGCCGGGGTCGGAGATGCGATCGGTGGCGCGGCGCTTGCCCAGTTCCAGCGCGGCCAGGCCCACAAAGGGCTTGTAGGTGGAACCGATGGGATAGGTGCCGTACAGCGGCCGGTTGATGAGGGGATGGTCCGGCGATTCGTTCAGCATGCGCCAATTGTCCACGTCGATGCCGTCCACGAACAGGTTCGGGTCGTAGGAAGGCTGCGAGACAAAGGCCAGTACCTCGCCGGTATCGGGGTCGATGGCGACCAGCGCCCCGCGCTGCCCCTCGAATGCGGCTTCGGCCACCTTCTGCAGCCCCAGGTCGATGGACAGCATGATGTCGGAGCCCGGCACCGGGTCGATCCGGCGCAGCGTGCGCATGGGGCGTCCGCCTGCGGTGACTTCGACTTCTTCCAGGCCGGTGCGGCCGTGCAGCTGCTCCTCCCAGGTCTTTTCGATGCCCTTCTTGCCGATGACGTCGGTGCCGCGATAGTTGCCCAGCTGGCCGGCGCGGTCCAGTTCTTCGATATCGCCTTCGGCGATGCGGCCGATGTAGCCGACCACGTGGGCCGCCGACACGCCCTGCGGATACTCGCGCACCCAGCGCGCGCGCAGCTCCACGCCCGGGAACTGGAACGAATGCGCGGCGAACCAGGCGGCTTCGGTTTCGTTGAGGTTATTGCGCAGCTGCAGGCTGGCGTAGCGGCTGGACTCGGCGGCGCGGCGCTTGAAGCGGCGCTGGTCGGCCGGGCTGATGTACACGACTTCGGTCAGGCGTTCGAACAGCGCGCTGAGGTTCCCTGCCTGTGCCGGCACGACCTCCAGCGTATAGGTGCGGTAGTTGCGCGCCAGCACCTCGCCGTTGCGGTCCAGGATCTCGCCGCGTCGCGGCGGGATGGGTACGACCGCGATGCGGTTGCGGTCGGCGCGCTCGGACAGGCCCTCGTAGCGGTCGACCTGCAGGTACCAGAAGCGGCCGATCAGCACGCCGAAGCAGGCCAACGCGAACAGCCCGCCCACCCAGGCGCGCAGGCGGAAACGCTGCTTCTGCTGCTGGCCGGTTTTCTTGAATTCGAACATGACGCGGCGCCGCCGTCAGGCGGAGGAGGATTCAGCGTCGTCGACACCGCGCTGCGGCAAGTGCAGAACCCAGCCCGCCAGCGGCCACAAGGCGGTGGTCAGGAGCACGCTGATGCCCCAGTCCCAACCCGGCCATTTGCCGGCCAGCCACGCATGGATGATCTGGGTCACGAAGCGGGCAATGAAGAACACAGGCAGCATGTGCATGGCCTGGCTCCAGAGGTCGAAGCGCTGCAGCCGGCGGTGCAACACCACCGCGCCGTAGGCGACCAGCGTGTACGACAGCGCGTGCTCGCCCAAGAGGCCGGCGTCGTGCACGTCCATCAGCAGCCCAAAGAAGAAGGCGGTGAACAAGCCGACGCGGCGCGGCTCATGCACGCACCAGAAGGCGATGATCAGCAGCAGGATGTCGGGCGCGCCCTGCCACAGGCGCCAGGGCAGCAGCGACACCAGCCACGCCACCAGCACCGTGGCCCAGACGAACAAGCCGTGCGCCGGGCCGGAGAGCCGGTCGGGCTGCACGTTGCTGGGGGTGCCGAGGCGGCGCGCGGCCTGCCCCGAGGATTGATTAGTCCGATCCACCGGAATCGACCTCCTGACGGTTGGACTCGGCGCGCTCCACATCGACCTGCAAGACCAGGAAGTGGCGGTAGCGTTCGGGATGGGCCAGCGGTTCGCATACGGCGCGCGCGAAGCCGGAGGCGGTGTCGCGTTCGACCGAGGTCACCTTGGCCACAGGCAGGCCTGCCGGGAACAGCCCGCCGACGCCGCTGGTGACGATGGTATCGCCTTCCTTGATGTCGGCGTTGGCGGCAAGGTAACGAACTTCCATCTTGCCGGGCGAGTTGCCGCCGAACGCAATCAGGCGCAGGCCGTTGCGCAGCAGCTGCACGGGGATGGAGACCTGTTCGTCGGTGACCAGCGCCGCCTCGGCGGTCATGGGCGTGACGCGCACGATCTGCCCGACCACGCCGCCTTCGTCGATCACCGGCATGCCCGGGGCCAGCCCCGCCTTGCTGCCCTTGTTGAACACCAGGCGCTGCGTGAATGCGTTGGTGGGTTCATACATGACCTCGACCACCACCGCGGATTGCGCCACGGTATCGGTCACCCCGAGCAGCCGGCGCAACTGCGAGTTCTCGGCAGCCAGCTGGGCGCCATGCGTGGTCACCTGGGCCAGCTCGATGCGCTGGCGCTGCAAGGCTTCGTTTTCGCTACGGATGAGATTGGCCGCGTTGACCCATTCGTTCACTTGCTGGACGAGGTCTCGCGGCGCCATGACGGCGCGTTGGAAGGGATACAGCGCGACGGACATTGCGCGGCGCGCCGGTTCCAGCATGCGCCATTGCGAATCCATGACGATCAGGGCCAACGCAAGGACGACCAGAACGACCAGCCGCACCTCCGCAGGTGGGCCGCGCCTGAATAGGGGAGGAGTCCCTTGTCGTTGCATGAATATCAGCCCGGACGCCCGCGTCCGTCGCTCCGGCAGCGGCCGGAGCCGTGAAAAAGCGGGGCTCCGGGCTGGCGGGCAAAATTAGTCGTTGATGAAGATGGCGCCCAGTTTCTCAAGGTGTTCCAGCGCCTCGCCGCAACCGCGCACGACGCAGGTCAGCGGATCGTCCGCGACCACGACGGGCAGGCCGGTCTCTTCCTGCAGCAGGCGGTCCAGGTCGCGCAGCAGCGCGCCGCCGCCGGTCAGGGCGATGCCCTTGTCGGTGATATCGGCGCCCAGTTCGGGCGGGGTCTGTTCCAGCGCGATCTTCACGGCCGAGACGATCTGGTTCAGCGGGTCGGTCAGCGATTCCAGGATCTCGTTGGACGAGACCGTGAAGCTGCGCGGCACGCCTTCGGCCAGGTTGCGGCCCTTGACCTCGATCTCGCGGACTTCGGATCCCGGGAACGCCGAGCCGATTTCCTTCTTGATCAGTTCGGCGGTGGGTTCGCCGATCAGCATGCCGTAGTTGCGGCGGATGTAGTTGACGATGGCTTCGTCGAACTTGTCGCCGCCCACGCGCACGGAGCCCTTGTAGACCATGCCTCCCAGCGAGATGACCGCCACTTCCGTGGTGCCGCCGCCGATGTCGACCACCATGGAGCCGCTGGCGTCGGACACGGCCAGGCCGGCGCCGATGGCCGCGGCCATGGGTTCTTCGATCAGGAAGACGTGGGACGCGCCCGCGCCCAGGGCCGATTCACGGATGGCGCGGCGTTCGACCTGGGTGGAGCCGCAGGGCACGCAAACGATGATGCGCGGGCTGGGCGCCAGCATGTTGCGGGGGTGCACCATGCGGATGAACTGCTTGAGCATCTGCTCGGTGACCGTGAAGTCGGCGATGACGCCGTCCTTCATGGGCCGGATGGCTTCTATATTGCCGGGAACGCGGCCAAGCATCTGCTTGGCTTCATGGCCGACGGCTTGAATGATCTTCTTGCCGTGGGGACCGCCTTCATGACGGATTGCGACCACGGACGGTTCATCGAGCACGATGCCCTTGCCGCGGACGTAGATCAGCGTGTTGGCGGTACCGAGGTCGATCGCCATATCGCTGGAAAAATAACTGCGCAGGAATCCGAACATGGGAGCTCAGCTAAATTCTGGGGGGAATGAGGTACATGCCGCGGGGCGTAGGGCCCGTAAAACAACGGGTCCGCCTGTCATCACGGCGATTAAACCGTGAATCATAACTTATAATTTCCCCGGAAATAGCGCATAAATGCAGGCTATTCAAGCTTTGTAACGGGTTCGGCATATGCATACTGCCCTGTCCCGCCCCTCGGCCTTCGCTTATCGATTTGCAATCCCCCATGGCGCTCAATGACACAGATGTGGCCCGCATTGCCCGGCTGGCCAGAATCGAACTGACCCCCGACCAGCGCACCGTCGCGCAGGCCGAACTCAACGGCATCCTCCACCTGATCGAACGGCTCCAGTCCGTCGATACCCAGGGGGTCGAACCGCTGGCTCACCCGCTGTCCGCCCATGAGGACATCGTGCTGCGTCTGCGTGAAGATGTCGTGACCGAACCCAGCTCGGAGGCCCGCCGCGAGGAGCTGCTGGCCAACGCCCCCGACGCCCAGGAAGGCCTGTTCCTGGTTCCCAAGGTCCTGGATTAAGTCATGACGAAACCCGCTCTGCACACCCAATTCAAGGGGATCGCCGCCCTGCGCGCGGCCCTTGCGCAACGCCAGATCAGCGCCGTCGAGCTCGCCCAAAGCGGCCTGGCGGCCGCCGAAGCGGCCAGCGGCCTGAATTGCTTTTTACATATTGACGCCGAATTGACGCTGGCCCAGGCCCGCGCCGCCGACGCCGCGCTGGCGTCCGGCTCGGCCGGCCCGCTGGCGGGCATCCCGATCGCCCACAAGGACGCCTTCGTCACCCGCGGCTGGCGCACCACCGCCGGCAGCAAGATGCTCGAAGGCTACGTCAGCCCGTTCGACGCCACCGTCGTCGAACGCCTGGGCGAAGCGGGAGCCGTGTCGCTCGGCAAGCTGAACTGCGACGAATTCGCCATGGGTTCCGGCAACGAGAACTCCGCCTACGGCGCGGTCAAGAACCCCTGGGACCACGCTGCCGTGCCCGGCGGCTCCTCGGGCGGCTCGGCCGCCGCCGTGGCCGCCCGCCTGGTGGCGGCCGCCACCGGCACCGACACCGGCGGCTCGGTGCGCCAGCCCGCCGCCCTGTGCGGCGTCAGCGGCATCAAGCCCACCTACGGCACCGTATCCCGCTTTGGCATGGTGGCCTTCGGCTCCAGCCTGGACCAGGCCGGCCCGCTGGCCGAAAGCGCCCGGGACCTGCTCGAACTGCTGGACGTCATCAGCGGCTTCGATCCGCGCGACGCCACCAGCCTGGAAAAATGCGACGCCGCCGCCAACGCGCCCGGCCGCGTCCGGCGCGACTTCGAGGCGGCCCAGGGCCGTTTCGACGCCGCCGGCAGCCAACCGTTGAAAGGCCTGCGCATCGGCGTGCCCGCCGAGTACTTCGGCGCCGGCCTGGCGCCCGACGTGGCCGCCGCGGTCGAGGCCGCGCTGGTCCAGTTCGAAGCCCTGGGCGCCGTGCGCGTGCCGGTGTCGCTGCCGCGCACCGAACTCGCCATTCCCGCCTACTACGTCATCGCCCCCGCCGAAGCGTCCAGCAACCTCGCGCGCTACGACGGCGTGCGCTACGGCCACCGCGCCGCCCAGTACGGCGACCTGAACGAAATGATCAGCCGCTCGCGCGCCGAAGGCTTCGGCGACGAGGTCAAGCGCCGCATCCTGATCGGCACCTACGTGCTGTCCCACGGCTACTACGACGCCTACTACCTGCAGGCGCAGCGCCTGCGCCGCATGATCGCGCAAGACTTCCAGCGCGCCTACGCCGACCAATGCGACGTGATCATGGGGCCGGTGACGCCCACGGTGGCCAAGAACATCGGCGACAACCGCGACGATCCCACGGCCGACTGGCTGGCCGACGTCTACACGCTGGGCGTGAGCCTGGCCGGCCTGCCTGCGATGTCGATCCCCTGCGGCTTCGGTGGCGCTGGCAACCAGCGCCCGGTGGGTCTCCAGATCATCGGCAACTATTTCGACGAAGGCCGCCTGCTGGCCATCGCCGACCGCTACCAACAAGTGACGGACTGGCACACGCGTGCCCCGGTCCAGCAAGGCTGAGAACATGAACTGGGAAATCGTCATCGGCCTGGAAACGCACACCCAGCTTTCCACGGACTCCAAGATTTTTTCGGGTAGCAGCACCGAATTCGGCGCCGCGCCCAACACCCACGCCAACGTGGTCGACCTGGCGCTGCCGGGCAGCCTGCCGGCCATGAACCGCGGCGCCGCCGAACGCGCCATCCGCTTCGGTCTGGCCGTGGGCGCCACCATCGCGCCGCGCTCGGTGTTCGCGCGCAAGAACTACTTCTACCCCGACCTGCCCAAGGGCTACCAGATCAGCCAATACGAGCTGCCGGTGGTGGTGGGCGGCTCGCTGTCCTTCTTCGTCGGCGAGGAAGAGAAAACCGTCAATCTGACGCGCGCCCACCTGGAAGAAGACGCGGGCAAGTCCCTGCACGACGACTTCAGCCTGGCCAACGGCGCCCCCGGCAGCGGCATCGACCTGAACCGCGCCGGCACGCCGCTCCTGGAAATCGTGACGGAACCCGAAATGCGCTCGGCCGCCGAGGCCGTGGCCTACGCCCGCGCCCTGCACAGCCTGGTCGTGTGGCTGGGCATTTGCGACGGCAACATGCAGGAAGGTTCGTTCCGCTGCGACGCCAACGTGTCCGTGCGTCCCGTGGGCCAGAAGGAATTCGGCACCCGCACCGAGATCAAGAACGTCAACTCGTTCCGCTTCCTGGAACGCGCCATCGTCTATGAAGCGCGGCGCCAGATCGAGCTGATCGAGGATGGCGGCACGGTGGTCCAGGAAACCCGTCTGTACGATGCCGACCGCGACGAAACGCGCAGCATGCGCAGCAAGGAAGACGCGCACGACTACCGCTACTTCCCCGACCCCGACCTGCCCACGCTGGTGATCTCCAGCGCCTGGGTCGACGAGGTCCGCGCCGCCATGCCCGAACTGCCGGCCGCCCAGCGCGCCCGTTTCGAATCCGAGTACGGCCTGCCCGCCTACGACGCCGCCCAGCTGACCGTCAGCCGCGACCTGGCCGCCTACTTCCAGGCGGTGGCGAACGCGCTGCCGGCCGGCCAGGCCAAGCTGGCCGCCAACTGGGTCATGGGCGAAGTCTCCGCCGCCCTGAACAAGGACGAAAAGAGCATCGCCGACTCTCCGGTCCAGGCGCCGGCGCTGGCCGCCCTGATCGGCCGCATCATCGACGGCACCATCTCCAACAAGATCGCCCGCGAAGTCTTCGGCGCCATGTGGGCCGGCGAGAACGGCGGTCAGCCTGACGCCATCATCGAGGCGCGCGGGCTCAAGCAGATCAGCGACACCGGCGCCATCGGCGCCATGATCGACGAGGTGCTGGCCGCCAACCCGGCCATCGTGGAAGAGTACCGGGCCGGCAAGCAGAAGGCGTTCAATTCGCTGGTGGGCCAGATCATGAAGGCCGCCCGCGGCAAGGCGAATCCGCAGCAGGTGAATGATCTGTTGAAGCAGAAGCTGGATAGCTGACCGCGCAGGACGCCCCGGCAACGGGCGCATTCCTGACGTATCAGACGAAACGAAGGGCCGCGGCATATTGCCGTGGCCCTTCGTTTATCCAAGAATGATCCGGTCGACTTTTGCCCGGAGGCTTGGACATGAACTACCTGGAAATCAGCACCAGCGAACTACTGCACAGCTTTTCCGACCACCTGCAGGCGGTCCGCGAAGGCCAGCATTTCATCATTTCACTGGACGGCGTGTTCTGCGCCAGGTTGACCCCGGTCCTACCCAGCACGTCGCTGGATGCCCATGATGCGCTTGAGGCAATGAAAAGCTTCAAGCCAGCACCGGCCGTCCCCCACGAAGTCATCCGTTCCTGGGTCGAAGAGGGCCGGGAATGAATCCGATCCACTTGATACCGGACGCCTCGCTTGCGCTGGCGTGGCTGGTCGACCGCGCGGACGCCCACGAAGCGCTGATGGCCCGGCATCTGCTGGAAACGGCCCACGAATCTGAAAACACGGTGCCCCTCATCTGGCACACGGAAGTCGCGAACGGCATGTTGCGCGCCGAACGTAGCCAACGGGCGTCGGCGGGTCAGCTGTTCTCGTTCAGACAGCTACTCGAACGCCTGCCCATACTTCCGGATCCGGCCGCCCCATCTTCCAGCGTGGCCCGCAGCTATCTGCTGGCTCGAACGCACGGCTTGACCGTCTACGATGCCAGCTATCTCGAACTGGCCCAAAGAACCAACGGCTATCTGGCCACCTTTGATCGCAAGCTGGCGGATGCCGCCCGGGCGAGCGGTGTTGCCGTCTTTGGCCAACCCCACGGCGTCGCCGAGCCAGCGGCAAGCTACGGTTAAAAAAAGGGCAGCACCTGGCCGCCCCTTTCTACTCGCCAAGGACGAGGTTTACTTCACCCCGTACTTCGTCCGATAAGCCAACACCGCCTCACGGTGTTCGGCGAACGACGCATCATCCTGCAGCAAGGCCAGAATGTCCGCCAGCGACGCAATCGACACCACCGGCATGCCGTAAGTCTTGGCCACGTCCTGCACGGCAGAATGCGCCGACAGCGCGTCGTCCGGACCCGCGCGTTCCATGCGGTCCATGGCGATCAGCACGGCGGCAGGCTCGGCACCGGCCGCGCGGATGATCTCGACCGATTCGCGCACCGAGGTGCCCGCGGTGATCACGTCGTCAATGATGACGACTTTGCCCTTGAGCGGCGCGCCGACCAGGGTGCCGCCCTCGCCGTGGTCCTTGGCTTCCTTGCGGTTGTACGCGAAAGGCACGTCGCCGCCCTTCATGTCCGGGTGGCCGGCCAGCGCCACGGCGGTAGCCGTGGACAGCGGGATGCCCTTGTAGGCCGGACCGAACAGCATGTCGAATTCCACGCCCGAATCCAGCAGCGCCTGGGCGTAGAACTGCGCCAGCTTGCCGACCGAGCGTCCGCTATTGAACAGGCCCGCATTGAAGAAATAGGGACTGATCCGACCCGATTTGACCTTGAAGCTGCCGAAACGCAGCACGCCCTCGTTCAGGGCGAAGCGGACGAAATCCAGGGCGGTGACGGAAGATTGGGCGGCGGGCATGCGTAAAGGTCCGGTAGATGGCAAACGCCAGCATTTTATCCGCTGTCGGGGCTATTCCCGGGCGGCGGCGCGGAGTCGGTTAAATTGCTGCCATTGCCCCGGCCCTGGCGGCCGCTCAACAGGAGTTTCGCTTTGCTGCGCATCACGTCGATCAATCTCAACGGTATCCGGTCCGCCTTCCGCAAGGGCCTGCAACCCTGGATGGAAAAGCACGCCGCCGACGTGCTGTGCCTTCAGGAAATCAAGATATCCGACGAAGACCTGACCGACGACCTGCGCCACCCGCCCGGCTATACCGGCCACTTCCACCATGCCGTGAAGAAGGGCTATAGCGGCGTGGGCATCTATCTGCGCGACGCGGCCGAGCGGGTGAACGCCGGCCTGGAATGCGAGGAATTCGATCCCGAAGGCCGCATCATCCGCGCTGACTGGAAGAACCTGTCGGTCATCAGCGCCTACCTGCCCTCGGGCTCCAGCGGCGACGAGCGCCAGCAGGCCAAGTACCGCTTCCTGGACCGCTTCGGCCCCTGGATCGACGCCCTGATGCACGAACACAAGACCACCGGCCGCGAGTTCATCATCTGCGGCGACTGGAACATCGCGCACAAGGAAATCGACCTGAAGAACTGGAAGGGCAACATGAAGAACTCGGGCTTCCTGCCCCAAGAGCGCGCCTGGCTGACCGACGTGTTCGACAAGCGCGGCTTCGTCGACGTGTTCCGCACCATCGATGACCGCCCGGACCAATACACCTGGTGGAGCAACCGCGGCCAGGCCTGGGCCAAGAACGTGGGGTGGCGCATCGACTACCAGATCGCCACGCCGGGCATCGCCGCCCGCGCCCGCAATGTGGCCATCTACAAGGACGAGCGTTTCTCGGACCACGCTCCCCTGACGATCGACTACGACGCCACGCTCTGACCCGCCGCTTCCCCTAGCGTTGCGGCGGCTTCCCGGCGCAACCATTCCAGAAACGCTGCCGCCCGCGGATCTTCTGAACAAGACCGCGGCGACAGCAGTACATAGGCCGAACCGTCACGGGCAAAGCCGCAAGGCGCCTGCAGCCGGCGGTCGCGCAAGGCGTCGCACGCCATCAGCGCCGAACCTATCGCCACCCCCAAACCGGCGGCGGCGGCCTGCAAACTCAGATAGAAATGCTCGTAGGCCGGCCCGGTCCGGCGCGGGGGTTTCATGCCCGCTGCCCGCGACCATTGCCGCCAGGCTAGCGGACGCGTCGCGCTGCTGAGCGCTGGCGCCCCGCCCCAATCCGCTTCAGCCGGATCCGCGTCCGCGGCGCCGGCCAATCCCGGCCGGCACACCGGTCCCGTCCACTCCTCGCAGACATGCTCGGCATACAGGGCCGGGTCCCAATCGAAGTCATTGCGGCGCAGGGCTACGTCCACACCCTGGGCGCCGAAATCGACCGGTCCGCCCGCAGCGTACAGATGCACCTGCACGCCGGGATGGGCGTGCTGGAAGTCCGGCAGCCGCGGGATCAACCACATCATGGCGATGGTGGGCTCGCAGGACAGCACCAGCGGCGCGTCCGCCGCCGGCTGGCGCAGCTTGGCCAGGCCAGTTGTCAGCTGCTCGAACAGCGCGCTCGTCACCTCGAACAGCTGCCTGCCGGCATCGGTCAGGAAAACAGCTCGATTGCGGCGCTCGAACAGCGCCACGCCCAGCGCATCCTCGAGCAGCCGGATCTGCCGGCTGACGGCGCCATGCGTCACGTGCAACGCTTCGGCCGCCTTGCCGAAAGCCTGATGACGGGCCGCGGCATCGAACACCCGCAACGTATTGAGCGGTGGCAGTTTCATGGCGAAAGGTGATTTTTTCTCACGGATAAGCGGCATTAGAAATCGTTTTTCCGGCGCGCGCCAGCGTCCCACAATGCCGGCTCCATTTCGCAACCTGCCGCCCTATTGCCATGACCGAACTGATCGCCGTCGCCCTCATCACCATTCTTGCCGTCATCAGCCCCGGGCCGGACTTCGCCATGGTCACGCGCAACAGTTATCTGTTCGGCCGCCGCACCGGCCTGATCTGCGCGCTGGGCATCGCGCTGGGCGTGCAGGTGCACGTGTTCTATACGATGTTCGGTGTCAGCCTGCTGGCGCATTACGCGCAGCCCGTGCTGCAGGGCATCAAACTCGCGGGCGCCTGCTACCTGGTCTACATGGGCTGGAAGACTTTCTTCAACCGCACCCAGGTCAGCCGCGACTTGTCGGCCCGCCCGCCGATCTCGGGTTGGCAGGCGCTATACAGCGGCTTTCTGACCAACGCGCTCAATCCCAAGACCACGCTGTTCGTGGTCAGCACCTATACCCAGGTCGTGTCGCCCGGCACGCCGCTGTCGTGGCAGTTCGGCTATGGCCTGTTCATGTCGCTGGCGCACTGGATCTGGTTCGGCGTGGTGGCGTGGTCGGTGTCCTCGCCTTTCCTGCGGCGGCTGCTGCTGGATCATCAGCTTGCGGCCGATCGGGTGGTGGGAGCGGTCTTGATGGCCTTGGGCGCGGGGCTGGCTGCCGCGCAGTTGTAATCCTGCCCCCGGGGAATGATTTCGCTCAAATAAATAACGGGGACGCATTAAGCAGGCAACACCCTTCGTGCCAGCCCAAACATGCCTCAGACCAGCGGTCCTTTCCTCTGCGGAAGTCGCAAGGGCGCAATACTTCTTGGTGAAAATAAACGGGGACATATTTATTTCCCTAGGGAATTCAAGCATTTCTGCTCAAATCCCCCTCATGAACGCGTCATCCACCCAAATCCAGCCATCAATACGTCCCTATTAAAATAAAAGAAAAAGTGCTTTGATATCAAGGTGATGGCACTATTTTTCGGCTTTGCGCAGGGCAACATTTTGCCCCTACAATTCCCGCACCATACAGGTGCAGCCGTGCACCAAAAAGAATTTTCGCGCCCCAATCCGGCGCAGTCCGCACCTATTCGAAGCACCCCCAAGGAGATCATGTTGAAAGTGCAGAGTCTGGACGACTTCCTGCGTGGCGTCGCCGCGCGCGACCCGCAGCAGCCTGAGTTCATGCAAGCCGTCCAGGAGGTGATGCTGAGTCTCTGGCCTTTCATCGAGAAGCACCCCCACTACGCCGAGCATGCTGTACTCGAGCGTCTGGTGGAACCGGAACGCGTGATCCAGTTCCGCGTGTGCTGGACCGATGACCGCGGCCAGGCCCAGGTCAACCGCGCTTTCCGCATCCAGCACAGCTCGGCCATCGGCCCCTTCAAGGGCGGCATGCGCTTTCACCCCTCGGTGAACCTGTCCATCCTGAAGTTCCTGGCCTTCGAGCAGACCCTGAAGAACTCGCTCACCACGCTGCCCATGGGCGGCGGCAAGGGCGGCTCCGACTTCGATCCCAAGGGCAAGTCCGACGCCGAAGTCATGCGCTTCTGCCAGGCTCTGATGATCGAGCTGTACCGCCACCTGGGTCCGGACACTGACGTGCCGGCCGGCGACATCGGCGTGGGCGCGCGCGAAGTCGGCTTCATGGCCGGCATGATGAAAAAGCTGTCCAACTCCACCGCCAGCGTGTTCACCGGCAAGGGCCTGACCTTCGGCGGCAGCCTGATCCGCCCCGAAGCCACCGGCTACGGCACCGTGTACTTCGCTGAAGAAATGCTCAAGCGCGTGGGCAAGTCCTTCGACGGCCTGCGCGTGTCCGTGTCGGGCTCGGGCAACGTCGCCCAGTACGCAATCGAAAAAGCCATGGCGCTCGGCGCCAAGGTGGTGACCGTTTCCGACTCCAACGGCACCGTGGTGGACGAAGCCGGCTTCACGCACGAGAAGCTGGTGGCGCTGATGCACATCAAGAACGACTTGCGCGGCCGCCTGGACACCTATGCCCGCCAATTCGGCCTGACCTATGAGTCCGGCAAGCGTCCGTGGCACGTGCCGGTGGACGTGGCCCTGCCCTGCGCCACCCAGAACGAACTGGAATTGGCCGATGCGCAAACGCTGATCAAGAACGGCGTGCTGTGCGTCGCCGAAGGCGCCAACATGCCGGCCACGCTGGAAGCCGCCAAGGCCTTCATCGCCGCCCGCGTGCTGTACGCCCCGGGCAAGGCCAGCAACGCCGGCGGCGTGGCCGTGTCCGGCCTGGAAATGGCCCAGAATTCGGCCCGCCTGTCCTGGACGCGCGAGGAAGTCGACGCGCGCCTGCACGCCATCATGCGCGACATCCACGAGAACTGCGTGCGCCACGGCCATAGCGAGCGCGAATACGTGAACTACCTGGATGGCGCCAACATTGCCGGCTTCGTGAAGGTGGCTGACGCGATGCGTCAGCAAGGCTTGTATTAATCCCCCCCCCGAAGCGCTGCGCGCTTCCCCCCCAGGGGGGCGCCGCAGCGGACCGGCGGAGCCCGGCTCCGCGCGGCCCCGATTGGGGGAGACCGGCTTGATGCGGGCGGGTCTGCCTCTGGTCTGACGACGGACCTGCCCCAATAGCGAGGATCTGCCTGAGCCGGCCCCTGGGCCGGCTTAGTCTTTCATGCGACTACACCCGCGCCGTCAGGCGCGGGCGGCGCCTCGCGCTTAATGCTTCATCGTGCCGTGGTTCATGCTGCCGTGGTTCATGCCGGGGTTGTGCGAGGCCGGCTTGACCTTGAATTGCACGGCGACTTCGCCGGCTTTTTCGAACTTCAGCGTGGCCGGGACCGTGCCGCCTTCGGCGAACGGGGCCTTCAGCTTGATGAACATGACGTGGTAGCCGCCCGGGCTGAGCTTGACCTCGGTGTCCGCCGGCAACGCGATGCCGCCTTCCACCTGACGCATCTTCGAGACTCCGTTCTCCGTCTGCACCGTGTGCAGCTCGACTCGCTCGGCCGCGTCGGACGACACCGACAGCAGGCGGTCAGCAGCCTTGGCGTCGTTATCGATGTCCATATACCCCGCGCCATTGGACTGGCCAGGCGCCGACGCACGCACCCAGAGGTCGTCGACCTCGATCTGGCCAACCTTGTAGTCCTTCGCCCAGGCCGAGCCGGCCGTGCACAGGCCCAGTGCGGCAATGACAGCGAACTTGCGGATGTTCATGGGTTGTTCTCCTAGTGGGTTAACGCCGCCTGACCAGGCTGCGGGCAGCTGACAGGACCGAATCCGTCAGGGCTTCCATCGCTTCGGAGTTTACCCGCCAATGCTGCCAATACAGCGGTACATCCTCCCAGGCGCGGCCTCGAAGCAGCATCAGCTGACCTGCATCAAGGTGTTCCTGCACCAAGGGCAGCGGATTCATGGTCCAGCCCAGGCCGCCCAGCGTGGCCTGCACGAACGCGCGTGTCGACGGCACCCACCAGACCGGCGGCTGCCAGGGTGCGGGATCGGCGATCTTGTGCGCGAAGCGCGCCTGCAGCGCGTCCTTGCGGTTGAACACCAGCACCGGCGCCTGCGCCAGCGTCTGGGCGTTGACGCCCAGCGAAAAGTAGCGCTTGTGGAATTCCGGCGTGCAGGTGGCCACGTAGCGCATGCTGCCCAGCGCATGGATGCGGCAGCCCTGGACCGGCTCGGCCAGGGCGGTCACCGCGCCCAGCACCGAACCGTTGCGCAGCAGCGCCGCGGTGTGGTCCTGGTCTTCGGACTGCATGTCCAGCGTGGCGCGGGTGCGCGCGGAGAACTGCACCGCCGCGTCGACGAACCAGGTCTCCAGGCTGTCATGATTGACCGCGACGGGGATGCTGGCATACGGCACATCGTCGTCCGCCACGCCCAGGCGGTCGAGCGCGTCATGCTCCAGCAACGCCGTCTGCTCGGCCAGCCGCACCAGCACCTGCCCGTCCGCCGTGGCTACCGCCGGCACGGTGCGCTGGACCAGCAGGCGGCCCATGCGGTCCTCCAGCGCCTTGATCCGTTGCGACACCGCGGATGGCGTGACGCTCAGCGACAGCGCCGCCCGCTCGAAACTGCCTTCCCGCACCACCGCGGCCAGGGCGCGCAGGTTGCCGTGATCGATTTTCATGAGATTAGATTTACTTAAGATAGTGAAGGAAAATTAGCTTTATTTCATATTCACCGCAAGCGAAAATGCCTTATTACCGGAGCGCCGATAGCGCCCCGCGTTGTCATCCAAACGCCGCCACAGGCGTAGCAGCACAGGTGCAGGTCATGTTCGCCACGTTGTCATCCCCCCTCTTCTTCACTGCCTGGGCCAGCGGTACGGCCACCGGGCTGGGCCTCTTCGCTGTCGTGGGCGCGCAAAGCGCGTTCATCCTGCGACAGGGGCTGATGCGCGCCCACCTCTTGAGCGTGGTCGCCATCTGCGCGCTGATAGACGCCGTCTTCATCTTCGCCAGCGTGTCCGGCCTGCAGGCGCTCACCGCCTGGTTCCCCTGGCTGACAACCGCCGTGCTGTGGTTCGGCGTGGCCTTCCTGTCCTGGTACGCACTGCAATCTGCGCGCCGCGCCTGGACCGCCACCGGCGGCCTGGCCGCCGCCCGCGACGTGGTGCCATCGCGCCGCGCCGCCATGCTGGGCGCGCTGGGCTTTTCGTTGCTGAATCCGCACTTCTGGCTCGACATGGTGGTGGTCGGCTCGCTGGCGCACGGCTTCGAGGAAGCGCGCATGGCATTCGCCGCCGGCGCCTTCACCGCCAGCCTGCTGTGGCTCGCCGTGCTCGGCATCGGCTCCCGCCTGTTCGCCCCGTTCTTCGCCAGCGCGTCGGCCTGGCGCGTGCTGGACGGCATCATCGCCGTGGTCATGGCCGCGCTGGCGGTCAGCCTGGCGCTGAAGGGCGTGTAGACGCGTTTAAGCTACGTTTCCAGCAGTTCCCCCGATCGGCCGCCCGGACCTCCCGGCGGCCGGTTTTCCTGCTTGCCGCACCCGCCGCGTCCGGAGTCCCACATGTACAGCTCCACCTTCATCTTCGCCACCAAGCAGTTCGACGATGATTTTCACCGCCTGGATCAAGCCATCGCCGCTGCCGCGCGCGCCATTCCGGGCTATCTGGGCGAAGAGAGCTGGGCAGACGCCGCGCGCGGCCTGATCTCCAACGTCTACTACTGGGAATCGCTGGAAGCGTTGGAACAACTCATCCGCCACCCTGCGCACCAGCAGGCCAAGGCCGCACAAGCGCGCTGGCTGGACGGCTATCGCGTGGAAATCTCCCAGGTGCTCCGGCGCTACGGCGCAGGGCTGGCGCCGCCGTCCTTATAATCGCCCGGTAGCCAATCTTTCGTCGGGCGCAACACCGGCCCGCCAGACGATCATGCGCGGTCCCAGCCCTTCCAAAGATGTGCGCCTGCCCCCCCTGGCAGCCATCCAGGCCTTCGAGGCAGCCGCCCGCCTGGGCTCCTTCGAACGCGCCAGCGAGGAACTCTTCGTCACTGCCAGCGCCATCGGCAAGCGCATCGCCGCGCTCGAGGCCATGCTGGACGTCACACTCTTCATCCGCAGCAGCCGCGGCGCCACGCTGAGCTCGGCCGGACGCGAGTACCTGGACCAGGTCCGCACCGCGCTGGACCTGCTGTCCGACGCCTCCCTGCACAAGCGCGGCGAACCCAAGCTCGAACCGCTGCGCGTCGTCTCCACCCCCACGTTCGCCCGCCAGGTGCTGATCCCCGCCCTGCCCGGCTTCACCGCCGCGCATCCCGAGGTGGAGCTGGAAATCATGCTGTCCATCCCCTACCTGGACATCATGCCGCCCAATGCCGACGTCTGGGTGCGCTTCGGCAGCGGCAAATATCCCGGCCTGAACGCGCACCAGTTGACGGCGGATCCGGTGTTCGCGGTCTGCGCGCCCGAATACCGCGACCGGCACGGCCCCTTCGAGCGGCCCGCCGACCTGGCCCGGGCGCAACTGCTGCGCTGCCCGATGGAACCGTGGCGGCCCTGGCTGGCCGCCGCCGGGCTGGACTGGCCCGAGCCCGCGCGCGGGGTGTGGCTGGTGGACCTGGGCATCATGTTGGCAGCCGCGCGCGCCGGCCAGGGCCTGGCGCTCACGCGGCGCGCGCTGGCGGCCGAATGGCTGGACGAGGGCAAGCTGGTGCGCGTCCTGGACATCGAAATTCCCGGCGAATGCCAGTATTACCTGTGCACCGAAACCTCGCGCCCGCCGGGCAGAGCGGTCCAAGCGTTTTCCCTATGGCTGGATGACGTGTGCAAACAGGTTTCTCAATGGCCGCAAGGCCTGCGGGCCGGTAAGGAATAAATTTCCAGGCCGGGGCGGAATGAAATTCCGCGCAGCCCGCCGCCGCGCTGGCTAGGATGCCGCCAATGCAATGTCCCGCCCATGCCCGCCACGGCACGCCGCCTTCCATTCCCTTCCCCACAGCAGGCAGCGCCATGGCGCATGACAGGAACCCTCGTGCGTCCGTACTAGGTATTTACGCGGAAAAACCCCGCCGGGTCAGTTTCGCGTAAGTGATTAGGCAGACAGTCACGACACGCCACACAGGAGAGCGCCGCAGCAACGATTTTCGCCGTCTGGCGCCGGCACACGGTTTTCCACGCAGTTCTACCAATTACAACGGAGACATCAATGGATTTTCGTTTGAAGCTGCTAGCAGGAACCCTTGCACTTGCCGCAACGGCCGCGTCCCACGCCGCCGACCCCATCAAGATCGGCGTGGCCGGCCCCTACACCGGCGGCTCGTCCTCCATGGGCGTCAGCATGCGCGACGGCGTGCGCCTGGCCATTGAAGAAATCAACAAGAACGGCGGCGTCATGGGACGCCAGCTGGTCGCCGTCGAACGCGACGACGAAGCCAAGAACGAGCGCGGCGTACAGATCGCCCAAGAGCTGATCAACAAGGAACAGGTCGCCGCCACCGTCGGCTACATCAACACGGGCGTGGCCCTGGCCTCCCAGCGCTTCTACCAGGACGCCAAGATCCCCGTGTTCAACAACGTGGCCACGGGCAGCGTGATCACGCACCAGTTCAAGGCGCCGGAATACCCGAACAACTACGTGTTCCGCAACGCGGCGCATGACAGCATCCAGGCCCCGATGATCGTCGAAGAGGCGGTGACCCGCCGCGGCTTCAAGAAGGTCGCGATCCTGGCCGACTCCACCAACTACGGCCAGCTCGGCCGCGAGGACCTGGAAAAGGCCCTGGACGCCAAGGGCATCAAGCCCGTGGCCGTGGAGAAGTTCAACATCAAGGACGTCGACATGACGGCCCAGCTGCTGAAGGCCAAGGCCGCCGGCGCCGAAGCCGTGCTGACCTACGGCATCGGCCCCGAACTGGCCCAGGTCGCCAACGGCATGACCAAGCTGGGCTGGAAGGTGCCGATCATCGGCAGCTGGACCCTGTCCATGGCCAACTACATCGACAACTCCGGCGCCAACGGCGAAGGCGCGCGCATGCCGCAGACCTTCATCCAGGACCCGGACACGCCCAAGCGCAAGGCCTTCATCGACGCCTACCTGGCCAAGTTCAAGCCCAAGAACAACCGCATCGATTCCCCGGTGTCGGCCGCCCAGGGCTATGACTCCATCTATCTGCTGGCCGCGGCCTTCAAGCAGGCCAACTCCACCGACGGCCCGAAGGTCCGCGAGGCCCTCGAAAACCTGCAGACGCCCGTCGAGGGCGTGGTCATGACCTACAACAAGCCCTTCAGCGCAGACAACCACGACGCGATCACCGTCAAGGAAGTGGTCATCGGCGAGGTCAAGGGCGGCCGCGTCGTCAAGGCCAACTAAGGTCCCGCAGCGCATCCCGGCGGCGGCTGCCCGGCCGCCGCCAGCCGCGCCCTGTCGCCCAGGGCGCGGGCTTGCCGCCGCCTGAAAACCGCGTTCTGCCCAAGGGGGTTGGGACGGAACCACAGCGCTACACGACACACACCATGATTCTTCTACAGCTCATCTATAGCGGTATCGCGCTGGGCATGATCTATGCCGTCATCGCGTTCGGATACCAGCTCACGTTCGCCACGTCGGGCACCCTGAACTTCGGCCAGGGCGAAGCCCTGATGCTGGGCGCACTGGTCGGCCTGACACTGGTCGGCCTGGGCGTGAACTACTGGGTGATGATACCCATCGTCTGCATCTTCGGATTCGCGCAAGGCGCGCTGGTCGAGCGCGTGGGCGTCAGGCCCGCCATCAAGACCCGCTCGGAGTTCGGCTGGATCATGGCCACCATCGCGCTGGGCATCATCTTCAAGAACGTCGCCGAGAACATCTGGGGCCGCGACGACCTGCGCTTCCCCTCGCCGCTGCCGGAAGCGCCCATCCAGGTGCTGGGCGCCAACGTGCTGCCCATGGAGCTGCTGGTGGTGTTCGGCGCCCTGGCGATGATGCTGCTGGTGGAAGTCTTCAACCGCAAATCCATCTACGGCAAGGCCTTCGTCGCCACGTCCAACGACCGCGACGCCGCTGGCCTGATGGGGATCAACACGGGCATGGTGATCACCTTTTCCTACGCGCTGTCCTCGCTGACTGCCGCGTTCGCGGGCGTGCTGGTCGCGCCCCTGACCCTGACCGGCGCCACCATGGGCGCGGTGCTGGGCCTCAAAGCCTTCGCGGTCGCCATCATCGGCGGCCTGTCCAGCGGCATGGGCGTGGTGGTGGGCGGGCTGATCCTGGGGATCGCCGAAACGACCACCGGTTTCTATCTTTCGACGGGGTACAAAGACGTGCCGGGATTGGTGTTGCTGCTGCTCGTACTGACCTTCAAGCCCGCCGGCCTGTTCGGCAAGACCGCGATCAAGAAGGTGTAAGCGATGAAACCCTTGCACCTTTTGCTATCCATCGTGGCCGTGGCCTGCCTGGCCGCCGTGCCGCTGGGCGTGACCAACACGTACTACCTGCACCTCATCGAAACCATCATGATCTATTCGATCCTGCTGTTCGGGCTCGATATCGTGGTGGGCTATACCGGCCAGGTGTCGCTGGGCCACGCCGGCCTGTTCGGCATCGGCTCGTATGTGGCGGGCGTGCTGTTCTTCCATCTGCAGATGCCCATCTGGGTGATCCTGCCCGCGGCCATCCTGATCGCGGCCGCCTTCGGCGCGGTGCTGGCGCTGCCGGCGCTGCGCGTCACGGGGCCGTACCTGGCCATGGTGACGCTGGCGTTTGGCACCATCATCCAGATCCTGATCAACGAGATGACCTTCCTCACCGAAGGCCCCCTGGGCATCAAGATCTCCAAGCCCGCCATCGCCGGACATGTGCTGACCAAGAGCGAGTACTTCTGGCTGGTCGCGGCGCTGCTGGTGCTGTCGCTGATCGTGGTGCACCGCATCCTGAAGTCGCACCTGGGCCGCTCGTTCGAGGCCCTGCGGGACAGCCCCATCGCGTCCGACTGCATGGGCGTGTCGGTCTACCGGCACAAGGTGTTCGCCTTCGTCATCAGCGCCGGCTTCGCCGGCCTGGCCGGCGCGCTGTACTCGTATTCCGAACAGTACATCTCGCCCAACACCTACAACTTCGAACTGACCATCCTGTTCCTGCTGGCCATCATCATGGGCGGGCGCAAGAGCCGCACGGGCGCGCTGCTGGGCGCGTCCATCATCGTGCTGCTGCCCAAGATGCTGGATGACATCTCGACCTTCAGGCTGATCGCGCTGGCCGTGGCCATCCTGGTCACCGTCGGCAGCGCCATCGCAATATCCAAGGGCCGCACCGAACCGCGCCGCGTCGTCGTGCCGGTCGTCGGCACCATCCTGCTGGCGGTGTTCTCGTACTGGCTGGAAGCGGTCACCGACTGGCGCCTGACGATCTTCGGCGCCATGATCCTGTTCGTCGTGTACTACCTGCCCGACGGCATCGTGGGCTTCGTGCGCAACCTGTTCTTCTCCAATCGCCGCGCCGCGCTCTCGGTCAAGTCGGACTTGGTGAAAGCCCAGGACGCCGTGCCCGATGCGGCCAAGGGCAAGGGCGACACGCTGCTGGCAGCCAAGGGCGTGCTGATGCAGTTCGGCGGCCTGAAGGCGCTGAACCAGGTCGACCTGACCGTCAAGCGCGGCACCATCCATGGCCTGATCGGTCCCAACGGCTCCGGCAAGAGCACCATGATGAACGTGCTGACGGGCATCTACGTGCCGACTTCCGGCGCCGTGGAATTCTCGGGCAAGTCGCTGGTCGGCATGACGCCGGCCGACATCGCTGAAACCGGCATTGCGCGCACCTTCCAGAACGTGCAGCTCTTCGGCGAAATGACCGCGCTGGAAAACGTGCTGGTCGGCCTGCACCACACCTTCACCACTGGGCTGGCCGGCATCGCGCTGCGCACGTCCAAGTGGAAAGGCGAGGAACAGGGCGCCCGCGCCCGCGCCATGGCGCTGCTGGAATTCGTGGGCCTGGAGTCCCTGGCCAGCGAGGAAGCGCGCAACCTGCCCTACGGCAAGCAACGCCTGCTGGAAATCGCCCGCGCGCTGGCCCTGGATCCGCAACTCCTGCTGCTGGACGAACCCGCGGCCGGCCTGACCGCGCCCGACATCGTCGAACTGCTGGCCATCATCCGCAAGGTGCGCGACCACGGCATCACGCTGATCCTCATCGAACACCACATGGACGTGGTGATGGGGGTGTGCGACACCGTGTCGGTGCTGGACTTCGGCCAGAAGATCGCCGAGGGCCTGCCCAACGAAGTGCAAAGCAACGCCAAGGTCATCGAGGCGTATCTGGGCGGCGCGCCCGCCTGACGCCAAGGGGACAACAAGATGCTATCGATCAAGAATCTGGAAGCGGGCTACGGCAAGGTGAAGGTGCTGCACGGCATCAGCATGGAAGTGCCTAAGGCCAAGGTAGTGACGCTGATCGGCTCCAACGGCGCCGGCAAGACCACCACGATGCGGGCGCTGTCCGGCATGATCCGCCCCACCGCGGGCGAGGTCACGCTGAGCGGCAAGCGCATCGACGGCCTGGAGTCTCACCGCATCGCGCGGCTGGGCCTGGCGCATTCGCCCGAGGGCCGGCGAGTATTTCCAACGCTGTCGGTCACCGACAACCTGCTGCTGGGCGCTTTCCCGCGCCTGACAGGCAGCCGTCCCAAGGGCGACGTGCAGTCCGACCTGGGCCGGGCCATGGATCTGTTTCCGCGCCTGAAGGAACGGCGCGATCAGCTGGCCGGCACCTTGTCGGGCGGCGAACAGCAGATGCTGGCCATGGCTAGAGCGGTGATGCTGAATCCGGAACTGGTGTTGCTGGACGAGCCTTCAATGGGGCTGGCGCCGATCCTGGTGGAAGAAGTGTTCCGGATCATTGCGCGGCTCAAGGATGAAGGGGTGACGATGCTGCTGGTGGAGCAGTTTGCTGCTGCTGCATTGAATGTGGCGGATTATGGGTATGTGTTGGAGAACGGGCGGATCTCGGTGCATGGGAGTGCGGATAAGTTGAAGCATGATCCGGCTGTTGTGGCGGCTTACTTGGGTGGGTCGCATTAGAGGGATGGCGTTGTTGGCGTTCTTTTGACGCCTGCCACGTCGGGGACTCGCGCTGCGCGGGGCAACGATTGCGGTCCGGAGCGAACGCTCCGGACCGCAATCGTGGGCGCGAGC